>NZ_JACHDS010000001.1:2952053-4428080 GCF_014201195.1 Nocardiopsis mwathae | reverse complement strand
GGGCTCTCCCCGGGCTCCGGCTTGCCGCCGGGCAGGTAGAAGAGCTCCCGGCCGTGCGTCCGCGCGCACAGCAGGCGCCCGTCGCGCACGTGTACCCACGCGATGGCGTCGATGACCGGCGCGGGCGAAGCGGATGGCACTGGTGTTCCCATGGCGAACACCCTAGACGACCGCTCCGACCGCCCCCTGGCACGTCGGATGGGGCGGTTGCGACGCCGTCAGCCCGGCCCGGCCAGCCCTTCCATCACGGCCCGGTCCTCCTCGCCGAAGCGCTCCTCCAGTTCCTCCGGTGAGGCGTCGGTGTCGATGCGGGAGAGCGGGACCCCGCGGGCGGTCTCGATGGCGCCCAGGCGGCGCCGGGCCCGGTCGTCGGCGTAGCGCTGCAGTTCGCCGTCGGGCAGCTCGTACCTCTGCTCCTCCGGGCCGACGATCTCCTCCGCGCGGCGCCCGACCGTCTTGATCAGGTGCGGCATCAGCTCTTCCAGCCGGTCGGCGATCACCTGCCAGTTGGCGTCGTCGGCGGCCACGTGGCGCCGGCACGTGAAGGTGCCCCACGCCATGTGGCGGCGCTCGTCGTCGCCGATGTGCCGGATGATCCTGCGCATCCCGGGGAAGATGCCGCGCGCCCGGCACAGGTGGTTCCAGGCGTAGTAGCCGGTCAGCGCCAGCGAGCCCTCGATGACGTGGTTGTAGGTGACCGACGCGCGGACCTGGTTGCGGGGGCTGGGGTCGCGCTCCAGGGCTCGCAGCGCCCCGGGGAGCTCCTCGTAGAACAGCGCGCAGTAGCCGGGGTTGGCGTCGACATAGGCATGCAGGTCGTCGGTCACCCCCAGCGCGTCCAACCACAACCGGAAGGCCTGGACGTGCCTGGCCTCCTCGAACGCGAACTGGGTCAGGTACATCTCGTCGCCGATGCGCCCTTCGGCGGCCATCGCACCGATGAACGGCCGGATGTCGGAGGTGACGGCCTCCTCGCCGGCCACGAACTGCGCGCACAGGCGCAGGACGCGGGTCCTGGTCTCGCCGCTGAGCGCCTGCCAGTCCTCGGCGTCGCGGCTCAGGTCGATGTCGGCGGGGTCCCAGAACTTCGCGTTGCCTTTCGCGAACAGCCGCAGTGGCAGGGAGCCCCAGTTCAGTCCGCCCGAACGCAGGGAGTGGAAGCCGTCGCGGTAGGGTTCGGCGGGCGCGGGTACGGGATGGTCGGCCATGGGGGTACCTCCAGGATGGCTCCGGACCTTCCACGATGCGGCGCGCACCGGCGGACTGTAAAGGGCGGGCGCACCCGCAGAACGCATCGGCGCCGATCACACCGCCGAAACGGTACCGTCGATATGGTGCCGTCCACCGGGCGGCCGACCGGGGCCCTTCGACCCTCGAACCGGGAGAACCGTTGTTCTGTGGCGAGCTGAGCGGCGACAACTACACCGAGTGCGTCGCGCAGATGCAGCTCTTCGCCGTGGCGTCGCTGATCCCCGCGATGCTCGCGATGATCCTCATGGTCGCCGCCTTCGTCACACCCGCGATGCGCAGGAACTCCGAGCTGCGCGCGCGGACGCTCGTCTACGCCCTCATCGCCTGGGGCGTCGCCGGGTTCACTTACGTGCTGGGCGGGCTGCCCTCGTTCTGACCCCGCCGGGTGGCCCCGCCGGGCTGATCCCGCCGGTGCTGCGGCCGTCCGGGCGCGCGGGCCCGCGCGCGGTCAGATCTCCTCGCCGGCGAGGACGTCTCCGGCGTCCATGATCCGATAGGCGTAGCCCTGCTCGGCGAGGAAACGTTGGCGGTGTGCCGCGTAGTCCTGGTCGAGGGTGTCGCGGGCGACGACCGCGTAGAAGCGGGCGCTGCGTGCGTCGGACTTGGGGCGCAGCAGTCGGCCGAGCCGCTGCGCCTCCTCCTGGCGGGAGCCGAACGACCCCGACACCTGGATGGCCACCCCGGCCTCGGGCAGGTCGATCGAGAAGTTGGCGACCTTGGACACCACCAGGGTGCGGAGTTCCCCGGCGCGGAACGCGTCGAACAGCCGTTCGCGCTCCTTCACCCGTGTCTCGCCTTTGATCACCGGCGCGTCGAGCTCCGCGCCGAGTTCGTCGAGCTGGTCGATGTAGGAGCCGATGACGAGGGTCTGCTCGCCCTCGTGCCGCCGCACCAGCTCCCGGACCACCGCCGTCTTGGCGGAGGTGGAGGAGCAGAACCGGTACTTGTCCTCGGGTTCGGCGGTCGCGTAGGCCAGCCGCTCGGATTCCGCGAGGTCGACCCGGACCTCCACACATTCGGCCGGGGCGATCCAGCCCTGGTTCTCCATCTCCTTCCACGGCGCGTCGTAGCGCTTGGGGCCGATCAGCGAGAACACGTCGCCCTCGCGGCCGTCCTCGCGCACCAGCGTGGCGGTCAGGCCGAGGCGGCGGCGTGCCTGCAGGTCGGCGGTCATCCGGAAGATCGGGGCCGGGAGCAGGTGCACCTCGTCGTAGATGATCAGGCCCCAGTCGCGCGCGTCGAACAGCTCCAGGTGGCTGTAGACGCCCTTCCTGCGTGCCGCCATCACCTGGTAGGTGGCGATGGTGACCGGCCGGACCTCCTTGCGGGTGCCGGAGTACTCACCGATCTCGTCCTCGGTGAGCGTGGTGCGCCGCAGCAGTTCGTCGCGCCACTGGTGCACCGAGACGGTGTTGGTGACGAGGATCAGCGTGGTGGCCTTGGCCAGCGACATGGCCGCCGCGCCGACGAGCGTCTTCCCGGCGCCGCAGGGAAGCACCACGACGCCCGACCCGCCGGAGTGGAAGCCGTCGGCCGCCTCGCGCTGGTAGTCGCGCAGTGTCCAGCCGTCTTCGGCGAGGCCGATGGCGTGGGCTTCGCCGTCGACGTACCCGGCGCCGTCCTCGGCCGGCCAGCCCAGCTTGAGAAGGGCCTGCTTGAGGTTTCCGCGCTCGCTGGGGTGCACGGCCACGGTGTCGGGCTCGATCCGCTCGCCGAGCATGCCCTTGATCTTCCTGGCGCGTACGACCTCCTCCAGCACCGCCTGGTCCAGGGCGTGCAGCACCAGTCCGTGGGCGGGGTGGGAGAGCAGCCGCAGCCGCCCGTAGCGGTCCATCGTCTCGGCGATGTCGACCAGCAGCGAGTGCGGGACGGGGTAGCGCGCGTACTCGATCAGGGCGTCGACGACCTGCTCGGCGTCGTGCCCGGCGGCGCGCGCGTTCCACAGCGCCAGCGGGGTGATCCGGTAGGTGTGCACGTGCTCGGGTGCCCGTTCCAGCTCGGCGAAGGGCGCGATGGCGCGTCGGCACGCGTCGGCCAGGTCGTGGTCGACTTCGAGCAGCAGGGTCTTGTCGGACTGGACGATCAGGCAGGACACGCGTACCTCGCAGAGGTGATCGGAAGGGGCGGGGCGACCTCGGTGCGGTGTGCGCACGTCGCGGGCCGGGCCCGTCACCCAGGGTATGCGCGCGACAGGGTTGCGCCACCCCGGGAAGCGTATACACTCGATCCTGACTGAAAATTCAGTCAGGATGTCCGGAGCGTCCGGACGCCGAAAGGGGAAGTGAACATGCCGGACTTCGCACCGCCGCGCCGTGACCTGCTGCGTTTCGGAGCACTTGCCGGGGGCGCCGTGCTCCTCGGCGGGTGCGCGGGGTCCGACGGGGAAAGGGGAGCCGCAATGCCGGCCGACAACAGTGGAACCACGGGGGGCGGCGCCGGCGACGCCGCGTACACCATGCCCTCCGAGCGGACGCCGCACGAGCGGACGTTCATGGCCTGGCCGGCCGGCGCGCCGTACTGGGAGGAGCTGATCCCCGGCGTCCGCGCCGACATCGCCCGCATCGCCCGCGCGATCGCCGACTTCGAGCCGGTGACCATGCTCGCCCGCCCCGAGCAGGCGGACGACGCGCGGCGGGCCTGCGGCTCGGGCGTGGAGGTCCTGCCCCTGCCCGTGGACGACCTCTGGGTCCGCGACAGCGGTCCGACCTTCGTCCATGGCTCCGACGGCCTCGTCGGAATCGACTTCGGGTTCAACGGCTGGGGCGGCAAGCAGGACCACGACGACGACGGCGCGGTCGCGCGTCGGCTGCTGGAGGAGATCGGCGTCCCCCGGGTGCGGGCGTCCATCGTCGGTGAGGGCGGTGCCATCGAGATCGACGGTGAGGGCACGCTGATGGCCACCGAGAGCTCCTGGGTCAACCCCAACCGCAACCCGGGCATGAGCCGGGACGAGATCGAGGCGGAACTGCGCCGTGTCCTGGGTGTGCGCACGGTCGTGTGGCTCGCCGGGGTCGCGGGCGCGGATGTCACCGACGCGCACATCGACAGCCTCGCCAGGTTCGCGCGGCCGGGTGTCGTACTGCTGAACCGCTCCGTGCCCGACGCGTCCGACGAGGTGTGGACGCGCTGTGAGGACGAGGCGTTCGCAGTGCTGTCCGAGGCCGCCGACGCCGAGGGGCGGAGGCCGGACGTCATCGACCTCCCCGAGGCCGACCCGCGCCGGATCGGCGATGTGGGCGAGGCGTTCCTGCCGTCGTACATCAACTACTACGTCGCCAACGGCGCGGTCGTCATGCCCGCCTTCGGTGACCGGGAGGCCGACGACCGCGCCGCCGGGATCATCGGGGACCTGCACGCGGACCGGGAGGTCCGCCAGGTGCGGATCGACTCCCTGGCCGAAGGCGGTGGGGGCATCCACTGCTCCACCCAGCAGCTCCCGGTGTCCGACCGCTGACCTCGCCGCCGCACCCCTGCCGCACCCCTGCCGCACCGCGGCCCCCGGCCGTTGGCCGCGGTCGCGGCGGGGGTGCGGTCCGGTAAGGATGGAACCGTGAACGACGCATCGGACAAGCTGGACAAGTCGGATAAGCGGCGGGCCCTGCTCGACGCGACCTGCAGGGTGATCGCGCGGCGCGGGGTCCGCGGGCTGCGCGTGGAGCAGGTCGCCGAGGAGGCGGGGACCTCCACCGCGCTCATCTACTACCACTTCAAGAACCGGCGCGGCCTGCTGGCCGGGGCCATGGCCCACGTGAACGAGCGCGCCGACCGCTACACCGATCCGCTGGCCGGCGGGGACGGGGACGGGGACGGGTGGGACCGCCCCGCCGCCGACCTCCTGCGCGAGGTCGTCCTCCGGGAGGTCCAGGACACCCCCGAAGTCCGCGCGAACTCCGCGGTCTGGGGCGAGATGTGCGCGGCGGCCGTCTTCGACGAGTCGCTGCGTCCCCTCGTCGCGGAGTCCACCCGCCGATGGAACGCCGACCTGGCCGAGATCATCCGCGACGGCCGACGCGACGGCAGCATCCCCGCCGGAACGGACCCGGAGACGACGGCGGAGCGGCTGACCGCCCTGGTCGAGGGGGTCGGTGCCCGATGGCTCGCCGGGGTGATGACCACGGAGGCCGCGCACGCCGTGCTGCGCGACGCCGTCGACGCCCTGTGATCCGGCCCCCGGCCCCGGGCGGGACGACCGGGGGTCAGGCGAAGGCGATCACGACGGCGAAGAATCCGATGACGAGCAGGAGGATGCCGATGTGAATCCAGTTGCAGATCCACGTGTACTTGGTGAGTTTGCGGGCCTCAGCGGGCTCCGAGGTGCGCTTGGCCAGGGCGATCGCGCCGAGGACGATTCCGACGAGGTTGGTGCCGCTGCAGAGCATGGCGGTCACGACCGCGACGATCATGGCGCCGACCAGGCCGCCGGTGCTCGGCGGCTCCTCGACCGGCCCGCCACCGGGGTAGGGCGCTGGGTAGCCGGGCATGTAGGGCGGCGGGTAGGCGGGGTGTGGAGAGGCCTGCCCCCACCCCGTGCCGGGCTGGCCGCCCGCCTGCGGCTCATAGCCGCCGGTCGGCCTGTTCCAGTGCCCCTGTTGGGGGTCGGGCCACTGTGCGCTCATCGTCGTGCAACCTCCGGGGATCGTCAGGGGCGGGCCGCGCTTGCGCACCCGGTCGTACTTCGACGGTGAAGAGGGCCGACCGGTTGCGGGCGGCTGCGGCCGATTCCGGCCAGAGGTGGGGCCTCACACCGTACCGACGGGGGCGAACATCCAGGAGGCGATGATGACCACCAGGGCGATGTAGGCGAGCGTGCACGCCCAGGTGTGTCCGATGGAGCGTTCGACCTCGGCGGGGTCGGCGGTCTTGGTCAGCCCCAGGATCCCCAGGACGATGCCCGGGATGTTCATCAGCAGGAAGAGCAGGGGCTCACCGACCACGAGGAAGAATATCGGGAACACCAGGGTGAGGATCGCGCCGACGAGGGCGGCCACGGCGCTCCCCACGCGGGCCGGAGGGCCGCACGGAGCCGGACCGTGGCAATGCGGCGCCGCGGGGACGCCCGGCGGCTCGAAGCGGGGGTGGGCGTGCGCCGGGTGGGCGGCAGGCCAGGGGGGCGCCGGGTATCCCGGGTACGCCGCGGACGGCGGCAGCGGTGCCGGCGCCGCGGGAGGTGCGGCCGGGGGCGCCCAGGCGCCGGACCCGGACCCGTTGCCGCCGCCGGGGTGGCCACCGCTCCGGTCGGCCCGGTCCCACGGCCCCGCCCCCGCAGGGGCGTCCCAGTACCGCGGCACCCGCGGCCACTGCTCGTCCATCGTCTCCCTCCGCTCCCCGTCCCTTCGTTGATCTCGGAGATATCGGGGTCTCACGGCCGATTTTTACCCCGATATCCCCGAGATCAACGAAGGGTAGCCGCTTACCAGTTGGGCACCGGGGCGATGCCCTCCACCCAGGAGCCCGCCTGGGTGAGGATCCACAGGGACAGCACCAGCATGACCGTGAACATGACGGCCGCGGCCCCCAGGCAGTACCAGGAGTAGCGGGTCAGCGTCTCGGCCTCCAGGTAGCGGCCCTGGTCGCGCTTGTGCGCCGCGCGGACCGCGAACACGATCCCGATCACGCCGAAGATCCAGTTGGCGCAGCACAGGAACGTCATGGCGTGCAGGATGAGGGCCATGGTGGAGCTGCTCGCCCCGCCCCCCGCCGTCGGCCGATGCGCTCGACCGTCGTCCCGCACCGCCGACACAGCCTCGTGCCCGCGGCCGCGCGCCCGGTCCGGCCGGTCGTCGTCCCGGGGTGAGGAGGCCCCCGGCGGCAGCGACTGGTTGCTCATCGATGTCGTCCCGTCCCTACTCCGCGAATCCGTCGGCCACGGCGCCGCCCCCATGTGTACCGCCCTCGGCGCCAGGCTCAACCTACGCAACGACCGCCCTTCCCCCAATGCCGGATCCCCGGATTCTCCGATGATCTCGGGGAGATCGACCGAATACCGGCGAGAATTCGGTCGATATCCGGTCGATCAATGGAAGAAGGGCGCGGGGAGGGTCAGGTGTCCAGGTCGGCCACGCCGGTGATGCGGTGGACGGCGAACCGGTGCACCGCGGCGCGCGTCGCGTCGTAGCCCGTCATGTAGCCCCCGTCGATCCGGGCGGGTTCCACGATGCGGCTGCTCGCGCGGCCGTCGGTGTCCAGGTAGCCGATCCACACGCGGCGCCCCTGCTCCGTGGCGGCCGTGAGCGCGGCGAGCGTGGCGGAGGTGGCGGAGCGCGGGGGAGCGGCGTCCGGAGCCGGGACGGGGCGGCGCACCGCCGTCGCGGCCTCGTCCCCGGCCCGCACCGCCCGCACCGCGGCCATCCGCAGTGCGGGGCCCACGGGTGCGGGCTCGTCGAACTCGCGGGCCGGCCGGCGGTCCTCCGCCCGGCGTTCCTCCGGCCCGCTCAGCCGCACCGCGCCGGTGGTGTCCTCGGGCACCGGGTGGTAGCCCAGATCGGTCAGCCGGTCCAGCAGGGTCGCGCGGGCCGTGCGGGAGGCCACGACGGTGGGCGCCAGCCGTACCAGCATCAGGTCGGCGGTGCGGCGGTCGCCGAGCAGTTCGTCGAGCACCGTCGGCTCGTCGCAGCGCAGGTAGCTCGACGCGGTGCCGACGCGCAGCCGGCCGTGCCGGCGGGCGACGTCGTCGATGAGGTAGCGCAGCGCCTGGGGCAGCGGGGTCTGGGAGTGGCGCTCCAGCAGAGCGGTGATGTCGGCGGCACCGCGCCCCGCGTCCAGGGCGCGGCGGATGGAGGCGTCGGTGAACCGGTACACGGTGGCGCCGCCGGTCGACTCGACGTCGGCGGCCAGCGCCAGCTCCCGGGCCAGGTCCCAGACGAGGGGGCCGGGGGCCACGGCGGTGAGGTCGCCCTGGACCAGGATGTGCTCCAGCGGGGCGGGCAGCTCGGCGCCGAGCAGGTCGGCGGCGCGCGAGTGGTCCCGCTCGGCGACGGGGGTGTCCTGGTCGGCGGCCTCCTCCAGCAGCGCCCGCGTGTGCGGGGCGATGGCACCGCGCCCGGTGCAGCCGAGCAGTGCCGCCTCCCGCAGGGTGATGTCGATGAGGCCGGCCGTGGCCGGGCTCTGGCGGCGCGGGCGCAGCCAGGCCAGGTACGCGGTCACCGCGTCGGGGGTGGGTGCGGTCTCCTCGGGGGCGGCGGCGAGCGCGTGCAGGACGTCGCGGCGGACCTCGGGGGCCGAGCGGCGGTCCAGGCCCTCACCGAGGACGTTGCGCGACCGGCCGCGGGCGTCCGCCGACGCGCTCAGCCCGGCCACCCGGGTGGAGCGGAGCCACGCCTCGGCCAGCCGCAGCCAGCGCCGTTCGGGTGCGGAGCGGCGCCACAGGTCGTAGCCGGGGGTGGGCAGCCACTCACCGCCCACCTCGGCGTCGGCGGCCAGCAGCCCGGCGGCGTGCGCGGTCTCGATGAGCAGCGCGGCGGTCGGCTCGTCGGTGTCCAGGCTCTGGGCGGCCCGGCGCAGGTCGCGGACGCCCAGGCCGCCGTTGCGCAGCACGCCCGGCGGGTCCTCGGCCCAGCGCTCCAGCAGTTCCTCGACCGAGCGGATCACGGTGAACGCCTGGCCGGCTGCGGCCCGTGTGGCGCGGTCGGGGTCGATCGGGGGGCCGGTGAGCGGCGGCGGGTCGGCTTCGATCGGGTGGAACGGCCGCCCCTCGCGCAGCGCCAGCCCCACCTCCCGAGGGAGGGTGACGGTGTCGGGCCCGGTGGCGACCAGCAGACCGCGGGCGAGCAGGCGGTCGACGGGGGAGGCGGCGGTGGCCGCGTCCACGTCGCGGGAGGCCGCCGATGACACCGTGCCGTCCGGGGGTCCCCACGCGAGCCGGTCCAGTACCTCGCGGGCGCGTGCTCCGGCGTCGGCGATGAGCTCGGTGATCCGATCGGGGGTGGCGGCCGCGGCGATGCGCGAGGCCGGGTCGCCGGCGCCGGTGTGGCCGGTGGGCAGGCCGAGGGTGGCCGCGAGCCGGTCCAACCGGTCGGCGGGCCGCCCGGCGAGCAGGTGGCGCAGCGGCGGGCCGAGCCCGGCCGGCCGGGTGAGGATGTCGCGCAGCACGGTGAGGGGGCGGAGCCGTGCGCCGTCCTCCCACACCAGGGCGGTGCGGTGCAGGGTGGCCAGTGCCTCGTCGAGCCGCTTGCCGGGTGCGTTCAGCGCGGCGGCGAGCCGGTCGCGGTCGACGCCGGGGGCGGTGCCCGCACGGTCGTCGCCGAGTGCGACCAGGCCTTCGAGGACGTTGAGGGTGAAGCGGTCGAGCCGGTCGAGGACGCGCAGGACGGCGGGTCGGGAAGCGGCGCGTGCGGCCAGCGCGCCGATGTCGGCGGGGACCGGGGTGATGAGGTCGGGGCGCGCTTCGAACAGAGCGGCCAGCTCGGTGTCGGAGCGGTCCCGCAGCCACGAGGTGAAGGTGGGGAGCCGCCCGTCGGCCGAGCGCCCCGTATCGGCGTCGTCGATCATCGCTCTTCACGCTATGCCATGCGCGGGGCCGCGACCCGGCGGTGCGGACCGGGTGTCCCGCCCGTGGGGCGCGTGGGGCGGGCCGCCCGCGGTGCGGACCGGAACCCTGGGCCGGTGGGGCGGCGAGGGCGCCGATGGGCACTTGAGTTTCCCCCGGAGAATGGGCGATCTTGGGGCACCATGAGGCGTATGACTGAGCCGGAGCGTGCGGAACAGGTGGTGCTGGCGTACCTCGCGGATGTCGGTGAAGCCGCCTACGGGCGGCTCCCCCATCGGCGGCGTGTCGCGTTCATCGGCGACCTGCGCTCGCGGATCAACGCGGCATGTGCCGCGGCCGGGGCGCGTAGCCCGGAGGAGGTGCGGAAGGTCCTGCGCCAGTTCGGTGACCCGGAGGACGTGGTCGACCGAGCCTGTCGGGAGGACGGGAACGGAAACGGAGCCGGAAACGGCAACGGCACGGCCGGTGGGAACGGGAACGGTGCCGGCGGCGGTGGCGACGGGGACGGCGATCAGGTGCTCTGGGCGGGGTCCAAGCGGCCGATGCCCGAGCACCGGGTCCACCGGGAGCCGCCGCCGTGGCGCGGTGGGCCGGACCGCGGGTTGCTGCGCGGTGCGTCGAGTGGCCGCTCCGCCCGGCGGCGGCGCGCGAACGGCGGCACGGGGCCGGGGCCGTTCGACCGGGTGCGGCACAACCCTGCCGAGGCGTTCACCGTCGTCATCTATCTGTGCACGGGCCTGATCGGCGCGATTTCGCTGCTGTGGCCGGTCGGCGCGGTGCTGGTGGTGCTGAGCCGGGTGTGGGCGCGCCGCGACCAGTGGATCGCGGTGGCGGTGCCGATCGCCGCGACGGTGGTGGGCATGGTGCTGTGGCAGGGCGAGGCGCCCTACGTGGACCAGGTGATCATGGGGTCGCTGCTGAGCACGGGGGTGATCGGATTGCGTGTAGCGGCGGTGGCGTGCGGGCTGTATCTGGCCGTGCGGCTGCTCCGGGGCGTCGATGCGTCGTAGCACCCTTGGGTCATCGCCCGGCAAATCCTCTGGAATATCGTGGTTGACCTGCGCATTTCTAAGAGTGACAGGTGAGACGTCGGGTAATGATGTCCATGCGTTCCGTTCCGGTTTGGTCCGGGTTGCGGGCGCGATCGACGCTCATGCGGCGACATCGGCGCTCGGCGTCATCGGCATTGGCGGCATCCTGGTCCCGCCGGGTCCCGTCCCATAACTCCGCAACCAGCGGCGACGGGGATCGTTGTCAATGGAGAGGCCCGGAGATCCGCGTCCGGGCCTCTCGTATGTTCGATCGCGCGGACGCGCCGTCACACTGAGGATGGCCGGATTCGGCCGAACCCGTCCGTTTCTTTGTGGTGGTTTGCGGCTTTTCGCGCTAGTAAGTCTCTCGCTCGATACGCTCCGTGGGCACTAGCCTTAAAAGGCCCCTATGGGAAGATAGGGGGCAAGGAGGCCAAGCGGACATTCGGTGCTGAACGCGGCCGATCCCGCACGGCCTCCTTCTCATTGGTCCGACGGCGAGAGCGTGAGGTCACACACGTGCCCACCGGCAAGGTCAAGTGGTACGACAGCGACAAGGGTTTCGGTTTTCTCACCCGAGATGACGGCGGTGAGGTCTTCGTGCATTCCTCCGCGCTGCCGCAAGGGGCCACCTCCCTGCGCCCCGGGCAGCGCGTGGAATTCGGTGTCGTCGAAGGCCGCAAGGGAGCCCAAGCGCTCCAGGTGAAACTCCTCGACGCACCCCGGTCGGTCTCCAAGACCCTCCGTAAGAAGCCGGACGAGATGGTGGTCATCGTCGAGGACCTCATCAAGCTCCTCGACGGCGTCTCCACCTCCTACCGCCGGGGCAAGCACCCCGAGCGCCGCGAAGCGGCGAAGATCGCCCAGGTCCTCCGCGTCGTCGCCGACGACCTGGAGGCCTGACCCCCACGGGCTGACGGAGCCTTCGGCCGCGGCGGGTCGGGCACGGCGGAAGGCGGCCGACACGCCGACGCACGCCCGGACCCGACCCCCACCCCACCCCGCGGCCGGAGCGCCGTCAGCCCGATCCCGGCGGTGACCCCCGCCACTTTTTCGGCGGCGGGGCGTGCCATGACGCCCCCAAGCCGACGTAACGGTCGACTATCGATCGGTGTCATGGTCAAGTCGGTAGCCGCAATCAGCGAAAATGGAACCGTGAGCCGTAGCCGTCGTTCTCCCACACCAGACAAGGCCTGTATCGAAGCGGTCGACATGGCCCGCTCCGTGGCCGCCGAGATCGGGCGCCCGGAGTGGGTCGGCGAACACCTCGCCGCGCAGGTCGAGGGTGACCGCCTCGTCACCCATGTCTTCGACTGCCTCGACCCTGCCTACCCCGGCTGGAACTACGCGGTGACCGTGGTCCGCGCCTCGCGCGCCAAGACCGTCACGGTCAACGAAGCCGTGCTGCTCCCCGGTGCCGAGGCACTGATCGCTCCGGAGTGGGTGCCCTGGAAGGAGCGCCTGCGCCCGGGTGACCTCGGCGTCGGCGACCTGCTGCCCACCGAGGCCGACGACCCGCGCCTGATGCCCGGCTACGCCCAGGTGCCCGAGGACGAACTCGACGAGGAGGGCGCCGACCACCAGATGGTCTGGGAGCTCGGCCTGGGCCGGGTGCGCGTCCTGTCGGAGCACGGCCGTGAGTCCGCCGCCGAGCGCTGGTACAACGGCGACGCCGGGCCGCGCAGCCCGATCGCCTCCTCCGCCCCGGCCAAGTGCGCCACCTGCGGCTTCATGACCCCGCTCGCCGGTGAGCTGCGGCAGATGTTCGGGGTCTGCACCAACGAGTTCGCGCCCGACGACGGCAGGGTCGTCTCGCTCGACCACGGCTGCGGCGCCCACTCCGAGGCCGCGCGACCCGCCCCCCGCCCCGACCCCGCCGCGCCCGTCGTCGACGAGCTGGGCTACGACCACATCGTCTTCGACGACACCACCGAGCTGGAGCTGGTCTCCTCGGAGAGCTGAGCACCCGCCCACCCGCGCATCCTCGGGCCGAAACCTCTTTCGAGAACGCCCCATCGGTCGCGTACCGTAGTGCCGCACCGACTCTTAAGAGGTTGATTCATGTCCCGGACATCGGACGACCCGTTCGGCACCGCCGAACTTCGCCGACGTGTCCTCGATGGCTGGGCCGACGCACCGTCGCGCTTCCGCGAGGACGCCAACGCCGAGGAAGACTACGCGCTCGGCGGCTACCGCGACCGCGTCGTCGTGGAACTCGCGCAGAACGCCGCCGACGCCGCCCGCCGCGCCGGCACGCCCGGCCGCCTCCTGCTGCGGTTGGGCGACCACCGGTTCACCGCGGCCAACACCGGCGCCCCGCTCACCGCCGCCGGGGTGGAGTCCCTGGCCACGCTGCGCGCCTCGGCCAAACGCGACGAAACCGGTGCCGAGTCCGCCACCGGGCGCTTCGGCGTCGGTTTCTCCGCCGTGGTCGCCGTCAGCGACGACGTCACCGTGGCCTCCCGTGACGGAGCGGTCCGCTTCGACCGCGACCAGGCCCGTACAGAGGTCCGCGCCCTCCTCCTCGAACCCGGCCGCGCCCGCACCGGGCTCGCAGAGGAGTTCGAGCGGCGCGGCGAGCAGGTGCCGCTGCTCCGGCTCCCCTTCGGCTGCGACGCCGTCGTCCCCGAGGGATACGACACCGCCGCCACCCTCGTGCTGCGCGACGACGACGCCCGCGACCGGCTCGCCGCCCAGCTGGCAGAGACCGGCGAGGCCCTGCTGCTGGCCCTCCCCGACCTCGCCGAGGTGCGCATCGAGACCGGGGACGGCGAGCGCGTGCTCACCCGCGAGACCGAGCCCGGCACGGCACCGGGCGAGGTGCTGACCCGCGTCCGCGACGGCGCCGGGGAGCACGCCACCCGCTGGCGCACCGCCACCCGCACCGGCCGCGCCGAGCCGTCCCTGCTCGCCGACCGCCCCACCGAGGAGCGCGCCCGCCTCGACTGGACGCTGACCTGGGCCGCCGCCGTGACCCCCGACGGCCACGTCGCCGACCTCCCCGCCGGGGTGCGGCGGGTCGTGCACGCGCCCACCCCCAGCGACGACGGGCTCGACCTGCCCGCCCTGCTCATCGGGACCTTCCCGCTCTCGCCCGACCGCCGCCGCATCGCCCCCGGCCCGGCCACCGAGATGCTCACCGGCGAGGCGGCCGAGGCCTACTGCGAACTGCTCTGCGCCTTCGACGCCCGCGCCGCCCTGGACCTCGTCCCCGCCGCCGCACTGGGCCGCAGCGAGTTCGACGCCGGATTCCGCGCCCATGTCGCCAAGACCCTGCCCGACACCCCCTTCCTCCGCACCAGCGAGGGCGAACCCGTGCGCCCGCGCGACGCCGTCCTCTTGGAAGGCGGTACGGAGGTCACCGCCGTGGTCGGCGAACTGGTGCGCACCGCGCTCCCCGGCCACTGGAACCCGCGCCACCCCGGCCTGACCCAGCTGCGGGTGCGCCGCGTCGGCCTTGCCGAACTCGCCGACCTGCTCGCCGACCTCGACCGCGAACCGAGCTGGTGGGCGCGGCTGTACGCGGCACTGCGCGCCGCCGGGCGGCAGGGCGCCGACCTGGGCGACCTGGGGGCGCTGCCGGTTCCGCTGGCCGACGGCCGACGGGTGCGCGGTCCGCGCTCGCTGCTCGTCCCCGTCGGCGACCTCTCCGACCTGTACGGCGCCGAGGAGGCCGTCGGGGCCGACCGGCACACCCTGGACCCGCTCGGCCTGCGCATCGTGCACCCCGAGGCCGTCGACCCGCTGCTGACCCGGCTCGGCGCCGTCGAGGCCAACGAGGCCGCGGTGCTCACCGACGCGCAGACGCGCGCCGCCGTGGAGAACTCCCTGGAGGCCGACGACCCCGAGGCGATCGCGGCCGCCGTACTCGAACTGGTGACGGCGGCAGGGATCACCAGTGCCGACGAACCCTGGCTGGCCGAGCTCGCCCTCCCGGACGACGAGGGCGGCTACTCGGTCGCCGGTGAGCTGCTGCTGCCCGACAGCCCGCTGCTGGACATCCTCACCGACGACGCGCCCTTCGGGGTCGTCGCCGCCGAAGCGGTGGCGCGCCACGGGTCCGACGCGCTGCGCGCCGTCGGCGTGCTCGACTCCTTCCACCTCGTGCGGGCCGAGGACATCACCCTGGGCGGGGCGCTCGACCACGGCGACCTTCCGCTGGACGGCCTGGAGGAGTGGGCGGAGGAGGCCGCCGAGCGGGTGGGCGGCACCGACGTCCCGCCGGTCGTGCCCGAGCTCGTCGGCGTCGCCGACCTGGAGTTCGTCCGTGAGGACCGCTGGCCGCAGGCGCTGGAGCTGCTGGCCGGGCCGGGCACCCGCGCCGCGGTGACCGAACCGGCCCGGGTGCTGGGCGCCGACGGCCGGGTGGTCGACATCCCCTCCTACACGGCCTGGTGGCTGCGCACCGGCGCGCTGCTCGACGGGCGCTGCCCGGTGGAGCTGCGTACCCGCGACGCCGACCCCGCCCTGCAGGGGCTGTACGACCCCGCCCCCGACGGCCTGGACCCGGCCTTCGCCAGGGCGATCGGCGTCCGGGCCGGCTTGGAGGGGCTGATGGCCGAACCGGACGGCCCCGACGACCTGCTGGAACGCCTGGCCGACCCGAAGCGCCATGTCGAGCGGCAGGCACTGCGCGAGATCTGGACGGCGATCGCCACGGTCGACCCCGACCACGTTTCCCCGCCCGAGCGGGTGCGGGCGGTGCGCGGCGGCGCGATCGTGGTCGCCGACCCGGAGGAGACCGCGGTCGTCGACGCGCCCGACCTGCTGCCGCTCCTGGCGGACCGGCCCGTCGTCCTCGTCCCGGCCGAGCACGCGGTCGCGATGGCCGACGTCCTGGACATCGCCCTGGCCAGCGAGGTGGTCGCGGGCAGCGTCACCTCGGCGGGCGAGATCCGCCCGGTGCCAGAGGAGGTCGCCCTCTTCCTCGACGCGGAGGTGCACACCTACCTGCACCACGACGAACTCCTCGTCGACGGCGTCGGCGTGGAGTGGCGGTGCACCGGCGGCTCCCTACACGCCTCCACCACCGACGGCCTGGCCCGCGCCCTGTGCTGGACCGCCGACCGCTGGCCGCAGCGCCACCTCATCGCCGCCGTCCTCCGCGCCCCTGCCGAGGCGCCCGCCCTGCTCGCCGAGTCCGACCTCGACTGAGCCCGCACCCCGCCTTCCGTTGATCTCGGAGATGGAGATATCGCGGTCTCAGCGTCGGTTTTCACCCCGATATCTCCGAGATCAACGGTGCGGAGGCGGGGCGGGGCGGGGTCAGCGGGCGACGCGGAAGAAGCCCTCGGTGATCAGGGAGCGCAGCACGTCGGGGGTGCGGGCGCGGACGGCCGCCGGATCCTGGTCGGTGAGTTCGGCGATCGCGTCCAGGAGTGGCCCCACCGGCATGGTGCCGTCGCAGACGCTGGCCAGGGCGGCCTCGACCGTGCCGACCTGGGCCACTCGGCGCAGGCCGCCGCGCTGCCGCAGCAGGATCTTCTCCGGGTCGGGCGCGCCGGGCACGCCGATCCGCTCCTCGACGACGTCGGGTGCGAGTGCGACGTGCGCCGACAGCAGCGCCGCGTCGGTCAGGCGGCGCGCGGTCATCGCGCCGTCGACCACGTCGGGCAGGTAGCGGCCGACCGGCTGCTCGATCTCGTGGCGTAGCTCCTCGACGCGCACGGCGGCGTCCTGGGCGGCGTCGTTGCGCACCGAGATCCAGCCGAAGCCGATACCCGTGACGCCCTCCCGCTCGAAGTAGTCCAGCCAGGCGTCGTAGCGTCGGGTGTACTCGGGGGTGCCGTGCTCGCAGGAGTCACGCAGCCACAGCTCCACGTACTCCGCCGGGTCCTGCACATCGCGTTGGACCACCCAGCCCGAGCAGCCGGTGCCGGTGACCCATCCGCCCACGCGGTCGCGCCAGTCCTCGTCCTTGACGTGCAGCCAGTTCGCCAGGATCTGGATCCACCCGCCGTCGGTGAGGTGGTCGGGCGCCTGGCGGATGATCTCCGCGCACACCGCGTCCCCGTCGAGGTCGGACTCGCGGTAGGTGTAGCGGGCCGAGTCCGGGGTGATGACGAACGGCGGGTTGGACACGATCAGGTCGAACCGCTGCCCGGTGACCGGGGTGTAGAGCGACCCCTCGCGCATGCGCACGTTGTCCAGGCCGGACAGGGCGCAGCTGATCTCGGCGAGGCGCAGGGCGCGCGGGTTGACGTCGGTCGCGACGACCTCGGAGGCGCGGCCGGCCAGGTGCAGGGCCTGGACACCGCAGCCGGTGCCGAGGTCCAGCGCCCGGTCCACGGGTCCGTCCACGATCAGTTCCGACAGGGTGGCCGAGGCCCCGCCGGCGCCCACCACGTGGTCGGAGTGGGGGCTGCCCTGGCCGGGGCGCACGGTCGGGTCGGAGACCACGTAGCCGGCGCGCGGCGCGGCGTCGCCGCCCTGCCCCTCGTCGATCTCCCAGGGGCTCAGGTGCACCAGGGCGCGTACCTCGTCGCCGCGCACGGCCAGCAGCCCGGTGGCGACGAGTTCTTCGACCGGGAGGATGCCGCGTGCGGCCTTCTCCGGGATCGGCTCCTGCAGCCACCACAGGCGCAGCAGCATGCCCAGCCGTTCCTCGCCGCCGGTGGCGCGCAGGGCCGGCACCAACTGCTCGCGGGCGAGCGCACGGGCGGCGGTGTCGCCGAGCCGGTCGCGGACGCCGGAGACGGTGTAGTCGGCGTCGATCAGGGTCCGGCGCAGGCGGTCGGCGAGGCGGCGCGGGAAGAGGTGCGGCGATTCAGACACCTGCCCATTATCGGGGATCGCGCGGGTCGGCGATCATGCCTGTTCAGGGGTGGTCGGGGCGCGTGGAGTCCGGTCCCGCCGGGTCCTGCGCGGGTCGACCCTGCTGCTCCTCGCGCTCGCGGCGCTTGGCCGCACCGCGTTCTTCGGCCTCCTGGCGTTTGCGGAGCAGGCGGGGGATGTAGAGGAAGGCGAACACGCCCAGGACGATGCCGACCACGCACACCCAGATCCACCAGCGTTCGTCGCCGGGCAGGTCGTCGCCCATCGCGACCAGCACGACGAGGGCGACCACCCACGCCACGGTGCCGATGGCCGTGGGTACGCGGTAGTCACTCTCCATGACGTCGGGGTCGGGCTGACGGGGTTTACGCACGGTTTCAGGCTAATCGATCGGCCGGTCGCACCCGCCGCAGCGAAACCCGGGTGTTCGTAGGTTTCTCTGAATGCAGGGGCGCCGCCGGGTGCCGAAGTCGTGCGAAGCTTCAACTACGCTGACCTCGTAACTTGCCCAAAACAGGGCGAACTTCTCGACTTAATCGGAACACGGCAGGTTCAACCGCGTGAACGCACCGTCCAGATCCACAGCAGAAGAGTCACCCTCCGCGCACGGCGGCGGGTTCAAGGCGCGCCTCGACTCCTACTTCGAGGTGTCGGCCCGGGGATCGAACTTCGCCCGGGAGGTCCGCGGGGGCATGGCGACCTTCTTCGCCATGGCCTACATCGTCGTCCTCAACCCGCTGATCATCGGCACCGCGCCGGACAAGAACGGCGACACCCTGGGCATCCCTCAGGTCGCGGCGGTGACCGCGCTGGTCGCCGGCGTCGTGTGCGTGCTCATGGGAGTCGTCAGCCGCTACCCGTTCGCGATCGCGGCGGGCATGGGCCTCAATGCGATCGTCGCCTACGTCCTGGCCCCCGTGATGACCTGGGCCGACGTCATGGGCCTGCTGATCATCGAGGGCGTCATCCTGCTGGTCCTGGTCCTCACCGGGTTCCGGGCCGCCGTGTTCGCGATGATCCCCGGCGACCTGAAGTGCGCGATCTCCGTCGGTGTGGGCCTGTTCCTCGCCCTGATCGGCTTCGTCAACGCCGGTTTCGTGCGCCCGGGCGAGGGCACCCCGCTGCAGCTCGGTGTGGACGGCCTGGACGGCTGGCCGGTGCTGGTGTTCGTGGTGGGGCTGCTGCTGACGATCGGGCTGATCGTGCGCCGGGTCAGGGGCGCCCTGCTCATCGGCATCGCCTTCGCGACCGCCCTGGGCATCGCGCTGGAGGTGCTGCGCGGCATCGGCCCGCGCGTGGGTCCGGACGGCACGGTCGTCGATGAGACGGGCTGGTCGCTCACGGTCCCCGCGCTCCCCACCTCCCTCGGCGACCTGGTCTCCATGCCGGACCTGAGCCTGGTGGGCAACTTCGACCTGCTCGGCAGCTGGGCGAACGCGGGCGTCGTCACCGTGGTCATGCTGCTGTTCACCCTGCTGCTGGCCGACTTCTTCGACACGATGGGCACCATGGTCGGCGTCGCCAACCAGGCCGGGCTGACCGACGAGCACGGCAACATGAAGCGCACCCGCGAGGTCCTCGTCGTCGACGCGATGGGCACGATCCTCGGCGGCGTCGGCTCGGCGTCGGTCAACACGGTCTACGCCGAATCGGCGGCGGGTGTCGGCGAGGGCGCGCGCACCGGGATCGCCCCGATGGTCACCGGCGGGCTGTTCTTCGTCGCCATGTTCTTCACCCCGCTGGTCGGCCTCGTCCCCTTCGAGGCGGCCACCCCGGTGCTGGTCGTGGTCGGCTTCATGATGATGACCCAGGTCACCAGGATCGACTTCACCGACCTGGGCATCGGCATCCCGGCCTTCCTCGCGATCGTGGTGATGCCCTACACCTACTCGATCGCCAACGGCATCGGCGCGGCCTTCATCGCCTTCGCCTTCATCCGCCTCGTCCAGGGCCGCTGGCGCGAACTGAGCCCGCTGCTGTGGATCGTGGTCGCCATCTTCGTCATCCACTTCGCCGAGGCGCCCTTCAGCGCCCTCCTCGGGCTGTAGGTGCCCGCGTCCCGGCCGTGTCGGGGGAAATAGCACGCGAGGGGATATCGTTAGCAAAGGTAATGAGTGATGCTAATGAATCGATCACCTCTCTCCCAGCAGACCAGGACCGACGCGGGGTTGGCGGCGGTGCTGCGGGTGGCCGTGGGGCGGCTGGCCCGGCGGCTGCGGGCGCAGCGGCCGGACACGAGCCTGTCGCTCGGGCAGAGCGCCGTGCTGTTCGCGCTGGCACGCTACGGGCAGATGACGCCGGGTGCGCTGGCCGAACACGAGAAGGTGCAGCCGCCGTCGATGACGCGGATCATCGCGGCGCTGGAGGCGCGCTCGCTGGTACGCCGGACGCCCCACCCGGACGACCGGCGCCAGCAGCTGGTGGACCTCACCGACGCGGGGCGGGACGTGGTGCGGGAGGACCAGCGCAGCCGCGAGGTGTGGCTGGCGCGGCGCCTCGCCGAACTGCCCCCGGAGGACAAGGAGACGCTGCGCAGGGCCGCGCGGATCCTGGAACGCCTGAGCCAGGCGTGACCGCCGGGCCGGAAGGGGGATCCGGGTCGGCGGTCACGGGTGAGGGCGGCGACTCCGGTTCGGCCGCCGAGACGGCGGACGAGGCCCGGTTACCCCGCCCCCAGGGCAGTGGCGCGGGCGCGGAGGCGGCCGCCGACCCCGGCCCCCGCACCGGGATGTTCCGCTCGCTGGCCGTCCGCAACTACCGGCTGTTCGCCTACGGCCAGGTCGTCTCCAACACCGGTACCTGGATGCAGCGCATCGCCCAGGACTGGCTGGTGCTCTCGCTCAGCGGCGGCAGCGGCGTCGCGCTCGGCATCACCACCGCACTGCAGTTCCTGCCGATGCTGCTGCTGGGCCTGTGGGGCGGGACACTCGTCGACCGCATGTCCAAGCGCCGCCTGCTCATCGCCACCCAGGCCGCCATGGGCCTGCTCGCCCTGGGGCTCGGCGCCCTCACCGTCGCCGGCCACGTCCAGGTGTGGCACGTCTACCTCTTCGCCCTCGGCCTTGGCCTGGTCACCGTGCTGGACAACCCCGCGCGGCAGACCTTCGTCGAGGAGATGGTCGGCCGCCGCGACCTGCCCAACGCCGTCGCCCTCAACAGCGCCAGCTTCCAACTGGGCCGGGTCGCCGGGCCCGCCATCGCCGGGCTGATGATCGCCGCAGTCGGCAGCGGCGTGGTCTTCCTCGTCAACGCGGTGTCGTTCGCCGGGGTGATCTTCGGCCTGGCCAGGATGCGCCCCGCCGAACTGCACGTCACCGAGTCGGTTCCGCGCGCCAAGGGCCAGACCCGCGAGGGGTTGGCCTACATCCTCGGCCGCCGCGACCTGCTGCTCCTCCTCGGCATGACCGCGTTGGTCCAGCTCTTCGGTGCCAACGTGCAGAACCAGATCGCGCTCATCACGAAGAACGAGTTCCAGACCGGCCCCGCCTCCTACGGCGTCGCGGCCGCCGCCCTCGCCGTCGGCGCCCTGACCGGGGCGCTGCTGGCCGCCCGCCGGGAGCACCCGCGGCTGCGCGTCATCCTCGCCGGGGCGGCCGTGTTCGGCGCGCTGCAGGTGGTGGCCTCCCTCATGCCCGGTTACCTGGGGTTCGTCCTGGTGCTCTTCCCCATGGGTGTGGCGTTCATGACGTGGACCACCTCGCTCAACGCCCACTTCCAGCTCAGCGTCGACCCGACCATGCGCGGCCGGGTCATGGCGATCTACATGCTCTTCTTCCTCGGGACGACGCCGGTCGGCGCGCCCATCGTGGGCGTCCTCGCCGACGTGTTCGGCCCCCGCACCGGCCTCGCCCTCGGCGGCGCGGTCAGCCTGGTGGTCGTGCTCGCCGTCGCCGCGCTGCTGGCGCAGCGCATGCGGTTGCGGCTCCGTCTGACCCCCACCCGCCGCCCGTTCGTCCGGGTGGCACCGAACCCGGAGCCCGGCCGCCGGTCGCACTGACCGAAACCTCCGCAACCGTGCCTTCCCCCGTACTTTCTCCCGCACAGTGGGAACAAAGACGGCAACAGCGCCCGGAATCGGGCGGCGGTACCCCCCAGGCGGAGGTCACGGATGCGGCTTTTCCTCGCGATCGATCCCCCGGACGCTCTACTGGAGCGCGTCGCCCGAGCGGCGGCGGCGGTCCGCACCGACGGTGACGGACTGCGCTGGAGCCGGCCCGAGGACTGGCATCTCACCCTCGTCTTTCTCGGCGAGGTCGACGACGAGCACAGGGCCGACCTGGAGAAGCGCATCGCCGCCGAGGTCGGGCGGCACGAACCGCTGTCGCTCGCGGTGCGCGGCGCCGGGACCTTCCCCGGGAACGACACCCGCGCCCGGGTGCTGTGGGCGGGCTTCGAAGGGGACGTCGGCGCGCTCGGCCGGCTCGCCGCCGACCTGCGCCGCGCCGCCCGCAAGTCCGGGATCCCGGTCGAGCGGCGCCCCTACGTGCCGCACCTCACCCTCGCGCGCAGCCGCACACCCGCCGATTTCAGCCGACACCGCTCTTCCCTGCGGTCGATGACGACTCCGTTCTGGACGGCCGAGGAGGTGCACCTGGTGCACAGCGTCCTCGGCGGCTCTCCCCGGTACCGGACCGTCGCCACATGGCCGTTAGGCTGAAACGACCCCACGCACCCCGCACGTGACGAGTTAGGCCGGACCCATGAGCATGCTCACCAACAACCGCAAGCAGCGCTGGCTTCTGCCCGTTGTGCTCGCGGCGATCATGCTCGTCGTCGTGATCGGCTCCCTGCTCGGCTGACCCCCGCCACTCCTCCACGCGTTGATCCGGGCGACGTGCACCGAAAGACGCCGCGCGGTCGGTGCACGTCGCCCGGATCAACGGGGGAGAGCGGGAGGTCAGGCCGTGGCGGCGACACGGGCCACCGCGTGGGAGACCAGGTCGGCGTTGTCCGCCGCCTCCGCGCCGTCCGGGGCGCGCAGGGTGTCCTCCAGCCCGATGCGGATGTCGTAGCCCTGTTCGATCGCGGCGTCGAGCACCGGCCAGGCCGTGTCGTCCTGCCCGTGCAGTAGGCGGGGCAGCCTGATCCCGGCGCGGTCGAGGATGCGGGTGATGGCCGACGCGTTGTCCAGCGCCGCCTCCGTCGTGGCCTGCGTCGGTTCGATGAGAACCGTGGTGAACTCCGACGCCAGGCCGCTGGCGGCCAGGATGCGCGCCGCCTCGACCGTCCACACACCGGCCTCCACCAGCACCCGGCGGTCGATCAGCAGCCGCGCGACCTCCACCGACCCGGGCTCGTGCAGGTTCACCGTGGCCGAGTCCGGCAGCGCGCCCCAGCGCTGCACCACGTCGTAGCGCCGCCACGGGTCCGGCTCGGCGGACAGGGCGGTGGTCACACTGATCGGCACGTCGGGGACGGCCGCCCGCAGCCGCTCCAGCAGCGGGGTGAGGACCTGGGGCTCCAGTGCTTCGGCGCCCCGCTTGTCGCGCGGGTGGACATGGATCTCGTCCGCCCCGCTGGCCACGGCCGCGCGGGCATCCTCGGCGACCTGGTCCGCGGAGATCGGCAGAGCGGGATGCGCACCCGGACGGCGGTCACCGTTCAGGCAGGCGACGATTCGCATGGTCTTCCTCTCGCCTCGGGCGCATGTCGTAAGCGGAACATGCCCACAAGGCGTGCATCCAAAGCCATGGCGACCCCGGGTCGGTGGGAAGATAGCGGACATGTGGAAACGCACCGTGCTCGCCCTCCCCATCGTGTGCGCGGTGCTCTCCGCGACACCCGGTGTCGCACTCGCCGCCATCCCGGCGCCCCCGGTCACGCCGGAGGAGGCGGCGGAGCGTGCCCCCGAGGGGTCGGAGATCCGCTTCCGTCTGGAGGACCCGCGCATCCGCGAGTCCAGTGGCCTGGCGGTCTCCCAGCGGCACGAGGGCGTGGTGTGGACGCACAACGACAGCGGGGACTACCCGGCCGAGATCTACGCGGTCGACGAGAACGGCGCCACGGTCGCCACCGTCACCCTGACCGGAGCCGGAGTCGAGGCGCGCGACTGGGAGGCCATCTCTCTCGGGGTGGGCGACGACGGCGAACCGGCCATCTACGTCGGTGACATCGGTGACAACTTCCAGGGCGCCTGGCCGAACATCCGCGTCTACCGGATCCCCGAGCCGGAGCGGCTGACCGACCAGACCGTCGAGGCGACCACCTTCACCTTCACCTACGAGGATGGCGGGCGCGACGCCGAGGGCCTGATGATCGACCCGCGCGACAACCGCCTCTACGTCGTCAGCAAGGAGATCGCCGGAGGCGTCTACGCGGCCCCGGAGACCCTCGACCCGGACGGCGCCAACACCCTCACCCGCATCGACTCCGCCCCGCTGTACGCCACCGACGCGGCCTTCGCCCCCGACGGATCCCAGTACGCCATCCGCACCTACTGGGGCGCGACCCTCTACGACGCCACCGACGGCGTCCCCGGCCGCAGCATCGAGCGGATCACCCTCCCGAAGATGGAGCAGGGGGAGTCGCTGACCTACCTGCCCGACGGCAGCGGCCTGCTCGCGGGTTCGGAAGGCGACAACAGCCCGGTCTGGTACGTCCCCCTGGCCGACGCAGTCTCCCCGTCCCCATCACCCGCCGACCCCGAGCGGGCCGACACCCCGTCCCCCGACTCGCCCGCCGAAGCCGACTCCGGAGGCACCGCGGGAATCCTCATCGGCGCGGGAGTCGCGGTGGCCGCCCTGCTGATCGTGGGCATCATCGTCCTGGTCCGGAGGACGTGACGAGGCCGATCCGGTCTACTCGGGCCGGGGGAACCGCTTGGTGTCGATCTCCAGGTCGAATGGTTCCGGGAGGTACAAGGGATCACCGAACCTCACTGTGGTGCGCTTCAGATACGCGCCGTTCTTGGGGTCTTCGTAGAGGAAAGCGGCCGGTCCTTCTTCTGCCCAGCGGTCGATGAGCAGGTAGAGCGGCACAGGCGCGTGGGCGTAGCCCCACAGCTTCTTCTTGCGGTCGGCGTCGGCACTGCTCTTCGACACGATCTCGACGACGAGCAGAGCGTCCTCCGCAGGGTGCGGATTGGAAGGATCTCCCTCGACGGCGTCTTCAGGGATCACGACGAGGTCCGGAATGTACACCTCGCCCAGGACGGGAATCCCCACACCGAGAGTCTGAAACACACCCAGGTCGTCAGGCGCTGCCTTCGTGAGGGCCCTGTGGAGAAGATGCGCGATGAAGTTATGAGGTTTGGACGGCGGAGCCATTATGGTGATCTTCCCATCGACGATCTCGGCCCGCCAGCCGTCGGGCACATCCAGCTCTTGCCAGGTGCGCAGCATTCGGTCGGCCTTCGAGAACCCCTCGTATGGGGTGGCTTCCGCCATAGCAAGACTCATTTCGCCACTCACCTCCGAGCCGGAAGCGTAATGAACGCCGCTCCGGTTCGCCCGTCGTTTCCACAGAATAGAAGCAAGCTTGGGCGAACGCACGGGTCAGCAGTTCGAGCCTCGGACGGATCTTGGGATAAATCCCCTACGGGACCGGGGCCGCCGCCCGGTCCCGAAACCGGGTCACCCCTCCTGCATGTAGATCTCGCGGGCGAGGAAGGCGTGGCGGGAGTGGTCGCTGAAGACGCCGTCGACGCCCGCGTCGAAGAAGAGCTCGTACTCGGCCGCGAAGCCGCCGTAGGAGGTGGGGTCGTCGCCGGAGCGGAGGTCGGCGGGGAGGAAGTGGTTCTCGCTGCGGAACGTGTAGGGGTGGACCAGCAGCCCGGCGGCGTGGGCGTCGTCGACCAGGGTGGTGGGCTCGGTCAGGTTGCCGTCGGCGTCGCGGCCGATGATGGAGTCCTTGTTCGGGCCGATGGCGTGGGCGAAGGTCGCGACCTCGGCCAGGCCCTCCGGGGTGAGGTGGCGCTGCCAGTGCTCCTCGGTGCCGGTCAGGAAGACCAGCGGCAGCTCGGTCTCGGCCAGCTTCTTCAGGCTCTCCGCCTCGAACGACTGGAGGAAGACCGGGACCGCCGGCTTCGGCCCGGCCAGGCCGTGGGCGCGCAGGACCTCGATGAGCGGCGGCTCCAGGTCCAGGCCGACCGAGACGTGGTACTCGGGGTGCTTGGTCTCCGGGTAGATGCCGATCGGGCGGCCGAGCTCGGCGGTCAGCCGCTCGGCGAGACCGATGATCTCCTCCAGGGTGGGGATCTCATACTCGCCGTCGTGCGCGGTGTTGTCCGGGCGGATGGCGGGGATGCGCTCGGTGGCGCGCAGCGTCTTGAGCTCATCCAGAGTGAAGTCCTCGGTGAACCAGCCGGTGTGCTCCTCGCCGTCGATGACCTTGGTCGTGCGCCGGTCGGCGAACTCCGGGTGGTCGGCCACGTCGGTGGTCCCGCCGATCTCCGGCTCGTGCCGCGCGACCAGGCGGTGGTCCTTGGTGGCGACCAGGTCGATCTCGATGAAGTCGCCGCCGACGCGCGCCCCCAGCTCATAGGAGCCCAGGGTGTGCTCGGGGCGGTGGCCCGACGCGCCGCGGTGCGAAATGATCTTGATGCTGGGTTCCTGCTTGTTCCTGCGCACAGCCGATTCCATCCCCTGGGGACCCGCGGGCCCGATCTACCCCGACATGACGATGACCGCCCCGGACGTCGCCGGGCCGGTCATCATGTCTATCCCGTCCGCGGCGGTCAGGCCAACTTGCCGCCGAGCCTGCCGACGACGTGGTCGACGCACTCCGTCAGCGCCTGCACGTCGGACGGCTCGATGGCCGGGAACATCCCGATGCGCAGCTGGTTGCGGCCGAGCTTGCGGTACGGCTCGGTGTCGACGACGCTGTTGGCGCGCAGCGTCGCCGCGACCTCGGCGGCGTCCACGTCGTCGCTGAAGTCGATCGTGCCCACGACCTGCGAGCGCTGCGTCGGGTCGGCCACGAACGGGGTGGCGAACGACGACTTCTCCGCCCACGCGTAGAGGATCTGCGCCGACTCGGCGGTGCGGCGCACGGCCCAGTCCAGCCCGCCCTGCCCGTTCAGCCAGTCGAGCTGCTCGACGAGCAGCAGCAGCGTGCCGACGGCCGGGGTGTTGTAGGTCTGGTCCTTGCGGGAGTTGTCGATCGCCGTCGGCAGGGAGAAGAACTCCGGGACGTAGCGGCCGCCGTCGGCGATCTCGGTGACCCGCGCCAGCGCCTTGGGCGACATGACGGCGATCCACAGTCCGCCGTCGGCGGCGAAGCACTTCTGCGGCGCGAAGTAGTAGACGTCGGTCTCGGCGATGTCGACCGGCAGGCCGCCGGCGCCGCTGGTGGCGTCGACCAGCACGAGCGCGTCGTCGGCGGCGCCCGACGGGCGGCGGATGGGCGCGGCCACGCCGGTGGAGGTCTCGTTGTGGGTGAGCGCGTAGGCGTCCACCCCGTCCTCGGCGCGCGGTTCGCCGTGGGTGCCCGGGTCGGAGGTGATGACGGTCGGCTCGGCCAGCCACGGCGCACCCTTGGTGACCTTGGCGAACTTCGAGGAGAACTCGCCGAACGACAGGTGCTGGGACTTCTCCCGGACCAGGCCGTGGGCGGCGATGTCCCAGAACGCGGTGGTGCCGCCGTTGCCGAGGACCACCTCGTAGCCCTCGGGCAGCGAGAACAGGTCCGCGAGCCCGGAGCGGGCACGCCCGACGAGGGACTTCACCGGCTTCTGCCGGTGGGAGGTACCGAAGTAGGTCGCGCCGGAGGAGGCGAGGGCGTCGAGTTGCTCGGGACGGACCTTCGACGGGCCGCAGCCGAAGCGTCCGTCTTTGGGCAGGAGGTTCGCGGGAATCTGAATCTCGGTCACGCGGACAGGGTACTCGGCGGGGTCGTCACGCCGCAGGTGAGGGGGTGGGGCTCCGGGCGGAGAAGTGCGGTGGTTCGGGGGAAAGGTCGGCTTTCTCCAAGACGGGTGTGCGGGTAAGCGAATTCACCGCCCGGAATTATGTGTGGGAAAGTGACGGACGACCGTCGTTTCACGATTCTGTGCTTCGCCGTCGGCCCTGAAGGCCCCGTCACGCTCCCGCGGCCAGTGCCTCCCGCGCGCCCGGCACGGCCGCCACGTCGCGGTTCCCCGGTCCGACGTAGCGGGCGCTGGGCCGGATCAACCGGCCGGTCCGCTTCTGCTCCAGGATGTGCGCCGCCCAGCCGGCCGTGCGCGCGCAGGTGAACATCGACGTGAACAGCGTCGCCGGCACCTCGGCGAAGTCCAGCACCACCGCAGCCCAGTACTCCACGTTGGTGGCCAGCACCCGGTCGGGTTTGCGGGCGTGCAGCTCCTCCAGGGCCGCCTCCTCCACGGCCGCGGCCACTTCGAAGCGCGGTGCGTCGAGCTCCTTCGCGGTGCGTCGCAGCACCCGTGCCCGCGGGTCCTCCGCCCGGTAGACGCGGTGGCCGAAGCCCATCAGCCGCTCGCCCCGGTCCAGCGCCCCGCGCACATAGGCCCGCGCGTCGCCGAGGCGCTCGGTCTCGTCCAGCATGTGCAGCACGCGTGCCGGGGCGCCGCCGTGCAGCGGCCCGGACATCGCGCCGACGGCGCCGGACAGGGCCGCCGCCACGTCGGCACCGGTGGAGGCGATGCAGCGGGCGGTGAAGGTGGAGGCGTTCATGCCGTGCTCGGCGGCCGAGGTCCAGTAGGCGTCCACGGCCCGGACGTGGCGCGGGTCCGGTTCCCCGCGCAGCTCGATCATGAACCGCTCGACGACCGTGGAGCCCTCCTCGATCCGGCCGCGCGGGACCGGCGGGGCCTCCCCGCGGGCGGATCGCGCGATGAGGGACAGCGCGGTGGACGAGGCGCGGGCCAGGTCGTCGCGCGCTTCGGCGTCGTCGGTGTCGAGAAGCGGTTTGAGCCCCCAGCGCGGTGCCAGGGTCGCCAGGGTGCTCTGCACGTCGACGCGCACGTCGCCGGTGCCGACGATGTCGTCGACGGGTTCGGGGAAGGGAAGCCCGGGGCTGAAGGCGTCGTCGACCAGCAGCCCCCACACGTGTCCGAAGCTCACCCGCCCGACGAGGTTCTCGATGTCGACGCCGCGGTACCGAAGGGCACCGCCTTCCCTGTCGGGTTCGGCGATTTCGGTCTCGAACGCCAGAACTCCTTCGAGCCCGGGTCTGAAGTCCGACATACCGGGTTCCTCCGTATCCTCGGCCCGGCGGACCGCAGGTCCGTCCATTGAGCCGGTAGGGGATGTGCGATGGCAGATGAGGTGTCGAGTACGGGTCCCTATGGGTGGCGCCTACCCCCAAGCTCGTGTGAAGATGCTTCACTGTGAACCATTGTGACCCTGCTGAGCTGCGCGAATCCTATGGACGTTCACCACTCCGCCTCGCCGACCTCGCCGCGCACCCCATGGAGCAGTTTCACATCTGGTTCTCCCAGGTGCACGGATCCGGATTGGCCGAGCCCAACGCGATGATCCTGTCGACCGTCGAGCCGTCGGGCGCGCCCCGGGGGCGCACGGTCCTCATGAAGGGCTACGACAGTTCCGGTCTGCGCTTCTTCACCAACTACCGCTCACGAAAAGGCCGCGCCCTGGACGTGGAGCCGCGCGTGTCCGTGGTCTTCCCCTGGCACCAGATGGCGCGCCAGGTCATGATCATGGGCGGCGTCGAGCGCCTCGACGACGAGGAGAACGACCGCTACTTCCGGTCCCGGCCGCGCGGCTCGCAGATCGGGGCGTGGGTGAGCGAGCAGCAGTCGTCCCCGGTCAGGGGGCGGGCCGAGCTCGACGAGCGCTACGAGCGGCTCAGCCGCGCGTGGCCCGAGGACGTGGAGGTGCCCCGGCCGGCCTACTGGGGCGGCTACCGCGTCCACCCGGTGGAGATGGAGTTCTGGCGGGGGAGCCCGGACCGGATGCACGACCGGTTCCGCTACGTGCTGGTCGGGGGCGAGCCCGCCGACGGCACGTGGGAGGTCGAGCGCCTCTCGCCGTAGCGGCCGGGCACGGGGAGCCACGGGACGCCGAGAGGTGCCCGCGGGGTCCGGGGTGGACCCGGGGGCGGAGGGTGGTCCGGGAGGCACGGCGGCCGGCGCCGGATCGCCCGGGTGCCAGGACCTGCGGCCCCGCGTCCGGCCGTGGACGATGGCACACCAGGTGGAATCGGCGTGTCGCCCGCCACGCTATGATGTAACCATCGGTGGCCGCTCCCGCGGCCAGGGGCGCACGGGCAGGTCGATGGACTCGTGGATCGGGTCTTCCGCCCACGGAATCCGCCGCCGCTGGCCCGTGTTGAGAGTTCTACCGTTGTCAACTCTCAACGGGCCCACGATGGGAGGGAGAGCCTTGACCGCACACGGGCTTATCGACACCACGGAGATGTACCTCCGCACGATCTTCGAGCTCGAAGAGGAAGGCATCGTGCCGCTTCGGGCGCGGATCGCCGAGCGTCTCCAGCAGAGTGGCCCCACGGTCAGTCAGACAGTCGCCCGCATGGAGCGCGACGGCCTGCTCCGTGTCGAGAACGACCGCCATCTGGTCATGACCCCCGAAGGCCGTAAGCTCGCGACGCACGTCATGCGCAAGCACCGGCTGGCCGAGCGCCTGCTCGTCGACGTCATCGGCCTGCCCTGGGAGGAAGTGCACGTCGAGGCCTGCCGCTGGGAGCACGTGATCTCCGAGGCCGTCGAGGAGCGCCTGGTGCAGCTGCTCAACGCGCCCTCGGTCTGCCCCCACGGAAACCCCATCCCCGGGCTGGACGAACTCGGCCTGGAGGACTACGCTCCCGAGCCCTTCACCGACGACTCGATCGTGCCGATGCTGGACGTCGCCAACGGCACCGCGACGAGGGTGACGGTCCGCCGGATCAGCGAGCAGCTGCAGAGCGACACCGATGTGATGCTCGATCTGAAGCGTGCCGGGGTACAACCCGGAAAGGAAGTGACGCTTCTGCTCGGCGATGAGGGCGTGCGCGTGATTGGTGGTAGCGAGAGGGATGGCGAGCGCAGCGAACTGGATCGGCACATCGCCGGCCACATCTTCGTCGCCAAGCCGTAACTACGTCGCGGGGTGCCCCATGGTGTCCCGCGATGCCGGAATGTCGCGTTGTTCAGCGGACTTCTCCGTGCGGGGGCTATGCTCATGCCATGGCCGGGGCCGGTCGGCATGATCTCTCATCCGTCCGTCCCGCAGGGGCGATGTGGATCGCGCAGGGCATCGTGAAGACGGTCCATGACGGCAAGGTGGCTGCTGTATGAAGCGGTGGGGGGAAGCCTTCTACGACGATGGCGCGCTCTCCGGGGCCGAGGTCTTCGAACAGGCGCAGGTCGCCGTCTTCGTGGCCGACCGACACGGCCACCTCCTGTACTGGAACACCTTCGCCCGCGAACTCCTCGGATTCGCCGACGATCGCGACCTCCTCGGCATCTCCCTCATCGACCTGGGCGTGCACGAGGCCGACCAAGAGCGCGCCGCCCAGCTCGCCCGCCGCGTCCTCAAGGGTGAGACGTGGGAGGGCACCTTCGCCGTCCTGCGCTCCGACTCCACCTGGATCCACCTGCGCTCCCAGGCGGTGCCGCTGCGGCACGACTCCGGGGCGATCGAGGGCGTCGTCTGGTTCGCCACCGAGGCCATGCGTTACGGGCGGGTGGAGGATCAGTACGGGTTGCTCGACCGGGTGGGCAGCCGCCTGGCCAGCTCGCTGGAGTTCGACACCACGGTGAAGGCGGTCGCCGAGATCCTGGTGCCGCAGTTCGCCGACCACTGCTTCCTCGACCTCTTCGACCACGACCGCCTGGTCCGGCGCGTGTCCGTGCACGCCGAGGGCTGGACCCCGCCCCCGGGCACCTGGTTCGACGTAGGTGAAGAGGTCCGATATCCCGATCGGCACTTCGTCTACGAAGCGATGCGGACCCTGCAGACCCAGGTCGTCACCGACCGGATCTACCCGGTGGACGTCGCCGGGGAGCGCTCCGCCCAGGTCGCCGAGCAGGTGGGGATGACATCGGCCATCGCGGCGCCTCTGCGCGCCCGCGGTGAACTCCTGGGTGTGCTCACGCTCGCCCTCTCCCGCCTGTCCCCCCGCGAGAAGACGAGCTACGGCGGCTTCGACCGCGACCTGGTCGGCGCCATCGCCTCACGGGTGGCTCTCGCCATCGACAACGCCCGCCTGTTCGAGGAGGAGCGCAGCACCGCGCTGGCCTTCCAGAACAGCCTGCTGCCCAGTTCCTTCCCGCGGTTCGACGGCCTGTCCATCGCGCACCGCTACGTCCCGGCCAAACCGCTGGAGGCCCACGGCCACGGCATCCAGACCCAGGTCGGCGGCGACTTCTACGACGTCATCCCGCTCTCGGCGGGCCGGGTCGGCATGGTCGTGGGCGACGTCGAGGGCCGCGGCCCGCACGCCGCCGCGGTCATGGGCCAGCTGCGTGCCGCCCTGCGCGCCTTCGCCCAGGCCGACCGGGAACCCGCCGACATCCTGCGCGAGCTGGACGAGTGGGTGCGCCGCCTGGGCCGTCCCGACGGCGACGGCGGCACCTGGGTGCCCAGTGTCAGCTGCCTCTACATGGTCTACGACGCGTGGTCGCGGTCGCTGTCCTATGCCAATGCCGGGCACCAGGCGCCGCTGCTCATCAGCGACGGCCAGGTATCGGAGCTGGCCCTGGAGGTCTCCGACACGCTGCTGGGCGTCAAACACCGGGGTGCCCCCTTCGAGGACGCGATCTACCATCAGGCCGATGTCACCCTGCCGCCCGGCGCCACCCTGCTGCTCTACACCGACGGCCTGGTCGACCGCCGTCCGGTGGGCGGCACGGTCAACCTGCACCGCTCACTGACCCTGCTGGTGGAGCGAGTGCGGGCCGTGGCCGACAAGGGGGTCGAGCAGATCGCGGAGACCGCCGTCACGGCGGTGCCGGGGGAGATCGACGACGACACCGCGCTGCTCGTGGTCCGCACCCACCCCGAGGAGCTGGCCATCCAGGAGGGCTGGTTCGTCGCCGAGCCCCCCACTGTCGGCGAGGCCCGGCACCTCGCGGCCAGCACGTTCCGCAGCTGGGGCATGGACCGCGACCAGGCCGAGCTGGCCTGCCTGCTGGTGTCCGAGATCGTCACCAACGTCGTCATCCACGCGACGCCTCCTCCGGTGCACCGGGAGTTCACGCCCGAAGGCGTCAAGGACTCCGGTCTCCCCTTCGCCCACGGCGGTGCGATGGGGCTCGACGAGTTCGACGAGGACTGGTCCGACCTGCTGGAAGAGGTCCAGGAGGGCGACGGTTCCACGACACAGGACGACGAGAAGCGCCGCTTCCTGCTGCGGCTGAGGCGGGGAGCGTCGTCGGTGTGGGTCGAGGTGTTCGACCACGACCTGCGCCTGCCGCGCATCCGCAGCGCGGGCGCCGACGACGAGGGCGGCAGAGGCCTCTACCTCGTGGACCAGTTGGCGTCCAGATGGGGCTCGCGCCCCACCCCCGACGGCAAGGCCGTGTGGTTCGAGATCCCCCTGAAAGGCGAATAGCAGGAAGAGGACCCGGCCCCGGCTGATCCGCGAGTCGGCGCAGCCCACCTGAGGTCCCATCATCCCTGTTGCCCGCCCCTATCCCTCCGTCGATCTCGGGCGTATCGACCGAATCCGCTGCGAGATGAGGTCGATACCCCCGAGATCAACGGCAAGGTGGCGTCAGCGCCAGGACCACGCCCACAACAGCAGGCACAAGAAGATGCTGTGTCGGTCCAGGGGGGCGACCCCCTTCGACCCCCGTGTCAGCGCCAGGACCACGCCCACAACAGCAGGCACAAGAAGATGCTGTGTTGGCCCAGGGGGGCGACCCCCTTCGACCCCCGTGTCAGCGCCAGGACCACGCCCACAACAGCAGGCACAAGAAGATGAAGAACACCACGATCCCGCCGGTGGTCCAGGGGATGTGGACGCGGGGGCGGAGCTTGCGCACGCCCAGGACGAGGAGGAGGACCAGGAGACCGAGGACGATCAAGCCGTCCCACGCGCCGCTCGCCGCAGCTGCGTCCGCCATGCGATGTGACCCTTTCACCGAGACCCGTTCGGGGGGGCGGCTACAGGTCCAGCGAGCGCCCCACGATCTCCTTCATGATCTCGGTCGTGCCGCCGAAGATCGATTGGACTCGGGCGTCCTGCCAGGCTTTCGCCACCGGGTACTCCATCATGTACCCATACCCGCCGTGCAACTGCAGGCACCGGTCCATGACCTTGTTGGCCAGCTCGGTGGTCCACCACTTGGCCTTGGCGGCGTCCGCGACGGACAGGTCCCCCCGGTTGTGCAGGGTGATCGCGCGGTCGACGTAGGTGCGGGCGATGTCGACCTCGGTGGACAGCTCGGCGAGGACGAACCGGGTGTTCTGGAACCTGCCGATGGGGCGGCCGAACGCGGTGCGCTCCCTGCAGTACTCGATCGTCGCGGCCAGTACGAACTCGGCCCCCGCCACCGCGGCCACCGCGATCGACAGGCGCTCCTGGGGCAGGTTGTTCATCAGGTGGATGAAGCCCTGGTTCTCCTCGCCGATCAGGTTGGCGGCGGGGACGCGCACGTCGCTGAAGAACAGTTCGGCGGTGTCCTGGGCTTTCAGGCCGATCTTGTCCAGGTTGCGGCCGCGCTCGAAGCCGGGGGTGCCGCGCTCGACGGCGATCAGCGAGGTCCCGTGCGCGCCGCCCTCCGGCCGGGTCCGGGCGACCACGATCACCAGGTCGGAGTTGATCCCGTTGGTGATGAACGTCTTCTGGCCGTTGATGACGTAGTCGTCCCCGTCGCGCACCGCCGTGGTCTGGACGCCCTGCAGGTCGCTCCCGGCGCCCGGCTCGGTCATGGCGATGGCGGTGATCAGCTCTCCGCTGCTGAAGCCCGGCAGCCAGCGCCGCTTCTGCTCGTCGGTGGTGAGGCCGACGAGGTAGGGCGCCATCACGTCGTTCTGCAGCACGAATCCGAGGCCGGTGGCGTGGGCGCGGCAGATCTCCTCGCTGACGACGACGTTGAACCGGAAGTCGTCGGTGCCGGAGCCGCCGTACTCCTCGGGCACGCCGAGGCCGAGGAGGCCGACCTTCCCGGCTTCGGTCCAGACCTCGCGCGGGACGATGCCGTCCTTCTCCCACTGGGGGTGGTAGGGCGCCACCTCGCGTTGGAGGAACTCGGCCACCGATTCGCGGAAGAGGTCGTGTTCGGTGTCGAAGAGTTCCCTCTGCATGGAGTCGCTCCTTCGCTCGCGCCAGTGCGGCAGGCGGGGACGGGATGGTAGGGCACCACGGTAACCGAATCTCGTTCGGTTTTATAGAGGGCGGGCGGTGCCGAGCCGCCGCCCGAGTATGCGCAGGGCAAAGAAGAGGTGTCGTTCCCGGGGTCGGTGATCCGGTGCCGCATAGGGTCGGGCTGCGAACTCGATGCTGAACGGGGGATCAGCATGCCGGCGCACACCGTGGAGCGCCGCGAGCGCAGGGAGGACGGGAAGCGTCCGGCCGTCCTCGCCATCATGGGGGCGCTGCTGCTGGCGGTGCTGCTCGCGGCCCTCGACCAGACCATCGTCGCGACGGCGCTGCCGACGATCGTCTCCGACCTGGGCGGGCTCAACCACCTTTCCTGGGTCGTCACCGCCTACCTGCTCGCCGTCACCGCCAGCACACCCCTGTGGGGCAAACTCGGTGACCAGTTCGGCCGCAAGTGGATCTTCCTCGGCTGCATCGCGATCTTCCTGGTCGGCTCGGCGCTGTCCGGGCTCGCGGCGGCCATGCTCGAACTCATCCTCTTCCGCGCGGTGCAGGGCATCGGGGGCGGCGGCCTCATGGTCCTCGCCTCGGCGATCATCGGCGACATCGTCTCCCCACGCGAGCGCGGCCGCTACCAGGGCTTCATCGGCGCGGCGTTCGGGCTGGCGAGTGTCGCCGGCCCCCTCATCGGCGGGTTCTTCGTCGACCACCTCTCCTGGCGCTGGGTGTTCTACATCAACATCCCCCTCGGGGTCGCGGCCCTGCTGATCGTGCTCCTGATCCTGCCCGCCGACACCTCCGCGCGCGTGAGCCGCCGCATCGACTACCTCGGCACCGCGCTCCTCGCCGGGCTCGCCGTGTGCGTCACGCTGCTGGCGTCCTGGGGCGGCAGCACCTATCCATGGTCCTCGCCGGTCATCATCGGGCTCGGCGCGGCGGCGCTGGCCCTCGGGGTGCTGTGGTGGCTGAGCGCGCGGCGCGCGGCCGAGCCGGTGCTGCCGCTGCGCCTGTTCGCCTCGCCGGTGATCCGCGTGGGCATGGCGATCAGCTTCTGCGTCGGCTTCGCGATGATGGGGTCGATGGCCTTCCTGCCGCTTTTCCTGCAGGTCGTGCACGGCTACTCGCCGACGGTCTCCGGGCTGGCGCTGGTGCCCATGGTGCTGGGCATGCTCACCACGTCGATCGGCACCGGGTTCCTGGTCACCAAGACCGGGCACTACAAGCCGTTCCCGATCCTCGGCGGCGCCGTCATCGCGGTCGCGCTCGCGCTGCTGTCCCTGCTCGGGCCGGACACGCGCCCCATCGAGATGGGGGCCTACTTCCTGCTGCTCGGTTTGGGCCTGGGCTTGACGATGCAGGTGATCGTGACGGCCATCCAGAACGCCGCGGACTACCGCGACCTGGGCGTGGCCACGTCGGCCGGCACGTTCTCCCGGTCGATCGGCGGGGCGTTCGGCACCTCGATCTTCGGGTCGGTGTTCTCCGCGCGGCTCGCCGACAACCTGCGCGCCCGGTCGGCCGAGATCAGCCTGCCCCCGGGCGTCACCGTCGAGGGCATCGAGGCCGATCCACAGGTTGTGGACCGACTCCCCGGAGCCGTCCAGGCCGAGTTCCTCATCGCCTACGCCGACGCGATCGACATCGTCTTCCTCTCCGCCGTCCCGGTCGCCGTCATCGCCTTCATCCTCGCCCTGATGCTGAAGGAGATCCCCCTGCGCACCACGGTGGCCGCCCCCGACCTGGACGAGCAGGTGGCGCCGGTGTGGACGGGGCGTGGGCCGCTGGACCGGGTGGAGAAGGCGGTCCACCGGGTCGCCGACGCCCGCGGTGCCAGGCGGATCTACGCGGACCTGGCGCGCGCCGCCGGGCTCGACCTGTCACCGGGCAGCAGCTGGGCGCTGACCCACCTGGCCGCCACCGGGCCGATCACCCGGGAGGAGCTGGCGCGGCTCGCGCACTGCCCGGCCGCCGTCACCGAGCAGGTCCGCGACGAGTTGGTGCTGGCGGGGCTGCTGCACGAGGACACCGGGGACCCGGCGGTCTGGGAGCTCAACACGCGGGGCCGGGACGCCGCGCGGCGGCTCTACGACGCCCAGCGGGCGGTCCTGCGCGACCTGCTGGAGGAGTACGCGGCGCAGGAGTACGGCGAACTGGTCGCCCTGCTGGAGGAGCTGACCCGCGACACCCTCGGCGATGAGCAGGACGCCCGCCTCGTCCGCGACCCGATCCCCGACCGGCCGCTGTGAAGCGGTGGGTCCCGGCGGTGGATCGGCCGTAGAGCGGCCCCCACCCCCTTGCGCTGGGACGCAAACCGAATATGGTTCGGTTCAAGACGTACATCCGAGGTCCCCCAGGAGGACACCGTGGCTGAGGCATTCATCGTCGGGGCCGTTCGCACGCCGGTAGGCACCAAGAAGGGCGCGCTCGCCGGCATCCATCCGGCCGACATGGGGGCGCACGTCCTCAAGGAGCTCGTCGAGCGCACCGGCGTCGACCCGGCGGCGGTCGAGGACGTCATCATGGGCTGCGTCAGCCAGGTCGGGCCCCAAGCCCTCGACCTCGCCCGCACCGCCTGGCTCTCGGCGGGGCTGCCGGAGACGACCGCGGGCGTGACCATCGACCGCCAGTGCGGCTCCTCCCAGCAGGCCGTGCACTTCGCCGCCCAGGGCGTCATGTCCGGCACCCAGGAGCTCGTCGTCGCCTCGGGCGTGGAGAACATGGGCATGGTGCCGATGGGCGCCAACGTCCAGTTCGCCCTCGACAACGGGCTGCAGCTCTTCGGCGAGGGCTGGCTGGAGCGCTACGGGATGCAGGAGATCTCCCAGTTCCGCGGCGCCCAGCTGATGTGCGAGAAGTGGGGTTACAAGCGTGCCGACCTGGAGCGCTTCGCCCTGGAGAGCCACCGGAGAGCGGCCGCCGCCCGCGAGGCCGGCTACTTCGACGCCGAGATCGCCCCGCTCGCCGGTCTGACCCAGGACGAGGGCATCCGCCCCGACACCACCCTGGAGAAGATGGCCGGGCTGCAGGCCCTGCGCGAGGGCTGGGAGCTGACGGCGGCCGTCGCCAGCCAGATCTCCGTCGGCGCCGGCGCGGTGCTGATCGCCTCGGAGCGCGCGGTGGAACGGCACGGGCTGACGCCGCTGGCCCGCGTCGTCCAGCTCTCCCTCATGGGCGACGACCCCGTCTACATGCTCACCGCCCCGATCCCGGCCACCCGCGCGGCACTGGACAAGGCGGGACTGGCCATCGACGACATCGACGTCACCGAGATCAACGAGGCGTTCGCGCCCGTGCCGATGGCCTGGACCGAGGAGCTCGGTGCCGACCCGGCCCGGGTCAACCCCAACGGCGGTGCCATCGCCCTCGGCCACCCGCTGGGCGCCACCGGATCGATCCTGATGACCAAGCTGGTGCACGAGCTGCGCCGCACCGGCGGCCGGTACGGCCTGCAGACCATGTGCGAGGGCGGCGGCCAGGCCAACGTCACCGTCATCGAGCGCGTCTGACCCACCGCCGACCGCCCGTCAGGCCGGGGCGTGTGTGACGCCGCCGTCCAGGCCGAGCCACTGCGCCATCCGGTCCAGCTCGGCGCCGAGCTCGTCGGCGGTCTCCGGTGGCGCCCCGGCCTCCACGGTGGTCCGGCGCACCCGGAGCAGCCCCGCCTTGCGGTCGGCCTTGAGGTCGACCCGTGCGACGAGGCGGTCGCCGAGCAGGAACGGCAGCACGTAGTACCCGTGGACGCGCTTGGCGGCCGGGACGTAGATCTCCAGCCGGTAGCGGAAGCCGAACAGGGCCGCGGTACGGTCGCGCTCCCAGATCAGCGAGTCGAACGGGCTGAGCAGGGCGCGGGCGTCCACACGTCGCGGCACGCGGGCGTCGCGGTGCAGGTAGGCGGGGCGCCGCCAGCCCTCCACGGTGACCGGGACCAGCTCTCCGGCGTCGACGAGGTCGGCCAGGGCGGCCCGCGCGGGCGCGGCCTTCAGCCGGAAGTAGTCGCGTAGGCACTGCTCGGTGGCCACGCCGTGCGCGCGGGCGGCGATGGCCATGAGCTCGCGGCGGGCGTCGCCCGGGTCGGGGTCGGGGGCGTCGGCCACCTCGGCGGGCAGCACGCGCCCGGGCAGGTCGTAGCGGCGCTCGAACTGTGCGGTGCGGCCGTCGGCGGTGACCTCGCCGCACCAGAAGAGGTACTCCAGTGCCTGCTTGACCAGCGACCAGTTCCAGCCCCAGTGCTCCGTGGAGCGCGGGGCGTCGTGTTCCAGTGCCCGCTCGATCTCCCGCGAGGTGGCCGGTCCGATGCGCTCGACCTCTTCGCGGACCGCCTTCACCAGCTCCGGGTGGCCGGTGGCGACCTTGCGCATGGGACTCCACGCCTCATCGCCCGCGTTCCGCATCCGCCAGCGCAGCAGCCGGTGTGTCGCGGGCGGGATGAGGCTCGCCTCGTGCGCCCAGTACTCCACGAGCCGCCCGCCGCGCCGTGTGGCCGCCCGGTCGAGCAGCGCGCGGTCGTAGGAACCGAGGCGCGCGAACACGGGCAGGTAGTGGCTGCGGGACAGGACGTTCACACTGTCGATCTGGAGGACGCCGACCCGGTCGATCACCCGCTGCAGGTGCCGTGCGGTGACGGCTCCCGCGGGTCTGCGGTCGGCGAACCCCTGCGCCGCCAGGGCCACCCGGCGGGCCTGGGCGAGGGTGAGGGCGGAAGCGCGGCGGGGGTGAGGCGCGGGGGAGGCGTCGTACATGCGTACTAACGTAGTGCCGCCGCCCCCCGCACGCCACCCGCTGTGATGATCACGGCGAACGGCGGAACACGACCGACGAATCGGTGCCCGTCGCCGTGATCACCGTCGGGGAGTGAACCGCGGTCAGCCCATCTTGCGGTGGACGTTGTCCTTCGTGGAGGGGCCCGGGTCGGCGGCGGCGATCAGTGGGCCCGGGACGGACGGGTCGAGGATGCCCTCCTCCATCCAGGCGTAGTGGTCCTTGAGCAGGCGGCGGCTGAGTTTGCCGTCGATGCCGTCGGTGTTGGACCACAGCTCGGTGAAGAGCCGGTCGACGCGCAGCCGGGCCTGGTGGCAGAACGTGTCGGCCAGCTCGTGGGCGCTCTGCCTGCGGTCGGGGTACTCACGGCCGTCGCTGTGGGCGCGCAGGACGACGGAGGCCATCGCGAACAGCTCGGCGCCGATGTCCACGACCCGGGAGAGGAAGCCCTCCTTGGTCTGCAGCCCGCCCTGCCAGCGCGACATGCCGTAGAAGGTGGAGCGGGCCAGCTTGCGCGCGTTGCGCTCGACGAACCGCAGGTGCGCGGCCAGGGGGCCGAACTCGCCGAAGGACCCGGGGTTCTGCCCCTGGCCGACGATCAGCGTGGGGAACCAGGAGGCGTAGAAGCCCCCGGCCCGCGCGAAGGCCTTGGCCTTGGTCGCGTTGTCGGCCTCGGGGTCGATGATGTCCCCGGCCACCGCGAGGTGGGCGTCGACGGCCTCGCGGGCGATGAACAGGTGCATGATCTCGGTGGAGCCCTCGAAGATCCGGTTGATCCGCAGGTCGCGGAGGATCTGCTCGGCGGGGATCCCGCGCTCGCCGCGTGCGGCCAGCGAGTCCGCGGTCTCGAAGCCGCGGCCGCCGCGGACCTGCACGAGCTCGTCGGCGACCTTGTAGGCCATCTCGGAGGCCCACAGCTTGGCGATGGCGGCTTCCAACCGGATGTCGTTGCGCTCGTCGTCGGCGAGCTGCGAGGCCAGTTCCAGCATCGCCTCCATGGCATAGGTGGTGGCCGCGATGAAGGAGATCTTCTTGGCGACCTCCTCGTGCTCACCGACCGGCCGCCCCCACTGCACGCGCTCGCGCGCCCACTCGCGGGCGATCTTGGTGGCCCACTTCCCGGAGGACACGCACATCGCGGGCAGGGAGAGCCGCCCGGTGTTGAGGGTGGTGAGCGCGACCTTGAGGCCCTGGCCCTCCTCCCCGATCCGGTTGGCGGCGGGGACGCGTACCCGGTGGAACCGGGTCACGCCGTTCTCCAGGCCCTTCAGGCCCATGAACCGGTTGCGGTGCTCCACGGTGATGCCTTCGGAGGCTCCCTCGACCACGAACGCGGTGATACCGCCGCGGTGGCCGTTGCCCTTGGGGACCCGGGCCATGACCACGAGCAGGTCGGCGACGACACCGTTGGTCGTCCACAGCTTGACGCCGTCGAGGAGGTAGGCCTCGCCGTCCTCGGTGGGGGTGGCGGTGGCGCGCAGGCGCGCCGGGTCGCTGCCGACGTCGGGTTCGGTCAGCAGGAACGCGCTGATGTCGGTGGTGGCGCAGCGCGGCAGGAAGCGCTGCTTCTGCTCCTCGGTGCCGAACATCTTGACCGGCTGCGGCACCCCGATCGACTGGTGCGCCGAGAGCAGGGCGCCGATGGCCGGGGAGACGGAGCCGACGAGCATGAGCGCGCGGTTGTAGTACACCTGGCTCAGCCCGAGCCCGCCGTAGGCCTGCGGGATCTTCATGCCCAGCGCCCCCAGGTCCATCAGGCCGCGCATGACCTCGTCGGGGATGCACTCCTCGCGCTCGATGCGCTGGGCGTCGATGGTGGCGCAGAACGCGCGCAGCCGGGCCAGGAACTCCTCGCCGGCGCGCTCCGCGTCGGCGTCGGGCCGTGGGTAGGGGTGGACCAGGTCGAGGCGGAGGCGGCCGAGGTACAGCTCCTTGCCGAAGCTCGGTCGGCGCCACTCCTTCTCTCGCGCGGCCTCGGCGACCGCTCGGGACTGCCGTTCGTCGACGCGCTCGGTGCTGACGTCGGGGTTCACCGCGGTCATACGGGGATCACCTCATCACGGGGGGCCACGCGCAGCGGGCCGTCGCACCGTTGCTGCGGTCGGCGTTCCTGCGCGGTGGAGCCGGATACGTGTGCGTCTGTCTGGGTCGCCACGGGCCGTCACCGGGTGTCGGGCGTGGCGTACATCACGTTATTACCCGCCGGTAGAGAGCCTGAAGCATCCACACCGGGGGTTCTCCGAGCCGGAGGCGACCGATACCGTCCGCTCCCTCGCGGCCGCGCTCACTCCTCCGCGGCCTGCCGCAGCGGGAACCGCACCGTGACCGCGGTCCCCCCTCCGGGCTCCGCGGCGATGTCGACGCGGCCATCGTGGGCGACCGCGATGGCGTGCACGATCGCCAGCCCCAGCCCGCTGCCGCCGCCCGGCTCCCGGTTGCCACGGTAGAAGCGGTCGAAAGCCCGCCGCAGGTCCTCCTCGCCCATCCCCGGGCCCTCGTCGCTCACCCGGAGCACGGCGACGCCCTCGGCCTCGCGCCCCTCCAGCCGCACCCGCGCGGCGGTACCGGGGGGCGTGTGGTCGCGGACGTTGCCCAGCAGGTTGGCCACCACCTGGCAGATCCGCGCCTCGTCCACATCGCACCACAGCTCCGCGGGGGCCTCCAGGGATATCTCGCGCTCGGGCTCCAGCGTGCGCGCGTCGTCGACCATGCCCCGGATCACCGCCGCCAGGTCGGCCCGCCCCAGCTGCAGCGAGCCGACCCGGTCCAGCCGGGCCAGCTCCAGCAGCTCGGCGACCAGGCGGCTCATCCGCGCCGCCTCGTTCTCCACCCGCCCCATCGCCTCGGGCAGCTCCGCGTCGGGAATCGCCCCCTGCCGGTACAGCTCCGCGTAGCCGAGGATGGTCGTCAGCGGCGTGCGCAGCTCGTGGGAGGCATCGGCGGCGAACGCCCGCACCCGCTGCTCCGAGGCCCGCTGTGCGTCGAAGGCGTGTTCCAGCCGCCGCAGCATCGTGTTGATCGCCGCGGCCAGGCGCCCCGCCTCGCTGGAGGAGTCCGATCCCGGCATCCGCGCCGAGAGGTCGGAGCCCGTGCTGATCCGGTCGGCGGTCGTCGCCATCCGGCTGAGCGGCTCCAGGCCGCGCACGATCAGCCAGCGTCCGGCCAGCGCGAGGCCGGTCAGCAGCAGGGCCGCGGTGATCAGCTGGGTGAGCACCAGCTGCCAGGAGTACTCCTCGCGGTCGTTGGTCGGAACGCCGGCGACCAGGATCGCGTCAGGGCGCAGCCGCACGGTCGCCCGGTGCGGCGGCACCGAGGTGTCGCCGCCCTCCAGATCGAAGATCTCGGCGTCGGCGGCGTGGGCGGTCAGCTCGTCCAGCGGCATCGCGTCGATGCGGTCGAGCACCACGTCCTCGCGCATGGCGTCGCCGAACACCTGTCGGACCTCGCCGGTGCGGGGGTCGAGCAGCACCACGATGTAGGGGGAGGAACTGGGCGCGTCCACGCCCACCGGCGGGATGTCGTTGTCGAGCCGCACCATGGCGCGCTCGGCGGCCAGCACCAGCTGTGCGTCGAGCCGCTCGGTGATGAAGGTCCGCAGGGTCAGGAAGCCGACGACACAGGTGAGCAGCAGGCCGGCGCCGGTGACGCCGAGCAGCCCGATGAGCAGCCGCGCGCGCAGCGTTCCGCCGGGCACTGAGTGCAGCATCTGATGGTCCGTATTCCTGCTCGTCGGCGTCGGAAGGTCGGGTCCGGTCGGTCGGGTGCGGGGGGTCAGGCGCCGGTGCCGTCGGCGGTGCCGGGGGCCTCGGGCGTGTCGGCCCCGGCCTCCGCGGCGCGCGGAGGCCCACCGGCGTCCGGCCGCGCCTCCCGCGGTGCCTCCTGCCGGTCCCTGCCCCGCCTCCTCCCACGTCTGCGCTGCCGCTCCGGCGGCCGCTGCGAACCGGCAGGGGCGTACACCTCCGCCTTGGGCACGCGGATGGAGTAGCCGACGCCGCGCTTGGTGTGGATGAGGGCCGGGCCGAGCGGGTCGAGCTTGCGCCGCAGGTAGCTCACGTAGGTCTCGACGATCTGGGACTGCCCGGCGTAGTCCCAGCCCCACACGTTCTCCAGCAGCTGCGCGCGGGTGAGGATCCGGCCCGCGTGGTTCATCATGTAGGCGAGCAGGCGGAACTCGGTGGGCGACAGCTCCACGGGCACGCCGGCCCGGCGCACACCCCAGGTCCGCTCGTTGAGTTCGAGGTCGGCGACGCGCAGGACCCCGTGTTCGTCGCGCGTCGCCTCGGTCGCCGCGGTCTCCTCGCGGCGGGTCCGGCGCAGCAGCGCGTGGATGCGGGCGATGAGCGCCTCCACGGAGAACGGCTTGGTGACGTAGTCGTCGCCGCCCAGCGACAGCCCGGTGACGGTGTCGGAGGGCGTGTCGCGGGCCGTCAGGTAGATGACGGGCACGTTGTCGCCGGCGTGCCGCAGCCGCTGGCAGATCTCGAAGCCGCTGATGTCGGGCAGCATGACGTCGAGCAGGATGAGGTCGGGGTGGCGCTCGCGCACCAGGGCGAGGCCGTCGCCGCCGGTTCCGGCGGTGCTGACGCTGAAGTTGTGGAATCGCAGGGCGGCCTGGACGAGTTCGCGGATGTTCGGCTCGTCGTCGATCACGAGCACGTGGGGGTGTGTCGTGGCCTCGGTCATGTGTCACCTCGGAGATGGGGCGCGGGCCCCAGCGGACTTGAGTCCCCATGATGCCCCAGGGCGTCGGGGCCTTCACCGCTCCACCTGCGTCACGCTGGGCGATCGCCCGGCTCCGGGGTGAGATTCCGCGCGAAGAAGCGAACCGGACCACAGCGGCGGACGTCACATTTGACGTGGCGGACCGAGGTTCGCGGTGAGCGTGCCGAGGGACGTGCGGAGAGGTCTCGGTGTGGAGGACGGCCACACCGAGACCTCGTTCCACTGCAGGTTCGGATCCGTCCGCCGTTCCCGGGCCCGCCTGCGCCGGCCGCCTCCGCATGTCGTCAGGTGGCGTTAGCCTGGCGGTGTGCGAATTGCTACGTGGAACGTGAACAGTATCCGGGCGCGAGCCGAGCGGGTCGCCGCCTGGCTGGAGCGCAGCGATGTCGACGTCGTCGCCATCCAGGAAACGAAATGCCGCGACGAGCAGTTCCCGGCGAGCGTCTTCACCGACCTCGGGTACGAGGTCGCCCACCACGGGCTGTCGCAGTGGAACGGTGTCGCCATCGCCTCGCGGGTCGGCCTGGAGGACGTGCGGATCGGCTTCCCGGACCAGCCCGGGTGGGGCGAACCCGCCGCGGCGGAGGCCAGGGCCATCGGCGCCACCTGCGACGGCGCCCAGGTGTGGAGCCTGTACGTGCCCAACGGGCGCGAAATCGACGACCCGCACTACGCCTACAAGCTGGACTGGCTGGAGAAGCTGCGCCGGTTCGGCGCGCAGCGGCTGGCGGACGACCCCGCCGCCCGGATCGCGCTGTGCGGCGACTTCAACGTGGCCCCGCAGGACGACGACGTGTGGGACATGGCCGAGTTCGAGGGCAAGACGCACGTCACCAAGGCCGAGCGCGAGGCGTTCACCGCCCTGGTCGACACCGGCTTCGCCGAGGTCGTCCGCGCGCACGCCCCCGGACCGGGCGTCTACACCTTCTGGGACTACCAGGGCCTGTCCTTCCCGAAGAAGAAGGGCATGCGCATCGACTTCGCCCTCCTGTCCCCGGCTCTGGCCGCCCGCGTCTCCGACGCCAGGATCGACCGCGACGAACGCAAAGGCAAGGGCGCCTCCGACCACGCCCCGGTCATCGTCGACCTCGACGCCCCGTCGGCGACCTGAGAGATCCCAGGTGGCCTCCGGGGTCGGTAACGTTCCTTCCGTGACTGGATCAGCAGCGCCGCGGATCGCGGTATTCGGCAGTATCAACATGGACCTCGTCGCCTACGTGGACGTGGCCCCGGCCAGCGGGGAGACGGTCAGCGGGACGGCGTTCCGCGAGGTCCCCGGCGGCAAGGGGGCCAACCAGGCGGTCGCGGCGGCGCGGGCGGGGGGCGACGTCTCGTTCCTCGGCGCCGTGGGCGACGACCCGTTCGGTACGCAGCTGCGCAGCAACCTGGTGGAGACCGGTGTCGACGTGTCGGGACTGCGCATGGAGGCGGGGTCCTCCGGCATCGCGCACATCGTCGTCGAGGGCAGCGGCGCCAACCGCATCATCGTGGTGCCCGGCGCCAACGGCACGGTGACCTCGCTGCGTCCCGGCGACGAGCGGCAGATCGAGGGCGCGGCCGCGCTCCTGCTGCAGCTGGAGCTGCCGATGGAGGGCGTGATCGCGGCAGCCCGCGCCGGGCGCGGGCTGGGCGTGCCGACGGTCCTCACCCCGGCGCCGGCGCGCGACCTGCCCGACGAGCTGCTCGACTCCGTCGACCTGATCGTGCCCAACCAGCACGAGGCCGCCGCCATCACCGGGGAGACCGACCCGCGCCGCGCGCTGGGCGTGCTGCTGCGCCGGGTGCCGGAGGCCATCATCACCCTGGGCGAGGACGGCTCGATCTACGGTCGGCGCGGTGAGCAGCCGGTCACGGCGTCGGCCCACCGGGTGACGCCGGTCGACACCACGGCGGCGGGCGACACCTTCTGCGGTGCGTTCGCCGTCGCCCGCGCCGAGGGCCGCGAGCCCGCGGACGCCCTGCGCTTCGCCTCGGCGGCGGCCGCGCTGTCGGTGCAGCGCCAGGGTGCGGCGACGTCGATGCCCAACCGCGCGGAGATCGACGCGTTCGTCGCCGGATAGGCGGCGGACGGGGCGGGGCAGTGACCGCTTCGTCTGATTAGTTGCTTTCGGTGTTCCTTTTCTTTTCCGGCGATACCCCTTTCGCCGATGCGGGGGTACCTGGTCCATGCGGTGGGTCGGTGGCGACCCGCCGCATTTCTCATTGGGCATCCGATTGCATCCTGGGATGTGGTTGAAAAGGGTCTTTAGTCACTCTCTGGGTGTTGTGTTCGTCACACGCCAAATGTGAGACCTGGTAGCCAGAGGGGTTTTCGGGAGATTCGTCGGCCATGGGGGGATGTGGGTTATTCGATGTTTATCTACAGTGCTGCGGAGGTGTCTCCCCTGAGGTCCGGTTGAGGACCAGGGGGCCACCGACCGGAAGTCCTGGTGCCCGCGGCGGAGCCGCGGTCGGCAGGTGGCCCCCATCGAGAGATCTGCGACCCCTATGAGCGGTGATCATCCCGGGCCCGAGAGCCCGTCCCGGACCGCGCGGCGCCGTGCGGAGCGTCGGCGCAAGCGCAGGCTGGTGCTGGTCGCGGTCGGCCTGGCAGCGGTCGGCCTGGTCGGCGGCGGCGCGGCGCTGGTGTCGGCGGGCTCCTCCGCCGAACCCGAAGTCCGGGTGGACGACCCGCCCGCGCCGGACGGTCCCCTGTCGGCCTCCGGGAAGGGCGGCGGAGGCAGGAGCGGCGGCCCGGCCGAGGCATCGGCGCACGCCAGTGTCGGCTCCGAAGGCGTTCACGGCGATGACGGCGGTGATGAGGACAGGTCGGGCTCCGAGGGCACTGCGGGAGGCGACCGCGGGACGTCCTCTTCCGGCGCGCGCCAGGAGACCGCTGAGCGCGGGGGACGGGAGCGGGAGGCGGACGGCCCCCGGCCGACCAGGTCGGAGAAGACCACGACCCCCACACAGCGCCCCGACCGCCCGGAGCGGCCCGACCCCGACAGGCCGCCCCAGCCCGACCCGAGTCCGGGGCCGGGGCCCGACCCGGAACCGGACCCCGAGCCCTCCGGTGGCGCCAACCCCGGACAATAACGGCTTTCTCCAGGACAACACGCCTCGAAGTGCGGTATACCGGGAACACCGGTATGTCGGTCGAGAGTCGTGGGCTGCTCGGTGCCCGCGCGCTTCGGCTTCCCCGCGGACGAGTGAGCGGTGTGGGCCGTATCAGGTGCCCAGGCCGTCCGCGGCGCGCTCCAATGGCCGCGGCCGAACGCCGGAGACTGCCCGATAGGTGTCCGACAGTGCCCGAGGAAGACGCCTCGGAGCGCCGGACGCCTCCCCCCCATCGAGAAGTCTGCGATGCTCATGATCGATGATCTCCCACGGTCGCGCAGCGCCCTACTGCGCGAGCGGCAGCTGGAACGACGGAGAAACGGCATGCTGCTGGCGGGCGGCGGCCTGCTGACCATGGTCCTGCTCTTCTTCGGCGCGGTGCTGGCCGCCCTCGACTTCGCCCCCACGGCCAACGGACCGGGGCGCGACGCCGCTCCTCGGGACGCGTCGATCTCCGAACTGCAGGGGAACGAGGAGGGCCGCGGCGCCACCGACCCCTCCGCCGACCCCGGCGTCCTCAAGGTCGACGGCACGGCCGAGGTGGAGGGCGAGAAGCCGGCCGACGACTCCTCCGACCCGGTCGAGCCGGATTCCGCGCCGGACTCCTCCCCGGATCCGTCCAGGGACGCCCCCGCGGGCTCCGCCCCGCAGCAGCCGGAAACGACCCGGTCGGAGGAGTCGGCCGTCGACTCCACGCAGCCGCCGAACCCCGAAACCCCCGTCGCCCCCGCCCCCGCCTCCGGAAGGGACGACTCCGGACCGGGCCCGGGCTCCGGACACGACGCCGACCCCGCCCCCACCGACGACGACGGGGCCGACGGCGGTCGCTGCACCACCTGGTGGTTGTTCTGCTAGACGGGGTGCGGTTCGCGCCCCCGGAAGGCGGCCTCGAACTCCGACCGCACCCGACGACAGCGGTCGTCCAGTTCCTGTCGGGTATCGGCGGCGATGAACGCGAGCCCGAGCGCGAGCGAGTCGAGCAGTGAGCGGGTCGCCGGGTACTCCGCTCCCGCCGCCGCGTTGACCGTCACGTCCAGGACACCCGGCAGAGCCGTGAGCCGGGCCTCGCTCGGCCGGGCCCGGCACCGCGTCGGCCGGTCGAGGTTGAAGAAGATGATTCCGCCGCGCTGCGGCAGGGTGTACCTGCCGCCGGTGTCCGACAGTGGCCGACCGGCCACGATGTGCGCGATGTACTCGCACTCGCGGTGAATGTGGGACGTCCCGGTCAGCCTGAAGGTCTTCAGCGGCTGTCCGGCGCCGTGCGCCCGAGCCCCGAAGTCGATCAGCCGGGGACCGACCTCTGGGTTGTACATGACCTCCATGTGCCCGGCGCCAACGCGCACCCCCAGTGCGTCCAGGACGGCCCCGGCGTAGTCGCAGAGGACGGAGGCCGGGGGCTCGTCCGCCGCCAGCCAGGTGATCCGCTCGTAGACGAAGTCACCGTCGGCCGAGACGCGCTTGTCGTAGCGGTTGATCCCCAGCACCTCGTGGATCCCGTCGTGGGAGAACGTGTCCACCACGTACTCGGTCTGCGGGTGCGGGTAGAGCTCTTGGACCAGCGCGTTGGGAGAGTCGCCGAAGAAGCCGGGGGCAGTCGTGATCGACCGTACGGCGTCGACCAGCTCGCAGGGGGCCGCGACCATGCGGACGCCGACCGACCCGGCGCCGATCGACGGCTTCACCACCACGGGCGCGTCCGCGACGAGGAGCGCCGCCTCGTCGATGTCCGGGATTTGCCCGGCGGCTATCGCGGTCGTCTGCAGACACGGGACTCCGTCGGCGGCCAGCGCGGCGAACATCGACTGCTTGTCCCACCGCCGACGCGAATCCCGTGAGTCGTTGGCCGGGCAGTCTGGTAGCGATGCCCGGAGGAAATCGCACAGCCCGACACCGGACTCCGATCCGGCCACGACGTAGCCGACCGCGTTGTCGACACAGTAGGCGCGGAGGCGGTCGGGGGAACCGCCGAAGTCGTGCTCGAAGTCGAGGGCGCCGGGGGTGGCCTCCGTTCGCAGTCCCCCGACGCGGGCGCGTTCGGTGTCCAGGAGGATGACGGGGATCCCCGCCTCCCCCAGCAGCGTCGCGTACAGCGCCCCGGAACTCACGGGGTCGACGACGAGAACGGACTCAGGCCGCCGTTTTGATGTGCTGCTTCCCACTGGAGGAACTCCTTGCACTACTCATGCCTGCGAATACCGACGCCGCGGCCAGCACGGCGCCGAGGACGATGACGACAACCCAGAACAGCGACCGGTCGTGTAGTACACCCCAAGCCCCGATTCCGGGACCCAGGGCGATGCCCGCCGATTGGGCGGCCGACAGGTACCCCTGGTAACGGGCGTTCTCCCGGGGGCGGGCCAGCCGAGCCACGGACGCGTTGGCCAGCGGCGCGAACACGGCCTCGCCGAGGGAGAAGACGACGAACGCGGCGATGCAGACGGCCCAGCTGCTCGCGAGCCCGCAGACGGCGAGGCCGACGGCGGTGGCGAACACGCCCAACGCGTAGGCGTGGCTCCACTTGAACTTCGCGGTGACCGTGCTCAAGGGGAGTTCGGTCAGCACGATGATGATCGGGTTGATCAGCAGCAGAAGGGCGTAGAGCCGGTCGCCGTTGTCCAACCGCTGGACCGACAGCGGTATCCCGCTCTGGTGCTGCGCGTAGATGGCGATCGTGACGCCGAAGACGGCGATGACGGTCCACAGCCGTGCCCGGCGCATCGCGGAGGAGTCGGTTGCTGGAGCGGCACCCTCCTGCCCGCCCGCCGCTTCGGCCTCGCCCTCGCGGGCTGTGTGCGCCACCTCGCCGAGCCTGTTCCGGGAGAAGAAGAGCACCGCGAATGCCGCCAGCGAGCCCGCGGCGGAGAGCAGGAACAGCAGTCGGAAATCGACGAAGCCGAGGATTCCGGCGATGGCGGGAGCGACGATCGATCCGACGTTGAGGAAGATCCGGTAGAACGCGAACGCGGTGACGGTCGGGCCCTTGTAGCCCGAGTCGGTGATCAGCGTCGCTGACGGCCCGACGAAGGACTGCGACACCGCGACACTCACGGCGGCGACGAGGATCGACACCGTGATGTCGTCGGCGAACAGGGCGAGCATGACCAGTAGCGGCACGTTGACCAGCGAGCCGATCACCAGAACCTGTGCGGACCCCACCCTTTCGGCGATCCGGCCTCCCGCCACCGCCCCGAGCACCCCGGCCACCCCTACGGCGAACAGCGCGAGGGTGATGGTGTTGGCGCTGACCTCGAACGATTGAAAGAAGATCGCGGAGAACAGGGCCAGAAACCCGACGGACCGGTTCAGCAGCGTAGCAAGGGAGACGATCCAGACCTGCGCCGGAAACTGGCGTACGGTACTGAGACTAATCTTCACTGGTCGCCCTGATCGGGTCGCTGTACTTCGTCGTCACTGCGGCTTTCCCGCCTTCGGGGATGATGAAGTAGACGCAGCCGTCCTGGCCGGCGGTCGACTGGTGAATGGTGCGGGCGGGGAGCTCGATCCGGGCGCCGGCGCCGACCTCGCCGAACCGGATCGTCCGTTCATCGCCGTCGGCGACCACATACTCCAGCACCATCGAACCTTCGAGGACCACGAGTGTTTCGTGGACCGCATGGCTGTGCCAGGAGTGCACCTTTGCGGGGCGGTCTCGCTGAAGCTCGATTCCGCCTTGTTCGGGGAGGTGCCGAGACGCGGCCTCGGACACGCTGAGCCTGCCTTCGTCCAGAACCAACGGAAGGGTCATGCCAGGTCGCTCCCCCCGGTGTTGAACGAGACCGGACACCGGCCCGCCGATATCGTGTCGCTGCCGTCATCCAGGTAGTACTGGCGCCATTCTTTGTTGGCCGGGTCACCATAGTTTCCCAGCATCTTCGTCAGGGGCGCACTGTCGTACGTCCTGATTCTGTCGCGGATGATATTCCGGGCATTGTCGCCGTTCTTCGTGTTCGGCTTGATGTCATCGAAGACGAAACGAGGCTGGAAGGTGATGGCCACACGGTCGAAGGCGCGGCTGCGCCGATGAGTGTGCAGATCGGTGTTGGCCACCACGAACATGGGCACGCCGTTGAAGCAGAATTCGAATCTGGGATCGTCGGTGTCGACGGCGTGCTCTTCCGGCCACGGGAGCGTGTCGCGCTCAGAAGTCTCGCGAAGCAGGTTCCAGAATTCTTCGTAGTAGCCCGCGTGGGAGCGCTCTTCGGCCTCCCAGGATTCGAAGAAGACGACGAGCGACGTTCTCTTACCCAGATCTTCGCAGACAGCGGTGAAGGATCTGAGGGTGTCGGCGAGTTGGTCGGCGTGGTCTCCGCTCCGGACGAACCCATAGCGCAGCGTCTTGCGGGCGACGGCGTCGACGCCGAAGATGCATGGGAATTTGTCCGTTGGGTCGAGCATCCTGTTTTCGAATTCCAGGATCGATGCCGTCTCCCACGAGCCGCGTGGAAAGGGCGAGGAGCCCGGCGGTACGAGGAGCACATCGAGGCGGGCGGGCCCTGGTTCGAGGCATAAAGGCATGGAAGGATTACCCCCTGCATGTGTTCATAGACGTGGCCGGTGGGGGGTGGGATATGTTCGGCCTATGTCACGAAGCTGTGTAAACACACTGAATCAAATATTGGACTTCTGCCCGGTGTCGGGCTGAGGGGTGCGCCTGCGGAGGGGCGTCGAGCGCCACATTCGGTTGGCGTCCGGAAGCCTTCGTGTTCAGTCCCTCTTTATCTCGTATTCCCTTGGCGTATCCGCGTTCGGTGCTGCGGATATCTGAGGTCCTGAATGGCGCGAAAAGAAGACTAGCGCGAACCCCACTCTTCGGTCAAGCCTCCACCGAGTTCCTTGTTTAAGGTGGGTATGGCAAAGGTCTTTTAAAGTGGGCTTTAACAACGAGGTGATATCGGCGGGTCAGGGGAGTGCTGTAAGCAAAGAGGCGGAGGTGGGATGGAGGGAGTCTGTGATTCAGTAAGACGCCTGTCACATTAATTCCGCGGTGGCCGTATCTGGCCATGTTCTGTTTTCGACTCTGCTGATCGCTTGTTATCCCCGGTCGTGCCGGGTCTCTTTCCCGGGGCAAGGGCTGAGGGGGTCGTCCTGCGGGTGTGAGGACACGGTGGATGCGCGCGTGTGGTAAAGGGGATCGTCACCGCCCGCGTTTGGAATGTGGGGCACGCCGGAGCAATGGCAACACGCAGCGTCGAATGGCAGGAGGGGTGGCCCCGGAATCCGGGGCCACCCCTCCTGCCATGCCGTTTCCGCCGTCGGTGCGGTCGGGGAGGCGCGTTATCCGCGCACTGCGCGCTTCCGTGTCACATCTGCTCCGGTGCGCGAACGCCCAGCACGTCCAGGCCCTGGACCAGGGTGCGCAGGGTGGCCGCGGTCAGGGCCAGCCGGGAGGCGCGCAGTTCGGCGTTCTCGGCCTTCAGGACCGGGCACTGGTCGTAGAACGTCGTGAAGCTCTGCGCCAGGTCGAACAGGTAGGCGCACAGCCGGTGCGGCTCCAGGGTTTCGCCGACCTGCTGGACCGTCGGGGCGAAGCCGAGAAGCGCGAGCGCGAGGTCGCGCTCGGCCGGCTGGGTCACCGTGATGGTGCCCGCCGCGGCCTCCTCCGGCGTCACCCCGCCCTTGCGGAAGATCGACCGGATCCGCGCCTGCGCGTACTGCAGGTACGGGCCGGTGTTGCCGTTGAGCGCCAGCATGCGGTCGAAGTCGAACACGTACTCGCTGTCGTGCGACACCGACAGGTCGGCGTACTTCACCGCGCCGATACCGACCTCGCGGGCGATCCGGGCGCGTGTCTCCTCATCCAGGTCGGGGCGGTTCTCCGCGACGACCCGCGTGGCGCGTTCGACCGCCTCGTCGAGCAGCTCCATCAGCCGGATCGACTTGCCGCTGCGCGTGCGCAGGATCTTGTGGTCCTCGCCCAGCACGTTGCCGATCTGCACGTGGGTCGTCTCGACCTCGTCGGGCACCCAGCCGGCCTTGCGCGCGGTGTCCCACACCATGCGGAAGTGCAGGTTCTGCGGGGCGCCGACCACGTAGAGGATGCGGTCGGCCTTCAGCTCCTCGACCCGGTACTTCACGGTGGCCAGGTCGCTGGTGGCGTAGCCGTACCCGCCGTCGCTCTTGCGGATGATCAGCGGGACCGGCTTGCCCTCCCGCCCGGTGTAGCCGTCGAGGAACACGCACAGCGCGCCCTCGCTGACCTCGGCGATGCCCTGGCGCTCCAGCGCGGCACAGATCTCGGGGAGCATGTCGTTGTAGGTGCTCTCGCCGGCGAGGTCGTCGTCGGTGAGCGTGACATCGAGCGTCGAGTACACCTTGTTGAAGTAGATCTTCGACAGGTCGACGAGCTCCCGCCACAGGCGCAGCGTCTCGTCGTCGCCGCTCTGGATCAGCACGACGCGGCTGCGGGCGCGGGTCGCGAACTCCTCCGAGGCGTCGAACTTGGCCTTGGCCGCCTGGTAGAAGGCGTTCGGGTCGGTCTTGAGGAGGTCGGCCTCGGCGGAGTGCTCACCGCAGTCGAGCAGGTGCTCGATGAGCATGCCGAACGGCGTACCCCAGTCGCCGATGTGGTTCTGCCGGATGACGTTGTGCCCGAGGAACCCCAGGATGCGGGCCAGTGCGTCGCCCACCACGGTGGTGCGCAGGTGGCCGACGTGCATCTCCTTGGCCACGTTCGGCGCGGAGTAGTCGATGGGGATGTTCTGCCGCTGCTGCGTCGCGACACCGAGCCGCGGGTCGCCGAGAACCGCCTGCGTCTGGGCGGCGATCCAGTCGTCGCGCAGAGTCAGGTTGATGAAGCCGGGCCCGCTGATCTCGACCTCTCGGCACACGTCATCGACGTCCAGTCGCTCCTCGATCGCGGAGGCGACATCGCGCGGCTTTCGGCCCAGGCGCTTGGCGAGCGCCAGCGCGGCGTTGGCCTGGTAGTCGGCGAACTGTGAGGGACGGATGACGGGGTCGGTCTCAGCGAACTCGTCGCCGAAGGCGGCGGCGAGTGCGGATCGGACCCGTTGCGCGAGAACTTCCTGCGGGTCGGCCATCCCCCAAGCCTACCGACCTCGCGTCACTGGCACGGGCGGCTCGGATTCGCCCTGGTGGGCGTATCGGGACGGCGGCGGACCACCGACTTAGGTCGGGGGAGCGCCCGAAACCCGCCCATCCTTGGTGTGCCCACGAACCATTCCGGTGGGGGATGTGAAACCGGGGGAACCGGGGGAGGGTCGAGGCTGCCGCCACGCCCCCGACGACCACGGACCGAACGGTGATGCCCATGGACAGGTTGCTCGACCGGCTCGGCGAGATACACGCGCGCGTCCGCCGAATCGCGTTTCTGCACTACTACACGTGGTTCGTGCGCATCATGCTGGCGCTGGCGTTCCTGCCCTCGGGCTACCGGAAGATCATGGGCGACCGGTTCACCAAGGAGGACATCGGCGAGGTCAGCCTCATGTTCGACGCCCTCTACGACCACTTCGGCGCGCTGTACTTCGCCATCGGCCTGTGCCAGGTGGTCGCGGCGGTGCTGCTACTCGTACCGCGCACCGCCGCGCTCGGAGCGCTGGTCTACCTCCCGATCAGCATCGGCATCGTGATCGTGACCACCACACTCGACTTCGGTGCGGGAACTCCGACCGTCACCTCTCTCCTGCTGCTCGGCACGGTCTACCTGCTGTGCTGGGACTGGCACCGCGTGGTCGGAATCCTCGCCCCGGCGCGGCTGCCGGCCGCGCCGCGCCGGTTCGGCGGTACGGAGCAGCGGGTGCGGGCATGACCGGCGAGGGTAGGACCGCTGCCGCCCCGATGCTCGTCTATGACGGCGACTGCGGCTTCTGCACCCGTACCGTCCGCCTGGCCGAGCGGTTGCCGGTGCGGGCCGACCTCATTCCCTGGCAGGAGGCGGACCTGGTCCGGCTGGGGGTGAGCGAGGAACGGGCCGCGCACGAGGTGCTGTGGGTGGAGCCGTCCGGCAGGGTCGAGGGTGGCGCCGACGCCGTCGCCGAGGTGTTCCGGCACGCCCGCCGCCCGTGGCCGCTCCTCGGGGGCGCGATGAAGCTGCCGGTCATCCGGTCGGCGGCGGTGTGGGGGTACCGTCGCATCGCGGCGAACCGGTACCGGCTGCCCGGCGCCACTCCGGCCTGTCGGCTGCCGCCGGCGGAGCGTCCGGGGGCGCGTGGCGCACCAGGGTAGTCGGCCGTTCGGGTCAGACCGTCTGCCCGGTGGCCGCTAGTGCGATTTCGCGGATACACACGTCGTGCGGCTGGCGGTAAGCGTAGAGGATCGCGTCGGCGACGGTGGTCGCGGTGAGCCCGCCTTCGAGGGCGGCCTCCTGCGCCTGGTAGGCCGCGCGCACGTCCGGGTCGGTGATGTGGGAGCTGAGTTCGGTGTCCACGTAGCCGGGGGAGATCACGATGACCCGGACGTCGTGGGGCGCGGCCTCGGCTCGGATCGCCTCCGACGAGGCGTGGACGGCGTGCTTGGTGGCGCAGTACACCGCACTCCCGGGGAGCGCCTTGCGCCCGGCGATCGAACTGACGTTGATGATGGTGCCGTGCCGCCGCTCCACCATCCCGGGGAGGACGGCGTATACGCCGTTGAGCAGGCCGCGGACGTTGATGTCGATCATCCGGTCCCACTCGCCGGGGTCCTGAGCGGCCGCGGGGCCGTTGAGCATCACGCCCGCGTTGTTGACGAGGACGTCGGCCGGGCCGTAGGTGTCCTCGGCCTCCTTGACGGCCGCCGTCACGGCGGAGCGGTCGGTGACATCCACGGCCCGGCAGATCGCCTTGGGCAGATCGAGCTCGCGCATCCGCCCCACCCGCCGCGCGAGCAGCAGCAGCGGATGCCCCGCCCCCGCGAACGCCCGCGCGGTCGCCGCCCCGATCCCGGAACTCGCCCCCGTGATCACCGTCAGCGATTTCGCCATGTGGGCCATGCTAGGGAGCGCTTTCTCACCCCCACAAGAACGAAAAGGCATGGCTTCGGGAAAGGCATGCGGGCATCGGTGGAGGACGTGGCATTACGCCGAGTATCGGCGACTTGGTAGCCGCCCACCGGCTCGTCTTCGAACGGTCCGCGGCTGCCCCCTCCCGCCTCGCAGGTCCGCCGCGGCGTCAGCCGAGGCTGTAATCGAACGTGTAGCGGGTGGACGGCTTCCCGTGGTGGGCGGTGAAGCGTCCCGTGCCGCGCAGGCCGGTCAGCTCCCCGGTGGCGGAGCCGGCGACGACGTCGAAGGTGCAGTGCACCTTTCCGTCGGCGTCGAAGGAGCCGTGTTCCGCGAGGATGAATGCGCCGTTCCGGCCGTCGACGGTCCCGTGGACGAGCTCGGAGCCGGTGAACGTCCCGGTCGTCTCCGTCAGGTAGGTGATCGTGTAGCCGCAGGTGGTGTCCTGCGCCTCGATACCGCCGGAGAAGGTGTTGGTGACGGAGGCGTGTGCGAGCTTCGGGCCATCCCCGGCAGGGCGGTCGTGCCGGCCGATGGTCTGCTCCTCCCAGTTCGCGAAGCCGAATCCGCCGGAGGTCGTGTGTGCGTACTGCATGAGGATTCCTTCCCCTCGGTCGCGCGGCGGGTCCGCGCGGCGGGCTGTGGTGGACAATCTCGGTCCTGTACGTGACACCTCCTGTCAGGTACGGAAGGACAATGGATCCATGCGTGCCGACCGCCTGCTGTCCCTGCTCCTCCTGCTCCAGAACCGCGGCCACATGACCGCTCCTCAGCTGGCCGAGGAGTTGGAGGTCTCCGTCCGCACGGTCTACCGCGACGTCGAAGCGCTGGGAGCGGCGGGCGTTCCCGTCTACGCCGACCGCGGTCCACTGGGTGGGTATCGCCTGATGGGCGGCTACCGCACCCGACTCACCGGCCTCACGGGGGCGGAGGCGGGGTCGCTCTTCCTCGGGGGCGTTCCGGGCCCCGCCGCCGATCTGGGGCTCGGTGCGGAACTGGCCGCGGCCCGGCTGAAGCTGCAGGCCGCCCTGCCCGCCGAGCTGGGGGAGCGGGCGCAGCGGGTGCGGGAGCGCTTCCACCTCGACGCGCCGGCATGGTTCCGGGAGGCCGACCCGGTGCCGCTCCTGGCTCAGGCGGCCGAGGCGGTGTGGGAGCAGCGCGTCCTGCGAGCCCACTATCGCCGATGGCGCGGTGAGGTGCACCGGGAGCTGCGTCCGCTCGGCCTCGTTCTCAAGGGCGGAATCTGGTACCTGGTGGCGCATGTGGAGGGTGGCGGCCCGGAGGGAGGCGCCGCGACCGCCGCCGGGGCCGTCGTTCGCACCTATCGTGTCTCGCGGATGATCTCTCTGGAGGACACAGGGGAGCGGTTCGAGCGACCGGACGGTTTCGACCTGGCCGCTCACTGGGCGGAATCGACCCGGCGGCTCGAAGCGACGCGCTACCAGGGAACCGCCCTGCTGCGCGTCTCGCCGCGGGCGCTGCGTCTGCTCCCCGTGCAGTTCGGGGCCGTGGGCCGACAGGCCGTGGACGGTGCCGGACCCCCCGATGGGGACGGCTGGGTGCGGGTCGAGCTGCCGGTCGAAAGTCGACCCGTCGCCGTGTCCGACCTGCTCCGACTCGGAACCGAGGCCGACGTGCTCGGCCCCCCGGAACTGCGGGAGGCGGTTGCGGCCGCAGTGGAGCGGCTGGCGCGTCGCTACGGGGTGGCGTAGGCGGAGGCCATGGGGGCCTTGTCGGGCTAACGTTGTTAGCCTAGGCTTGGGCTAACAACGTTAGCTTCGGGGGTTCACCATGGTTCGGCTCATCCTGGCGCTGCCCGCCGCGCTCCTGCTCGTCGCGGGCATCGGGCTCTACCTCGCCAGCCGGCTCCGTCCGTACGGCATCCGCACCGAGGTGGAGATCGACGCCTCGCCCGATGACGTCTGGGAAGTGCTCACCGACTTCGGCGCCCACCCGGAGTGGAATCCGTTCATCGTGCGGGCGGAGGGAGAGATCGAGGCGGGGCGGCGGCTGAGGGTGGAGCTGTCGTCCGGCGGGCGCGTCACCGTCTTCGAACCCACGGTCCTGGTGGCCGAAGCAGGGCGCGAACTGCGCTGGCTCGGGCGGTTCGGCATCCCCGGACTCGTGGACGGCGAGCACTACTTCCTCATCGAGGAGGCGGGAGACGGACGCGCCAGGCTCATCCACGGCGAGATGTTCACCGGTGTCGCCGTGCCGCTCGCCCGCCGTGCGCTCGACGTCGAAGCCGACTTCACCGCGATGAATTCGGCACTGAAGCAGCGCGTTGAGACGATGCCCCGATTGACCCCCTGATGAGCGAGCACCCCCAGCGCACACCCCTCACCGCGCGAGCGGCACGGATCGTCGTGGAGGCCCGAGGCCTTCTCGAAGAGGAGGGGCGCGACGCCCTGACGCTGCGTGCGCTCGCCGCTCGGCTCGGCATCCGGGCGCCATCGCTGTACAAGCACATCCCCGACAAGGCGGCGCTCGAAGCCGCACTCATCGAGCAGGGCCTGGCGGAGATGGGTGAAGCGCTGCACGCGGCCCTGCAGGAACCGGACCCCTTCGGCGCCGTTCTGCGGACCTACCGCGCACACGCCCTCACCACACCCAACCTCTACCGGCTGGCCACCACCGGCCCCCTGCCCCGCGAGCGGCTCGCCCCCGGCCTCGAAGACTGGTCGGGCAAGCCCTTCTTCCTCCTCACCGGTGACCCCGAGCAGGCTCAGGCGCTGTGGGCGTTCGCGCACGGCATGGTGATCCTGGAGATCGACGGCCGCTTCCCGGCCGGCTCCGACCTCGATCGCACCTGGGAGACCGGAAGCGCGGCTTTCCGCGGTGGCGGGGCCGGAGCGGACATGTAGGTCACGGCGCGGACGCCCCTGCCGCACCCGGGAGGGGCCGGCGCCGGATACGGGGCCGCCAGGCGTAGAACGCCGCCGACCACAGCAGCACGAGCACGGCGCCGGTGCCGACATGCCAGGGAACGCGCCACCACCCGGGTGTCTCGCTGGTGGGGTTCATCCCGGTATCGGCGGACACGCCTGCAGATTCGCCCAGCGCGGTGAGCGACCACACCATGAACGCGTCACCGACCGGCACCGCGCCCCCGAGGTAGAAGCGTCGACCTCCCGACTCGACGGCCATGCCGGTGGCCTCGGCGAAGCCGGTCAGCGCGTCGGCGGTCGGCTTGTCATAGAAGAGGATCGCGTTGCCGAGTGCCACGGTACTCGCGGATGCCGACAGCCCGTAGATGAGTGGACCGGAGTCGATATCGCCAGGGGAGTCGTCGTCGCGGGGGTACTCGCGGACGCCGGGCAGCATGCCGACGTCCGAGGTGAAGAGGGACCGGAACGTGCGGTAGTCCGCGGCGGCCCACTCCGGGTCGATCTCGGCCAGGAAGCGGAGGAGCAGGGCCTGCGAACTGCCCCGCGCGCCCTGGATCGGTTCGCCGGTCCCGGCGTCGACCCGGTGGGGGATGAGCCCGGTCACGGGGTCGAGCCGAGCCTGGACGGCGTGCGTCCAGGCTCTGACGGTGTCGGCATGTACGAACGATCCGTGGAGTCGGTCATCGAGCTCCAGCGCAGCCACCGCTACGACGCTGTCCACCGGCCACGACTGACCGGGGTAGGCGGCGAGGTAAGGCGTTCCGGAGTCGAGCGCGTCGTCGAATGCGTCCCGAAGCTCCTCGGCATCGGCGCGGAGCGCTGCGGCCTCGTCCGGCGCTTGCTCGGGACCACCGGCCAGCTCGACGATCCGTCCACGCAGCCAGGCGGTCCACCCCGCGTGGAACACCCCGTAGGCGGGTTCGGCGTCGGTCGGGAACGGCCCGGTGCCCGCCGGCGACTCCAACCGGGCCAGCGCCCAGCGGGCTTCCTGGAGCGCCCGATCACCGTACCCGCGATCCAGCCGGGCCACGTTGATCCAGCTCAGGCCGTACAGGGCATGGGTGAAGAAGTAGCCCTCGGGGAACAGCGCCTGCATCCGCTCCCCGCCACCGGACTCCAATTCCGATCGAAGAAAGGCGAGCCGCACAGGGGCATCGGTCACCCCCTCCGACACGGGCCGAGAGAGGGGAGAGGGGGTGTAGGACCGGATCGTCGACAGCCCGACGATGGTCGTCGACGCCACTGCCAGGAGCACGGACAGGACGGCGGCCGCCGTCCTCCACGGCGACCTGCGCCGGTCTGGAAAAGCAGGGGGCATGGGTTCCCTCCCGAGGATGAGCATGGCGCCAGGTGGCGATTCGGTCCGTTTCGTCCTGCCGGACGCCATGACCATCGCGAGGGGGGCGGCCCGAGGCGGTCAGTCCGCCCGGTGCGGCCGGTCCGCCCGTGCCGCGGTGCGGCGGTGGGCCTGCAGGACCGCGGGGAGGAGGCCCGGGAAGAGCGCCTCCAGATCGTCGGCGCGTAGTCGGCTCATGCGGGCCGTTCCCTCGTAGTGCTGGCGGATGACGCCCGCCTCGCGCAGCACCCGGAAGTGGTGGGTGCACGTCGACTTGCTCACCGGCAGGTCGAAGGCGATGCAGGCCATCTCGGTGTGGCCGTCCGCGAGTTCGCTCACGATGCGCAGCCGGATGGGGTCGGCCAGCGCGTGCAGCACGGACTCCAGCCGGATGTCCTCCCGGTTCGGATGGGCCGACCGGCGGCCGGACGCGGAGGTCCGGTCGGGGGTGGGCATGGGTGACCTCCGTGCGTCGGGACTCACTGCACAAAGTACGAATAGCGTCGTAGTTTGACAAGCCTCGTAGTACGTCGTTTACCGTACTAGTCGTCGGCCGCTCCGGGCCGGCCCTGATTCCTGGCAACGAGGAGACCACCGGTGAGTGCGCTGTTCACCCCTGTGACCCTGCGGTCGCTCGACATCCCCAACCGCGTCTGGATGTCCCCCATGTGCATGTACTCGGCGGCCCCCGAGGGGCCGGAGACCGGCGCCCCCACGGACTTCCACCTCACCCACCTGGCCGCCCGCGCCGCCGGGGGCGCCGGACTGGTGATGGTCGAGGCCACGGGCGTGCGGCCCGACGGCCGCATCAGCCCGTGGGACCTGGGCCTGTGGAACGACCGCCAGCAGCACGCGTTCGCCCGCGTCACCGCCGCCATCCGCGACTACGGGTCGGTGCCGGCCATTCAGCTCGCCCACGCCGGACGCAAGGCCTCGACCGACAAGCCCTGGCTGGGCGACCGCCACCTGCCCGGGCCCGAGGGCGGCTGGCGGACCGTCGGCCCCACCGCCGAGGCGTTCCCCGGCCTGCCCGATCCCCACGCCCTGACCGAGGCGGAGATCGGCGAGCTCGTCCGCGACTTCGCCGACTCGGCCCGGCGCGCGCTGGCCGCCGGATTCGACGTGGTGGAGGTGCACGGCGCCCACGGCTACCTGATCAACTCCTTCCTCTCCCCGGCCGCCAACCACCGCACCGACGCCTACGGCGGCAGCTTCGAGAACCGCCTGCGGTTCCCGCTGGAGGTCGTCGAGGCCGTCCGCGAGGTGTGGCCCGACCACCTTCCGGTGTTCTTCCGGACCTCTGCCACGGACTGGCTGTCGGAGAACCCCGAGGACGTCCGCGACGGCTGGACCGCGCAGGACACGGTCCGGCTGGCCAAGGAACTCCAGGCACGCGGCGTCGACCTGCTCGACGTGTCCACCGGCGGCATGGTGCCCGACGCCCGGATCCCGGTGGAGCCCGGCTACCAGGTCCCCTTCGCCGCCCAGGTCCGCGACGCGACCGGGCTCGCGACCGGCGCCGTCGGCCTGATCACCGAGCCGCGGCAGGCCGAGGACATCGTCGCCTCCGGCCGGGCCGACGCCGTCCTGCTCGGCCGCGAGCTGCTACGCGACCCCTACTGGCCGCAGCGCGCCGCCGCCGAGCTCGGCGCCGAGCCGCGCTGGCCGGACCAGTACGGTCATGCCGTCCGGCGCCGCGGCTGACACGAAGGGCGTACGGCGGCGCCGGCGAAGGCCGGCGGCGCCGCCGTACGCCTGCTCGGCTACTCGTCGGCGTGGCTGAGCCGGTGCAGCCAACCGTGCGGGCGCGAGGGGGCGTGCAGGCGGCGGCGCACCTGGTCGACGATCCGGCCGCCGGCCAGATCGGCCGCCAGCAGGCAGGCACGTTCGATGCCGCGTGCGCTGCTGGCGCCGTGGGCGATGACCACGGTGCCGTTGAGCCCCAGTAGCACCGCGCCGCCGTAGGTGTCGCTGTCGAAGCGCTCGCTCAGCTCGCGCAGGGCGCGCCGCTGCAGCAGCGTGCCCGCCTTGGCGAGGCGGCTGGAGGTCAGCGCCTCCTGGATGGTGTCGAAGGCGAAGCCGACCGCCCCTTCGATCGACTTCAGGGCGACGTTGCCGGTGAACCCGTCGGTGACCACTACGTCCACCTCGCCGGACAGCAGGTCGTGGCCCTCGATGTTGCCGCGGAAGTCCAGGCGGGGCGCGCCCGCGGAGGTGTCCGCCGCTGTGGCGTGGAGGAGTTCGGCGGCCTTGCGCGCGAGCTTGTTGCCCTTGCCCGGTTCCGAGCCGATCGTCAGCATCCCCACGCGCGGGTCGGCGACCCCGTAGCCCGTCTGCGCGTAGGCCGCCCCCAGATGGGCGAACTGGACCAGCATCTCCGGCTTGGCATCGGCGTTGGCGCCCGCGTCGAGCAGGATCGTGGGCATCGGGCGCGTCGGCAGAGCGACGGCAAGGGCCGCGCGCAGCACCCCGGGCTGGGTGCGCAGCCGCACCGTGGAGGTGGCCACCACCCCGCCCGTCGACCCCGCCGACACGAGTGCGGCGGCGTCCCCCTGCCGGATGAGCTTGCACGCCACGGCGGCACTGGAACGCGGGCGGCGCCAGCCGGCCAGCGCGCCCTCGTTCATGGCGAGGGTGTCCTCGGCGTGCGCGATCGGGATCTCCCGCGTCGCGCCCTCCTCGGCGAGCAGTGCCGCGACCTCCCGGCTCCGGCCGACCAGGATCAGCCGCAGCCCGTGCTCGCGGACCGCGCGTACCGCCCCCCGGACGATCGCGCCGGGCGCGTGGTCGCCGCCCATGGCGTCGACCGCGATGACCGGCGTTTCGGAGCGTCGTGCCTGGGATCCGCCGCTCAAAAGTCGCTTCCTCGCTCTCTTCTCGGACCGCACTGCGGAGGTGCCGTCCGATCGGCCCGCCGGTGCCGGGGGTGGCGGAATGCCCTGGTGGCACCCCGGACCACCGACTCCCCGCCGCGCCGGGGCCAGGCTACGCGAGCCCTGGGGATGTCCTGCAGGGGGTGCGGATAAACCCAGGTCACCGGTTTATCTTCGTAAAGTGGGTAAGTATCGCCCTAGATCGGGTATGTCCGTTTGCTGGCCCGGGCCTTAGCCACGCTCCGGGCATGAGTTCTAACCACATTGTTCACGTTATGGGTGGTCCTCGGGCGTGCGAACACGCCGGAGCCCCTGTGTCAGCGCCGCCCCGTGGACCCGCCTGGGCGGCCTGTCGGCTGTCATGAGAGGAGACGCGTGAGCTTGACGCACGACGCGGCACTGTCCCCGTCCGCCGGACGTCGGTTTCGTGCCTATACGACGAAACACCTGGACGAGCTGACGACCCGTGCCGGCCTGAGCGAGGAGGAACGCCTGGCGGTTCGGGCGGTGGCCACCGTGCTGCCGTTCCGGGTCAACACCTACGTCATCGACGATCTGATCGACTGGGACGCCGCTCCCGACGACCCGATCTACCGGCTGGCGTTCCCGCAGGCGGACATGCTCCCGCATGAGGACGTCACCAGGATCGCCGACCTGCTGCGCCGCGACGCCCCCCGCAAGGAGCTCAACGAGGCCGCCAACGAGGTCCGCGCGCGGCTCAACCCGCACCCCGCCGGGCAGATGGAGCTCAACGTCCCCAAGTTCGGCGACGAGGACCCCATTCCCGGTGTGCAGCACAAGTACGCCGAGACGGTGCTCTTCTTCCCCAAGCAGGGGCAGACGTGCCACGCGTACTGCACCTACTGCTTCCGGTGGGCGCAGTTCGTGGGCGACGCCGACCTGAAGTTCGCCTCCAGCGACATCGACCAGCTGGTCGAGTACCTGCACCAGCACCCGGAGGTCACCAGCGTCCTGTTCACCGGCGGCGACCCGATGATCATGGGTGAGGGCGTCCTCTCCCGCTACATCGAACCGCTGCTCGGCATCGAGACGCTGGAGTCGATCCGCATCGGCACCAAGGCACTGGCCTACTGGCCGCAGCGCTTCGTCACCGACCCGGACGCCGACGACACGCTGCGCCTGTTCGAGAAGGTCGTGGCCTCCGGCAAGAACCTCGCGTTCATGGCACACTTCTCGCACCCCAACGAGCTCCTGCCGGACCTCGTGCACGAGGCCGTGCGCCGCATCCGCGACACGGGGGCGGTCATCCGCACCCAGGCCCCGCTGATCCGCACCATCAACGACGACTCGGCCACCTGGGAGACCATGTGGCGCGCCCAGCTCCGCATGGGCATGGTCCCGTACTACATGTTCGTCGAGCGCGACACCGGTCCCCAGGACTACTTCGCGGTCCCGCTGGCCGAGGCCTACGAGATCTTCCGCGGCGCCTACAAGAACGTCTCGGGGCTGGCCCGCACGGTGCGCGGCCCATCCATGTCGGCCACACCCGGCAAGGTGTGCGTGGACGGAGTCGCCGAGATCGCCGGTGAGAAGGTGTTCGTGCTCCACCTCATCCAGGCGCGCGACCCCGAGCTGGTCGGCAAGCCGTTCTTCGCCAAGTACGACGAGAAGGCGGTCTGGCTGTTCGACCTGGAACCGGCGCTGGGGGCGACCCACTTCCCCTACGAGACGGCGCCGCCGGCCGACGCCTCCGCGCTGGTCGCGCCGAGCCGCCTGTAGCGGTCGGAGCGGTCCCGGCCCCGTGCGGGCCCGATCCGGACGGCGTGCGGCCCCGGCCCCTCAACGGGGGCCGGGGCCGCCGACGCGTCGGGGCGCGGGTCGGCGCCGAGCGGGCGCGGCATCGATAGGGTGGGCTGGTTATGGCATTCTCCAGGCGAACCGGTCGACAGGTCCGCGGGCTCACGATCGGCATCGACATCGGCGGGACCAAGGTCGCCGCGGGCGTCGTCAATCCGTCGGGCCGGGTCCTGGCCCGGCTGCGTACCGAGACGCCCGACAAGAGCAAGAGCCCTAAGGTCGTCGAGGACACCATCGCCTCCCTCGTCGAGGAGCTGCGCCGCGACCACCCCGTGCACGCCGTGGGTGTGGGCGCCGCCGGGTTCGTCGACGAGCAGCGGGCCAGCGTGCTGTTCGCTCCGCACCTGGCCTGGCGCAGGGAGCCGCTGCGCGAGGCGCTGACGGCGCGCTTGGAGCTGCCCGTCGTCGTGGAGAACGACGCCAACGCCTCGGCCTGGGCCGAGTCACGCGTGGGCGCGGGGCGGGGTGTCGACGACATCATCGTGGTCAACCTCGGCACCGGAATCGGCGGCGCCATCATCCTCGACGGCACGCTGCACCGCGGCCGCTACGGCATCGCCGGGGAGTTCGGGCACATGACGGTGGTGCCGGGCGGGCACCGCTGCGAGTGCGGCAACCGGGGCTGCTGGGAGCAGTACGCCAGCGGCAACGCGGTGACGCGCGACGCCCGCGAGCTGGCCGCGGCCGATTCGCCGGTGGCGCGGGGCCTGATCCACGCGGTCGGCGGCGACCCGGGGCTGATCACCGGACCGCTGGTGAGCGACTTGGCCCGCGACGGCGACCGTGCGTGCGTGGAACTCCTGGAGGATGCCGGGGGCTGGCTGGGCACCGGCCTGGCCAACCTCGCCGCGGCCTTCGACCCGGAGTTGTTCATCATCGGCGGCGGCGTCTCGGACTGCGGCGAGCTGCTGCTGGGTCCCGCCCGTACCGCCTTCCGCCGCCAACTGGCCGGGCGCGGCTACCGTCCCGAGGCCCGCATCGTCCGCGCCGAACTGGGCAACGAGGCCGGCCTCATCGGCGCCTCCCTGCTGGCCCGCGACGCCTCCTCGCGCCGCCTGCGCCACCGCGCCCGCCGCCTCCGCTTCCGGACGCGCTGATCCGGCCCCCTCTCCCGTCGATCTCGGAGATATCGGGGTGAAAATCGCCGCTGAGACCCCGATATCCCCGAGATCAACGAGGGATGTGGTGGTCGTTGCGCAGTGAGAGGAAGATGAGCGCGCCGAGGAAGAACGTGGTGATCCGGTCGGCTGCCGGGAGGCCGTTCCACGCCTCGCTCATCCACATGCCGAACCACTCGCCGCCGATCGCCTGGAAGCCGGTGAACCACAGCAGGATCCCGGCGGTCAGCCCGATGATCCCCCAGGTCTTGGCGGCGTCGAACGCGGCGTCGTCGCCCCTGGCCGCGCGTGCGGTGCGCCACGCGCCGATACCGCAGGCCACGGCCACGAACAGCTCGACGGCGATGATCAGGGCGTAGGCGGCGTGGTGCAACGCGGGCGCGGTGACGGCCCGGTAGTCGATGTTGCTGGCCGCGGCCAGGTCCTCGATGCGCCCGTCCATGGACAGCACCCGGGCGACGAACTCGAAGTTGACCCAGTAGTCGGTGACGTTGCCGAAGACGATGAGCAGGCAGAAGAGCGATACCGACGCCAGGACGGCCGACTTGGCCGCCCGGAGCGCGAACACGTACCGGTGGTTGGTCTCCATGGCCGGATTCCTACCCCCGTTGTCCGCCCGGTCTGCGGCCGCGGTCTCACCCGGCCAGTTCGCGTTCCAGCGGGGTCCGGTAGGCGGGGGTGACGCGGGCGTCGCCGAGCCAGGCGGTGAGGCGGTCGGCCTCCGCGTCGATCGCGGTCCGTGCTTCCCGGCCGAGGCCGGCGCCGGGCAGCGACCGCCAGTTGACGGTGCCGTCGCGGCGCTGCGCCCACCCGCCGACGATGCGGCCGCGCCACCAGACCGTGGGGCCGATGTCGCCCATCCGGTCGAACAGGGCGGGGCGGTGGTCGGGGTCGAGGTAGAAGTCGCGGTGCTTCCACCCCATGGACGTCGGGTCCAGGCCGGGCAGGAGGGCGGCGGCCGGGGTGGGCTCGGTGTACGCGGTCTCCACGTCGTCGGGGAGCGCGTAGCCGACGCCCTCGTCGAGGTCGACGTCGACCGCGCCGGCGTCGGCCAGCGCCCTGCTGGTGGCGGCGACGGTCCACCCCGTCCACCACTTGAGGTCGTCGCGCGTCGCGGGGCCGAAGGCGGCCAGCCAGCGGCGGGCCGAGCCGGTCGCTCCGGAGCCGGTGGTGTGAGGCGTGGTCGCACTCCCGACTTGACGCAGCCGGCGAGTATTCGGTCGATAGTCCCGAGATCAACGGGGGTTTTCGCGTTGGGTCAGGCCGTGAGGGTGAGTTCGAAGGAGTAGCGGGACGCGCGGTAGACATGGGAGCCGACCTCGACGACGCGGCCGATGTCGTCGTAGGCGGTTCGGTCCATGGTGAGCAGGGGGGCGCCGCGGGATTCGCCGAGGACGCGGGCCTCGGCCGGGGTGGCGCCGCGGGCGCCGATGCTCTGCGACGCCATCTTCAGGGTCACCCCCGCCGCCCGCAGCAGCTGGTACAGGCCGGTATCGGCGAGCTTCTCCCGGGTCAGCTCCACCCGGTCCAGTGTCAGGTAGTTGTGCATGAGCGCCAGCGGCTCGTCGCCCGCGTAGCGGAGCCGTTCCAGGCGGTAGATGTCGGTTCCGGGGGCGACCTCCAGGATCCCGGCGACCGCGTCGGGGGCCGGGCCGACGCTGAGGTCGAGCACCTCGGTGCGGGGCCGCTGGCCGGCCTGGTCCAGGTCGTCGTACAGGCTCGACAGCTCGACGGGGCGGCGTACCCGGGGGGTGACCACCTGGGTGCCCACGCCGCGCTTGCGGACCAGCAGGCCGCGGTCGACCAGGTACTCGATGGCGCGGCGCAGCGTGGGGCGCGAGAGGCCCAGTCTCCCGGCGAGTACGACCTCGTTCTCCAGCCGTGTCCCGGCCGGCATCTCACCGGCCTGGATGCGCTGCTCCAGCTGCTGGGCGACCTGGAAGTACAGCGGCACGGGGCTGCTGCGGTCGAGGGGGATCGACAGGGGCGACTCTGACACGCGACTCCGTTCTCCTGGGTTCTCCGGATGGGGCCTGCGGGGTGGTCGGAGGATCTTTTACTTACGCGCGCTCGGTCGCGGAAGCTCCCACCAGTCTACGTATTCGACATGTTGCGTTGAGATTACGACGTCCATATGTCTAGACAAAGTATTGACAAGATCTTCACGTCGGGCGTACAAACACTCTCAGGGCTGTGACCCACGGAACAACCCCCTGTTACCTGCATCAACTCCAAGGAGGATGGGCATGCGGATCGGACTCGTCGGCACCGGCCGGATCGGAGCCTCCCACGCCGCCGCGATCGCGGCGCGACCCGAAGTCTCCGAGCTCCTACTCGCCGACGCCGACGGAGACCGCGCCCGCGAGGTCGCCGGGCGCGTCGGCGCCCACACCGCGGGCGACATCGCCACCCTGCTGGCCCCCGGCGCCGTCGACGGACTCGTCATCACCGCCGCCACGTCGGCCCACCCGGAGCTCATCCTCGCCGGGGTCCGCGCCGGGATCCCGGTCTTCTGCGAGAAGCCGGTGGCGCCCGACGTCCCCGGGACCGTCGACGTCCTCCAGGAGGTCGAGAAGAGCGGCATCCCCGTGCACATCGGGTTCATGCGCCGGTTCGACGCCGGATACACCCGCGCCCGCCAGGCGCTGCGCGACGGCGAACTCGGCGAACTGCACCGCGTCCACGCCGTCACCTGCGACGCCGCGCCCCCGCCCGCCGCCTATATCCCCACCTCCGGCGGCATCTTCCGCGACTGCCACGTGCACGACTTCGACATCCTGCGCTGGGTGACCGGCCGCGAGGTCGACGAGGTGCACGCCTACGGTGCCAACCGCGGCGCCGCCTACTTCGCCGAGGCCGGAGACGTGGACACCACCGCCGCTGTGCTGCGTATGGACGACGGAACCATGGTCACCCTGCAGGGGTCCCGCTACAACGGCGGTGGGTACGACGTCCGCATGGAGCTGGCCGGCTCGCGCGGCACCATCGCCGTCGGCCTGGACGAGCGCGCGCCGCTGGTCTCCGCCGAGCCCGGCGTCGGCTTCCCGGCGGGCGAGCCCTGGCAGGAGTTCTGGTCCCGGTTCACCCCCGCCTACGAGGCGGAGATCGGGGCCTTCATCGAGATGGTCGCGAACAAGGGCGAGAGCCCCTGCACGGTGGCCGACGCGCTGGAGGCCGTGCTCGTGGCCGACGCCGCCGACAAGTCCATGCGCGAGGGGCGGCCGGTGCGGGTCGCCGAGGTCCGCCCCGAGCCCTAGCCGCCCCGATCCCGACACGGGCCGGACGAGCGAACAAGGGCAGCTGGCCGCCTGCCACCTTCTACCTTCGGAGGTTCGAGTGAAACCCAGTGACCGCCGGCACACCGATGGCCGATTCGAGGTCGTCACGATGGGCCGCGTGGGCGTCGACATCTACCCCGAGCAGGTGGGTGTCGGGCTGGATCGGGTGCGGTCCTTCGGCAAGTTCCTCGGGGGCAGCCCCACCAACGTCGCCGTGGCCGCCGCCCGCTATGGGCGCGACGCGGCCCTGATCACCCGCACCGGCGAGGACCCCTTCGGCGCCTTCGTGCGCACCGCGCTGCGCGGCTTCGGCGTGGACGACCGCTTCGTCGGCGCCGTCCCCGGCCGTCCCACCCCGGTGACCTTCTGCGAGATCTTCCCGCCCGACGACTTCCCCCTCTACTTCTACGGCCGCGACCCCAAGGCCGCCGACCTGGAGATCGACGCCGCCGAGCTCGACTACGACGCCATCCGGGACGCCGACATCTTCTGGGTCACCGTCACCGGGCTGTGCCAAGAGCCCAGTCGCTCCGCAACCCTTGAGGCGCTCAAGGCCCGGGACAAGCGCGGCATCACCATCATCGACCTGGACTACCGGCCGATGTTCTGGACCTCGCGCGCCGAGGCCCGCGAGGTCGTCGGCCAGGCCCTGCCCTACGCCACCGTCGCCGCGGGCAACCTCGACGAGTGGGACACCGCCGTCGGGCACACCGACCCCCGGTCGGCCGCCGCGGCCGCCCGCGAGCTCGGAATCGACCTGGCCATCGTCAAGCAGGGCCCCAAGGGCGTGCTGGCCGTGGACGGCACCGGCGAGGTGGCGGTTCCGCCCGTCCCGGTCGACGTGGTCAACGGGCTGGGCGCCGGCGACGCCTTCGGCGGCGCGCTCTGCCACGGCCTGCTCTCCGGATGGGACACCGAGTACCTGATGCGCTTCTGCAACGCGGCCGGGGCGATCGTGGCCTCCCGGCTCTCCTGCTCCGATGCCATGCCCACCCAGGAGGAGGTCGAGGCGAAGCTCGCCGAAGCCGCCTCCGCCGGCGCCACCGAGACGGGCGGGGGCCAGTGATGCCGACGACACCGACCGAGCGACTGCGCGAGATCGTCGAGACGCGCGTGCACGACCCCGAGGCCATCACCCGGGCCGCCGCCGAACGGGTCAGGGCGACCTCCCCGGTGGGCGAGCACGGCAAGGCGATGATCATCGCCGCCGACCACCCGGCGCGCGGCGCCCTGCGCGCCGGGGCCCGCCCGATGGCCATGGCCGACCGCGCCGACCTGCTGGACCGGCTGTGCGCGGCGCTGGCCCGCCCCGGCGTCACCGGCGTGCTCGGCACCGCCGACATCCTGGAGGACCTGCTGCTGCTCGGCGCCCTGGACGGCAAGGCCGTCTTCGGGTCGATGAACCGCGGCGGCCTGTCCGGGGCCTCCTGGGAGATCGACGACCGGTTCACCGGCTACGACACCGCCGGAGTCCGGGACATGGGCTTCGACGGCGGCAAGATGCTGCTGCGCCTCGACTACACCGACGACCGCACCCCCGGCACCTTCGAGGCCTGCGCCCGGGCCGTCGACGAGCTCAACGCGGCCCGGCTCATGGCCATGGTCGAGCCGTTCATCTCGCACCGCACCGACGGCGTCGTCAAGAACGACCTGTCGCCCGACGCGGTGACCCGGTCGGTGGCGATCGCCTCCGGCATCGGCCGCACCTCGGCCTACACCTGGCTGAAGGTGCCGGTGGTGGACGAGATGGAGCGCGTCCTGGCCGCCTCCACCCTGCCGGCGCTGCTGCTCGGCGGCGAGCTGTCCGCCGACCCCGAGGCCACCTACGCCCGCTGGGGCGCGGCGCTGAAGCTGCCCACGGTCAAGGGCCTGACCGTCGGCCGATCCCTGCTGTACCCCGCCGACGACGACGTCGTCGGCGCCGTCGACACCGCTGTGGGGCTGCTGTGAGCTCATCCGATTCCAAGCACTACCTTCCCGCCGGAAGCACCGCCTCGGGTCCGTTCGCCACCGTGGTCACGCCCGAGTCCGCCGGGTGGGGATACTCCGGGCTGCGGGTGCTGGAGCTGGCTCCCGGCGCCACCCAGGAGGTCGCCACCGGGGACTCCGAGACCCTGGTGCTGCCGCTCAACGGCGGCTGCACGGTGACGGTCGACGGGCACACCTTCGAGGTCACCGGCCGCGACGACGTGTTCTCCCGGGTCACCGACTTCGTCTACCTCCCGCGCGACGCCACCGCCACCATCACCAGCAGCGGCGGCGGCCGGTTCGCGCTGCCCGCCTCGCGCTGCGAGAGGCGGCTGCCCGCCCGCTTCGGCCCGGCCGAGGACGTCCCGGTCGAGCTCCGCGGCGCCGGGCAGTCCAGCCGCCAGGTCAACAACTTCTGCACCCCGCAGACCTTCGAGTGCGACAAGCTCATCGCCTGCGAGGTACTGACCCCCTCCGCCAACTGGTCCTCCTACCCGCCGCACAAGCACGACGAGGTGACGGAGACCGAGCGCGAGCTGGAGGAGATCTACTACTTCGAGGTCGCCGACGGCCCGGTCGGCCCCGGCGTCGGCTACCAGCGGGTGTACGGCACCGAGCAGCGTCCCATCGACGTGTTCGCCGAGGTCCGCAGCGGCGACGTGGTGCTCATCCCGCACGGCTGGCACGGCCCGTCCATGGCCGCGCCCGGCTACGACCTCTACTACCTCAACGTCATGGCGGGCCCGGGGGACGAGCGCGCCTGGCTGATCTGCGACGACCCCGCCCACGGCTGGGTCCGCCGGACCTGGGTCGAGCAGGACGTCGACCCCCGCCTCCCGCTGTACACCGCCGAGGGTAAGGAGAAGTGAGCCCGGTGACCGAGACCGTCCGGCTGACGACCGCGCAGGCGCTGGTCCGCTTCCTCACAGCCCAGTACTCCGAGCGCGACGGCGTCGAGCAGCGCCTGATCCCCGGGGTGTGGGGCATCTTCGGGCACGGCAACGTCGCCGGCCTGGGCCAGGCCCTGCTGCAGGCCGCCACGATCGGCGACGCCGACCTCCCCTACTACCTCGCCCGCAACGAGCAGGGCATGGTGCACGCCTCGGTGGGCTTCGCCAAGATGCGCGACCGGCTGCAGACCTTCGCCTGCACCGCCTCCACCGGCCCCGGCTCGACCAACATGGTCACCGGCGCGGCGCTGGCCACCACCAACCGCATCCCGGTGCTGCTCCTGCCCAGCGACATGTTCGCCACCCGCGTCCCCGACCCGGTGCTGCAGCAGCTGGAGGACACACGCGGTGGCGACGTCACGGTCAACGACGCGCTGCGCCCGGTGTCGAAGTACTGGGACCGCGTCACCCGCCCCGAACAGCTCATCCCGGCCGCGCTGGCCGCGATGCGGGTGCTCACCGACCAGGTCGAGACGGGCGCGGTCACCCTGTGCCTGCCCCAGGACGTGCAGGCCGAGGCCCACGACTGGCCGGTGGAGTTCTTCGCCCGGCGGGTGTGGCACATCGACCGCCCGCGGCCCGACGAGCACGCGCTGGCCCGCGCCGCCGAGGTGCTGCGCGGCGCGAAGAAGCCGCTCATCGTGGCCGGGGGCGGCGTCGTCTACTCGCAGGCGATGGCGGCGCTGTGCGACTTCGCCGCGGCCACCGGGATCCCGGTGGCCGACACCCACGCCGGCAAGGGCGCGGTCCCCTGGGACCACCCGTGCGCCGTCGGCGGGATCGGCTCCACCGGCACCAAGGCCGCCAACACCCTGGCCCGCGAGGCCGACGTGGTGCTCGGCGTCGGCACCCGCTACAGCGACTTCACCACCGCGAGCCACACCGTCTTCGCCGACCCCGACGTGCGGTTCGTCAACCTCAACGTCGCCCGCATGGACGCCGCCAAGCACCAGGCGACCATGCTGGTGGCCGACGCCCGCACCGGGTTGGAGGCGCTGCGCCGCGAGCTCGACGGCTGGGAGGTGCCACCCGCCCACCGCGAGCGCACCCGCGACCTGGCCGCGGAATGGGCGCGCATCACCGACGCGTGCTACCACGTCGCCCACGGGCCGCTTCCCGCGCAGACCGCCGTACTCGGCGCGCTCAACGAAGAGCTCGACCCGCGCGACGTCGTCATCAACGCGGCCGGAAGCATGCCCGGCGACCTGCAGATGCTGTGGCGCGCCCGCGACCCCAAGGCCTACCACGTCGAATACGCCTACTCCTGCATGGGCTACGAGGTGGCCGGCGGTACCGGCGTCAAGATGGCCGACCCCAGCCGCGAGGTCGTCGTCCTCGTCGGCGACGGCTCGTACCTGATGATGGCCCAGGAGATCGTCACCATGGTCTCCGAGGGGCTGAAGGTCATCATCGTCGTGGTGCAGAACCACGGCTTCGCCTCCATCGGCTCCCTGTCGGAGTCCCTCGGCTCCCAGCGCTTCGGCACCCGGTACCGCTACCGCGACGCCGAGAGCGGAATGCTCGAAGGCGGCGTCCTCCCAGTCGACCTGGCCGCCAACGCCGCCAGCCTCGGCGCCGACGTCATCCGCGCCGACGGCATCGCCGGGTTCCGCGCGGCCATCGCCCGCGCCAAGGCCGCCGACACCACCACCGTGATCCACATCGAAACCGACCTGCAGGGGCCCAACCCGCCCGGCTCGGCCTGGTGGGACGTGCCGGTCAGCGAGGTATCCGACCTCGACAGCACGCGGGACGCCGCCGCCACCTACGCCGCACACAAGGCCGACCAGCGCCACTACCTGTGACGCGCCCCGACGAGAAGGACGAAGCAGTGAGCACCACCGACACCATCCGGCACTGGATCGACGGGGCCGCCACCCCGGGGGCCTCCACCCGCACCGCACCGGTGTGGAACCCCGCCACCGGAGGCGAGCAGGCCCGGGTCCTGCTGGCCGAGCAGGCCGACGTCGACGCCGCCGTCGCCGCGGCCGCGAAGGCCTTCGAAACCTGGGGCGAGTCCTCCCTGACCCGGCGCACCCGCGTCATGTTCCGGCTGCGCGAACTGCTGGTCGAACACGAGGACGAACTGGCCAGGATCATCGCCGCCGAGCACGGCAAGGTCGTCGACGACGCCCGCGGCGAGATCGTGCGCGGCCGCGAGATCGTCGAGTACGCCTGCGGCATCATCAGCGCGCTCAAGGGCGGCTACTCCGACCAGATCTCCACCGGCATCGACTCCTTCGACTTCCGCCAGCCGCTGGGCGTGGTCGCCGGGATCACCCCGTTCAACTTCCCGATCATGGTGCCGCTGTGGATGCACCCCATCGCGATCGCCTGCGGCAACACCTTCGTCCTCAAGCCCAGCGAGCGCGACCCCTCGGCCTCCAACTACGTCGCCGAGCTGTACCGGCAGGCCGGACTGCCCGACGGCGTCTTCAACGTCGTGCACGGCGACAAGGCCGCCGTCGACGCCATCCTCGACCACCCCGGCATCGAAGCCGTGTCCTTCGTCGGCTCCACCCCCATCGCCAAGTACGTGCACGAACGCGCCACCGCCTCGGGCAAGCGCGTGCAGGCGCTCGGCGGCGCCAAGAACCACGCCGTCGTCCTGCCCGACGCCGACCTGGAGTACACCGCCGACCACCTGACCGCCGCCGCGTTCGGGTCGGCCGGCCAGCGCTGCATGGCGATCTCCGCCGCCGTGGCCGTCGGGGAGGCCGCCGACGCGCTGCTGCCGGTCCTGGCCGACAAGGCCAAGGCCATCAAGGTCGGCCCCGGCCAGGACACCGGAAACGACATGGGGCCGGTCATCACCGCTCAGGCCCGCGACCGCGTCGCCTCCTACGTCGCCTCCGGCGTCGAGCAGGGCGCCGTGGCCGTGGTCGACGGCCGCGACCTGACGGTCGAGGGGCACGAGGGCGGCTTCTTCGTCGGTCCGACCCTGCTGGACCGGGTCACCCGGGACATGGACGTCTACACCGACGAGGTCTTCGGCCCGCTGCTGGTGGTGGTCCGCGCCGCCGACCTCGACGAGGCCATCGAGCTGATCAACGCCAACCCGTACGGCAACGGAACCGCGATCTTCACCGGTGACGGCGAGTCCGCCCGCCGCTTCCAGCGCGGCGTACACGTCGGGATGATCGGCGTCAACGTGCCCATCCCGGTGCCCATGTCGCACTACTCCTTCGGCGGCTGGAAGGACTCGCTGTTCGGCGACAACCACATCCACGGCCCCGAGGGCGTCCACTTCTACACCCGGGCCAAGGTCGTCACCAGCCGCTGGCCACACGTCTCCCGGTCCGTCGAGGCCGCGTTCGACTTCCCCACCCACGGCTAGCCCGCCGCCGGACAGCCGCACCGCACACGAAAGGCCGACGACATGACCGCGATGAGCCAGAAGCTGGTCCTGGGTTCCGCCCCCGACTCCTGGGGGGTGTGGTTCCCCGAGGACGAGCACCAGACGCCGTGGAACCGGTTCCTCGACGAGCTCGCCGAATCCGGCTACGAGTGGCTCGAACTCGGCCCCTACGGCTACCTGCCCACCGACCCCGGGCAGCTCGCCGACGAGGTCGGCCGCCGCGGCCTCAAGGTCTCCGGCGGCACCGTCTTCGGCTCCCTGCATCGGCCGGAGAAGTGGGACGAGATGCTCTCCACCGTCCGCAAGGTCGCCGAGCTGACCGCCGCCGTGGGCGCCCACCACCTCGTCTTCATCCCGACGATGTTCCGCGACGAGAAGACCGGGGAGTACTCGGAGTCGCCGACGCTCACCGACGAGCAGTGGGCGGCGCTGAACAAGGGCGCCGACGAGCTCGGCAGGATCCTCCTCAACGACTACGACGTCCGGCTCTGCCTCCACTCGCACGCCGACTCCCACATCCAGACCCAGCCCGAGATCGAGCGGTTCCTCGACGGCACCGATTCCGACCTCGTCTCCCTGTGCCTGGACACCGGGCACGTCGCCTACGGGGGCGGTGACGCGGTCGGCCTGATCCGCCGCTACTCCGAGCGGGTCGGCTACGTGCACATCAAGCAGATGGACCCGGAGATCATCCGGCAGGTCAACGAGGAGAACCTGTCCTTCGGCGAGGCCGTCAAGCGCGGCGTGTGCGTCGAACCACCCGCGGGCGAACCCGCCCCGGACGCCGTCATCGACGCCCTCAAGGAGGTCGACGCCCGCGTCTTCGTCATCGTCGAGCAGGACCTCTACCCGTGCGAGCCGGACGTGCCGATGCCCATCGCCATCCGCACCCGCAAGTACCTCAACAGCTGCGGGCTCGGCGCCCGCTACCAGAAGGCGTGACTCATGAGCTGAACCTCGTCTGAGCACCACCGCTGAACCCGGGCCGCACATCCCCCGGCGGCCACGAGCCCGCCGTCGGCCCGGATTCCCCGCAAGTCGTACCACCCCACCGCGACCTCGGAAGGCATTCCCGCAGATTCACCCCGCACCACCCTCCTGAGAGGTTCCGTCATGAACCACATCCGCAAACTCACCATCGCCCTCGCCGGCGCCGCCAGCCTGGTCATGGTCGCCTCGGCCTGCAGCTCCGAGGGCGGCAGGCAGGACACCGCCGCCGAGCTCGATACGCCTGAGCTGACCATCGCGATGATCACCCACGAGGTCCCCGGAGACTCCTTCTGGGACAAGGTGCGTGCCGGTGCCGAGGCCGCGGCGGCCAAGAGCAACGTCAACCTGGAGTACTCCTCCGACCCGGAGGCCGCGAAGCAGGCCACGCTGATCCAGACCGCCATCGACAAGAAGGTCGACGGCATCGCGGTCACCCTGGCCAAGCCCGACGCGCTGCAGGGGGCGATCGACAAGGCCGTCGAGGCCGGGATCCCGGTCGTCGGCCTCAACTCCGGCATCGAGCAGTGGGAGGAGGCCGGACTCACCCAGTACTTCGGGACCGACGAGTCGGTGGCCGGGGAGGCGTTCGGCGAGAAGCTCACCGAGGTCCAGGCGCAGAAGGCGCTCTGCGTCATCCACGAGCAGGGCCACGTCGGGCTGGAGACCCGCTGCTCCTCGCTCGCCGACACGTTCGACGGCGACACCGACACGCTGTACGTCGACGGCGCGAGCATGCCCGACGTGAAGTCGTCCATCACCTCCAAGCTGCAGGAGGACAAGGACGTCGACTACGTCGTCACCCTCGGCGCCCCCTACGCCATGGGCGCGCTGGACGCGGTCGACGACGCCGGCAGCGACGCCAAGGTCGCGACGTTCGACACCAACGAGGACCTGGTCGGCGCCATCGAGGACGGCCACGTGCAATGGGCCGTGGACCAGCAGCCCTACCTGCAGGGCTACCTGGCCGTCGACGGCCTGTGGCTGTACAACGCCAACGGCAACGTCTCCGGCGGCGGCAAGCCCGTGCTGACCGGTCCCAGCTTCATCGACCAGAGCAACATCGACCAGATCAAGGTGTTCGCCGAGAAGGGCACCCGGTGACCTCGACCATGAGCCACACACTCACCCTCAAGGAGCCACCCGCGCCGGAGGCGTCGGAGAAGACGCTCCGCGTCGGCCAGCGCTCCTTCCTGCGGCGCTTCATGAGCCGCCCCGAAATGGGGTCGCTGCTGGGCGCGATCGTCGTCTTCGCCGTCTTCTTCTCCGTGGCCGAGCCGTTCCGGCAGGCGTCGTCGCTCATGACGGTGCTGTATGCCAGCTCGATCATCGGGATCATGGCCGTGGGCGTCGCGCTGCTGATGATCGGCGGCGAGTTCGACCTGTCGGCCGGCGTCGCGGTCATCACCGCGTCGCTGACCGCCGCCATCCTCAGCTTCCAGCTGAACCTCAACGTGTGGGTGGGCGCCGGCCTCGCGCTGGCGCTCGCCCTGACCATCGGGTTCATCAACGGGCTGATCCTGGTGCGCACCAAACTCCCCAGCTTCCTGGTCACGCTGTCGATGTTCCTGATGCTGCAGGGCCTCAACATCGCCGTGACCAAGCTGATCACCGGCAAGGTGTCCACCGACAGCATCCGCAACATGGACGGGTTCGCCTCCGCGCAGATGGTCTTCTCGTCCTCCGTTCCCATCCCGGGCCTGGGCGTCAGCGTCCGCATCACCGTGCTGTGGTGGCTGCTGTTCGCCGCACTGGCCACCTGGGTGCTGATGCGCACCAAGGTCGGCAACTGGATCTACGCGGTCGGCGGCAACGCCGAGAGCGCCCGCGCCGTCGGTGTCCCGGTGGCACGGGTCAAGATCGGCCTGTTCATGACCGTCGGGTTCTTCGCCTGGTTCAGCGGGATGCACCTGCTCATGGCGTCCGGCGTGCAGCAGTCCGGCGAGGGCGTCGGCAACGAGCTGCTGTACATCATGGCCGCCGTCGTCGGCGGGTGCCTGCTCACCGGCGGGTACGGAACCGTCATCGGCGCGGTCATCGGCGCCCTCATCTACGGCATGACCAAGCAGGGCATCGTCTACGCCGGCTGGGACAACAACTGGATCATGTTCTTCGTCGGAGCGATGCTGCTGCTGGCCGTCGTCGTCAACATGTGGGTCCGCAACCAGACGTCGAAGAGGTGATACGAGGTGAACACGATGACCAAGACCGCCGAACCCACCGACCCGGACCCGGACCCGGGCGCGGCCGCGCCGTCGCCCCGGCACCGGGGTGAGGCACCCGCGCCCGTCCTGCAGCTGAAGGGCGTCGGCAAGACCTTCGGCAACATCAAGGCACTGTCCGGCATCGACCTCAAGGTCGGTGCCGGGGAGGTCACCTGCATCCTCGGCGACAACGGCGCCGGGAAGTCCACCCTGATCAAGATCATCGCCGGCCTGCACGCGCCCACCTCGGGCGAGTACCTGGTCGACGGCGAGCCGGTGCACTTCTCCTCGCCGCGCGAAGCCCTGGACCGCGGGATCGCCACCGTCTACCAGGACCTGGCGATGGTGACGCTGATGCCGGTGTGGCGCAACTTCTTCCTCGGTTCCGAGCTGCGCACCGGGTTCGGCCCGTTCAGGATGCTCGAAGTCGACAAGATGCGCCGCATCGCCGACGAAGAGCTCAAGAAGATGGGCATCGACCTGCCCGACATCGACGCGCCCATCAGCAACCTGTCGGGCGGCCAGAAGCAGGTCGTGGCGATCGCCCGCGCCGTCTACTTCGGCGCCCGCGTCCTCATCCTCGACGAGCCCACGGCGGCGCTCGGCGTCAAGCAGTCGGGGGTGGTGCTGAAGTACATCAACGCCGCCCGCGACGCCGGGCTGGGCGTCATCTTCATCACCCACAACCCGCACCACGCGTTCATGGTCGGTGACCACTTCGCCGTGCTGAAGCTCGGCCGGATGGAGCTCGACGCGCCCCGATCCGAACTCACCCTGGACGACCTCACCCACCACATGGCCGGTGGCGCCGAGCTCGACGCGCTGCAGCACGAGCTCAAGCGCGGAGCGGCGCCCGAGGTCGCGCCGCTGCACGGGGTGTCGGCCGGCGAGATCGGCGGGATGTCGGCCGACGTCACCGCGGCGATCGACGCGGCGGAGGCGGTGGCCGCGGAGGAGGCCTGGAGCGCGCCGGCGGGAAGGGCCGAGCCGCGGTCGGGCGACTGAGCGCCACCGCCGCACTCTCACCGGGAAAGGACTGGAAAATGACCGTCAACGTCGGCGTCATCGGAGCCGGCATGATCGGGGCCGATCACATCCGCAGGCTCTCCACGGTCGTGACCGGCGCCCGCGTCACCGCGGTGACCGACATCGACGCCGACCGCGCCGCGGTGGTCGCCGCGGGTGCGGGCGCACGGGCACTGGACACCGGACAGGAGGTGATCGGTGCCGCGGATGTCGACGCGGTGCTGGTCACCTCCTGGGGGCCGGCGCACGCCGAGTCGGTGCTCGGCGCGATCGCGGCGGGCAAGCCGGTGTTCTGCGAGAAGCCGCTGGCCACCACCGCCGAGGACTGCCTGCGGATCATCGACGCCGAGACCGCGCACGGACGGCGCCTCGTCCAGGTCGGCTTCATGCGCCGCTACGACGCCGGATACCGCGCGATGAAGGAGGTCATCGACAGCGGGGAGATCGGCGACCCGCTGATGGTGCACTGCGTGCACCGCAACCCCGCGGTCCCCGAGCGGTACCACTCGGAGATGGCCACGCACGACACCGCGGTGCACGAGATCGACACGGTGCGCTGGCTGCTGGACGACGAGATCGTCTCGGCGCAGGTCCTCACGCCGCGCCGCACCCGGCACCGGTTCGAGCACCTGCAGGACCCGCAGATAATGCTGTTCGAGACGGCCGGCGGCGCGCGCGTGGACGTCGAGGTGTTCGTGAACTGCCAGTACGGCTACGACATCCAGTGCGAGGCCGTCGGCGAGACGGGCACCGTGCGGCTGCCCGACCCGTCGGGTCCGGTGGTGCGTACCGCGGGTCGGCAGGGCAGCGCGGTCCTCCAGGACTGGAAGGACCGCTTCGCCGCCGCCTACGACGTGGAGATCCAGGAGTGGGTGGACGCGGTCGCGGCGGACACGGCCGCCGGGCCGAGCTCGTGGGACGGCTACGCCGCGGCGGTGATCTGCGACGCCAACGTCGAGGCGCTGCATACCGGGAGGATCGTCGCCACCGGGCTGAAGGACCGCCCGGACTTCTACGCCTGAGGCCACCGAGGGGCCGCGCCGTCGGCCATGGCCTCCTCGGGCACGGGAGGTCGGCGCGTCCCCGGGCACGCCACGAGGGCGCCGTTCACCCTCGTGGCGTGCTTCTTCGCTGGTTCGGAGAAACAAAACCGAACCTCGTTCTAGTTTTTGCGGCGGTGAGTCTGTAGAGTGCCGCGCATGGAGCTGAATGGAGTTGCCGCCCTCGTGTCCGGCGGCGCGAGCGGACTGGGCGAAGCCACCGTCAAGGAACTGGCCGCGGCCGGTGCGACCGTCGTCATCGCCGACCTCAACGCCGAACGCGGCGAGGCGCTCGCCAAGGAGGTCGGCGGCGTGTTCGCCGCCACCGACGTGTCCGATGAGGACCAGGTCGCCGCGGCCGTACAGGCCGCCGTCGACACCGGGAAGCCGCTGCGCGTGGCCGTCTCGTGTGCCGGCATCGGCTGGGCGACCCGCACCGTCGACCGCGAGGGGCAGCCGCACGACCTCGCGAGTTACAAGAAGGTCATCGACGTCAACCTGATCGGCACCTTCAACGTGGTGCGGCTCGCGGCCGCCGCCATGGCGAAGACCGAGCCGATCAACTCCGACGGCGAGCGCGGCGCCATCATCAACACCGCCTCCCTGGCCGGAATCGAGGGGCAGATCGGGCAGATCGCCTACTCCTCCTCCAAGGGCGGCATCATCGGCATGACCGTCCCGGCCGCCCGCGACCTCGCCGCCATCGGCGTCCGCGTCAACACCGTGGCCCCGGGCATCCTCGACACGCCCATCTACGGCCAGGGCCCGGAGTCCGACGCCTTCAAGGAGCGCCTGGCCGCGCCGGTGCCCTTCCCCAAGCGCCTGGGCACCGCAGCCGAGTTCGGCAGGCTGGTCCGCTCGCTGATCGAGATCAGCTACATCAACGCCGAGGTCGTCCGCATCGACGGCGGCCTGCGCATGCAGCCGAAATAAGGAGAGGCGAGCACTGCCATGAGCGACGAGGTGCTGTACACGGCCGAGGACGGCGTCGCCGTCATCACCATCGACCGGCCCCAGGCCAAGAACGCCGTGAACGCGGCGGTGGCCAACGGGATCGCCGAGGCGCTGGACGACCTCGACGCCCGCAAGGACCTGGTGGTCGGCATCATCACCGGCGCCGGCGGGACCTTCTGCGCGGGCATGGACCTCAAGGCGTTCATGCAGGGCGAGGTTCCGATCGTGGAGGGCCGCGGCTTCGCCGGGTTCACCCAGCGCGGCCCCAGGAAGCCGCTGATCGCCGCGGTCGAGGGCTACGCCCTGGCCGGGGGCTTCGAGGCCGTACTCGCGTGCGACCTCGTCGTCGCGGCGGAGGACGCCACGTTCGGCATCCCCGAGGTCAAACGCGGCATGGTCGCGGGCGGCGGCGGACTGCTGCGCCTGCAGCACCGCATCCCGCGCAACCTCGCCATGGAACTCGCCCTGACCGGCGACAAGGTCCAGGCCCCGCGCCTGGCCGACCTCGGCCTGGTCAACCAGGTCACCCCCAGCGGCGGCGCCCTGGCGGGCGCCCGGGAGCTCGCGGCCCGGATCGCCGCCAACGCCCCGATGGCGGTGGCGGTCTCCAAGCAGGTCATCACCGCCTCGGCCGACTGGACGACCGACACCATGTGGTCCCGGCAGGACGAGTTCATCGGCCCGGTCTTCACCAGCCACGACGCCATGGAGGGCGCGGCAGCCTTCGCCGAACGCCGCCCCCCGGTCTGGAAGGGCGAATAGGACCGCGGCCTCCCGGCGTAGGAACGAAACCGCTGGCGCCACCCCGGACCGGGGTGGCGCCAACGCTGTTTCCCACGGCGAAAAGGTCAGACCATTCACGGTCGCTTTCTGCGCCCTCGCCGCGCCAATGCTGACCCTGAGCTAGCCCAAGAATCACCCCAACGTGTCATGGTGGCCGCTCTGACCAGCGATTTCTTGTGATTCGCGGGGATGCGGAGGTGCGCTTGCGCCCCCGGTCCGACTAGTGCACGATATTTCGCAGCACCACACGTGTGTCCAACGCCCGGTCGAACGCCGGGCGTTTTTCTTTGCCATCTTCTATTTGTTTTCGCGCCCGGCGTCCGTGCGCGGAGCTCCGCGTGCGCCCGGCGTTATCTCCATCATCCGAAGCGAGAACCTCATTGTGATCATCCAGCCTTTTGCCGACGTCGAGGGGCTCGTCGTCGAGTACCTCGAATCGCGGGTTCCGGACTTTCCCGTGGAATGGCGGTCGACCGCTGTGGTGGCCGAGTCGTTCACCGAGCGGTCGGCCGGTGACGACCCGCGGCTGTCCGTCCGCTGCGAAGAGGTAGCGGGTAACCACCCCATCACCCAGAACGCGGTCGTGCGGGTCACCTCCTGGGCCGACGACCGTGACAGCGCCAAGACGCTCGCCCACCTGGCGCACGCGGCCCTGATGGAGCACGTCGGGGACCGCGACGTGGTCGCCGTCCGGCAGGTCGACGGCGTCATCGCCGGATACGACCCCGACGTCCCCGAGCCGTTCGCCTCCTTCACCGTGCTGGTCACCCAGCGCCCCGGCTGACCGGGCCACCGGTCGTCGCAATCCGTTCCGCGGCCGCGGGACACCATCGAATGAAAGGGAAATCCATCCATGGGTAATGCAAAGAACGCCTCCGTCTGGGCTTTCGCCGACGTCTATATCGCGCCGCTGGACGCGTCCGTTCCGCGGGGCGGCGAGCCGTTCGGCCCGGAATGGGAGCAGGTCGGCCTGCTCGACGGCGAGGAGGGCTTCACCGAGGCCATCGAGGTCGAGTCCGAGGACCTCTACGCCTGGGGCGGCGTCCTGGTCGCGAGCACGCAGAACAACTTCAAGCTGACCCGGAAGTTCCTGCCCTTCGAGGACAACAAGGTCGTCTACGACCTGATGTACCCGGGCCACGACGTCAGCTTCGACGGCGACGGCGGCTACGCCGGCGCGATCAACGTCCCGGACCTGCAGGCGAAGTTCAAGATCGCCTTCGAGACCCGGACCGGAAACACCATCAAGCGCACCATCTCGGCCAACTACGCGATGGTCGCCGAGCGTGGCGAGGCCACCGAGAACGCCGCCGAGCTCGCCAAGCGCGAGATCACCGTGGCGATCTACCCGACCGACGCGGACGCCGACGGCAAGGCCACGCTCTTCCACACCTACAAGGGCGAGGCGACCTCGGCGACCGAGTAAATCCACCCACCACCCGACGGCCCGGCCCGACCCGGCGCGGGCCGACCGTCCTCAGCCGGATCGGCCTGCGGAGCAGGCCGTCCGCCACTGACCGGATCGGGCCGGGAGGTTCGCGCGGTTCACCCCGGCCCGGTCCCAACCCCGCACAACGAACCGCGCACCCGCCGGGCGACCGACCGATCGCCCGACGATATCCACTCCGATGTATGGCTTCAGGAAGGAACCGCGCCATGACCGAGACCCACACCGGCACCACCGGCAGCGCCGCCCCCGCGATCCAGGCCGAGGCGGTGAAGTCCGCCGAGCACAAGCGCCTCACCCTGGCCGGCGAGGAGTACCTGCTCCCGCCCTCCTCCGAGGACTGGTCGCTGGAGACCATGGAGGCCTTCGAGGAGGGCAAGGTGGTCTCCGCGGTCCGCAGCCTGCTCGGCGCCGAGCAGTGGCAGCGGCTCAAGGCGACGGGCGCGACGCTCAGCGACCTGAACAAGCTGGCCGAACAGATCGCCACCGCCTACGGCTTCGACAACGCGGGGGAATAGCGCGCCTCCTCCGCCTGGTCCGGAACCATCCGGACGCGGTGGAGGCCGACCTCGCACGCTACTACCGGATCGAGCTCGCCGACCTGTGGAGGGGCCGGATGACCCTGCGCCGCCTGGCGGTGCTGGTCCGCCACCTCCCTCCGGAGTCGGCGACCTTCCGCGCCCTGGGCGGGGACGGCTGGACGCTCGGCCACTACCTCCAGGCCGACCTCGTCCACGCCATGACCGGCCAGGCCCACCCCGCCGACCCGCGCATCAAACGCGCGGAAGACGAGAAGAGGGCCCGCCTGGCCGAGGCCCAGCGCCGCGCCGAAAAGCGACGGCACGCGCTGGGCGCTTCCGCACCGGAGGAGCAGGCCGGTCCCCGGTGACTCCTCGGGCACCGGCTGCTGAGAGGAGCGGGATAGCAGCCGGGCCCGCCCTCCGGGTCGGGGTTTCGCAGGGCGACCGCCCTGACCCCCACATCGAAGGTTGGGGTCGGCGAACGAGAAGGAGAGGAAGAAGGAGTTCCCACTTGAGTGATGAGAAACCGTACGCGGTGGTGACGGTGGCCGATGTGTTCGCGGAGGTCCGGGCCATGTCCGGGCAGCTGTCCGCGATCGGCACCCAGCTGGCCGCCATGGAGCGGCGGGTGGCCGACCTGGAGCAAAGGGCGGACGCCACCGACCGGTGGCGCTATGCGCTACCGATCTCCACCCTCTCCGCTCTCGTCGCCGCGGTCGCGGCGGTCCTGACCGCCGTGCTCAGCTGACGAGGCCGGGCGCGACCGCCGTCGACGACGGGTCCCCGTGCCGCTTCCCCGGCTCACGCCGCTCCGGTCAGGGAAGCGGCACGGCGGCCGGGAAGCGGCGCTGTCGGGGCGCAGGGCCCGGCCAGGCGGAAATCTTGCGGCCGGGTGACGCCGCCGCAGGCTCGACACCGTCGGTTTTCCCACAGAGTTAACCGGAAATTATGGGATGACTGGTTGTCAGGGTCACTGGGTGACCTGCGTTACGCTCGCTCCTTGGGCCGATCGGCCCGACTGCAACGGAGCAGAGAAGCGGGGGATCCATGAGCGAAGAGACTCTGGAGCGCGACCCCGAGCGATCGACAGGCAAGCACGTCGACGCCGGAGACGCCGGGTACAGCAAGACGCTGAAGGCCCGCCACATCAACATGATCGCCATCGGCGGCGCCATCGGCACGGGGCTCTTCCTCGGAGCCGGCGGACGGCTCCATGACGCCGGCCCCGCGCTCGCGCTCGTCTACGCGGTCTGCGGTGTCTTCGCCTTCTTCGTGGTCCGCGCGCTGGGCGAGCTCATCCTGCACCGGCCCTCATCGGGATCCTTCGTCTCCTACTCGCGCGAGTTCATGGGGGAGAAGGGCGCCTACGTGGGCGGCTGGCTCTACTTCCTCAACTGGGGCACGACCGGTATCGCCGACATCACGGCCGTCGCGATGTACACGCACTACTGGAGCATGTTCAGCGACATCCCGCAGTGGATGATGGCGCTGGCCGCACTCTCGGTCGTGCTGCTCGTCAACCTGATCTCGGTGAAGTTCTTCGGCGAGCTGGAGTTCTGGTTCGCGATCATCAAGGTCGCCGCACTCGTCCTGTTCATGCTGATCGGCATCGGCCTGCTGGTGACCGGCCACCAGGTGGGCGGCTACGAGAGCGGCCCGCACCTGCTCGTCGAGAACGGCGGCTTCTTCCCCAACGGGCTGCTCCCGGTCGTGCTGGTCGTCCAGGGCATCGTCTTCGCCTACGCGTCGGTCGAGCTGGTCGGTGTCACGGCGGGGGAGACCGCCGAGCCCGAGAAGATCATGCCCAAGGCGATCAACTCGATCATGTGGCGGATCGGCATCTTCTACGTCGGCTCGGTGCTGCTGCTGGCCATGCTGCTGCCCTTCGGCGTCTACGAGGCCGGCACGAGCCCGTTCGTGACGGTCATGACCGAGCTCGGCGTCCCGGCGGCGGGCGACGTGATGAACCTCGTCGTGCTGACCGCGGCCATGTCCAGCCTCAACTCCGGGCTGTACTCCACCGGCCGCATCCTGCGCTCGATGGCGATGTCGGGCTCCGCACCGGGCTTCACCGGCGTCATGAGCAGGAGCCAGGTCCCCTACGGCGGGATCCTGATGACGTGCGCCGTCTACGCGCTCGGCGTCGGCCTGAACTACCTGGTGCCCTCCCAGGCCTTCGAGATCGTGCTGAACTTCGCGGCGATCGGCATCATCGGCACCTGGGGCATGATCCTGCTGAGCCACCTCCTCTTCTGGCACCGCACCGAACAGGGCCTGCTCGAACGCCCTTCCTACCGGCTGCCCTGGTCGCCCTGGACGCAGATCATCACCCTCGCGTTCTTCGCCGCGGTCCTGATCCTGATGTGGTTCGACGAACCCGCCGGGCGGATCACGGTGCTGTCCATCCCGGTCATCGCCGCCGCACTGGTCGTCGGCTGGTTCTGCGTCCGCGGCAAGGTCAACGCCATTGCGGCTGAACGTGCCGGCGACGAGGCTCACTCGGAGGCTCGTTAGAATTTTCGGGTGATAAGCGCCCTGTGGCAGTGGAGAAGTGGACTCATCCCCTTTCTTGCCATCGCCATGGTGGTGGCCGTGGCGCTCGTCGTCCTCACCGCCCGCGAATCCGTGAGCGGGAGTGACGACAACATCAACTCGGTCTTCGTTGGAACCCCGGACGTCAGTGAACTGGCGCCCGGGGTTCGCCTCTATGAGGGACTCCTCGCCGATGGTTCAGCCGACTGGGCTGTGACCCTCCGGCACCGCGGCTACGAGCGTCCACAGGTCCTCGGCTCCCATGAGGACGCGCTAGCCGCGATCCGACAGCTCAAGGCCCTGGGCTTCAGCGCATCGGCCGAGGCAGCGCTGTGGCCGGAGGGAGTCATCACCTCGGGCGGGAAAGCCGGATGGATAGTCCGGCTTGACGATCGGTACGAGACCCAGGACGCCGCGCAACCGGACGCCGACGTTCTGTCCTCCGCAGGGCTCGACGTGGTCGTGGAATGGACCGGCGTAGATCCGCACGAACATCGGCGGAGGGTACAGGCCGCCCTGATCGTCATCGATCCGAAGCAGACCGAGGGAAAACTCACCCCCGATTACGGCTCGGCCCTCGGCGAGCGAGAAACGGTGGCATCGATGGCGGAGAACGCTGGCGCGGTGGCCGCGGTCAACGGGGGATTCTTCGTCACCTCCGGGCGTGACGGTATTCCGGGAACTCCGGCCGGGATCGGCTTTTACGCCGGCGAGCTCGCTTCGGAGGCCACCAACGGTCGGGTCGCGGTCGTCCTGGAAGGTGACGGCCTCGATCCCCTCTTCGTGGAGCTGGTGACCGAACTGACGGTGGCGGCTGCGTCCGCGGAACGGGAGATCGATGGGATCAACCGTGTTCCCGGGAAGATCCGCAATTGCGGAGGTGTCGGCGGAGACATCCCGACCGAACGTCCCAAGCACGACTTCACCTGCACCGACTCCGACGAGCTCGTCCTGTTCACTCCGGCGCTGGGGGTCGAGACTCCCGATATCGACGGCCACGAGGTGGTCTTGGACAAAGACGACAAGGTGGTAGGCGAGCGCGTACCGGGAGGAGACGTGCCGCCGGACGGCTCCACGATCCAGGGGATCGGTGAGGGGGCCGACTGGCTGGCGGAACATGCCCAACGAGGTGCCGAACTGCGCATGACCCAACGCATCCGGGATACGCGTGGACGGGTGGTCCGCGCCGGTCCCCGGGCCGGGATCGTCAACGGGGGACCGTGGCTGGTCCGCAACGGCGAGGTTGAGGTCGACCTGCAAGGCGACGGCCTGATACGGAAGAACGACCGGTCATTCGGCTACACGTGGGCGGTGAGGCGGCACCCCCGCACGTCGATGGGGGTCGACGGCCGGAGCCGGATTCTGCTGCTGGCCGCCGCCGGCCGCCAGCCCGGAGTGAGTGACGGATTGGGGCTGCACGAGGTGGCGGCGACCATGCGGAAGCTGGGCGCGCGCGACGCCGTCGCGCTGGACGGAGGCGGTTCGACGACGATGGTCGGCGGCGGCCGCGTTGCCCTGGTGGGCAACGCATCATCCGGGGAACGCGCGGTAGGTGACGCCTTGGTGCTGAAGGCCGGGGGAGGGAGGTGAACGAAAGGCGGCCCCTACCGTCGTAGGGACCGCCTTGCCGCTACCGGCAGCCGTGTCGATCAGGCGGAGTCGCGCTCGAACGGTGACGGGAATGGGAAGTACTCGTCGAGGAAGTCGCCGATCCGCTTGTGTACGCTCTCGCGCATATCCTGCGGGACGTCGACGTCGTTGACACAGAAGAAGTCGAACCGCCGGTTCTTCGTGAGGTCGGTGAGGCGGGACTCCGCGTCGTCCCGGCTGATGTTCACATAGCGGAACTTGAAGGAGCCGCGCATCCCGTACCCGGCCATCAGCGCGTGGTTGTAGTGCAGAGGGGCCGTGACCGCGATGTCTTCAGGGGACCGGAAACGCGACCGCATGGTGCGGTCGAAGTCGGCGGGGAACCTCTCCTCCAGCTCATGCAAGTAGGACTGCCGCTGCGGTAGCGGTGTGTGCATGAAGTTGTTGGTGGTGAACCGCCCGTACTCGCCCTTCAACAACCGCCGAACGTTCTTGCTGGCAGCGTTCGTCGCGGTCTCCCGGGAATGCGCGTCGCCGAGTCCGATCTTCAGCGGAGACATCGGAACCCGCATGATCCCGCTCCCCTGAAAGAAGTGCTGCGGCGTCACCGGCCGCCCCACGAACACATCATCGTTGAAGTACAGATAGTGCTCCGACAGCCCCGGAATGTGGTGCAGCCGCGTCTCGATCGCATGCGAGTTGAACACCGGCAGCACACCCTCAGGGAAGATCTCCCGATGGTCCACGACCCGCACACCCGGAACCGACGTATCCAGCCACCGCGGCACCTGCCCGTCCGTCACCACATAGATATTCCGCACGAACGGCGCATACATCCACACCGAACGCAGCGAATACCTCAGCTCGTCATGGCTGGTGTACCGGGATTCGTTGGTCTCTTTGTCGAGGATCTCGGCGAGTTCGCCACCCGTGCGGTATCGGTTGCGTTTCTCGCGCATGGCGGGCTCGTCACCATCGACCCACGTATAGACCACATCGATCGGAAAATCGACGTCGTCCACGGTCAACTCGGTGAACGGCTGGAACGTCGCCACGTCACGCTCCCGGACCCGCACCCAGGCCGGCTTCTGCTCGCTGGGCGGAACCACATCGGAGACCCGGTTGCGGCGCGGTGCCACCAGGGCCTCGGAGAACACCTCCTCGGCGGCTTGGAGCTGCAACTCGGCGAGCCGCTGCTGCCCGTCTGCGCCGGCCAGCACCGCGGCTCCGTCCCGCCAGAACTCCACGTCACACGCGAGGTCCGCACCCGCGACGACCTGCCCGGCAGGACCCAGCAGCACCTCCCCGACACGCACCACCGCCGCATCACGCACTGCCTTGGGCAGGCCGCCATCGGCGAAGAGCGCCGCGTGGATCAGCCGGTCGGCACCCCGTGGGCGGCCGATGAACGCACCGCTGTCGGCGTGGCGTTCCTCCATCGCTGCCAGCAGCCGGTCCCGGTCCGCCATGTTCACACCGACGGTGTGCCGGACCCGGCTGGTGCCCGGGACCAGGAAGTAGGAGATGCCGACCGCGTCGCAGGCATCGACCACCAGCCCAAGGTTTCGGGCAGCGGCCTCGGCCGCGGTGAAACGCTCGACGACCCGGCCGCACACGACCTGATCACCCAGCGACACCTCGCGCAAGGCCGGGTCACCCGAGAACAGCGCCTGCCGACGAGCAGACGCACGCATACGCCATGCACGCTCGACAAGCGCACGCTTCAAGTGGGAACGCTTGGCTTGCAGGCCCATGGTGGAGTTATGCCTCCCTCGCCCACTGGGGCGTGTGAACAGGAGCGCCTCATGTGCGGGGCGCGGGGGACGTGGATCCGGGTTGTTCGGCACGGAGGTAGGAGCCCATGATGCCGCCGCCTGGATTAGGGGGAAACGCGCTGTTCGTACAGCAGCGCAGGCAAGGCTACCCCACATACGGGACGTTTCGTGCATTGCAAGGGTGGGCGGCTGATCTCACCTGCTGTTCTGCGGATTCCGATTGACGGGAGAGCGGAAAGTCGCGAAGTCGTTCCCGGGTGTCGCCACTTTACGCGTTCGGGTGCGTCGAGTGGAGCTGGATGTGCACTGGTTCACACGGGCCCCATGGGGTCGTAGTTCTTTATGATGCAATTTCGTTATGCGAGGTTAATCCGGCTTGGAGGCAAAGTGTCCTGATAAAGCAACATTTGTTAGTGTCTCTCCGGCTGTTGCCCCCCACACCTGGACGGCTCAGTGCGTGGCACTGAGTCATGGTCGCCTGGACCGACGTCCGGTCAACGGCCGTATCGAGGACGGACCCCCACAGTGAAAGATTCGGTCAAGGGCCTGCGTCACGCCGTAGGCAGGAAAAAGCGTGCGCTTGTCGAGCGTGCATGGCGTATGCGTGCGTCTGCTCGTCGGCAGGCGCTGTTCTCGGGTGACCCGGCCTTGCGCGAGGTGTCGCTGGGTGATCAGGTCGTGTGCGGCCGGGTCGTCGAGCGTTTCACCGCGGCCGAGGCCGCTGCCCGAAACCTTGGGCTGGTGGTCGATGCCTGCGACGCGGTCGGCATCTCCTACTTCCTGGTCCCGGGCACCAGCCGGGTCCGGCACACCGTCGGTGTGAACATGGCGGACCGGGACCGGCTGCTGGCAGCGATGGAGGAACGCCACGCCGACAGCGGTGCGTTCATCGGCCGCCCACGGGGTGCCGACCGGCTGATCCACGCGGCGCTCTTCGCCGATGGCGGCCTGCCCAAGGCAGTGCGTGATGCGGCGGTGGTGCGTGTCGGGGAGGTGCTGCTGGGTCCTGCCGGGCAGGTCGTCGCGGGTGCGGACCTCGCGTGTGACGTGGAGTTCTGGCGGGACGGAGCCGCGGTGCTGGCCGGCGCAGACGGGCAGCAGCGGCTCGCCGAGTTGCAGCTCCAAGCCGCCGAGGAGGTGTTCTCCGAGGCCCTGGTGGCACCGCGCCGCAACCGGGTCTCCGATGTGGTTCCGCCCAGCGAGCAGAAGCCGGCCTGGGTGCGGGTCCGGGAGCGTGACGTGGCGACGTTCCAGCCGTTCACCGAGTTGACCGTGGACGACGTCGATTTTCCGATCGATGTGGTCTATACGTGGGTCGATGGTGACGAGCCCGCCATGCGCGAGAAACGCACGAAGTACATCGGTGAAACCGAAATCGATATCGCCGATCGCGAGTTCGGTGAGTCGAGGTATACGAGCCATGACGAGCTGAGGTATTCGCTGCGTTCGGTGTGGATGTATGCGCCGTTCGTGCGGAATATCTATGTGGTGACGGACGGGCAGGTGCCGCGGTGGCTGGATACGTCGGTTCCGGGTGTGCGGGTCGTGGACCATCGGGAGATCTTCCCTGAGGGTGTGCTGCCGGTGTTCAACTCGCATGCGATCGAGACGCGGCTGCACCACATTCCGGGGCTGTCGGAGCACTATCTGTACTTCAACGATGATGTGTTCGTGGGGCGGCCGGTGACGCCGCAGCACTTCTTTCAGGGGAGCGGGATCATGCGGGTTCCGATGTCTCCGCTGAAGATCGGACTCGGCGACCCCCACTTTGAGAACCCTGCGCCCAACTCCGCTGGCAAGAACGTTCGGCGGTTGTTGAAGGGCGCGTACGGGCGGTTCACCACCAACAAGTTCATGCACACACCGCATCCGCAGGTGCGAACGTTGCTGCATGAGCTGGAGGAGAGGTTCCCCGCCGACTTCGACCGCACCATGCGATCCCGCTTCAGGTCGATCACTGACATCCCTCCGATCTCATCGAGTCACCACCATGCCCTGATGACGGGACGGGCTGTTCGTGGTGGTTTCACCTTCCGTTACATCGACGTCGGCAAGCCGGACGCCGGGGATAAGCTCGCCAAGCTTGGCGCCACCCGAAAGTTCGACTTCTTCTGCGTGAACGATGTCGACTCTCGGCACATTGACGGACCGAATCTGGAATCGATGGTGACGGATTTCCTGGAGGCGTACTTCCCGTGCGTCGCCCCCTGGGAGCTGTGAGACCAGGGCTCTCCGCCTTCGGGTGGGGAGCCCGAATCCTGCCCTGCGGCCGTGCGAGGCCGGTAGGCGACATTGATCGCACGCCTACGGTCGGCTCTATGGCTTTTCCGATCGACCGATAATAGGACAAGAAGAGGCGAAGTATGCTCCTCGGTGAAGTCGAGGATGGGCTGCTTCCCTGCGGAGGCTCAGGCGGTCCGGCCCCTGCATGCGGTCCTGCTCGCCGCTGAATTTATTCCTCGCTGAGGGTTGCGCTCGCGACTCCGATTTGGCACGATATTTCGCAGCACCACAGGTGTATCCGAAGCCCGGCGGCAAGCCGGGCTTTTTTCATTCGCGGAACCTGAGTCGGCTTCGGTCACGGCTCTGTCTTTCCGGGGCTGCGGCCTTCCGTGAATTTTTCTTCTCAGTGTGGGAAATTTCTGGTCCGTTTTCATGAATTCGTGATTTCCAGTTTCGTTGATGAGTTGTGTGCATGGGGGTCGGAGTCGAAATAAATGGATGGATTCAAGGAAAGGAGTGAGTCGTGGCGGTAGCTGTAAGTGCGGACCTGTCAGTGGATTTCGAAGAGATCGGCAAACAGGCCGCGCGGAGCATGCTGAACGCGTTCGAAACGTTCGCGAACAGCGCGCAGGTGAGCGTCGGGGAAGCGATCGGTGCGAAGGTCGCCGACCAGATGAACTCGGCAGTGGAGGTCGGCCTCCAGCGACTACCTGCGGCGTTCGACGGCGCGGTGTCGGCAGCCGAAGGAATGATCTCCCGGCTCCAGCAGATCTCCGAAGTGAGTGGAGAGGAGATCGGGACGAAGCTTGCTGCGGGCGCCGAAAAGCTGGTTACGGGGTTGAGCAAGGCACCGGATGCCCTCAGCTCGATGCCCGACAAGATCGACGGCATGCTGTCCACCGGGCTCTCGAAGCTCGGTGAGATCAACGGTAGGAAGCTGGGCGACAAACTCGTATCCGGTACCACGACGCGGCTCGCGGATGGCCTGGACGCCGTCCCCGGGATCATGGAACGCGTCGGGAGCAGGGCGCAGAAGGTCCTCAAGCCCGCCATCGCCCAGGGTGGCGAGGACGCCGGCCGACAACTCGGCGAGAACCTCGCGACCAAGGCCAACGCGGCGATCGAGTCCGGTCTTCAGGGGATGCCGCCCATCGTGCAGGCGGTGGGCGGTGAGGTCGGGGGTGTCCTGACCGAGGTCCTGCCCGAGGCCGGCGCGCAGGCCGGTCGAATCCTGGCGGAGAAGACCTTCGACCTCTTCTCCAGCGGTGTTCAGAAGCGCTTCACCGGTGCCAACGAGAAGCTGGGCGACTTCACGACCAAGCTGCGCGGGATCGGCAAGGAGGCCGGGTCGTCCAGCGGAGCGATGTCGCGTATGGGCGGTGCGCTGGGGAACTACACCAAAGCGACGAAGATCGCCACGGTCGCGCAGCGGGGCCTCAACATGGCGATGCGGGCCAACCCGATTCTGCTCATCGTCTCGGCCCTCGTCCTCGCCTACACCCAGAGCGAGACGTTCCGCGATATCGTCCACGCCGCCATCGACAAGGTGCTGGAGATCGCCGGTGAGCTGGCCTCCTTCTTCACCGAGACCCTGCCTGCGGCCTGGGACGCACTCGTGGAGAAGGCCGGCGAGATCTGGGACTCCATCACCGAGACCTTCACCGCAGCGGTCACCGGAATCCAGGAGTTCCTGGTGGGGGCCTGGGAGTCCATCAAGGAAACCTTCATCGCCGGGGGTACCGCGATCGTGGAGTTCCTGACCGGCATCTGGGAGTCGATCAAGGCGACCTTCGTCGCCGGTGTCACGGCCGTCCAGGACTTCCTGACCGCCGGATGGGAGGTCATCAAGGCGACGTTCTTCGCCGCCCTGGCCAGAATCCAGGAGTTCCTGGTCGGCGCGTGGGAGACCATCAAGTCGGTGTTCTCCTCCGCGTGGGAGTTCATCAAGGAGACCTTCGCGTCCGCCGTGAACTGGGTGGTCGCCGCCGTCACCGGCTTCCGGGACAAGGCACTGGCCCTCTTTTCCGCGATCCGGGACCGGGTGTCCGGGATCGTCGCGGGCGTTCGGGACACGGTCACCTCCGCGTTCGGCAAGGCCCGCGACCTCGCGATCGCGGCGTTCCAGCGTATGAGGGACGGCGTCTCCGAGAAGATCAGCGCCCTCATGGACTTCGTGACCGGCATCCCCGGCAAGGTCAAGGGCGCCTTCTCCGACGCCAAGACGTTCCTGCTGGACGCCGGAAAGAACATCATCAGCGGGCTGATCGACGGCATCAAGTCGATGTGGAACAGCCTCAAGAGCATGCTGGGCGACATCACCGGAATGATTCCCGACTGGAAGGGGCCGCGCCGCGTCGACATGCGGCTGCTGACCCCCAACGGCCGCATGATCATGGACGGCTTGATGGGCGGCATCGACGACCGTGTTCCGCGTCTTCGCGGCCGGCTCGGTGGGATCACCGACGACATCGCCCACGGCCTGGACGTTCCGGTCCCCCCGTCGCCCGAAGTGGTGCGGCACGCCCGCACCCAGGCAGCGTCCCAAGGGCTGGCCTCGGGCGGCCCCGCCGTGAACATCGAGCGATTCGAAACGACCGAGCGCATGTCGCCGCACGAGATCGGGGAACGGCTGATGTTCCTCGCGCGATCGAGAGGAATGTGATGTCAGACCTCGCAGAAGGCCAGATCCGGTGGGATGGCGCGCTGCTGTTCGACGGCCGGAGACTGGCCCTCACCGAGATCGAGGGCTGGGACGACCTGCCCGGCATCGACAGCGGAAACGTCGTTCGACCCTCGCGACACGGGGCGTGGGCAGGGCGAGGTCTCGCCCAGCAGCGGATCGTCACCGCCACGGGAGTGCTCGTGGCCGGCGACGGTGGAGTGCGCGGGGTCGACCCCTATGTGGCCGTGGTCCGGCGATCGACCGCACTGTCCGATGACGCCCGACAGCGGTCCCTGACGATTCGTCTCGGCGGGAGGGCGCTCACCGCCTACGGGCAGGTGACCGCTCGATCGATTCCCGGTGGTACGGGCTACCAAGCCGGGCGGCCGACGGTGTCGATCCAGTGGGCCTGCCCGGACCCGCGTCGCTACGGGGACGAGCGTTCGACCACCATCCTTTCGCCGCAGCGGCCGGAGGACGGGCTCGACTACCCGATCGGCTATCCACTGGAGTACGGGGAGCCCGCCACGGGAGGGCTCGGCACCATCCGCAACAACGGAGACACCCCGTCTCATCCTGTCCTGACGTTCACAGGCCCCTGCGACCGGCCGCGCGTCGTCGATCAAGAGACCGGCCGCTCACTTGAATTCGATCTGGCCCTCGCGGAGACCGACACGCTCAGTGTCGACTGCGATTCCGGGACGGTTCGACTGAACGGAGCGGACCGGTTCTACACCCTTACGGCGAGTTCGGTTCCCCCCGAAGGCTGGACCGTCGCACCCGGAAAGTCGACCATCCGATTCCGGACGGTGTCCGCGGGGCCGGGAGCCTCGGTTCACGTTCGGTGGCACGACACCTATCTGTAGAGGAGAGAGAAGATGACCATTCGTACGCTTGCGCTCGCATCCGGTACCACAACAGCGGAGGACCACCGGCTGCTCGTAGGTTCGCTACTCGGCGGGGTCGACGGTGATTGGCCCCTCGATCGCCGGGGTGGCCTCTTCTACTCGTCGGGCGTCGCGTCGATCTCCGGAGAGGGAATGACCGCGACCGTCCGTCCTTTCACCGGTGTGGTGTCGGGCGGGTCGTCCCCGCTGCAAGGTTCCTATCTGGTGGTCAGCAGTGAAGAGGTGAGCATCACCCTCGACGACGGCCTGGGGACAGGGTCGCGCACCGACCTCATCGGAGTTGTCGTTCGTGATGACGTCTATGACGATTCCGGTCGCGCCACAGCGGAGGTGCGCATCGTCCGCCCGGGCGTCGACGACTCTTACCTCCCACTTTTCGAGGTGACCGTTCCGCAGGGAGCGAGCGAGGGAACAGGTGGAGTTCCGTGGGGTTCGGCCGTGCAGGACCGGCGCATCTACACTGCGTCGGCCGGCGGTGTCATCACGGTCCCCGACATGGCGTCGCGCGAGCGGCTGCCGATGCTCCAGGACGGGACCCTCGTGCACGTTCTGGAGAACGGCGATATCTACCTCCGGTCGGGGGGAGTCTGGCGCCCGGTGGTGGGCGCTGCGGCGGACAGTGTGATCGAGGAGAGGCTCGACCGGCGATACGAACCGATCGGCGTCCCCCGTATGTTGGCCGGAAGTCAGATGGTCGACCTGAAGACGTCAGAGAATGACTACGTCTGGGATAGGATCTACAGCGATTTCTATTACCGTGGTTCAGCTCGCGTCGCATTTCCTCGTGGATACTTTAGATCTACACCCAGCATCCTGCTGACGGCTCGGACCTCGGGCCCTGGCCTGGTAATGGAGGCCGCGTACACGAGCGCCTCGGTCGACGGATTCACGATCAACCTCGCTCGTCACTCTGGGACCTCCACCGGTGTGGACTGGTTGGCGATCGAAAGGACCACGTGATGGTTCGATATCGCTATCAATTCTGTGACTTGCTGAGCGATCGAACGATCGTCGAACTTGATCTAGATGATGTCAAATTCGACCGGCGCATCTGTCAGCCGGGTGCGTTTTCCGGATCGATTCCGATCACTAATCCCACCATCGCCGAACAGGTCGCCAAGGTCGTCGGCCGTTATGACGACGACCTCTCCGCGGGCCCCGGCCGCACTGTCGTGCACGTATGGCGGGGCCCCGAGATCTGGGGGAGCTACCTGATCTGGTCGGCCGAACCCAAGAGCGACGACCGTGGCCGGGTCACCGTCGACATCAGCGGCGCCTCTCTGGAGAGCTACCTGTACCACCGGGAGATCCGCGAGGACCTGGAATTCCGGCGAGCCGACCAGCTCGATATCGCACGCGGGCTGGTCGCCCACATGGAGCTGGACCGTCCGATCGGCCTGCGCCTCGGCGGCGAGGACTTCTCCGCCGTCACGCGGAACCGCCGGTACCGATCCTCGGAGGCCGCTACCTATGGGGAGCGGCTGGAGGAGCTGTCCAGCGTTATCGACGGTCCGGAGTGGATGATCCGGACCTATCCCGAAGGCGGCCGCCGGGTGCGCGAGTTCACCGTGGCGCAGCGTATGGGCCAGGACGTGACCGACCACATCTGGGCGCAGCCCGGCGACGTCCTGTCCTGGTCCTATCCGGCCGACGCAGGGGATGTCGCGACGTCCTGGCGGGCGCGTGGGGATACGCCCAATGACGACCTCAGCGAGGATTCCGAACCATCGCTGTCGCGCCAGTGGGAGGACCCCCGGTACCGAGAGGCCGGGTGGCCGCTGCTGGAGCGGACGGTCGATTACCAGAGTGTCACCGACACCGATGTCCTGGACGACTACGCCCGGTGGTGGGCTCGCCGCAGCTCCGGCGCGGTCCGCTTTCCCCAGGTCACGGTCCGCCTGGGGGAGTCCACATCGTTCACACCGAACAACCTCGGTGACCGTGCCCGGCTCACCCTCGTGAACGACTGGTTCCCCCTGACGGGAGGGCGCCCAACGTTCTCCAAGTCGTGGCGGGTGATCGGGGTCGAGGTGACCCCGGTATCGCGATCCAACGGCCAGGAGCAGGCGAGCCTGATCTTCGAGGAGCCGACCGAAGGGTCGGTGGAGGAGTACGAGTCCGGGCGGGGACATCCCAAGGACATAGCCGGAAAGGAGGTGGCGTGATGGCGCCGGCATACCCCCCCGACTGGTCCAGTAGGTGGAACGAGCTCCAGCGCAAGGCCCGCACCGCCTACACCGCTGCGCAGTCGCGGGTGCGTTTCGCTGCTGTGCGTGCTGCGGGGATTTTGGTCGGGGGTGGTGGGAGTCTGCAGGTTGCGGGCCGTCGTGAGCAGGATCGGATGCTGCATGTTGGCAGTGACGATGAGGGCGGTGGTGCGCGGTTGTGGCTGGGGCGTCCGAGGGATGGTTCGGCGGTGTTGGATCTGCGGGCCGCTGAGGGTGAGGCGGGGCAGTGGGCTCTGCGTGACCAGGTGGGTAACGCGGTGGTGGCCGAGGGGCCTGAGGGTGTGGGGTTGGCGCGTCCGGTCATGCCCGTCGCCACCCAGTGGATCGCGTCGAGCGCCCAGTTTTGGCCGAGTACGTCGAGCCAGTCATGGCAGCGGATGATGCTCGCCTGGGCGGTGTTCCAGCACACAGCGGTCACCTTCTACTTCAAGGCCTTCGGTCTCAGCGGGAGAGGGAAGATCAGGTTCCGGGTCGATGGCACCGTGGTCGGTGAACGCGACATCCCGAGGACGGTCGGGATGGAGAACGCCGTGACAGAGCGGTTCGTCATCGATGGAACGCCTTATCTCGGCCGGAACGGCCCCGTTCTCGTCGAGCTGGAGGGGCGCTGCCTGTCCGGCGACATGGCGCTGAACGCCACCCCCTTCTACAACGAAGGCGGCGGCCGGGCCCCGGAACCCCCGCAGGGGGTGGTGTGATGCCGATCCCCGCGTATCCCCCCGACTGGTCGAGCGCGTGGTCGGGTCTGCAGAAGCGGCTCAGGACCGCGCGGACCGCCGCGCAGTCGCGGGTGCGTTTCGCTGCTGTGCGTGCTGCGGGGATTTTGGTCGGGGGTGGTGGGAGTCTGCAGGTTGCGGGCCGTCGTGAGCAGGATCGGATGCTGCATGTTGGCAGTGACGATGAGGGCGGTGGTGCGCGGTTGTGGCTGGGGCGTCCGAGGGATGGTTCGGCGGTGTTGGATCTGCGGGCCGCTGAGGGTGAGGCGGGGCAGTGGGCTCTGCGTGACCAGGTGGGTAACGCGGTGGTGGCCGAGGGGCCTGAGGGTGTGGGGTTGGCGCGTCCGGTCATGCCCGTCGCAGCACACTGGGTCACCATGAACGAGGGCCGCGTGCGCTGGGACGCCTACGCGTTCGGCGGCGGCAGGCAGAGCGTCCTGGAGTGCTGGGCGGTCTTCCAGCACACCGCGGTCAGCTTCGCGTTTCTCGCGTGGGCGACACCCAAGGATGCGACGCTCGAACTCGTGGTGCATAAGGACGGAACCGCTCACAGCGCCGGCGTGCGCCGCGTCGCTGCGGGCGGCCCCGTAACGGGACGCACCGTGCGGTTCGACATCGATGGCACACGGTTTCTGGACTACTCCGGCCCTCTCCTCGTAGAGCTCGTCGCGACGACCCATGACGACGGCTCATCGGGACTCAATGTCGCGGTTCTGTACAGCCATGGGGCGGGAAGAGTACCGGAGGCCCAAGCAGCTCAATGACCGGTGAACGACCGTACGCGATGGTCACGATCACCGATGTCTATGGCGAGGTCCGCCAGATCTCAGGAACTCTGGCCTCGATGAGCATCCGGCTTGAAGGGATGGAGCGCCGCGTAACGGAAATCGAGGCCTGTGTCGATGTGCTCGACAGGCGGCGTTACGCACTCTCGGCGTCCGCTCTTTCCGCGGCTGTAGCTGCTGGTGGGGCGGTCCTCACCGCTGTGCTGGGATAGACCCGCATCTGCGGAACCTGTGCCGCAGATGCGTTGAAGGAACGGGGAATTGCTGGAAGTCTCGCATGGCCCTGGACCTTCAGTCAACAAGTAAGAATAAGAAAGGATGAAGTGCATGAGTTACAAGTACGAGAACCTCGGGTATCCCTACTACCTTCTGGAGTTCGGTGATCGGGATAGTGGTGATCCGTACAATCCGCACCCGAACGATCCGTACATGAGCGGGATCATGGTCAACGTTGAAGGGCGCGGCAATGCCACTCAATACTTTACTGACGAACATATCGACCGCGCTATGATCGCCTTCTGTTCCGTCCTGAACGACGCGACCCCGGTCGTGGTGACCAAGTATGCGAAGGCGCGCGGGCGCGTCCCTGGCTACTTCTTCTCGGAGTGAATCCCTCGTCATCCGTTATACTCCCGGCTGAATAATCGGGAGGTTTTCTAACTCGGGGCCTGGCGCGTGCGCCAGGCCCCTCTTGCGTGAGTGAGAGGAAAGGGGTTTCGCATGGTTTACATTCGGTCGCGCTCGTCATGGGGGGCGCGGTCGCCTAGGAATCGCCAGGGGGTCTCTCGTGCGCGCCGTGTCGAATTCACCGTGCACTATTCGCAGGGGCCGACGACGCAGACGCCTCGTCAGATCCAGAACTTTCACATGGACTCCAACGGCTGGGCCGACATCGGCTACAACTTCCTCGTTGACCGGTCAGGCGTCGTCTACGAGGGACGTGGGTGGAACGTGGCCGGCGCCCATGCCGCGCCGCGCAACGTGCAAGGAATCGGGGTCTGCTTCATCGGTCGCGACGGGGATGCGACCGACGCGGCCAAACGGAGTATCCGTGCGCTGTATGAGGAGGCGTGCCGTCGGGTTGGGCGCAGACTGCGGATGCGCGGGCACCGCGACATCAACAGCACGTCGTGCCCAGGTGACGATCTCTACGCTTGGGTGAAGTCGGGAATGCCGGTGGACGGGGCACCGACCGCACCCGCCTCCGAGAAACGTCCCAGTGCGGAGAAGGCGCCCCCGTTTCCGCTTCCGGCGCGGTGGGCGTTCGGTCGGCGGACCGGTCCGACCTGGATGGTCTCGGGCTACTACTCGCACCGATCGGATCTTCGCCGGTGGCAGCATCGCATGCGCCAGCGCGGTTGGAACATCGCAGCCGACGGCCTCTACGGCCCGCAGACGGAACGTGTCACCCGCCGGTTCCAGCGGGAGAAGGGTCTGTCGACTGACGGCCTCATCGGCAAGAAGACCTGGGAGGCTGCCTGGGCGGCACCTGTCACGTAGAACGTCGTCGGCCCCACTGGTACTGCCGGCAGGATCTCCATTCGGCCAGATGAAGTCGAGAGAGTCCACTCTGCGGTGTGCCTGCGGGAAGTGTATTCCCACCTCGCGTGGCCGACTCTGGCCACGCCCGCTGACTAAGACGGTCACGCAGGCACACTAGGGTGAAGGACGCCAATAGGTGAATATGGTCACGTATTAAGGGTGATCTCGGGCGTCGGTTCATCCGAAGGCTGAGGACTCCACCCGCGGTGGGCGCCGGTGCAGATGCGCCGGTGTTTTTTCATGTTCCCTCCGGCTCGTTTCAGCGCGCGACATCTCGAAGAGACGAAAGGTCCGAGGATTGGCTGTATCCCCCAGCGAGTCGTTCCCCCCGATGGAAGAGGACGATCCTGCCGACGAGGAAGAGTACGAAGAGGGCGAAGAATTCTACTATGACGACGACGGTACATTTGGAGTAGGCTTGCGCTGTCCATGACCGGGATTGCGGTGGCCATCATTTATGTGGGCACTCGGATTTTCCGTTGGAGTGAAAGGTGTTGAATGGATAAAAAATTCCGGACGGTTTGGTTCTCTTGGGAGAGTCCACAGCCTTCCGGGGTCTCGGTGTGAAACTATCGTAGTTGAGATTCTTGCGCCCGAAGGCCGCCTATTTATGCAGGCCTCGCCATATGGCGAGGCCTTTTTTCGATTGGAAGGGGGATTTTCATGTCCACAGTCGGCTACCGGGGCGATGCGCGGCGCGTTGCGCTCCGTTCGTCGGTACAGGCACTCGTAGTGGTCGCTCTGACCGGTGCTGGTGCGGCCGTGTCCCAGCTCACGGGTCCCGCGGATGCGCTCACGCTGGAAACGGTCATGACCACTGCCCTGGCCGGGGCCGGGTATGCGGTCGCGGCCTATGTTCACAAGCGTCTGGACGGCTTCGTGTCCGTCCGACGGGGGAGTAGCCAGGGGGAGATGTGATCCCAGTGCCGCCCGAGCCGTCGCCGGGTCGCCTCGGGAAAGGGTAGCGCGCGGCGTCCCGCCGCCCATCCGACCCGCTAGGCACCGACACGCGTCGTGGCCGATGACACGGCTTGACCCACACCGCCCCCGGCCCTTCAGGGCCGGGGGCGGATTCTCATGTCGGGGTTACTGGACGTCGGCCTTGACGGTGATGCCGAGGAGGACGTCGAGGGTGACACTGGCGGGGGTGAAGGAGCCCTCCGCGGTGATGGCGCCGGTGACGTTCTCGCCCGGGGCGAGGGTGACGGTGTCGATGGAGTTGGCCTCTTCGATGATTCCCTTGGAAGCGTCGCGCTTGGTGCCGTCGGTGTCGGTGATGGAGAAGTAGAACGGGTTGACGTCGACGTTCTCGTCGCTGTCGTTGGTGACGGTGACCTTCACGCTCGTGAAGTCTCCACCGGTGTGCAGCGCGCTGGGGGTGAAGTCCGTCCGTTCGGCTTCGAGCTTCACCTCGCTGTCCTCGGCCGCCTCTTCGGTGCCGGGCTTGTCGCCGGCGTCCGCGGTGTCGCTGTCGGAGAGGGAGGTCGAGGAGTTCTCCTTGGTCTCCTTGAGGGCTTCTTCGGCGGAGTTGCCGATGATCGCCAGGCATCCGACGCCGAGGAGGAGGATGACCAGGGCCGCTCCTCCGCAGCCGAGGCAGCCCCAGAGCCAGGGGTTGGACGTCTTCTGGGGCGGCGGAGGCGGCGGCGGAGGCGGCGGGGGCATCTGCTGGCCGTACACGAGGGACTCCTGATGCGTGTGGTGAATCAGTAGGGGCCTGAGGAAATCTACAATGGGGCAAAAGGTGAAAAACGCGCGAACCGTGCAAATGGCCAGATGTGGACGGCATGGCAATCGGGCGGGGTTGCTGCGCATCGCTCACGTCGAGTGAATGATTTCGCAGGTCGCTCACGTTTTCACTTGCGGGGAACCGACCTGCCAGGGGTGCACGAGCGAAGGCCTGGGGGATTCGCCGCCGGGAGCATCTCCCTACAGCGAAAGACGCTCGGCTGGGATGACGCAGCCGAGCGTCCGGCGGAACCGCTCGCGGCCGGCGGCCGGTCGCGCACGCGCGAGGGCCGGGAATTCGCGGGCCGGGGCGTTCTTCGTTCGTGGGCTATTTGACGTCGACCTTGATGGTCTCGCCCAGGGGGATGTCGAAGGTGACGCTGGCCGGGGTGAAGGAGCCTTCGCCGGTGACGACGCCGGAGACGTTTTCGCCGGGGGCGAGGGTGACGGAGCCGATCTCGTTGTCGTCCTCACCGAGGCCCTTGGCGGCGTCGTGCTTGGTGCCGTCGGTGTCGGTGATGGAGAAGAAGAGGGGATTCACTTCGACGTTTCCGTCGCTGTCGTTGGTGACGGTGATCTTCACGCTGGTGTAGTCCCCGCCGTTGTGCAGGACGCCCGGGGTGAATTCGGTCGCCTCGGCTTCGATCTTCACCGGGCTGTCCTCGCTCGCGCCGTCGGTGGTCGAACCGGAGCCCGAGGAGTTCTCCTTCAGGACCTCCTCGGCGGAGTTTCCGACGATCACCATGCAGCCGGCTCCGAGGAGGAGGATGACCAGGATCGCTCCTCCGCAGCCGAGGCAGCCCCAGAGCCAGGGGTTGCGCTTCTTCGGTTCGGGGGGCATGTGCTGTCCGTGCACGGGGGACTCCTGCTGCTTCGTTGAGTTGGTAAGAACTCGAACGAACCTACGACCGAAAAAGCGGTCATGAGTCCACAAAAGCCACAAATGGCCACAGTCGGACGGTGTGACAACCGAACACCCTTCCTGCGCGTCCGTCACGCAAAGTGAAGATTTTCACGAGTCGGTCATGTTCGAATTCACGCTGCGGAGTCGGGCAGGGCGATGTCGAGGACGTCGCCGAGCCGGTAGAGGGGGCGGCCGGCGCTTCCGGTTTCCTCGGACCGGATGTGGCCGCGCCGGGCGTAGCCGCGGACCATGGCGTCGGTGATCTCGTAGCCCACGGCCCGCAGGGCGCGTGCCGCGTCGGCGGCGGTGACCAGGCGGTCGGCGGCATCGCGCAGGATGCGTTCCCGTTCGGCGCGCACCCCGTGCTCCGCGCCGCAGCTGCCGCACCGCGCCCGCTGGGATTCGGGCCGGGCGTAGCAGGGTGCCCCGCAGCGGCGGCATTCTCCGGCGAAGACCTTCTGCTCGGGCCGGTCGACCGTGCGCTCGGCGAGGCGCACCGCGGCGACGATCTCGTCGACGCACTCGCCGCCGAAGTCGGAGCGGCGGATCCAGCCGATGAAGCGCTCCAGCCAGCGCGCCATATCGCCCAAGGTGTCGTCCGGAAGGCGTCCGCCCACCTCGCCGTGGACCAGCCGCACCCACGTCGACAGCGTGTTGCGCACGACGGCGACGGTTTCACTCGCCCGCTCGTCGAAGGCCACCGCGGTTTCGGCCGAGCGGCGCCCCATGTTGCTCTCGCCGGTGCGGCTCTGCCGCGCGGCGGCGAGTTCGAGCTCGGTGTCCAGGCCCTGGCCGTTGCCCCGAGGGCCGCCGTGCAGTGCGTGGAGCGCGATGGCGAGGGTGTAGCCGCACCCGGCGCAGACGGGCGCGTCGTCGGTGAGTGGGTCGTCGCAGTCGGGGACCTCGCAGCGGAGGCCGTCGTCGGTGGTGTCAGGGGAGGGAGCGCGGTCGTCAGGGGTGTGCGGTGACGTCACGTGGGTGTCCTTCGTTGAAGAGAGGGGTGTCGGGTGTTCGGTGGAGTGGCGGTCAGCCGGGGGGCTGCGGGGGTTCGGGGACGAGCAGGTCGCCCTCGTCGGCCTCCAGGGCCTCGGTCAGTGCCCGGTACAGGCGGGGTGAGGGCTGCCGCTGCCCCCATTCGATGCGGTAGAGGTGCTGGGCGCTGGCGCCGACGCGCCGTGCCAGGTCGGGGACGCTGTAGCCCTTGCGTTCGCGGGTGCGGCGCAGGGCGTTCCGGTCGATGCGATGAGTGAGCATGAGGACAAAGTTAGCAAAAGTTTTGCGTCAGACAAAGGCCAATTGGCGCAAGTTTGCGGTGATTGGGGTCGCTCGGGTGTCGGGGTCCACATCGGGTGGGGGCGCTGTCGCGGGGGGTGATTCAGCCAAGTTTGGCCAAACTTGGTCCTAGCTAGCCGAAGTTTGGCCTAACATTGGGTCATGGCTCAGCACACCCCGCCCCCCGCCGGCCCCAGGTACGACCTGCTCGATCAGGCCATGGACGACCGCCGCCTGGAGCTGGGTCTGCGTTGGAAGGACGTCGCGGTCCGGGCCGGCACCTCGGAGCAGGCGCTGCGTGATATTCGCCGCGGGCGCAGCTTCCCGCGGGACCTCACCATCCGCCGTCTGGAAGAGACGCTGGGATGGGCGCCCGGTTCGGTGCGGGCGGTCCTCGACGGGGGGGAGCCCGAAGTCGCGGCGGCCCAGGTCGACCACTCCGGATCGTCCGTTCCGACCGAGGAGGGGCTCTCCTGGACCATCCAGGACGGATATCCGGTCTACCACCTCACGCGCATGATCAGGGGAAACCCGGTCACCGTCTCGCAGGTGGTGCGCGACCAGCGCTCGCGCGAGCAGATCGAGCGGGAGCTCAACCAGCTGATGGACATGGCCGTGGTCATCTGGCGCGACTGACGGGGTTTACACAGCGTGGTGGCCACATACGGTCACACCCAAAGAAGTGGAAGTGACCAGCCGAAACCGCGCCAGACATGGCGTTCGTCATGATCGAAAAGAAGTTCGAATAGGCAGCGGGACTTGCAAATCCGTCGCATTCAGTGATCATCTACGGGTGATGCGTCTGTCGCTCGGCGCGTCCGTGATCGCCCAACCTGTAGAGGGAGCATGACTTTGACGGCGGCAGACTGCCCCGAGACGATTTCGATCGGCGAGGACCTGGAGGTCCGCGTGATCAGCGGTATGTCGGCGCGACTCAGCGTCGTGCGCAGTACTGCCCGCGTGCTCGTTCTGATCGACCCCGAGGCCGAACCGGGGGCCGCCATGCGCGATGCTCGGCGGATCCTCGGGCCTCGGGAGCGGACCCTCCTACGGGGATGGCTGGAAAGGCGTTCACCGGGCTCCGGCCCGCTCAGCGCGGGGGTTCCCCGCTCCCGGAGTGAGGGTGAGACCGGCCCACCGCCGCAGCGGCTTCCCCGCCAGCGGTGATGCTCTCGGGCCGAGGGGTGCGATCCGGGGGGAAGAGCCGGTGCAGGAGCGCGTGCAGCGCGAACGCCGTGAGGAAGCCCACGGCCCAGCTGTAGTCGGCCAGCGGCTGGAGGAGGGGGATCAGTCCGTCCGCCGGGAAGGGGCCGCTTCCCGGTTCGGAGTAGGAGCCGCCGATCGCCAGGACGCCGCCGACCGCGAACGCCGCCAGGGCACGCCGGTTCCAGCCGCCGCTGTACCAGTAGTCGGCGCCGCGCAGGTAGAGCGCGTCGAGCCGCAGTCGGCTGCGCCGCAGGAGCCAGTAGTCGGCGATGAGGATGCCGGCGACCGTGCCCAGCAGCCCGCCCACGGTCCCCAGCCACGTGAAGATGTACACGCTCGGGCTCTCGATCAGCTTCCACGGGAAGATGAGGACGCTGACCACGCACGTGATCATCGCCCCGGTGCGGAAGCCGATCAGCCGCGGTGCCAGGTTGGACAGGTCGTAGGCCGGACCGACGAGGTTGGCGGCGATGTTGGTGGAGATCGTCGCCATCAGCACCACGATCAGCGCGAAGATCACTCCGACCGTGCTGTCCATCCGCGCCGCCAGCTGCACCGGGTCCCAGATCGGCTCGCCGTAGACCGCCTGCGAGCCCGAGGTGACGAGCACGGACAGCAGCGCGAACGCCGTCATGGTCGTCGGCAGCCCCAACGACTGCCCCCGCAGCTGCGCCTTCTGGCTGCCACTGAACCGGGTGAAGTCCGAAATGTTGAGGGACAGAGTCGACCAGAACCCGATCATCCCCATCAGCGCGGGAAAGAACACCACCCAGAACTCCGGCCCCCACCCCAGTTCCGAGGGCTGGGAGAGCATCGGGCCGAGCCCGCCCGCCTGGCGCGCCATCCACACCAGCAGCACCACCCCGCCGAGGAGCATGAACGGTGCGGCCCAGTCCTGCAGTCGCCGCACCGCCTCCATGCCCCAGGAGATGATGGCGACTTGCAACGCCCAGAACAGCAGGAACGACAGCCACATCGTCCACGGCTCGCCGCCCACCGGCGCCGCCTCGCTCCACTCCGGCCCGATCAGTCGGCCGGTCAGGAAGAAGATGCCCTGCCCGCCGATCCAGGTCTGGATCCCGAACCACCCGCACGCCGTCGCGCCGCGCAGCAGCGCCGGGAGGTTGGCCCCGCGCACCCCGAACGCGGCCCGCGCGAACACCGGGAACGGGATCCCGTACTTCGCGCCCGCGTGCCCGGTCAGCACCATCGGCGCCAGCACGATGAGGTTGCCCAGGGCGATGGTGAGCACCGCCTGCTTCCAGTCCATGCCGAGCGCGACCAGGCCTCCGGCCAGGGTCCAGGAGGGGATGTTGACGGCCATGCCCACCCACAGCGCGGTGAAGTCGTAGGTGCTCCAGTTGCGCTGCTCCATGGACAGCGGGCGCAGGTCGTCGTTGACGTAACGGCTGCCGCCCAGGTCGGCGCCGGGGGAGAGGGAGACCCGCCCGTCGGGGTGGTGGGTGACCTGGTGTCTCGGCGCGGGTGCGTCGCTCAAGGTCGGCCTCGTTCTTCCTCGCGTCGGACGTGGGAATCGGGCACGACGCTGTGCACCGGCGGACCACAGGGGTGGGAGGGAAAAGGGAGGGGGCGAACGGGAGTACCGGGCGAACGAACGCCCGCTTCCTCCTGTTCGTCTCTATTATCCAGGTCAGCGGGGGTGCGCGGGACGATCGTCGGGCCGGGGCGGAACGTCGGGGCGGGCGCCGTGCGCCGGGGTTCGGCACCCGCCCCGAGCCGGTGGGACCGCTCGCGGGCGGCCCTACAGCGCCGGGATGACGCGGTCGCCGTAGGCCTCGATCACGCCGTCGATGTCGTCGTGCATCGCGTAGACCGCGAACTGGTCCACACCCAGCGCACGCAGCCGCCGCAGCTTCTCCACGTGCGCCTCGGCCGGGCCGATCAGGCAGAACCGCTCCACGATCTCGTCGGGCACGAACGCCGTATCGGGGTTCCCGCTGCGCCCGTGGTGCCGGTAGTCGTAGCCCTCGCGCTCCTTGATGTAGGCGGTCAGCGCCTCGGGTACCAGGTCGGAGTGCTCCCCGTAGCGGGCGACCAGGTCGGCCACGTGGTTGCCGACCATGCCGCCGAACCAGCGACACTCCTCCAGGGCGTGCGCGTGGTGTTCGGCGCTGCCGTCGGTGACGTAGGCCGGGGCCGCCACGCAGACGGTGACCTCGCCCGGGTCGCGCCCGGCCTCCTGCGCGGCCTCGCGCACCGCCTTGACCATCCACTCGGTGAGGTAGGGGTCGGCCAGCTGCAGGATGAACCCGTCGGCCTGGCGCCCCACCAGTGCCAGCGCCTTGGGACCGTAGGCACCCATCCACACCGGCAGCCGTCCGCCGCGTACCCACGGCAGCCGCATCGGCGCGCCGTCCACCTCGGCCTCGCGCCCCTCGGCCAGGTCCTTGATGGCGCGCATGGCCTCGCTGAGCCGGGCCAGGGTGGCCGGCGGGCGCCCGGCCACCCGCATCGCCGAGTCGCCGCGCCCGATGCCGCAGACCGTGCGGTTGCCGTACATGTCGTTGAGCGTGGCGAACGTGGAGGCGGTCACCTCCCAGGTCCTGGTGTGCGGATTGGTCACCATCGGGCCGACGGCCATCCGCGCGGTGTGGTCCAGGATGCGGCTGTAGATCACGAACGGCTCCTGCCACAGCACGCAGGAGTCGAAGGTCCACCCGTGGCCGAACCCGACCTCTTCGGCGCGCCGCATGCGCCGAACCAGCGTGTCCGCCGGCGGGTCGGTCTGGAGTACGAGGCCGAATTCCACGGTCCCTCCCGGTGTGTCGACGTCGGAAGCCAAGCGTCAGGAGTCGGGGTCAGATGAGGTAGTCGCAGGTGGACCGCGCGATATAGCGCCCGTGGCCGGGGCTGCCGACGTAGGCGTCGTCGTCGATGACCACGCGGCCGCGGGAGAGCACCGTGCGCGGCCGCCCGGTGACCCGCCTGCCCTCGTAGGCGGAGTAGTCCACGTTCATGTGGTGGGTCGCGGCCGAGATGGTGTGCGGGGTCTGCGGGTCGTAGACGACGATGTCGGCGTCGGCGCCCGGCGCGATGGTCCCCTTGCGGGGGTGGAGCCCGAACATGCGCGCCGGGGTGGCGCAGGCGATCTCGATCCACCGGCGCCGCGAGATGTGCCCGTCGACGACCGCCTGGTGGAGCAGGTCCATGCGGTTCTCCACGCCGGGCAGCCCGTTGGGGATCTTGGCGAAGTTGCCGCGGCCGAGCTCCTTCTGCCCGGAGAAGCAGAACGGGCAGTGGTCGGTGGAGACGACCGAGAGGTCGTCGGTGCGCAGGGCCCGCCACAGGGCGGCCTGGTGTTCGACGGGCCGCAGCGGGGTGGAGCACACGTACTTCGCGCCGCCGAAGTCGGGTTCGGCGAGGTTGTCGACGGACAGGAAGAGGTACTGCGGGCAGGTCTCGCCGAAGACGTTGAGCCCCATGTCGCGGGCTTGGGCGAGTTCGGCGACGGCCTCGGACGCCGAGACGTGCACGACGTAGAGGGGCGCCCCGGCGACGCGGGCGAGCTGGATGGCGCGGTGGGTGGCCTCGGACTCCAGCAGCGCGCGGCGGACCTCACCGTGGTAGCGCGGGTCGGTCTTGCCGGCGGCGAGCGCCTGCTCGACCAGCACGTCGATGGCGATGCCGTTCTCGGCGTGCATCATGGTCAGCGCCCCGGTGTCGGCGGCGCGCTGCATGGCGCGCAGGATCTTGCCGTCGTCGCTGTAGAACACGCCCGGGTAGGCCATGAACATCTTGAACGAGGTGACGCCTTCGCCGACGAGTGCGTCCATCTCCTTGAGGGTGTCGTCGGTGACGTCGGAGACGATCGTGTGGAACGCGTAGTCGACGGCGCAGACACCGTCGGCCTTGGCGTGCCAGGTGTCCAGGCCCTCGCGCAGTGAGGAGCCGACGGACTGCACGGCGAAGTCGATGATGGTGGTGGTGCCGCCCCAGGCGGCGGCCCGGGTCCCGGTCTCGAAGGTGTCGCTGGACTGCGTCCCGCCGAACGGGAACTCCATGTGGGTGTGGGCGTCGATGCCGCCGGGGATGACGTAGTGCCCGGTGGCGTCGATGACGCGGGCGTCGCCCGAGGTCCACGACTCGGCGGCGGTGCTGCCGGTGGCGGCCACCGCGGTGATCCGCTCGCCCTCGACGAGGACGTCGGCGCGTATCTCCTCGGTGGGGCTGATGACGAGTCCGCCGCGGATGACGGTTCGGCCGGTGTCGCTCATCGCGGGTGTGCCTCCTTGTTCGCCTGGGCCGCGGGTGGTGGTCCGGTCAGCTGTCGGTGAGGAGGTCGTAGGCGTCGGGTCGCCGGTCGCGGTAGAAGGCCCACTGGTGGCGGACCTCGTCGATGAGGCCGAAGTCGAGGTCGCGGACGAGGAGTTCGGCCTTGGTGTCGGATGCGGGGTCGCCGACGAACCGCCCGCGGGGGTCGACGAAGTAGCTGGTTCCGTAGAAGTCGTTGTCGCCGTACTCCTCCACACCGACCCGGTTGATGGCGGCGACGAAGTACTCGTTGGCGACGGCGGCGGCCGGCTGCTCCAGTTTCCACAGGTAGGCCGAGAGCCCGCGGTGGGTGGCCGAGGGGTTGTAGACGAGCTGTGCCCCGGCCAGGCCGAGGGCGCGCCAGCCCTCGGGGAAGTGCCGGTCGTAGCAGATGTAGACGCCGACGCGGCCGACGGCGGTGTCGAAGACGGGCCAGCCGAGGTTGCCGGGCCGGAAGTAGAACTTCTCCCAGAATCCGCGCACTTGGGGGATGTGGTGCTTTCGGTACTTGCCGAGGTAGCCGCCGTCGGCGTCGACGACGGCGGCGGTGTTGTAGTAGAAGCCCGGGCCCTCGACCTCGAAGACGGGCAGCACCATGACCATGCCGAGTTCTTTCGCCAGGGCCTGGAAGCGGGTGATGGTCGGGCCGTCGGGGACGGGTTCGGCCCATCGGTAGTGCTCCTCGTCCTGTACCTGGCAGAAGTACGGGGCGTTGAAGACCTCCTGGAACCCGATGATCTCGGCGCCCTGGTCGGCTGCGGCGCGGGCGTAGGCCTCGTGCGCGTCGTTCATGGACGCGGTGTCGCCGGTCCATTCGGTCTGGACGATTGCTGCGCGAACGGTCTGCGGCATGCCATCTCCCCATTGCGCTCTTCCGTCCTGGGCGGGATGCCGGCCCGGGGCGGATGTGGCTGTGGACGCGCGTCGGTGTCGTGCGTGCGTCGAACTTAGATACGCGATCGTCCGAAGGTCAATACGCGCCGTGTGTCGTCGTGGAGTCGGCCGTGTTTCCGAGGCGCTGATATTCGGCATTTCCTATGGAATGTCCGCATTTGTGGTGAGTGGCGGATGAGAGGTTCCCACAGCCGGAGGCGTCTTATACCGCTGGATTTGGTGTGCGAGCACAGCAGGGGCGAGGCGGTGTGCCCGCCTCGCCCCCGTGTCGGCGTCCGCGGATCGGACGATCACGCCGATGCCGCCGCTGATTCTGCCGCCGTCGGCGTCAGGTCAGCGTTCGTGGCGTCCGCGCCGCCGGTTGCGCTTGGCCAGCCGCAGCAGGCCGGCGCCCAGCGCCGTGGACACCATGCCGAGCAGAGCCAGCCCGGCGAGTGGCCCGCCGGTCACCGGCAGCTCGGGCCGCTCAGGCGGCTCGGGTTTCGGTGGCTCGGGCTTCGGCGGCTCCGGTTTCGGTGGCTCGGGCTTCGGTGGCTTGGGCTTGGGCGGTTCCGGCTTGGGTGGCTTGGGCTTGGGCGGTTCCGGCTTCGGCGGTTCCGGCTTGGGCGGTTCGGGTTTCGGTGGCTTGGGCTTCGGCGGTTTGGGTGGCTTCGGTTTCGGCGGCTTGGGTGGCTTCGGCGGGTGGTACCCGTCGTACGGCGGGTGGAACGGATCGAACACCCAGTCCGGCGGTTCCGGCACGATCGGGTGCGGGTTGGTGATGGGCGGGTTCTCCGCCATGAACGGAGTCCGGGCTCGCTTCGCGGCGCCGTCGGTCCTCAGGTCCGTGACGTCGGGCAGGATCTCCGACACCTGCCTGGCGTCCTGCGTGGGCGCCTTGGTGCGGATCGGGACTTCCTCGTTCGCCAGGGCGGTGGGCGCTCCGAGAGCGACGACCGCTGAGGCGATGCCCGCTGCGGTGATTCCGATGATGGGTCGCTTCAATTTTCCTCCCACTTTCCCGGAGGTGGCGCATGTCCGGCTGGATGCAGTGGACATGGGAAACGCCGCCTCTGTCCATATATGAACACCTCAAATGGGATTCATGCGGGAGGACACACCCAAAATGACGCCATGATTTCTGCAGGTGGGGGGATTTGTCGCAGGTGACCGTGATATCTGGGGGAATGTCCGTTCGGTGGCATTCATCCGCGCGTTGCGCGGGGTTGCCTCGCTTCATAAAAGCACGGAAAAAATTGCTTTGTCGAGTCGGGTGGGAAATGGGAGTGTTCCCATGCCGGAATGGCGGTGGAGCAGCGGGAAGGGGCCTCACGCGCCCGGTCCGCGACGCAGGAGGGGCCGGGCCCGGCAGCGGGCCCGACCCCTCGTCCGGTGTCGGCGTCAGAGCCGGTCGTGGGCCTCGGTGAGGACCTTGCGCAGGATCTGCTCGATCTCATCGAAGTGCTCCGGCCCGCAGATCAGCGGCGGGGAGAGCTGCACGACCGGGTCGCCGCGGTCGTCGGCGCGGCAGATCAGCCCGGCGTCGAACAGCGCCGGCGACAGGTAGCCCTTCAGCAGCCGCGTCGACTCGTCGCCGGAGAAGGTCTCCTTGGTCTCCTTGTCCTTGACCAGCTCGATGCCGTAGAAGTAGCCGTCTCCGCGAACGTCCCCGACGATCGGCAGGTCGAGCAGCCGCTCCAGGGCCGCGCGGAACAGCGGGGCGTTGCGCCGCACGTTGTCCAGCAGCCCCTCGCTCTCGAAGATGTCGAGGTTGGCCAGGGCGGCCGCCGCGGCCACCGGGTGTCCGCCGAACGTGATGCCGTGCAGGAACGCCTCCCCCCTGCGCTGGAACGGCTCCATCAGGCGGTCGGTCGCGATGACCCCGCCCAGCGGGACGTACCCCGAGGTCGCCCCCTTGGCGAAGGTGATCATGTCGGGCAGGTAGCCGAACCGCTGGGCGCCGAAGTACTCGCCGACCCGACCGAAGGCGCAGATCACCTCGTCGGAGACGAGCAGCACCCCGTGCCGGTCGCAGATCTCGCGGACCCGCTCGAAGTACCCGGGCGGCGGCGGGAAGCAGCCGCCGGAGTTCTGCACCGGCTCCAGGAAGACCGCGGCGACGGTCGCCGGGTCGGCCTGCACGATCGCCTCCTCGATCTGGTCGGCGGCCCAGCGGCCGAACGCCTCGGGGTCGTCGCCGTGCACCGGCGCGCGGTAGATGTTGGTGTTGGGCACCTGCACCGTGCTGGGCACCAGCGGCTCGAACTGGGACTTGATCGCCGGCACACCGGTGATCGACAGCGCGCCCATCGACGTGCCGTGGTAAGCGACCCGGCGGCTGATCACCTTGTGCCGGGTCGGCTGACCGATCGCCTTGAAGTACTGGCGCGCCAGCTTCCACGCCGACTCCACCGCCTCCGAGCCGCTGGTGGTGAAGAAGACCCGGTTGAGGTCGCCGGGGGCAAGGTCCGCCAGCCGCTCGGCGAGCTCGACCGCGGTGGGGTGGGCGTAGGTCCAGATCGGAAAGTAGGCGAGGGTGCGGGCCTGCTCGGCGATGGCGTCGGCGATCTCGGTGCGGCCGTGGCCGACCTGGGAGACGAACAGCCCGGCCAGGCCGTCGAGGCGGCGGCGCCCGTCGGCGCCGTAGACGTAGGCGCCCTCACCGTGGGTGATGACCGGGATGTCGGTCTCGGTGTAGGCGGCCATCTCGGTGAAGTGCATCCACAGGTGGTCCTTGGCCGCCTGCTGGAACTCGGGCATCGGTCGGCCGCCGATGGTCACTGCTGTCACTTGGCTCCCCTTGGGGTGGTGTGGAGATCGCGGGGACCATGGGCCGTGCGGCCGGTCGTCCCGGGGGACCATCCGATGGTCGACCCAATGAAATAGTCGCATCTGACCGCGATCTGTCAAGTATCAGTGGCGAAACCCGATTTTTACTACGGAATCCCTTGCGTGGGTCGGGGGCGTCTGCCAGTGTTGCGAATCACAGGCGATCACCGGCCCCACCCCGGCCGCACGATGACCAGCAGAGGAGATGGCGCGTGACCCACCACCCCGAACCGCCCCGGCGACTGCGCAACTTCGTCAACGGCGCCTACGTCGATGCCGCCGACGGCCGCACCACCGACATCGTCGACCCGGCCACGGGAGAGGTCTTCGCCGAGGCGCCGCTGTCGTCGGCCGCCGACGTCGACGCCGCGTTCCGCGCCGCCGCCGACGCCTTTGACAACGGCTGGCGGGACAGCACCCCCGCCGAGCGCCAGATCGCGCTCAACAGGTTCGCCGACGCCGTCGAGGCGCGCGCCGACGAACTCGTCGCCGCCGAGGTGCAGAACTGCGGCAAGCCGGTCACCGCCACCAAGAGCGAAGAGATCTGGCAGGTCACCGACGCCCTGCGGTTCTTCGCCGGCGCCGCCCGCAACCTGGAGGGCAAGGCCGCCGGCGAGTACATGGCCGACCACACCTCCTGGATCCGCCGCGAACCCATCGGCGTCGTCGGCCAGATCACGCCGTGGAACTACCCCATGGCCATGGCCGCCTGGAAGATCGGCCCCGCGCTCGCGGCCGGGGACACGATCGTGCTCAAGCCCTCCGACACCACCCCCCTCTCCACCCTCCTGCTCGCCGAGATCGCCGCGGAGTTCCTGCCCCCCGGCGTGTTCAACGTCGTCACCGGCGACCGCGACACCGGCCGCGCGCTCGTCGAACACCCCACCCCGCAGCTCATCTCCCTCACCGGCTCCACCCGGGCCGGCTTCGAGGTCGCGAAGAGCGCGTCGACCGACCTCAAGCGCCTCCACCTGGAGCTCGGCGGCAAGGCGCCGGTCATCGTCTTCGATGACGCCGACATCGAGAAGGCGGCCGCCGGGATCGCCGAGGCCGGGTACTTCAACGCCGGACAGGACTGCACCGCAGCCACGCGGGTGCTCGCCGCCCCCGGCATCCACGACGACTTCGCCGCCGCACTCGCCGAGCAGGCCGCCAGGACAACGACCGCCGGCCCCGACGTCGCCGACGCCGACTACGGCCCGCTCAACAACGCCGACCAGCTCGACCGGGTCAGCGGCTTCGTCCGGCGCGTGCCCGACCACGCCGCGGTGCTGGCCGGCGGGTCACGCGTCGGCGAGCGCGGCTACTTCTACGCGCCCACGGTCGTCTCCGGGCTGCGCCAGGGCGACGAGCTCGTCAGCGAGGAGATCTTCGGCCCGGTCATCACCGTGCAGCGGTTCGACGCCGAAGAAACCGCCGTGAACTGGGCGAACTCGGTACGCTACGGACTGGCGTCCAGTGTGTGGACCCGTGACCACGCCCGCGCCCTGCGCGTCTCGCGGCGGCTGGACTTCGGATGCGTGTGGATCAACACCCACATCCCCCTCGTCGCGGAGATGCCGCACGGCGGGTTCAAGCACTCCGGCTACGGCAAGGACCTCTCCCTGTACAGCCTGGAGGACTACACCCGGATCAAGCACGTGATGAGCTACATCGGCCAGGACTGACAGGAAACCACGGACCATGGCGGCAACCTTGCACGAGACCCCCGCCCGCCCGTCGGCCGACGCGGCGGCGCCACCGGACGCGCCCGCGATCGGCCTGGAGGGCGTCGAGAAGACGTACCGCTCGGGCCACGAGACCGTCACCGCGGTGCGCGGCATCGACCTCACCATTCCCCAGGGCGAGTTCTTCTCCCTGCTCGGGCCGTCGGGCTGCGGCAAGAGCACGACCATGCGGATGATCGCAGGGTTCGAGGAGCCCACCGCCGGGACCGTCAGGCTGGCCGGGCGGGACGTCACGCACGTCCCGCCCAACCGCCGCGACGTCAACATGGTGTTCCAGAGCTACGCGCTCTTCCCGCACATGACCATCCACGACAACATCGCCTTCGGGCTGCGCCGCAAGAAGCTGCCCGAAGCCGAGGTCCGGCGGCGCGTCGGCGAGATCCTGGAGCTGGTGGAGCTGGGCGGCAGGGAGAAGACCCGGCCCGGTCGGCTCTCCGGCGGCCAGCAGCAGCGGGTGGCGCTCGCCCGCGCCCTGGTCAACCGGCCCAGCGCCCTGCTGCTGGACGAGCCGCTGGGCGCGCTCGACCTCAAGCTGCGCCAGGCCATGCAGATCGAGCTCAAGCGCATCCAGCGCGACATCGGCATCACCTTCGTCTACGTCACCCACGACCAGGGCGAGGCGCTGACGATGTCGGACCGGATCGCCGTGCTCAACCACGGCGTCATCGAGCAGCTCGGCGCGCCTGCCGAGATCTACGAGCGGCCGGCGACCCGGTTCACCGCCGGGTTCATCGGCACCTCCAACCTGCTCACCGGCATGGTCGCCGAGCGCCGGGGTGAGGCCGCGGTGCTCGACTTCGGAGATGCGGGGCGCGTCATCGCCGCCACCGACGCGGCACCGGGCGACGAGATCGACGTGACGGTGCGGCCGGAGAAGATCGCCCTGGCACCCGGGGCCGAAGAGCCCCCGGCCGCGTTCTCGCGGCTGCGGGGGACCGTCACCGAGGTCGTCTACCTCGGATCGACCACCCACTACACGGTCCGCACCGACAGCGGGGCGCAGGTCGTGGTGTTCCGGCAGAACGCCAGCGACGCCACCGCGCTCAGCGCCCGCGGCGAGCAGGTGTGGCTGTCCTGGCGGCCGGAGTCCGCCTACGTCCTGCCCCACACCTAGCCCGCCCTCACTCCGTTGATCTCGGAGATATCGGGGTATCAGCGCCGATTTTCACCCCGATATCTCCGAGATCAACGGAGTTACCGCATCCCCCAGTAGTGAGAGAGCCAGCGCCGTGAACCGAATCGACCCCGCACTCGCGCGCGGACTGACCCGCGCGCGCCTCAGCCGCCGGTCCATCCTCCAGATGTCCGGACTCACCGCCGCCGGGCTCGCCCTCACCGCCTGCGGTGTGCGCGGCCAGGGCGCCGACGAGGCCCCCGACGCCTCCTTCTGGGAGGACAAGCAGAGCAACGGCACCCTCCGGTTCGCCAACTGGCCGCTGTACATGGACACCGACCGCACCCAGCTCCAGCAGTTCACCGAGCGGACCGGCATCGAGGTCGCCTACGACGAGGCGGTCCAGGAGAACCACTCCTGGTTCGGCAAGATCCAGCCCAAGCTGGCCCAGGGCGAGTCGATCGGCTACGACCTCATGGTGATCACCAACGGCATCGAGCTGACCAAGCTCATCGAACTCGGGTTCCTGGCGCCACTCGACCACGACCAGCTGCCCAACTTCGCCGAGCACGCGGGGGAGCTGTACAAGAACACCTCCTATGACCCGGGCAACACCTACACCGTGCCCTACACCTCGGGCATCACCGGCATCGCCTACAACCCCGATTACGTCGACCGGGAGATCACCTCCATCGCCGACCTGTGGGACCCGAAGTTCAAGGGCAAGGTCGGGATGATGGGCGACCCCCAGGAGATCGCCAACTTCGGGCTGCTGCTCAACGGTGTCAACCCCGCCGACTCCGGCCCCGACGACTGGGAGAAGGCGCTGGCCAAGCTGGAGCAGCAGCGCGACAAGGGGATCGTCCGCCGGTACTACGAGCAGGACTACATCCAGCCGCTCACCAACGGCGACGTGTGGATGTCCATGGCGTGGTCCGGCGACATCTACCAGCAGAACGCCGAGGAGGGCACCGACCTGAAGTTCGTCGTGCCGGAGGAGGGCGCGACGATCTGGACCGACTGCATGATGATCCCGGTGACGGCGGAGAACCCCGTCGACGCGCTGCTGCTGATGGACTTCCTGTACGAGCCGGAGATCGCGGCCGGGCTCACCGAGTACATCACCTACATCCCGCCGGTGCCCGAGGCCCGGGAGATCCTGAAGGACAAGGCCGGTGAGGCGTCGGGCGAGGAGAAGAAGGAGCTCGACGGCCTCGTCGAGAGCCCCCTGGTGTTCCCGACCGAGGCGGACTACGCCAAGCTGCACAACTACGTGCCGCTGACCACGGACAACGAGGACTCCTTCACGCCGATGTTCCTCTCGGTGACGCAGTCCTGAGGTCCGAACGATGAACACGACGCCCACCTCATCACCCGGGTCACCCGACTCGCCCGGGTCGCCCGACAGCGGGCAGAGCGCACCGGGGCCCCGCCGCTTCACCGGGGCCACCCCCTACCTCCTCGTCCTCCCGGGCTGGCTGTGGCTCGCGATCTTCTTCGTGGTGCCCATCGTCAGCATGGTCACGATGTCGCTGATGAGCGGCAACCTCGTCCGCGGATTCGCGCTCACCTTCGAGTTCGGCAACTACGCCGACGCGGTGAGCACCTACTGGCCGCAGATCCTCCGCTCGCTGTTCTACGGCGGCTGCGCCACGCTGCTGTGCATCGCGATCGGCTACCCGGTGGCGTACTGGATCGCCTTCCGCGGCGGCGCCTACAAGTCGACCTACCTGCTGCTTCTGCTGCTGCCCTTCTTCGTCTCCTTCGTGCTGCGCACGATCTCCTGGGGCTTCATGCTCTCCGACGACGGGGTCGTCCTCGGAACGCTCAAGGGCATCGGGCTGCTGCCCGACGGCGTGCACGTGCTCAACTCCGCCCCTGCGGTGATCTTCGGGCTGGCCTACAACTTCCTGCCGTTCATGGTGCTGCCGATCTACGCGGTGCTGGAGCGGATGGACCACCGGCTGGTGGAGGCCGCGCGCGACCTGTACGCGGGGCGGGTGCAGGCGTTCGTGCGGGTGGTGCTGCCGATCTCGCTGCCGGGCGTGTTCGCCGGGGTGATCATGACGTTCATCCCCACCAGCGCCGACTACATCAACGCCAAGGTGCTGGGCGGAACGCACAACACGATGATCGGCCAGGTGATCGAGTCGCAGTACCTGGTGAACAACGCCTACCCGATGGCGGCGTCGATCACGTTCATCCTCATGGCGGTGCTGCTGATCGGGATCTTCACCTACGCACGGGCGCTCGGCACCGAGCAGGTCATGGAGGCGCAGGCACGATGAGCACCGCAGGCACCACAGGCACCACAGTGGACACCCCGCAGGCCTCCGCGGCCGCGGGCGGGAGAGTGGCGCGCCGCCCCCGCCGCGCGATCGACTGGGGCAAGTACTTCACCTGGGCGGTGATGGCGTGGCTGTTCGCGCCGATCGCCTTCATGATCGCGTTCAGCTTCAACGACGTGCACGGGCGGCACAACGTCGCCTGGCAGGGGTTCACCCTGCGCTGGTACGCCGACGCCTTCGCCTACCCGGACCTGACGACGGCGCTGCTCACCTCGCTGGCCATCGCGCTGCTGACGATGGTGATCGCGGGCGTGCTGGGCAGCCTGCTCGGGCTGGCGCTGGGGCGGTACCGGTTCCGCGGGCAGGGCGCCAGCAACCTGGTCATGTTCGCGGCGATCTCCGCTCCGGAGGTCGTGCTGGGGGCGGCGCTGCTGTCGCTGTTCCTGACGATGAACGTGGCCACGGGCTTCCTCACCATCCTGCTCGCCCACGTGATGTTCACGGTGTCGTTCGTGGCGATCACGGTGCGGGCGCGGGTGCTGACCCTCGACCCGAGCCTGGAGGAGGCGTCCCGCGACCTGGGGGCGACGCCGCTCACCACGTTCCGGCTGGTGACGCTGCCGCTGCTGGCCCCGGCGATCATGGCCGGCGGGCTGATCGCGTTCGCGCTGTCCATCGACGACTACATCATCACGTCGTTCGTCAGCGGCAACACCACCACGTTCCCGCTGTGGATCTGGGGCTCGACGCGTGTCGGTATCCCGCCGCAGGTCAACGTCATGGGGACACTGATCTTCGCGGTCGGCGTGGCCCTCGCGATCGTCAACATCGTGCTCGCCCGGCGCAGGGCCTGACCGTCCGGCTCCCCGGCCCCCGGCTCCCCGGCTCTGGAGGAGGCGGGGACAGATAGAGACCTCGCCCGCCAATCATCACATCACATAGAAGCCAGACAACGGAGTGATAGGTCGTGTCCAGGGCCATCGCATCATCAGCAGCCAGAGCCGCCCTTGCCGAGGCCAGCCCGACGCCGTTCTGGCTGGACCCGGGGATCGACGGACACGAGGTGCCCGAGTCGGCACCGGCCCTGTCGGGCGAGGTCGCCACCGACCTCGCGGTCGTCGGCGCGGGGTACAGCGGACTGTGGGCCGCCCTGATCGCCAAGGAGCGCGACCCGGACCGCGAGGTCGTGCTCATCGAGGCGAAGACGGCGGGGTGGGCGGCCTCGGGGCGCAACGGGGGTTTCTGCGCGGCCAGCCTCACCCACGGCTTCGACAACGGGGCGAGCCGGTGGCCCGACGAGATCGCCGACCTGGAGCGGCTGGGCCGCGCGAACCTGGACGAGATCGAGGCGGCGATCGCGCGGCACGGCATCGACTGCGAGTTCGAGCGGACCGGGGAACTGCTGGTCGCCACGGAGCGCTGGCAGGCCGACGGCCTGGCCGAACACGCCGCCGACCTGCAGGCGCTCGGTTATGCGACCGAGGTCCTGAGCAGGGAAGAGGTCAGGGCCGAGGTCGACTCACCCACCTACGTCGGCGGCATGTTCGACCCGGGAGCGGTCGCCATGCTCCACCCCGCCAAACTCGCCTGGGGACTGCGGAGGGCGTGCCTGAACCTGGGCGTCCGGATCTACGAACAGACCCCCATCCGCCACATCCGCTCGATCCCCGGCGGCCTGCGCCTGGAATCGACGAACGGCTCGGTGACGGCCTGCCGCGTCGCCTGGGCCACGGGCGCGTTCCCCGGCCCGCTGCGCCGCATCCGCCACTTCGTGGCGCCGGTCTACGACTACGCGCTGATGACCGAGCCGCTCAGCGCCGACCAGATGGCGGCCATCGGCTGGAAGAACCGCCAGGGGCTGTCGGACTCGGCCAACCAGTTCCACTACTACCGGCTCAGCGCGGACAACCGCGTCCTGTGGGGCGGCTACGACGTCATCTACCACTACGGAGGCAAGGTCCGCCCGGAGTACGACCAGCGCCCGCAGACCTTCGAGCGCTTGGCCGACCACTTCTTCGCAACCTTCCCTCAGCTCCAAGGCCTGCGCTTCACCCACGCCTGGGGCGGCGTGATCGACACATGCAGCCGTTTCTGCGCCTTCTTCGGCCAGGCCTACGGCGGCCGCCTCGCCTACGCGTCGGGCTACACCGGCCTCGGCGTCGGCGCGACGAGGTTCGGCGCCGAGGTGATGCTCGACCACCTGGAGGGCGAGGAAACCGAACGGACCCGCCTGGAAATGGTCCGCTCCAAGCCCGTCCCCTTCCCACCCGAGCCCGTGCGCTACGCGGGCATCGAACTCACCCGCCGCGCCATCGCCTCCGCCGACCGCAACCACGGCCGCCGCAACCTCTGGCTGAAGACACTCGACAAGTTCGGCCTGGGTTTCGACAGCTGAGGACCAACGAACCGTAGGGCTGCTCCGCGGGGGCGGCCCTACTTTTCGTGGTTGCGGAGGTCACTCGTTGGCGTCGGGCGGCAGGTGCCCGGTCACATAACGTCCCTTGCCGCGGAGGGTCACGATCAACCCCTCGGCTTCCAGGATCGACAGCGCCGCCCGGACGGTAGGTCGCGAGACCTTGAACTCGTCCATCAGCTCCAGTTCGGGAGGGATCCTGCGCCGCGGCGGATACTCACCTGAGCTGATCCGGCCACGCAGGATCGCCGCGACCTGATCGCGTAGGAACTCCGGTCCGTCCAAGTCGATGGCCATGTGTCAATAGTCGCTGACCTGCGTGTTCACACGTTGTCATGTGTTGTCGGGTGATGTCATGTACGATTCTGAGGAACAACCAAAGACCCCCGCGAGCCGCTAACTCCGGGGGCGTGGCCACCAGCTTTCGGGAGCTGATGACGATGTCCATCCTGCCATCGCGGCGGAGCCGCCGCATCCGTCCGTACATCGCTGTGCTCGAACACCGCCGGGCCGTCCAGGACCGGCGCTTCCGGGAGTTCGCCCGGGCGGCCGCCGCGCGAACTGCGGGGGAGGAGCGATGAATGTCCCCCTCATCCGGGTCGGATACGGCGACGTGACGGTCACCTACGACCCGTGCCTCCCGCCTCTCCAGCGGTTCACTGTGCGCTGGCTCGGCGGGCGGATCGTGCGGCTGCGGGCCCCGCGCGCTGAGGCCCACCGCGCCCTGGTCCGCGAGTGCCGTCTTCCGGCCGCCGTCGCCTCCCGCCTCCTCGACCAGGCGCAGGGGCTCGAACCCTGAGGCGACCGACGCCGCGCCGCCTGCCCCGCGGTCGCTTCGCGATGATCATGGGATCCGATCGGGCGAAACGGGCATCGCCGGATGTCGGCCCATGATCATCGCGAGGCTCGGTGCCGGACGCGCCCCCGTGCCATCACGGTCACGCGGTGGTCGGCTGGGTGGCCTTGCGCGCTGTGGCCGGATCGGGGCGGGTGGTGTCGCGGCGGTCGAGGATGGCGGAGAGGACCGCCAGGAGCAGTGCCGCGGCAGGAAGGAGGGCTCCGGCCCAGTTGGGGGAGGTCAGGCCGAAGCCCTGGGCGATGACGAAGCCGCCGAGCCAGGCACCGATCGCGTTGCCGAGGTTGAAGAAGCCGATGTTCAGGGCGGAGGCGAGGGCGGGGGCCGCGGCGGCCTTGTCCATGACCCGCTTCTGCAGCGGGGGGACGGTGGCGAATCCGAACGCCCCGATAAGGAAGACGCACACCGCGGACGCGAACGGGCTGTGGGCGCCCCAGGTGAAGGCGAGCAGCACGACGGCCAGGGCGCCGAGCGCGGTGTAGAGCATGGGCATGAGGTGGACGTCGGCGAACCGGCCGCCCAGGGTGTTGCCCACGACCATGCCGAGGCCGAACAGCACCAGCAGCCAGGTGACACCGGATTCGGCGAACCCGGCGACCTCGACCATCATCGGCGCGATGTAGGTGATCGAGACGAAGACCCCGCCGAACCCCAGGACCGTCATCGCCATCGCGAGGACGACCTGCGGGTTGGCCAGGGCCGCCAGCTCGGGTCGGAGGCGCGCGCCCCGGGGTTTTCCGCTGCGAGGGACGAGGGCGAGCACGCCGATCAGGCCGACCACCCCGAGCAGGGTGATGGCGGCGAAGGTGGCGCGCCAGCCGACGTACTGGCCGAGCAGGGTGCCGGCGGGCACCCCGACGACGTTGGCCAGGGTCAGCCCGGTGAACATGAACGCGATCGCGCCGGCCCGCCGGTTCGGCGCCACCAGGTCGGCGGCGACCACGGCGCCGATGCCGAAGAAGGCGCCGTGCGTGAACGAGGCGACCACGCGCCCGACCAGCACCGCTGCGAAGGTGGGGGCGAGGGAGGTGATCAGGTTGCCCGCGACGAACAGCACCATCAGGGCGGCAAGCATGCGCCGGCGTTCGACGCGGGCACCGATGACGGTGACCAGTGGCGCGCCGACGAACACCCCCATGGCGTACGTCGTGGCGATGTAGCCGGCCGTCGAGATGGAGACGCCGAACTCGTCGGCGATGCCGGGGAGGACGCCTGTCACCACGAACTCCGTGGTTCCGATGGCGAAGGCGCCGATGGCAAGCGCCCACAGGGCTAACGGCATGGTGGGGACCCCTTCATAGTTGCACACGCAAGTAACAGGCGGACACAATACATGCATACGCGGACTATTTGCCATCGCGTTCTATTTCGGGGGCGACTACCCTGGTGGCGGCCGGGAGTGCCCCCTTCGGCAGGACCCGGCCCGCAGCGCAGTCCACCCCCGAGCACACAGGAGGACCGGCATGGACACCCCGGCCGCGGCTCCCGAGACCCGTCCTGGTCTGGCGCAGCGGTGGTGTGCGCTGTCGCTGCTCCACGGCACTATCGAGGCGCACATCGAGCGGGCCCTGCAGGCGCGCCACGGTCTGAGCGTGCGCGAGTACTCGGTGCTGCTGGTGCTCAGTGCCCGCCCGGATGCGCGCATGCGCATGAGCGAGCTGTGCGCGGCCGTCGTCCTCAGCCAGAGCGCGACCACGCGGCTGGTCACCCGCATGGAGGAGCGCGGCCTGCTGATGCGCGTCCTCTGCGCCGACGACCGCCGGGGGATCTACACCTCGATCACCGGCGAGGGCCACCGCCTGCTCGCCGAGGCCCGCCCCACCAACGACACGGCCCTGGCCGCAGCACTCGACCTCGCCCGGCACAACCCCGAGCTCGCCCCCTTGGTGGACGTCCTGGAGCGACCGGTGGAGAACGCCTGAGTGCCGCGGCTTCCTCATCATGACCGCCCACAACGTCTGTCTGGTCAACTCCGTAGGGCAGCGTCTCCCCTGTCCCGCTCGTGATGGCGCTGGAGACGCGAGCCCACCCTGGTCTTGTTTGACCCCTACGGCTCCCCCGCGTTTTCACCCCCCAACTGTGGCGATGCGGGCGATACTCGGACGGTGGACAGCTCCATCGATGTTCCACCCCGTGCACCACAGTGAAGATCCGCGTCGCTTCGGCCTTGCTCTGGGGAGAGCAGTAGTGCGCCGTACGCCGTGACCGGTCGGCGGGTGCCCAGTACACTTTGCCGGGCGGAAAGGTCGAGTCGGCTGAGCCTCTCGATCAGGCACTCGCACGCGAGCTGCCCGAAGAACTGCACCTGTCGTCCGGGCTTTGGTCAGGTGTTCCGGAGCTGCTCTGGGACTAGGACCGGATGGTGTCGCGCCCCGGTCCCACCCATGCGCCTCGCAAGTTGCACCTGATCTACCGACTCCACATCACTGAATCGGTGAGGGCGGAGCTGGCCGAGATGGAGCACGACGCTCGGGCAGGAGAGTCGCCCGACACCGGCCGGGTGGAATGGCTGGACTATCGGAAGGTCGACGGCATCGCACTGTATCCAGCCGTCGGCTCGCAGATCGCCGAACTGGAAACCCCCATCGGCCCGACGGACTGTGTGGCGGCCCCGCCCATGACCGACGGCACCTTCACCTGGCGGTAATGACGGCCACCGCAACCTCTGGCTGAAGACGCTGGACGCGTTCGGCCTGGGCTTCGACAGCTGAGAATCGACATGCGCAGGGCCGCCCTCCGGGGCGGTCCTTTTCGTTGTGACCGGCACTACTTGTCTTCGTTGGATGTCGGCGAGACGAACGTGCCCAGCCTGGGCACGGTGTAGACGAGCCCTTCCTCCCGCAAGCGCTCAACGATCTTGCGGGCAGTCCCTCGCGCGATGCCGAACTCTCCCATGAGCTGGGATTCAGACGGGATGGGCGTGCGCGGCTGATAGGTGCCGTTCGCGATCCGTTCGCGCAGCACCTCGGCCACTTGGACCCACACGGGACGGTCAAGGTCGAACTCCATGGTTGGACCGTAGACGGCTGCTGATCACCCCTCACGATCGAGTTTAAATATGTTTAACCATGTACAAGCATGGACCAGACCAGTATTCTCGAAAGCTCTTCCACATAGAGAGACCCCGGCGAGTCGGTCCAGGACTCCCGGGGCGTGGCCCCACTCGACCAAGGAGTGAGACATGTCCATCCTGCCATCGCGGCGGAGCCGCCGCATCCGCCCGTACATCGCTGTGCTCGAACACCGCCGGGCCGTCCAGGACCGGCGCTTCCGGGAGTTCGCCCGGGAGGTCGCCGTGCAGGTTGCGGGGGAGGAGCGGTGAACGTCCCCCTCATCCGGGTCGGATACGGCGACGTGACGGTCACCTATGACCCGTGCCTCCCGCCTCTCCAGCGGTTCACTGTGCGCTGGCTCGGCGGGCGGATCGTGCGGCTTCGGGCCCCGCGCGCTGAGGCCCACCGCGCCCTGGTCCGCGAGTGCCGTCTTCCGGCCGCTGTCGCCTCCCGCCTCCTCGACCAGGCGCAAGGGCTCGAACCCTGAGGCCACCGAGGCCGCGTCGCCCGTCCCCACCTGGTCGCGAAGGATCTCCGTATTCCACGTGTGGACGGCGACGCGGCTCCCGGATCCACTGCGCGACGCGGTGATCACCGTTAGTGGGTGGTCGGACCAGTCGATGAGGGCGTGCTTGTAGCCGTCAGGGATAGCGAAGCCGGGAAACTCATCGAAGCAACACCGGTGAAGGTCTGCTGAGCGGCCTTGTCTGCTGTCGTCATGCGGGATGTTCAGTGGGGAAAAGCAGCAGCGACGGCGGGAGGGGATGGGGCGCCCCTGCCGTCGTGCGGTTCGGGCTGTGTCGGGGCCGGAAAGCGCTTTTCAGACTGCCGTAGCCCTCTGGCGCCGATGACGATGGCGTTCGGCGGGACAGAACAGACAGAATCGACGCTTAACGCAATGATCATGGGATTCCATCGGGCGAAACGGACACCATCGGATGCCAGCCCATGCTCATCGGTAGAGAGGGCGCGACGAGGCCGATTCCTCTCGAATCGCGGAATGTGCTTCACGTGAAGCGGAAACGCGGGCGCCGGTCAACCCAGCGCGCTCTCGACCGGGAGGTGGCAGGGGCGCCCCACGCCACTCCCGCCGTCGCTGCTGCTTTTCCCCACTGAACATCCCGCATGACGACAGCAGACAAGGCCGCCCAGCAGACCTGTCGTCACCCGGGCTTGTTGGAGATCGGCCCTGTCGAGTTGGCTGCGTTCCGGAGAGCGGGTGAAGGCCGACGGAACTGAGCCCACTCCGAAGATCGCGTCACACGTGATCCCGCGGGATCTCCGTGTTCCAGGTGTGGGCGGCGACGCGGCGGTCGGATTCGAAGGCGTCGAGGGTCGCGTGGAGGTGGAAGGTCGTCGGGGTGGAGGACAGGACCGTGCGGGTGATGGTCTCCGCGTTCCAGCCGTCGCGGGAAAAGCGCATGTACCAGAGGGTCCTGCCGCTGACCGAGGAGAACTCGTCGCCCGTCGAGCGGTACTTCTCCTCGGCGCGGCGCGACACTTCGAGGTCGATGTGGTCGAAGTGGACCGTGCCCAGGTCCTTGATCACCTCCAGGGTCGAGCGGTAGTCGACCAGGTCGCGGGTGACGTTCCAGCGCTCCTCGCCCTCGTGGACCAGGGTCGTCTCCAGTGGCGGCGCCCCCTCCGGGGGGCCGAAGGGGCGGAGCCGCGCCCCGTCGTCCACCGAGGTCGGCCGCACCGGGAGGATCAGGTCGGTGTTGCCGTCGAGCAGGACCGTCAGGGTCACCGGTTCCGGCGGCGGCCAGGCCAGGGGCCAGTACGACGTCGAGATCGACACCCGGATGCGGTGCCCCGCCGGGAACGCGTGGGCCACGCCGTTCATCGGCACCGGCACCCGGTACTGCCGACCCGGGACCAGGGCCTTGGGCGCGTCATGCCCGTCGACATGGGTCAGGTTGAGCAGTCCGTAGGTGACGCGCGTGGCCGCGCCCTGCGGGGCGACGTCGGACAGCCGCACCGCCACCATCGCCGTCGGCCGGTTCACGCTGAACGCCAGGTCGACGACGGGCCCTCCCAGGATCTCCACCGTTTCGGCCAGGACCTCGGTGTCGAAGACCAGCGATCCGCCGTCCTCCTCCCGCTGGTCGTAGGGCAGGTCCGGCGGCGCGTTGTAGGAGCACCACTTCCCGGCGAACTGGCCGACCGTCAGCGGTGAGCGCACCGTCGCCCGCCCCGGAACACCCACCTGGGCGTCGTCCGGGGCGATCCCGCGGCGCGTCAGCGGGTGCCGCTCGAAGCGGATCCGCGGCGACGGCCACTGCGGCTCGCCCACCCAGCGCCCCGGCCGCTCCTCGTAGGCGGTCGACGGCGGGACGCTCTCCTGCATCCAGCTGCGCAGCATCGGCTCGTCCATGATGTCGTTGCCGACGTCCTTCAGCCACCGGTCCCACCACCGCACGCAGTGCTGCAGGAACCCGATCGCCGGCCCGGGGGCACCGATGTGCGGGTACTTGTGCGACCACGGGCCGATCAGCCCCAGCCGGGGCACGGTCAGCCGCTCCAGGAGTCGGAACACGGCGTTGGAGTACCCGTCGGCCCACCCGCTCACCGCCATCACCGGCACCTGGATCGCCGTGTAGTCCTCGCACACCGACCCATGCCGCCAGTAGTCGTCCCGCCGCTGGTGGCGCAGCCAGGTGTCGAGCCACAGCCCGCTGTGCCCCAGCCGCTCGTACCACATGTGCCGCCAGCGGTCGCCGACGACCAGCGGGTCGGGCGGGCAGGAGTTGTAGGCGAACATCGTCGACGCCCAGGAGAGGTTGTCGCCGAGCAGGCAACCGCCCATGTAGTGCACGTCGTCGGCGTAGCGGTCGTCGGTCGAGCACAGGGTGATGATCGCGCCGAGGCTCGCCGGGCGCCGCGCGGCGACCTGCAGCGCGTTGAACCCGCCCCATGAGATGCCCATCATGCCCGTGCGCCCGCTGCACCACGGTTGCGCCGCCAGCCAGGCCAGCACCTCCTCGGCGTCGCGCAGCTCCCGGTCGAGGTACTCGTCGCGCAGCACCCCCTCCGAGTCGCCGCTGCCGCGCAGGTCGACGCGGACGCACGCGTACCCGTGCCCGGCCATGTAGGGGTGGTGCACGGAGTCGCGCTGCGCGGTCAGGTCGCGCTGCCGGTAGGGGATGAACTCCAGGATGGCCGGGACAGGGGCGGTGTCCGACGCCTCCGGCCGCCAGATGCGGGCCGACAGCCGGATCCCGTCCGGCATCGGGATCATGACCCCCGCCTCCTCGCGCACCGCGAACGGGAACGACGTGACGTGCAGCATCGTCCGGATCACCCCGCCCCGCCGGCGGGGCGGACCGGCCGGATCTCGAAGGGGAGGCGGGCGGCGCATTCCTCATAGGCGCGGCGCAGGCCGTCGACGTCGTCCGCGCCCACATAGATGTCCGCCAGCTGGTAGCTGTAGCCGTCGTTTCCGGGGACATCCGACAGCCGTGTTCCGGCGTGGTAGCAGATGCGCGCCGTGGCTCCCGGGACCTCGCGTTCTAGGCGGGCGATGTCGCCGGCGTCCGGCGAGCGGACGACCACGCCGTCGTGGAAGCTGCGCAGGTACCATTTGGCCGCCATCGGGAACCGGCCGCCGCCGCGCGGGCGGCGCGGTTCGAGGCCCAGTGCCAACCGCACCGCGTGCTCGTGGTTGGTGATTCCGTCCACGGATCGCAGCAGCTGGGTGTGGGACTGGGAGTGCCGCGGATTGATCTCCAGCAGGGTGACCCTGTCGGTGTCCGGGTCCCAGAAGTACTCGACGTTGAACGTCGTGGTGTCCAGCCCCATGCGGCGCACGACCCGGTCGGTGAGGGCGGTGAGCCGTCCGACGATCCGGCGCGGCAGCGTGGACGGGTAGCGGTAGCACAGGAAGCTGGGGCGGCCCGGGAAACGGATCGAGTCGATGACGGCGTAGGGCCGGATGTCGCCGTCGCAGACGTAGCCCTCGACCGTCGCCTGCCGACCGACGGCCTCCTCCTCGGCCAGGCAGGCCGTGGCCCCGATGCGCGACACCGCGCCGGGCGGGTCGAGCATGTCCAGGAACATCTGGAACGGCTTGCCGAGGCGGTCGATGCCGGCGCTGATGTCGGCGAGTGCGCTGCGGTACCGCTCGTCATCCGGAGCGCGGAAGGCCAGGCTGGAGTTGTAGGACTTCACCGGCTTGACCCACAGGGGGTAGTTGAGGCCGGGGGGCGGCCGCTCCGCGTCGGGGTCCACCGTGGCGAAGCGGGGGATCGCGGTGGTGACGCGCTGCTGCTCCAGGCGGCTCCAGTACTTGTGCTCGCACTTCACCACCGATTCGAGGGAGGGGGCGGGCAGGCCGCGCTCCGCGCACAGCAGCGGAACCATGCTGGTGGCGGGGAAGTCCCAGAAGCCGATCACGATCCCGTCGACCGGGCCGTCGAACTCGTCCAGAGCACAGCGGGCCCGGTGGAGCAGATCGGCCGCGTCGATATGCCGATCGCGGATCACCTGCTGGAAGTCGAGGAGCTGGTGGAAGCGGTAGCGTCCCCCGGAATCGCGCTCGATGCGGTCGAGGACGGACCGGCTGAGGTCCTCCAGCCCCAGGACGAAGACGTTGTAGGGCATCGATGCCCCCTTGCCCCGTGTGTTTTCCCAGGTGGGATACCCACTGCCGGGTTAGGGAAAGGGTGGGTGCGGGTCAATGGTGAATGTGGCGCCGGTGGGGGTTCGTCAAGATCCCGGCCGGGCTCGGTCATCATCGCCGTTGCGTCGTCGGCTTCGGGGCGGGAGGCGACGATGACATCTGTCATCTCCGCGCGCTGAGAGGTTCACCGGCGGGCGGTGACATCGGGGTCTGCCGCCCGCCAGGGCCGCTCCGCGAGACTTTCACCCATGAGCACGGCACAGCAGACCCCAGCACCCGTGACCGACGCGGGCCCCGGCACCGGCGCCGACGCCGGGGCGGCGATCAGTGTCCGGGACCTCCGGCAGAGCTACGGCGACTTCGAGGCGGTCAGGGGCATCTCCTTCGACGTCGCCCCCGGCGAACTGTTCGCGCTGCTCGGGACCAACGGGGCAGGCAAGACCAGTACGGGGATGTGACATCAATCTGCGGCCTCTGGGGTTGTGCCCCTCGGCTACGCCTCGCTCCTCGCCTGATCTAGCGCGTCCCCCTGATCCCTGGCCCCGTGCCGCCTGATCCTCCGCACGCCTGGTGACATCACTTCCCGCCGTGACGCAAGTGTGGCGTGCCGGTAACGCCGTTCCGGGCGCACAGATTCCTTTTCCTTACATAGGGATGGCCCTGCCCCTTAGCCTGACAGTGCGAGCTGATCAGGAAGGGACAGGGCCATGCACGACGATGTTACCCCGCCAGCCTCACTCACCTTCGGTCAACGAGTCCGCCGTTTTCGGGAACGCAACGGTCAGACCCGCGCCATTCTCGGGGGTCTTGTCGGCCGCTCGTCAGAGTGGGTCAAGGGCATCGAAACCGGTCGCCTCAAGACGCCCCGCCTCCCCCTGCTGCTCCGTCTCGCCGAAGTACTCGGCGTTGACGACCTCGCAGAGTTGACCGGCGAGGAACGCCTCTCCGCCTCGACCTACACCAAAGCCGCGCATAATGCGCTACCAGCGGTACGAGACGCGCTCACCACCTACCAACTCACGGTCCCAGACTCAGAACCACCGACGGCTCCAGAGTTGCGGGAGCGTGTCCGGCAGGCATGGCAGCTCTGGCACGGCAGCCGCGAGCATCGCACCCGCGTGTCCGCGATTCTTCCGGAACTCCTCGCCGACCTCCAGCACGGAGCGCGTGTGCTCGACGGAACCGACCGGCGGCGCGTGCTCACGGCGCTTGCCGAGACCTACCACTTGGCTCAGCTCTACTTGAGCTTCCAGCCAGCGCCGGAGCTGGTGACGATGACCGGCGACCGGGCCATGACGGCGGCGCAGGATGCGGACGATCCTCACGCTATAGCGGTCGCGGCTTGGTACATGAACCACGTCTTCCGCGACGCCGGAGAGCGTAACGAGGCACGCATAGACCTTGCGATGAGTGCGGCTCGCCTCCTCCGCCCGGACGACGACGCGGAGGATCTCGCCCGGTGGGGGCTTCTGCACCTGGCGGCAGCCCTGTCCTTCGCGAAGATCGGCCGAACCGGTGACGCGTGGCACTACTGGGATCGCGCCGACAGTGCCGCACGCCGCCTAGGTAACCGGTACTCGCACCCGTTCCTGATCTTTGGCCGTGGCATGGTCGACGCCTACGCCATCACGATGAACGCCGACCTGATGCGCGCCGGTACAGCTGTCAGTGCGGCGGAACGCATCGATCTTGCGCCGATGCCATCGGCCACGCGCCGGAGCTTCCACCTGATCGAACTGGCGCGCGCCCACAGCATGCAGAAAGAGAACATCGCCGTAATTCACCTGCTGCGCAAGGCATATGACGAGTCGCCGGAGACGGCGCGGTTCAACCTGTTCACACGGTCGGCGGTCATGGAGTTGACGACCTCCGGCGGTGCGATGATCCGTGACGACGCGCGGCGGCTGGCGCAAAAGATCGGTGTTCAAGCGGCGGCTTGAGACTGCGTCAAGGGGTACAACCTGTACCCCTTCACAAGGGGGTAGCACTGCTACCCCCTTCCTCATGTCCGGGGCTCTAACGTCACCTCCACACAGTAGACCCCGGCGAGTCGGTGGGAACCAGGACTCCCGGGGCGTGGCCCCACTCGCATGAGGAGTGAGACATGTCCATCCTGCCATCGCGGCGGAGCCGCCGCATCCGCCCGTACATCACCGCGCTGGAACACCGGCGGGCCATCGAGACCCGCCGGTTCCGGCAGTTCGCCGGGCTGGTCGCACTGAGGGCGATGGAGGTCGCGCGATGACCTCCGCTGTGCGCGTCGTCCTCGGCGACGTCACCGTGTTCCGCGAGTCCGAGCTTCCGTTCCCGCACCGCTACACCGCCCGCTACCTCGGGTTCACGATCCGCCTGCGCACCTCGCGCGGCGACGTCTTCGGCGCGCTGGTGCGGGAGTGCGGACTCACCCTCGACCAGGCCGCCCGCCTGCTCAACCAGGTGGACGGGGGCCGGTGATGACCGCCTGGTGTGAGATCAAGGACGTCGGCGACCCGCTCCGGCTGCGAGCGTGGGCGAACGCCATGGGCGCCCCGGTCGTCCGGTCCGGCTACACCCTGGAGGGCCGCGTCGTCCTCAGCGCGACCTGTCCCCACTGCGAGCGGCTGACCGTCGTCGCCACCACGTCGGAGAAGAGCCTCTACCCGCCGATCGTGTGGAGGTCGCCCTTCGAGTAGCCGGACCCCCGCGCGCCGGACTGGTAGCCCAGGAGGAACCGGCGCGCGGGACCCGCCCGGAACCTTCCCCCGGGCACGTGAACCCCGCCGTTCACCGGGGGACGGCCGGGTTCACGCATGTCCGAGAGGGTCCGCCCCGGGCGTGCGAGGTCACGCTGACCGCCATGTCGGCAACCGTGGTTCGGCGTCCGGGTCCAGCCCGGCAAGGCGCCGGTTCCGCCGCGCACGAATCACGTGCAGGGAGCCGTCCCGGGTCGCTACGCGAGTCCGACACCGCTCTCACTGCGTCCCGCAACCACTTCCCGTCGGCGATGACGATCCTCTCTGGGGGATCACTGTCCTCTGGGCGCTGGTGGTTCTCGCCGGCAACTACGGGGTCCTGTGGCTGTGGGAGGTCGCCAACGAGGCCACCGCGGCGCGGGAGGCGCAGGCGCGGCTCACCGTGGCCGAGGAGCGGCTGCGGTTCGCCCGCGACATGCACGACCTCCTCAGGCACATCCTTTCCGCGCTGTCGGTCAAGAGCGACCTGGCCGCCCGCCTGGCCGAGCGGGCGCCCGATCGGGCGGCGCGCGAGATGCTGGAGGTGCAGCAGATCGCGCGCGCTGCTGCGTGCCGTCCTGCCGATGGCGCAGCCGTCGATGACCCAGCCGCCGACGACACAACCGGCGGCGGAAGGGCGGGGCGACGGAGCTCCGCCGGAGGACCGAGAAGGAGCGGCGTCGTGATTCGCATCGTCCTGGCCGACGACGAGCACCTGGTCCGCGGGGCCATCGCGGCCCTGCTGGGGTTGGAGGAGGACCTGGAGATCGTCGCCGAGGTCGGGCGGGGTGACCAGGTGGTCGCGGCGGTGCGGGAGAACGCCGCCGACATCGCGGTCCTCGACATCGAGATGCCCGGAGCCACCGGCCTGGAGGTCGCCGCCGAGCTGAAGGCGGCCGTCCCCGGCTGCGGCGTCCTGATCCTCACCAGCTTCGGCCGCCCCGGCTACCTGCGCCGCGCCCTGGCCGCCGGCGCCCGCGGGTTCCTGGCCAAGGACGCCCCCGTCGACCTGCTCGCCGGGGCCGTCCGCAAGGTCCACGGCGGCGGCCGCTACATCGACACCGAACTGGCCGCCGCCGCGATGGCGGCCGGGGAGAGCCCGCTGACCCCGCGCGAGGTGGACGTCCTGCGCGCCGCCGCCGACGGCGCCTCGGTCACCGCCATCGCCCGTACCCTCCACCTGGGCGAGGGGACGGTGCGCAACTACCTGTCCAACGCCATCAGCAAGACGGGCGCGGACAACCGCATGTCCGCCATCCGCAAGGCCCAGGACATGGGGTGGCTGTGACGGCACGGCGTCGGCGCTACAGGAACCTCAGCACCAGCATGGCCGTGTCGTCGGTGTGGCCGCCCGGGGCGAATTCCTCCAGGTCGCGGTCGAGGCGGACGATCACCGCCTGGGCGGTGAGTCCCGAGCAGCCGGAGTAGATGCGCATCAGGCCCTCGTCGCCGAGCATCTGGGTGTCGTTGCGGCGTTCGGTGACGCCGTCCGTCACGGCGAGCAGGACGTCCCCCGAGGTGACCTCGATGGTCTCGGTGTAGAAGTCGACGTCCTCGAAGGCGCCCAGCAGGGGCTGGGAGGTGCCGACCGGGGTGACCTCGCCCTTCTGGTTGAGGAGCAGCGGCAGCGGGTGCCCCGCCGAGACCAGGCGGATGCGGAAGCCCTCGCCCGGTTCGCCGATCGGGGTCATCTCCCCGTACAGCATGGTCAGGAAGCGCGTGGTGGTGTTCTCGTCCAGGATGGCGAGGTTCAGCCGGTGCATGATGTGCGCCGGGGAGAAGCCCTCGCGGGCCAGGGCGCGCAGGGTGTGGCGGGCCAGGCCGGTGACGGCGGCCGCGGCGGGGCCGGTGCCGCAGACGTCGCCGATGGCGAAGCACCAGCGGCCGTCGGTGGCGAACAGGTCGTAGAAGTCGCCGCCCACGACGTTGCGCTCGTCGGCCGACCGGTAGAACACGGCGTGGTCCACGCCGGGGATGGTCGGGACCTTCTCCTTGGCGGGGAGAAGGCTGCGTTGCAGGGCCTCGCTCATCGAGGTCTGGCCCGCGTACAGCCGGGCGTTCTCCATCGCCGAGGAGACCCGCCGGGCGAGGTCGTCGGCCACGTCCACGTCCTCGCGGGTGAAGTCCTCGTCGGGGCGCTTGCCCATGGTCAGCCGGCCGAGCGTCTGGCCGTGCGCCACCAGCGGGATGCTGATGGCCGGGCACGCCGCCAGTTCGTGGGTGAGGTCGTCCTCTCTACCCGAGGCCAGCAGCATGTCCCGGCTCCACAGCGGGCGGGGCGTGTGCTGCTCGGGCGGCGGCAGCGCGGACAGCAGCGAGCGCAGCACGTCGTTGTAGTTCTCGTTGCCGTGCACCGCGTAGGCCAGCCGCGAGACCCCCAGGTCGTTGTTGACGTGCACGGCGCACCAGCTGCCCAGGCGCGAGGTGACCAGCTGGGCCGCGAGCGCCGCCGTCATGTGCTCGTCGAGCGTGCCCGTCAGGAGGTCGCTGGCCTCCGCGAGGAAGCTCAGGCTGGCGCGGCGCGCCAGCTCCACCTCGGCCAGGCGGGCCCGCTCCACGGGCAGGGCGATGCGGTCGGCGCCGTCCTGCAGGCGCCGGGCCGCGGTCTCGCCGAAGTGCCGGATCCGCCGCGAGGCCACACCGATCAGCCCGGTGATCCGGCCGTCGACGATGAGCGGCGCGGTGACCAGGGAGCGCATCCCCGCCTTGGCGAGCCGCCCGCGGTGTGCCCGCGCGATCATCAGGTCGTCGTTGATGACCGGCCCCGGGGCCGGGGCCGCCGAGGGGAAGGTCTCCTCGGTGCGGCTGCGGAACGCCCGCCAGGGGCCGCTGGTAAGCCCGACCGCGGTGCGCACCTCCCACTCGGTCTCGTCGGTGGTGGCCAGCGCGATGTAGGCGGCGTCCCCGCCGAGGGCGGTGCGGGCGTAGTCGACGGTGCGGTCCAGCAGGTCGGGCAAGGGCAGCCGCGCCGACAGGGCGGCGTCCAGAGGTGCCCACGGCCCCGGGCGCTCGGGGCGGCGCCGCGTGGGCCGGACCGGCATCGGCGGGATGAGGGCGTTGTCCTCGCCCGGCTCCTCCTCATCCTGGAGCCGGACCCACACCGCCTTGTCGTCCTTGCTGTAACTGACACCCCACGACGTGGCCAGCGCGGCGGCCAGGGCCAGGCCCAGCCCTCCGGTGCGCCGCCCGTCGGCGGCCGGGCCGACGTCCACGGACAGCGGCCCCGCCTGCGGGACCGCGCGCTCGGGAACCCGGTCGGCCACGACCACCTCGATCGCGTCCGGCAGCCGCCGCACGGTCACCTCCAGCACACTCTGGGCGTGGATGACCGCGTTGGTGGCCAGTTCGCTGACGAGGAGCACGACGTCGTCGCACGGCCGCCCGACGCCCCATTCCCGCAGCGTCTCGCGGACGAAGAGGCGGGCGTCGCCGGCGGTCTCCGGGGCCGGGGAGAACTCCCGGCGCGCGACCTTCATCGCATCATGTGGCATCGTGAAGCCGTACGGTTTCTCTCAGCGTCGAACAGGGCGGATGAGTGCTGCGGCGGCATCGGCATGTTGGGCGCCTACCCCCAATCTCGACTTCCGCTGAACCTGTGGTGTCGGAACGGCTGCTTTCGTGGGCACAGTAGGAACAACGAAGTCATGATGTCAGAACGTCCATGTAATGAGCAGCCCGGCCGACCCTAACCGGCGGTGCGATCCATCCACGCGTGGACGGACACGGGGCGCGCGGTCGGCGCCGCCCCCGCCGCCTTCTCCCCGGCGTCCCCCGCCGGGGTGCGAGGGCGGCGCAGGAGTTGCCGAAGGAGGGGGATCATGCCCCAGCAGTCCGGGGCGGTCGCCTCGGAAGCACAGATGGATGAGCTTCTCGCGGCGCTGTACAGCATGCGCGACGGCGACTTCAGTGTGCGGCTGAGTTTCGGAGAGGGCGCCAAGTCCGGCGAACTCGCGACCGTGTTCAACCAGGTCCTGGACCACTGCGAACAGCTCAGCAGCGAGCTGCAGCGGCTCGGCACGGTGGTCAACACCGAGGGGCGGCTCACCGAGCGGATCTCGGTCAGCCCGGCCCGGGGCGCGTGGGGCACGAGCGTCCGCGCGCTCAACCAGGTCCTCGACGAGGTCAGCGGGCCGGTGACCGACGTCGCGCGGATCCTCGACTCGGTGGCCGACGGCGACCTGTCGCGGCGCGTGGAGCTGGGCACGCGGCACGGTCCCCTCCACGGCGACCTGCTGCGCCTGGCCACCTCCGTCAACCGCATGGCCGACCAGATGCAGGGCTTCACCCACGAGGTCACCCGGGTGGCGCGCGAGGTGGGCACCGAGGGCAAGCTGGGCGGCAGCGCCAAGGTCGAGGGCGTCTCGGGAGCGTGGCGCGACGTCACCGAGTCGGTCAACCAGATGGCCTCCCGGCTGACCGCACAGGTGCGCGACATCTCCCAGGTCACCTACTCCGTCGCCCAGGGCGACCTGAGCCGCAAGGTCAAGGTCGACGTCCAGGGCGAGATGCTGCAGCTCAAGGACACCGTCAACACGATGGTCGACCAGCTGTCCATGTTCGGTGACGAGGTCACCCGGGTGGCGCGTGAGGTGGGCACGGAGGGCAAGCTGGGCGGTCGCGCCAACGTGAAGGGCGTGTCGGGTATCTGGAAGGACCTGACCGACAACGTCAACTCCATGGCCGACAACCTCACCAACCAGGTGCGCGACATCTCCCAGGTGACCACGGCCGTGGCGCGCGGCGACCTGAGCCGCAAGGTGACCGTCGACGTGCAGGGCGAGATGCTGTCCCTGAAGAGAACCGTGAACACCATGGTCGACCAGCTCGACTCGTTCGCCGACGAGGTCACCCGGGTGGCGCGTGAGGTGGGCACGGAGGGCAAGCTGGGCGGTCGCGCCAACGTGAAGGGCGTGTCGGGTATCTGGAAGGACCTGACCGACAACGTCAACTCGATGGCGAACAGCCTCACCTACCAGGTCCGCAACATCTCGCAGGTCACCCGCGCCGTCGCCGGCGGCGACCTGACGAAGAAGATCACCGTGGACGCCCAGGGGGAGATCCTGGAGCTGAAGGACACCGTCAACACCATGGTGGACCAGCTCTCGGCGTTCGCCGACGAGGTGACGCGGGTGGCGCGCGAGGTGGGCACCGAGGGCAAACTCGGCGGCCAGGCGCACGTGCGCGACGTGTCGGGGGTGTGGAAGGACCTCACCGACAACGTGAACTCCATGGCCAACAACCTGACCCACCAGGTGCGGCACATCTCCATCGTCACCCGCGCGGTGGCCGCCGGTGACCTCACCAAGAAGGTCACGGTCAACGCCAAGGGCGAGATCCTCGAACTCAAGGACACCATCAACGTGATGGTCGACCAGCTGTCCGCGTTCGCCGACGAGGTGACGCGGGTGGCGCGCGAGGTCGGCAACGAGGGGAAGCTCGGCGGTCGCGCCGACGTCAAGGGCGTGTCGGGCATCTGGAAGGACCTGACCGACAACGTCAACTCGATGTCGCACAACCTCACCACTCAGGTGCGCAACATCGCCCAGGTGACCTCCGCGGTGGCCGCGGGCGACCTGAGCAAGAAGATCACGGTCGACGCCCAGGGGGAGATCCTGGAGCTGAAGGACACCGTCAACACCATGGTGGACCAGCTCTCGGCGTTCGCCACCGAGGTCACCCGCGTCGCCCACGAGGTCGGCAGTGAGGGCCAGCTGGGCGGCCAGGCCAAGGTCGACGGCGTCTCGGGCACCTGGGAGCAGCTCACCGACAGCGTGAACGAGCTGGCCCGCAACCTCACCACGCAGGTGCGCGCGATCGGCGACGTCGCCAGCGCGGTCACCCGCGGCGACCTCACCCAGAACATCCAGGTCACCGCGCGCGGCGAGATGCTGATCCTGAAGGACAACATCAACCTGATGGTCAGCAACCTGCGCGAGACCACGGCCGCACAGCGCGACGAGGACTGGCTGAAGAGCAACCTGGCCCGCATATCCGGGCGTATCCAGGGCCACCGCGACCTCAAGGAGCTCGCCCGGCTCATCATGACCGAGGTGACGCCGCTGGTCGACGCCCACCACGGCGCCTGCTACCTGCCCGAGGAGAAGGACGACGAGGAGACCTTCCGCTGGTACGCCGGGTTCGGCTTCCAGCCCGAGGAGCCGCGCCGCCGCATCCGCCCCGGCGTGGGCCTGGCCGGTGAGGTCATCGCCCAGCACCGGGAGATGATCATCACCAACGTCCCCGGCGACTACGTGAGGATCGAGTCCGGGCTGGGCGAGGCGCCGCCGCTGACCCTGGCCATCTTCCCGATCCTGTTCGAAGGGCGGGCGCTGGGCGTCATCGAGTTCGGCTCCTACGGCGAGTTCCGCGAGGTGCACCTCGACTTCCTGCGTCAGCTGGTGGGACACATCGGCACCACCATCAACACGATCCTGGCCAACTCCAAGACCGAGTACCTGCTGCTGCAGTCCCGGCAGCTGACCACCGCGCTGCAGGAGCGCTCCAACGAGCTGCAGCGCCAGCAGGAGGAGCTGCGCCGCAAGAACGCCGAACTGCACAGCAAGGCGGGACAGCTGGCCAGCCAGAACCGCGCCATCGAGCTGCAGAACCGGCAGATCGAGCGGGCGCGGCGCTCGCTGGAGGATCGGGCGCACCAGCTGCAGGTGTCCTCGAAGTACAAGTCCGAGTTCCTCGCCAACATGTCGCACGAGCTGCGCACGCCGCTCAACAGCCTGCTGATCCTCGCGCGGCTGCTCGCCGACAACTCCGAGCAGAACCTCACCTCCAAGCAGGTCGAGTTCGCGCAGACGATCCACAAGGCCGGAAACGACCTGCTGCAGCTCATCGACGAGATCCTCGACCTGGCCAAGGTGGAGGCGGGTCGCGCCGAGGTGCAGCCGACCGACGTCTCCATCAGCCAGCTGGTCGACTACGTCGAGGCGTCCTTCCGCCCGATGACCTCGGAGCGCGGGCTGGCGTTCGCCGTGGAGGTCTCGCCGGACATCCCGAGCTTCCTGTGGACCGACGAGCAGCGGCTCCAGCAGATCCTGCGCAACCTGCTGTCCAACGCCGTGAAGTTCACCGGAGCCGGGGAGGTGCGGCTGCTCATCGAGCCGGCGTGGGCGCTCGACGACGCCGACCTCGACATGTTCGGGGAGAACGAGGAGGTCATCGCCTTCTCCGTGGCCGACACCGGCATCGGGATCCCCGACGACAAGCTCCAGGTCATCTTCGAGGCGTTCCACCAGGGCGACGGCACCACCAGCCGCCGCTTCGGCGGCACCGGGCTGGGGCTGTCGATCAGCCGGAACTTCGCCCGGCTCCTGGGCGGAGAGATCCGGGTCAGCAGCGTCGTCGGGGAGGGCAGCACGTTCACCCTGCTGCTGCCGGTGCGGCTGCCGGACGGCACGGCCGAGCGCCTGGACGACCCGCTGGGCGGAAACGCGGGGCTGACGGCGGACGGCACCGCGGACATCGAGCCGCTCACCGAGATCGACATCGCCGAGGCCCCGGCCGACATCGACATCGTGGAGGAGGCGGGGGCCGACGAGCCCGCCGAGCCGGCCGCGGTACCGGTGCTGCGGCCGGTCGAGCCCGACCCGGAGACCGGGGACGTGGGCGCGAGCCAAGACGTGCGCAGCGACCCCGACCGGGAAGCGGTGCTGGCGGGGCGCAAGGTGCTCATCGTCGACGACGACGTGCGCAACGTGTTCGCCCTGACCAGCGCGCTGGAGGCGCACGGCCTGGAGGTCATCTACGCCGACAACGGGCACACGGGCATCGAGAAGCTGGAGGCCAACGAGAGCGTCGCGCTGGTGCTGATGGACATCATGATGCCGGAGCTGGACGGCGATGCCACCACCCGGGCCATCCGCGCCATGCCGCAGTTCGCCGAACTTCCGATCATCTCGCTGACCGCCAAGGCGATGCAGGGCGACCGGGAACGGAGCCTGGAGGCGGGTGCGTCCGACTACGTGACCAAGCCCGTCGACCTGGACCATCTGCTCGACGTGATACGCAAGTGGCTGGAGCCGGAGCCCGGCGCGCACGGCAGCGGGGGACAGGACGCCGAGAGTGGGGCCGGCACGGACGGTGTGACCGGTGCGGGCAGTGCAGGCGGTGCGGGCAGTGCGGGCAGTGCAGGCGGTGCGGACGTGGACGGCGCGGACGCGGACAGGAACGACAATGAGCAGGAGCAGTGAACGTGCCGCGTAAGGCCAACATCCTCCTTGTGGACGACCGCGACGAGAACCTGACGGCGCTCGAAGCGATCCTCACGTCCCTCGATCAGAACCTGGTACGCGCGAGTTCGGGGGAGGACGCGCTCAAGGCCCTCCTGGAGGAGGACTTCGCGGTCATCCTGCTCGACGTCGTGATGCCCGGGATGGACGGCTTCGAGACCGCCGCCCACATCAAGCAGCGGGAGCGGACCAAGGACGTCCCGATCATCTTCCTGACCGGGGCCGGGATCGACCGCCACCAGGTGTTCCGCGGGTACGCCTCGCGGGCCATCGACTACCTCACCAAGCCGTTCGACCCGTGGGTGCTGCGGTCGAAGGTCGAGGTGTTCGTCGAACTCCACCAGGTCAAGCAGCAGCTGCGGGAGCAGTCGCGGATGCTGCGCCGAGAGCTGGCGGAGGAGACCGGCGGACCGGCCGCGGGCGTGGCCGGTCGCCTGTCGCGGCGCGTCGCCGAGGTCAACACCAACCTGGAGCTGCTGCGCGGGCTCATCGTGACCGAGGAGCGTGACGACGACAGCCGTACCGTCGAGGCCGTCCGCGACCTCGACCGCTCCGTGGCGCAGCTGACGACGCTGGTGGAGGCGCTGAGCGGCCCCGAGTAGGCGCCGATCGGCGCGGGTCGCGCGGCCCGTCGCCCGCAGGTGGCGAAAGAGGCGGGGTGCGCCCCCGAAGCGGGGCTCACCCCGCCCTTTTCCGGTGGCCGTTCGCGATCGATTGGTTCTGCGGCGAATTTTGGGTCTAGAGTGCTGGATGCTCGGCGGATTCGGGGATGCCGATTCACCGGAATGCCCCCGGAAACGCCCCCCGCGGCATACGGGCCGCGGGCACCCCGCCATTCTTCGACCGATCGCGAATTGGAGCCATCACCGTGTCGCGAACGATGACCCGTACGGCCGCCGGCTTCGCCGTGGCCGCTTTCGTCGGCCTCGGCGGCGTCGTCTCCGCGCCGCTCGCCCTGGCCGACACCCCCGCCGGGCAGCCCGATATGAGCCCCGAGTCGGACGACCCCGGTCGGGAGGGCACCGACGGCGCCGTGCCCGTCGAGCGGGGGAACGAGGACGACGCGGAGGCGGCCCCTGAGCGGGGTGAAGGCGATGTACCGGCGCCCGCGGACGGCGGACACGCCCCCTCCGGCGAGGGCACGGCCGAGGCGGAGCCGCGTGAACAGGGGGACCCGCGGCAGGGCCGCCCCGAGGAGTCCGCCGCGAAGGAAACGCCGGAGGACACCACCGAGGCCCCTCCCGAGATCGACCCGGGTTTCACCTTCGATGGGCTGGAGGACATCGAAGGCGACCACCTCTCCCAGAAGACCTACGCCTACACCTGCACGGCGGGCGGCACCGCCGAGCCCGCCGAGTTCCTGTGGACGATCGCGACCAGCGGGGAGGTCCGGACCGGGCGCCCGGTCTTCTGGAGCGCGAACTTCACCGACCGGCGCTACCACCTCATCGACGAGCCGTTCCAGAAGGCCACCTTCTCCGGAACGCTCGACCTGGGCGGCCCCGCGGCACCGCAGGAGTCCCTGGCCGTCACGTCGATCGCCAACGGGCCGGCCGACGGCATCGCCGGCGTCGGGCCCGAGGGGTGGAACATGGAGGGGATCTCCGGCCGGCTCACCCCGCGCACCCCCGGTGAGCTGACCTTCACCCCGGGAACCGTCACGATCACGGTCGAGAAGGCGTCCGGCACCACCACCACGACCTGCACCGCGTCCGACCCCGACGTTCTGACCAGGGTCAGGGTCACCGGTGACGACCTGACCAAGGTCGCCGACCACAGGAGCGGCGCCGGAACCGGTGCGGGCTCCGGGGCCGCGGCCGCCGGTGACAAGGCCAAGGACAGGGGCACCGGCCCCGCCAAGGGCTCCGCGGCGTCCAGGGACGCGCTCCCGGTGACCGGCCCCGAGCTGGACGCCCTCGTGGCCGCCGGTGCGGCCGCGGTCGGCGTCGGCGCCGCCGCGATGTATCTCGCGCGCCGCCGGGAGACGGCGGTGGCCACCTCGGCCGACGAGGCCTGACACGTCCGGCGGTGGCCGCCGACGGCCACCGCCACCGAGGGTGGGTGCCTGTGTACTGTGGGCGCCCACCCTTTTCGTGTTCATCGGGCCGGGCCGGATGCGGACACAGGCCGCCGGCAGGTAAACCACCCCACCGTCCACCCGAAGATCGTCACCCTGGGTAACTGATCTCCGGCGTTCTCCCAGGACGGAGAAAACGGGCGGATGCTCAAGGTAATCAATGTGATGATTTATGTGATATTAACCGCAATCGACACGAATTGATAACTGATCACTTTCGACTGGTTTTGGGGTGTTTTCTGGGTCTAAAGTTCTGCTTGTTCGGCGGGTTCACGACCGCCGGCAACTGCCAGGTGCGAAACCATGCTCGGGTTTCTCGGGTTTTCCCGATGCCGTTCGCTGCCCGCTCCAGCCGAGTCGCCTGGCATGACCCCGGGAACGCGCCGCGGTGACACGTCGGCCGCGCGAGCGCCCACACACTTTCGCAAACCCCCACTTTTGGAGCTACACCGTGTCGCGAACGATGACCCGTACGGCCGCCGGCTTCGCCGTGGCCGCTTTCGTCGGCCTCGGCGGCGTCTTCAGCGCGCCCCTCGCCGTGGCCGATGACGCCGCCGCGAAGTCCGAGGCGAAGGCCGAGGAGAACGGCGCCGAGTCCACCCCCAAGGAGAACGAAGGCGGCTCCGCCGAGAAGAGCCAGGACGGCGCGTCCTCCGAGGAGAGCGGCGGGGAGTCCTCCGACGAGAAGGACAAGGGCGAGAAGAAGGACGAGAAGCAGGAGGGCGACGCGAAGGACGAGTCCTCCGCCCCCGCCGAGGAGACCCCGGAGAACATCGACTCCGAGCCCCGGACGCTCGACTCCGACATCGAGGGCGAGCTCGACCTCGACTTCGACTTCGAGGACGACTACCTCGCCCAGAAGACCTACGCCTACACCTGCAAGGCGGGCGACCAGACCGAGAACGCCCAGATCGTGTGGACGCTCGCGCACTCGGGCGACGCCAAGACCGGCGACCCCTACGTCTGGGCCGGCGGTATCGACGACGCGCCCTTCTACCTCGTCGAAGAGCCGATCCAGAAGGCCACCATCTCCAGCGTGTTCGACCTGGGCGGCCCCGCCGCTCCGCAGAAGTCGCTGACCAGCACGGCTGTGGCCACCGGTCCGGCCGACGACATCAACGACATCCCGGCCGACAAGTGGAACTTCGACGGCACCTCGGGCACCTTCACCCCGCTGAAGCCCGGCAAGCTCACCTTCACCCCGGGCACCATCACCATCAAGATCGAGCAGGCCTCCGGCACCGCCACCACCACCTGCTCCCCCTCCAAGCCCGCCGAGCTGGCCAGTGTCCAGATCACCGGCGATGACCTGAGCGGCCAGAAGGGCCAGGACGGCGACGGGGACGGGCAGAAGGGCTCCGACACCGACCCCGCGAAGAAGGCCGAGGGCGCCGGTACGGACGACGACCCGACCAAGAACGCCGAGACCGCCGGCAGCAACCTGCCGGTGACCGGTGCGGCGCTGGCCGGCCTCGTGGCCGCCGGTGCGGCCGCGCTCGGCGGCGGTGGCGCCGCGATGTACTTCGCGCGTAAGAAGAAGGCCGCTGCGGAGGCCCCCGGCGACGAGGCCTGATGGGCTCGTCCCACGGGGCCCGACGGCGACCGTGACCGAAGGCGGGCGTCCGCGCAGAGCGGACGCCCGCCTTTCGCGCTCCATCGCCGCGAACCGGCGCGGCGTAGTAGTAAGAGACCTATGAGCTCCCCCCGAGACACCTCGCCCTGGCAGCGGCTGATCGGCCCCACCGGCATCGGGGCGGTGCTGATCTGCCTGTTCCTCCCGTTCGTCGGGGTCTCCTGCGACACCGGCCTGGGCACCCTGGACGTCCAGGCCTCGGGATGGGACCTCGCCGTCGGCGGTGAGCCCTCGGTGTCGGGGTCCGGTGTCCTCGAAGAGGACACGTCCCGCGGCTTCGACCCCGCCGACGATGTCGGCTACGGAGAGGAACCCGGCGCGGTGGGGGCCCACGTCCTCATGCTCGGCGGCATCGTGTCGCTGCTGACCGGGGCCGTCCTGGGGGTCGTGCTGCCCTCGGTGCGCGCCCGCGCCCTGGGCGGGCTGGTCGCCACCGCCCTGGCGATGCTGCTCTTCTCCGTCAACGAGCTGCTGGTGTACCTCGCGCTGGAGGAGCGGGTGGCCGCCGAATCCGTGTGGCTACCCGAAGCCGTCGAGGTGGGGACCCGCTACGGGTTCTGGGTCACCGTCGCGCTGCTGGCCGCGCTCACCGCCTACAACGCCTTCGTCCTGTGGACCACCGCCGAGACCCGGGGCCGGACGCCGCACGGTTCATACGGCCCCCACGGCCCCCACGGCCCCTACAGCCCGCCGGGCACTCAGGGTCCGCCGGGTCTCCCGGGTCCGCAGAGTCCGTACGGCCCCCACGGCCCACACAGCCCCGACTTCGGCCCCGCGCCGCCGCCGCACGGTCCGCCGCAGTCCCCACCGGCCCCGCCCCACGGGACGCAGCCGCCCCGGCGGCCGGGGTTCCCCACCCCCGGCCCGCAGCCGAGGCCGGAACCGCCGATCGTGCACCCTCCGTATCCGCCCGCACCCGCGCCGCGCGACGACCCCTACGGACCGCCCTATGGCTGACGGCCGCCGCCACACCGGGGAGACCGCCGTCAGCCGGGGTCCCGCGGGGGCAGAGCCAGCCCGATGTGCTCGCCGATCTCCTCGATCAGCCCCAGGTCGGCGAGCCGGAACGATCCCCGGTTGCTCCGCCGGATCAGCGTCAGCGCACCGCGCACCCCGCGGCTGCCCTTCAGCGGCACCGACATCAGCGAGCCCGCGCCCAGCGCGCTGAGCAGCGGCGCGCCTTCGTCGCCGTACCCGAGCGTGCTCTCGTCCTCGATGTACTGGTGCAGTACGGACTGCCCGCCGGTCAGCACGTCGCGCGGGACCTCGGAGCGCAGTGGGTCCAGCGACGCCACCAAATCGCGATGGGCGTCGCCGCGCGGCCCGGCGACCACGGCGCGGCGCGCCCGCCGGGCGTCGGCCGGGTGGTCGCACAGGTCGATGATCACCCAGTCGGCGTAGGCGTCGGCCAGCAGCGCCGCCGCCTCGTCCAGTGCCAGCGGGCGCCCGGCCCCGCTGGGACCCGCGCCGGTGAGCAGCAGCCGGGTCATCCGTGTCAGCACGTCCAGGCGTCGCGCCGCCAGCACCACGACCTGGTCCTCGACCTCCGACTCCAGCGGGGCCGGGCCCTCGTCGTCGGGGCCGGCCAGCGGCGGCGACATCACGACCAGCACGATCGGGTGGGCCTCGGTGGGCACGTCCAGCCGGGTCAGGGTCAGGTGCACGTCCTCCGACCAGCCGCGCTGCGCCAGCCGTGACTCGAACGAGGCGGGTTCGCCGCCGCGCACGACGGCCGCCAGCCACGACCGCATCGCGGCGCGTCGGCGCAGGTCCACGAAGTTGGAGAAGGGTTTGCCGGTGAGGTAGCCGCTGAGCCCGCCCAGCCGCTCCGCCCCGATGGCGTTGATGCGGCGGATGTAGCCCTCGTGGTCGAGCAGGACGACGGGCACGCTGAGCTCGTTGAAGACCGCGCGCAGCACCGAGCGCTCGTCCTCGCCCCCGGTGCGGCGCGGAGTCGCGGCCTCGGCGTCCGCGGTGAGCTGCGCGCCGCAGTCGACCAGCAGCTGTTCGGCGTACCCCAGCTCGGCCAACGCGGCCTCCGCCGTCCCGGCGGCGTCGTCCGGGTACATGGTGTGGGTGGCGCGCAGCGCCGCTATCCGCTCGCGCAGCTCTGCTATCTCGCGCTGCAGATCGGCCAGATTCTCCGGCACGCGCGGCCCTCCAGGCGTCTTCGGGATCCGGGGCCGTGCGTGACGCGCGTGGACGTCGTGCCCCGTTGCCGACGCTAACGCATGCACAAGCGGATCCGGCCGGTGGTTACGGTGGAAGTCGACCGGGACGGCCGCGGTCCGACGGCTGCGGCGGCAGGGGGAGTGCGACGCGGGGGGAGTGCGACGTGTCGATGTGGATCGAACGCCTCGCGCGGGATATCGGCGACATCGGGCAGCACACCCCCGAGCGGGCGCTGGACCAGATGAGCACGGCGGCCGCGCGGGGGGTCCCCGGCTGCTCCGCGGCGCTCGTCGTCATCTGGCGGGAGGTGGGCCCGGGGGAAGAGCCCACGGCGGGCGGCGGCCGCCACGTCGTCGTCGACTACGGTGCCTCCCACTCCGACCTGGCGACGGCTTTCGAGTACCAGTACACGACCGACGAGGGGCCGACGGTCGAGGCGGTCCGCGAGATGCGCCCGGTGGTCGTGGGGGACGTGCTGCGGGAGGACCGCTGGCCGGGCTACACCAGCATGGCCGTGCAGTGCGGTGACCGTTCCTCGGTGACGTTCCCCGGCGAGCTGGAGGGCGAGGTCGTCACGTTCGGGGTGCACTCCGGGCGTGCCGGCGTCTTCGACGACTCCGTGGTCACCCCGCTGGTGGCGCTGCTGGCCGAGCACGCCGCCATGGCGCTGCACTCCGCGGGGCGCTACTCCGACGTGGAGCGTGAGGCGGCGCACATGCGGCGGGCCATGTCGGGGCGGGCCGTGATCGACCAGGCCAAGGGCATCATCATGCACGCGCGCGGCTGCGACGCCGCCGAGGCCTTCGCCGAGCTGCGCAAGGTGGCGCAGCGCAACCGGCTGAAGGTGGTCGACGTGGCGCGGAGCCTGGTCGCCGAGCACGCGGAGAGCAACGCCTAGGCGCTGGTCCGAGCGCCGCCGGTCCGGCTCGGTCGCGGATCGGGGCGACGCGCAGTATCGGTGTGGTGACGGCCTCGGGCCGAATCTGTCTCGCCCCCGGCATTGGCGCTAAGGTGGCCGCGTGGAGTTCAGGAACGGTGCGAGGGCACGGAGGCGGTCCCGACCGTCGGCACCCGCGGCGATCCCCGGTCACCGGCGAGGAGCGTGAGCGTGGCGTCCGATGTCTCGATCCGGACCGAAGGCGATGTGGTGGTGGTGACACCGGCGGGGGAGTTGGATGCCATCAGTTCGCCGGTTCTGGCCGAAGCACTGGAGCGGATCCTCGGCGCGGCCGAACCGTGCCGCGGGGTCGTGATCGACTTCTCCAAGGTGAGCTTCTGCGACTCGCGCTGTATCGGCGTGCTCGTCTCCTCCTACCGCCAGGCCCGCGACCTCGGCATCGGCCTCGCGGTCTCCGCGCCGCAGCGCACCGTGCACCGCCTCTTCGTGATCGCCGGGATCGACCAGGTCATCACCATCGAGGAGGACACCGCCCACGCCATGGAGTCCGTGCTGGCCTGACTCCGGCGATGGGCGCGGTGCCGGGGACCGATCCCGTCCGTTCCGGCCGACCCGGTGTGACGGGCTTCGCGCCCTAGACACGGAAGTACATGCGGACCAGGGAGCCGCGGGTGCCTCCGGTGACCTCCATGAAGTCGCACACCTGGCGGGTGATCCACAGGCCGTAGCCGCGGGGGCTGAGCGGGTCGGCGGGGTGGTAGCCGCACAACGGGTCGGTCAGGTCGCCGCACTCGTCGAAGACCTCGCAGACGATCCGGCCGGGTGAGCTCCAGACCGTGATCGTGCCCTTGCCCGCACCGTGTTCGAGGACGTTGGCGGTCAGTTCGTTCACGGCCACCACCAGATCGCCCAGGCGGGGGGCCGGGAGCCCCGCCTCCGCGCCCAGGGCGCGGACCTCCCTGCGCAGCGCGGGGAGATCACCGTGGATGTCGAGTCTTCGCGGCTCACCGGCCGGGGGCGGCAGGGCGTGCGCGGCGCCGCGCACGGGCGGCGCGGCCCGGTAGTCGGGGTTGGTCCGTCGGCCGTCGTGGGTGAGCAGGACCGGGTGGGTGTCGCGTGCCGAGCGGAGCACGTCGGCGGGCGTGGTGCGGCCGTCGTGCAGGCACACCAGCCGCATCGGCACCTCGGACAGCGCGGTGACCAGGGCGGCGTCCAGCCGGTGCCACTCGCGGAGCTCCAGGGGGTCGTCCGGCGGCAGGACCGGCTCGCCGATGACGGTGACCCGGCGCGGTTCCGCCCGCGCCAGGCGGTGCAGCGCGGCCACGGTGCGCCCGGGGGCGTCGTAGAGTGCGGTTCGGTCCGCGAAGCGCACAGCGGAGCTCTCAGCGGCGCCCAGGGCGGACCGGAGGTCGCCGCCCAGCCGGTCGCTGACGGCGACGACGACGTTCTCGCCGGCGGCCAGAGCGGTCCGGAGCACGGGGATGACGGTCTCGCGGAGATCCCGAGCCGAGTGGAAGAACACACCATGGTGCTCGAACCCTTCGGTTTCCGCGGCTGCGGAGTCCGCGCGAGACGTCATGACATCACCCCGGGGATCCCTCCCGGCCTGTGCCCGCTGCGGCCGGATGGTCGCGGTGCGGTTCGGATTCCGCGCACTAGTGTGCATCATCGCCGACCGCGGCAGGCAGCTCGCCGTCCTGCGGTCGGGCGCGGCTGTAGACCCGTTCGGTCTCCGCCGCCACGCGCTGCCAGGTGAACCGGGACTCGGCGCGGTCGGCTCCGGCGATGCCGTAGGCGCTGCGCATCGTCGACTCGGCGATCAGCCCGCGCAGCGCGGACCCCAGTGCCTCGGGGCGGGCCGAGCGGAGCAGGACGCCGGTGGTGCCGTCGAGCACGGCGCCGGTGGCGCTGCCGACCGCGGTCGCGACGACGGGCAGCCCGCACGCCATGGCCTCCAGGACGGCGCCGCCGTAGGGGTCGTAGGGCGCGGCCGACACGTAGATGTCGGCCGAGCGCAGCAGCCGGGGCATCTCCTTGCGGTCCACGGGGCCGGTCAGCGTGACGCGGTCGTCGACCCCGGCCTCCTTGGCGAGCAGCTCCAGGCGGCGGGCGTCGTCGTCGAGAGCGAGTTCGACGGGCGCCGGTCCCGCCACGATGACCAGTTCGGCCTCGGGCAGGCGGACCATCGTCTCGATCAGCGCGTCGGCGCCGCCCCCGGCCAGCCCGGTCACCGAGATGATGCGGGTGCGCTCCTCGCGGCGTCCCTTCCACGGTTCGGTGGCGACCCCGCCCTCGACGGTGAAGTGGTCGGTGTCCACGCCGTAGGGGACGACGTTCACGCGGGTGCGGGGCAGGCCCATGCGGGCGAGTTCGAAGCGCTGGTCGGCGGAGTTGACGACGACGGCGTCGGCGCGTCCGGCGATCGCGGCCTCCAGGCGCACCCGCTCCTGGCGCTCGGGGAGCCCGGCCCGCTGTTCGCTGGCGTTGAGCGAGTGGAAGGTCTGCACGATCGCGGTGTCCTCGGTGACACCGCCGGCGGTGTCGGCGGCGGACAGGGCGGCCAGGCCGCTGGTCCAGCCGAAGGCGTGGATGACGTCGGGGGAGTCCTCGTCGAGGCGGTCGGCGAGGGCGGCGGCGAAGGCGCCGGTGTGTTCGGCGACCTCGTGCTCGCGCAGGGTGTACTCGGGTCCGGCGGCGAGGTATTCGACGTTGACGCCGCGCCCCATGCGGGAGCGGCCGGGCAGGCCCTCGGCGTCCCTGCGGGAGTACACGGTGACGCGGTGCCCGAGTTTGGCCAGGTGGCGGGAGACCGAGGCGATGTGCACGCTCTCACCGCAGGTCGGCTCCCCCTTATGGGCGGGCAGTGGGCTGGTGTGCTCGGCGACCAAGGCGATTTTCACGTGGTGCTCCTCATTGCGAGACGGCGACCCGCCACAGGGGGAGTCCGCCCGTGGGCGCGGCTGAGTCGGCGCCGGGGGTGCGGGGGCCGCTTCGGGCATGCCAGGGAAAGCCCAAGTGGGCGGAGAGGATTCGTCGGGGTGACAGGGGTAGGGAAGAGAGAATCGGGCAGACGCAAAAAGACCACACCTTGACCGCTGGAAGAGGGGGCACGGCGCGCGCTCGACGGGGCGCAGGCGGCTGAGGCCGCGCGGGAGCGTGCGAAGGATGAGGTGTGTCTGCGTCTTAGACACCCATCACCGACTCATTCTGCCAGACTGCGCAACGGGCCGCCAAACTCCGCTGTAGCGTGCGGGTGTGTAGGGGAGTGATCGCGGAGCGTGCCGATCCGTCGGATGGGTGGGGAGTGTCGGACGCGCATCGGAGCGGGGGAGGGCCTGGTGAGGCAAGCGTGCGCGCGGAAGCGGGTCCGGAACCGTACCTTTGGCGATAGGGACGCGGTGAGGAACTGCGTATCAGGGCGTTTTCCGCCATGATGTACGCGGATTTTGACCATGGTCAACGGTCCCCCGATACGGTTACATGATCAACGCGCCTCGGGTACCGTCCTCGAAGCACGAGGCGCCGCTTGGGACTGTGCGGCAGTTACTGCCGACGAAACAGGAGGTTGGGCGTATGGGTGTCGTTGGTGGGGAAGTCGCGGTCACAGCCCTCACGCACCGGGGTGCTGTACGCCCGGCCAACGAAGACGCCGTCGTGGTGGGCGCGCTCACCGTCGCCAGTGCGAACATGACGCTGCCGGTGCGGTGCGTGCTGCCGCTCGGCGAGCCGGTGATCGCGGCGGTCGCCGACGGGCTGGGCGGGCACGCCGCGGGCGAGATCGCCTCCGAGCACGCCGTGCACCGGATGGCCGAGATGGGCCCGCGCCTGGCCGGACCGGACGACCTCGACATTCTGCTGAAGAACATCGACGAGGAGATCCAGGAGCACGCCACCCAGCACACCGAGTTCTCCGGTATGGGGACCACCGTGGCGGGGATCCTGCTCAACGCCGACGGGAACTTCTGGTTCAACGTCGGCGACTCGCGCACCTACCGCCTGGAAGGCACCCGGCTGCGCCAGATCTCCCAGGACGACTCGCCCCCGCTGCCCCCCTCGGAGGACGGCAAACCCGTCTCGACGAACTTCATCACCCAGTCCCTGGGCGGCAGCGGCGCCTCGGCCATGACCCCCCATGTCGGGCGCGACGGCGACGCGGGACCGGGCGCCTGGCTGATGTGCAGCGACGGCCTCTCCGACCTGGTCGCCCACGACGAGATGGAGCGCATCATCGCCGAGGCGGGCAGTGACGAGGCCGCCGTCCACAGCCTGTGGCAGGCGGCGATGGAGGCCTCCGGTCGCGACAACATCAGTATCCTTTTGGCCCGCCGCCTTTGAGCGCGTCGGCGTTCCACCGCCCGGGGCCCTGAGCTGGGGCGTTTGCTAGTGTCGCGAGGTATGCCCCTCCATACTTCCTCTCATGGTCATTCACCTGCCGATGGTGCGGACGGTGCCGGCGGCGGCGATGACATTCGGTTCGCACCGCCGGCGCTGGGCGACGGCCGACTGCTGTGGGCCCTGGCCCGTGACAACGGGCTCGACGAGAATTCGCCCTACGCGTATGTGATGTGGTGCCGGGACTTCGCGGAGACGTCCGTGGTCGCCCGGGACACCGAGGGGCGGGTACTCGGGTTCGTCATCGGGCATGTTCGGCCCGGCGCTCCCGACACCTACTTCCTCTGGCAGGTGGCGGTCGACTCCGCATGCCGGGGGCGCCGCCTGGCCCGCCGCATGCTCGACCACATCGGTGACCGGATCACCGAGCGCGGTCTGACCCACCTTGAGGCGACCGTGACCCCGGACAACGCCGCCTCGCGCGCGCTGTTCGGCTCGTTCGCCCGCGACCGCGGCGTCGAGCCGGTGTGGACATCGCTGTTCGAGCGGGAGCACTTCCCGCAGGACGGCGAGCACACGCACGAGCCCGAGGACCTCGTCCGCATCGGCCCGCTCGGGCAGCCGGCCGCGGCCGAGGCGCTGTGGGACCCGGCCGAGATCGTGGCCGAGGCCGAGCGGACGCGCGTCCCGGCGGCGAGCGGCCGGGGGTGAGCCCCGGCCGGAACCCGATGCTCGCGTCGTGAAGCGGCGGTGCCCCCGACCCTCCGGTCGGGGGCACCGCCGCTTCACCGTGCGGTGGCGTGTCAGTCGGTTCCCGGACTGTTCTGTCCGCCCTGGCCGTCCGGCCGGCGGCGCATGCGGACGAGCAGGATGACGATCAGCGCGACGATCGCGATCGCGCCGATGACCGCCCCGACCGGGCCCAGGGAGCGCATGGGGTCGGTGGCCGCGGTCTCGTTGCGGTCGCCGGCGTCGTCGGCGGGTTCGGCGTTGCCGGTGTCGTCGGCCCCGCCGGGCGCGGCCGTGTCGCCGTCCTCGGTCGCCGCCTCGCCGTCGGCGACGCCCTCCTCGGAGAGGGTGAAGGTGAGCTGCTCCTCCAGCGGGTGGCCGTCGGCGGAGATGATCCGGTAGGCGATGGTGTACTCGCCTGCGGTGTCGAGCGGCTTCAGGTCGGTCGACACGGTGGGACCGTCGAGCCGGACGTCGCCCTCCTCGTAGTTGCCCCCGTCCGGACCCGTGACGACGATGGCGTTGCCCCCCTCGTTCACGGTGGTGTTGAAGGTGAGTACCACCTCGCCGGGCGCGCTGTCGAGGTCCGCGCCGTCCTTGGGAGAGGAGTCGATGAGCGTGTTGTGCGCCAGAGCGGCGGGCGCGAGGCCGACGCCGATCAGCAGGGATGCCGCGAGTGAGGCGAGGGTGATGGCGCCGCGGCGCGCCGTGAATGCGTGAGGCATGCGTCTTGGGACCTTTCCGGCCGTAGCTGTGTCCGTCGGATGGTGTGCGGGCGCGCCTGCGGCGTGCCCATGATGCGGTGAGGACGGCCGGTCGGGGGTGGACCGCGGGGGTGTTCGGAGTAGTGCAGGCGTCGGCGCGGCCGGGCCGGGCCCGGGTGGGGCGCGTGGACCGGAGGGGCGGGGGTGGGCGGGGCCGCGGGGCGCAGCAGGGTCGGCAGTGCCGCGGCGAGCAGCCGCAGCAGGGTCCACAGGCAGGCCTCGCCGTGTGCGAGGAGGGCGGCGGCCAGCAGCGCCGCCCACAGGTGTCCGGCGAGCATGCCGGGAGAGAGGCCCAGGGCGCCGAGGGTGTGGGTGAGCACTCCCGCGGTGTGGCCCGGCGCGGCGGCGTGTGCGGCGTGCCCTGCGGCGGCGGAGGGGGAGGCCGCGCTCAGGAGTTGGAAGGCGAGGTGCAGGCCGACCTGCGCCGTGGCCAGCACGGTGAAGATCTCGCCGAAGCCGCGCTGGCAGCGGGTGAACCGGGCCAGTAGCAGGCCCATGAGAGCGGTGGCGGCGGCGAACGCGCCGGGGGCGACGGCCACGTCGGCCCACACGGCGTGCCCGCCCCAGGCAAGGCCGGTGCACGCCACGGCGAGGAAGGCCGTGCGGATCGCCCGTAGGGGGCCGCCACCTGGGGACTGCACGACTCAAGAACCTAACCGAGAACAGCGGGGAGGTGAAGACGCGGCGGGGTGCCCCATGGTCGGGACCCTGCTGCGGCACGTCGGCCCGCCCGCGGACCCCGCGGGCGGGCCGACGACTCAGCTGGCGGTGGCCAGCTCGCGGCGCATGTAGCGGCGTTCCTCGGGACTCGTTCCGCCCCACACGCCGTGCGCCTCCCCGGCGGCGAGCGCCCACCGCAGGCACTCTTGGCGAACAGTACAGCTGCGGCAGATGGCCTTGGCGAGCTCCGCGTCGTGTCGCCCAGGCCCGGTCGTGCTCACCGGGAAGAACAGCTCCGGGTCGTACTGCCGGCAGGCTCCCTGCGCGACCCAGTCTTCGCTTTCGTGGTAAAGGCGGTTCACCAGGCGCCTCCGTTCCCTGGCTCGGTGTCCGGTGGGAGTGGCGGAGCTCCACCGGCCTGTCGAGGCCTCGCGTGGCGAGACCCGTGTGGTGCGATCCCTACGTGGAAGACGTGCGCGAGACCGCGTAGAGGACCCTCAGCGCGCCGCGACCGATTGTAGTACTACGGCGGGTCGTACTACGCAAAGTCTGCTAAAAATTCCAGGGTCTTTCAACTTCGCGAAGGCCATTTCGGTTACGTTGGCGTAACGCCGATATCACGAATCGGGTGACGCCGTGCCGGAGAATGGCCGAGTGGCCCGGGGGTGCCTTCTCTCGGCCGTGCCGACGTGCGCGGATGTGAGTAGCGCCGCACGTCGGAGCGGTGACGGGTGCCCGTCCCGCGTATGTCGCGAGCATTCACCCGAATTCGTGTGATGTAGCCCACCCTTAAGATTTGCTGCGCTTGCTCTATGTTTGAGCGGCAATAGGCGCGATACTCGTGATGCCCTTCCCTCGCACGGGGTGCGCAATCGCTCCGAACAGCGTTCCGAAACCGCTGGTGAGTACGGCGCCCGCGGGGGGTCGGCCGGTGCGGCGCACAGCCCCGGCAGTGGCGACGGAAAGTGACGGTAGGCGCTAAATAAACGAGCCCTACCCGGGGAAGCAGCATCGAAACATGGTTTCCGACGTCAAGGAAATCGCTGCTCAGAAACGTTCGCTATGTTCCATCGACGTGCCTCACCAACAGATCGACGCCGGAACCCGCGACCGACCGGACACCGGGGATCACCCCGCTGTAGTCACTCTCGGCGTGGGACCCGTCGGCGTGCGCTCGACAGGAGGCGCGTCGGGCGGCCGTCGGCCACAGCCGGGACACTCCGGCCCTGACACCGTCTTTCGCCGGCATGTCGAGGCCGGTTCCGGACACCGTGTCCGACGCCTTCCGCGACATATGTTCGGCCCTACCGGAGCTCGCGACGTCGCGCGAGCCGCACCCCTTCCAGAGGCATCCACGGCGCCGAGTGCAGCCGCGGTCTCCACTCCTTCCGCCCTCCCGGCGCGAGCGTGCGCCGCCGGGCCGGAGCGGACCCCCGACTTTCACACCCGGCACCTTCCGCCGCAGGTCCCCAGGGGGAGAACCCCCGGGGAACCAGGGCGCGGCGGCCCGCCGCCCGCTTCGCGGCGGACCCCGACCGACCATCCATCCTGACCGACCCCGTCGTCACCGCCCCGAGCCCACGAACCTGGGGAAAGGAACCAAGGAACACACGATGGAGATCTTCGACCGCCTCGAATCCGAAGTCCGGAGCTATTGCCGTAGCTGGCCGGTCGTCTTCAACGAGGCGCGAGGCAGCTACATCTACGACGAGTCGGGGCGGCCGTACCTCGACTTCTTCGCGGGGGCGGGTTCCCTGAACTACGGGCACAACAACCCCGTCCTGAAATCCGAACTCATCGACTACCTCGCGGGCGACGGCATCGTGCACAGCCTCGACGCCTACACCACGGCCAAGCGGGAGTTCCTGCAGACGTTCGGCGACGTGATCCTGGGCCCGCGCGGGCTCGACTACAAGGTGCAGTTCCCCGGCCCCGCCGGGAACAACGCCGTCGAGGCCGCCCTGAAGCTGGCCCGCAAGATCACCGGCCGCGAAGTCATCGTCAACTTCACCAACAGCTTCCACGGCATGACGCTGGGCGCGCTGGCCGTCACCGGCAACTCGATGAAGCGCGGTGGCGCCGGCGTGCCGCTGACCCACGTCAACACCATGCCCTACGACAACTACATGGACGGCGAGACGCCGGACTTCCTGTGGCTGCGCAGCGTCCTGGAGGACAGCGGCAGCGGCCTGGACAAGCCGGCCGCCGTCATCGTCGAGACGGTGCAGGGCGAGGGCGGTATCAACGTCGCCGGCGCCGAGTGGCTGCGGGGCCTGGCCGACCTGTGCAAGGACCACGGCATTCTGCTCATCGTCGACGACATCCAGATGGGCTGCGGCCGTACCGGCGGCTTCTTCAGCTTCGAAGAGGCCGGCATCACGCCGGACATCGTCACGCTGTCCAAGTCCATCAGCGGATACGGCATCCCGCTCGCCCTGACCCTGTTCAAGCGGGAGCTGGACGTGTGGGGGCCCGGCGAGCACAACGGGACCTTCCGCGGCCCCAACCCGGCGTTCGTCACCGGTGCCGCCGCGCTGAACCACTTCTGGCGCGACGACGAGCTGCAGAAGGGCACCGCTGCCAAGGGCGAGCTCATCCACCGCCGCCTCAGCGCCATCGCCGAGGAGTTCGCCGAGGCCGGGGCGCACGTCCGCGGCCGCGGTATGGCGGCTGGCCTGGCCTTCGAACGCGAGGGCGCGGCCCAGGCGGTGAGCCGTGAGGCCTTCCAGCGCGGCCTGCTGATCGAGACCTCCGGTCCGGAGGACGAGGTCGCCAAGCTCCTGCCGGCGCTCACCACCACCGAGGAGGAGCTGGAGCAGGGGCTGGACATCATCGCCGAGGCGGCGCGCGCCGCGGTGAAAATCTCACAGCCCGCCTGACAAGCCCCTGCGCGGCGGCCCGCCTGGGCCGCACAATTGCAGCGGAGGAACACCAGAGGGTCCGGGCGCTGCCCGGGGCCCGCATTCGGTCGCCCGCGGCCGAAGCACGGCATTGAGGAGTACGAGAGCGTGATCGTTCGCAGCCTGAAGGATGTCGACGGCACCGACGCCGACATCCAGACCGAGACCTGGCGCAGCCGCCGGATCGTCCTCGCCAAGGACGGCGTGGGCTTCTCCTTCCACGAGACCGTCCTGTACGCGGGGACGGAGACGAGCATGTGGTACGCCAACCACATCGAACTCGTGCACTGCATCGAGGGCGAGGCCGAGCTCACCAACGACGAGACCGGGGAGACGTTCACCATCACCCCGGGCACGCTCTACCTGCTCAACGGGCACGAGAAGCACACCGTTCGGCCCAAGACGGACTTCCGGGTGCTGTGCGTCTTCAACCCGCCGGTGACCGGCCGCGAGGTGCACGACGAGAACGGCGTGTACCCGCTGCTCACCGAGGACGGCGCACCGGCGGCCGGTGTCGGGCGGAGCGCCGCCGCGAGCGAGTAGCCGCCGGGCGGGCGCGGGCGGCCACCAGAGGCCGCCCGCGCCCGCCCCCATGGGGCCCCGCCTGCGGCGCCGCCGCCCGGCCCGCAGGGGCCGACCTCGACGGACAAGGACAAGGACAAGGAAGGAACACACGAGAAGAGCACGAACGGCAGTTGTAGAGCACTCACGAGCGCGAAGGAGCGAAACCCCGAGGGGTATGGCCATGACTGTGTTGACGACCGACTTCGAGCAGCCGACCATGGACGACTACCCGACCCGCAAGGACGGATTCCCGTCACTGCTGTACCGGCGCGACGCCGTGGTCTGGGGCGAGAACGACGGCCCCATCGACCGCACCGCGCTGGACTCCTACGACGACAAGGGCTACCTGCAGATCGATTCGCTGCTCACGCCCGAGGAAGTGGAGAAGTACCGCTCGGAGCTGCGCCGCCTCGGCGAGGACGAGGAGCTGAGGAAGGACGAGCGCGTCATCGTCGAGCGGGAGTCCGACGAGGTCCGGTCGATCTTCGAGGTCCACAGGATCAGTGACGTCATCGCCGACCTCGTGCGCGATCCGCGCGTTGTGGGGCGCGCCCGGCAGATCCTCGGCAGCGATGTCTACGTGCACCAGAGCCGGGTCAACTCCAAGCCCGGGTTCAGCGGTACCGACTTCTACTGGCACTCCGACTTCGAGACCTGGCACGCCGAAGACGGGATGCCGCGAATGCGCGCCGTGAGCATCTCCATCGCGCTCACCGACAACTACGAGCACAACGGCTCGCTGATGATCATGCCCGGCTCGCACCGGACGTTCGTGTCCTGCGTCGGCGCGACCCCGGCGAACCACTACAAGGAGTCGCTGAAGCAGCAGGAGATCGGCACGCCCGACCAGGACAGCCTGTCGATCCTCGCCGCCAAGCACGGCATCGACGTGCTCACCGGTCCCGCCGGCGGCGCCATCATGTTCGACTCCAACTGCATGCACGGCTCCAACGGCAACATCACGCCGTTCCCGCGGTCGAACATCTTCATCGTGTTCAACAGCGTGGAGAACGCCTGCGTGGAGCCCTTCGCGGCGCCGTCGCACCGCCCGCCGTTCCTCGGCGCGCGCGACGTCACCCCGGTGGTCTGACGCGGCAGCGGGCGTCGGTTCCGCCCGCTGCGTCTCCGACGTCGCCGTGGTCATCGGGGGAGCGCCGGGCCGTGCCACCCTGGAGGCATGGCCCGACTGCTCATCGTCCACCACACGCCCTCGCCCTCGATGCAGACCATGCTCGAAGCGGTGCTGGAGGGCGCGCGCAGCGACGAGATCGAGGGGGTGGAGGCGGTCACCCGCCCCGCCCTCGGCGCGACCGTGCCCGACGTGCTCGCCGCGGACGCCGTCGTCCTCGGCACCACCGCGAACATCGGCTACATGTCCGGCGCCCTCAAGCACTTCTTCGACACGGTGTACTACCCCTGCCTGAACGACACCGTCGGCCTGCCCTATGCCCTCTACGTGCACGGGAACAACGACACCACCGGTGCGGTGCGTGCGGTGGAGGCCGTCGCCAAAGGCATGTCGTGGGAGCGCCACCGGCCGCCGGTGGCGGTGGTCGGCGAGGTCGGCCGTGACGACCGGGAGGCGTGCTGGGAACTGGGCGCGGTCACCGCGCTGGCGGCCCTGGAGCGGGCCGGCGAAGGGTGAGCCGCGGCCACCGACACGTCCTCGGAAATGCGACATACGGTGGTCATTGCACTGCTTTCAGTGTCCCTCCGGGCAGACTGATGCTCAGACCGGGGGAGAAGACGCGTGGCGATGGCGTACAGGTGGGCACTGGCGGCTGTGCTGTTCTGCGGCGCGGTGGTGCTGGCGATCGCACTGACCCTGCAGGACACCCCGCCCGGCGACCTGACGTGGTTCGGTGCACCGGCCCCCGAGGCGGTGTGGCTGCCCGGGCTGACCGGTGTGGCGCTGGCCTGGGTGCTCACCGACCGGGGCTACCTGCGTGCCCTGGACGACCGCACCTGGGGGGCGCTGCGCGGCCACCCCATCGGGGTCGAGCTGACCTGGCTGCTGTTCTTCCTCGCATGCTTCGTCGGCGGATCGGCCCTGCTCGCCTACGTCTTCGGGCAGCTCGGCCCCGATGTGCCCTACACCCCGGTGGTGCGGATCGTCTTCCTGTTCGTGCTGCCGATCCTCTTCGTCGACCGCGCCGGATACACCCTGTCCGGCTACGGCACCGCCATGCCCTCGCACGTCCTGCGGGTCTCGGAGGGGAGGCGCTGGCTCGGGCTGGTGCCGGTGCTCGCCTGCTTCGCCGTCGCGGCCCTCGCCGTCTACCCGACCTCGCCGCCCACGCCGAAACTGGTCCTGTTCGCCGCCGCGATCGGGTTCTTCGCGGTCGCCGTGCCCGAGGAGATCTTCTTCCGCAGCATGGTGCAGACCCGGTTGGAACGGCTCCTCGGGCGCTGGGGCGGGCTGCTGCTCACCGCACTGATCTTCGCTCTCACCTACGCGCTCCTGGGCGCCCACATCGAGTCCGATCCGCTGCCCGGCGACGGGTTCCTCACCGGCGTGGTCGACGCGCTGCTCATCTACGGTGCGCTGGGCGTGCTCTACGGCTACGTGTGGACCTGCTACCGCAACCTGTGGCTCAACATCCTGCTGCACGGAGGGGTGACCCTCCTCATCGCGGCCCCATCTCTACTCATTCTTTGACCAAGGCCGCGAATGGTCACGTAACAATGCCATTCAGGTAAAGTGCTGGTGAGGGGAAGATGTCTCCCCGACGCCGGTGTGCGGAGGTCCCCCGCTGCTCCGCCCGGTCTCCAACCGCCAGGTGCCCACGTGCCCGGCTTTTTCGCGTTTTCCGGTCCGGTCGTGGCGTGCGCCCCGGGCGTGAGAGGGGGAGAGATCAACCCGAGGGACACCACCACCACCGCGACGCCGTCGGCGATCCCCGCCGAGGGCGCCCGGCGCGTCGGCTACGCCGTACTGCTCGCCGGGGTCGTGGCCTTCCTCACGTCCGGGGCCTTCCTGCTGGCCGCCGGCCACACCACCATCCCCACCTCCGAGGACTACCGCCCGGGGCCGCTGTGGACGCTGTGGGTCCCCGTCGCCGTTGTGCTCCTGCTCATCCGGGCGCTGCCCTGGCGCGCCCCGGAGGGCGACCTGGCCCGGCGGGTCCGCGACCGGCTGGGCGGGCGGTCCGGCGGTGCCGAGATCGCCGTGCTGTTCGGCTGCATGCTCGGCTTCTACCTCGGCGACCTCTTCCTCTACCCGGTGTTCTGCCTGGTCGACGCGTCGGTGTGCGCGCTGTCCTACTACACGTCCAAGGTGATCTTCCTGCTGATCCTGCCGACGGTGTTCATCGGCAGCTGCGGGGTCATGCGCCATGTCAGCGGCCCCGACCTGGGCAGCCTCGCAACGCGGGTGGGCGAGCCGTGGCGCTGGGCCGGGCTGGGGGCGGTCGCCGCCTACCTGGCGATGGTGTTCGCCCCGTGGGCCTCCCAGCCGCCCGACCTGGGGCGGATACCGGAGAACTACGCGCTGCTGGTGGTGGTCGCGCTCAGCATCGCGGGGACCTCGCTGCTGGAGGAGGTGTTCTTTCGCGCGATGCTGCAGACCCGGCTGGAGATCCTGCTGGGCCGGTGGCCGGGCATCGTGCTCGCGTCCCTGTGCTACGGGGTGGCCGGTGTGCTCGCCGCGACCTACCCCGACGACCTGGGGGTCGCGATCGCCATGGCGATCAGCGTGCAGGGGGTGGCGGGGCTGATGTACGGCTACCTGTGGTCCCGGTACCGCAACATCTGGCTCAACTTCGGCCTGCACGCCTGCATCACCACGCTGGCGCTGATCCCGCTGACCGACGCCCTGTTCTGAGGGGGCGGGCTACTGGTACCTGCCGCAGGTGCGGCACTTGCCCGACGAGTTGCTGCTGTTCGGGGCGCCGCAGTGTCGGCATTCCCAGGTGTCGGTGGCGCCGGGGCCGCGACTGTAGGCGCGCACCGCGATCATCCGGTCGTCGGCCACCGGGTCGACGTGGACGAGGTGCCGCACGCTCTGCGGAATGGACACGGCCTCGGACCCCGGCAGCAGGACGGTCTTGGGGGTGCCATCGAGGCAGTCGGCGATCCGAGCCCACACACGCGGTGTCATCTGGACCTCCCTGGGCCTCCTAGGGAGTGGCCCATCTTACAAAGCGCCGTTCCGTCATCGCATGAAGCCGGGAAGGTCGTGCACGCTGAACGCGCCGAGCGGCGCCGAAAGCACAACGGGGGAGAGGTATGACCCACACCGACGGCACCATCCTGGCCGAGGACCTGCTGCTTACCTGCCATGATCCGATGACGGGGCGTCCGCTGGCCGACTCCACCGAGGTGGCCGTGGCGCTGGCCGGGGCGATGGGCATCGACGGCAAGCTCTTCCCCGAGCTGCCGCGAGCCGAGCGCAGGCAGCGGATGCGGGCGGTCGTCGACAACGACGCGTTCGGCGCGGTGGTCCGCCAGGTGATCCGGGCGATCGAGGGCGCGATGGTCGCGGTCATGGCCGCCGGCGCGGTGGCCGCCCGAAGCTGACCCCGCCCGGCGGACCGTCGGTCCCCTCGGCTTCCCCCTGTCGCGGAGCGCGCTCCCGTAACCGCATCGGTCATGGTTGCTCTGTCCACTTGTGACCCATATGGGGGAAGATCGGGGTGTACGTTGCAATTGAGGTGCGCGAAGACCCGGATAACGGGTATGGACTACCTGACGTCCTCATGACGTGGACGAGAGCACAGTGGTGTCCAGTTGTCCATGCTGGTTCATGCGGGTGGAGGAGTCTGCGTGCCGTGAGCGTGGAACCGGTGTACATGGGTCAGAGTGGCGACAACCTTCCTGCGGACCGCTACCTGGATCGTGAAGAGGGATGGCTGCGCTTCAATCAGCGCGTGCTCGAACTCGCCGAGGACACCGATATCCCTCTCCTGGAGCGAGCCCGCTACCTCGCCATCTTCTCCAACAACCTCGACGAGTTCTTCATGGTCCGGGTCGCCGGGCTCAAACGGCGCCTGGCGACCGGGCTGGCCGTCGCCTCCTCCAGCGGCCACCACCCCCGCGACCTGCTGGAGCGCATCTCCGAGGTCTCCCACGACCTGATGCTGCGCCACGCCCGCTGCTTCCACGGCTCGGTGCGGCCCGCGCTCGCCGAGGCCGGAATCCGGATCCTGCGCTGGGGCGACCTGGAGGACACCGACCGCCAGCGGATGCACCGGTTCTTCCGGCGGTCCATCTACCCCGTCATCACGCCCTTCGCGGTCGACCCCGCCCACCCCTTCCCCTATGTCTCCGGGCGCTCCCTCAACCTGGCCGTCACCGTCAGCGACCCGCAGACCGGGCGCGACACCTTCGCCCGCATCAAGGTGCCCTCGGTGCTGCCGCGCTTCATCGAGGTCTACAGCGAGAACTTCGTCCCGGTCGAGGACGTCATCGCCGCGCACCTGCCGCAGCTCTTCGAGGGCATGCAGGTCATGGAGCACCACGCGTTCCGGGTCACCCGCAACGTCGACCTGGAAGTGGACGAGGACGAGACCGACGACCTCGTCCAGTCCCTGGAGAACGAGCTGCTGCGCCGCCGCTTCGGGCCGCTGGTGCGCCTGGAGGTCGAGGAGACCATCTCCGACGACGTACTCGACATCCTCCGCAAGGAACTCGGAGCCGAAGAGGAGGAGGTCTACCGCGTTCCCGGACCGCTCAACCTGGCCGGGCTCGGCCAGATCGCCGACCTCGACCGCCCCGAACTCTCCTTCCCTCCGATGGTGCCCGTCGAGCCCCGGCGGCTCATGAACGACGACGTCTTCGCGGCGATCCGCGACCGGGAGCTGCTGGTCCAGCACCCCTATGAGTCGTTCACCGCCACCACCGAGCGGTTCCTCGCCCTGGCCGCCACCGACCCCAACGTCGTGGCCGTCAAGCAGACCCTGTACCGCACCAGCGGCGACTCCCCGATCGTCGACTCCCTCATCGAGGCCGCCCGCGCCGGCAAGGAGGTCGTGGCGCTCGTCGAGATCAAGGCGCGCTTCGACGAGCAGAACAACATCCAGTGGGCGCGCAAACTGGAGGACGCCGGCTGCCACGTCGTCTACGGCGTGGTCGGCCTCAAGACGCACTGCAAGCTCTCCCTCATCGTGCGCCGGGAACGCGACGGCTCGCTGCGCCGCTACTGCCACATCGGCACCGGCAACTACAACCCCAGGACCGCGCGCGTCTATGAGGACTTCGGGCTCTTCAGCGCCGACCCCGAGGTGGGCGAGGACCTCAGCGACCTGTTCAACCGGCTCACCGGCTTCTCCCGGAAGAAGGAGTACCGGCGGATGCTCGTCGCCCCCGGCGGCCTGCGCGAGTCGCTGATGGGGCTGATCCAGAACGAGATGAACAAGCACGCCCAGGGCGAGCCCGCCCGGATCCGGATGAAGGTCAACTCGCTCGTCGACGAGGAGATCGTCGACGCACTCTACGAGGCCTCCCGCGTGGGGGTCCCCGTCGACCTGTGGGTCCGGGGCAGCTGCGTACTGCGCCCCGGCATCCCCGACCTGTCCGAGACCGTCCGCGTGCGCAGTATCCTCGGACGGTTCCTGGAACACTCACGCGTCTTCATCTTCGAGAATGGGGGGGAACCGCAGGTCTGGATCGGCAGCGCCGATCTCATGCCGCGCAATCTCGACCGCCGGGTCGAAGCGCTCATCGAGGTGACCGACCCCGATCACCGGATGCGCCTGGTGGGAATGATGGATCTGGCGATGGCGGAGAGCACCTCCTCCTGGCGGATGCACTCCGACGGGTCCTGGACCCGCGTCACCCGCGACGCCTCGGGCGAACCGCTCCTGGATCTGCAGAACACCCTGCGCGGCGACCGCCACCTGCGGGCCGTCGATGGCTGAGAGGACCGAAACCGAGACCGGCGCCGCCGACGGCATCGCCGCAGCGGCCGGCCCGGTCGACCCGTCCGCCTACGTTCCGGACGAGGCGACCATCACCAGTGCCTTTCCGCCCCGGGACACCGCACCGGCCGGGTACATGGAGCCGATCCGGGCCGCCGGCGCCGTGCTCTGGCGCGACGTCGACGGCGCCGACGGCCACGGGAAGGTGCGCGAGGTCGCCCTCATCCACCGCCCCGACCGCAGGGACTGGACCCTGCCCAAGGGCAAGGTGAAGAACGGCGAACACCTGCTCACCGCCGCCGTCCGGGAGGTCACCGAGGAGACCGGGCTGCGGCCGGTGCTGGGCCGCCGCATCCCGCCGCAGCGCTACCTCAAGAGCGGCTGGCCCAAGCAGGTCGAATGGTGGGCGGCCACATCCACGGGACCCTCGATGTTCTCGCCCAACGACGAGGTCGACGCGCTGCAGTGGCTGCCGATCGCCGAGGCGCGGCGCAGGCTCAGCTACGACCACGACATCCAGGTGCTCGACAACATCGTGTGCGGCCCCCTGGAGACGTTCCCGGTGATCCTCATGCGGCACGCCTCGGCAGGGGAGAAGAAGGCCTGGGCGGACAGCGACCTGCTCCGCCCGCTCGACGAGGTCGGCCGTGCCGACGCCCTGGAGCTGGCGGAGGTCCTGGCCGCTTTCGGCGCCCCGCGCGTGGTGAGCTCGGCGGCGGCGCGCTGCACCGAGACCATGCTGCCCTACGCGGTCGCCAACGGCGCGCAGATGCGCACCGAGCGCGCGTTCACCGTGCAGACCTTCGACCGCGCGAACCCCGTCTACGACCGGAAGGCCGCGCACGACGCCTTCGCCGACCTGCTGCAGGACGGGCAGCCGACGGTGGTGTGCACCCACGGCGAGCTCGTCACCGAGATGATGCGCGACGCGCTGGGGCGGCTGGGAGCCCCGGTGACCCAGCAGCTGTCGTTGCGCAAGGGGACCTTCTGGGTGGTGCACGTGTCGGCGTCGGACCGCACCCTGGCCGCCATCGAACGCCATACCGTCCGAGGTTGAGCCCTATTCCCCTCCGTTGAACCCGGGTAGGTCGACCGAACGGTCGCCGATATCCGGTCGACGGACCCGAGATCAACGGAAGGGGTCGGGGTGAGGGGTGGAACGGCGGCTGCGAGGATGCCGTCATGGCCGACAACTTGGTTTCGCGCAGCATCGTGGTCGACGCACCGGCGGAGAAGGTCTTCGACGTCATCGCCTCGCCCTACCGCCACCACGAGTTCGACGGGTCCGGGACCGTCAAGGGCCTGCTCCACGGCCCCGAACGGCTGGAGTTGGGCTCCGAGTTCGGCATGGACATGCGGCTCGGTGTGAAGTACCGCATGACCAACCGCGTCGTGGAGTACGAACCGAACCGGCTGATCGCCTGGCGGCACCTGGGCACCCACCGCTGGCGCTGGGAGCTGGAACCGCTGGAGGACGGGACCACGCGCGTCACCGGAACCTTCGACTACTCCTACCGGTTCGTGTTCTTCTACCAGCTCACCGGCTGGCCGGCCCGCAACGCCCGCGCGATCGAGCAGACGCTGCCCCGCCTCAAACACCTCGTCGAGGACGCCGCCTAGCGAGATCCCCACCCACCTCCTCCGTCGATCTCGGGGATATCGGGGTCTCGCCGGCGATCTTTACCCCGATATCCCCGAGATCAACGGAAGGTAGGCGTCGGCGGGGCGGGGGTCACGCGGGGTAGCACTCCACCTCGGCCGCTTTCACCCCGGCCCAGATCCGGTCGCCCACCTCCAGGCGCAGCTCGGCCAGGGCCGACTGCGTGATGTCCGCGCTCATCTCCAGGTCGCCGTCGAGGTGGACGCGGACCTGGTCGCCGAAGCGCTCGATGCCGTGGATGGCCGCGTGCCACACGTTGCGCGGCGTTCCCACGGGCCGTTCCCGGTACAGGGCCACGGCACGCGGCGGGAACGCGACGAAGACGTCGCCCCGGCAGGCGTGGCCGACCTCGATCGACGCCGCCGCGGCGGACCCTCCGGCCGCACCGGCCGTCCCCGGGACCTCGACGCGGGTGCCCTCCGCGCGGCCCCGGTAGAGGTTGAGGCCGACCAGCCGGGCCACGTACGCGGTCCGCGGGCGCTGGGCGATCGCCACCGGAGGCCCGTCCTGCGCGACCGAGCCGTCCTCGATCACCGTCACCCGGTCGGCCAGCACCATCGCGTCCAGCGGGTCATGCGTGACGAGCACCGCGGCGCCGCCGAAGTCGGCGAGGTGGGCGCGCAGCTGCGAGCGCACCGCCACGCGGGTGTGCGCGTCGAGCGCGGCCAGCGGTTCGTCGAGGAGCAGCAGCCGCGGTTCGGCGGCCAGCGCGCGGGCCAGGGCGACCCGCTGCGCCTGGCCGCCGGAGAGCGTCCGCGGCCGGGCGCGCGCGTGGCCGGCCAGCCCCATCCGCTCCAGCCACTCCATGGCGCCGGCCCGCGCGGCGGCCCGCCCGAGTCCGCGGCAGCGCGGCCCGAAGGCCACGTTGTCGACGGCGCTGAGGTGGTCGAACAGCAGGTAGTCCTGGAACACCATGCCGATGGGGCGCCGCTCGACCGGGACCCGCGCCAGGTCGGCGCCGTCGATCAGGATCCGGCCGTCCGACATGGGCGTGAGCCCGGCCAGCGCGCGCAGCGCCGTCGACTTCCCGGCGCCGTTGGGTCCGAGAACGGCCAGCACCTCCCCGGGGGCCGCGGTCAGCCGTACGTCCAGCCGGAAGTCGCCCCGCTCCACCACCAGGTGCGCGTCCAGGGCCGGGGCCGCCGACAGGGCGGCGACGCCGGCCGGCGGGCGCCGGGCGGGTCCGCCGCTCACAGCGCCCTCACCCACCGGTCCCGCAGCCCGAGCAGGATGCCGATGCTGACCAGCAGCAGCACCAGGCTGAGGACGATCGCGGTGTCCGGGTCGCGCTGCATCTCCAGGTAGACCGCGATCGGCATCGTCTGGGTCTGCCCGGGGAGGTTCCCGGCGAAGGTGATGGTCGCCCCGAACTCGCCCAGCGCCCGCGCCCAGCACAGCACCGCCCCGGCGAGCACACCCGGCAGCACCATCGGCAGGGTCACCCGCCGGAAGATCGTCGCGCGTGTCGCGCCGAGCGTCGCGGCCGCGTCCTCATAGCGCCGGTCCGCACCGCGCAGCGCCCCCTCGACACTGACCACCAGGAACGGCATGGCCACGAACACCTGCGCCAGCACCACCGCCGCGGTGGTGAACGGCAGGGAGACGCCGAACCAGCCGTCGAGGTACTGGCCGACGACCCCGCGCCGCCCCAGCACCAGCAGCAGCGCGACTCCGCCGACCACGGGCGGCATGACCATCGGCACGGTGACCAGCGCGCGTACCACCCGCCGCCCGGGAAACGCGGTGCGCGCCAGCAGCCATGCCAGCGGTACGCCGAGCACCAGCGCGATCGCGGTCGCCGCCGTCGCCGTGGTCAGCGACAGCAGCAGCGCGCTGCGGATCGCCGGGTCGGCCAGCCGCGGGCCGAGCGTCGCCCAGGGGGCGCGCAGCAGCAGCCCGGCGAGCGGCAGTGCGAGGAACACGAGCCCGCCCAGCGCAGGAAGGACGAGCAGCCACGGGAACCTGCCCGCGCCTGCCCGCACCGGCCCGCCTCCGCCGCGCGGCCCGGCCGGGGCGGCGCGCTCAGGTGGTGCGGAAGCCCGCATCGCTCAACACCTGCCCGCCCTCCTCGGACCGGGCCAGGTCGATCCAGGACCGTGCCAGCTCGGGTTCGGGGGCGTCCGTCAGCGCCGCGATCGGATAGTCGTTGACCGCCTCCTCGGCGGTGGCGAACTCGACGCCCTCGACCGCGCCGTCCGCGGCGTCGATGTCGGTCGCGTACACCAGGGCGGCGTCGACCTCGCCGAGCGTCACCTTGGTGAGTGCCGCCCGCACGTCCTCCTCCGCGGAGGCCGAGGGCACCTCGACCCCGGCGGCGTCCAGTACCGTCCGGGCCGCGGTGCCGCAGGGCACCTGTTCGGCGCAGAGCGCGACCGCGACGCCGGGTTCGGCGAGGTCGGCGAGGCCGGCGACGTCGCCGGGGTTGCCCGGCGGCACCGCGATCCGCAGGGTGTTGCGGGCGAACACGACCGGCTCCCCGGCCACACGCCCGGCCTGTGCCACCTGGTCCATGGGGTCGGGGCCCGCCGCCGCGAACACGTCGGCGTTCGCGCCCGCGTCGATCTGCCGGGCGAGCGTGGAGCTGCCCGCGAAGTTGAACACGACGCGGGTGCCGGGGTGCTCGTCCTCGAAGCGCTCGCCCAGCTCGGTGAAGGTGTCGGTGAGGGACGCCGCGGCGAAGACCGTGAGCGTCGCCGCCCCGTCGGCCGCCGGTCCGCCCGCGCCGCCGCACCCCGCGGCGCCCATCAGCGCGGCCCCGGCCAGCAGCGGCGCCCCGACCGCGCGCCACGCGCTAGGCATGGTGCACCCCCTTGGAGGCGTCGCTCTCCACCACGACGTTGGTCGACTTGACGATCGCGGTGGCCACCGACCCCACTTCGAGGCCGAGGTCGACGGCGGCCTCCCGGCTCATCAGCGACACCACGCGGTGCGGTCCGGCCTGGATCTCCACCTGCGCCATGACGTCGCCCAGGACGACGTCGGTGACCAGGCCGTGGAAGCGGTTGCGGGCGGAGGACAGCCGCCGCGCGGAGTCCTCGGACGCGCCCGCCTCGGCGTCGGCGCCCTCTCGCATGAACGCGGCCAGCGCGGCACCGTCGACGATCCGCCGTCCGCTGCCGTCCCGGACGGCGTCCAGGCGCCCCGAGTCCACCCAGCGCCGCACGGTGTCGCCGCTGACCCCGGCGAGCGCGGCGACCTCACTGATCCGAAAGCTCGGCATGGGCACGAGCATATGCCTCGCAGATGCCAGGGTGAACTGTGGAATCAGCTGGAATTCGCCAAAGAACGGTGATGTCTCCCTGGCAGAAGCGACGGTTCGCCGGGCACTGGGCACCGCTCACGGTGCCGGGCGCGCGGTGCCGGGCGCACGGTGCCGGGTGCACGGTGCACGGGGGCGGGGCCGAGCCGGGCGCACCGGCCGGGCGGACCCGCCCGTAGTGACAGCACTACCGGCCACCGGCCAGGTGTCGTCATCGTCGGACCCGGCCGGGCGACCCTAGATTGGGGGAAACGATCGAGATCACCGCGGGAGTGGACGACCATGGCGGGCACGCGTGCGGCCGACGGGCGGGACCGCCTGGTGCGGGCCGCCGCCGAGCGGCTCTTCGCGCGGTCCTGGAGCGAGCGGCTCGTGGGCGTGCTGCACTTGCTGGCGTCGCTGGTCCTCTCCGCGCTCTACCTGCTGCCGCTCGGGATGCTCGTGGTCGCCGCCTCCTGGATCGTGCTGCGTCCCATCGGGCTGGCCGACCGCATCGCCGAACGCGGCGGCGACGGCTACGCGGCGCTCCCTGTCGGCGACCTGTTCGTCGAGGGGGTGATCTTCCTCGTCCTCCTTCCGCCGCTGGCGACACTGATCGCCCGGCTCGCGTGCGCCGTCCAGCGCCACCGCCTGGAGAGTGTCTTCGGCATCCCGGCGGCCGGGGTGCCCCGGCCGGAGACCGCGGCCGGCGGCCGCCTGAAGCCCCTGCTGCAGGCTGCGGTCCACCTCGCGGGACGCGACGCCTGGACGGCGGTGGTGCACAGCACCGCCATCGGCCTGCAGGGGCTCGTCTCCGGCGGGATCACCATCGGCCTGGTCGTCTACGGCATCGCCGTGGCCATCGGCTCCTTCCTCGGGCTCGGCTACCTCGTCCTCGACGGCGGTGCCGCCGACGTCGCCCGGCTGATCACCGTCATCGCCGCGGGACTACTGGCGGCGTTCGTCGGGCTGCTGCTGGTGCCGCTGCTCGTCGGACTTGAGGTCGAGGCGTGCCGCCGCCTGCTGCTGGACGACAGCGAGGTGCGGGTCCGGCGGCGGCTGAGGGAGGTCACCGACAGTCGGCTGCGGATGGTCGACGCCGCCGAGGCCGAGCGCCGCCGCATCGAGCGCGACCTGCACGACGGCGCCCAGCAGCGGCTGCTCGCCGTCACCATGACCCTGGCGCGTGCCCGCGCCCGGTTCGACCGCGACCCGGACCGGGCCCGCGCCCTGCTGGACGAGGCGCAGGCCGAGGCCAAGGAGGTCATGGCCGAACTGCGCGAGGTCGCCCGCGGTCTGCACCCGCGTGTCCTCACCGACCACGGGCTGGAGGCGGCGCTGCCCGTCGCCGCCGGGCGCTGCCCGGTGCCGGTCCGCGTCGACGTCGACCTGCCGGGGCGGCCGTCCCCGCGCGCGGAGGGCGTCGGCTACTACGTCGTGTGCGAGGCGCTGGCCAACGTCGCCAAGCACGCCCGGGCGGACAGCGTGGCAGTGCGCGCCGAACGCGTCCGCGGCGGCCGCCACGACCTGCTCCGACTCACCGTCACCGACGACGGCGCGGGCGGCGCCGACCCTGAGGCCGGGACCGGGCTGTACGGCCTGTGGGACCGGGTCAACGCCGTGGACGGCACGCTCAGCGTGCACAGCCCCGCCGGTGAGGGCACCGTCCTCACCGCGGACATCCCCTGGGAGGCATAGAACAGCGATGCGGATCATCATCGCCGAGGACTCGGTGCTGCTGCGCAGCGGCATGGCCAAGCTGCTGGAAGACGAGGGCGTGGAGATCCTCGCGCAGGTCGGCGATGCCGCCGAACTGCTCGCGGCCGTCGCGCGGCACCCGGACGTGGACCTGTGCCTCGTGGACATCCGGATGCCGCCCGGCTACTCGGAGGAGGGCATCCAGGCGGCGATCGAGATCCGCAGGACCCGCCCGGACGTCGCGGTACTGCTGCTCTCCCAGCACGTGGTCAGCCGGTACGCCGCCGAACTGCTCGGCGGCGGCTCCACCAAGGTCGGCTACCTGCTCAAGGACCGCGTCGCCGACATCGACGAGTTCCTCGACACGCTGCGCCGGGTGGCGGGCGGCGGCGCCGCCATCGATCCCGAGGTGGTCTCGCAGCTGCTCAGCCGCCGCCAGGACAGCGCACTGGACCGGCTCAGCCCCCGAGAGGGCGAGGTCCTGGAGGTGATGGCGCAGGGGCTGAACAACGCGGGCATCGCCGCGCGGCTGTTCATCACCGAGCGCGCCGTCGAGAAGCACATCCGGTCCATCTTCACCAAGCTCGACCTGGGCCAGGACGACCACGACCACCGCCGCGTGCTGGCGGTCCTGCGCTACCTGCGCGGTGTCGGGTCATGACGGCGGGACGAGCGGTCATGAGGGGAGACCTCCCCGGAGAGGTAGTGGAGACATGACGTTCAGCAGCAGGGGGCTGTACGCCTCGTCCAGCAAGGTGCCGCGCGGGCGGCGCAGGCCGCGCATCGGCTGGCTGCTCCTCGGGGCGCTCGTCGCGGTCGTGGCGCTGGTGTCGGGTGCGCTGGTCGCGCTCGCGGACGTCTCCGTCGACCGGACGGAGAAGACCGAGTCGTTCACCGGGGTCACCGAGCTCGTCGTGCAGAACGACGCGGCCGGGAGCATCCGGCTGACCGGGACCGACGGGGACGCGGTCACCGTGGAGCGGACGCTGCGCGGCTCGCCCATCGCCGACCCCGAGGACGCCCTCGTCCAGAACGACGGCGAGCTGTGGGCCGAGGCGCGGTGCGACGCGCCCCCGTTCTTCCTCTTCAGCTACTGCGAGGTGGACTTCGTCATCGGCGTGCCGGAGGGCACCGACGTCACGGTCTGGGGCCGGTCCGGCGGCATCGACGTGCGGTCGGTGACCGGAGACCTGAAGCTGACGACGTCGTCCGGCGACATCACGGCCACCCGGGTCACCGGCGACATCGAGGCCGATGCGACCTCGGGCGACATCCGGCTCGACGGGGTCCGGGGCGTCATCGACCTGACGTCCACCTCCGGCGACATCGCGGCCTCGGGGGCCGGGGACGGCGCCCGCGCGGTGTCCACCTCCGGCGGCATCGACCTGGGCGGCTTCACGGCGTCGACCGTCGAGGCGAACGCCACCTCGGGCGACGTGAAGGTCGGCGGCGGATTCGAGACCGCCGACGTGGGCGCCACGTCCGGCAGCGTGGCCGTCACGACCGACGCCCCGTTCCGCCGGCTGACGGCCGAGAGCACGTCGGGCGACGTCACCGTGCGGGTTCCGGACGGCACCTACGATGTCATCGCCGAGACCGGTAGCGGCGACCGCGAGGTCGGTGTGGCCACCTCCAAGGATGCGGACGCCGGCATCGAGGCGAGGACGACGAGCGGATCGGTGCGCATCGAACCGGGCCGCTGATGTGGCCGCCGCGTCGGCCGCGTCGGGAATCGTCCCGGTTTTCGAGCCGACCACTGTCCCGGATGTCCTACAGTGCGCCTAGCGCGTGTGAGATCACCTGGGACTGGAATCGGGAGAGCGGGGCCGATGGCAGGAATTTCGATCGGGAACGCCGGAGCGGACCCCCTCGCCGCCACGGCGCTCCCGATAGAGGCGACGACGCTCGGCGATGTCGTGCAGGAGGTCTTCCTCATCCAGACGCCGCCTCCGCAGTGGATCATCATCGCGGCCGGGGCGGTCGCCCTCCTGGTGGTCCTGACACGCGGACCGTGGCGCCTGGCGCGCAACGTGGTGACGATCGTGCACGAGGGCGGGCACGCCATCGTCGCGCTGCTCTGCGGCCGCCAGCTCTCCGGTATCCGGTTGCACTCCGACACCTCCGGCGTCACGGTCACCCGTGGGCGGCCCGACGGCCTGGGAATGGTCCTCACCGTCCTGGCCGGCTACATCGCTCCGTCGATCGTCGGCCTGCTGGGCATCCTGATGCTGGTCGGCAACCGGATCACCGCGCTGCTGTGGATCAGCATCCTGCTGCTGCTCGCCATGCTGCTGCTCATCCGCAACATCTACGGCGTGATCTCGGTGGTCGGCACCGGGCTGGTGATCTTCGGCGTCTCCTGGTTCACCCCTGCCGAGGTGCAGGCGGCGTTCGCCTACTTCTTCACCTGGTTCCTACTGGTCGCCGGGGTGCGGCCGGTGTTCGAGCTGCAGTCGCAGCGCCGGGCCCAGCCCACGCCCCAGTCCGACGCCGACCAGCTCGACCGGCTGACCGGTGTCCCCGGAACCGCCTGGGTGTTCGTGTTCGGCCTCGTCAACGTGGCGGCGCTGGGCGCGGGCGTGTGGCTCCTGATGTTCTGAGCGCCCGCCCCCCGCGCCTTCTCGGTCGAACCCGGAGGCGCCGGGCCCCACGGGCGATCGTCGCCGCACTGCCTCCGAGGCCGGTGCAGCGGGCGGACGGGGTGTCAGAGGGTGGGGCTCTCCAGCGGGGCCGCGAGTGCGGCGTCGACCGTCGGGAACACGGGGATGCGCGTGTTGATCCGGGTGACGTGCAGCAGGCGGGCGACCCTGTCGGTCGGCGCGGCGATGAACACGCCGGTGTAGTGCTCCTTGGCGATCTTGTGCGACTGGATCAGCACGCGCAGTCCGCTGGAGTCGATGAAGCCGAGCCGGGCGCAGTCCAGGACCACCCTGCTGTAGGGGCGGGTGCCCACGGAGTCCAGGACCGCCTGGTGGAACTGCTCTTCGGTGGCCATGTCGATCTCGCCGTCGAGTGTGATGACCAGGCCGTCGTCGTGGTTGCGGGTGGTGATGGTGAGCGCGGGCATGTCGTTGGCTCCGGGGTGAAGCGGCGGCACCGTCGGCAGATCGGGCAGGGCCGCGGGCCGCAGGCTCTCGGTCCTCGGGCGTGCGGCGAAGACGCGGGTCGTCGCGTACGCGGGCACGCCGCTGCGGCTGAACTGCTGTGTCATCGGTGTGCTACCCCTCATGCCGACACGGCGGAGTGTCCGGCATTCGTGTGGTGGTCCGTCGTCCGGATCCGGCTGCGACGACTACCGATTCCGACGTCGGCTCGGGGTGCCAGGCGAGAAATGCGGGTGGCTGCGGCCTGGTCGTCCTTACGTGCGGTCCGCGTGGAGCGGATGTGCGCCGGCTCGGTCCTAAGACGCTTAGAACAAGCATCCGTCCCGGACCATACCATATGGTCGTGGCCGTTTCGTGATGTGGGCGACGCGTGAGTGTGTCCCCGGGCATGGCGTTGGTCACCTCGGTGCGGATGCGTCGCGGTGCGGTCGCCGGGCGCGGTGCTACGCTCGATTCAACCAAGCAACTGCTTGCTTCAGGAGGTGTCCATGGCCATCGAGTTCGAGAAAGCCACGGCGCGGATCGGCGCGTACGTCACCGGGCTCGACCTCCGCAAGGAACTCTGCGATACCGAGGTCGACACCGTCTACCAGGGCCTCCTCGACCACGGTGTGCTGTTCTTCCGCGAGCAGCACATCACCGACGAGGAACACCTCCGCTTCGCGCTGCGCTTCGGCACGCTCAGCGCACCGCCGCTCAAGGCCCGCAAGGACACCGGCGACCCGGTCGCCGACGCCATCCACGTGCTCGACCAGACCAGCCCCAAGGGCGAGGGCGGCGACAACTGGCACGCCGACAACACGTTCATGCCGCACCCGCCGATGGGCTCGCTCCTGAGGGCCGTCAAGCTGCCCGCGGTCGGCGGCGACACGCTGTGGGCCAGCTCATGCGCCGCCTACGACGACCTCTCCCCGCAGATCCGGGAGCTGGCCGGCGCCCTCGTCGGGGTCCACGACATCGTGCCGGGCGCGACCAAGGCGATCGCCAAGGGCCACGCGCTCGACCTGGAGCGGCTTCGCCGCGACTGGCCGCCCGTCGAACACCCGGTGGTGCGCGTCCACCCCGAGACCGGGCGCCGCCTGCTCTACGTCAACCGCAGCTCGGTCACCCGCCTGAAGGGGCTCACCCCCTGGGAGAACGAGGCGCTGCTCCCGCTCCTGTGCGACCAGGTGCGCCACCCGGAGTTCCAGGTCCGCCTGCGGTGGGAAGCGGGCACCATGGCCTTCTGGGACAACCGCGCGGTCCAGCACTACGCGGTGCCCGACTACACCGAGCGACGCGAGATGCACCGGGTCACCGTCGACTTCCCCTGGGGGTTCACGGACCGGGACACCGCTCCGACCCCGGCCGCGTCATAGCGGCGTCCGGGCCTCGGAACGACCGGAATCATCCCCTCCGCGCACGCCGTCTCGTTCCAGGGGGCCCTCCTGCTGCAGGACCCACGTGCACGCCGACAGGGTCAGCGGGACGGCCACCGTCAGGGCGAGGGCCGGGATGGCGATGCCGGAGTCGTTGACGGCGAAGCCGACGAGCGCGGTCACCAGCGAGCCGGTGAGGCCCGCCCGGAGGGTGGGAGCGTACTCGTAGGCGCGCTGAAGCGCCCCCATCCGCCAGTCGGTGGGCTTGTTGAGCACCGCGAACAGGAACAGCAGCGCGCACGCCGAGAGCAGGGTGAGCTGCCAGTTGCCCAGCGACCCGAGCATCGCCGCGAGCTTGCGGCTGATCACCGTGGCCGCCTCACCGCCCAGAAGCTGGCTGAAGAACAGCCCGAAGTGGCTGCGCTCGCTGGGCGGGCGCAGGAAGTCGAGGTAGGCCATCAGCCCGATCACGCCCACGGCCGTCGCCGCGATGCCCAGCGACCACCGCCAGGTCACCCGGCGTCCGGAGATCATCAGCACGGTGACCGCCAGCCCCGGGATGATCGCGATGACCCCGCCGAAGTCGGTCCCCAGCCCCGGCCACCCGATCACGAAGATCGTGGCCGTGCCCACGACCGCCGCCGTCGCCACGGCCGCCGTCCGATGGCCGCGGCGGATCAGGTAGTGGGCGACCCCCGCCACGGCCATCAGCATGCCGGTGGCGAAGGTGGCGAACGCGATGTTGCCCAGCCCGTAGAACCGCCCGGCCACGATGGGCGTGTAGCCCGTGGGCGAGTTCAGCTGCAGGTTGGCACCGGTCAGCATGTCGATGAACAGGACGGCCGTGGTGATGCCCGCGACCACGGTCATCGGTCCCAGGATGCCGCGCCGCCACGGCCCGGCCATGGCGAGCGCGACCACGACGGCGTCGGTGAGCAGCACACACCCGATCAGGGCCAGCTGCGGCGCGTCCGACGACCACCACGGGATCAGGTTCGACAGGTAGCTGGAGACCGGGAACGCCGCACCGCCGAGCGCGACCACACGGGTCACCGACAGCACCAGGTCGCGCTTCTTGCGGTCCCGGTCGCTGTAGCGGTGCAGCGCGTAGGCGGCCGCGGCGTAGATGAGCAGCTGCAGGGCGACGAAGAACGCGAAGAACCCGGCGGTCAGCGACCCCACCACCTTGGCGGCGGTGTTGAGGTCGGCGAGGTCGCCGACCGCGGTGGCGAAGTCGCCGGGACGTTCGCCCTGCTTCCACACCCGGCCCACCATGCCCGAGGTGGGCAGGCCCATGCTGCTCACCACGGTGGCGGTGGCGTCGGTCAGTGTCACCAGCCCGTCGCGGCGGGTGGAGTCGGAGGTCAGAAACCCGCCGTCGAATCGCGTGCCGCCCGGCCCCGGGCCGTGCAGCAGCGCCGCATTGAGGTTGGACTCGCCGGCCTCCACCGACACACCCGCCACCATCAGCGTGGCGTCGTCGGGCAGGACGTCCAGTACGCGGCCGAGCTCGTCGTCGATCGCGGCCAGCGCCTCCAGCCGGTGCTCGTGCTGGATCGGGTCGGGCTCCGGCTCGTCCTCGGCGTCGGGGCCGTCCACCTCCTCGTCGACCTCGGCGTCGGGGTCGACCGGCGGTTCGAGGTAGAGGTCGGCGAGGCCGTCGAGGTCGATGACGGCCAGTGTCGCCGCGTCCAGGTCCTCCTGGCGCAACCCGCCGACGCCGCTGACGTAGGTATCGACGCGGCCGTCGTGGTCGGCGGCGGCCAGCGCCGCCCCCGCCCCCACGGCCAGCGTGGTGCCCCCGGCCTCGCGCACCGCCCCGCCGAGGGCGCCGACCCTGGCGCCGTATGCGGAGGCCGCGTTCTCCTCGACGAAGTCCTCGTAGTCGGGGAAGACCGCGCCGCGCCCGTCGCGCTCGGGGGCGACCGGAAGCTCGCAGATGAAGTACTGCTGGCGCTGGCTGAACGCGCGCTGTCCGGCGGACAGCGTCAGCCAGCCGTCGACCGGGCAGGTGCGGGAGGTCGCGGTGCGGATCGACATGTCGCCGATGGCGCTGTCCTGGGCGAGAGCCCACAGCCGCGGCATCGTCTCGGGGTCGATCTCCTCCCACATCAGCCCGGGGACGCCGACGACCACCACGGGACCGTCGACCGCCTGCTCGGCCGCTGCGGCGGGTCCGGGCCGGGCGGCGGCGTGCGCGGCGGGGGCCAGAGCGGCGGCCAGCGCCAGCGCCGCGAGGACGGCGAAGGCGGCGCGCAGCCGAACCGAGACGCGGGCCGCCGGCCGGGTGACGGCGCCCGGGACGTCCTTCAGCGCACGTGTCCGCCGCCCGCGCAGTGCCATGGGCGCCACTCCCTCATTCCGCCGTCGGCCGAGCACGCAGAACACAGTAGTCGCCCGGTTACCGGGACGGTGGGATGTCCCCCGGAAGACACGTCGTTCCACACCTCCTGTCGATTCCTCCCGAGATCATCGGTGGTACCGACGGTAAGGGCGGGGGCGGCCGGAACGGAAGGGCGGTCAGGCGCGCAGTCCGTTGAAGGCGACGGTGGCCAGGGCGTCGGCGAGGTCCGGGCTGTCGAGGCCCTTGCCGGGGCGGTACCACTCGACGATGGAGTTGACCATGCCGAACAGCAGCCGGCCGGCCAGGGCGGGGTCGACGTCGGGGCGGATGTCGCCGGCCTCCACGCCCTCGCGGACGAGCCCGCCGACGAAGTGGTCGAACTCGCGGCGGCGCTCCAGCGCGTGCCGCTCCACCTCGGTGTTGCCGCGGACGCGGAGCAGCAGGGTGACGTGGGGCAGCTCCTCGACGAGGACGTGCACGCTGCCTCGCACCACGTACTCCAGCCGGTCGATGGCCGGGCCGGTGGTCGCCTCCGGTTCGCGGGTGACGGCGAACAGGGCGTCCAGGGCGTGGTCCAGCGACCGGCGCAGCAGCTCCGACTTCCCGGTGAAGTGGTGGTAGATCGCGGACTTGGTCACGCCGAGCGCACGGGCGAGGTCCTCCATGCTGGTGCCGTCGTACCCGCGCTCGTTGAAGACCCGCACCGCGACGCGCAGCACCGACTCGGCGTCGTGGCCGGGGCGTCCGGCGCGGCGCCGCGCCGCCGGTGCGTCGGTCGCGGCGGGCGGACCTGGTGTGGACGTTGGGGACACAGACGGTGAATCTACCGTCGGCGGTGTCCCGGGGCCGCTCGCATCGCGGGCATCGGGATCAATGGTGCGCAAGGCCACAACCTCCGGTCTCCCCGTCTCCCGCTGTTCCGCCCTTCACCGGGGCCGGTCACCCGGTGCGCTCGTCGACGATGCGGCGGATCTTGCCGACGGAGCGCTCCAGCGTTCCGGGGGCGACCACCTCGACGTCGGCGCCCACACCGATGTGCTCGCGCAGGGCCGCGGTGAGCAGGCCGCCCGCCGCGGCGCGCGCGTCGGCGGTCGCCTCGGGGCGGTGCTCGACGCGCACCGTCAGCTCGTCGAGCCGCCGCGGGCGGCGCAGCACCAGCTGGAAGTGCGGGGCGAGCGCGCCGATGCGCAGCACCTGCTCCTCGACCTGGCCGGGGAAGAGGTTGACGCCGCGCAGGACGACCATGTCGTCGCTGCGGCCGGTCACCTTGGCCATCCGCCGGAACGCCGGGCGGGCGGTGCCGGGCAGCAGCCGCGACAGGTCGCGGGTGCGGTAGCGGACGATCGGCAGCGCCTCCTTGGTGAGCGAGGTGAACACGAGCTCGCCGGATCGGCCGTCGGGGAGCGGGGTGCCGTCGACGGGTTCGACGATCTCGGGCAGGAAGTGGTCCTCGAAGACGTGCAAGCCGTCCTTGGTCTCCACGCACTCGTTGGCCACGCCCGGCCCCATGACCTCCGAGAGCCCGTAGATGTCCACGGCGTGCAGGTCGAAGGTCTCCTCGATCTCCTCGCGCATGTCCTCGGTCCACGGCTCGGCGCCGAGGATGGCGGTCCGCAGCGAGGTCGATCTCGGGTCGACGCCCTGGGCGCGGAACTCGTCGGCGATGGTGAGCAGGTAGGAGGGGGTGACCATGATGGTCTGCGGGCGCAGGTCGCGGATCAGCCGGACCTGGCGGGTGGTCTGCCCGCCGGAGACGGGTATGGTCACGCAGCCCAGCCGCTCCGCGCCGTAGTGGGCGCCCAGTCCGCCGGTGAACAGGCCGTAGCCGTAGGCCACGTGGACCTTGTCGCCGGGGCGGCCGCCGGAGGCGCGGATACAGCGGGCGACGAGGTCGGACCAGATGTCGATGTCGCCGCGGGTGTAGCCGACGACGGTGGAGTGCCCGGTCGTGCCGCTGGATGCGTGCACCCGCACCACCCGGTCCATGGGGACGGCGAACGCGCCGAACGGGTAGGCGGCGCGCAGGTCCTGCTTGGTGGTGAACGGGAAGCGGGCGAGGTCGCCGAGCTCGCGCAGGTCCTCGGGGGCGACCCCGGCGGCCTCGCACTTGCGCCGGTAGAAGTCCTGGTGGTCGTAGGCGTGCCGGAGGGTCTGCTTGAGCCGGTGGAGCTGGTGCTCCTCCAGCATGTCGCGGGACACCTGTTCCATGGGGTCGAGCAGGTCGGGGTCGGGGGCGGATCCGAGCCGCCGGGGGCGTCCGAGACCGGCGCCGGGGCGGGCGGGGCGGGTGTCGTGCTCGGTCAACTCGTGGCGTCCTTTCCTGTCGTGGCCTGCGGTGATCCGCATCGCGGCGGACCGAGAGGGGTGGGGGGAGCGGACACACGGGCGCGACTTCCACCCTTGCGTGCTGAATGAACGTTCGGTTAGTAATACCTCATAGACAAGCACCACCGGCAGGGGAGCTGTCAAGGTGGCTCCCCGAGGCACGCGTTGGGAGTACGGATCAGTGGCCGACAACGGCACAGCCCCCGCAGCGCTCTTCGAGCGGCACCAGTCGACCCTCCAGGAGGCGGTCGCGGCCATCCACGGCCGGTACTTCTGGACACCGCACCCGGAGTCACCGAGCCCGAAGGTGTACGGAGACGAGGCCGCGCCCGAGGGACAGGCGGCGTTCGAGGGCTACCTCGGCAAGGATTTTCCGCTCGACCAGCCCGGGGGCGACGACCGCATCATCACCGAGCGCTCCCCGTACGGCATCTCGCTGGGAGTCGGCTACCCGCACGCCGACGCCGACGCCCTGATCGCCGCGGCCGAGGCCGCGCGGCCGTCCTGGCGCGACGTGGGCCCGCAGGGCAGGGCCGGAGTCTGCATGGAGATCCTGCACCGGATCAACCGGCGCAGCTTCGAGATGGCGCACGCCGTCCAGCACACCAGCGGGCAGGCGTTCGTCATGGCGTTCCAGGCCGGCGGCCCGCACGCCCAGGACCGCGGGCTGGAGGCGGTCGCCTACGGCTACGACACCATGACCCGCTACGCGGGCGCCGCACGCTGGGAGAAGCCGCAGCGCAAGGGCGATCCGCTGGTCATGGACAAGCGGTTCCACGTGGTGCCGCGCGGCGTCGCCCTGGTGATCGGCTGCAACACCTTCCCGACCTGGAACTCCTACCCCGGTATCTTCGCCAGCCTGGTCACCGGCAACCCGGTCGTCGTCAAGCCACATCCCCGCGCGGTGCTCCCGCTGGCCATCACCGTGGCCGTCGCCCGCGAGGTGCTGGCCGAGGCCGGGCTCGACCCGAACACCGTGCTGCTGGCGGCGGAGCGCGCCGACGAGAAGCTGGCGGCGACGCTCGCGCTGCGCCCCGAGGTGAAGATCGTGGACTTCACCGGGTCCACCGAGTTCGGCGACTGGCTGGAGGAGAACGCCCGACAGACGTTCGTCTGCACGGAGAAGGCCGGCGTCAACGCGATCGTCATCGACTCCACCGACGCCTACAAGCAGATGCTGGGCAACATCGCGTTCTCGCTGTCGCTGTACAGCGGGCAGATGTGCACCACCCCGCAGAACATCTTCGTGCCCGGAGGCGGTATCGAGACCGACGAGGGCCACAAGAGCGCCGAGCAGGTGGGTGCCGACCTCGCGGCGTCGGTGTCCCGGCTGCTCGGGGACGCGGCGCGGGCCACCGGCGTCCTCGGCGCCATCGCCAACGACGGTGTGCTGCGCCGCATCGAGGAGGCGGGCAAGCTCGGCGAGACCGTGCTGGAGTCCACCGACATCGCCCACCCCGACTTCGCCGACGCGACCGTGCGTACGCCGGTGATCGTCCGGCTCGACGCCGACCGCCGCGACGTCTACGGGCGCGAGCACTTCGGGCCGATCTCGTTCGTGGTCACCACGGCCGACACCGATGAGGCGCTGCGGCTGATGCGCGAGACCATCGCCGAGCGGGGCGCGCTCACCGCGGCCGTGTACGCCACCGGTGAGGACGTGCTGGCGGCGGCGGAGAAGGCCGCGCTGGAAGCAGGGGTGAACCTGTCCGCCAACCTCACCGGCCAGGTCTTCGTCAACCAGTCCGCGGCGTTCAGCGACTACCACGGCTCCGGCGCCAACCCGGCCGCCACCTCGTCGCTGACCGACCCCGGCTATGTCTCGGGGCGGTTCGACTTCGTGCAGTCGCGCCGCCACGCGTGAGCGGGCCCGATGCGGGAATCGCCGAATAGGCGGTAGAGCGGAGGGGAGGCGGGGCATTGACCCCGCCTCCCCTTTCGCAGTATTTTCTAACTGAACGTTCGGTAGGTAATGGTGGCCGCCTCGAAGGGCGAGCGGGAGGACACGACATGGCCGGTACCGAGAACGCACCGGAGGAGTGGCGCGAGCGCTTCGACGCGATGATCGCCGCCGACGAGCGCATCGAACCGCGCGACCGCATGCCGGACGACTACCGCAGGACCCTGATCCGGCAGATCGCCCAGCACGCCCACTCCGAGATCATCGGCATGCAGCCCGAGGGCAACTGGATCACCCGCGCACCCAGCCTCAAGCGCAAGGCCGTCCTCATCGCCAAGGTCCAGGACGAGGCCGGGCACGGCCTCTACCTCTACAGCGCCGCCGAGTCCCTCGGCGTCGACCGCGCCGAACTCCTCGACCTGCTCCACGAGGGCCGCCAGCGCTACTCCTCGATCTTCAACTACCCCACCCTCACCTGGGCCGACGTCGGCGCCATCGGCTGGCTGGTGGACGGCGCCGCCATCACCAACCAGGTCCCGCTGTGCCGCTGCTCCTACGGCCCCTACGCCCGTGCCATGGTGCGCATCTGCAAGGAGGAGAGCTTCCACCAGCGCCAGGGCTTCGAATGCCTCTACGTGCTGGCGCGCGGCACCGACGCGCAGAAGGCCATGGCGCAGGACGCGGTGAACCGCTGGTACTGGCCGTCGCTGATGATGTTCGGGCCGCCCGACGCCGAGTCCCCGCACACCGCCCGGTCCATGGCCTGGAAGATCAAGCGCTTCACCAACGACGAACTGCGGCAGAAGTTCGTCGACATCATCGTGCCGCAGGCCGAGGTGCTCGGCCTCACCCTGCCCGACCCCGACCTGCGCTGGAACCCCGAACGCGGGCACTACGACCACGGCCCCATCGACTGGGAGGAGTTCAAGCAGGTCCTCAAGGGCAACGGGCCGTGCAACCGGCAGCGCCTGGAACACCGGCGCGCCGCCCACGAGAAGGGCGCCTGGGTGCGTGAAGCGGCGCGGGCGCACGCGGCCAAGCACGCGGCCCGGACGGAGCGCGGCATGCGGCAGTCACCGTCGGCGCAGCAGGTCCGGGAGGTGCGGGAGGTGCGGGAGCCCGTGGCGTGAGCGGACGGAACATGGACCGGAAGAAGCGGCGGACCGCGCGGCGGAGCCCGAACTCGACAGCGACGACCACGGAGGACAACGGCGTGACACGCGACGGCGGCGGACACGACAGCGGGCACGGCGGCCGACGGGCCGACTGGCCGCTGTGGGAGGTGTTCGTCCGGGCACGGCGGGGGATGTCCCACGTACATGTCGGCAGCCTCCACGCCGCCGACGCCCGACACGCCCTGCACAACGCCCGCGACCTCTACACACGCCGCCAGGAAGGGGTGAGCGTGTGGGTGGTCCCGGCCGCCGCGATCACCGCCTCATCCCCGGAGGCCAAGGGCGCCTTCTTCGACCCGGCCGACGACAAGGTGTACCGGCACCCGACGTTCTACGAGGTCCCCGAGGGGGTGGAGCACCTGTGACCGTGCCCGACGGCGCCTTCAGCGCCCCCGCGGCCGACACCGCGCTGGTCGCCTACCTGCTGCGGTCGGGCGACGACGCCCTCATCGCCGGCCACCGGCTCGCCGAGCTCGTCGCCGACGCCCCGCAGCTGGAGGAGGACGTCGCCCTGGCCAACATCTCCCTCGACCTCCTCGGCCAGGCCCGTTCACTGCTCACCCACGCCGGGCGCGTGGAGGAGCAGCTGACCGGCGTACTGCGCACCGAGGACGACCTGGCCTACCTGCGCGACGAGCACCAGTTCGTCAACTGCCGGCTCGTCGAGCTGCCCAACACCGACTTCGCGCACACCGTCACCCGGCAGCTGCTGTTCTCCGCCTACGCCTACGAGCTGTACCGGGCCCTGGGCGGGTCGGCCGACGAGATCGTCGCGGGAATCGCGGCCAAAGCCGTCAAGGAGCTCGACTACCACCGCGAGCACGCCGCGCTGTGGACCGTGCGGCTGGGCGACGGCACCGACGAGAGCAACGCGCGCATGGTGGCCGCCGTGGACGCCGCCTGGCCCTACACCGACGAACTGTTCGCCTCCGACGACGTCACCCGGGCCGTCGCCGAGGCCGGAACGGGGGTCGACCCCGCCGCGCTCCGCCCCGCCTGGGATGCCTTCATCGACGGCGTGCTCGGCGAGGCGGCGCTCGCCCGGCCCGAGGCCCCGCCCCTCACCGGCCTGGCCGGGCGGGGCGGCCGCCAGGGGGTGCACACCGAGGCGTTCGGCTACCTGATCGCCGAGATGCAGCACCTGCACCGCTCACACCCGGGGGCGACGTGGTGATGGCGAGCGGTGCGGCCGACCGGGCCCGGCGGATGGCGGGACCCGCCGGAAGAAGCGAGGATGCCGAGCGCGTCGAGCGCGCCGCCCCCGGCGGCGCCGGCACGACCGACGGCGACACCGCGGGCGCCGCGGCCATCGCGGACATCACCCACCTGGTCGGATCCGTCCCCGACCCGGAGATGCCCATGGTCGGTCTGGCGGACCTCGGCATCCTCCGCGACGTCCAGGTCGACGACGCGGGGGCCGTCACGGTGACCGTCACCCCCACCTACTCGGGGTGCCCGGCCATGGACGCGATCCGGGAGGACATCCGCGCCCGGCTGGCCGAACACGGCCACCCCGACGTCACGGTCCGCACCGTGCTCTCCCCGCCCTGGACCACCGACTGGATCACCCGGGAGGGGCGGCGCAAGCTCGCCGAACACGGCATCGCCCCGCCACCGCAGCGCGCCGCCGACCACCGGCCGGGGGCCACCTTCGTCCCGCTGTCGGTGCGCTGCCCGCACTGCGGCTCGCCCGACACCCGCGAGGTGAGCAGGTTCGGCGCGACCGCGTGCAAGGCGCTGTACGTGTGCGCCGCCTGCCGGGAACCCTTCGACCGCGTCAAACCCCTCTGACCCACCACCTGTGATCACCACCCGCCGCCCATCCGAGTAGCGACCCGAGGACCCATGAACACAGACGTCCGGGAACGAGACCGCCCCGCGGCGAGGCGCCACCGGGGTGTGTTCCACCCGCTGACCGTGGCGGCCGTCGACCGGCTCACCGACGACGCGGTGGCCGTCACCTTCGACGTCCCCGAGGAGCTGGCCGAGGAGTTCCGGTTCGTCCAGGGCCAGCACCTCACCGTCCGCTGCGAACTCGACGGTCGGGAGCTGCGCCGCAACTACTCGATCTGCTCGCGCGCCCCGGACGGCCCGCTGCGCATCGCCGTCAAGCGCCTGGAGGACGGCTCCTTCTCCGCCTACGCCAACGAGCGCCTGCGCGCCGGCGACGTCCTCGACGTCATGTACCCGCTGGGCGGCTTCCACGTCCCGCTCGCCCCGGAGCGGGGCCGCACCCACGTGGCCGTGGCCGCGGGCAGCGGCATCACGCCGGTCCTCTCGCTCATCACCACGACCCTGGCCGCCGAACCGTCGAGCGCGTTCACCCTCGTCTACGGCAACCGCACCGCGCGCGACGTGATGTTCCTGGAGGAGTTGCAGGACGTCAAGGACCGCTACCCGCAGCGCTTCGAGCTGATCAACGTGCTCAGCAGGGAGGTGGGCGAATCGCCGGTCAGCAGCGGGCGGATCGACGCCGACAAGCTCGACCTGCTGTTCACCCACCTCATCGCGCCCGACGAGGTCGATCACTGGTACCTGTGCGGTCCCGCCGGCCTGGTCCGCCTTGTCCGCGACGACCTGCGCGGACGCGGCATCGGCGACGACCGGGTGCACTACGAGCTGTTCCACGCCGAGGACGAGGAGCCGCCGCCGCGGCGCCGCCACACCGAGAGCGGCACAGCGGCCGCCGCGACCAGCCACGTCCGCTTCACCCTTGACGGTCGCAGCACCACCGTGGACATCGACCCCGACACCGAGACCGTCCTGTCCGGAGCCCTGCGCGTCCGCGACGACGCCCCCTACGCCTGCCGCGGCGGCGTCTGCGGTACCTGCCGCGCCAAACTCTGCGAGGGGGAGGTCGACATGGCCCGCAACTACGCCCTGGAACCCGACGAACTCGCCGCCGGCTACGTCCTCACCTGCCAGTCCCGCCCCCTCACCGAAACGGTCGTCGTCGACTACGACGCCTGATGGGAGCCGCCGCCGCTCCCGGTAGTCGTGGAGCCGGGGCGTCTGCTGGGCGGCCGGGCCGATCGGTGCCCTGCCTCCGTTGATCTCGGGGATATCGGGGTCTCGCGGGCGATTTTTACCCCCGTATCTCCGAGATCAACGGAGGCAGAGCCTGACCCCAGCTGGGTGCTCACCGGAAGGAACCTGCCGCCGCTCCCCGCACACCGAAGATTCTGGCCGCAAGAAGTACGACTTTCGGCGGTTCCGTGTGGCACATGGGGGTCTCTAGGCTCATCCACCGTCATGTCTGAATTCGCCTATCTTGCGCCACTGTGCGTGAGGTCGGCGTTCCCCTCCGGAAGGCAGGCTGTGGACGTCAGCAGAAGAACCGGTCGGCGTACGGGCACCGCCGGGAGTGTGCTCGGGCTGGTGGCGATGGGTGGGGTGCTCGCCTGGGCGCCGCCCGCCGCGGCGGATCCGGCCGAATCGGCCGCTCCCGAGTTGAAGAGCTTCTACCAGCAGAACGTCTCCTGGAAGCCCTGTGACGGCGAGGGCGGGGGAGACCAGAGCGGGGAAGACGAGGGCGGGGGTGTGGAGTGCGCCAGGATCACCGTCCCGATGGACTACGCCAACCCCAAGGGTGAGAAGATCCGGGTCGCGATCTCGCGCCGCACGGCCACCGACGAGGAGAACCGGCGCGGCATCCTGCTCACCAACCCCGGTGGGCCGGGCGCTCCCGGGCTCGGCGGGCCGGCCTTCCTCAGCGACCAGAAGGTCGCCGAGGTCTACGACATCATCGGCTTCGACCCGCGCGGGGTCGGGGACTCCACCAACCTCAACTGCTCGGCGCCGGACCCCGCGGAGTACGAGCTCCCGTCCCGGCCGACCGACGCCCAGCTGCACGACTTCACCGAGGCGGCCCGCCGGACCGAGGCGGGCTGCGACCGGACGGCCGGGTCGCTGCGGCCGCACATCACCACCGCCAACACCGCCCGCGACATGGACGTCATCCGCGGTGTGCTGGGAGAGGACAAGGCCAACTACCTCGGCTACTCGTACGGCACCTACCTCGGCGCGGTCTACGGCAGCCTCTTCCCGGAGAAACTCGACCGCAGCGTCCTGGACTCCTCCGTGCACCCCGACCGCATCTGGCGGGACGACTGGACGGCGATGGCGCCCGCCACCACCGAGAACGTGGAGCGGTTCGCCGAGTGGGCGGCGGAGAACGACGACAGGCTCGGGCTGGGCGCCGACGCCAAGGCGGTGCGGGCGCTCATCGAGGAGCTGGCGCAGCGTGCGGGGGAGGAGCCGATCGACGGCCTCACCCAGACCGACTTCGACCTCTTCATCGGTGACCTCGCGCGGTGGCAGGGCGAGTGGGACCTGCTCGCGGACACGCTCACCCGCCTGCGCGACGGGACACCGGAGAGTGAGGACGAGGGCGGCGAGGAGCCGGACACCGAGGCCCAGGCCGACGCCGAGGACGCGGCCGAGGCCATCGCGCTCGTCGCCGCCAAGTCCAGGGAGCGGCTGATGAACGGCACCTACAGCGCGATCCTGTGCGAGGCGGACTGGCCGGCCGACCTCGATGTCTACTACCGCGACATGCGCGACTTCCGGGAGAACCACCCCTACGGCTTCGGTGTCGCCGCGGCCGCGCCCAACGCGTGCACGTTCCGGTCCTACACGCCGCCGGAGAAGCCGGTGGAGCTGAAGCGCGACGGCTACCCGACGGGTGTGGTCGTCCAGGGCGAGTACGACCCGCAGACGCCCTATGAGGGCGGCCCGGCGATGGCCAAGCGGCTGCGCGACAGCCTCATCATCGTCGAGGACGACGGCAACCACGGCTACTACGGCGGCCGCGACTACGGCTGCGTCACCGAGCGGATCGACGACTACCTGATCGACGGCATCCTGCCCGGCAGTGCCGTCACGTGCCCGGGTGTGCCGCGCGTCGACCTCGACGCCGGAACGGCCGACGAGGACCGGCCCCTGGCCGAGCAGGCGCAGGAGATGCTCGACGAGCGCGAGGAGCGGCTACCGGTCGGGTAGCGCGGTGGACCCGCGGGCCCACGGGTCCGCGGGCCCGGGGTCGTGTCCCGTCCCCCATGACATCGGACACGGCCCCGGTGCGCCGGGCGCTGCGGACTCAGCCCTGCTGCCCGCGCATGTACTTCTTGTAGGCCTTGCCTTCCTCGTAGCCGTTGTCCAGCCAGCCCTGCTCCCTCTCGCCCTTCTCGCTCCAACCGCCGTCCTTGGCGATGTATCCCTTGTCCAGCCAGTACTTGAACTGGAGCAGGCTGATGACCGGGTCATCGGCGAATTCGACCTTGTTGGGGTTCATCCAGCCCGTCTCCCTCAGTCGGACGATCTCTTTCGAGGCCTTGAGCGGGTCGATGGTGACGTTCACGGTGGGTCTCCCGGTCGATACGACCTGCTGCACGGTGGCCGGATGTCCGGCGTTCGCACCGGCGATGGTGGCGGGGGATACCGCGATGCGGGCCTTCTGCGCCGCCTCGGCGGCCTCGGGCGCGAGGCCCGGACGTTCCATAATCGTGGCGACGGCCGGGGCGCCCACCAATGCTGTGGCGGCAACAGCCAGCATGATCTTCCGCATCTTCACTCTCCTCGGGAGTGCGCGTTCGAATTCGGCTCGCACAGGGGACGCTTAACAGCGTCCCCTGGTTTTCACGCGTCCCGATTGCGACCACGTCACAGCGGCCCGGAAATCATGCTGCGGTTGTGTATCGGTCCTGCTTGTGGTGCGTTTCAGTCCCGTTCGATACGGGTGTCGGCGTTGGTGTCGCCGTCGCGGTGGTGCCGCCCGTCGTAGCGGCGGATCGGGCGGGTGGACCGGTCGACCGCGTTGCGGTAGCCGGTCCCGTAGCCGTTGCCGCCGCCGTAGCCGGTCCCGGGCACGGTGCCGTCGTCGCGGTGGGTGCGCCGGGTCCCGCGGCCGCTCCTGAACGAGCTCCATCCCACGCTGGTGAGCAGGGAGACGATCGCGATGCCGGTGACCGCGTTGATGGCACCCGTGGCGATCTGGCTCCCGAGGGGCGCGACCTCGGCGAACGGGCTGACCGCGGCCACCACGGTCGCCAGCCCGACGATCCAGCCGAAGAACGTCATCGGGCGCGGGGCGCTCAGCAGGAGCAGGTGCAGCAGGGCGGTGGCGATCAGCGCCGCCGCGGCCGCCATGCCCGCGTAGACGGCGGTGGTGGCGTCGCCGAAGTATCCGGCCTCTTCGGGGGCGAGCACGGGGACGTGCAGGATGCCGCGTGCGACCAGGGTCCCCACCAGTATGACCAGGGCGGCGACCACGGCCGTGGCCAGGCCGCCGGACCAGAGCCGGGTGACGTTGATGCGCCGGTCGCTGCCATATTCGCTCATGCCGGCCCCCCTGATGCGGCGTCGAATACGGTCAAGCCCCACATACCCGTACACCAGTGGCGATAATCGCCGCCTGGGGGCGCCTGAGGAGCGTCGGCCGGGCGCCGTGGAGGCGGGTTCCGGGTCGGGTGCGGTCGGTCAGATGGCGGGTCCGCCCGATCGGACGGCCGCAGCGATGTCGGCGGCCAGAATCGGCATATCCTGCACATCCAGGGCAGAAATGGTCACCCGGATGCCCGGTCGCGAGTCGATCCGGAAACGGCCCCCCGGAGCGCAGGACCACCCGCGTGCGAGCAGGCCCGCGACCGCCCCGGCCTCGTCGGGGACCTCCACCCACACATTGACCCCCGAGCGCCCGCGCCCGCGCAGGCCGTGCCGTTCCAGCTCCGCGAGCAGCGCCGACCGCCGCTCGGCGTAGGACCGCCCGGCGCGCTCGGGTGAGACCGCCCCGCTCCGCCGCAGCTCGACGAAGGCCTCCTGGAGCACCTGGCTGACCCACCCGTGCCCGGACTGCTGCAGCGCGCGCACCCGGTCGACGGTCGCCGTGTCGCCGGTGACCATGGCCAGCCGCAGGTCCGGCCCGTAGCCCTTGGCGGCCGACCGCACCAGGACCCACCGCTCGGTGGCGCCGCCGACCCCCTCGAACGGCTGCTCGACGAACCCGAAGCCGTGGTCGTCCTCGACCGTCAGCACCCGCGGGTACCCGGCGAGGAGCGCCCGCAGCCGCCCGGCACGCTCCGCGCTGACGGCAGCGCCGGTGGGATTCTGCGCCCTGCTCGTGACGATGACGGCCCGCGCGCCGGCGCTCAGGGCCGCGTCGAGGTCGCCGGGCAGCGGCCCCTCCTCGTCCACCCGCATCGGCGTCCGCTTCAACCCGAGCATCGCGACGAGGTCGTACTCGCTGGGCCAGCCGGGGTCCTCCAGGGCGACGGTGTCGCCGGGACGCAGGGCGGAGCGCAGCACGCGCTCGATGCCGTCCAGCGCGCCCGAAGTGAGGGTCAGCGCGGGGCAGGGGACACCGTCGGCCTCGACGACGGCCTGCGCCTCGGCGCGCATCTCCGGCAGGATCGGCGGGTCGCCGTACAGCGGGTGGCGCCCGGCCCGCCGGGCGGCCACCGCGGCGAGCGCCGCGGCGAGGTCGGGCAGCAGCCGGGGGTCGGGGTTGCCGCTGGCGGCGTCGCGCACGTTTCCGGGAACCGCTCCGGTCTCGATGTCGCGCGGCAGCCCCGCCGGGCGCGTGCGCACCCGGGTGCCGCGGCGGCCACCGGTCTCGACGAGCCCGCGGTCGCGCAGCAGGCGGTAGGCCGCAGCGACGGTGTTCGGGTTGACGCCCAGCTCACCCGCAAGGTCGCGGATGGAGGGGAGCGCCGCCCCCGCTTCCAGCTCCCCCGCGATGATCGCCTGCTCGACGCTTCCCGCGATCTCCTGCGATCCGCGTCCGGTGATGGCCATGCTCCGCATTATCCAGCAGCCCCGGGTGCGGCGGCGCAGGGAGTCCGCACCGACCACCCCGGGATCGCCGCAGGCGCCGGCGGGCGCGTCGGCCGTGAATTCTCCGTCACCCGCCGATTAATTCTCGATTGGTTATGGGCGATCTGTTGCGCCCTCCGATTCGTGTTCTTCTATTGCGAACATAGTTATGCTGGGCGAACGTACGTACGCCAGTGACCGGCTGTGCTCACGGAGTGAATTCACCGCGTTCGACCTGGGAAGACGCCAAGAGTTTGTGTGGGGCACTTGAATTCCGGCGTGGGTCATGTTTTTCAATGGAAGAACGCGGAGTCTCGCCCTAGGCGCCTTGCGGCGTCCGTGCGGGAAGGTGTTTCGAGTGTGAGGAGTCGACATCAAAGGCATGGATCAGCAGCGTTTCGGGGACGACCCGCTCGCTGTACGCGACACCGACCACTACAAAGCGGAATACGTCACGGGCTTCGTCGAGAAGTGGGATGAGCTCATCGACTGGAAGCGCCGCTACGCGAGCGAGGGCCGCTTCTTCATCGACCAGCTCAAGGAACGCGGCGTACGCACCGTGCTCGATGTCGCCACCGGCACCGGCTTCCACTCGGTGCGCCTGGTGGAGGAGGGCTTCGACACCGTCAGCGCCGACGGCAGCCCGGAGATGCTGGCCAAGGCGTTCGCCAACGGCCTGGGCTTCGGCGGCCACATCCTGCGTGTCGTGCAGGCCGACTGGCGCTGGCTCAACAAGAGCGTCCACGGCACCTACGACGCCATCATCTGCCTGGGCAACTCCTTCACCCACCTGTTCTCCGAACGCGACCGGCGCAAGGCGCTGGCCGAGTTCTACGCCATGCTCAAGCACGACGGCGTGCTGATCATCGACCAGCGCAACTACGACGCGCTCCTCGACGGCAAGTACGGGAACAAGCACACGTACTACTACTGCGGCGAGGAGGTCTCCGCGGAGCCGGAGTACGTGGACGAGGGCCTGGCCAGGTTCGTCTACCGGTTCCCCGACAGGTCCGAGTACCACCTCAACATGTTCCCGCTGCGCAAGAACTACATGCGGCGGCTCATGCGCGAGGTGGGTTTCCAGCGCATCGACACCTACGGCGACTTCCAGGAGACCCACCAGGGTCAGGACCCCGACTTCTTCATCCACATCGCCGAGAAGGCGTACCACGAGGAGGAGCGCCGCGCCGAGGGGTACTCCGCCGCCGTCCAGACCGCCCGCGACTACTACAACTCCAGCGACGCCGACACCTTCTACCACTCCATCTGGGGCGGCACCGACATCCACATCGGACTGTACGAGTCCCCTGAGCAGGACATCGCCGATGCCAGCCGGCGCACCGTCGAGCGCATGGCCGCGAAGCTGGAGATCACCCCGGACACGCGGGTGATCGACGTCGGCTCCGGGTACGGCGGGTCCGCCCGCTACCTGGCCGAAACGTTCGGCTGCAAGGTGACCTGCCTCAACCTCAGCGAGGTCGAGAACGAGCGGAACCGGGTGATGAACCGGGAGGCCGGGCTCGACCATCTCATCGAGGTCGTCGACGGCTCGTTCGAGGAGATCCCCTACCAGGACAACGCGTTCGACGTCGTCTGGTCGCAGGACGCGTTCCTGCACAGCGGCGACCGCTCACTCGTCCTGGAGGAGATCGCGCGGGTGCTGCACGGCGGCGGCCACTTCGTCTTCACCGACCCCATGGCCACCGACGACGCCTCCGGCGAGGTGCTGCGTCCCATCCTGGACCGGCTGCACCTGGACACCATGGGAACGCCGGGCTTCTACGACCGGGAGGCGAGCCGCCTCGGGCTCACCAAGGTGGAGTTCGACGACCTCGCCACCCATCTGCCCGTCCACTACGCGCGGGTGCTCGCCGAGACCGAGCTGCGCGAGCCCGAGCTGGTCGGCAAGATCAGCGAGGAGTACCTGGACCGGATGAAGACCGGCCTGCGCAACTGGGTCGAGGGCGGTAAGTCCGGCTCCCTGACCTGGGGAATCCTGCACTACCGGAACTGACCCCGGAAGTCGGCCGATCGCCGCGGTCGGCCCCGCCCACAGACGGGGCCGACCGCGGCCTCCTCTCCCCGTCGATCTCGGCGAAGAGCACCGAAGGACGACGCGTATTCGGTGCCCTTCGCCGAGATCGACGGGGAGGAGGGACAGGAGAGGTCCGGCGCCCGGGTCAGCCCTCCGGGTCGAACGCCTTGGTGCGCGTGAGCCCCGCGGCGCGCCCCTTCGCAGCGACGACCAGGGCCATCTTGCGCGACGCCTCGTCCAGCATCTCGTCGCCGAGCATCACCGCGCCCCGCCGCTCCACCGTGGTGGCGTGCTCGTAGGCGTCCAGGATCAGCTCGGCGTGGTCGTAGTCCTCCTGCGTCGGCGCGTAGGCCTCGTTGGCCGCGGCGACCTGCGCGGGGTGCAGCACCCACTTGCCGTCGAACCCGAGGGCGGCGGTGCGGTCGGCGGAGCGCCGGAACGCCTCCACGTCCCGGATCTGCAGGTAGGGGCCGTCGATCGCCTGGAGCCCGTGGGCGCGCGCCGCGGTGAGGATGCGCATGAGCACGTAGTGGTAGGCGTCGCCGACGTCGTAGCCGGGCGGCTGCTCCCCGACCACCAGCGTCTTCATGTTCATCGACGCCATGAAGTCGGCCGGGCCGAACACCAACGACTCCAGGCGCGGCGAGGCCGCGGCGATCTCGTCGACGGCCGACAGCCCGCGCGCGTCCTCGATCTGCGCCTCGATGCCGATCCGCCCGACCGGCAGGCCCGTCGCGCGCTCGATCTGGGTGAGCAGCAGGTCGAGCCAGCGCACCTGGTCCGCGCCGGTGACCTTGGGCAGGACGAGGCAGTCGAGCTCGGACCCGGCCCCCTCGACCACCGCGATCACGTCGCGGTAGGTCCACGGGCTCGCGAGGTCGTTCACCCGGACCGTGCGGATCCTCTCGCCCCAGCCGCCCTCGCGCAGCGCCGCGACCACGGTCCGGCGGGCGCTCTCCTTTTCCAGCGGGGCGACGGCGTCCTCCAGGTCGAGGAAGAACGCGTCGACCTCCAGCCCGCGCGCCTTCTCGATGAACCGCGGGTTGGACCCCGGCACCGCGAGGACCGACCGGCGTGACCGCGACGCCACCGCACCCATATACCACTCCTGAGATCGACGGGTTGTGCGCCGACCATCCTTCCAAATCGCAAGATCCTCCGGCCGCCCGGCCGCGCGCGTGGCGGACAGCGGCGCATAGAGTGCGTTTCGGTGCGGAATCGTGTCCCGTGGACGGAACCGGAAAAGCGGGAGAAACGGGAGAAACGGGAAGGGTGGCGACGTGGACGGTGAGCCGAAGGTCTATCCGACCAGCGCGCACTGGGGGACCTTCCAGGTGCTGGTGGAGGCCGGACGTGTCGTGGGCGCCCGCCCCGACCCGGCCGACCCGGCGCCGTCGCCGGTCATCGGCAACGCCCCCGACGCGCAGCACCACCCCAGCCGGATCGACCGACCCGCGGTGCGGCGCGACTGGCTGCGCAACGGGCCGGGGCCCGACGATCGGCGCGGCGCGGTCGGCGACGAGTACGTCGCGGTGGACTGGGAGACCGCGCTCGACCTGCTCGCACGCGAGTTCGACCGGGTGCGGACCGCACACGGCAACGCCGCCGTCTACGGCGGGTCCTACGGCTGGGCGAGCGCCGGGCGGCTGCACCATTCGCAGAGCCAGCTGCACCGCTTCCTGAAGCTCATCGGCGGCTACACCCGCTCGAAGAACACCTACAGCCACGCCGCCGTCGAGGTGCTGGTACCGCACGTCGTCGGGGCACAGGGCGCCCACGACCTGCTGGAGCGACCGGCCACCTGGCGGGCGATCGCCGAGCACACCGACCTCATCGTCACCTTCGGGGGGCTGCGCGTCTCCAACACGTGGGTCTCGTCCGGCGGGCGCGCGGCGAACACGGCCGAGCCCGGCATGCGGGCGGCGAGCGCGGCCGGGGTGCGCACCGTGTCGGTCAGTCCGCTGCGCGACGACACCCTCGCCGACATGGGCGCCGAATGGCTCCCGGCCGCGCCGGGCACCGACACCGCGATCATGCTCGCACTCATGCACGTCCTGTTCGAGGAGGGCCTGGCGGACACGGCGTTCCTGGACCGCTACACGGTCGGCGCGCAGGTGCTGCGCCGCTACGTGCTCGGCGCGACCGACGGGCTGGCCAAGACCCCGGAGTGGGCGGCGGAGCTGTGCGAACTTCCGGCGGACACGCTGCGCGACCTGGCCCGGCGGATGGCGTCCGGCCGGACCCTGGTCAACGTCGGCTGGTCGGTACAGCGGTCGCGGTACGGGGAGCAGCCGCTGTGGGCGGGGATCGCGCTGGCGGCCTGCCTCGGGCAGATCGGCCTGCCGGGCGGCGGCTTCGCCACCGGGTACGGCTCCACCGGCCGCTATGGCGGCGGGGCCACGCCGGGCGGGCTGCCGCGCATGCCGCAGGGGGCCAACCCGATCGACTCGTTCATCCCGGTCGCACGCGTCGCCGACATGCTGCTGCACCCGGGGGAGACCTACGCGTTCGACGGCGAGCGGCGCACCTACCCCGACATCAGGATGGTGGTGTGGTCGGGCGGGAACCCCTTCCACCACCACCAGGACCTGAAGCGGCTGACCAGGGCGTTCGGGCGGCCCGACACCGTGGTCGTGGTCGAGACCCACTGGACCGCCACCGCCCGGCACGCCGACATCGTGCTGCCGTCGACGACGGCGCTGGAGCGCGACGACCTGACGGCCGGTCGCGGCGACCTCCGGCTGCGCGCCATGCCGCGCGCGGTGCCGCCGCACGGCGAGGCGCGCGACGAGTACGACATCTACGCGGCGCTCGCACGGCGGCTGGGCGTGGAGAAGGAGTTCACCGAGGGGCGGACCTCGGGGGAGTGGCTGCGGCACATCTACGAGCAGTGGCGCGAACGCCAGCCGGAGGGCGTGCCCGACTTCGACGCGTTCTGGGCGGCGGGCGGCGTCGACCTGCCGGGGCGTGTCGACGACGCGACGACGTTCGGCGAGTTCCGCGCCGACCCTGTCGCGCACCCGCTGCAGACGCCCAGCGGCCGTATAGAGCTGTACTCCGCGACCGTCGACTCCTTCGGGTACCCGGACTGCCCCGGCCACCCCGTATGGCCCCCCTCGGACGAGCGGCGGGGCGGTCGGCGGGCCGGGCTGTGGCCGCTGCTGCTCATCGCCAACCAGCCGAGCGGGAAGCTGCACAGCCAGCAGGACATGGGGGCCTACAGCCGGTCCCAGAAGATCGCGGGGCGCGCCCCGCTGCGCATCCACCCGGACGACGCCGCCGCGCGCGGGCTGCGCGACGGGGATGTGGTGAAGGTTCTCAACGACGTGGGCAGCTGCCTCGCGGGCGTCGCGGTCAGCGAGGAGCCGCGGCCGGGGGTCGTGCAGCTGTCGACCGGCGCGTGGTACGACCCGTCGGCTCCGGACACGGCCACGTGCGTCCACGGCAACCCGAACGCCCTGACGCGGGACATCGGCACGTCGTCGCTCAGCCAGGGCACGACGGCCCAGCACATCCTCGTCGAGATCAAGAAGTTCGAGGGCACCCCGCCCCCGGTCCGCGCCTTCGACCCCCCGGTCCTCGCTGACCTTGAGGGCGACTAAAGACCTAGAAGCGCTTTCAATAGGGAATCGACCGTGTACATCTCCGCTTCGCTCGCTTGCCCGAGCGGCTTGCCCTCCGACACTCGGTAGGCAGGGACCGATTGCATGCGCCACAGAATCGCGTGGGAGTCGATGGCATGCACCGGAGCTGTGACCTGACCCCGGTTGCCTGCGTTCGGCAGCAACGGGGCGATGAACACGTAGCCCACAGGTGCAGCGACAGTCACGTCGGAAACGACGAGGACGGTCATGGACCGCCCTGAGACGGTGGTGATCTCCCGGATCTCGCCCCTACGCACTACGCCATGCCTCACAGGTGGAGTCGAAGTCGGCGAGCAGCTCCTCGTCTTCAGCCGACATGGCCTGGGATTCGGCAAACATCAAGTAGGTGCGCGCTGCGCGCTCGAAGCCCTGTGACCGGTTTCCGGTCAGGCGTTCTATCGCGTCCGCGATGTTTTCATCCACTCTGATCGAGATCTGCTTCGTAGCCATACGACGGAATGTATCACAGAGTGAATCACAAGCACGGGGAATTCTGCTGATCCGCCGGAGGGGGGCTTCCCGCCTGGTGGCCGGGTTCCGCTGGGGTGGAAGATAGGTTAGCCTCTACTAAGTTTTTTCAGGGTCGGTGGTTCGGAGGCGTGCAGTGTCCCAGCGGGCGTGGTGGCCTGTGCCTGGCCTTCTGGGTGGGGTGCGATGAGTCTCGATCGGCCCTCCACCGCTCTTGCCGACAATGTCGACCAAGCCGATGACTCCACCGTCGCCGCGCGTGCGCTGGAGCGCAGGACACGGGCGCACGCGCGCACGCATGCCGTCCGGGCGTCCGGGCTGGTGGCCGCGCTCGCCGTCCTGGCCGCCTGCGCGGTGGTGAGCATCGCCGTCGGCGCCAAGGCGATCCCCCTCTCCACCGTCTGGGGCGCGCTGTGGGGCCCCGACGGCTCCTACGAGCACAGCGTCATCTACGAGCTGCGCCTCCCGCGCACCGTCCTCGGGGTCTTCGTCGGCGCGGCGCTCGGGCTCGCCGGTGCGCTCATGCAGGCGCTGACGCGCAACCCGCTGGCCGAGCCCGGGATCCTCGGGGTCAACCAGGGGGCCGCGGCCGCCGTGGTGATCGCGGTCAGCGTGTTCGGGTTCACCGCCCCCGACCAGTACGTGTGGTTCGCGTTCGCGGGCGCCGGGGCCACCGCGCTGCTCGTGTACGCGCTGGGTTCGCGCGGCCGCAGCGGCGCCACCCCCGTCCGGCTGGCCCTGGCCGGGACGGCGGTCGCCGCCCTGCTCCAAGGGCTCATCTACAGCGTGGTCGTGCTCGACTCCTTCACCTTCGACCGGATCCGCTTCTGGCAGGTCGGTGCGCTGGCCGGGCGCGACCTCGACGCCTTCCTGGCCATCTGGCCATTCATGGCCATCGGCCTGGCCACGGCGCTCCTGCTCGGGCCCGCGCTCAACGCCGTCGCGCTCGGCGACGACCTCGCCTCGGCCCTCGGCGCGCGCATCGGGGTGACACGGGCGGTCACCGCGCTCGGTGTCGTGCTGCTGTGCGGTGCCGCCACCGCGACGGCCGGCCCCATCTGGTTCGTCGGGCTGATCGTCCCGCACGTCGCCCGCGCCGCCGTCGGCCCCGACCAGCGCTGGGTGCTGCCGTATTCGGCCGTGTTCGCCGCGATCCTCCTCACCTGCGCCGATATCCTCGGCCGGGTGGTGCTGCCCAGCGGGGAGCTGGAGGTCGGCATCGTCACCGCCTTCATCGGCGCCCCCGTGTTCATCGCCCTGGTCCGCGCACGGAAGATGGCGCAGGTATGAGCCCGACTCCCACCGTCCCCGCGGCGTCCGCGGCCTCCCGCGACGGTGCTGCGCCGCCCCCGGCCCGGCCCCTGCGCACGATGCGGGTCGGCGGCATCGCGTTCGCCTGGCGTCCGCGCATCGCCGCGGCCTACGGGGCGCTGCTGGCGGTCACCGTCGCCGCACTCGCCGTGTCCCTCATGGCCGGCGACTACGAGATCCCGCTGCCCGGAGTGCTGCCCGCCGTCCTCGGCCACGGCGAACGGCTCGACGTCTACTTCGCCCAAGGGGTGCGCCTGCCCCGCGCCCTGGTGGCGATCGGCGCCGGAGCCGCCCTCGGCATCGCCGGGGCCGTCTTCCAGAGCCTGTCCCGAAACCCCCTGGGCAGCCCCGACATCATCGGCTTCACCGGCGGCGCGGCCACCGGCGCCGTCGCCGCGATCCTCGTCTTCGGCGGCGGCACGGTGGCGGTCTCCACGGGCGCCGTGCTCGGCGGGATCGCCACCGCCGCCCTCGTCTACCTCCTGGCCCTCAAGAAGGGCGTGCAGGGCTACCGCCTCATCCTGGTCGGCATCGGCGCGAACGCGATGCTGCTGGCCGTCCGCGACTACCTCATCACCCGCGCCGAGCTCACCGACGCGATCACCGCCCAGGTGTGGATGATCGGCAGCCTCAACGGGCGCGGATGGGGCGAGGCGGCCGCGGTCGCCATCGGCGTCGCCGTGCTCGCCCCCGTCATCCTGGCGCTCGGTCCGCGCCTGCGGCTCATGGAGATGGGCGACCAGACCGCCTCCGCGCTCGGCGTTCCCGTCCAGGCCACGCAGGTCACCGCGCTGCTCGTGGCGAGTGCGCTCACCGGCGCGGCCATCGCGGTGTGCGGGCCGATCGGCTTCGTCGCCCTGGCCGCGCCGCAGCTGGCCCGGCGCCTGGCCCGCGCGAACGGCACCACCCTCGTCGGTGGCGCGCTCATGGGCGCGGCCCTGCTCGCCACCGCCGACCTGGTGGCGCAGCGGGCGATGGCCCCATCCCAGCTGCCCGTCGGCGCGGTGACCGCCGTCATCGGCGGTGCCTACCTGATCTGGTTGCTCTACCGTGAATGGCGGTCCGGCCGTGCCTGACCCCCGTTCCCGAAACGCGCTCACCAAGGAGAGACGACGATGACCCAGCCGTCCCGGTTGTGGGGAGAGAACCTGACGCTCGCCTACGACCAGAGCGTCATCTCCCGGGATCTGGGGATCAGCATCCCCGACTCCTCCTTCACCGTGATCGTCGGGCCCAACGCCTGCGGAAAGTCGACGCTGCTGCGGGCCCTGTCGCGGATGCTGAAGCCGGTGTCGGGCGCCGTCCACCTCGACGGCCGTCTGATCAGCTCGTACCCCGCGAAGGAGGTCGCGCGCCGCCTGGGGCTGCTGCCGCAGTCCTCCATCGCGCCCGACGGCATCACCGTCGCCGACCTGGTGGCGCGCGGCCGCTACCCGCACCAGAAGTTCCTCAAGCAGTGGTCGCGCGCCGACGAGCGGGTCATCGGCGAGGCGATGGACGCCACGGGCGTGGTGGAGCTGGCCGACCGCATGGTCGACGAACTGTCGGGTGGGCAGCGCCAGCGCGTGTGGCTGGCGATGGTGCTGGCCCAGCAGACCCCGCTGCTGCTTCTGGACGAGCCCACCACCTACCTGGACATCGCCCACCAGATGGACGTGCTGGACCTGTGCGCGGAGCTGCACCACCAGCGTGACTACACGCTGGTCGCGGTGCTGCACGACCTCAACCACGCCTGCCGGTACGCCACCCACCTCATCGCCATGAAGGACGGGCGCGTGGTGGCCGAGGGCGACCCCGCCGACATCATCACGGCCGACCTCGTGGAGGAGGTCTTCGGCCTGCCGGTGCGGGTCATCCCCGACCCCGAGACGCACACACCGCTGGTCGTCCCCGTCGACCGCCGCGGCACGGTCGCGCAGCGCGCCGGAGGGGCGAAGGACGCGGGAGGGCACGGCGCCGATTCCGCCGGTGGACAGGCCGCCGACGTGGGTGCGGCCGGTGCGGCCTGACCCGCCGCCACCGCGTTCTCAGCGTCGGCCCAGCGGCTTCTTCGGGTCCGGCCCGGTCTCCCACACCCGCTCGGCGCGGTCGATGAGCGCGCGGCCGGTCGTGGCCTCGGACCCGGCCATGGCCCCGAGCGTGACCAGCACGGCGTCGCGGCCGATCCCGCCCGGGGGCGCCAGCCGCGGCGCGTTGCCGTCGAGGTAGGCCTGCAGCGCCACGCCGTCCTGGTGCTCACCGAGGACCTGCTGGAGTTCGGTCGCCCACGCCCGGATGCGCTTCGCGGGCGCGCCCAGCACGGGCTGGGCGAGGGTGGCCGCGTACCGCGCCCGCTTGGCGGCCTTGCGGACGTCGTGCCATGCGGTCACGCGCGTCTCGGCGTCGGGTGCGGCGACGGCGCGGTCGTGTGCGGCGTCCATGCGCCGACAGGCCCGTGCCACGTCGCGCCGGAGGACGGAGGTGGCCTCCCGCAGCGCCTTCTCGGTCATCGGCGGTTCGGCGCGCAGCCGGTCGAGGTCGTCGAGCAGCGTGAAGTAGCGATCGCCCGACAGCTCCCGGAGGATGCGGTCGTGCGAGCGGCGCCGCTGCTCGTCCAGGACGCCCAGCCAGCCGTCGGTGAGGTCGTGGCCGGCCGCCCGCCGCGGCAGCTCGGCGAACCGCCGCGCGCACAGCTCGCGCATCACCTCCAGGTCGCGGGCGAAGCTCAGCACGCCCGACAGCCACCGCAGCTCGTCGGCGACCGGCCGGGTGGCGTCCCGGTCGACCACCGACGGGAACGCCTGCAGCACCGTGCGGATCCTGCGGGTGGAGACCCGCATCTGGTGGATCGCGTCCTCCTCGTCCACGCGCACCCGCGGGTCGTAGTCGAGCAGCCGCTGCACCTGGTCCCACAGGTAGCGCAGCACGACGTCGCCGGCGCTGCCGCCGTCCGGCCGCGGTAGCGGTGCCGGGACGCGGCCGCCCAGCACGAACAGGAGTTTCGAACCGACGGTCGACGGGCTGGCCCCGGCCTCCTCCAACCGCGCGCCGACGCTCCGCAGCAGCGTCCGCGGCCCGGAGGCGAGTTCGACCTCGACCTCCCGCCACGAGCAGGGGGAGGGGTGCCCGTCGCCGCCGTCAGCCGCCGCGAGGACCTCGCCACTGACGGCGTCGTCGGCGAGCAAGGCGAGACGCTCGCCGGAGGCGCCGATCAGCGCGTACTCGGTCCTGTCGGTGCTGATCCGCGCGGTCGGCACCAGTGGCGCGCCCCGGGTGGCCGAAGCCACCAGCCGGGACAACCTGGCCGGTGCCGTCGCCTCCTGTTTTCCCAGCGGCTCGTGGAACTCCTTCTTGGCGTCCGGCCCCCAGGGGATCTTGAGGTGCCAGCCGGCGTCCGGCCCGCCGGTGCGGCGGCGCAGGGTGATGCGGCGCGCGGCCAGGCGCAGGTCGCCGGTGTCGAAGTAGGTGGCGGCGAGCCGGTGCTCGGCGGACTCGATGCCGCCCGGAGCCAGGTCGGCCAGGTCCGGCAATCGGAAGTCCGGGCTCGCGCCGTACTTCGCCTCGATCTCGATGTGGTCCTGCCGGACCTGCTGCTTCCGTGGGTCCTGGCGGTCTGGCACCGGCCGTCCACCTCCGGCTCCCGCACCCCGGGCCGGGGGTGCGCGTGAGGCGCGCATCCTCTGCGTCTACGAGCGATCTACCCACCCGCAGGGCGTCTCAGTCGGGGTGGAGGTGAGGGCCGGGCAGGCGGTCAGTCGACGCGGAGGAGGTCCACACGCCGGGTCGTCTCGGGCCAGTCGGTGGAGCACCGGGCCACGTCCTCGGCGGTGCGCCCGTCGATCTCGGCCCTGGTCCGGATGCCGCACGTCCAGCCGTCGACCTCGGCCAGGTACCCGGTGCCGTCCTTCTGCCCGTCGGGCATCTCCAGATACCGCTCCACGACGTCGACGGCCTCGTCGCAGGCGATGTCGCCGTGGGTGGGGACGACCCGGGCGGTGCCCGTGTGGGGGACGCCCTCGACGGTGCCGCAGTAGCGGGTGGCCGGCGGTGCGTCGATGGAGTGGTAGGTCCAGGTGTGCGGGCCGGTGACGGTCTCGTAGGTGAGGCCGGTGGGGTGGGCGTGCTCGTCGACCCGCAGTTCGAAGGGGACGCCCTCCTGCACCTCCGCCTTCTCGCCCGCCGCGGCCGGGGAGGTGAGGTCGAACGTGCCGCTGTAGCGGACGACGGCTCCGTCGTCCCCGTCCGGCCCCTCTCCCGGCTCCTTGTCCTCCTCGGCGACCGACATGGTCGCGGCCAGGTCCTTGACGGGGGCGCCGACGGGGTCGCGGGACAGGGTGTGCTCGGGGCCGAGGGGAGGGGCGGTGGCGTCGGCCCCCGCGCGGCTGTAGAAGCGATCCTCACGGGGCGCCGACGCGTAGGTGGTGCGGAACAGGATCGGGCCGTCGCCGCCGACCCGCAGCCACGCCTGCTCGTAGGCGTCGCCGTCCCCGATCGCGGGGAACCGCTCGAACCACTGGAAGACCGGTTCGGGGTCGGTGCTCAGCACGAAGGTCTCGTGCTGCGCGTAGCCGCCCTCACCGGCGGCGACCTCGGCGTCCAGGTCGACGAGGTAGCTTTCCGCCGAGTCGATGAGGTCGACCATCCCGGCGACGACCTCCTCAGGTGTGCCCAGGGGCGGAGGGGCGGGCGGGGCCGCGTCACCGTCGGCGCCGTCCTCGTCCAGGCATCCGGTGAGCGATGCCGTGAGGGCGGCGGCGGAGGCCGCGACCGCCCATCGCCGCGGAAAGCCGCCTGGGGCACGCTCGGAGCGGGTCGTCGGGTGTCGGGGGATCATGATGGCTCCGGCTGTCCTTTCACGCCGCTGATGCGTGCGGGGAGCATAGCGGGCGATCATGGTGCCGGAGTTCCGCACCCCCGGGGGTTTCCCGGGCATGTGGGTCCCGGCTGCGGCCGCCCCCGCCGCGGCGTCAGCGCAGCGGTTCCGGCAGCGGTTCGGCGTGCACCACGTGCAGCGCACTGACCGCCCGGGTGAGGACGACGTAGAGGCGGTGCAGGCCACGGGGCTCCGCGGCGACGATACGCGAGGGCTCGACCGCGACGACGGTGTCGAACTCCAGGCCCTTGGCCAGCGAGGCCGGCACGCACACCAGCCGCTCGGCCTCCAGAGCGTCGTCGGTCTCGCCCAGCACCCCGGCGTCGAGCCCGGCCGCCCCCAGCGCCCGGTGCAGGTCGGCGATGTCGGCGTCGGCGGCCATCACCCCCACCGACCCCTCGCGCTTGAGCCCTTCGCGGCAGGCGTCGGCCACGGCGTCGGGGAGGGAACCGGCCCTGGCCGGGGTGAGCCGCAGCGCGCCGGAGGAACGGCGCACGGCCACCGGGGCGCCGAGGCCGGGGGCGATGGACGGGAGCAGGCGGGCGGCGAAGCCGATGATCTGCGCGGGAACACGGTAGCCGCGGTCGAGCACGGCCAGCCGCGCCTCCGCCTTGCCGAGGTGGCCGAGCAGAGTCGGCCAGTCGCCGGTGGCCGACGGGCTGGTGCCCTGGGCGATGTCGCCCAGGATGGTCGCCGACCCGCTCGCGGCGCGGCGGCCGAGCGCGCGGCACTGCATGGGGCTCAGGTCCTGGGCTTCGTCGACGACGAGGTGGCCGATGCTCTCCGGGCGCCGGATGAGCGCCGCCGCCTCGTCGATCAGCGCGAGGTCGGCCTCGGACCAGCGGGCCGACTTGGGGCCGCGGGGACGTCCGGGCAGCATCACGGCGGCCTGCTCCTCGGGCGAGAGGACGCCGTCGGCGGCGCTGGCGAGCCGGTCGGCGTCGGTGAGCAGGCCGAGGACGAGCTTGACCGGGTCGGCCTTGGGCCAGATCGCGGCCACCGCCGCCTTCACCTCCCGGCTGCGCCGCACCTGGTCGTGGGTGCGGTCGTCGCACGCCTCACCGGCGGCCTCCATCCGGGAGAGGACGGCGTGCGCGATGCGGTGCGCCAGCAGGTCCCGTCCCGCCCCGTAGGCGACGCCGCGCCCGCGCAGCTCGTCGGTGAGCTCCCGGAGTTCGTCGGGGTAGAGCCGCCAGCGGCGCGAGCCCCGCTGCACGACCAGCGTCTCGGCCGGTTCGCGCAGCTGCGACCAGAGGTCGCGGCGGATCACCTCGGCCATGCGGGCGTCGCCCTTGACACGGGCGGCGCCGGTGTCGTCGACGCGGCGCACGGGCACGGTCTCCAGCAGCTCCCGCACGGTGGTCTGGTCGACGTCGACCTCGCCGAGCGCGGGCAGCACGTTGCGGATGTAGGAGAGGAAGGACCGGTTCGGCCCGACGATGGCGACGCCGGTGCGGCTCAGCCGCTTGCGCTCGGCATACAGCAGGTAGGCGATGCGGTGCAGGCCGACGGCGGTCTTTCCGGTACCGGGCGCGCCCTGGACGCACAGCGTGGTGTCGAGGGCGGCGCGGACCAGGTCGTCCTGTTCGGGCTGGATGGTGGCGACGATGTCGCGCATGGGCCCGGTGCGCGGCCGCTCGATCTCGGCGGTCAGCAGCTCCCCGCCGAGCAGGTCGCCGCCGGGCGCCCCGTCGGTCAGCGACTCGTCCTCGAACGCGGTGAGCCGCGCGGCGTTGTCGAACCCGTAGCGCCGCCGGGTGCGCACCCGCATGGGGTCCTGGGGCGTGGCGCGGTAGAAGGCGACGGATATGGGTGCGCGCCAGTCGAGGACCATGGCGCGGCCGTGCTCGTCGTGGACGTGGCGGCGCCCGATGTGGATGCGGTCGGCCGTCCGGTGCCCGTCGCCGTCCTCGAACACCGCCCCGGCCTCGAAGTCGAGGCGGCCGAAGAACAGCGGGGTGTCGGGGATGTCCTCCAGCGCCTCGGCGCGCAGCGCGCGGGCCTGCTGCAGCACCTGGGTGGAGACCCAGTCGCCGAAGACGGCGGGGGTCTCGGTGGCCAGGACGTCGTCGCGCATCCGGCGCAGCGCGGCGCGGGATGCCGCCAGGTGCGCGCGTTCGGCGCGTATCTCGGGGTCGACGGCTGGGGCGGGCTCGGAGTCGGAAAGGGTCATGGAAAGGCGCACCTCGGCTCTCGGCGTGAACAGGAGATGCGGCGGCGGAAGAACGACGCGCGGGTCCCGTCCCGGGGGCGCAGCCGTCCGGTCCGGTTCGATCCTCAGCGCGCGAAAGCGGGGCCGCCGTCGGGCAACCGGTCGATGCTATGCGAGGCGCATCACGCCCGCCAAGCGATTTTCCGGCGGGTTCCGCCCCGTCAGCGCGTCGAGCTGGACACGACAGGAACTCTCAAGGCGCCAGGACAGGGGTCCAAAATGGAACGAACCGTGCAGTCTGTACAGAAAGTACTGTCAGTACAGTCTGTTCGGTGTGTGCGCTACACTGCCGTGCATGGCTGAAGTCACCTTGCAGGATGCGCGTAGTCATCTAGGGCAGCTGCTCATGAGAGCTTCCCGAAGTGGTGAATCCATCACCATTACCCGCTACGGTCAGGCCGAAGGCGTGATCATCTCCGCTGAGGCTTATGCCGAGCTTCAGGAGCTGCGTCGGGAGAAGGATCGGCGCGATCTGGCTGCAGCTGTCGAAGCCGACCGGCGCGGTGAGATGGAGTGGATCTCCTACCCGGCCAAGACGCGCGAGGAGCTGATGGCAGGCCTGAACACTGCTTTGGGCCTTGACGAATGACGATCCGTTCTGTCCTGTGGACCCCCGAAGCGCAGGCCGTTGCGCAGAAGCTCCCAAGGAACCTGAGGAAGCAGGTCCGCGAGTCCCTGGCCGCACTGGCGACGGGGCCGATACCTCCTGACAATGCATCGCCCGACATGGGCGTTCCTGACGCATACCACGTGATTACGAGTGAACGCACGATGATCGTCGGCGTGTATGAGAACGAGGTTCGCGTCTGGGTCATCCGCGTTAACACCTAGATCGCGTTGGTGGGTGCGTGGGTGCGTGGGTGGGTGAGGGGCGGGAGGCTGTTCGGCATCGGTCGCGCAGCGTCCCTCCGGGGGCGAGCCGATTCCCACTGCCCGCCCCATGGGTACTACAGTGCGTCGTAGACGTGTTGGACGTGCCGACCCGGCCTGCGGGGACCCAGGTGGGCGCGGGGAGAACGGCAGGAGGTGGAGGCAGCCGTGATCGACTGGCTGGCCGCCGTCATCAAGATCGCGTCGCTGGCCATGGCCGCGTGGTGCCTCGTCTCGACGTTCCGCCGTCGGCCGATGGACACCTGGCACCTCATCGGCATGGGCGTGCTGTGGCTGCTGCTCCTCGGCCAGACCGTGGTCTCCGCGGTGCTGCTCGTGGGAGGCGAGCGCCCCGCCGAGATGGTCACCTTCATCGCCTACCTGGCCACGGTCGTGCTCATCCCGCCGGTGTGCGCGATCTGGGGGCTCATGGAGCGCACCCGCTGGGGGCCCGCCGTCATCGCCTTCGCCTGCTTCGTCCTGCTGGCCATGATGGTGCGCCTCGAACAGATCTGGGACCCCTCTCTTGTCTGACATCTCCGTGAGCCGGTCCGGCCCCGGCCGGGTACTGGTCGCCGTCTACGCCGTGTTCGCGCTGGCCGCCACCGCCCGCGCCACCGTACAGATCCTCACCCGCTTCGAGGAGGCCCCCCTGGCCTACCTCCTCTCCGCCCTGGCCGGCGTCATCTACATCGTCGCCACCGTCGGCATCGCCCGCAGCGGGCGCACCTCCCACCGCGTCGCGTTCGCCTCCTGCGCGATCGAGCTGGCCGGCGTGCTGGTCGTCGGCGCGTTCAGCGTGCTCGACCCGGCGGCCTTCCCCGACGACACCGTCTGGTCGAACTTCGGCAGCGGCTACCTGTACATCCCGCTGGTGCTGCCCGTCCTCGGGCTGCTCTGGTTGCGCCACGTCCGCGCACTCGAACGCGCCCGCGAGGACGGCGCCGACGCCGACGTCGACAAGGCCCGGGAGGTCGGCGGCACCGCCTCCTGAGCCGCACGCCCGCACCGGGTATATCTTGTGCGCCATGGCACACCAGGAGCCCGACCCCGCGCACCCGCCCGTCCTCGTCCCGGCCGCCTGGCTGGCCCGCAACATCGACGCGGTCCGCGTCGCCGACGTCCGCTTCTACCTCGACGGCCGCTCCGGGCGCGACGCCTACCTCGGCGGCCACCTGCCCGGCGCCGTCTTCGCCGACGTCGACACCGACCTCGCGGCGCCGCCGACGCCCGAGGGCGGTCGGCATCCCCTGCCCGACCCCGACGCCTTCGCCGCCGCGCTCGGCCGCCTCGGCATCGGCGACGACACCCCCGTCGTGGCCTACGACGACGCCGGCGGCTCGACCGCCGCACGCCTGGTGTGGATGTTGCGCGTCCTCGGGTCGCCGGCCGCCCTCCTCGACGGCGGTATCCAGGCGTGGACCGGCCACCTGGAGACCGGGCCGGTCACCGCCGAGCCCCGGCCGCGCACCCCGCGCCCCTGGCCTGCCGACCGCGTCGTCGATACCGCCGCGGTGCGTGCCGAGACCACCGACCCCTCCCGGCTGCTGCTCGACGCCCGCGTCCACGGCCGCTACACGGGCGAGGAACCGGCCCCCGTGGACGCCCGCCCCGGGCACATCCCCGGCGCGCGCAGCGCCGCCTGGCCGGACAACCTCGCCGAGGACGGCCGCTTCGCGGCACCCGAACGCCTGCGCGAACGGTTCGCCGCCCTCGGCGCCGACACCGCGGCGTCCGTCACCGCCTACTGCGGGTCCGGGGTGACCGCCTGCCACGACCTGCTGGCCCTGGAGCACGCCGGGTTCACCGGCGCCCGCCTCTACCCGGGTTCCTGGAGCGCCTGGGGCGCCGACGCGGACCTGCCCGTCGAGACAGGGGAGGGCGGCGCGGACGCCGCCGGCTGACCGGCCGTGCGGGTGCACGACGCACGGCTCGCGCGCGCGGTTCCCCACCTCCGATGTCCGGGATCGGCCAGGTCAGCGGGTGATCGCTGTCCGGATCGTGATCTAGGGCCGGTACTCTCTACTGGCCGAGAACCGGTCGTATGTAAGGAAAGCGGGGCGCACTGGTGACATTTCTGCTACTGCTGGCGATCGCCGGGCTCATCGCCCTGCTGGTCTACCTGTGGCGGCCGAACCGTCCGTCGGCACCCGGCCATCATCACCCGCACCCGGCTCCCGGGCACGCCTACCCGCCCCCGCCGCAGCCCGCGCACGACGCGCCGCGCGACCCGTTCGCCGATACCACCCACACCCAGGGCGACCCCCGCACGCTCAAGGCGGGGGACATGCTGGACTTCGGCAGCGACCGGACCTGGATCCGGGGCTCGCTGCGGCTCACGGAGGGCCGCTTCACCTGGAGCGAGCACTTCCTGGAGGTCGAGCAGGGCAAGCGCTGGATATCGGTGCAGGAGGACCCCGGCCTCGAACTGGCACTGTGGACCGGGCGCCCCGACCTGCAGCTGGCGCCCGACGCGCCCACGATCGACGTCGACGGCTCCACCTTCCGCCTGACCGAGCGCGGGTCGGCGTCCTACCGCTCCGAGGGCAGTACCGGGCACCCGGCCCACGGTGCCATGGACTACGCCGACTACGAGGGTCCCGGCGGCCGCCTGCTCGCCTTCGAGCGGTTCGACCACGGGCCCTGGGAGGTCAGCACCGGGGAATCGGTGGTCCCCGGGACGTTCACCATCTACCCCGGCGGGTGAGGGCGGCGGTGCACACACAGGTGAGCGCCCCGTTCGTCGACACCCGCGCCGCCGACCTGTCCTGGTCGCTGGAACACCCGCTGATCGAGCCGCTGGCGGTCCGCACCGCCGCGACGCCGCTGGGGCGCGTGGAGCTACGCGTACTCGGCGCCTCGCACCAGGTCCTGGTCACCCCGGCGCCCTGCGGTGGCACGGACACGGACGGCGCCGGCGGACTCGTGGAGACCGTGGCGTGCCTGCCGGGACGGGCGGGTGCGCTCCCGGAGCGCACCACGGCCGACGGACCGGGTGCGGCGCGCTACACGTTCGACTCCGCGGTCGAGTGGTTCGGCGGACGCGAGCCGGAGTTCGCGGCACGGGTGACCCGTCTGCGCGACGAGGCCGCCGCGCGCCCCGACTCCCTGATCGGCACGTTCCCCGGCAGTCCCCTCGCGGTCACCGCGCTGGCCCTGCTGTCCCGCGGCGGGGCGGACGGCGCGGCGCTGACCTGGCGCACCTGGCACGCCTACCCGCAGAGCGCGGAGCTGGTGACGACCACGACGTCGGTGGCGTTCCCCCCGCCGACTTCCCCCCGAACCTAGGACGAGGCGATGGATGAGCACCTGACCGAGGAGCAGCGCAAGGCCATCACGGTGGTGGTGGTCATCGCCCTCATCGTGCTGCTCCTGCTGCTGCTCTCCCGTTGCACACCGCAGAGCGGCGGCACGGGCAGCGGCAGCAGTGGAAGCGGCACCAGCAGCGGGAGCAGCGGCGGCGGCTTCTGGTTCTTCGGCGGCGGCAGCAGCAGCAGCGACAAGTACGGCCCCGGCAGCAGCCACCGCGGCGGCGGCCCCGGATGGGGCAAGTAGCGGCCTGCGGCCGCCGCACATCCGGCCATCCGAGACGCGACATCCCCCACACAACCCCCGACAGGAAGAAGACAAGGTAACGATGGAGATCCTGTTCAACGCGGGCGCCGCCCTCGCCTACGGTGCCGTCGGCATGACGGTCATGGTCGTCGGCTACCTCATCGTGGACCTGCTGACACCGGGTCGGCTGCACAAGCTGATCTGGGAGGACGGCAACCGCAACGCGACGCTCATGGTGTCGGCCAACACCCTGGGTGTGGCGATCATCGTGGTCTCGGCCATCTTCGCCAGCCACTACGGGGTCGCCGAGGGCCTCATCACCACCGCCGTCTACGGCGGGGTCGGCCTGCTCCTGATGGCCGTCGCGTTCCTCGTCATCGACCTGCTGACCCCCGCCAAGATCGGCGACATCCTCAAGCAGACCCAGCTGCACCCCGCCACCTGGGTGAACGCGTCCTCGCACATCGGTGTCGCGCTGGTCGTGGCAGCGGCCATCTCCTGACCCGCCACCCTCCCGCAGAGCCACGCGCGCTTCCGCCGCCCCGGGCCCGCCACGGCCCGGGGCGGCGTGCGCCGTTACCGGAAGAACGAGGACACCCGCGTCCATGACCCTCCCCGAACGGACCCCGCTGTGAACGGCCCGGACACCGACGACACCGCCCCTTCCCCGGCGGCCGCGAAGCCCGACGTCCCGGCGACCCCGCCGCGCGCGGTCCTGCCGGTCCCGCCCCGCCTGGCCCGGTTCCTGGTGCTGTTCGCGGTGTTCCTCTGCGCCGCCTGCGGACTCGTCTACGAGCTGGCGCTGGTCGCACTCGGCAGCTACCTGCTCGGCAACACCATCACCCAGGCCTCCATCGTGCTGTCGGTGATGGTGTTCGCGATGGGTGTCGGCTCCCTGGCGTCCAAGCGGCTGCAGAGCCGGCCGGAGATCTCCTTCGCCCTGATCGAGGGGCTGCTGTCGCTGATCGGCGGCCTGTCGGTGCTGCTGCTCTATGCGTCGTTCGCCTGGCTCGGCCTGTACGGGCCCGGCCTGGTCATCGTCGCCTTCGTGATCGGAGCGCTCATCGGCGCGGAGATCCCGCTGCTGATGACGATGATCCAGAAGATCCGCGAGGAGAGCGCGGCGCGGGCCGTCGCCGACCTGTTCGCCGCCGACTACGTGGGCGGGCTCATCGGCGGACTGGCCTTCCCCTTCCTGCTGCTGCCGGTGCTCGGCCTGCCCAAGGGGGCGCTGGTCGTGGGCGCGCTCAACGCCGTGGTGGGCGTCGCCGTGGTGCTGTGGCTGTTCCGTTCGGAGCTGACCCCCAGGGGGCGGGCGCTGCTGGGTGTCGGGCTCGCCCTGGTGGTGGGGGTGCTGGCCGGGGCCTACTTCGCCTCGGACCGCTTCGAGATGAGCGCCCGCCAGGCGCTGTACCGCGATCCGATCGTCCACGCCGAGCGCACCGACTACCAGGAGATCGTCGTCACGGAGTCGTTCGACGGCACCGACACCCGCCTCTTCCTCAACGGCGACCTGCAGTTCTCGTCCATCGACGAGTACCGGTACCACGAGTCGCTCGTCCACCCCGCGCTGACCGGCCGCCGCGAGGAGGTGCTGGTGCTCGGTGCGGGCGACGGCCTGGCGCTGCGCGAGGTCCTGGGCTACGGCGACGTCCGGCACGTCACCCTGGTCGACCTGGACCCGGCCGTCGTCGAGTTGTCCCGCACCGATCCGGTCATCCGCGGGCTCAACGGCGACGCGTTCGACGACCCCCGGGTCGAGGTGGTGCACGAGGACGCGTTCAACTGGCTGCGCGAGAACGGCCGCCGCTTCGACGCCGTCATCGTCGACATGCCCGACGGGGAGGACGTCAGCACCTCCAAGCTGTACACCGTGGAGTTCTACACGCTGCTTCGGCACGCGCTGGCCGACGGCGCGCTGGCGAGCGTGCAGGCCGGGTCGCCCTTCTTCGCTCCCGAGGCCTACTGGAGCGTGGGCCTGGCCCTGGAGGAGGCGGGGATGGCGGTCACCCCCTACCACGTGGACGTGCCGAGCTTCGGGAACTGGGGCTTCTACCTGATCGCGGCGGACACCGGAGCACCGCCGGAGCCGCGGCTCCCCGAGGACCACCCCGAGTTGCGCTTCCTCGATGAACGCGTGCTGGGCGCGGCCCAGGTCTTCCCGAAGGACCGGCTCCCCGGCGAGGTGAAGCCCTCCAGCCTGCTGCACCCCTACATCATCGGCTACCACGAGCGCGGCTGGGAGGGCTACTAGCGCGCGACCCGCCGGAAAGAACGCGGAAAGCGCGTCGTCGCCGATTATTTCCGGCGTGTCCCGCGCGGAACCCGGGAGCCGCGCGCCGCTAGATGGTCTCCGGGGTGGGCGCAACCATCCACGCCGGGGTAACGGGAAAAAGAGATTCCTCTTACTTTCGCTTTCTTTATCGCCCCCCGTACGTGCGTCATTCTGGATGTGTCCGCATGCTTGCCATCTACATAGCGCTGCGCGCGTGGCAGGCAGATCCGATCAAAGGTGATTCTGGAGGGGACATGAACAGCAAGGCGGGAAGAGCGGCAGTGAGCATCGCGGCCAGCGCGGTTCTGGCAGGATCGATGCTGGTGGGCGCGGCCCCGGCTGCGGCTTCGACGGCGTCGGCTGAGACGACGTCGGCCAAGCACCACTTCTCCAAGTCCTGTCCGTTCTGGTACTGGTATTACGGCCACTGCGTCCCCGGCTTCTACTTCAAGCGCTAAGACGCGGTGGTGCCGGAACGCAGAGATGCGTCGGGTCGGAGAATCGGCCCGGCGCACTCTTCGTGACCCGGACGGAAAAAGAGGGGCCAAAACAACTCGGCGGGCGTGCGGGGGACCCGTGTTCACCGCGGACGGCCCAAGCGCCTCCGCCCCGGGTAGCGGGACGCCGGGCATGATTTCTTCGGTGGTAAAGAATCCCATACCTATGTTTATCTCGCGTTCCGCGAATCGCCCGGGATTCCGGGTACACCCGCATTACTTCCACGCGCGTCCCAAGGCGGACGCCGCACACCCCCGCCGGGGGCGCTCGGCGCTGCCCGCGGGCGGTCCGGCGAACTCCCATCGGCGGCTAGTGTCCTGATTGGTTAGTTCGTTTGTTGATTTGTTGGCAGTAGAAGGCAAGGCTGTCGAGGATCTCCTCGGCGGTCTTGGTCCACACATATGGGCGGGGGTCCTCGTTCCAGGACGCGGCCCAGGCGCGGATGTCCTTTTCCAGGGCTTGGACGCTGCGGTGGGTGCCGCGGCGGATCAGCCGCTCGGTGATCTCGGCGAACCAGCGTTCGACCAGGTTCAGCCAGGACGAGCCGGTCGGGATGAAGTGGAGGTGGAACCGGGGGTGGCGCAGCAGCCACCTGCGGATCTCGGGTGTCTTGTGCGTTGCGTAGTTGTCCAGGACCAGGTGTACCTGCAGCTCGGCAGGGACCTCGCGGTCGATCTTGGCCAGGAACTTCTTGAACTCCGTGGCGCGGTGCCGGCGGTGGATGGAGGTGATCACCCGGCCGGTGGCGGTGTCCAGGGCTGCGAACAGGCTGGTCACTCCCGCGCGCACATAGTCATGGGTCGCGCGCTCGGGTGTGCCGGGCATCATCGGCAGGACCGGCTGGGTGCGGTTGAGGGCCTGGATCTGGGATTTCTCGTCCACGCACAGCGCGACCGCCCGTTCGGGAGGGTCCAGGTACAGGCCGACCACGTCGCGGACCTTGTCGATGAAGAACGGGTCGGTGGAGAGCTTGAACGACTCGGTGCGGTGGGGTTGCAGGCCGAAGGCGTTCCAGATCCGCCAGACCGCGTTCTGGGTGAGGCCGGTGTGCTTGGCCATGGAGCGTGTGGACCAGTGGGTGCCGTGGGCGGGCCTGGTCTCCAGGGTCGCGGCCACGACCGCCTCGACCTGGGCGTCGGTGACGGTGCGCGGCCGGCCCGGCCGTGGTTCGTCGGTCAGGCCCTCCAAGCGGTGCTCGGCGAAGCGCTGCCGCCACTTGGTCACCGTGGGCGCCGACACCCCCAGCTCGCGCCGCACTTGGGCGTTGGACATGCCCTGGGCGCAGGCGAGCACGATCCGCGCCCGCAGGGCCAGGTCCTGGGCGGTCTTGCGGCGTCTGACCCACCGCTGGAGCTCGGTGCGCTCGTCCTCGGACAGGTCCAGCGGTGGCGGTTTCGGTCCGGGAAGACTCATCCCACAACCATAAACGAACTAACCAATCAGGACACTAGGGCGTGTTTGACGGATCATTCCCGGCTCGCGGCCACCGGAACGACGCTCGCTGCGCCGCTCCACTCGTGAAGCCGACCTGGATTGACTTCGTGCAGCGGCTTGCGAGCGCCGCCCCGGACGGCCGCTCACTTACCGGAAAGCATCCGCCAAACACGCCCTAGGCCGGGTCATACCGCGTTCTAACCTTCGGGGTCGATCCTGGGGACAGATGGAGCCGAGCGGGGCGCCCAGCCCCCGCTCCCGAGCCACTCGTCCGGAGGACCACATGAGCGCACACGACCCCCACGGCGGTGTCCCGAACGGCGAGGGCCGCGACGACCTGGACAACCGCGACGGGAGCGGCCGCGACAGCGCCGCGGACCGCGCCGAGACCACGCCCGTTCCGCCCGCCGAAAGCGAGCCGACCCCGCACGCCGACCCGGCCGCCGACGACTCCCCGGCGACACCCGACGCCCCGGAGCCGGAGGGCACCGCGCGCTTCTGGCACTTCGCCCGGCAGGACCCGTCGGCCCCGCAGCGGCCGGAGGACACCCAGAGCCGGCCGGGTCAGCACGGCCACCCGGGCCCGCACGGGCAGCAGGGGCCGATCGGCGGGCCGACCCCGCCACCGGGGGCGTGGACACCCGGCACCTCCACCCCCCAGACCTTCGGCGCGGTTCCCGGCGGGCCGCACCCGGCCCCCGGCGGCCACGGCGGCGGGCAGGGCACCCCGCCCGAGGCGGCGTTCGGCCTGCCCGCGCCCGGCCCCGGCGGCCAGGGCCCCCGGCAGGAGCAGCCGTGGGGCAAGAAGAAGCTGCTCACCGCGGTCGCCGCCACCGCGGTGGTGACCAGCCTCATCGTGGGCCCCGCCGCAGCCGTCGCCACCACCTACTTCCTCGACCGGGGCAGCGGCACCGCCATCAGCTCGCTGACCAACGGCCAGGCGAGCTCGGTGTCCACCGGAAGCGTCAGCGAAGTCGCGGAGAAGGCACTGCCGAGCGTCGTGTCCATCCAGGCGGGCAACGCCGGGGGCAGCGGCGTCGTCATCAGCTCCGACGGCGAGATCCTGACCAACAACCACGTCGTCGCCGACGCCCGCGGCGACACGGTCCTGGTGCAGTTCAACGACGGCAGCGAAGCCGAAGCCGAGATCCTCGGCACCGACTCGGTGTCCGACCTCGCGGTCATCAAGGCCAAGGGGAAGTCCGACCTCACCCCGGCGACGCTCGGGGACTCCGGCAAGGTCGAGGTGGGCGCGGACGTCGTCGCCATCGGCTCCCCGCTGGGCCTGTCCGGCACGGTGACCTCCGGCGTCGTCAGCGCCCTCGACCGGCCGGTGAACACCGGCAGCGCCGGGCCCGACCGGCAGCAGCCCCAGGACCCGCTGGACCCGTTCGGCTTCGAACCGCCGCGCGGTGAGGGCCAGCCGCAGACCTCCACCGTCATCAACGCGATCCAGACCGACGCCCCGATCAACCCGGGCAACTCCGGCGGCCCGCTGATGAACATGAACGGCGAGGTCATCGGCATCAACACGGCGATCGCGAGCACGGACCAGTCCGGTGAGGCCGGATCGGTCGGCCTCGGCTTCGCCATCCCGATCAACCAGGCCAAGCCCATCGCCGAGCAGCTCATCAAGGAGGGCAGCGCCAGCTACGCGGCGATCGACGCCACCATCACCCGCACTCGCGACGGCCGGGGCGCGGCCGTCGTCGACACCGCGAAGAACGGTGCCGCCGCCGACGCCGGACTGGAGCGCGGCGACATCATCACCTCGGTCGACGGCAAAGCCGTGGACAGCCCGGACGCGCTGATCGCGCAGATCCGCTCGCTGCAGCCCGGCGAGAAGGTCACGGTCGGCTACGAGCGCGACGGGAAGTCGGGCGAGGCCGAGCTGACCCTGTCGGCCCAGACCGCGAACGGAACCGGAAGCTAGGCCCGCGAGGGCCGCCCAGCGGCCTCCGGTGCATGCCGTGGGGGACATGCACCGGAGGCTTTTCGTGTGTGCGCGTATCGGCGAGTCCGGATGGCTCGAAACCCCGGAGGAGGCGGGCGGGCCGGGGAACCCGGGCGGTCGCCGGGAGCGTTGGACAGGACGGAAGCACCGCTCGGAGTGCCGCCACTGTGGCCGCACATCACCACGGCGGTGGCCACTTGCGGTCGCGGGGCCGTCTGCGTGTTCCTTCCTCATGCGCAGACGGCCCCGGCGCGTGCACGTGCAACGCACGCCCGCCCCTCCGTATCCGCCCAGTTCACAGCGTTCGGCCCCGGCGGAGCCGAGCAGCGGCGACCCCCGCTCGGGCGCGTCGCGAGGCCCGCCCGCCGGCGGTCACCCGCGGCAACACACCGGCCGCCCCTCTCCTAGACACCCGTGCGCTCGCGTATCGTTCGCAGCATCAGGTGGTACTGAGCCGACTTCTCCGCGTCATCGCACAGATGGCAGCGGGCCACCGAGGACGATCAGAATCGTGGCGCGCGCCCCCATCCCCCGTGTGCACATCCCAGGAGACCCGACCATGGCCGTCACCCACTCCTCGCCCGGCCGCCGCGCAAGGACAAGGAGCGTACCCCGGCAGCGCACCGGGTCCGGCTCCGAGCGGCCCCGCCTGCTCATCGGAACCGACACCTACCCGCCCGACGTCAACGGCGCCGCCTTCTTCACCGCGCGGCTCGCCCACGGGCTGGCGGAGCGCGGCGCCGACGTGCACGTCCTGTGCCAGTCCCCGGACGGCCCACCGCGGGTGATCCACGCCGGCGGCGTGGTCGAGCACCGGCTCCGCTCGATGTCGTCGCTGGTGCACGACACCGTGCGGCTCGCCATCCCGCTCGGCGTCCCCGGCCACATCGACCGGCTGCTGGTGCGGCTGCGGCCCGATGTCGTCCACGTCCAGAACCACTTCATCGTCGGGCGCCTGCTGATCGCGGCGGCGCGCCGCCACGGCATCCCGGTGGTGGCCACCAACCACTTCATGCCGGAGAACCTGTTCAACTACATGTACATCCCGCCGGGGCTGCGTGACGCCGTCGGCGCGTTCGCCTGGCGGGACTTCTGCCGCGTGCTGGCCGACGTCGACCACGTGACCACGCCCACCCGGACCGCGGCACAGCTCCTGGTCGACCAGGGCTACACGAGCCCCGTCGAAGCCGTGTCCTGCGGCATCGACCTGGTGCGCTTCCACCCCTGCGGTCGGGCACCGACGGGGGTGCGGGAACGCCTTGGGCGGTCGGACCGGCGCGACCTGCGTGCCCGCCTCGGCATCCCGGACCGGCCCACCGTCCTGTTCGTCGGGCGCCTGGACGAGGAGAAGCGCATCGACGACCTCATCGGCGCGCTGCCGCTGGTGACCGCCGAGGACGCGCAGCTGGTGCTGGTGGGCACCGGGGCGCAGCGCCAGCGCCTGGAGCGGTGCGCCGAGGCCGAGGGAGTCGCCGACCGGGTGCACTTCCTCGGCTTCGTCGAGGACGACGACCTGCCGGTCGCCTACCGCGCCGCGGACGTGTTCGCCATCGCCAGCATCGCCGAGCTCCAGAGCATCGCGACACTGGAGGCCATGGCCAGCGGCCTGCCGGTCGTCGCGGCCGAGGCCATGGCGCTGCCGCAGCTCGTCGACATCGGCCGCAACGGCTACCTGTACGAGCCGGGGAGCCGGTCCGACCTGGCCAAGTACCTCAGCGAGATCCTGTCCGACGACGCCGAGCGCGCCCGCATGGGGCACGAGAGCCGGGAGATGGCGGCGCACCATGACCACCAGCGGTCGCTGGCCCGGTTCGAGGAGATCTACGCTCAGGTCGCCGACCGCGCCCGGAACCGGCGGGGGCGCTGAGCGGAGGCGGGCCGCCCGCGGGCCCGCGCCCCGGGAGCGGGTTTCAGGCCGCGGTGCCGGCCGCCGACGGCCGCGGCGGGGTGTCCTCTTCCGCCACCGGAGTGCCCGCGGGTTCGGTGTCGATGACCACGGCGGTCACGGTCGCCTGCGGTCCGGTGGCCGGAGGAGGGCCGGGAGACGAGGTGTCCACCGCCGCCCCGCCGGTGGCACGGCCCTTGGCATGGGTGGCGCGGGAGAGGGTGATGACCCCGGCCGCGCAGACGACGGCGCCGATGATCGCGATGGCCGAGTGCAGGGGGTCGGCGGGCAGCTGCTCGCCGAAGAACACCACACCCAGGATGGCGGCGGACAGCGGGTCGCTGATCATCAGGGTGGCGTAGGCGAGCGTGAAATGGCCGGTGCGGTAGGCGTTCTGCACGATCATGCCGCCGCACAGGCCGATGACCACGGCGATGACGGTGAGCGGGCGCATCGCCGCCATGGGGTTGTCCAGCATGCCCACGCCGATGAAGCGGGCGAGAGCCGAGGTGACGGCGAATCCGATGCCTCCGGCCAGCGCGAACGTCCACGCCCGGGTGCTGGCGCCGCCGAAGCGCGCCACGAGCACGCACATCAGCATCCCGCCGACGCAGACCAGCGGCATCAGCGCGGTCTCGGTCGGGGTGAGCACGGGGTTCCCGGCGTGCATGGGCAGCGCCGTGATGAGCGCGACCAGCCCGACGGTCACCGCGAGACAGCCGCCGATCTGCGCGGAGGTCAGGCGGCGCTTGCCGAAGAAGGCCGCCAGCATGACCGCGAACAGCAGACCGGTGGTCTGGATCGGCTGGACGAGAATGAGCGGAGCGTGGACCAGAGCCAGCATGTGGGCGCCGATTCCCAGGCCGGTGAGTCCCAGCCCGAGGACCCAGCGGCGGCTGCGCATGAGGTGCCGGAACAACCGGAGCTGGCTGATGCCGAAGGGCGCGCTCACCGCCGCCCGCTCCTGAAGCGCCGCGCCGGCCGCGATGGCCAGCGCTCCCACGACGGCGATGATCACTGCCCACGTCATGTACGGACCTGCCCCTTCCCCTGACGACCGACCCGCAACCGCAGGAGTCGCCACGCCTGTGCCCTGTACCCGACTGATCTAACGGTGTGCCCTGGCGCACCGGTTCTCCCGCTCGCACCGCGATTCGGTAACTGTAGGAAGCGGAGCACGGGAGAAGCCATGAACCAAGGACAACTGTGCGAAGGGGTGCAGGCACCACTGCCCCGGTCGGCCTGTTCCCTTCGCCCCCCGGTATGGTCTGCGACCATCCGTCCTCCACCTGGTCGGGCGCGCGATCGGCCGGACCGTGGATGAGAGCGACGATAAGGGACAGATCGAGATTACCCGGTCGTGGGCGCTCGCATGGGCCGCGGATCAGTCGGCAGGCCCGTTGTCGCGCCGCAACGGCGGAACTGTGAAACCGATCACGGCGCCGCCACCCTCCCTGTTATATGCGAAGACATGGCCGCCGTGGGCGGTCGCGATGTCTTCCGTCATGGACAACCCAAGACCGGATCCGGACATTCCCCGCGCAGAGGTAGCGCGGTAGAACCGTTCGAAGATATGGGCCAGCTCCGCCGGATCGACACCCGGTCCCCGGTCGCGGACTTCGACCCGTCCGTCGCGGATCACGATCTCGATCGGCCCGCGGCTCTCGGCGTCGAACTTGGCGGCGTTCTCCACCGGGTTGGACAGCGCACGCTCCAGCGCCTGCGGGCGGCCGGAGACCACCGTCGCGTCGGCGTCCACGATGATCTCCCGGCCGGTGCGGCGCCGGGCGCGCTCGGCCACGTTCTCGGCGATCTCACGCAGCTCCACCTCGCGCGGCTGCTCGTCCTCCCGGGTGTCGGTGGCCAGCTCCACGAGTTCGTTCACCAGGTCCGTCAGCTCGCGGGTCTCCCCCTGGAGGTCGTCGATGAGCCGTCGGCGGGCCTCGGGGGAGAGGCGATCGAAGCGGCGCATGACGGCGACGTTGGTGCGCAGGCTGGTCAGCGGGGTGCGCAGCTCGTGCGAGGCGTTCTGCACCAGGCGGCGCTGCTCCTCCTTGGCCCCGGCCAGGCGCGACAGCATCCCGTCGAACGCCCGGCCGAGCCGCCCCACCTCGTCCTTGCCGGCGGGCTCGGATCCGGTCGGCCCGGCGCCGCGCGCTTCCAGGTCGAGGCGGCCGGTGGAGCTGACGTACTCGGCGGCCTCGGTGAGCCGCTTGAGGCGGCCGGTGACGCGCTCGGCCACCAGCCACCCGGCCAGCCCGGCGCCCACCAGCACGATGACACCGATCCCGGCCATCTGCGCGGCCATCGCGCCCAGCATCCGCTCGGTGGGGGAGAGCCGCTGGCCGATCTGGATCGCGCCGGTGCCGCCGCCCAGCGAGACCGTGGCGATGCGGTACTCCTCGCCGTTGTCGGAGTCCTCCCGGGTCCGGGCGACGCCCGGGTCCTGCTCGGCGGCGATCCGCCGGTCGACGGCGCGGACCGGCAGGACCTCGATCGCGGTGCGGTCTTTCACCGGAACCGAGATCGCCCCGCTCGGCCCGACCACCTGGAAGGTGAAGGAGTCGGAGTGCACGAAGTTGAGCGCGGTCCCGTCGCCGGGGCGCGGGCCGAGCGACGGACTGCGCAGGTCCTGGGTGAGGCTGTCGACGGTGGCCTGGAACTCCGCCTGGGCGTCGGAGCGGATCATGTAGGCGGCCGTGTTGTAGGCCAGCGACCCGATGAGCACGATGACGAACGCGGCGACCAGCGCGAACGACACGGCGAAGCGCGTGACCAGCCGCCACTCGCTCAGCGGCAGCACGCGCGGCGGGAACCTGCGGCGCCGCGTGCGGGCGTCCCGCCCACCGCCTCCGTCCGTGTTGTCTCTGTCGGTATCCATCACGGTGTCCGCGGACGCAGCGTGTACCCGACGCCGCGCACCGTCTGGATCAGCGGCGGGGCGCCCTCGGGCTCCAGCTTGCGGCGCAGGTAGCTGATGTAGACCGCGAGGTTCTTGGACTCCGGGCCGAAGTCGTAGCCCCAGATGCGGTCGTAGATGGTCGAGTGGTCGAGCACGATCCCGGCGTTGCGCGCGAGCAGCTCCAGCAGGTCGAACTCGGTCTTGGACAGCTCCACCTCCCGGCCGGCCCGCCACACCCGCCGGGCGCCGGGCTCGATCCGCAGGTCGCCCACCTGGATCGGCGGCTCCGGCCCCTCATTGCCCGGCGCGGGCGCGGCCCGGCGCAGCAGCGCGCGCAGCCGCGCCAGCAGCTCGTCCAGGTCGAAGGGCTTGGGCAGGTAGTCGTCGGCCCCGGCGTCCAGCCCGGCGACCCGGTCGGGCGTCTCGACCCGCGCGGTGAGCATGAGGATCGGCGTGCGGTCCCCCTCGGCCCGCAGCACCCGGCAGACGCCCAGGCCGTCGACGCCGGGCATCATCACGTCCAACACGAGCAGGTCCACCGGCTCGGCGTGCACGGACGCCAGCGCCTCGACCCCGTCCTTGGCGGTCCGCACCCGGTACCCCTCAAGCTCCAAGGCACGCTCCAGGGACTCGCGGATGGCACGGTCGTCGTCGGCGATGAGCACGGTGCTGGAGGGTGTCATGGGCCCATGTTTTCGCATCCGGGTGAGACAACGGTAAGAGGACACGACGAGCCCCGTGTGAGCCGCGCCCTCCGCCGATGACGCCGCCGATGTCCATGGGAACTAATCGGGCAAAACGGAAACGATCGGATGGATCCCCATGGTCATCGGCAGATGAGGCCGGTGATGCTCCGTGTCACTCCCACTTCCTGCCGGTGAGCCGCTCGTAGACCTCGATGTAGCGGGCGCGGGTGGCTTCGACGACGTCGTCGGGGATCGCCGGGCCGGGCGGGGTGCGGTCCCAGTCGGTGACGGTGCTGGACCAGTCGCGGACGAACTGCTTGTCGAGCGCGTGCTGGGCCCGGCCGGGCTGCCACTCGTCGGCGGGCCAGAACCGGGAGGAGTCCGAGGTCAGCACCTCGTCGCCGAGGACGAGGGTGCCGTCCGCGGCGCGGCCGAACTCCAGCTTGGTGTCGGCGATGATGATGCCGCGCTCGGCGGCCACGGCCGCACCCCGCCGGTAGATCTCCAGGGTCAGCTCGCGCAGCCGGTCGGCCGTCTCGGCGCCGATCTCCTCGACGACGTCGGCGTAGGTGATGAACTCGTCGTGGCCCTCGGTGGCCTTGGTGGTCGGGGTGAAGATCGGCTCGGGCAGCCGCGACGCCTCGACCAGGCCCTCCGGGAGCTTCACGCCGGACACGGTGCCCTGCTTCTCGTACTCCTTCAGACCGAGCCCGGCCAGGTAGCCCCGGGCGATGAACTCGACGGGGAGCATCTCCAGCCGCCGGCACCGGATCGCCCGCCCGGCCCACTCGGCCGGAACGTCGGTCCCCGAGATCACGTGGTTCGGCACGACGTCCGCGAGCTGCTCGAACCACCACAGGGACAGCTGCGTGAGGATCTTCCCCTTGTCGGGCACGGGGGTGGGCAGGACGACGTCGTAGACGCTCACCCGATCCGAGGCGACCAGGATCAGGTCGTCCCCGTCCTGGTACACGTCACGGACCTTCCCGGAGTGGATGAGTTCCACGGTGCTGCCTCCCAGGGCTGATGTCATCGAGTGGGCGTCGGTGCCGTCTAGATCCTGCCAGCCCTGACCTCGGCAAAGGAAGGCGTCCCACCCGACTGTGGGCAAGACGATGCACCCGAGGCCAGGGGGCTTGCCGATCGGCATCCGGCCGACCGCCGTGCGGCGTCAGGTTCTGGGGCTTCTGCCGGGCGGTTCCGTTCGTCGGCGATGATGGTCCGGGTGCGCGGTGGCTGCATCGCCGGAGCCGTCGGTGCACGGCATGTGCGGATACCTGGCAGACGTGTCGGTTCTCCGTCGGCACCACGGCTTCCGTACAGCGCCCGATCTGTCACCCGGGAGGCACGACGCGTGATCGTCTGGAAGAGGCACGGCCTGTTCTTCGGAGCCGGCGCGCTGTGCATCCTGGTCAACAACGGTGGGGTGAGCCCGCTGTGGATCACCGGTGTCCTGCTGTTGATCGTCGGGGGGATGATGCGCTGGTCCCTGACCCGATGGCAAAGGCCGACCGGCGGGCGAGCGCCTGTAACGGTGCGTATGCCGGTGAAGGGACGCTGGGTCGCCCTCAACGGCCCGGCCACCAGGGTGCCCAGCCACACCCACAGCCATGCCCAGACCTATGCGATCGACCTGATCCACCTGCCGACCGAAGGCCCGGAGGCTCCGCCGTTCACGAGGGTGTGGCCCCTCGCGCACCGCCCGGAGCACTACCCGTCGTTCGGCCAGCCGGTGCTGGCCCCCGCCGACGGCGTGGTGGTGGCCACCGCGAGCCGAATGCGAGATCACCTCTCCCGGACGTCGCTGCCCGCTCACGCCTTTTTCTATCTGGAGAGCTTTGTCCGGGGGCTGGGCTGGCCCTGCCACCTTTGGGGCAACTACGTGCTGCTGGAGATAGGCGACGGCGTGGTGGCGGGCTTCGCGCACCTGCGCCGGGGCTCTGTGCGGGTCGCGCCGGGCGACCGGGTGCAGGCAGGTCAGCAGATCGCCGAGTGCGGGAACTCCGGGAACTCCACCGAACCGCACCTGCACTTCCAGCTGATGGACGGCCCGGATTCGGCTACCGCCCGAGGCATCCCCTTCAGCTGGAGCTACCGGGACGACTCCGGAGCCACCCATATCGGAGTACCTGAGGACACCGCCCGATTCACCCCGTACACCACGCAACTCCCGTGAAGGGAATCTCCCTGCGCCATCGCACCATCAAGACCTTCGTCTTCCTAGAGGCGGGCGGATGGAACCGACCGCCCCGGTCCGCCTTTTCGTTTTCGAGCTCTCCTCTTGCGCTCAGGCCTCCGCTGACCTGATCAGCTTGGCGGTTTCGGCCAGTCGCTGGTCGTCGGCGCGTAGGTGGTCGTGCGAGGAAATGTAGCCCGCGTAGCTGTCGAAGAAGGTGTCGACGGCTGAGCTGACCTGCCGCCAGTTCTCGCCCTGGTTTCCCGCCGTGCCGTGCATGGGGAAGAGCTTGGCGTGGGCGTGGTCCACGCCGTACCCCTCGTACATGATTCCTGTGCGGGCGACGTCGGGGTAGGCGGCGTCCAAACGTCGCGCGGTTTCACGAGCCGCCAAGTGCAGACCCACGAAGTCCTCGTCGTCCAGGTCGACGACGTAGCTGGGCCGGTGTGCTTTCGTCACGACGACGGAGAAGCCGTCGGTGTTGGGATAGATGGACAAGAACGCCAGGTAGCGGTCGTCCTCCCAGATCGGATGACAGGGAGCATCCCCCGTGACGATACGGCAGAAGACGCAGGTCGTGGCGGCGGTGGTGTTCGGATCGATGGGCATTCGTCTCCTTGATCGGGTCGATGGGAGCGGGAGATGGGCACGGCGCTGCATTTCCGGGCATACGGCGCGAGCGCTGCGATCGTCTTCCGGTGCCGTAGATGGCCTGGGGCACGATGTCCACCTTCCGTGTCGACGCGGAGCCACGGACGCGGCAACGCGCTCGTTCCCGGAGCGTAGAAGGGGTAGGCGGCGGATTCCGGGGCGTTGCTCGAAATTGCTCACAAGGGGAGCCGTCAGCTCTGGTACTGCCGGCGGGACTCCCGGCAGACTGAAATCCCCCGGTACAAGGAGCCGTATGAAGCTGACGAAGATCGGGACGACATCGCAGGACGGCGGCTGCCCCACTTTGTACGAGACGGACTCTGGCGACATTGTCGTCCAGGGATATCGGTTGACCGATGACGAAGCCCGGCGACAACTGGAGGACGTGCTCCCAGACGAGGAGTTCGTTGTCGTTCCCCGTGAGCTGCTGACCCGATTCGCTCCCAAGGAGTAGCGTGGCCCCCTACATCACCGGTGACGCCTTCACCGATCTCTTCCGGAACTACCGCTACACGGCTTGGCGCCTGGAAACCCGCACCTACTACGGAAAGGTCAACGAAGACCAGCCCTTCCAGGAGTGGCTCGCGGGCAAGGACCCCGGAATCGACTTCCTGAAGCCCTGGCTGCGCATGGTCCGGGACGAGACGGCCACCGGAAAACGCATGCAGCGGGTGCGGATCATCGATAATCCGCCCTCTGACTACCTGAAGTGGGAGCTGTGGGCCACCCCGTACAACAACGCGGCGGGGGAGGACATCCGCTACCTCCCCCGGGAACACCCGATCGTCGCCGAGCTGCCGGACCATGACTTCTGGGTCTTCGACAGCAAGACGGTCTGCCGGTTGCACTTCGACGACGACAACATGCTGCTGGGGGCGACGCTGAGCGAGGATCCCCAGGAACTCCTGGCTGCATTGCGGGCACGCGACGCCGCGTGGCACCATGCGCTCACCTACCTGGAGTACATGGCGACAAGGTTCGAATGACCGACTACCAGACCGCCCGTGCGTCGTTGGGCGCTCACCTTCGTGAGCTGCGTGGCGACGCCGGGCTTTCTGGGCGTGCTCTCGCTGAACGGCTGGGCTGGCACCCGTCGAAGGTGTCGAAGCTGGAGCACGGCAAGCAGACCGCCAGTGCCGAGGATCTGAGATCGTGGGCCGCGGCCTGCGGCCAACCGACGGCCGCCAACGGCCTGCTCGCTCAGCGCCGTTCCCTGGAGACCCACTACGCGAGCTGGCGGCGCCAACTGGCGGGCGGGACGCGTGCCGCACAGCGGGCCTTCGCCGGCCTTGAAGCGGATGCCCGCCGTTTTCGCATCTTCGAGTCGATGTGCGTCCCCGGTCTGCTCCAGACTCCGGCCTACGCCCGGCACATCATGCGGCCCGGCGTCGACCTCCACCACGCCCCGGACGATCTGGAAGACGGGGTCCGAACCAGGATGGAGCGGCAGCGAGTCCTCGACGATCGCCGCCGCTCCTTCGACATCGTCATGTGGGAACCCGCCTTGCGGATGCGGCTGTGCCCAGTGCCGGTCATGGTCGAGCAGCTTGACCACCTCAGCGGAATCCTTCGGCAACGTCCACGGGATATCGGTGTGATCCCCCTGGGACGGCGGCTGGAAGTGCGTCCATCTCACGGTTTCTGGATCTTCGATGACACCAGGGTCCTTGTGGAGACGATCGGCGCGGAGCTCAGCCTCACCGATGACGACGCGATCGCCCCGTACCGAAGGGTATTCACCGAGCTCTCCCACGGAGCCGCCCGTGGTCTCGCCGCACTGCGGATCATCGATCGCATCCGCCGAGACCTCCAGGGCGAACGGTCTCCCAGGGACTGATGCCGTCGAGTGGGCATCAGTGATGTCTAGCTCTTGTCAGCCTTGACCTCGGCAAGGAAGGCGTTCCACTCGACTGCGGGGAAGGCGATGTGCCCGAGGTCAGGGGGCTTGCCGATCGGCATCCGGCCGACCGCCGTGCGGCGTCAGGTTCTGGGGCTTCTGCCGGGCGGTTCCGTTCGTCGGCGATGATGGTCCGGGTGCGCGGTGGCTGCATCGCCGGAGCCGTCGGTGCACGGCATGTGCGGATACCTGGCAGACGTGTCGGTTCTCCGTCGGCACTACGGCTTCCGTACCGCGCCGGATCTGTCACCCGGGAGGCAAGACGCGTGATTCTCTGGAAGAGGCACGGCCTGTTCTTCGGAGCCGGCGCGCTGTGCATCCTGGTCAACAGCGGTGGGGTGAGCCCGCTGTGGATCACCGGTGTCCTGTTGTTGATCGTCGGGGGGATGATGCGCTGGTCACTGACCCGGTGGCAACGGCCGACGAGTGGGCGAGCGCCTGTAACGGTGCGTATGCCGGTGAAGGGGCGCTGGGTCGCCCTCAACGGCCCGGCCACCAGGGTGCCCAGCCACACCCACAGCCATGCCCAGACCTATGCGATCGACCTGATCCACCTGCCGACCGAAGGCCCGGAGGCTCCGCCGTTCACGAGGGTGTGGCCCCTCGCGCACCGCCCGGAGCACTACCCGTCGTTCGGCCAGCCGGTGCTGGCCCCCGCCGACGGCGTGGTGGTGGCCACCGCGAGCCGGATGCGAGATCACCTCTCCCGGACGTCGCTGCCCGCTCACGCCTTTTTCTATCTGGAGAGCTTTGTCCGGGGGCTGGGCTGGCCCTGCCACCTTTGGGGCAACTACGTGCTGCTGGAGATAGGCGACGGCGTGGTGGCGGGCTTCGCGCACCTGCGCCGGGGCTCAGTGCGGGTCGCGCAGGGCGACCGGGTACAGGCAGGTCAGCAGCTCGCCGAGTGCGGGAACTCCGGGAACTCCACCGAACCGCACCTGCACTTCCAGCTGATGGATGGTCCAGATTCGGCTACCGCCCGAGGCATCCCCTTTAGCTGGAGCTACCGGGACGACTCCGGGGCCACCCATATCGGAGTACCCGAGGACACCACCCGATTCACCCCGCACACCACGCAACTCCCGTGAAAGCAATTTCGATGTACCACCACACCCTTAACCGTCGCGGCGGCATCGACGGTCTAGTGATTATCGGAGGTGGCGACGGTACCCAGAACGAAGTTGATCTAGCATTTTCGATGGAAAAGAAGGTCCTACCACTACTCACGAGCGGGGGAGCGGCACTCAGTGCATACCGGGTGATGTCGCGTGACGTGGGATCACGGGCCTGGATGATCCTGGATGACCGATCAGGACCTCATGGCACTGGAGGAGGCGACTCCCGCAGGTTTTGCCCCACTGGTCCGGCGTCTGACCACGACCTCGCAGGAAGGATCACATGAGTGACCGCCCATACGTCACGCTGAGCTGTGCCATGTCCGTCGATGGACACATCGACGATCTCAGCGACCAGCGTCTTCTCCTGTCCAACGACGAAGATTTCGACCGTGTCGATGCTGTCCGGGCGGAGAATGACGCCATCCTGGTCGGCGCCAACACGATTCGCAGGGATGACCCGCGTCTCTTGGTCCGCTCGGAGCAGCGCCGGGACAGCCGTGTCAACGAGGGAAAGTCGCCCCATCCGGTAAAGGTCACGCTGACGGAGAGTGGAGATCTCAACGCGCGGTCGCGCTTCTTCACCACCGGCGATACCCCCAAGTTGGTATACGCGGCTGCTGCCGTCGCCGAAGATACGCGTAAGCGGCTCGACGGGAGCGCCACAGTGATCGACGTGGGAGAACGCGTCAACCTGAAACCACTGCTGTCTGACGTGGTTGAACGCGGCGTCGGGCGGCTCATGGTCGAAGGCGGCGGACGTATTCACACGCGCTTTCTCACTGAGGGCGTGGCTGACGAGATCCATCTCGTGATCGCGCCGTTCTTCGTCGGTGAAGCCGATGCACCTCGCTTCGTTCACCCCGGCAGCTTCCCGCATACCTCTGACCGGCGTATGGAGTTGGCAGAGGTACGACAGATCGGTGATGTCGTGCTCTTGCGCTACCTCGCCAAGTAGGCGACTGTGAACGAGCGGGGGTGGCCATGGCGTCTTGATGCGCACCCCCGCTCTCAGCTGACCTGGCCTCGAAACCTGCGGGCACGGGCCTCGTCTTATCCTTCCCAGCAGGGGGGAATCCAGGGACGACATCGTCGAGTGAGCGTCAGCTGCGTCTAGATCTTGTCAGCCTTGACGTCGGCAAGGAAGGCGTTCCACTCGACCGCGGGGAAGGTGATGTGCCCGAGGGCGGGGTGCTTGGAGTCGCGCATGGCGGCGCCTTGGGGGAGCTCGGCTACTTCGACGCAGTCGTTGCTGCTGGCCGCGCTGTAGCTGCTCTTGCGGAAGCGGGCAACCTCGACACAGTTGGAGTTTCTGCCGCTATACGAGCTCTTGCGCCATGGCCCATCCGTGAGGCACATGGTTCCTCTATTCGGGTTGGGTACTCAGGAGACGACCGCATCCATGAACCTGGCTGAATCCTCGACGCTCATCGCTGTCGCCTGGAGTCGGTCGAACACCAGCGTATATCGCCGGATTTGTTCGGGTTCTTCTAGGTAGAGGCCATCCCGATCCGTCTCGATGTAGACGACCCGATCTGAGCCCTCGAAGCCCAGCGTTGTGAACTGGAACCCGCTGGCCGCGTGGGCGCCTGCTGAGAACGGCAGTACTTGAATGTCGATGGTCGGCCGTTCAGTCATCTCTCGCAGGTGACGTACTTGAGTTCGCATGACCTCGACCCCGCCGACCTGTCGGCGCAGGACACTTTCATCCAGGATCAGCCAGATGTGGGGCGGGTTCTTTCTGTCCAGGACAGACCGCTGCCGCTGCAGACGGACATCGATTCGGGTCTGCACCTCATCCCTGGGCACTGTGACGTCAAGCGCTGGCTCGATGAGGGCCTGGATGTACTCAGGGACCTGGAACAGGCCGGGGACCAGCGAGTTGTTGAACCCCTCGATGGTGAGCGCCTCGGCTTCAAGGCCGATGAACGGTCCGGCGAATACGTCGCTGTAGCGGTACCACCATGAGGACTTCCGGGACTGCTTCGCGATCTCGGCCAGGGCATCCTTCTCTTCATCGCTGGCCTTGTACAGCCCACAGAGCGCTACGACGTCAGCGGCATTGATCCGCTTGAACCGGCCTTGCTCAAGGCGGTGGATCTTCCCTCTGTCCCAACCCATGGCACCTGACACGTCGTCTTGCGTGAGCCCGGAGCTTAGACGGAGCTGCTTGAGACGGGTGATCAGGTGCCGCCGCCGGACAGGGATCTCGTTGGCCATCAAGTCTTCCTTGCTGCTGGACGTGGGACCAAGTGCAGCGATCATAGCCACTCCGATGAGATTCTTCGTGTCGATGCATAAATCGGACTACTTATCTTGCAACCGTTGCAAGTTTAGCTTGTTGGCTTAATGATGGATCTTGGGCGCTCCGCATAACCGAGGCGGCCGCTCAACGCAAAGACCCCGGCGGTGCTTGGGGCACCCCGGGGCGTGGCCAACAGACGGGACTGTTGACATGAATCACGGTAGTCGAGATGGATCGGCATCCACTCATCCGGCGTCTACCAGGCTGAACGACGCCGAGCACGAACCTCTCCGCCATGGCTTCTCGCGTGCGGATATCGATGACATCGCGCGGTTGGCCGCGGCCACGATCCGGTGGCCGGGGCGGCTGGACTGGATCACGCGGGTGGAGACCGCGTGGTCGGCCGTCGCGGAGCGGCTCTACACAGCGGACGCACCTCCCACCCGCAACGACCTCAAGGTCGCGGGGTGGAGCGCCATCACCGAGCACGCCCGCAAGGACAACTCGTTCCGGGGGCGTACCTGGGGCTACGACTCCACCAGTACCCCGAGCTTCGAGCGGTTCTGGGCGTTAGCGGCCGGGCACGTGCCCAGCCCTGAGGGTGCTGTCGTGGAACGCCGCGCGCTGGGCCAGATCTGGGCGGCTCTGCCCGAGCAGCACCGCCGTGTCCTGCGGGCGCTCGCGGACCATGGTCACTATGCCGAGGCCGCCGACGCCCTCGGTGTCACGCTGGGCAGCTTCTACTCGCTGGTCTCCCGTGCCCGCAAGGCGTTCTTCGCCCTCTGGCACGAGCACGAGGTGCCCTCGCGTCCGTGGGGCAACGACGTCCGGGGGCGCAAGCTGCGGAGGAAGAATGTCACCGTCATCGCCGTGCGCCAGCGGACACGGCTGCGGGCGCGGCGGCCCGCCGACAGGCCGAACAACAGCCGCGCCAAGCGCGACATCGGCATCAGCGACGCCGACCTTCTCCTTCGCCACCGCGACGGCGAGAGCTACGAGTCCATCGCCGCCTCGCTCAGCATCGGGCCGACGGCTGTGCGGCGCCGTGTTCTGGGGCTTATGGCGCTAGCTCAGACCAGTTGACGGCCTTCGGCCGCTCTTTTCAGGGGCGGGCGGCTCACACCGCCCGCCCCCTACGTCGATGTGGAGGTGGGAGCAGGGCTCCGGGGCTCGGTCGGTGGTGGTCAGCCGAAGAAGGTGACCCAGTAGCCGTCGAAGTCGCCGCGGTGGCAGACGAAGCCCGTGGGGCTGCCTTCCACGTCGGGGAGGATTATTCCGCCGCCGGCGAGGCATTCGGGGGCGGGGACGAACTGCTGGGCGCTAGCCGGAGCAGCGGCCGAGAACACGAGGGCGGCGATGGCCGCGGCGATCAGGGCCGCGGTGGCGCGAGGAGACACGGTACTCCGATCCGTATGGGGGCGATGACACTGTGTGCCTGTCCTGTCGCGTGTCGGAGGAAACCTCGGGTGGTGACCTGGTCACCAGCTTTCTCGCGGTGGCCGGGGAGGGTTCCCCGGCCACCGGTCGGCGGCGGGTGCGGTCGCCTCGCTGTGAGGTTCAGGCCTTGCGGGCTGATCCCGGGGCGCGGCGCCACGGGCCCGGCAGTAGGCCGACCGCCAGCAGCCATGCCGCCACCGCGCCGATCTGTACGCGCTGGGCGATGCCGAAGCCGTCGACCGGTTGGCCGTCGCCGACCGCGAGCAGCGCCAGGACGGCGACCATGGCCGCCACCTGGACCGCGAGCAGCACCCAGCCGAGCGCCCAGGCGCGGCCGTGCCGCTCTCGCAAGGCGAGTGCGGCCACCCCCACGATTCCGGCCGTGCCCGCGATCGAGCTGGAGTAGGCGTGGGCCGTGTGGACCGCCGAGAGTTCCCCGGCGCGCTCGGCGGCCGCGCACGCCGCGTCCGCCGACACGGCGCAGTCCATGGGCAGGAAGCTGTCGGCGAAGGTCGCGGCGCCGAAGACGATTAGCGCGAGCCAGAGGACCGGCGTCCACAGGTCCCGCTTCCCGCCTTCGGCGCGGTCCCGACCGGCACCCACCGCCAGGCCGATCACCCCGCACACCACCGCCAGGACCCCCGCCGCGCGGTCGGCGCCGCGGAACACGTCGCCGAACGGGGCGTCGGCCGCCGACAGTTCGCTGACGAAGCTCAAGCCCGGGTCGATGCCCGTCGGCAGCGCGAACTCCACCACCCACAGGCTGTAGGCCACGGCGGCGGCGACGGCCGCCGCACGGGCGACGCGGACGGCGGTCCGCCCGCCCGACGCGCCGCCGGGTGCGCGGTCCGCCGCTCCGCCGGGCGCCACAGCGGTGCTCACCGCGCGCCCGGGCGGACCAGCGGGAACGGCAGGGTCTCGCGGATCGTCAGCCCGGTGATCATCATGATCAGCCGGTCGACGCCGATCCCCAGCCCGCCCGTGGGCGGCATGGCGTACTCCAGCGCGCGCAGGAAGTCCTCGTCCAGCTCCATCGCCTCGGGGTCGCCCGCCGCGGCGGCCAACGACTGGGCGGTGAGCCGCTTGCGCTGCTCCACCGGGTCGATCAGCTCGGAGTAGGCGGTGCCCAGCTCGGTGCCGAACGCCACCAGGTCCCACTTCTCGGCCAGCCGCGGGTCGTCCCGGTGCTGGCGGGTCAGCGGGGACACCTCGGTGGGGAAGTCCATGTAGAACGTGGGCCGCTCGGTCTTCTCCTCCACCAGGTGCTCGTAGATCTCCAGCACGATCTCGCCCCGGTTCCACCCGTCCTGCAGCGGGATGCCGTGCCGCGCCGCCAGCTCGACCAGCTCCTCGACCGGGGTGTCCGCGGTGACCTCCGTCCCCGTGGCCTCCGAGATCGCGGCGTTGATCGGGATCGCCGGCCAGTCGCCGCCGATGTCGATCTCGCTCATCGACCCGTCGGCGTTGCGGCGCCGCAGCACCGGCGCCCCGTTGGCCGCGATCGCCGCCTTCTGGATCATGTCCTGGGTCAGCAGGCGCATGTCGTTGTAGTCGGCGTAGGCCTGGTAGGCCTCCAGCATGGTGAACTCGGGGTTGTGCTTGAAGGACACGCCCTCGTTGCGGAACGTCCGGCCCAGCTCGAAGACCTTCTCGACACCGCCCACGCACAGCCGTTTGAGGAACAGCTCCGGCGCGATGCGCAGGTAGAGGTCCATGTCGTAGGCGTTGATGTGGGTGGTGAACGGGCGGGCGTTGGCGCCGCCGTGCACCGGCTGCAGGATCGGCGTCTCCACCTCCATGAATCCGCGCCCGACCAGCGACTCGCGCAGGCTCAGGATCGCCGCGGTCCGCGCCCGCAGTGTCCGGCGGGCGTCGTCGTTCACGGTCAGGTCGAGGTAGCGCTGGCGCACCCGCGCCTCGGGGTCGGCCAGACCGCGCCGCTTGTCCGGCAGCGGCCGCAGGCACTTGGCGGTGAGCCGCCACTCGGTGACGGCCACCGACGGCTCGCCGCGGCGGCTGGTCGCCACCGTGCCGCGCACGCCCACGTGGTCGCCGAGGTCGACGTCGTGGCGCCAGCGCGCCATGCCCTCCTTGCCGGCGGTCGGCTCGGTCAGCATCAGCTGCACCTCGCCGCTCCAGTCGGAGACGGTGGCGAAGCAGACGCCGCCGTGGTCGCGGACCAGCGTGACCCGCCCGGTGACCGACACCTCGGTGCCGCTGTCGCTGTCCGGCGCCAGGCCTTCGGCCAGGGCGCGGGCGTCGGCACAGGTGTGCGTGCGGCCGAAGCCCACCGGGTAGGGGTCGCGCCCCTCGCCGCGGATGGCGTCGATCTTGTCGAGCCGCACCCGCACCTGCTCGGGCAGGTGGGCGCGCTCGGCGGCCACCGGGTCGCGGTCGTCGAACTCGGTGGCCACCTCGTCGCCCGCCGCCACGGCCGCCCCGCGGTCGGCGATGCGCTGGCCGGCCGGGACCGAGCGGGCCGCCGCGATGGACGGCCGATGCCCCGACTTGCGCAGCAGGCTGGGCAGCCGCGGCGCGGTCAGAAAGCCCTCGGCGATGGCGGAGGCCAGGCCGACCTTGGCCAGGTCGCGCGCCTCGGCGAAGCACAGGAACCGCGGGTTCCACACTGGGCGGTATTTGACGTTGGAGCGGTACAGCGCCTCCAGCTGCCACCAGCGGGAGAAGAACAGCAGCAGGCCGCGCCAGGCGCGCAGCACCGGCCCGGCGCCGATCCGCGCGCCCTCCTCGAAGGCGGCGCGGAACACCGCGAAGTTCAGCGAGACGCGCTGCACACCCAGGCGCGGGGCCTGCTTCATCAGCCCGGAGACCATGAACTCCATGAGGCCGTTGTCGGCGGCGCGGTCGCGGCGCATCACGTCCAGGCTCAGCCCGGTGCAGCCCCACGGGACGAACGACAGCACCGCGGCCAGGCGCCCGTCCGGCCCCAGCGTCTCCACCAGCACGCAGCGGCCGTCGTCGGGGTCGCCGAGGCGGCCGAGCGCCATGGAGAACCCGCGCTCGGTCTCGGTGTCGCGCCAGGCGTCGACCCGGTCGATGATCTGCTCCATCTCGTCGGCCGGGATGTCGGAGTGCCGACGGACGCGCAGCGTGTACCCGGCGCGCTCGACGCGGTGCGCGGCCTGGCGCACCACGCGCATGTTGCGGCCCTCCAGGGTGAAGTCGCCGACGTTGAGGATCGCCTCATCGCCCAGCTGCAGGACGCTGAGCCCCGCGCGGGCATAGGCCTTGGCGCCCTCCTCGCCGGCGCCCATGACGGCCGGCGTCCAGGCGTGTTCCTCGGCCTCGTCCAGCCAGGTGCGGATGGCGCCGCCCCACGCCTCGGGGTCGCCGATCGGGTCGCCGCTGGCCAGGCTGACCCCGGCGACGACGCGGTAGGTGACGGCGGCCTTGCCGCTGGGGGAGAAGCGCACCGTCTTGTCGTGGCGGGTGGCGAAGTAGCCCAGGGAGTCGCGCTCGCCGTGCTCGTCGAGGAGGGCGCGGATGCGCGCCTCGTCGGGGAGGGTCAGCTCGGCGTTGGCGCGCTGCGACCTGAACAGCACCAGGACCGCGAGGAGCAGCGCGATGGCGCCGAACAGGCCGAGGGTGAGGTTGACCCAGCCGGGGCCGCTGCCGTCGCGGGCGACGGTGAACTGGAAGGCGCCGCCCAGCACCTTCTCCACCGCCCACAGGAAGCGGTTCTCGGTGGTGGTGAGGGAGCCGGGGAACATCTCGACCAGGCCCCAGCCGAGCAGGATTCCCGCCGCCAGGCCTCCGCCGAGCACGCCGAGGGCCTTGTAGAAGGACCCCGGCTGCACCTTCGCGCGAAACGCGTCGCGTGCCGCGATCAGCAGCCCCAGCAGCAGCGTCATGATGACCGTGTTGGGGAGGATGAACCAGTAGATCCAGTTCACCTCGTCGTCGGTCATCGGGGCGAAGATGAGGCTGACCAGGACGAGGTAGTCCAGGACCACGATCAGCGCCAGGTAGATGAGCGCGATCCGGAAGGCCACCCGCTTGCGGGAGGCCAGCGCACCGGCCAGCAGCCCGAGGAACACCGCGTAGGCGAGGTTCGGCGGGACCGGCACGAGGGCGACCTCGATGAACTCGGCGATCCCCTCGGTGCTCTGCCGCAGCGGAAGGGACAGCGCCCGCAGCGCGCACAGCACCGCGATCAGGGTGAGCGTCGTCGCCAGGATGCCCGGGATCTTCTCCTTGACCCGATGCCACAGCGAGGGGCGCGCCTCAGCGCCGGCGCCCCCGCCGTGTTGCTTGCGGCCGGACTCGGCCGGGCTGGAAATGACGGTCAACGATTACCCCCAGCTATCGTTGAACTGCTGTAAGTGACGTGTCCCAACTGGGTCCGATGCGGACCGGTACTGCCCTGGTACACCGTCCACCAGGATCACGCACGTCAGGCGGGACGTGCCTCGTCCGTACGGCTGATCCCGGTGGCCGAAAGTATGCACACCCAAATTCGCCATCATGGCGCCTGAGCGGTCGAGAGTGGACAACAAGGCGGCCATGTATGGGTAAAACGTCAAGATTCCGGCGAGCGGTTCACGGATTCGTCCGCGGTGATCGTCGACCGCGTCCGCCTAGGCTGAAAGTGTGGGGTCCACAGAGAATCGAGGCAGGTGAGATGAACGACACACCCGAACTCCGGCGGGTCATCGTCGGAGTCGACGGGTCCGACTCCAGTCGCTACGCGCTGGAGTGGTCGGCCAACCAGGCGGTGCTGCGCGGCCTCGGCATCCGCATCGTCACCGCCGTCTGGCCGCTGGTGGCCGAGGGGCCGTTCGGCGAGGTCGTCGAGTCGACCGACGCCGCCGCCCCCTCGTCGCGCGAACAGGACGCCCGCGCCCTGCTCGACTACGCGCGCGACTGGGTGCTGCGGATCTTCCCCGAACTCGACGTGGAGGAGCGGCTGGCCGCCGCGCGCCCGGCCGACGCCCTGCTGGAGGAGGCGCACAAGCCCGAGGCCGCCGCCGTGGTCATCGGCTCGCGCGGACTGGGCGGACTGGCCACCGCGTTCGTCGGATCGGTCGGCGTGGAACTGGCGGCGCGCAGCCCGGTGCCGCTCGTGGTGCTGCCCAAGAAGCACGAGTCGGCGCACGGAGCCAAGGGCCGCATCATCGTCGGCGTCGACGGATCCGAGCCGAGCCGCCGCGCCCTGCACTTCGGCTTCCGCCAGGCGCACGAGGTCGGCGCCGAACTCGTCGCCGTGTGCGCGTGGCAGCCCATGGCCGCGTTCGCCTCGGCGATGGGGCCGGTGCCGCCGGAGGCGTTCGACGACGGCGTCGTCGAGGCAGCGGCGCGCCGCACCGCCGAGGACGAGCTGCGCGGCCCGCGCGCCGAGTACCCCGGCGTCATCGTCGACGTGCGTGCGGTCCGCGCGCACCCCGTCGTCGCCCTGCTGGAGGAGGCCACCCCCGCCGACCTCATCGTCGTCGGATCGCGCGGCCGCGGCGGTTTCACCGGCCTGCTGCTCGGGTCGGTCAGCCAGTCCGTCCTGCACGGCGCGCACGGCCCGGTGGCGATCGTGCACTGAGCACGCCCCGCCGAAGGCGAGGGCGGCCGTGTGCCCGGCGGCGCGTTCCGGGGAAAGAAGGGTGCATGGTGCTCTCACCCGTCACCGCGTCCCGCTGCCGTGCACCCGACGGCAGGGACGTGCCCTGGGTCGGGTTCTTCACCGGCCACCGGGTCCTGGACGAACCGCGGATCGCGGAGTGCGCCGAACGCCTCCTCGGCATGGACCTCGGGGGCGTGGAACAGGCCGTAGGCACCGAGCTCCGGCCCTACCGGGCCGCGACCGGCGCCCAGCGCGGCCCCGCCCTGCTCCTGCACTCCGCCACGCCCATGCTCCGGGCCTTCGAGGGAGACCTGGACGCCGTGGCCAACGGCGACCCGCCGCACGATTCGAGCACCTACGTCGAGGCCCGGTCCGTCTTCTTCTGCACCGCCGACGACCTGTGCGTCGGCCGTACCGCCCCCTGGGCGGAGGCGGCCGAGCTGCGCGGGGTCCCCGCGGTCGACGTCGGCGGCGTCGACCACTACTACCTGATCCACGCGCTGCTGCTGCTCGCCGAGGCCCACGAGGACGGGGCGGACACCCGCCTGGGACGGGTCGTCGACTGGCTGCGCGCCCACCCCGGCGCGGTGGTCCGCCTCTACGCGCTGGACGTGGAAACGCAGATCCTGCTGCTGTGGCTGCGGCGCACGACCGGCCTGCCCACGCTGACCACCGACGCCAACAGCACCGTCGTGTCCACCCGGTGGAACCGCAAGAGCCACATCCACCCCACGGTGGCGGCCGCACTCGGCCTGCCCGAGCCGATGCTCCGGCTGCCCGCCGAGCACCTGCTCGACGCCGAACAGCGCCGCAGCGAGGCCCACCTCCGGCTCGGCCTGCGCCTGCCGGTCCTGCCCGGCTACACCGTCCCGCGCGCCGGCGTCACGACCCACGACTTCGTCCGCGGTGTGCTCACCGCCGCCGACCTCCTCCGGCACCGGTACGGACTACGCACCGCCGCCCTGAAGCCCAGCGACTCCGCCGACGGCGCCCGGATCATCGGCCGTCTCGACCTGCGCGACACCGACCGGCTCGCCGCCGAGGCCGCGGCCGCCCACGTCCGGGGCGACGACCACATCCTGGAGGCGTGGGTGACCTTCCACACCGTCACACTGGACGGCGCCCGCCTGCCCGTGGCGCCCTCGGGGCACATCCGCGACGGCCACCTCGCCGACGGCCTCACCCTGCAGCTGCTGGACGGCTACTCCTGGCGCGGCAACATCTACCTCGATGAGGAGGGCTGGACCGGCCTCGGCCTGCCGGGCGCCACCTACCGGACGATCCGCGCCTCCCTCGACGCGGTCCGCTCCGCGTTCCAGGGGCACCGGAGCATCGCGGACGGCAGCCACCGCGGGCTGGTCCGCGGCGGCGTCGACTTCGCGGTCGGCCGCCTCGGCGGCCGGTTCGGCGCGAGCCCCGTCGTCGGCGCGATCGACTTCAACCTCTCCTCGAACGGAGGCGAGACCCTGCGCGCCTTCCAGGACATCGCGCGGCGCCAGGGCATCCCCGAACGCTACGCGGCCACCCGGATCTTCCACCCGCCGCGCACCCAGACGCTGCGCCGCATGCGGCACACGGCGGCGGCCCTGACACCGCCCGAGGGGATGATGGAGGCCATCGCGTGCATCCCCCGGCGGTGGGGCATGGTCGCGGCGACCGGGGACGGCCCGGAGCGCGCGGTCCGCCGTGTCGGGGCGATGGTGGCGGCGTCGACCACACCCTGACCACGCCGGAGAAGAGGGGAGAGGCAGGGGTGCCGGAGTGATCGTCCTCGGCCTGTCATCGGGCACGTCCGTCGACGGAATCGATGTGGCCGTCGCCGACCTGCGCCTGGCGGAGGGCGCGGACACGGAGGTCCTGCTCACCCCGGTCGCCCACCGGGAGGTGCCCTACCCCGACCGGCTGCGCGACGACATCCGCGCCGTACTCCCGCCCGCGGCGACGACGATCGACGCCGTCTGCCGCCTCGACACCCGCATCGGCCGGGCCTTCGCCGAGGCCGCCGCCACCGCGGTCGACGAGCTGTGCCCGAACCGCACCGCCCACCTCGTCGCCTCCCACGGCCAGACCGTCTTCCACTGGGTGCAGGACGGCCGCGCCCGCGGCACCCTGCAGCTCGGGCAACCCGCCTGGATCGCCGAGGCCACCGGCCTGCCCGTCGTCTCCGACCTGCGGGCCCGCGACATCGCCGCCGGTGGTCAGGGCGCGCCGCTGGCCGCCGCCCTGGACGTGCTCCTGCTGGCGGACCGGGACGCGCCCGCCGCCGCGCTCAACATCGGCGGGATCGCCAACCTCACCGTCGTCGCCCCCGGCCGCCCACCCGTCGCCTTCGACACCGGCCCCGGAAACGCCCTCATCGACGCGGCCGTGCTGCGGGCCACCGCCGGCCGGGAGGAGAGGGACACCGACGGCCGCCGCGCGCGGCGCGGCCGCGTCGACGCCGACCTGCTGGCCCGCCTGCGCGCCGACCCCTACTACGCCCGCCCCGCCCCCAAGTCCACGGGCAAGGAGCACTTCCACGCCGCCTACCTGGACACGGTGGTGGACGGGGCCGACGTGGACCTCGACGACCTGTGTGCCACCCTCGTCGCGCTCACGGCGGCGACGGTCGCCGACGCCTGCCGCGCGCACGGCGTCACCGAGCTCGTCGTGTCCGGTGGCGGGCTGCGCAACCCCGTTCTCGCCGCGGCGCTGCGGTCCGCGCTCGCACCGGCGGCGGTGCACACCTCCGAGGGGTTCGGCATCGACCCCGACGCCAAGGAGGCCTACCTCTTCGCGCTGCTGGGCTTTCTCACCTGGCACGGCATCCCCGCGACGATCCCGTCGTGCACCGGTGCGCGCCGCCCGACCGTGCCGGGGGTGCTCACCGCGCGCGACCAGGGGCGTCGGCCGCCGCAGCGGCTGCGGGTGGTCCCGCCGTAGCTGCGGCGGCGCCGATCGAAGCCGCCGCGACCTGCGCATGCGTCCGTGATCTCATGTTTCGCGGAATTTTTCGGATTCCCGCGTGACTTGGGTCGGTTTCGGCGAGTATGTGGATGTGCGGCGTCAAAGTTCCCCCACAATTCATCGGACGACCGCGGACGACGACCTGGCGGAGCGCGAGGAGCAGCTGGTGCGCACGCTCTACCAGGAGTTCAAGGTCCCCCTACTACGCAATGTCCGGCAGCTGACCGGCGGTGACCAGCAGTGGGCCGAGGACGTGGTCCAGGAGACCGTCCTACGCGCCTGGCGGCACGCCCCCCGCCTGCAGCGGGAGCCCCACAGCCTGTGGGCCTGGCTGATGACCGTTGCCCGGCGCATCGTCATCGACGACCGCCGCCAGCGCGGCATCCGCCCCCAGGAGGTCGTGGCCGACCGGATCGACACCGACCCGCCCGTACCCGACGGTTCCGAACCCACCCTGTCGGCGATGGTGGTGTTGGAGGCGCTGCGCGGCCTGGCCCGCCACCATCGCGAGGTCCTGGCCCACGTCTACCTGCGCGACCTCAGCGTCAACGAGACCGCCGAGACGCTGGGCATCCCCGAGGGCACCGTCAAGTCGCGCATGCACTACGGCCTGCGCCGCCTCCGCGAGAGCCTGGAGGAACCAGAGGAGGAGAACGGCTCCGCCCCTCCCTGAACCCCCACCGCGGCCCCTGCCCCTTCGATGGCCTCGGGAGCGGGACGGCGCGGCAGCGATCAGAGGGGCGGCGGCGACTCCAGGCGCAGCGCGAGGGACGGGCACATCTGCACGGCCTTGGCCGCCGCGTCCTCCGACCGCACCGGGACGTCCACCGTCGGGCTCTCCGGGAAACCGTTGCGGTCCAGCTGGATGAGCTCCGGGGCGAGTCGGGCGCACAGCCCGTGGCCGTCGCACCGCGACCAGTCCAAGACCAGGCGGCGGCCGGAGTCGTCCTTGGGCAGGGGCAGCACACCGGGCCGGGACGTCCCGCAGCCGCCGTCGTAGCGGTGCGCGGCGACGTCGTCGGGGAACGCCTCCAGCGCCGACAGCGCCATCCGCGCGGTGCCGTCCGGGTGGGAGCAGGCGCCCCGACGGTTGCCGATGGCCGCCGCGCGCTGCACGTCCTCCGGGTCGGCCTCGCCGTCGACCAGGGCGTCGAACGCCCGCGCCAGCTCGGGGAGGCCGCGGAAGCACGGCCCGCACTGCATCGCGCTCTCCCGGGCCATGTAGTGCAGTACCAGCGCCGTCTCCTCCAGCGGGCAGGAGTCGTCGCCCAGCGGAACCACGACGCCCGCGCCCAGCGCCGAGCCGACCGCCTCCATGCCCGCGCGGGAGACCACCGCCTCGTGGACGGCGTCGGGCCGCAGCCACTTGCCGTGGTAGCCGCCCATGAGCACACCTCGGCCCACCGGTGCGTGGCAGGCCACCAGCACGTCGGACAGCGGGGTTCCGCTCGGGCACTCCACCACGGCCGGGGCCTTGGCCGAGCCGCTGACGCTGAGCAGCACCGTTCCCGGCTCGCTCGTCAGGCCGACGGTGGCGTACTGATCGGCGCCCAGCGCCGCGACCAGGCTCAGCTGGGCATAGGTCTCGGCGTTGGACAGCACCGTGGGGAGGCCGTCCACCCCCCGGTCGCTGGCCCGGACCTTGCGGCCGGGCGGGATCGGCACCTGCCCGTTGATCCCCCGGACCAGGGAGCCCCCCTCACCGGAGATGAACCGGTCGGGCATGCGTACGACCTGCACGGCGATGTCGGAGTCGCGTTCGTCGATGGCGTCGAGCAGGGACTTCTCACCGGCCTCGCCGCATGCGATGCCGATGGTGATCTCCGGGGCGTTCAGCGCCCGCGCCGTCAGCTCGGCACCGTCGAGGATGAGGTGCGGCGCGCGGGTCAGCAGCATCAGGTCCTTGGCGGCGGCGGGCTCGCCCTCGGTGGCGTTGACGACCACCCGCACCGGCGTGCCGCGGCGCTCGGCCGACCGTACCGCCGCCTGCAGCTTGCGGGCGAACGGGAACCCGGCCCCGCCCCGACCGCGCAGGTCGGCCAGGCCGGCCATGGTCATCAGGTCGTCGACGTTCAGCCGCGGCATGTCGCCGTGGAGCGCCTGGTGGGTCAGGAAGTCGAGGCGGGAGCCGCGTCCGCTGTCGAGCCCGAGGGTGAGCCGCGGCGTGCCGATCGCGCGTACAGGCGGGACCTCCCCGAGGGGGGCGACCGACGTCATCTGTCGTGTCTTTCGCTGCGCATGGAGGACCAGAAGTCGGCGTCGTCGACGAGCGAGGCCCGGCGTTCGGCCGGATCGTCGGGGTTCCGGGCGTCCCCGGTGCCGCCGGGGAGGTCGGCCGCGGCATCGTCGCCGCTGAGGCCGCGGCGGATCACGGTGGCCCTGCCCCGGGCGCGGCCGCCGGCGGCGCGGTTGGCGGAGGCCGGGCGGACGACGTCGGCCCGGCGCTCGGGTTCGCGGCGACCGGTGTCCGGACGCATGAGCATGCGGACGACGAGCGCGCCCCCCACCGCCGCCAGGCACAGCGCGTAGCCCACGGTGACGTAGCCGTCGGGCTGGCGGCCGGCGGTGAGCCCGTGCACGATCGCCATCGGCCAGCACAGGAAGGCGGTGGTGTGCACGACCCGCCACGCCCACTGCCAGGACGTCCCGGCCATGCGCTTGCGCAGCAGGCTGGTGACGATGATGAGGATCATCAGGTTCGACGCGTAGACGCCGAAGGCGATCGAGATATCCGTGCCGATGGGCACGATCGCGCTGAACAGGCCGACACCGGAGTAGGCGACCTGCAGTGTGATGTGGGCGAACAGGAACCCCACGGACGCGAGCGCGATCGCGCGGTGGAGCGTCTGGTAGGCGATGCGCATCGCGGGGGACGTCAGGATGCGGTCGGCTGCCAGCAGTCCGCTCACCACGAGGGCGGTCATCCCGAGGAGGGCGATGACTCCGGAGTATGCCCACAGGAAATCCTGCAGAGTCCGGATGAACGCCACCTGCTGCGGGCCGGCCACTGCAACAATGGTGTTGACCAGGAGTATTCCCGCCAGCAGCGAAACCTTCACCCAGGGTCGCCGCAGGGGTTGGGACACGGCATCCCTAGGTCGTGTCCTCCCTGGTCGGGGCCGTTTCCTGGATGCCGTCCGGGTCGTGTCGCCCGGCTTTAGCGTTGGGATCTGCTCGAACATGGCTGTCCTCCACCGTCCAGGCGGATCGGAATCTCCGCGGGGGCTGCAGTGGCCACACGGGAGTGGTGAACGAGAGATGCGCGCTTTGTCGACAGTAGCAGCAGATCCGCCGTTCGGGGGACGGGTTGGGGCGGATTCGGTAGTTGATCACCGTCGCGTGGGGATTGTCCGTTGATCACTCCGTGTAGCACACGATCTTTCCAGTCCAAAAGAATCCCCTGATCACCGCCGTATTTCTCAACTTCCGTCACTTGAGTTGAACCGTTCACCGTCGGGGACCGTATCTCTAGGCAATAAACGGCGTCGTTACCCAGCGACATCGAGAATGGATCGGAAGAGAACCGTGCGTGCTGGAAACAAGACCTTGATCTCCGCCGGTATGACCGCCATACTCCTGACCGCCGCCGCATGCGGAAGCGACGGAGATGCGGGCTACGGCGGCTACGACGGCGCGGACAAGGACTCCGCCACCTCTGAAGAGGGCCAGGACCAGCAGGGCGGAGCCGATACGACGCTGCAGGTGGCGAAGGGCACCAGCGCGGGTGACGTGGTGGCCGACTCCGACGGATACACGCTCTACATGTTCACCCAGGACTCCACCGAGCCGCCCACGTCCACCTGTGCCGCGGACTGCGCCCAGCAGTGGCCCCCCGCCCTGGCCGAGGGTGACCCCACCGCTGAAGGCGTCGAATCCGCCCTGGTCGGAACCATGGAAAGGGAGGACGGCGAAACCCAGGTCACCATCGCCGGCTGGCCGCTGTACCGCTACGCGGGGGACGTGTCCCCAGGGGACGTGAACGGCCAGGCGATGGGCGGCAGCTGGTACGCGGTGGCCCCCGACGGCCGGCAGGTCGAGGGCGACGGCACCGGCGGTGCCGAGGACGGCGATGGCACGCACGATATGGACATGGACATGGACGGCGGCTCCGGCGGCTACTGACGCCTGACGCCTCATGACGCAGTCGGGTTTTCGCGGGAGGACGGGAAGTGAAGCGGTTCCAGGGCTTCGGAGTCAGTTCGCTGAGATATGTCGAGTACGGCGGGGTGGTGGTCTTCCTCCTCGTCTCACTCCTCACCATCGTCATGGTGGTCCCGAACGGCGCGACCTCGGTGGCCGGAGTTTTCTGGCAGGACTGGAAGTCGACCCCGTTCGGTCCGCTCGGCCCCTCCGACCGCGAGGTGCTCATCAAGGTCCGCGAGGCCAACCTGTGGGAGATCCCCACGGGCCAGCAGGCCATCGAGCGCGCGCGCAGCGAGCGCGTACGCGAGGTCGGCGTGATGCTCTCCGAGGACCACAAGCTGCTCGACGAACGGGTGCGCGACGTCGCCGAGCAGCTCGACGTCGTCCTGCCCAGCATGCCCACGCGCGAGCAGCAGCGCTGGATGGAGGAGATGTCCCGGCTGTCCGGGGACGAGTACGACAAGGTCGCCGTCAACCGCCTGCGCTACGCGCACGGCCAGGTGATCCAGCTGCTCGCCGAGGTGCGCGCGGGCACCCGCAACGAGCTCATCCGCTCGTTCGTGCAGCACACGATGCTCGTCGTGCTGCGGCACCTCACCCACCTGGAGAGCACCGGCCTGGTCGACTACGAAGACCTTCCCGAACCCCTGCCACCGGAGCGGCGCCCCGGCGTCTGACCTCGACGAATCAGTCCCCCCACGATCGATAAGGGAGAGGTGTAGTGCGTAGACACCGACAATCCGGTCGAACCGACCGGAAAAGGAGACAATCCGCGGAAGGCCGCAGTGCCGACCGGCGGCGGGTGCGCCCCGTGGTGCTCGCCTCCGCCACCGGGGCACTGGTACTGGCCGGGGCGCTGTCCGTCGTCGCCCTCGGCGACCCCCGGCAGGTGGAGGTCGACATCGTCGGCTGGGGTGCCTCGGCCGACGACGGCGGCGCCCGCTTCTTCTGGCGCGGCGACGGCGGCAAAGGCATCGACACCGGCGCCGGCAAGGACGGGGTCGACTTCGACCTCGACGGCGGCCGGGACGGCGACCGCAACGGAGGCCGGGACGGCGGGCACGGGGGCCACGGGGGCCACGGCGACCATGGCGGCCATGGCGACGCAAAGGTCACCGGCCCGTCCGACGCCGACTTCGTGCCGATCGAGCAGGCCCCGCCGGCCGACATCGAGCTGCAGGCGAGCGGTTCCGGGTCGACCGGGACCTTCGTCTCGGACTGCGGAACCAACGAGAACCGGCTCTTCAACAGCGAGAACGTGATCGTCGCCCCCGGCGTCGAGCACGGCGCCCAGCACACCCACGACTACGTGGGCAACCAGAACGTGCAGAACTACGTCGACGACCTCGACACCAACAACCGGCTGCTCGCCCAGGGCGACACCAGTTGCGTCGACGAGCGCGACCAGTCCTCCTACTTCTGGCCGGTGCTCCGCGACATCAACGGCGTGGACTTCGACGCCAACGACTCCGGCGGCGGCGCCGACGGCAACTTCGGCCGGATCCTGCGCCCGCAGAGCGCCATCCTGGAGTTCCGCGGGAACCCGCGGTCCGAGGTCGAGCCGATGGCGCCGTTCCTGCAGGTCATCACCGGCAACGCGCGCGCGTTCACCACGGGCGGGGAGAACGCCAACGCCCGGTGGACCTGCACGGGCTTCGAGGACCGGGCGTTCAGCGACCGGTACCCGCTGTGCCCCGGCGGCTCCCAGGTGGTGCGCATGATCGACTTCCCCAGCTGCTGGGACGGCCGCAACATCGAGAGTGACGACAACAGGTCGCACATCGTGTTCCCGCGCAGCGACGGAAGCTGCCCGCGCGGAACCGTGGCGGTGCCGCAGCTGCGCCAGACGCTCGTCTACGACGTGCCGGAGGGCAACAGCTTCGCCATCGACGGCTTCCCCGAGGAGCGACGCAACCCGATCACCGACCACTCCGACTTCATCAACGTCATGTCCGACGACCTGATGCGCGAGGTCGTCGACTGCATCAACAGCGGCCGGGACTGCGGCACCGGCGACCGGAACGGGTGACGGCGGCGGACGGCACCCCCGTCCCCTCCGCCCCCTCGAACGCGCCCGGCGGCCATCGACGGTCCGCGGGCCGGGAACGTCTCCTACCCGCCCCGGCCCCCGACCTCGGTACCTCCTCTGCCCGGCCGCCGGGCGCGCCGTACCCCGACCACGCACCCGAGTGACGAACGCCTCCTTCCGAAAGCGATGGAACGAATCTCCGCAGGCGAGGGATTACTGAACCTATGGTCTAGACCTCCTGTCCAGACCAACTAGCCTGGAAGGGCCCGGTTCAACGATGATGCGGACCTGTCCATCCCGAAGGAGTCGTTGTGACCGACAGTGTTGCCGATACCGGACTTCCGCCCACTGACCACCAGGAACTCATCGACTGGGTCCGTGAGGTCGCAGCCCTGGCCAAGCCCGAGAACGTCGTCTGGTGCGATGGTTCCGACGAGGAATGGGAGCGGCTGACCGGTCTACTCGTGGATAACGGGACCTTTGTCCGGCTCAATCCCGAACTGCGGCCCAACAGCTTCTACTGCCGATCCGACCCCGGCGACGTCGCCCGGGTCGAGGACCGCACGTTCATCTGCTCGGAGCGGGAGAGGGACGCCGGTCCGACCAACAACTGGATCGCGCCCGACGAGATGCGCGCCACGTTCGCCGATGTCTTCGACGGCTGCATGCGCGGCCGCACCATGTACGTGGTGCCGTTCTGCATGGGGCCGCTGGGCGGTGAGATCTCTCAGCTCGGCGTGGAGATCACCGACTCCGCCTACGTCGCGGTGTCGATGCGCATCATGGCCCGGATGGGCACCCCGGCCCTGCGCCTGATCGAGGAGCGCGGCTCCTTCGTCAAGGCCGTGCACTCCGTGGGCGCCCCGCTGGAGCCGGGCCAGGCCGACGTGCCGTGGCCGTGCAACGACACCAAGTACATCTCGCACTTCCCCGAGACCCGCGAGATCTGGTCCTACGGCTCGGGCTACGGCGGCAACGCCCTGCTCGGCAAGAAGTGCTACGCCCTGCGCATCGCCTCGGTGATGGCCCGCGACGAGGGCTGGATGGCCGAGCACATGCTCATCCTCAAGATCACCCCGCCCGGAGGCGAGGCCCGCTACATCGCGGCCGCGTTCCCGAGCGCCTGCGGCAAGACCAACCTTGCCATGCTGGAGCCCACCATCCCCGGTTGGAAGGTCGAGACGGTCGGGGACGACATCGCCTGGATGCGTTTCGGTGCAGACGGCCGCCTGTACGCGATCAACCCGGAAGCCGGGTTCTTCGGCGTCGCACCCGGCACCGGCGCGTCCACCAACGCCAACGCGGTGGCGACGCTGTGGGGCAACAGCATCTTCACCAACGTCGCCCTCACCGACGACGGCGACGTGTGGTGGGAGGGCCTCACCGAGGAGCCGCCCGCCCACCTGACCGACTGGAAGGGCCGCGACTGGACGCCGGACTCCGACGAGCCGGCCGCCCACCCCAACGCCCGCTTCACCACCCCGGCCGGGCAGGCACCGACCATCGCCGGGGAGTGGGAGGACCCCGCCGGCGTCCCGATCTCGGCGATCCTGTTCGGCGGCCGCCGCGCCACCGCGGTCCCGCTCGTCACCGAGTCGTTCAGCTGGCAGCACGGCGTCTTCCTGGGCGCGAACGTCGCCTCGGAGAAGACCGCGGCAGCGGAAGGCAGGGTCGGCGAGCTGCGCCGCGACCCGTTCGCGATGCTGCCGTTCTGCGGCTACAACATGGGCGACTACTTCGCCCACTGGCTGGACATCGGCCGGATGACCGACGCCGAGAAGCTGCCCCGCATCTTCTACGTGAACTGGTTCCGCAAGGGCCAGGACGGCCGCTTCGTATGGCCGGGATTCGGCGAGAACAGCCGCGTCCTGAAGTGGATCGTCGAGCGCCTCGACGGGACGGCCGACGCGACCGAGACGGCGATCGGCCTGGTCCCGGGCGAGGGCGGCATCGACACCGAGGGCCTCGACCTCAGCGCCGAGGAACTGGACTTCCTGCTCTCGGTCGACCGCGCGACCTGGCGCGAGGAGGCGGACCTGATGCCGGAGTTCTTCAAGTCCTTCGGCGACCAGTTCCCCGCCGAGCTGTGGGACGAGTACAACGCCCTGCACGACCGCCTGGCCTGAGCCCGCCCGGACCGATCCGGGCGAGAACCGCGGACACACGGGGAGGACCCCCTCAGGGGTGGGGCCCTCCCCGTAGGGGCAGGTGGTGGCCGCCGCGGCAGACGGGCCCGCTGAGCACCTTGTCGGCGGTCCGGTGCGGGGTGTCCTGCAGAGACGGGGGCAGCAGCGACGAGGGCGGTAGGGGCTTGGGGCCGCCGGTCGTCGTGCGGGTGGGTCGGCAGTCGGGCTAACGGCGGGTGCCGACGCCAAAGACCGCCCCCGGCCCCGTACCGGGAAGCAGCGACGAGGAGGAGGGGTCTGGGGCGGTCGGTCGCCGTGCGGGTGGGCGGCTGGCCGCGCCAGCGGTGGGAGCTATCGCCCTGGTCAGGCCCCGGACCCGTACCAGGGAAGCAGCGACGAGGACGACAGGGAGGGGCGCCCCTTCCGTCCCCCGGTCTGCCCTACCCCCGCCTGCGCGCCCACCCGACCGATGCCCTTCCTCCGTTGATCTCGGGGCTATCGACCGAATACCGACGAGAATTCGGTCGATAGCCCCGAGATCAACGGACGAGAGGGTGGGAAAGCGCTGTCCGGCGGTCTTTCGGGCCCGGTGGGCGGTTGGGGTCGGGCGGGTCGGTGGCTGCGGCCCGCCCGGACGTCCGGGTTTCCGTTTCGCGTGCAGCCGTTTCCGCGATCCGAGAGCCCCGCGGCCTCTCTGAAGATGATCATGGTCTCGCATCCGGTGGCGCCCGTTTCGCCCGATTCTTTCCCATGGTCATCGCGGGAAATCATTCTGGGCTGCCCGGAGTCCCCGATCCGGGCGTCCCAACCCGCCCGCCACCGGGGTTCGGGCGTGGGAGAGCGTTTTCCCACCCCTCTTTCGTTGATCTCGGAGATATTGGGGTCTCGCGGGCGATTTTCACCCCAATATCTCCGAGATCAACGGACGAGTGCGCTGGTCAGGGCGGATGTGGGACGGGCCGCGGGGGGGGGGGGGGGGGGGGGGGGGAAGGGGCGCCCGTCCCCTCCTCCTCGCTGCCTCTCCGTCCGGAATCGGGGCCGAACAGAGGTGCTTGCTCCCACCGTCAGCCCGGCCCCCGCCCACCCGTGTGACGACCGGCCACCCCACGCCCCCACCGCCCTCGTTGCTGCTGGCCCCGTCTCGACAGGACACCCGGCACGGGATCGCCCGCAAGGCGTTCAGCGGACCCACCGCCCCTACCGGTCACCGCCCCTACCGGTCAGCGGGGAGGGGTACCGGTGCGCCGGTCGGCTCAGCGATGTCAGGCCACCCGTGCACCTGCGGTAGCGTTGATCCGTCTTGAAGGACCTACCGAGGAGGTGAGACCCGTTAACGCTGGATCAGGCCGGGTACTCCCACCTCGCGACCGAGCGGTCGGTGCGCCGTTGTCGACATAGGCGACCGAGGGGGTGCCCACGGGCATCCGAAAGGTTTCCATGTCGGCTTTCACTTCCGTTTCCACATCCGCTTCCCCGCTCGTCCTTCCGTCCCGCGCCCGGGCCGACGTCGTCTCCCGCCTGCGGGCCGCGGGCTGCGTCTTCGCCGAGGACGAGGCGCGGCTGATCATCTCCACCGCACGCACCCTGGACGACGTCGAGCTCATGGTCGGACGGCGCGCATCCGGACTTCCCCTCGAACACGTCCTGGGCTGGGCGGACTTCTGCGGCCTGCGGGTCGCGGTCGGCCCCGGGGTCTTCGTGCCGCGCCGCCGCACCGAGTTCCTCGTCGAGCGGGCCGTCGCCCTCGCCCCGCCGCGCGCCGTCGTCCTCGACCTGTGCTGCGGCTCGGGCGCCGTGGGCGCGGCCGTCGCCCGGCACCCGTCGGTCGCGCCGGGCGAGCTGCACGCCGCCGACATCGACCCGGCCGCGGTGCGCTGCGCCCGGCGCAACGTCGTGGCCGTCGGCGGGCTGGTCTACGAGGGCGACCTCGACGCGCCGCTGCCGCCCACCCTGCGCGGCCGGGTCGACGTCCTCGTCGCCATCGTCCCCTACGTGCCCAGCGCGGAGGTCGGCCTGCTGCCCCGTGAGGCCCGCGACCACGAGCCGCGGTCGGCCCTCGACGGCGGCGGCGACGGGCTGGACCTCCTGCGCCGCGTGGCGGCTTCGGCACCGAAGTGGCTGGCTCCCGGCGGCCACCTGCTGGTGGAGACGAGCGAGCGCCAGGCGCCGCGGGCGGCCGACATCCTGGGCCGCTGCGGGCTGTCGGCGGAGGTGGCCCGGTCGGAGGAGCTGGACGCCACCGTCGTCACCGGGGCCGGAGCAGGGCCGGGGGCCTGGAACTGAGGGATGCGGGGTGAGCGGGTGGCCGCGGCCGTCCGTTCACCCCACCCGCCTGCCGGTCCGGGCTCAGCGGGGGCGGGCCGCCTGCTTCGGGCGGTGGTAGAGGCGGTTGCGTCGGGTCTGGCGGCGCATGTCCCACATGTAGGCGCGCATCGGGAAGGTGCGGACGGCGGCGGGGAGGCGCGGGTAGACGCGGCGCAGGGCGGAGAACAGGCGGTCGAAGCGGCGCTGCCGGGCCTCGCTCCAGGCCAGGCCGAGCTGGTCGCGGATGCGCGGCGGCAGGAGGCCGGAGGCGAGGAAGGCCTGGAACCGGGCGAGCGGGCGCAGCAGGGGGTTGGCGGGGGCGAGGAGGGCGCGGGCGATCTCGCGTGCGGAGTCGTCGACGTCGATCGACGCCACCATGCGGTCCCAGTAGGCGTCGAAGGCGTCCCGGGAGGGCGGCCAGGTCTCCGGCGGGCAGCCGAGCGAGGTGGCGAAGACCGACGCCTGCCGGTACGCCTCGTCTTTGTCCTGCGGGGGCAAGGGGCCGAAGGTCAGCTCGTAGAGCCGGATGCCGGAGTCGTAGAGGGTGGCGGCGACCCACAGCTGCAGGTCGGGGTCGAGGGCGTCGTAGCCGGGACCGGTGATCTTCGTGTGCATGGCCCGGACGATGCGGGCGATGCGCTCGGCCTCCTCGCGGGTGCCGAAGACCTGCCCGTAGACGAAGGTCAGGGTGCCCCGCAGCCGGTTGACCGGGCGGGCGGCGAAGTCGCTGTGCTCGCGGACGCCCTGGCCCACGGCGGGGTGGGCCACCTGCATCAGGACCGCGTAGCCGGCCCCGCCGAGGAGGACGGCCTCGCGGTTGATCCGCCGGATGGCCGCGCCGTCGGCGAAGAGACCTGTGTCCATGGGGTCCAGCTTAGGTGTGAGGGAGTCGATGGGCCGGGCGTCGGCCGCTGTGTTGTGCGCTTGCCGGCGGCGTGCTGCCGATATCTTGCTGTCGCCCGCCGGTTCCCAGGGTGAAGATCGAAGATGGGGAGCGACGTCGAAGATCGAATTCGAGTCTGAGTGTTCGCTGGGAAAAAGTTGTGCAAGGGGATCGTGGGATGATTTGTGGCCTGAGTGGTTTCAGGTTTGTCACAAATCGCCTTTATGTCTTATCTGTGCGGCGGGTGGAATGTTCTGCTGTGCGGTATCACGACCGGTCTGAGTAGGCGCGATCCGCTGATCTCTGGAATCGGCAACGAGAAGGATGGGAACCGTGCTCAAGCTAAAACCGGTGACCGGACTCGCCGCGGCCCTGACCGCCCTGGCGTTGACGGCCACCGCATGTACCGGCGGCAATGGCGGCGACGGTGCGGTCCGCGGCTGGGAGGACTGCGAGGAGAACCCCAATACCTGCAACAGCGGTGAACGGGGCGAGGGCGGTGAGATCACCTGGGTGATCAATTCGCTGCCCGGATCCTGGAACCTGATATCCCCCGAGGGCGGCAGCGTCTACACCAACCAGATGCTGGAGGGGATTCTGCCCTCTGTCGGGCGCTGGGCCCCCGACGGGGAGACCTATGAGCACGACATGGACCTGCTGGCCGAAGAGCCGGAATTGATCGAAGAGGATCCCTTCACCTTCCAATTCAAACTCCGGCCTGAAGCGGTATGGAACGACGGCACGCCCATCACCGCCGACGACTTCGAGGTCACCTGGAAGATGGCGGCCAGCCCCGAGGAGGGGCACTGCGACGGCTGCCGGTCGCGCGCGCCGGGCGAGTACGACGACGTCGAGAAGATCGAGGGGACCGACGACGGCAAGACCGTCACCGTCACCCTGAAGGACGGCAAGGCCAACGCCGAGTGGTTCGGCTTCCTGGACGGGCACAAGATCTCCGGCGGGCTGTACCCCGCCCACCTGGCCGAGGAGCAGGGCCTCGACGTCGGCGACCCCGAGGAGCTCGGTGAGTACTTCGACTGGCTGAACGAGACCATGCCCGAGTACTCCGGCGGGCCCTACAAGATCGTCGACGGCGACCTGGAGAACCAGGTCATCAAGGAGCCGAACGAGAACTGGTACGGCGAGATCCAGCCGACCCTCGACAAGATCATCATGCGGTTCAACCCCGACGAGGGGACCTGGATCCCGGCCCTGACCAACGGTGAGATCCACGGCGCCAACCCGGCGCAGTACAACGACGACATCATCGAGCAGGTCAAGGCGATGGACAACGTCTACTTCGACATCGGTCCGGGGGCCAGCTGGGAGCACATCGACTTCAACACCGAGAACGAGTGGCTGGAGGACGTCGAGCTGCGGCGGGCCATTTTCACCGCCATCGACGTCGGCGAGATCGCCGAGCGGAACTTCGGCGCCGGCTACCCGGACTACGAGATCAAGACCAACTTCTCCTTCGCCCCGGAGAGCCCGTACCACCGGGACGTCATGAGCGGCACCGGGCAGGGCACCGGTGACACCGAGACCGCCGAGAAGATCCTCACCGACGCCGGGTACGAGATCGAGGACGGCACGCTGACCAAGGACGGCGAGAAGGTCGGCCCGTTCCGGCTGCGCTCCACCGACACCGTCGTCCGCAACACCTCGCTGCAGATCATCCAGTCCCACCTGTCGGACATCGGGGTGGAGACCAACATCGAGGTGACCGACGACCTGGGCGAGATGCTCGGCAAGCAGGACTACGACATCGTGCAGTTCGGCTGGAGCGGCAGCCCGTTCTTCATCGCCACCCCGTTCCAGCAGTGGCACAGCAGCAGCGGCAGCAACTTCGGCAAGTACGAGAACGAGAAGGTCGACGAGCTGGTCGAGAAGGTGCTGGAGGCCAAGACCCTCGACGAGGCCGCCGAGCTGACCAACCAGGCCCAGGAGGTCCTGGTCGAGGACGCCTACGTGCTCCCGATCATGGACGAGCCGGCCTACGCGTTCGTGACCGAGGGTTACGTGAACATCCGCGACAACCGCCAGGCACAGAAGCGCGCGATCTACAACATGGGCGAGTGGGGGACGGTGGCCCAGTAGCCCCGCGGCCCCCACCGGTCGGCGCGCGCTCCCGCTCCGGCGCGCGCCGGCACCCCGCCCATCTCCCCACCATCGCTCGGACCGCCCGTGCTCCGGGCCGGGCCCGGCGACCCGCACCGGGCCCGGCCCGATCGTGACGACCCGACCGAAGGATCACCGCGATGCTCGTGTACACCGTGCGGCGGATACTGGGCACGATCCCCGTCCTCCTCGCGGCCTCCGTCCTCGCCTTCGTCCTCATCGACGTGTCCGGCGACCCGCTCGCCGACATGATGGTGCAGCAGCCGCCGCCCTCGCCCACCGTCATCGAGGCCGAGAGGGAGCGCCTTTACCTGGACCGCAGCATGCCCGAGCGCTACGTCCTGTGGCTCACCGGCATCGGCGGCAACGGCGACATCGGCCTGCTGCAGGGCAAGTTCGGCCCCTCCGTGCAGGGGCCGCACTACGACATCGGCGCGAACATCGCCGAACGCTTCGCCACCACCATGCGCCTGGTCAGCGTGGCCGTGCTGCTGGCCCTCGGACTGGCCATCGTCTCCGGCGTCGTCAGCGCGATGCGGCAGTACTCCAAGATCGACTACACCCTCACCTTCATCGGCTTCCTGGCGCTGGCCATGCCGACCTTCTGGCTGGCCGCCCTGATCAAGGAGGCCGGGGTGTGGACCAACCAGCAGATCGGGTTCCGCCTGTTCGCCACCATCGGCGCCTCGTCGCCCGACACACGCGGCTTCACCCCGCTCGAAAGCCTCACCGACGCCGCCGCGCACCTCGTGCTGCCCACCCTCGCGCTGATGCTGACGGGGTACGCGGCCTGGAGCCGGTACCAGCGCACCTCCATGCTGGAGGTGCTGAACAGCGACTATGTGCGGCTGGCCCGGGCCAAGGGCCTGCCCGACCGGGTGGTGATGCGCCGCCACGCGCTGCGCACCGCCCTCATCCCGCTGACGACCGTGGCGGCGGTGACGATCGCCGGGATCATCGACGGCGTCGTCCTCACCGAGACCGTGTTCCAGTGGCGCGGCCTGGGCGACTTCTTCGTCGAGGCGATCAAGCGCAGCGACTCCTATGCCCTGATGGGCTGGCTGATGCTGAGCGGGGTCATCGTGATCACCGCCAACCTCCTCGCCGACCTCCTCTACGCCGTGCTCGACCCGAGGATCCGCTATGAGTGACATCGAAGGCCGTGGGACGGGCCGCTCGGCCGAACCCGCTGCGCCGGGCCCCGGAGCGGAGCCGGTGGCGACCGTGCGGGAGCGCGGCCAGGCACGTGTCGTCCTGGAGCGCTTCCGGCGCCACCGGCCGGCCGTCATCAGCCTCGTCGTGCTTCTCGCCATCGCCGCGTTCGCGTTCCTCGGCCCGTTCGTGTGGCAGTGGGACCACATGGTGCACCGGGAGATTCCGGGCAACCGGCCGCCGAGCCTGGACCACCCGCTGGGCACCACCAACGCCGGGCACGACATCCTCGGTCAGCTGATGCGCGGCACCCAGCAGACCCTCAAGGTGGCACTGACCGTGTCGCTGCTGGCCACGGCGATCGGGGCGGTCTGGGGCGCGGTGGCCGGGTACCTGCGCGGCTGGGCCGACGCCGTCATGATGCGCATCGTCGACGTGATGCTGGTGGTGCCCCTGCTGGTGGTCGTGGCCGCCATCGGCGGCAACGTCCGCGGCGGCACCACCTGGTACGCGGTGGCACTGATCATCGCCGCGTTCTCCTGGACCACCATCTCGCGGGTGGTCCGCGGGGTGGTGCTGTCCCTGCGCGAGCAGGAGTTCGTGGAGGCGGCACGCGCCGCCGGGGCCACGGGCACCAGGATCGTGTTCCGGCACCTGCTGCCGAACGCGGCCGGGCCGATCATCGTGGCGGCGACGCTGCTCATCGCCACGGCGATTCTGCTGGAGGCTTCGATGTCCTTCCTCGGCTTCGGTATCCAGTCACCGGACATCTCGCTGGGCCTGATGATCGACAACGCCCGGACCGCGGCCTTCACACGGCCGTGGCTGTTCTACCCGCCAGGCGTGATCATCGTGCTGATCTGCCTGACGATCAACTTCATCGGCGACGGACTCCGGGACGCCCTCGACCCCCGGCAGACCATGGTGCGGAGGTGACGGTGGTGTCTGAGATGACGACGGAGGACATGCACTCCCCGGGGCCGGGCGGCACGGAGGAGCGAGAGACGGTACTGGAGGTCGACGACCTCACCGTCGGCTTCCCCACCGACGACGGGCTCGTGCGGGCGGTGCGCGGTGTCTCCTACCGGCTGCGGCGGGGCGAGGCGCTGGGCATCGTGGGCGAGTCCGGGTCGGGCAAGTCGGTGACCTCCCTGGCGATCATGGGGCTGCTGCCCAAGACGGCCCGGGTGAGCGGGTCCGCTCGGGTGCTGGGCCAGGAGATGGTCGGCCTCGACGACGCGCGCATCTCCAAGGTGCGCGGCAACAAGATCGCGATGATCTTCCAGGACCCGCTGACCTCGCTCAATCCCGTCTACACGGTCGGTCGGCAGATCGCCGAGGCGGTGCGCGCCCACCACGACGTCAGCGAGCGCGAGGCCCGGGAGCGGGCGGTGGAGCTGCTGGGGATCGTCGGCATCCCGTTCCCCGAGCAGCGGGTGCGCGCCTACCCGCACGAGCTGTCGGGCGGCATGCGCCAGCGCGTGGTCATCGCGATCGCGATGGCCAACGACCCCGACGTGATCATCGCCGACGAACCGACCACAGCGCTGGACGTGACCGTGCAGGCCCAGGTCCTGGAGGCGCTGGAGACCGCGCGGCAGCGGACCGGGGCGGCGCTGGTGCTCATCACCCACGACCTCGGGGTGATCGCCGGGCACGTCGACCGGGTCGCCGTGATGTACGCCGGGCGGATGGTGGAGACCGGGAACGTCGACGCGGTGTTCCACGCCCCGCGCATGCCCTACACGCTGGGGCTGCTGGGCAGCGTGCCGCGGATGGACGAGTCGCGGCACGAGCGGCTGACCCCGATCCTCGGCACGCCGCCGTCCCTGCTCCACCTGCCGCCGGGGTGCACCTTCGCGCCGCGCTGCCCGATGGCCGAGGAGGTGTGCCGGGCCGAGGAGCCGCCGCTGGCGGTGGCCGAGCACGGCAGTGGAGAGATGGGCGGACACGCGGTGGTCGCCCCGGGCACCGAACCGCACCGGTCGGCCTGCCACTTCCGCGACCGCCTGCGGGAGGCCCGGCCCGACGAGCTGTTCCGCCCCACGGCGGTGGACGCGGAGACCACCGAGGAGGTCCAGGCGGTGGCGGCGGGAGAGGTGGCGGAGCCGGTCGCCGAGGCGGGGGCGGGTGCCGCGCGGCCCGAGCCTGCCGGCCCGGTCGACCCCAGGGCGCCGCTGCTCGTGGCCGAGGACCTGGTCAAGCACTTCCCGGTGCGGTCGAGGGGCATCATCCGGCGCCGGGTCGGGCACATCCACGCTGTCTGCCGCGTCTCCCTGGAGCTGCGTGCGCGGGAGACGCTGGCGCTGGTGGGGGAGTCCGGCTGCGGCAAGTCGACGACCGCGCGGCTGCTGCTGCGGCTGATCCCGGCGACGGCGGGCGAGGTGCGCTACCGGGACCGGCCGCTGACCGGGTTGAAGGGCGCGCAGATGCGCCCGCTCCGGCGTGAGCTGCAGATCGTGTTCCAGGACCCGTTCGCGTCGCTCGACCCGCGCATGACCGTCTTCGAGATCATCGCCGAGCCGCTGCGGATCCACGGCCTGTTCGGCGGGGACGGCGCGGAGCGGGTGCGCGGGCTGCTGCGCACCGTGGGCCTCAACCCCGAGCACGGGTCGCGCTACCCGCACGAGTTCTCCGGCGGGCAGCGGCAGCGCATCGGCGTGGCGCGGGCGCTGGCGCTGCGGCCGAAGGTGCTCGTCCTGGACGAGCCGGTCTCGGCGCTGGACGTGTCGATCCAGGCCGGCGTCATCAACCTGCTGGAGGACCTGCAGGCCGAGCTCGGCCTGTCGTACCTGTTCGTGTCCCACGACCTGTCGGTGGTGCGGCACATCGCCGACCGCGTGGCCGTGATGTACCTGGGCACGATCGTCGAGACGGGCACGACCGAGCAGCTGTTCGCAGCGGCCGCGCACCCCTACACCCAGGCGCTGATCTCGGCGATCCCGCTGCCCGACCCGCGCAAGGAGCGGGCGCGCCGGCGGATCCTGGTGACGGGCGACGTGCCGAGCCCGGCGGCGCCGCCGTCGGGGTGCCGATTCCGTACGCGGTGCCCGAAGTTCGCCGGCGAGCTGTCGGAGGTGGAGCGGACGCGCTGTGTGGAGGAGGTCCCCGAGCTGGCCGACCGCGGACAGGGGCACGCCTCCGCGTGCCACTACGCCCAGGCGCGCACGCTGGTGTGACCGGTCGGCAGGGGTGGGCGGGCAGCCGTACAGGGGCGTACATGCGCGGATTCCGGATGGTGCCGAATACGGCGATGCCCCATGAATCAATGGGATCGCTTCGCCCGTAATCCCGCAGGAGGCGGCGATAGTTCGCGATGATCCTGCGGGTTGGGTCCCGTCCGATATCCGGCCCGGCCGGCGCCGCGGCCGACCGGGCCCGCGCGGCCGCGGCGCCCGGGGAGCCTCCGAGGAGGCCCGTCTGACCTGGGCGAATGCGGGATCGCGCGGCCCGGGCACAGGCGCGGACCGCCCCCGTTCCACGTACGGGGGGCGGAGCGCCGCGGGAGTGGCCCGGCCACCTGTGTTCCAAAGGCGACCTTTTCGGGCCCGGTCGGGCCGCCGGTTCCCGGAAAGACCCGGACACCGGAAAACCCCGCGGCGTACGATGCTGGCACCCCTCGACATAGACGAGAAGGCTTGGTTCATGAGCACAACCGATGGGACGGCTTCCGGAACCGACCGGAAATATCTTCCCGACTTCGGGCTGTCCACCGCCTCAACGGCCCGTGTCTATGACGCGCTTCTCGGGGGAAAGGACAATTTCGAGGTCGATCGGAGAGCGGCCGACGTCTTCGAGGCCTATCTTCCGCGATCCCGCGAGACCGCCCGGCTGAATCGCGAGACACTCATCCGCGGCGTGCGGTACATGGCGCGGGTGGGCGGCGTCGACCAGTTCCTGGACATCGGCTGCGGGCTGCCCACGATGAAGAACACGCACGACGCGGCCCAGGAGATCAACCCCGACGCCACCGTGGTGTACGTGGACAACGACCCCATGGTGCTGTCGCACGGCCGCGCGATCCTCGCGGACAACAGGACCACCACCGTCATCACGGCCGACCTGCGCGACCCGGGATACATCCTGGGGCACCCCGACGTCCGGCGGTTCCTCGACTTCGACCGCCCGGTCGGGCTGATCGTCGTCGGGATGCTGATGCAGCTGCACGACTCGGAGAAGCCCGACGAGATCGTGGCGGAGCTGATGGGCGCGCTGTGCCCCGGCAGCCACCTCTTCATCACCACCTGGCCCGACACCGGCCACCCGGCCCAGCATGCGCTGTCCCGGGCCTGCCTGGAAACGCTCGGCAACGGGTGGCTGCGCCCGCTGAACGAGGTCTACGACCACTTCCTCGGGATGGATCTGGTCCCGCCGGGACTGGAGTACGAGTCGCGGTGGTTCCCCGAGGACCCGGAGGGCCCGGAGGTCATGCCCTTCGAGAAGTTCCAGGACCACCACTGGGCGATGATGGCGGGCATCGCGCGCAAGTCGTGACGCACCGGTGTCGCCGCCGAGGCACCCGCGTCAGGGGGTGATCGGCGCCTCCCAGGTGGCCCGCCAGGTTTCGGGGCCGACGATGCCGTCCACTCCGAGCCGCTTCTCGCGCTGGAATTCGATGCACACGTTCCTTGACGCGGGGCCGTAGGCGCCGTCCACGGTGATACGCCAGCCGCGCTGCCGCATCCTGGACTGCCAGGTCGTCACCGAGGAGTGCCGGGTGATCGGGGGATAGCGCAGGTACACCCCGGGCCAGGGCGGGGCGCTGCCCGGGGGCGAGCCGCCGTTGACGGGCATCCCGGCCCGCAGCCAGCCGTACAGGTCGTTGCCGGGGCACGCGGTGGGGTTGACGTCGCGGTGGCCCTTGCGCATCAGGGTGCGCCCGGCGCGCCGGTTGGCCTCGTCGTACAGGGCGCGGACGGTGCGCTTGGCGGCCGCGGTGGCGTCACCGTCGCGCCCGATGAAGCAGACACCGATGCCCTCGGTGTTGCGCGGGGCGGCGTGCGCGCCGATGACCAGCCAGCCGCGCCCTTCGTAGGCGTTGCCGTGGGTGTCGACGAGGAAGTTGTAGCCGATGTCGGCCCAGCCGTTGGAGTCCATGTGGAAGTTCTGGATCTGGCGCGGTGTCTGGGTGGTGGGGCCCGCGCTGTAGTGCACGGTCACCTCGACCCGTCGGCTCCAGGTGGTGGTGCTCCGGCTGCGTGGGGGGCGTGCTCCCCAGGCCGAGCGGCTGATGATGCTGACCATGTGCGGGGGATCTCCGTTCGCGAGCGGGGGACGATCCTGCGGGGTCGGCCGGGCCGCTGACGGAGGGACTGCGTAATGCCCAGCCGTAATCTGACAAATACCCGGTGTGCCCGTTTTGAATCGTCAAAATCTCAACGGAAACGCCGACGTATTGATCGTTCGGATCAGCCATTCCATCGGAAATCGGGGGTGCGGCGATCCAGGAACGCGGACACCCCTTCTTCGAGGTCACCCGAGGCGCGCATCCGCGCGAACCACGCGTCGACGACCTCGTCGGTCAGGGCGCCCGCGCCGATCCGGTCGATGATGTCCTTGGACGCGCGCACCGTGAACTGGGAGCGGCCCGCGATGGTGCGCGCCACCTCGTCCACCCGGTCGTGCAGTCGGCCGACCGCCACCACCTCGTCGCACAGCCCGGTGCGCAGTGCGTGCTCGGCGTCGATCGGGTCGGCGGAGTAGACCAGCTGCTTGACGGTGGACGGCCCGGCGATGCGCACGAGCCGGGCGAGTGCGCTGACCGGGTAGATGATGCCGAGCTTGGCCGGGGTGATGGCGAACCGCGCGTCGTCGGCCGCGATGCGCAGGTCGCAGGCGGCGGCGAGCTGGCAGGCTCCCCCGTAGCAGTTGCCGCGGATCGCCGCGATGACCGGCTTGGGGAAGGCGGCCAGGGACTCCTCGGCGGCCGTGGGCAGGTCGTCCTCTCCTTCCCCGGTGATGTCGTCGAGTGCGGAGATGTCGGCGCCGGAGCAGAAGGTGTCGCCCGTGCCGGTGAGCACGGCCACCCGTACGTGGGGGTCGTCGCGCAGTTCGGCGAGCAGCGGCGGAAGGTCGGAGTACATCCGGGCCGTCATCGCGTTGCGCTTGGCGGGGTGGTCGATGGTGATCGTCGCGACGGCGTCCTTGACGGCGAGGCGGAGGCCCGGATCTGCGGCGGTCATGCGCGGTTCCTTTGCATCGGGTGCTCGTGGGTCGGCTCCGGTGCCCGGTGGCCCGGACGCCGGCGTGCGCCCGTCTCCCGCGTCGGGTGCACGGGAGACCCTACGGCGTTCGGTCGGGGGGACACGCGAACGCCCCCGGGATCGGTGCGGCGGTGGGCTGCGGGGCCGCGAATCGGGCACCCGGTGTGACCGGGGCGTGCGGCGCGCCGGTCCGGCCGGACCGTGCGCCCGCGAAACGGTTCCCTCGCCCGGAGGGGAAGGGAACGCCCGTTTCCCGTTTCTTCGGGAGGCGGCCAGCAGATGTCGCGGTTTCGACTGACAGGGCGATCTCGATCGCACATCATGGCCACGGTGGAATCGGTTGATCACGCCCTGTGAGGGCATCTCCTTTTCCTTCGCAGTTCGCGCAGAATATCGCCGAAGAGAGGGTCTGAGTGGAAACAGTGGAAAGCTGTGCGCTCGGTTCCGCCGCCCGCGGCGCGGCGGTGGCCTTCGCACTGGCCGGGGCCACGGCCGGCGCGGCCCATGCTCACGCCGACACCGGTGCCGACGTCGGCGCCGCGGTAGGCGTCGGTGTCGACGCGAGGGCCGACGTGGCGGCTCGGGCGGCGCCCGGTGCCGGCGTCGGCGTGGGTGTCTCGGTGTGTGTCACCGCTCCGGGCGTCGGGATCTCCGTCGGCCGACCCGGCTGCCCGCCCCCGTCGGCACCGGAGCCGCCCGGCCCTCCTGCGCCGCCGGCACCGACGCCGCCCCCGCAGCCGGAAGTTCCGAGGCCTCCCGAACACCCGGCACCGCCCCCGCCGCCCCCACCCGCGCAGTCTCCCGAACCCCCGGAGGTTCCCGCCGCCCTCGAACCGCCGGTGCCCCTACCGCCGGTACCCCCACCGCCGCCCCCCGGCCCCGCGGAACCCGCGCCACCCGGCGAACCGGCCCCGTCGGCCCCGCCCGGCGCGGCTCCCCCCGACCCTGTTCCGCCGGTCGTGGAGTCGGCCCCGGGCCCCGATGCGCCGCCACCGCCGCTGGCGGCGTCGGCCGCACCCGCGCGTGAGCCGACGGAGCCGGCGCGGGTTCCGGAGGAGGAGCCCGCCCCCGACGAGCGGGCCGCAGCTGAACCGACGCAGGAGGCCGAGGTCATCCACCTGCAGTTCGCCCCGGCGCCCCCGGATGGGCCGCGTGTGGCGGCCGGTCACTTCCCGCCGATGCGGATGATGGTGATCGCCGTGCTCATCGCGGTCGCCGTGGCCGTGGGCTCCGGCCGGATGCGCGCCTGACCGGGTAGGGCCCGCGCGCACCCCCTCACAGCCGCCCTATGGCCTGGTCGATCCGGTCGAACCCGGCGAGGGCCTCCTCCAGTGGTTCGGAGTCGACCGGGATGAGACCGGAGTACGGGTTGTCCAGGAACAGCAGGGCCAGCACCGTCGACGCGACGACCAGCATGTTGGTCACCGACCAGAACACCCCGGCGCGGGAGCGCGCCCCGCCCATCCCGAAGGGCAGGACGGCGATGGCGAGTGCGGTGACGGCCGTGATGGCCAGGAGGGTCCTGGGGATGTGGTCCTGGGCCGAGTCGGCCCGCTCGATGCGCTTGTCGACCAGGCCGGACACCTCCTGCCGGGCGACCATGCGGTCGAGTGCGTCGGCCTGGTCGAGGGTCGGGAGCTCGGCCACGCTCGCCCGGAGGCGGTCGAGGGCGGCGTCCCCCGCGGCGCTGAGCTCGCCGTGCCGCATTTCCGGCCAGTCGTTGCGGATCACCGTCTCGACGTAGGTCCGCAGCTCCCGGCGGATCTGCTCGCCGCTGTTCTCGGGGAACGTGGCGGTGCTCCAGTAGAGGTCGGTCGCCGATGTCGCCTCGGCGACGACGTCGTCCGCGGCCTGGCGGTTGTTCTCCCACCCGATGACGATTCCCATGGCCACGGCGATCAGGTAGATGGACAGCAGGCAGGGAATGACGAGGCTTCCGATCGCTCCGCCGTCCTCGTGGGGTTTGAACCCGAATCGGCGTACGATCACCACGCCGGCCGCCGTGAGAACGGCGATGGCGATGAAGAGGTAGAGGGGGCTGATGGTCAATGGCACTCCAGCGGAATTCTCAAGAATCGACAGGGGTGTCGCCGTAAATCGGTTCCTACGTGGGGTGGGCTCCCGGAACGGTGTGGAGAAACGGGGGAGAGGAGAAATGTTCCGTGAGTCCGGAAGGCCATCCTCATCCTTACCACGGCGCCCAAATGGTCGGGGGAGCATTCGGGGAACGCGCGCGAATTCGTCGGATTCCGCGGAGTGCGGGCAGGTGCGGAGGGGTGGTCGGCTCGGGGGCGGCTGCGGGCCGCTGGATGTGCAATTCCCCGCAAGGTCGGCGAAACGGTGCGAATGCATCGTAAGCGGCCTGGCGGGCTTCACGCTGTGATCGAGAGGGCAGGAGATGCACGGTCGAACAATTGAAAACGACTCGGGCCGGGGTCGGTCGGATATCCACTATCCGCCGGTCGGTTGCTCCTTCACGGTCAAAAATTCGACCGGGTGAATCCCGATCTCCGTTTTCGCATGTCGGGTGTCGGTAATGTCAAAGTTTCTCTGTCTGGCCGGTTTCGGCCAATGGGATATCCTTGACTCTGCATTCCTCCGGTCAAATGATTCTCATCGTTCGACCGTGCATTGTTGATTGAAAGGGGAATGAACGATGAGGACCGGTTTTCTCCTGGCTGCGGCAGCGGCGATGACGCTGTCGATGGCCGCCCCGGCGACGGCGGATGAGGCCGCCGATTCGCCGGCCGACCGCGCCTACGAACTGTCCGAGCCCACGACGGCAGGCGCGGACCAGTGCGACCTGCCGGTCGCCGAGCGCAGCGGGAACTGGCTGTGCCTCAGCGGCGAGCAGGACCAGGCCGCGGCGCACGCGGATGCGGCCGATGCAGCTGCCACGGCCGACACGGCCGACACAGCCGACACGACCGACGGCATCGCCGAAGAGGCGCGGAACACCCACTGCACCGGCCAGGCGTGCTGGACCCGCCACTCGGCGCTGCGCAGCGACTTCTCCAGCGTCGGACACTTCGGCTACGGCCCGCTGCGGCTCGGCGAGGTCAAGGTGCACTTCCGGACCGACCTGCGCCGCCACCACTCGGCGTCGAACCCGGTCACGTTCGTCGCGAACACGAACGTCTCCAACCTGACCATGTCCGGGGAGCGACTCGCCTACACGCAGGCCGACCCCGCCGGGACGCCGGTCGCCGCGGGCGCGACCTTCCGGGCCCACTCGACCATGACCGCTCAGGCCGGCGAGCTCGTGCGCTGGAGCCCCAACGGCTACCGGGTCACCGACGCGACGGCGAACACCGGTGGCGTCGTCCACCAGTGGAGCTGGACCAAGCCGGGCTTCCCCGGCAGCTGGTACGTCTACGGCAAGAGCGTCAAGTTCGACAAGGCCTGGTTCGGCTACCGCTACGGCGCCGCGAACAACCTTCCCAAGGACCCGGTCCGCTACGGCTGGCGGCTGATGCCGTGACCATGTCCCGGGTGAGGTGACCTGCCGCACGGCAGAGGCCCGCTCATGCGCCGCGGCAGGCGCATGAGCGGGCCGTCGCCGTATCCGGGCCCGGTCACCCCGTCATGCCGTGATCTCGGCCGTGGTGCTCGGGCTCTCCGTCACGGTGATCTTGCGCGGCTTGGCCTGCTCTGCGACGGGGATGCGCAGTGTGAGCACACCGTCCGCGAAGGAAGCGGAGACCCTGTCCGTGTCCAGGGCGTCTCCGAGGAACAGCTGCCGGGTGAAGGTACCCGTCGGCCGCTCCGCGACAAGAGGCTCCTTGCCCTCGACCGCGCTCACGCGCTCCGCGCTGACGGTCAGCACGTCGCGCTCCACTTCGAGGTCGATCGAGTCCGCGTGGACACCCGGAAGGTCGAAGTGGATGACGAACGCGTCGTCTTCCCGGTAGGCGTCCATCGGCATGGTGGCGGGTCGGGCCGCGTCCCCCAGCAGGCGCTGAGCCACACGGTCGAACTCGCGGAAGGGGTCAGTGCGCATCAGCATCGTGGTCACCTCCCAAACATCCAGGGTTGATGGCCTTTCGCTCAAGTTTGATACCACCCACGTCATCAACTAAACATCCGGAGTGCGAGAGGCGGGGGCGCCGGGCGCAGGACGCCGACGTGCCGGCGGTGTCCGTACGGGCCGCGGGCACGGCGACCGCGGTCATCCACGACCCGGAGTCCGTCCCCGACGAGGTCGCGGTCGATCCGAAGACCGCGGGACCGCATGACGGCACCGGGTTCACTCTGCCGGTCGGCGGGTTCGCGCCCGATCGCGACCGCGGTGCGGGGACACAGGGGGGCACGGTCGCCTGCGTGAACGTCGAGATCACCGACTAGCCTCGCCATCCCCTGGTCGGGGGACGCTGTAGGGGAGGATCGTGACGGCCACCGACGGCACGCCCTCCAGCTTGCGGGCCAGCCGCTCTCCCGTGCCGCGGTGGAGGATGCGCCCGAACACCGTGCTGTACATGCGGTGCGGGATGAGCAGGGTGAGTGCGGTGCGGCCGTCGGCGGTGGTGCGGGCGGCGAGTTCGGTCAGCCGCCGCTCCAGCCGCCGGTCGGGGCACTCGACCACGTCCAGTGGGACGTCGGTGGCCTGGGCGGTGCGCCAGCGGGCGGCCAGCCGCCGGGCGTGGATGCCGTCGACGGCTACGTGGACCGCCCGCACCTCGTCCGGCCGGAGTTCGTGCGCGTAGCGCAGGGCCTGGAACACCGCCGGGTCGAACGTGTCGACGAGGACGAAGACGACGTGGCGCTGCCAGCGGGGCCGGTCGGTCTCCGCGGCGGACGGCAGCTTCGCCAGCTCCGCGGCCTCGGCGCGGTACTCGCGGTTGATGCGGATCAGCGTCCACAGCCCGATCGGGAAGAAGACCACCACCAGCCAGGCGCCCTCGGTGAACTTGGTGACCGCGAAGATCACCACGACCATGGCCGACACCACGGCGGCCGTGCCGTTCACGGCGACCTTCCACCAGCGCCCCGGCTCGCGGCGGCGGAGATGGTAGACGGTGAGTCCGGTCCCGGCCATGGTGAAGGAGGTGAACACCCCGATCGCGTACAGGGCGACCAGTCGCTCCACGTTCGCCTCGGTGACCAGCAGGACGGCGAGTGAGATCGCCGCCAGCGCGATGATGCCGTTCGAGTGCACGAGCCTGTGCCCGCGCCGCGTCAGCTGCCGGGGGAGGAACCGGTCGCCTGCCACGAAGCTGGCCAGCAGCGGGAACCCGGTGAACGGGGAGTTGGCACCGGTGTAGAGGATCAGCGCGGTGGCCAGCTGGACGAACACCAGTCCCGCCAGGCCCAGCAGCCCCACCCCGAAGATGAGATGGGCCTCCTGGGCGATGACGGTGGGGGTGCCGTGCGCGTAGGGGATCGCGTGGGTGAGGTGGGCCAGCCAGGAGACACCGAGCACGAGTGCACCCAGGATGAGGCTCATCGCGACCAGCGTGCGGCGGGCGTTGCGGCCCTGGGGCTCCCGGAAGACGGAGACGCCGTTGGAGACCGCCTCCAGACCGGTCAGCGAGGAGCTGCCGTTGGCGAAGGCGCGCAGCACGATGAACAGCGTCGCCCCGTACAGCCACCCGTCGCCCGCCTCGCCCAGCGGCACGGCGCCTTCGGCGTGCACGTCGGCCTTGGGCAGGTCGCCGAGGAACCAGCGGGTGAAGCCGACGACGAGCATGAGCCCGACCGCGGCCATGAACAGGTAGGCGGGGATCGCGAAGACCCGGCCGGCCTCGCGCAGGCCGCGCAGATTGCCGAAGGCCAGCAGGACCACGACGCCGACACTGATGGGGACCTGAAGGTGGTTCATCCCGGTCCAGCCCTCGCCGAGGAGGTGGGCGAGCGAGATGATCGCGTTCGTTCCGGCCGCGACCTGGATGGCGACCGTCACGACGTAGTCGATGAGCAGCGCGACCGCCGCGACCTGCGCGGTGTCGGGGCCGAGGTTCTCGCGGGCGACGACGTAGGAGCCGCCGGCGCGGGTGTAGATCATGACGACGTCGCTGTAGCAGAGCGTGAGCAGCAGCAGCGTCAGCAGGATCGCCAGGGTCACCGGCATGATGAGCGTGAACGCGGCGAGCCCGATGGCCGGCACCAGCACCCGCAGGATCTGCTCGCTGCCGTAGGCCGTGGAGCTGATGCAGTCGGAGGCGAGCACACCCAGGGCGGTCCGGTTGCTCAGCTTCTCCCGCGACGCCCGCCCGGTGACCAGCGGCGGCCCGAGCAGCCGCCGCTTGAGCCGGTAACTGAGCGCCTCGGGTAACCCGCCGGTGGGCTGCGACATGCCCACATCAGAACCGACCCCACCCCCGGAGTCCACGAGGCGCCCCGGGCGGTGACGTGCCCGGTCACGCCGGTCGTGCAGGCACGGGTCGGCCGGAGACCGTCCGGTCGGCTCACAACGACCGCAGCACCCGCTCGACCTCGTCGATGATGACGGCGGGTTCGTTCGTCGGAACGTCGTGGTCCGATCGCCGGGCATGGACGTGACGTCCGCGCGGGAACTGCTGTGCCCGGTGCACATGGGCCGCGGTGATGGCTTCGAGCGCTGTGGCGCTCATGCCCGGTGTGCGCTGGGTGGAAGAGATGACGGTGACCGGGATGTCGCCGATGCGGGGCGGGTCGTCGCGCAGCGCGGTCAGGTCGGCCTCGACCGTGGCCTGCTGCGCGCCCATGGTGCGCACGACCTGGACGGTGAAGGCTTCGGCGCGCATGTCGGCGGCGGCATCGAGTGGGAGCTTGTCCGTCATCGCGCGGTACAGGAAGCCGAACAGGCGGAGCTTCGCCAACACCAGCGCGGCGCGATAGCGGACTTTCTCCAGGCGGCGGACGGAACGGTCGAAGAGCAGGTCGCAGGCTTCGTCGGTGGGGTCGACCAGCACCAGTCCGGCGATACGCTCGGGCCGCGCGGCAGCGGCGCGGCGGGCGATCAGGCCGCCCCAGCTGTGCCCGACCAGGACGAACGGCCCCGGGCCGAGGTGATCGAGGAGGTCGCCGAGGTCGTCGGCGAGCCGGGCGAGATCACGGCGTTCGGGATCGGGGGCGCTGCGCCCGAGTCCGCTGCGGTCGTAGACCACTGCCCGGGCGGACCGCGCCACGGCCGGCTGGACGAGGGCCCAGTACGAGCGACTCGCGGCGAGACCGCTCTCGAACACCACCGTCGCCGGCCCACCGCCGTCCGGCCCCGCGCACTCCATGTAGAAGAGCTCGCGCCCATCACGGGTCGTGGCGCTCCCGGCTGTGCCCTGACAGTGGTTCTGCCCCATGCGGACCATCCTCATTCGACCATGGGTTAGCTAAGGCTAACCTATGACGAGAGGGGGGCGGGGTGAGTTCGCCGCGCTCGGATGTGAGGACACCGGCGCTTGCATGGTGGGCGACGAAGGCGGAGACCCAACGTGGCCCACATCGGTGCACACACCCGGTAGCGCGGGTAAGCCGAGGAGCGGCGCCGCGCCGGCACCGACCGCCACGATCGTGAGCCACACCCGCACGTCACCCAGCCTCGGCCTGAAAAGGGCCTCCCCATGGTGTCACTGCGTCCTGCGCCCGTAGTGACGCCTAAGTTCCGTGAGCTGCCGGCGGACAGGGGTGCGTGGCATCTTGGCCAGGTTGAGTGGCGGATTCAGCTGGGCGAGGACCGCGGTCTCCAACCCGTCCAACGCGTCCGCGTCTTCGATCGGGATGGCGATGAGTCGGAGGTGCCGCTGCATCCACGAGGTCAGGCGCTGCTCGTCGATCTTGGGCTCTGCTCGTGCGTTCGCCAGGATGGATCCGAGACTGAGACGGAAGGTTGAGAACTCGTGGCGACCACCGAGGTGCATTCCTCGAATGCGACCCCACAGGGTGTTCTCCGACTTTCGCCCGCTGCGTGATCGCGTCGCCCCGGCCAGTCCGGCATAGATGACCCCTGGTGCGAGCGGGAGGCGCAAGCCTGCCGAGAGATCGGCCGCACCGTCTTGGTCGACCCACCAGCTGTAGAGGCCTGGCAGCCGCAGGCCCGCGCCACCGGATCGCAGGAAGTCGAGAGGCGCGACCGTGTTCGCGAAGGTGCCGAGCCGCTCGACAAGTGACGCGGCTTCCGGAATGGGGGCGATCGGCTCTACAGCCGACGCCGATGCGGCTTTGCCGGGGTTGTACCACGCCAGTCGCTTACCTATGGGTAGACCATGGAGAGGCTCCAGGACCTTGGCGTTCGCATCGGAGAGGCGATCCCGGATGGCGTCGGTGTAGGCGGAGCCTGCGTGGACTTCGATGATCCTTCCGGCCAGCGGCCCGGCCGTTTCTTTGAGTTGCCCGACGACTCGCATCCCCCACGTCCGTCGATAGCCGGGTGAAGTCGTGGCCAGGTGAAGCTCGTAGGGGTGAAGCACGGATTGCGGAGGGACGAGTCCGTGTTCCGCCGACAGTATGAACCAGGGGCGGCCTGTCGCCTCGGCGTAGGAACGTTGCTTCGCGAAGAGTGCCGACGTATAGAGATCCTTCGCCGGGGCCGGCCGGTTGAGCTTCTTCTTCCCACACCCGACCAGAACGAAGTCAGGACCGACAGTGCTGCCAGTGCTGGCAGTGCTGGCAGTGTTGGCAGGCTGCGGTGGCGGGGCACCGTCGACGGCTCGTTGCCGAGTCCTGGCCGGGCTTGCCGACCGACGGACGAACGTCACCGATCGACCGACCCTGACGTTCTCCGTAGTGAATCCCGGCCACTGTGGCCTGGCGCCTTTCCAGAAGGCGGCGTGCTTGTACGCCGACGGTGGCAGCCCGCCGACCAGTTCGTCCAGTTCGGCCCACGCGTATGTCACCCGGTCGTCGACGGATGCCAGCGCTTCACGAAGCGGAGCCCAGTTCGCCACATGCTGAGTATGGCCTACAGGGTCGGCATACGTGGAGGAATCGTGTAATAGCGCAATGGCGTGGACGGCGGGCCGCCGCTCGTCTGCCACCTTCGCACCGCATATCGTCGTGCCGACGTGGTCCTGATTCGTACGAACAATTCGGTGAGCCCACCAGGAGGGGCGTCGGCATCGGTCGCCCCCAGACGATCCATGTGCGGGAGGACGCCCTGCTCCTGTGCTCGGCGATCGCGGGGGTGGATGTCCGGATCCGGCGGTCGGTCCGTTGCCGGGAGGAGGGCGGCGACGTGCGGGCGCCCCGGGCAGTGGTGGTCCAGGCTAGGGGAGTGGAGCCGACCTATGCCCTGTGACCAGCGGGAATGTCTTCAATGGGGCGCGCGTTGAACCTGCGGGCAGTGTGATCCGTTGACCCTTTATGTGGCGGCCCCAGCAGGATTCGAACCTGCGACACCCACTTTAGGAGAGTGGTGCTCTGTCCCCTGAGCTATGAGGCCTTGTCGGGGTCCAAGGGTAGCGGAGGTTGCTCGGTTGTGCGGCAGGAGGGCGGATGTGGCTGACGGAGGGTGGAGTCCTTTCCAGGGGCGGTGTCATGGGGAAGCGGGATTGAGTACTCTTCTCTCATCGGGGTTGTCATCACCCACACGTGACTCTTGTCACAAAAGCGTGGCTCGGCCCGAGTTCGCGTCCTCGCAGGCAGGTGCTGTGTGCCCTGCTCAGCGCGTCCGGTTGTGGACATGTAGTAGCTTGCGATGCGGCCACGCGTACGACCGAACCAGGCAGCCGGAGGATCACTCGTGCCGTTCATTCTCGATCCGACGCGACGGAAGAAGCGCGTGACGAGAAGCGAGACCCCGTCTGCGGTCGAGAGTCCCTCGCTGTTGAGGACGCCCCGCCGGGTGCGCGCGCGGTCGGCACAGGCCGTGATGTTCACCGTCGCGGTGGCGTTCTTCGTCGTTCCGGGCGCTGACGTGGCCATGGCCCCCGTGACCGCGCCGGCCGAGGCCGATGTGGACCTCGACACGCTCAAGGAGCAGGCGGACAAGGCCAAGGAAGAACTCGAAAAGGCCACCGACGACTACACCAAGCGTGAGAAGGCGCTGGAGAAGGCCCAGGACGAGCTCGTCGGCACCCTGCACGACCTGCAGCAGACCGAGCTGAAACTCGCCGATCTGCGTGAACCCCTGGCCGAGCTGGCCAGCTCCCTCTACAAGCGCCCCGACGGCGGCACGCTCGCGCTGATGACCTCCGGCTCGCTCGACGACGATCTGGAGACCGAGGCCTACGTCGTCAAGCTCTCGGAGAACAACGAGGCGCTGATGGAGGAGGCCAACGACCTGCGCGCGGAGCAGGCCTCACTGACCGGCGACGCCCAGGACCTGCAGGCCTCGACGCAGTTGGAGAAGGTCGAGCTCAAGGACGACCTGGAAGCGCTGAAGAAGAAGTCCAAGGAGAGCACCGACAAGCTCATGAAGGAGCTGGAGGACCGGGGGCTGTCGGTCGACGCCTACATGGCCGGGGTGGAGTGCGACCCCGCCAAGGGCGCGGCGGCATCCGGATACCCCAACGGCCTGCTGCCCAACGACGCTCTGTGTGAGCTGTATGAGGACGGGCACTACCTGCGCGCCGACGCCGCCGTCGACTTCCTCAAGATGAACGAGGCCTACCAGGAGCGCTTCGGCCGGTCGATGTGCATCACCAGCTCCTACCGGGACCTGTCCAACCAGCACCGCGTGTACGCCGAGCAGCCGCCCGGCAACGCCGCCGTCCCCGGCACCAGCAACCACGGATGGGGGCTGGCCATCGACCTGTGCGGCGGCGTGCAGAACCAGGGCTCGGAGCCGTTCAACTGGCTGGAGCAGAACTCGCGCCAGTGGGGCTGGTTCCACCCGCAGTGGGCCTACTCCAGCCCGTTCGAGCCCTGGCACTGGGAGTACGAGGCGGTGAGCGGAGCGGGGTGACCCGCGCCGTGGCGCCTGGGGCGGCCTCGGGCCGTCCCAGGCCGCTGTCAGGCCGGTTCGGGCACGACCTCGCTGGTGCAGAAGGCGCAGCGGGTGGCCGCCCTGTCGATCTCGCTGCGGCACTGGGGGCAGGCGCGGTGGGTGGCCTCCTCCTCGGAGATGAACCGGTCGAAGAGCTTGGCGACGGGCAGGACCACGAAGAAGTACAGGATCGCCGCGGTGAGCAGGAAGGCGATCAGGGAGTCGACGAACGCCCCGTACATGAAGCGGCTGCCGTTGATCTCGAAGTAGAGGTCGCCGAACGTGGGGACCCCGCCGAAGATGCCCAGCAGCGGGGTGATGAACCCTTCGGTGAACGCGGTGATCAGGTCCGCGAAGACGGCGCCGATGACCACGGCGACGGCGAGCTGGATGAGATTGCCTTGGAACAGGAACTTCTTGAATCCGTCCATGGGGATACTCCCGAGTGATCGCTGACTGACCGGGTGGCCGACCGGGGGCCGAGAAGCGCCGCCGGGTGACCGCTGGACCGTTCCGGCACGGGCGGCCGGTCCGGTGGTCCCGGGCCGCCCACCGGACCGCCGCGGGCAGCGGTGGCGAAGCGCCTGGTCAGGATGTACCTCGATGCGTCATGGGTCAACCTCGGATGGTGATGGAGAGCCGCTCGGCGGCTGCCCGCCCGGCCAGTGCCCGTGCTTCGTCGTCGCTGACCGCGACCAGGATCAGAGCACCCGCCTCACCGGAGATGGCGCCCTGCTCGTCCGGAACGGCGATGACCGGGCGGTTCGCCGCGACGGTCGCGGCCGCGGGCGCCGCCGCGCCGAGGTCGGCCGCCGGGGCCGGTGCCGCCGACAGGATGTCGACCCTGCTTCCCGGGTGCAGGAGTGCCACCGCGCCCGGGTCGGCGACCCGGACCGGGGCGGCCACCAGGTCGGCCCCGTAGCCACTCGCGGGCGGGTCGGCGACGCGTGCGGTCGTGAGCACCTCGCCGCGCCGCATCGGCCCGGCGAGGCCGGAGCCGACCGGGGCGGAGTCCGGACGCAGCGCCCCGTCGGGGACCGCGCGCGACGGCAGGGCACGCGCGGTGAGGTCGGCCGCGGTGAGGGGCGACTCGGCCGTCAGATCGCGGGCGGCGACCAGCACCTCGACCGTCGGGGCGGGTGGCGGGCGGATGATCAGCACCGCCCCGCCGAGTGCGAGCGCGGCGCACACGGCGCCGAGGGGGCGCCGGTAGCGGGCCAGGTGGACGAAGGCGCGCGGTGTTCCGGTGATCATGCCTGGACGTTAGGCGACGGGCGGCGCCCCGGGGTGGCGCCGTCCACAGGGTGGGGGCGGTCCGGTCGGTGCGGCCCGAGGGGAGCCCGGGGTGCGGCGGGCGGCGGCTCCCGGCTCGGCGTCCCATGGAACGCGAAAGGACCGGGGCGGTTCCCCGCGGGGAGCCCCGGTCCTTCTCGATGTCGTGTCGGCTCAGGCCGCCGACTCAGCTCGTGGCGGCCGCCGGTGCGCTGGACGTGCTCGCCGATCCCCCGGAGGAGGACGAAGAAGAAGAGGCCGTCGAGGCGGACGACGAAGAGGTCGACGACGCGCCGGAGTCCGAGGAAGCCGCAGCCGCCTCGCCCTTGCCGCTGCCGTTTCCGTTGGTGCCGCTGCCGTTCGACCCGGCCAGCACCGAGCTGTCGGAGCTGGTGCCGCTGTCCGTGCGGTAGAAGCCGGAGCCCTTGAAGACGATGCCCACGGCCGAGTACACCTTGCGGAGCCGCCCCTGGCACTGCGGGCAGACGGTCAGGGACTCGTCGCTGAAGCTCTGGACGACCTCCATCCCGTGGTCGCACTCGGTGCATGCGTACTGGTACGTAGGCACTGTGGTCCTCCTTGCTGGCACTCTCGCCCACCGACTGCCAAATAGTACGCTCTCGCACGGCAAAGCCGCGACATCGGTGCTGGGGAGTGCCGCTCCTGCCGGCGGGTGGTGGGCCGAACCCTGTAACACCCGACCGCCCCGCTGTGTTCCCCCCGGTCCCCGGCGAGTCCCGTGAAGCGGCGCGCCTCAGCAGCGCACCACCCCCCGGCCCGGCGTCACGACCGCCCGCACCGCGAGATCGTGCTCCTCGGCGGGGACGGACGCCACGAGTTCTGTGTCGTAAATCACCGCCAGGGTGAGCGTGTTTGGGCCGACGCGCGCCAGCGCCCTGTCGTAGCACCCGGCGCCCCGGCCGAGCCGCCGCCCCGCCCGGTCCACCGCCAGCGCCGGGCAGATCACAGCGGCCGCCGTGCGGACCGCGTCGGGGCCGTAGCGGTGCCCGGTGGGTTCGAGCAGCCCGTGCCCGGCCGGGGCGAGGCTGTCCGGCCCCTCATAGGCGGCCCAGTCGAGGCTCCGGTCGGGCATCACGACCGGAAGTAGGACGTAGGTGCCTCGTTTCCACAGGGTCGTGACCAGCCTGTGCGTGTCCGGTTCGGTGCCTACCGAGAAGTAGGCCGCCACGGTGCCGCCCATACCCAGCTCGGGAAGGGCGGCGACGGCGTCGCGGATCGCCGGTCCCGCGGCAGCCCGCTCTGCCTCCGGCATCGCCCGCCGCGCCGCGAGGATCTCGCGCCGCATCTCCCGTTTCGCCTCGATGTCCATGACACAGAAGTGTCCCAGCCCGGCGCCGGAAGGTGAGGATGAGGGGAAAGGCAGATGAACGTCCGGCCGCCCGGTGGTCCGACATAGCGCTCCTACCGGCGCCAATCGCCTGGAGCGGCAGGTCAGAGCACGCGTGGGGGCGGCTGTGCGGCGTACAGTGCCGACATGAGTGAATCGCAAGCCGTCCGCCCTCTGGTGACCAAGGCCGTGGTGCCGGCCGCCGGCCTGGGGACTCGCTTCCTCCCCGCGACCAAGGCCACCCCCAAGGAGATGCTGCCGATCGTCGACAAGCCGGCGATCCAGTACGTGGTGGAGGAGGCCGTCGCCGCCGGCCTCGACGACGTCCTGATGATCACCGGGCGCAGCAAGCGCTCCATCGAGGACCACTTCGACCGCGCCTACGAGCTGGAGGAGGCGCTGCGGGCCAAGAACGACACCGAGCGGCTCAACGCCGTGCGCGAGTCGAGTGAGCTGGCCCAGATCCACTACGTCCGCCAGGGCGAGCCGCGCGGGCTGGGCCACGCGGTGCTGTGCGCGGAGGCGCATGCCGGCAGCGATCCGTTCGCCGTCCTCCTCGGCGACGACATCATCGCCGGCCGCGAAGCGCTGCTCAAGCGCATGATCGAAGTGCACGCCACCTATGGCGGCAGCGTGGTCGCGCTGATGGAGGTCGAGCCGGAACAGGTCTCGCTGTACGGCTGCGCCGCCATCGACGGCACCCAGGAGGAGGACGTCGTCGTCATCACCGACCTCGTCGAAAAGCCCCCCGCCGACCAGGCGCCGAGCCGATGGGCCATCATCGGCCGCTACATCTGCGACCCCGCGGTCTTCGGGGTGCTGCGCGAGACGCCTCCGGGGCGCGGCGGCGAGATCCAGCTGACCGACGCCCTGCGCGAGCTGGCCAAGCGCACCCCCGCCGACGGCGGCCCCGTGCACGGCGTGCTGTTCCGCGGCCGCCGCCACGACACCGGCAACAAGGTCGACTACCTTCGCACTGTGGTGGAATTCGCATGTGCCCGCCCCGACCTCGCCGCGGAGCTCCTGCCGTGGCTGCGCGAGTTCGTGGCGAAGCAGCAGGTCTGAGGGACGACAGCGGCCGCCGCGGTTCGGGAGTCCGCGCGGCCGACCACGGCAACGGGTGAGGGAACACCAATGAAGAGCGTCGAACAGCACATCTCCGATGTCCTGGATCTGGTCGATCCGCTCGACCCGATCGAGCTGGACATCATGCGCGCACACGGCGGTGTCCTGGCCGAAGCGGTGGCCTCGCCCGTCCCGCTGCCGCAGTTCGACAACTCCTCGATGGACGGCTACGCGGTGGTGGCGGCCGACCTCGCAGGCGCCTCGGCGCAGACCCCCGTGCGACTCCCCGTGGTCGCGGACATCCCCGCCGGCGACCCCTCCGCCAACGCGATCCGCTCCGGGCACTGCGCTCGCATCATGACCGGGGCACCCCTGCCAGCGGGGGCCACCGCCGTGGTCCCGGTGGAGTGGACCGACGGCGGGCAGGTCACCGTCGCCGTCGGCCGCTCCGTCCCCGAGGGCAACGCCATCCGCAGAGCGGGCGGGGACGTCGCGGCGGGCAGCACGGTGCTGCGCGCCGGCATCCGCATCGGCGCCGCCGAACTGGGCGTGCTCGCCGCCGTCGGCCGCAGATCGGTGAGGATCCACCCGAGCCCCCGCGTGGTCGTCCTGTCCACGGGAGAGGAGCTGGTGGAGCCGGGTCGGCCGGTCGGCCCCGGGCAGATCTGGGAGTCCAACAGCTTCATGCTGACCGCCGCCGCGCAGGACGCCGGGTGCACCGCCTACCGGCACGGCTTCATCGGCGACGACCCCGCCACCGTCCTGGACACGCTCGACGACGTCCTGCTCCAGGCGGACATCATCCTCACCACGGGCGGGGTCAGCATGGGCGCCTACGACGTGGTCAAGGAGGTGCTGTCCCGATCGGGGACGGTCACCTTCGACCGGGTGGCCATGCAGCCCGGCAAGCCCCAGGGCTACGGGACCATCGGCGTGTCCAAGACGCCGATTCTGACGCTGCCCGGCAACCCGGTCAGCGCGTTCGTCTCCTTCCAGCTGTTCGTCCTGCCGGTGCTGCGGCGGATGCGCGGTCTGCCGCCGCAGCCGCTGCCCACCGTGCACGCCCGTCTCGCCGAACCGGTCACGTCCTCGCCCAACGGGCGCCGCTCCTACCTGCGGGCGATCCTGGAGTACGACCGCAGCGGCGACGGCGACGGCGTCGCCTTCACCGCCCTGCCGGCCGCGCGCCAGGGCTCCCACCAGCTGTCCGCGCTGGCGGAGACCAACGCCCTGGTCGTGGTTCCCGAGCAGGTGACCGAGTTGGCCGCGGGCAGCGTGGTCGAGGTCGTGAAACTGCCCGACCTGGCCTGAGGGGCCCGGCCGTCCGCGTCCGACACGGGGACGGGCTCCCCGGCGGGGGAGCGGTCGTCGTAGGGTCGTGCCATGTCCGAATCCCACGCATCCGGTCCGCACGCTTCCGGAATGACCCATCTCGACTCCTCCGGCGCGGCCCGCATGGTCGACGTCTCGGCCAAGGAGGTCACCGCCCGCACCGCCACCGCCACCGGGCGCGTCCTGCTCTCGCCCGACGCGGTCGCCGCGCTGCGCGGTGGCGAGGTGCCCAAGGGCGACGCGCTGGCCGTGGCCCGACTGGCCGGGATCCAGGGGGCCAAGCGCACCCCCGACCTGGTTCCGCTGTGCCACCCGATCGCCGTGCACGGCGTCGACGTCGCCCTGGACGTGCGCGACGACGGGGTGGGGATCAGCGCGACGGTGCGCACCGCCGACCGCACGGGGGTCGAGATGGAGGCGCTGACCGGCGTGATGACGGCCGCGCTGGGACTGGTGGACATGGTCAAGGCGCTCGATCCCGAAGCGGTCGTCACCGATGTGCGGGTCGAGGAGAAGACCGGTGGAAAGAGCGGGCACTGGCGGAGGTCGCGGTGAGCGGGGGTGCAGCCGGACCCGGCGACCTGTCGGCGGGGAGCGCCGGGCCGCGCCGCGTCGCCGTCATCACCGCCTCCAACCGGGCCGCCGCCGGGGTCTACCCCGACCGCTCCGGACCGATCATGGTGGCGGAGCTGGAGCGCGCCGGGTTCGCCGCGGTCGGGCCGTGGGTGGTGCCCGACGGCCCTCCGGTCGCCGAGGCGCTGCGGCGCGCGCTGACCGAGGGCTGCGACGCGGCGCTCACCACCGGAGGCACCGGGCTGACGCCCGGCGACGACACCCCGGAGGTGACCCGTCCGCTGCTGACACGGGAGATCCCGGGCATCGCGGAGGCGCTGCGTGCGGCGGGGCGGGAGAAGGGCGTGCCGACGGCGATCCTCTCCCGCGGGCTGGCGGGGATCGCCGAGGCCGGAGGCCACCGCATGCTCGTGGTCAACCTGCCGGGGTCGAGCGGGGGAGTGCGCGACGGCATGGAGGTGCTCCGCCCGGTGCTGGGGCACGCGATCGACCAGCTGCACGGCGGAGATCACCCCCGGGGGGCCTGAGCCCCGCATCCCCTGCCGCCGCGGTGCTGCGGTGCCCTCGCCCTGCCGTGACCGGGGATTGTCCCCGAATCTATCCCGGGTTACTACCTGCCCCTTTTGCCGTCACATTGCCCGATCCCCGCCCGCCTGTGCGGCGTGGTGGAATACTGGGCCTTGTCACCCCGGGATCGGAGGGACGGAAGTGAATCGGATCCGCGGCTGGCCGGCCACCCTCGTCGAGGGGCCGGTGGGCCTTCGCCCGCTACGGCTCCGCGACGCCGCGGCGCTGCGGGAGACGCGTGTGCGCAACGCCGATTGGCTCCGTCCCTGGGAACCCACCCACCCCGAGATGCCGCTGCAGACCAGCGGCATCACTCCCTACATCGCGATGCTCCAGGCCATCCGCAGGGAGGCGCGCAACGGCGTCTCGATGCCGTGGGCCGTCACCTATGAGGGGGTGTTCGTCGGCCAGCTGACGATCAGCGCGATCGTCTGGGGGTCGGCGCGCTCCGCGCAGGTGGGGTACTGGGTCGACAGTGCCCATGCGGGGCGGGGGATCACCCCGACGGCGGTGGCGCTGGCGGTCGACCACGCCTTCTTCGCCGTCGGCCTGCACCGGATCGAGGCCAACATCCGGCCGGAGAACCACGCGAGCCGCCGCGTCGCCGAGAAGCTGGGGTTCCACGAGGAGGGGATCCGCCGCCGCCAGCTGCACATCGACGGCGCGTGGCGGGACCACATCTGCTATGCCCTGACCGCCGAGGACGTTCCCGGCGGCCTGCTGGCCCGATGGCGGCGCAAGGGCCGTGTCAGCGAGACGGGGCCGTCGCAGGACGGCCGCTGAAGGAGACACCGAACGTGCAACCTCAGACGAGGTCGATTCGTCGGCTCACCGCCCGTGACTCCCCGTCGGCGGACGATGACGGATGGTGGGAGCGGTGGATCCGACGCCGATTCGTCCGCTGAGGAGAACTTCAGGGAACAAGGAAAGACTGTAATCTCACGACACTCCGGCCCGAATACTGCGCATTTTCGGACACCGGGTCGTACGGTGCGGAACGTAGAGGCATCGACGATGCGGGCATACGTGCATAAGGCGCATGGGAGACGGCTGTTGGTGAGCGGTAGCGCACAAGCCGCAGACAGCGGTTCGTGACCTCGGGTCGCCCGCTGGTCCCCGTGCCGGTGCGTGCACGGGCCGCCGCATCGCCGGGTGTCCGAAAGTGTCCGGCGACCTGCGGTACGAGGAGGAGTGATGAGCAGCGCTCCCTTGTACCTGGCGATCGTGGTCGTCTGGCTCATCGTGCTCGTCCCGATGCTGATGCGGCGGGACGCCGCCGAACCCGCCGCTAGGACCGGCGACCGGGCCGACGGTGCCGGGACCGACGCCAGCACGGACACCGACGCCTCCCCTGACGACGCCGCGGACGGGGGTGTCGCCGACATCACTGCTGACGACCCCATCGACGACCCCATCGACGACCCCGACTCCCAACGGACCCAGGTGCTCCACTACGACAGCGTCAACGGCGGCGCCGGCCCCGGCGGCCCGCGCACCCGTGCGCCCCGGCCGGGCCGGCCGGCCCGGCCGTCCGGCCGCGCCCGCGTCATCGCCCGCCGCAGACGCCGCACCACGGCCCTGACCGCCCTGTTCGCCGCGACGGCGCTGGCCGTGTCCCTCGGGATGGGGCCGTGGTGGGTGCTGCTCCCGCCCACCGGCCTGCTCCTGGGCCACCTGGTGCTACTCCGCGAAGCCGCCCGGGCCGACGCCGAGCGCCGCGCCGCCGAGCTCCGCGAACGCGAACACCGCCGCCGCGTCGCCCAGCGCGCCCGCCGCGCCCGCGAGCAGGCCGCGCGGGAGGCCGAGATCGTCGAACTCACCGAACTGGCCGCCCGCCGCGACCAGGTCTACGACCAGTACGCCGACGCCCACCTCCGCGCGGCCGGCGACTGACCGCCCGGCCCGCACAACCCGCACAACCCGTTCGAACCACCTCGGCGAAGCTGCTAAAGTCGTACACGTCTTCAGGGGCTGTAGCGCAGTCCGGTAGCGCACCTCGTTCGCATCGAGGGGGTCAGGGGTTCAAATCCCCTCAGCTCCACCCAGGAGATCACCAGGCCAGGACTTCGGTTCTGGCCTGCGGTGTTTTTCGGGGCCTGTCGCCGGACCCTGTCCGACGACCGTGGGGCCGTGGCGCAGGGCCGACATTCGCCGCCAATGAAGTGCATTCGCATCCCACCGGGCATTCGGGGTGTGGGAGGATTCCACGCGTGCGCTTCCATGCCGATCTGCATATCCACTCGAAGTACTCCAGGGCCTGCAGCAAGGACGCCGACCTGGAACATCTGACCTGGTGGGCGCGGCGCAAGGGGATCACGGTCGTCGGGACGGGTGACTTCACCCATCCGGCGTGGTTCGCCCATCTCCAGGAGAGCCTGGTGCCGGCGGAGCCGGGGCTGTTCCGGCTCCGGGACGACCTGGACGCCGACATCGTCCGTACACTGCCGCCCGCCATGGCCGCGGCACCGGTGCGGTTCATGCTCTCGGTGGAGATCTCCACGATCTACAAGCGCGGCGAGCGCACCCGCAAGATCCACCATCTCGTCTACATGCCCGATTTCGACGCGGCTGCGGAGTTCAACCGCAGGCTGGGCACGATCGGCAACCTGGGCTCCGACGGCCGCCCGATCATCGGGCTGGACTCCCGCGACCTGCTGGAGATCACCCTCGAAAGCGGCGCCGGCTCCTACCTCGTTCCCGCCCACATCTGGACCCCGTGGTTCGCGGTGCTCGGATCCAAGGCCGGGTTCGACGCCGTCGAGGACTGCTACGTCGACCTGGCCGACCACATCTTCGCGCTGGAGACCGGCCTGTCCAGCGATCCCGCCATGAACTGGCGGATCTCCGGCCTGGACCGCTACCGGTTGGTCAGCAACTCCGACGCGCACTCGCCGCCGATGCTCGGCCGCGAGACCACGGTGTTCGACACCGAGCTGGACTACTTCGCCATCCGGCGCGCCCTGGAGACCGGCGCCGGGCACGAAGGCAGCGTCGAGTTCTTCCCCGAGGAGGGCAAGTACCACGTCGACGGGCACCGCAAGTGCGAGGTCCGGATGGAGCCGAGCGAGACGCGTCGGCGCGGCACGGCCTGCCCTGTGTGCGGAAAGCCGGTCACCGTCGGCGTGCTCAGCCGCGTGGAGGAGCTGGCCGACCGGCCGGAGGGCGCCCGGCCCGAGGGCGCCGCCGGCTTCCGCAGCCTGGTGCCGCTGCCGGAGGTCATGGGCGAGATCCTCGGTGTGGGACCGAAGAGCAAGAAGGTCCGCGGCGAGATCGACGGGCTCACCTCCGCACTCGGCCCGGAGCTGGCGATCCTGGAAGGCGTTCCGGCCGACGACATCGAGCGCCACTCGCCCCTGCTGGCCGAGGCGGTGCGGCGGCTGCGCCGCGGCGAGGTGATCCGCGAGGCCGGGTACGACGGCGAGTACGGGGTGATCCGGCTGTTCGAGCCCGGCGAGCTGAAGCGGGTGCGGGCCGCCTCCGCGCCGTCGCTTTTCGACGACCTGCTTCCCGGCGAGGCGGGCGGGGCGGCCGGGAAACAGGCGGTCGCGGCCGAACCGCAGTCGCCCGCCGCCGAGCCGCAGCGCGCCTCCGGCGCGCCGGAGCACGGGACGGCCCCCGAAGCCGCGGCGCCCGGCGGGTCGGCGGAGGCCGGGGCGCGGCGCGAAGACCCGGACCGCTCCCGCCGCTCCGCGGGGCCGGACGGCCCTACCGCCGTCTCCGACCACCCGGACCGCGCCGACCACCGCGAGGCGTCCCTGCTCGACGGTCTCGACCCCGACCAGCGGGCCGCCGCCGATATCACCGGCGGGCCGGTACTGATCATCGCCGGTCCGGGGACCGGAAAGACGCGCACCCTCACCCACCGCCTCGCCCATCTCGTGGCCGAACGCGGCGTGGATCCGCGGCACTGCCTTGCGATCACCTTCACCCGCCGCGCGGCCGAGGAGATGGCCGAGCGCCTCGCCGCTCTGGTACCGGACCACGCACCCGGCCTGACCATCGCCACGTTCCACTCGCTGGGCCTGCGCATACTGCGCGAGCAGCACGACCGGGCGGGTCTCGGACCGGCCTTCGGCATCGCCGACCAGGCCACCCGGCTGGCGCTGGCCACCGAGGCCGCCGGAGACGAGAAGTCGGGGCGGCGGCTGCTGGCCGAGCGCTCCCGGCGGCGCGGGTCGGACGACGGTGCGTCGCCCGACCTCGCCGACGCCGCTGAGCGCTACACCAAGGCGCTGCGCCAGCGCGACCTGGTGGACTTCGACGACCTCATCACACTGCCCGTCGAACTGCTGGAGGCCGCCCCCGACCTGGCCGCCGCCTACCGCGACCGCTTCCGGTGGATCTCGGTCGACGAGTACCAGGACGTCGACGGGCAGCAGTACCGCCTGTTGCGCCTGCTCGCCCCCGCCGACGGCCACCTCACCGCCATCGGCGACCCCGACCAGGCCATCTACCGGTTCCGCGGCGCCGACGTCGGGTTCTTCCTGCGGTTCCGCGAGGACTTCCCGGGTGCCCGCATGGTCCGGCTCACCCGCAACTACCGCTCCAGCGCCGCCATCCTCACCGCGTCCCTGCAGGCCATCGCGCCCACGACACTGGTGCCCGGGCGCGAGCTGCGGCCGATGGGCGACCATGGGCCGGCTCGGGTCGGCGTGTACCCGGCGGCCGACGAGCGGGCCGAGGCGTCGTTCGTGGCGCGCACGGTCGAGCTGCTGCTGGGCGGGGCGTCGTTCCACTCCTTCGACAGCGGGCGGATCGACTCCGACGAGACCCACGGGCTGGGCTTCTCCGACTTCGCCGTGCTCTACCGGACCGACCGCCAGGCCGAGGCGGTGATGGCGGGGCTGACCCGGGCCGGGCTGCCGTTCCAGAAGCGCTCGCACGACCGGCTGGCCGATCGGCCGGGGGTGCGCCCGCTCCTCGCCGAGTTGGCGTTCGCCCCGGCGGCGGGCGCGCCCGCTTCGGTCACCGAGCGGCTGCGGTGGGCTGCCGAAGCCGTCATCGAGCGGATTCCGCGGGCGGAGCGGGGGGAGGCCGAGGTCGACGTCCACACCGCGGTCGACCTCTTGCGCCCGCGGGCCGAGGCGTGCGGCACCGACCTGGAGCGGTTCCGCGACGAGCTGGCCCTGGGGGTCGAGGTGGACACCTGGGATCCGCGGGCGGACCGGGTCTCGCTGCTGACGCTGCACGCCGCCAAGGGGTTGGAGTTCCCGGTGGTGTTCGTCGTGGGATGCGAGGACGGCCTGCTGCCGCTGCGCTGGCCGGGGGTGTCGCCGGAGGACACCGATGAGGAGGAGGTCCGAGAGGAGCGGCGCCTGCTGTTCGTCGGTATGACGCGCGCTCGGCGACACCTGTTCCTGAGTCATGCGGCCGAGCGCGTGCGGCAGGGGAGCGCGCGCAGGAGTGCGCCCTCGCCGTTCCTCGCCGACCTCGGCGCCGACGTCTGCGAGCGCGTCGGCGCGGCCGCCGCGCGCCGGAAGCCGCGCGACACCCAGCTGCGATTGCTGTAGGCGACGCGACCCGGCGGAGTACCGGCGAACGTGACAAAGCCGACCTTTCCGACCCTTCCGGCCATGCGGACCATAGGGGCCATGCCGACATTGCTCACGTTTCCCCATGATTCAGCCTGGTTCAGGGGGTGCAATCCGGACCGAAGCGGCGGGAAAGCTTCAATACCGCCGCATGAGGGTCTAAGGGCCCTTATTATGGGGAGTGCTTGACCGTAACCTGGGGTTCATGAGGTGTCGGAGGCGTGTGCCCTCCGCGGGGGAGCTTCGCGTACCCGGGCGCTCAGGGGGAGTGCTTTTGTACGATATTTGGCGCACTTTAGCCGCCGCGATGGCCTAGGTTTCCTCAGTCCTGGGAATTTCGCTGGTGGTGAGGTGAAATTCGACTCCGGCAGAGCCGACTGCGGAGGCGGCGGGCGCGCGCGTGAGGCCGTGCTTTCGCTCTCCGGAAGAGGATGGCGTCCCCATCTCCGTCGCCGAGCGTTGAATGTTGCGTAGCCGCAGGTAGCTGCGGTGTCAATGGTGCGTGCACCTGCCCTGGGGCAGGGGACGTGCCCGTGCGGCATTCAGGTTGAATTTCACACTATGCCAGGGATTGCCGAAGAACGCCGTTAATATTTGGATCCGGGGCTTGTGTCTGGTGTGCCCGATAGGTCATCTTATTGGACGGGGATGGACGAAGTTCGAGCGAAAGGTGCGCTGTGCTCAAGAAGATCTGTGCGGTGGCGGCGATCTCAGCCGCCGTCGTTATGGGGACGTCTTTCCCCGCCGCTGCGGACGAGGTCGCCGTATCGCAGAGCCCCGGCTGGGGCGCGCTCGCCGGATGGAGCTGGTGGACCGTGACGGCCGAAACCACGTCCGAAACCTCCGAGCTGATCGCGGACTGGCTCGGGGCCGACGAACTGTTCGATGCCTCCGCAGGATGGAGCTGGTGGCTGTAGTCGGTGCCACGACACCGACGAGGATCAAGGGCCGGTCCCGGGCGCTCCCGGGGCCGGCCCCCTCGTATGTCCGGACGTGCGGCCCTCCGCCCGGCCACCAGGATTCCCTCGAACCCCCTCGGTCGCGACAATCGACACATTCGTTGCATCTCCTTCATGTTTCAGGTTCCGGCCGGTTACCCGCCGGAAGCACGATGAGGGCACCCCACATGATTTGGAGGAGAGGGTGTCTCTCTCACACACGCGGCCGCTGTCCGCGGCGGCAGTGGCGGCGGCGGTCACCATCGGCGCCGCGCTCGTCCCCGCGGCGCCCGCACCCGCGGCCGCGGATTCCCCGCGCATCCACACCATCCAGGGCACGACCCGGGTCTCCCCGTACGCCGGGCAGGAGGTGGCCGACGTCCCCGGCATCGTCACCGCCGTCAACCGCTTCGGTTCGGCCCGCGGCTTCTGGTTCCAGGACCCCGAAGGCGACGACGACCCCCGCACCAGCGAGGCCCTCTTCGTGTTCACCGCCGCCACCACGCCCGACGTCCGCCCCGGCGACGACGTCAGGGTGAGCGGCACCGTCACCGAGTACAGCCCCGGCTCCGGCCTGCAGACCATCACCCAGCTCGCCGACGCCCGCTGGACCGTGGTCGGCTCCGGTGCCGACATCCCGTCGGCCGTCCTCCTCGACACCGACACCGTCCCCGACGCCTACGCCCCCGACCACGGCGGCGACATAAGCGGCCTGGAACTCAAGCCGGACACCTACGCCCTCGACTTCTGGGAGGCCCACGAGCACATGCTCGTCCGGGTCGACGACGCGCCCGTGGTCGGCCCCACCGACCGCTTCAACGCGCTGTGGGTGACCACCAAGGACGACCAGAACCGCAGCCCCCGTGGCGGCACCGTCTACGGGGACTACGCCGACCCCAACAGCGGGCGGCTCAAGGTCGAGTCGCTGATCCCCTACGCCGAGCGCCCCTTCCCCCGGGCCGACGTCGGCGACGTTCTGGCCGGAACCACGCAGGGCCCCCTCTACTACAGCCGCTGGGGCGGCTACCAGCTACGGGCCACCCAGCTCGGCCGCCACGTGGACAACGAACTGCCCCGCGAGGTGGCCGACGAGCACCGGGACTGGGAGCTGTCGGTCGCCACCTACAACGTGGAGAACCTGTCGGCCGCCGACGACCAGGAGAAGGTGGACGGGCTCGCGCGCGGCGTCGCCCACAACCTCGGCTCCCCGGACATCGTGGGCCTGGAGGAGATCCAGGACGACAACGGCCCGGTGGACGACGGCACCGTGGACGCCGACGAGACCCTGAGTCGGTTCGTGGCCGCGATCAAGGATGCCGGCGGCCCGGCCTACCAGTGGAGGCAGATCAACCCCGAAGACGGCGCCGACGGCGGCCAGCCCGGCGGCAACATCCGCAACGTCTTCCTGTTCAACCCCGATCGCGTCGCCTTCGTCGACCGCGAGGGCGGCGACGCGACCACACCCGTCGAAGTGGTCGAGGGCGCGGACGGCCGCGCCGCACTGAGCGTCTCACCCGGGCGCATCGCCCCGGGTGACGAGGCCTGGCGCAGCAGTCGCAAGCCCCTCGTCGGCGAGTTCGTGTTCGAGGGCCGCACGGTGTTCGTGGTCACCAACCATTTCGGCTCCAAACGCGGCGACCAGCCGATGCACGGCCTGCGGCAGCCGCCCGAGCGGACCTCGGAGGTGCAGCGCAACGCCCAGGCCGAACGGGTGCGGGAGTTCACCGACGAGCTCGCCGCGGTGGACCCGGCCGCCAACGTCATGGTGATCGGAGACCTCAACGACTTCGAGTTCTCGCGGACCCTGGAGATCCTCACCGCCGACGGCGGCCTGGACAACCCGGCCCTGGAGCTTCCCGCCGGTGAGCGGTACAACTACGTCTTCGACGGGAACTCCCAGATGCTGGACCACATGCTGCTCAGCGGGGCCGCGGCCGATCGTGCCCGCTACCGGATCGTGCGGACCAACTCCGAGTTCCACGACCAGGTCAGCGACCACGACCCGCAGGTCGTCCGGTTCCGCCCGCTGACCGGCGACGCCAAGGTCGACCGGCGCGAGGACCGCAGGTACTACTCGGGTGCGGGGCGGCCGTAGCCGCGCCCCATCCCGCCCCGGGCTGCCCCAGGCTGCCCCGGGGCGGCCCGCCGCGGTCAGCGGGGTGGGGGACGGCCGAAGACGGAAGGGATCGGCAACGGTTCTCCGGCGGCGACTCCGGGTAGTCACCCGGCATGACCCCCACCCCCGGGTGAGACATGGAGAGAGGGGCGCCGACCGTGCCCGGATTCCCCGACGACCCCACCCCCGACCGTCCCCCGCGGTCCCCTGGCGCCCGCGGCCGCGAGTACCCCGAAGGGGAGGCCGCCGGCGGCTACCACCTCCCCGAGGTGCCGACGGAGCCGACGGACCCGACCCACCCCATGGAGCGTGCCGAGGAACCCGAAGAGGAGCGCGGGGGCGATACGCCCCTGGCGGCCGAGCGGTTCCGTCGCGCGACCCCGGCCCGAAGCAAGGCCATCCCGGCCCTGCAGACCCGCCACCGCTGGCGGCTGGTGGCCGGCACCGTCCTGTTCGTCATGTTCCTGGGCAGCTGGGCCGACTACATCGAGGAGGTCACCCGCGTCTACTGGCACCTGGCCTTCTGGGCGCTGGTCGGGATCGCCGCAGCCGTGACCGTCCACCGGGAGCGGCGCAACGACTGGGAGGCCACCGCGCGCTGGCCGTGGGCGGCCGCGGCGCTCGGCGGCTCGCTGGCGGCCGAACTGCTCATCGCGACCCTGGGCTCCCCGATCATCATGGTCGGGTCGGTGATCCTGCTGGCGCTCGGCCTGTTCCTGGTGCTGATGTTCGGCTGACCCCCGTCGCCGCCGACGGGCCGCGCGGTGGTGCGACCGGTGCGACCGGTGCGAAGGTTTCGCGCTCAGGTCGCCTCGGGGTCGAAGGGCGGCCGCTTGCCGTTCAGCTGCGAGACCGGGCGGCTTCCCGCGCCCTCGTCCTCGCCGGCCTCCCAGAAGTGCTTCTGCACGAACCGCTTGGGGTTGAGGTCCTGCACGTCGAAGTCCTTGAACTCCGGTCCCAGACCCTCGCGAAGGTCGTCCTTGGCGCTGTCGGCCATGGTGCGCAGCTGCCGCAGCACCCGCCCGATCTGCGCCGCTGCCTTCGGCAGCTGGTCGGGGCCGAAGATCAACAGCGCGAGGGCACCCAGGACGAGGAACTCACCCCCGCTGATGTTGAACATGCCTCCCCCTTCTGACTGACCGATTCCGTCGGCTGCCGTCGACCTCTTATGCAGGTTAACCGCTCTTCCGCGGTACCCGGACAGGGGAGGCCGGTGCCGCCCGCGCGACCGCCTCCGTGCCGCGCGCCGTCCCGGAACCCAGTACCAGTCGGCTGAGCAGGGCCAGCGCGGCGCCCAGAGCGGCCCCGCCCAGGACCTCGCTGACCCAGTGGTAGTCCAGCACGACCATCATCGACCCCACCAGCACCACCGGAACGAGCGAGCACAGCAGGGCGCGGCGCAGCGCCACCGCCCCGGGGCGCACGCCGTAGGGCCCGAACAGCAGCCAGGCGAGCAGCGGGAAGGTCAGGGCGGCGTTGGCGGTGTGCCCGGACGGGTAGGAGACGAAGCCGTCGAAGGGCGTGGCGCCGAAGGTCGCCAGCGAGGTCAGCCAGGCGGTGACGTTGTCGATGCCGGCGTTGACGACGTCCACGTCCAGCACGGGCGGGGTCCGCCCCACGTACACCTTGAGCACCGTGCCCACCAGGGCCAGCGCGCCCAGGCCGGTGACCGTGGCCACAATCGGACGCGGATCGCGCCACCGGAGGCTTGCCCAGACGGCGGCGGCCGCCAACAGGGGGATGGTGACCGCCCGCTGGCCGAGCCGGGCACCGGCCACCGCCAGTGCGTGCAGCGCGCCCTCGGGCTCGCGGGGGTCGAAGTACGCGTGCACCGGTGCGTCGACCGCGGTGACCGGACCGTGCCCGATGACCTGCACGGTTATCAGGGCGAGCAGGAACGCGGCGACGGCGGCCCCTGCCGCGTGCGGCCGCCACCAGGCTCCGCCGAGCCATGCCAGCACGCTTCTCACACCTCCCGCGTATACCAAAACCGTTAGGAGTCTAGGCGCCTCGTGGGGAATGTGGGCGCACGCCTCCGCGCGCGCCACAGCGGGCATTAGGGTTGGCTGGTTGGCTTGGGGCCTTTGCCCGTGGAAGATCCGCGGTGCCCGGGGTGAAGGGGGAATAGATGTCCGTGGGTGCGCTCCGGGGCGGTGTCCGCCGGTTCGTCGACCACAGTGGGTTCCAGAACACCGTCATCGTGATGATCGTCCTCAACGGGCTGGTCCTCGGCCTGCAGACCTATGAGGGGCACACCGCCACCCATGGGAGCGCCTTCCTGGCGGCCGAACACATCTTCGTGGGCTTCTTCGTCGTCGAACTGCTGCTCAAATTCTCCGCGCGCGGATGGGCGTTCTTCCGCGATCCGTGGAACTGGTTCGATCTCATCGTCGTCGGTGTCTCGCTCATTCCGACCACCTCGGGGTTCTCCGTTGTCCGGACGCTTCGTCTGCTCCGGCTCATCAGCGTCATCCCGCAGATGCGCACCATTGTCAACGCGCTGTTCCGGGCAGTGCCCGGACTCGGCACGGTCATCGCCCTGCTCTTCGTCATCATCTACACGTCGGCGGTGATGGGCGCCAACCTCTTCAAGGACATCGCCCCCGAGTTCTTCGACAATGTCGGCATCTCCCTGTACACCGTGTTCCGCCTGCTGACCACCGAGGACTGGCCCGAAGTCTCCGACGCCGTGATCGACCAGGCGCCCCTCGCGTGGATCTACTTCGTGGTGGTCATCGTGGTGAGCGCATTCGTGGTGCTCAACCTGATCATCGGTGTCATCGTCACGTCGCTGCAGGGCGAGGTCGACAAGGGGCGTTGGGAGGAGGACCAGGAGATCGAGCAGCGCCTGCACGACCAGCTCATGGCCAAGATCGAGGCGCTCAGCGACCAGGTGGCGGTCCTCGACGAGCGCGTGCGGGAACTCGGCGGCCGCCCCGACCCCGACGCCGACCGCGAGATCGCCCGCTGAGGACGGGTCGGCCCTGCCGTCGGCCGGTGGCGGGCCCACCCGACCACCCGCCCCCCACACAACAGCCCTTCGCCCGGCTCACGGGCGAAGGGCCGAGGAACGTTTCAGGCGAGACTACAACTGCTCCACAGTCCTAGACCGTGACGACGTTGGACGCCTGCGGGCCCTTGGGGCCCTGCGTGATCTCGAACTCGACATGCTGGTTTTCTTCCAGGTTCCGGAAGCCGGTACCCGCGATCGCCGAGTAGTGAACGAACACGTCCGGGCCGCCGCCCTCAACGGCGATGAACCCGAAACCCTTCTCAGAGTTGAACCACTTCACGGTGCCCTGAGCCATCTGCTCTCCCTTTGGGGACTACAAACGGGGCCGCACCCTGCTGGCCCCGGGTTGCCGGACGCCGCCCCCGGGGGTTTCCACCCAAATGACCAGCGCCCATGTGTTAGTTCCGCGAGGCGCCTTAGGCATCCGTGGAAACCACAACCGCAACCGGAGCACGACACTACCAGCCGTATACGGCGGTTGCCGAGACTTTCCCGGCAGGAAATCGGAGTGGTCGAACTCTGGCCAATTAGGGGTGGCCCCCTTGTTGATTTTCCGCTGGTGACGCACTAATGGGTATTCGGTCCTCCCCGGGCCGCGGCGGCTCACGACGGCCCGCCACTCCCGTAGATCCAGGTCGGGAACCACATGCGCTTGGCCCACTCGTCGTAGGGGATCGTCTCCGCGCTCAGTACCGGGTACATGAACGCGAAGTCGGCGATGATGACCAGCAGCACCACACCGAACACCACACCGCCGACCACGCGGATCCACGGTGAATACCGCGGGCTGCTCTCCCCGGCCCCCATGATCAACCCCAGCGCCAGGACGATCGCCAGCACCAGGAACGGCAGCATCGGCAGCGCGTAGAACACGAACATGGTCCGGTCCGGGTAGGCGAACCACGGCAGCCACCCGGCCGCCACACCCAGCAGCACGGCCCCCGCGCGCCAGTCCCGGTAGATCACCCACCAGCCGACCATCACCGCCAGCGCCGCGATGCTCAGCCACCACACCGCCGGGGTGCCGATCCCCAGGATCGCCGAGGAGCACTTCGCCGCGCCGCAGCCGGTCCCCTCGCCGTCGTAGTAGAACGCGACCGGGGTGCGCATGATGAGCCACTCCCACGGCTGGGACGCATAGTCGTGCGGCGCCGAGAGGTGGGTGTGGAAGCCCAGCATCTCGGAGTGGTAGTGCGCCAGGCTGGCCATCGCGTCCAGTGGCCCGCGCACCCACGCCGGCAGCCCGTCCAGCACGCCGCCGGTGCGCTCGGCCGCCCAGCCCCGGTCGTAACCGCCCGAGGTGACCAGCCAGCCCGTCCACGTGGCGACGTAGGCCACCGCGGCCACACCCACCGTCTGGAAGAACGCCGGGACCGCGTCGTAGACGAACCAGCGCCACCCCGCGCCCTGCTGCCCGATACCGCGCCGCGCCCCGTAGTCCCACGCCACCGTGAGCAGCCCGAACGCCGCCAGGTAGAACAGCGCCGACCACTTGGTGCCGATCGCCAGGCCGAAGCACAGCCCGGCCGCCAGCCGCCACCAGCGCATCCCGAGATAGCCCACGGCGGTATGCCCGGCGTCGGCCAGCTCACCCAGCCGGGCACGCGTCCGGTCGCGGTCGATCACCAGGCAGGTGAAGCCGGCCAGGATCCAGAACGTCAGGAAGATGTCCACCATGGCGATCCGGCTCATGGTGAAGTGCAGGCCGTCGAGCGCCATGATCAGCCCCGCCGTGCAGCCCAGCAACCACGACCGGGTCATCCGCAGCGCCAGGCGCACCAGCAGCAGCACCGACAGCGCGCCGATCACCGCCGCCGCCACCCGCCACCCGGCCGGGGTCATCGACTCACCGAACGGCAGCAGCCCCCACATGTGGTCGCCCAGGGCGATCATCCACTTGCCCAGCGGCGGATGCACGACGAAGTCGCCGCCGCCCGTCCAGATCTCCTTGCCGCCCTGGGCCAGCACCTGGTCGGCGTTCTCCAGCGTCTCGTGCTCGTAGCCGAACCGCCACAGCGAGAACGCGTCCTTGGCGTAGTACGTCTCGTCGAAGTAGATCTGGCCGGGGTCGCCCAGCCGGACGAAGCGGAGCACACCGGCGAACAGCGCCACCAGGACGGCACCGAGCCACCCCGCCCAGGCCGGTTGCGGCATCGGCGGCACCAGCCGCGCGCGGACGGAGTCCTTCGAGGTCGGTGCCGGTTCGGGTGCGACTTCGGGTGCTGTTGTGGTCATCTCGCTCATAGAGTTGGTTCGGAGATGGTTGCAGGCGCCGATCCGTCCGCCGACGGAGGGGCAAGCCAACCGTAGCGCTTATGGATCGGGTGAAAAGTGACCGAAGGGGCCACCGCGGGTGACGCGAGTGCCACAGAGTACGGGACGCTGACGCTGGCGGGAATACCCATCGGCCACAGTGGCGACGCGCAGCCGCGCCTCCTGGACGCGCTTCGCGACGCGGACATCATCGCGGCGGAGGATACACGGCGGCTGCGCCAGTTCGCCTCCCGGCTCGACGTCCGGCTGGGCGGCGAGAGCGGTGCCAGGGTCGTGTCCTACTACGATGCCAACGAGACCCGCCGTGCCGCCGAGCTGCTCGACGAGCTGCGCGCCGGGCGGGACGTCCTGGTGGTGACCGACGCCGGGATGCCGGGCGTCTCCGATCCCGGCTACCGCCTGGTGACCGCCTGCGTGGCGGCGGGGGTGCGTGTCACCGCCATCCCCGGCCCGTCGGCCGTCACCACGGCGCTGGTGCTGTCCGGGCTGCCGACCGACCGCTTCTGCTTCGAGGGCTTCCCACCGCGCAAGGGACTGGCCGGGCGACTCGCCGAGCTGGCCGCGGAGCGCCGCACCATGGTCTTCTTCGAGAGCCCGCACCGGCTGGCCGCGACGCTGCGGGCCATGGCCGAGGCGTTCGGCCCGGACCGCCCCGCGGCGGTGTGCCGGGAACTCACCAAGACCTACGAGGAGGTGCGCCGCGGCCCGCTGGCCGAGCTCGCCGAGTGGGCGAGCGGTGAGGTGCGCGGGGAGATCACCCTCGTCGTGGGCGGCGCCGTCCCGGGCGCGGTCCCCCGCGAACCCGCCGACCTGGCCGCGGCCGTCGCCGAACGCGAGGGCGAGGGGGTGCCCCGCAAACAGGCCATCCAGGAGGTGGCCAAGGCACTCGGGCTGCCCAAGCGCGAGGTCTACGACGCCGTCCACCGCTGACCCGACGGCCCTCTCCCGCGACCATCGGAAAAGAAGGGGGCTCCCGGCGGAACGGAGTCCGCCGGGAGCCCCCCTCGCGTCGCGCGACCCGGTCAGACGACCGCGCCGTCGCTCTGCTCCCGTGCGCTGCGCACCTCCCGGCGCTGCTTGGCCTTCTTCTCCCGCTGCACGTGCGGCGGGTCGGTCTTGTCGAACCTCTGCAGCCAGATCGCCAGTGGCGACGCCACGATGATCGTGGACAGCACACCGGTGATCAGACCCACCAGCATCGCGATCGAGAAGTCCCGCAGCGAGGAACCGCCGAAGACCGCAAGCGTGGCCAGGATGAACACACCGCCGATGGTCGTGTTCACCGTTCGCGGCAGCGTGTGCAGGATGGCCGTGTTGGTGATCGAGACGAACCCGGACTTGCTATCTCGTGCCCACTCGTCGCGGATACGGTCCATCACGACCACCGCGTCATTGACCGTGAAGCCGATGACACTCAGCAGTGCGGCCAGGAACACGCCGTCGATCGGCTTGCCCAGCCAGCAGAACAGACCGATGACCACGGCCAGGTTGAACGCCAGCGACACCATTGTGGCCAGGCCGAACGACCAGCGGAACCGCCAGGCCAGGTAGATCATCTGCAGCGCGAGCGCGGCGATGAGCGCGATCAGCGCCTTGTTCCGCAGCTCGTTGCCCATGCTCGGGCCGATCTTCTCGTCGCTGATGCGCTCCGTCGCCCCGGCCTCGTCGCCGATGGCGTTCTGGATCGTCTCCGCGTCGGCGTCGCTGATCGGACCGGTGCGCACCGCGATGTCGCCGTCGCCCGACGCCTGGACCACCGCGCTGGGGAATCCGGCATCGGACACCGCCTGGCGGGCATCGGTGACGCTGATGGTCTGCTCGGTGGTGAAGTCCATGACCCGGCCACCGGTGAACTCCACACCGAAGTTCGGCGGGCGGATCAGCACACCGGCGACCGCGACCACCACGACCACCCCGGCGACCATGAGGAACGCCTTGCGCATGCCCATCAGGTTCGGGTTGCGGCGCGTCAGCCAGGCGCGCACACCGCTGATCTTGGAGATACCGCTGATCGCGGGGTGCTTGCGGACGATCTTGCGGCGGACCGCCCACTCCACGAACACACGCGCGATGACCAGAGCCGAGATCATCGACGCCAGCGTGCCCAGGCCCAGCGTGACACCGAAGCCCTGGACGTTGCCGGAGGCGAGGAAGAACAGCAGCGCCGCCGCGATGAGCGTCGTGATGTTCGTGTCGATGACGGCGCTCCACGCCTTCTGCGAACCGGTGACGAACGCCTTCTGCAGGTTCGGCGGGATCGCCCGGCGGCGGCGCCGGGACAGCACCCCGGCCTCCGCCTGTTCGGTCTCCGCCTCGGTGGCGTCGATCATCCCGGCCGACTTGTTGGAGTCGTACACCTTCTGCTGGTGTTGGTACTCCTCCCGCGCTCGTTCGAATATCAGCACGTTGGCGTCGATCGCCATACCGATCGCGAGCACGAACCCGGCCAGGCCCGGCAAGGTGAGCGTCGCCCCCAGCGCGACCAGCGCCGCGTAGGCGATCAGCGTGTAGCAGGCCAGCGCCACGGAGGCGAGGAAACCGACGAAGCGGTAGGCCAGGCAGATGTAGATGGCGGTCAGCAGGATGCCGACACCGCCGGCGATGAAGCTGGCCTTGATCGCGTCGGCGCCCAGCGTCGGGCCGACGGTCTGGCGCTGGATCTCCTGGACCGGCAGCGGCAGCGAGCCGCCCTCGATCAGGACCGCCAGCTCGTTGGAGGTCTCCTTGGTGAAGGCGGAGCTGGTGATGGTGGTGGACCCGCCGGACATGCCGGTCTCACAGGCCACGTCCTGGTTGACCTCGGGGGCCGAGATGATCTTGTCGTCCAGGACGATGGCCACCCGGCGCTTGGGGTCGCCCATCGGGTTGCAGGCGGCCTGTCCGGTCAGCTCACGCCACTGGTCGCGGCCGTCGCCGCGGAACGCGACGTCGACCTGCCACTGGGTCTGCGTCGTGGCGTCGAGGACGGCCGAGGCGCTGGAGACCTTGTCGCCCCGGATCGCGGTGTCGCCGAGCTGCAGCTGCTCGCCCTGGTCGTCGGGGAGCGTCAGCTTGACGTCGTCGGGGTTCTCGGCCGGCTGTCCGCCGCCGCCCGGCGGCTGGCCCTGCTGCCCCTGGAGCATCTCCTGCAGCTGCTCCTGGGAGATGCCGTCCTCGTCGGGACCGGCGCCGGTGTCGTGCTCCGCCGGGGGCTTGGCCTCGTCGGCCGCGTCGGACGGGGCGCGGGCCTCGTCACCGCCGGGCGGGGCCACACCGGGTCCGCCGCCGCCCGCGGGGGCGACGCCAAGGACCGGGTGGAAGGTCAGCTGCGCGGTCTGGCCGAGGATGTCGGCGGCTTCGGTCGGGTCCTGAACACCGGGAAGTTCGACGATGATCCGGTCCGAGCCGGAGCGCGACATCGTCGCCTCGCTGACACCGAGGCTGTCGATGCGCTGCCGGAGCACCTCGATGACCTTGTCGGTGTTGTCGGCGTCGGCGGGAGTGCCGTCGGCGCCGTCCTCGGTCTGCAGGACGATCTGGGTACCGCCGCTGAGGTCGAGCCCCAGTTTCGGCGGTATGAACCATGCGGCGGCGAAGGCGCCGAGCACGATGACCAGGGAGATGATGCCACGCGCCCAGCGTGCACCGGCTCCCGTTTGAGTGGACAAGACGGGTACCTCTCAGGGATATGCGAATGAAGAACGACGGATGGGCCCGACGGCGAGCGCCGGGTCACGTGAGAGCGGAGTTCACGCGCGTGCGCTGAGAGGCGGTGCCCGACCCAGCGGAAGGGAGCACGTGTCGGCATGGTCCGGCATCCGCGCCGACGAGGGCAGGGGCGCGCGCCCCCACGCCTCGCCGATGTCGGGCAGCTGCGGCGTGCCCGGGGCGTAGACGTCGGGCATGTCCCGCAGGGCGGGGCGGTGGTCGCCCTTCCACACGGGCATCGCCGGTGCGACGACCTCGGTGTCGTGCCGCGGGTGCTCGGCGGTGTGCGTGCCGCCCGCGGACGTCGATGCCGCCGTCGCCGACGCGGTGCCGGCGACGCGGCAGGTGCGCGGCTGCGCCTCCTCGGCGTCGGGTCCGGGCATGGCGACGGCCCGGCCCGCCGGAATCAGGGAGGCCGGGATCGAGCCGGCGGCGGCCGCCGACTGCAGCGGCGCGCCGAGCAGCAGCGCTGCGGCCACGAGCAGCATGGCCAGGACACGGGAGACCGTGATGACCACCGCCTTCGTCGGACCACCGGACGTGCCGGTCACCTCGCGTGTCGCATACAAGAGTTCCGAAACACACACTATCGAGGTGCGGAAACGAATGGACACCGCGACGCCGCGGGGAAATGCGGTGCGAAGCCGCACCCCTTGCCCTTTAGGCTTGGGGCATGTCGTCGAAACGCCACATCCTGACCGCGGTGGCCTGGCCCTACACCAACGGGCCCCGCCACATTGGGCACGTATCCGGGTTCGGAGTCCCCTCCGACGTCTTCGCTCGGTTCCAGCGAATGTCCGGCCACGACGTGCTCATGGTCAGCGGCACCGACGAGCACGGCACCCCCATCCAGGTGCTGGCCGACAAGGAGGGCGTCTCGGCCCGCGAGCTGGCCGACCGGTACAACAAGGTCATCGTCGAAGACCTCGTCGCGCTCGGGCTCTCCTACGACCTGTTCACCCGCACCACCACGGGCAACCACTACGCCGTCGCCCAGGAGCTGTTCACCGGGCTCTATGAGAACGGCTACATCTTCACCCGCACCACCAAGGGCGCCGTCTCCCCGACGACCAGGCGCACCCTGCCCGACCGCTACATCGAGGGTGTCTGCCCGATCTGCGGCTACGACGGCGCGCGCGGCGACCAGTGCGACAACTGCGGCAACCAGCTCGACCCCATCGACCTGATCGATCCGCGCTCGAAGATCGACGGCGAGGTTCCGGAGTTCGTCGACACCGAGCACTTCATGCTCGACCTTCCCGCGTTCACCGAGGTGCTGGGGGAGTGGCTGCGGTCCAAGTCCGGCCAGTGGCGCCCCAACGTCCTGAAGTTCTCCCTCAACCTCCTCGACGACCTGCAGCCGCGCGCGGTCACGCGCGACCTCAACTGGGGTGTACCGATCCCTGTCGAGGGCTGGAGCGACAACGAGAACAAGCGCCTCTACGTGTGGTTCGACGCGGTCATCGGCTACCTGTCGGCCGCCATCGAGTGGGCCAAGCGCACCGGCGACCCGGAGGCGTGGCGCCGCTGGTGGCAGGCGGAGGGGGCCGAGTCCTACTACTTCATGGGCAAGGACAACATCGTCTTCCACTCCGAGATCTGGCCGGCCATCCTGCTCGGCTACAACGGGCGCGGAGACCGCGGCGGCCTGCCCGGGACGCTGGGTGCGATGAACCTGCCCACCGAGGTCGTGGCCAGCGAGTTCCTCACCATGGAGGGCCGCAAGTTCTCCTCGTCGCGGCGCGTGGTCATCTACGTCCGCGACTTCCTGGAGCGCTACTCCGCCGACGCGCTGCGCTACTACATCGTCGCGGCCGGTCCGGAGACCCAGGACACCGACTTCACCTGGGCCGAGTTCGTGCGCCGCAACAACGACGAGCTCGTCGCGGCGTGGGGCAACCTGGTCAACCGGTCCATCTCGATGGCGGTGAAGAACCTCGGCGCGATCCCCGAGGCCGGAGAGCTCACCGACGAGGACCGCCGCGTGCTCGACCACTCCAAGGCGGCGTTCGCGGTGGTCGGCGAGCACCTGGACCGGTCCCGGTTCAAAGCGGCCCTGCAGGAGGCCATGCGCACCGTCGCCGAGGCCAACAAGTACATCTCCGACCAGGCCCCGTGGGCGCTGAAGAAGACCGACCCGGAGCGGATGGCGACGGTGCTGCACGTCGCGCTGCAGCTCGTCAGCGACGCCAAGACGCTGCTGACCCCGTTCCTGCCCGAGTCGTCCAACAAGGTGTACGCGATGCTGGGCGGCACCGGCGTCTGGTCGGGCATGCCGCGCATCGACGAGGGCGTGGACACCATCGGCGGTGGGAGTGAGTCGACCTCCTACCCGGTCATCACCGGCGACTACGCGGACAACGAGGCGACCTGGGCGTCCGTCCCGATCGTCCCCGGCACCCCGCTGTCGCCCCCCAAGCCGCTGTTCGCCAAGCTCGACCAGAGCGTCGTCGACGAGGAACTGGCCCGCCTGGAAGCGGCCGCGGGCTGACGCGCCAGGGCCCGCCCGGGTGCCCGGGCGGGCCTCGGAGAACAATCACCGGCGGACCGTTGTTGTACCGGAGCGGTCCGCCGGAGGCGTGCGCGCCGGGTGGAAGAACGCAGAGGGAAAGAGGAAACCGGACCGATGGGCAAACGCAGTGGCAAGGCCGTCCGCGAACGCAACGCCGCGACCCCGCCGCCCGCGCCCGAGCCGCTGCGCGTGGCCGTCGCCGACAGCCACACCCACATGGACATGCAGGACCCGGACGTCGGTGAGATCGTCGCCGCCGCCGAGGCGGTGGGGGTCACCCCGCTGATCCAGGTCGGCGTGGACGTCGCCTCCTCGCAGTGGGCGGCCCGGGTGGCCGCCGAGCACCCCGCCGTCTGGGCCGCGGTCGCCCTGCACCCCAACGAGGCCCCGCGCATCGTGCACGGCGACGGCGCCGAGGGCGTCGAGGTCGACGACACCGACTGGGCCGGCAAGGTGCGCGCGGCCGCGGGCATGGCCGGGCTGGAGGAGGCCGTCGCCGAGATCGACCGGCTGGCGGCGCTGCCGCAGGTGCGGGCGGTGGGCGAGACCGGCCTGGACTACTTCCGCACCGGCGGGGAGGGGGTCGCGGCGCAGCAGGAGTCGTTCCGGCGCCACATCGACATCGCCAAGCGGCACGGGCTGGCCGTGATGATCCACGACCGCGACGCCCACGACGACGTCCTGCGCGTCCTCAAGGAGGAGGGCGCCCCGGACCGGGTGGTCTTCCACTGCTTCTCCGGCGACGCCGACATGGCCCGGGTGTGCGCTGACAACGGCTACTTCATGAGCTTCGCGGGCAACGTCACCTTCGCCAGTGCCCAGTCGCTGCGCGACGCGGCCGCGGTCGCCCCGGCCGACCTGATCCTGGTGGAGACCGACGCCCCGTTCCTCACCCCCAAGCCCTACCGGGGCCGCCCCAACGCCCCCTACCTCGTTCCGCACACCCTGCGCGCCCTGGCCGGGGTCAAGGGCCTGGACGAGGATGACCTGGCGACGTCGGTCGCCGCCAACGCCAAGCGCGCCTTCGGCCTGGACTGACCCCGCGGCGCTCAGGGCGGCCGACGGGGCAGGACGGACGGATCGCCGCCGGCCGCCCTGGTCACGGCCGGGGGTCGACGCCCCAGGACGTGAGGACGTCGTCCAGGGCGGGTTCCGGGTGGTCGGGGTCGCGCGTGGCGGTTCCGGGGGTGCGGCTGAAGCGGGGGGCCGGGCCCGGGTAGAGGCGGTCGCCCTTGCGGACGACCGCGCCGCGGGCCCGCACGTGCGGGTGGTCGGCGGCCTCGGGCATGGACAGGACCGGCTGGACGCAGGCGTCGGTGTCGGCGAAGGTGTCGGCCCATTCGTCGCGGGTACGGGTGCGCAGCACCTCGGCGAAGCGTTCGCGCAGCTCGGGCCAGCGGTCGCGGTCCCACTGGTCCGGGAGGTCGGCCTCGGCCAGCCCGATCCCCGCCAGGAACGCCGCGTAGAACTGCGGCTCGATGCAGCCGACGGAGATGTGCCGCCCGTCGGCGCACTCGTAGACGTCGTACCAGGGCGCCCCGGTGTCGAGGTAGTTGGTGCCGCGCTCGTCGGTCCACATCCCGCGCTCGCGGTCCTCGTACATCATCGAGGCCAGGAAGGCGCTGCCGTCGACCATCGCGGCGTCCACGACCTGGCCCCGGCCGGAGGACTGCCGTTCCACGAGGGCGCTGAGGATGCCGGTGACGACGAACATGGTGCCGCCGCCGAAGTCGCCGAGCAGGTTGACCGGGGGCAGCGGCGGCCCGCCGCGGCGGCCGATGGAGTGCAGGGTCCCGTTCAGCGAGATGTAGTTCATATCGTGTCCGGCGCGCTCGGCGAGCGGCCCGTCCTGCCCCCACCCGGTCATCCGCGCGTAGACGAGCCGCGGGTTGAGGCCGAGGCACTCGTCGGGACCGAGCCCCCGCCGCTCCATGACGCCGGGGCGGTAGCCCTCCAGCAGCACGTCGGCGGCGGCGACCAGGCGGCGCGCGGTGGCGACGCCCTCCTCGGACTTGAGGTCGACCCCGAGGATCGGGCGTCCGGAGGCCATGTGCGGGCGGGGCGCGCCCGCACGCACCGCGTCGGCGGTGGCGGGCCGGTCTAGCCGGATGACGTCGGCGCCGAGGTCGGCGAGGAGCATCGCGGCCATCGGACCGGGGCCGATACCGGCGAACTCCACGACTCGGACGCCGTTGAGGGGACCCATCGGTTAGCCTCCACTGAGCCTGATTCGAATCTCATTCGGTTTTGGGTGGATTCCCATTGTGCGGGTCGAGAGCCGGATGCGCCATGCCGCGGAGCGGCCACCCCGCCCCGGCGGCCTGGCAAGATATGTGGGTGACCCACGCTGAGATACCCGATTCCACCCGCCTGCTCACCCCGGCCGACGTGCGGCGGCTCGCCGACCGCCTCGGAGTCCGGCCGACCAAGACGCTCGGCCAGAACTTCGTCATCGACGCCGGGACCGTGCGCCGGATCGTACGGGTCGCGGAGGTCGGAGCGGACGACGTCGTCCTGGAGGTGGGTCCCGGTCTCGGGTCGCTCACGCTGGCGCTGCTCCCGCACGTCCGCCAGGTCACCGCGGTCGAGATCGACCCCAGGCTCGCCGAGGCGCTGCCCGCCACCGTCGGCGAGTACGCCCCGGACCTCGCCGACCGCCTGCGGGTCGTCACCGCCGACGCCATGCGCGTCGACGAGATCCCCGGCCCCGCGCCGACCGCGCTGGTCGCCAACCTGCCCTACAACGTCGCCGTTCCGGTCGTGCTCCACCTGCTGGAGCTGCTGCCGTCGCTGCGGCGCGGCCTGGTGATGGTGCAGTCGGAGGTGGCCGACCGGCTCGCCGCCCGTCCGGGCAGCCGGACCTACGGCGTGCCCTCCGCCAAGGCCGCTTGGTACGCCGACGTGCGCCGCGCGGGCGCCGTCGGCCGCAACGTCTTCTGGCCGGCTCCCAACGTCGACTCCGGCCTGGTCGAGTTGCGCCGTCGGCCCGCGCCGAGCGCGACCGCCTCCCGTGAGCAGGTGTTCGCGGTGATCGACGCCGCGTTCGCGCAGCGCCGCAAGACGCTGCGCTCGGCCCTGTCCTCCTGGGCCGGGTCGGCACCGGCCGCGGAGGCCGCCCTGCGGGCCGCCGGGGTCGACCCCTCGGCCCGCGGCGAAGCCCTGGACGTGGTGGAGTTCGCCCGCATCGCCGAGCATGCGCCGACCCGCGCCTCCTGACCCTTCCCGCGCGCCGTCCGACCTCCGATGATCTCGAAAGGACGGTTCGGATTCCGTCGTGAATCCGAACCGTCCTTTCGAGATCATCGGACGGAGTGCGGCCAGGCGTTCAGGCGCTGCGCGGGATGTCGTCGACCGGGATCACCGCGGGTTCGCTCTCCTGCTGGCTGCGCAGCACGAGCTCGGCGGAGTCCAGCAGGTTCTCGTCCTCCACGAAGAACACGACCCGGCCCTCGGCCGCCTTGCCGGCCTGCACCGGGTGCCACAGCGGCGCGTCGGCCTCCGACCCCAGCGGCGGCTCCGCCGCATACGGGGGCCCCGCGTGATCCTTCAGCTCCTGCCAGTCGTGGTCGAGCCTGAGCGTCCGGTCCGACGTGTTCTCCACGAGCAGAGTGAACACGCAGTAGGTGCCCTGGCTCGGGATGGACCGCTCGCCGGGGTCGGGTGTGCACGTGTACTCGCGTGCCTTGAACACCATGTGGGAGTCGGCGTCCGAGCCCCGGGTGGGCCGACTCCGCTCACCGGGGTCGGGCTCGCCTCCGGCCGCGTCCTGCTGCGCGCCCGGCTCCTGCTGCTCGGCCGAGCCGTTGCCCGGTCCGAACCAGGGCAGGCCGCCCAGCCCGCTGATACCGAGCACGGTGAGCGCGGTGAACAGCACCAGTACCAGGGCGACGGCGATGACCGCGGTCATCGCGACCCACTTCATCCGCCGCTTCGTCGGCTGGAGCGGATGGTGCGGGGGCGGCGGCACCGGTGGCACGTACGGCTGGGCCTGCGGCCGCCGCGGGCCGGTCTGCCCCGTGCGCTGCCGCTCCTGCTGCGCCTGCGGGCCGAGCTGCGGAATCGGCCCCGTCTGGTTCGGGCCGACCGCCGGGAACTGCCCCGTCTGGTGAGCCGGGAATTGGCCGGTCTGGTGCACCGGGTGCTGCTGGGCCACACCGGCCGCCGGGCGCTGCACCTGCTGGCTCTGGTGGGTCGGCGGTATCGGCGCCTGCTGAGCCGGTTGGGCTTGCTGGGGCTGCGGGTGCTGCTGGGGGTGCTGCGGGTGGGGGTAGGGCGGGGGAGCGTGCGCGGGCGGGGCGGCGGGGCCGTGCCCGCCAGGGCGCATCCCGCCCATGACCGGAGGCGGACCGGGATGGTGGCCCGGCGGCATGATGGGCGGCATCGGCGGCAGGTTGGGCCGCCAGGACTGGTGCAGGGCGTGGCTCACCATGTCGGTGGCCTCCGCCGGGTCGTCCTCGCCGCCGGCCAGCTCCAGCATCAGGTCCTGGGCCTTGGGGCGGCGGTCGGGCTCCTTGGCCAGCGCCTGGAGCACCAGCCGGTCGAGCGGGCCGTCCAGGTTGCCGATCTGCGGTTCGGCGAACAGCACCCGCTTGCCGAGTGTCATGGCGTCGCCGTTGCCGAAGGGGTGGGTGCCGTTTCCGGCGAACGCCACCAGGCATCCCCACGCGAAGATGTCGGCCGCGGTGGTGACCTGCTCCTCCAGCAGTTGCTCCGGGGCCATCCACCCCGGGCTGCCCATGACGATGCCGGTCTGGGTGTGGTTGGACCGTGTGTCCATCGCCCGCGCGATGCCGAAGTCGATCACCCGCGGGCCGGACAGCGACAGCAGCACGTTGGCCGGCTTGAGGTCGCGGTGCACCAGCCCCGCTCTGTGGATGGCGGCGAGCGCCGCCGCCACACCCAGCGCGAACCCGTGCAGCGTGCTGGAGTCGAGCGCCCCGTGCTCGGCGATGTGCTCGGCCAGCGCGGTCCCCGCGATGTACTCGGTGACCATGTAGGGGCGGTTCTCGAAGGTGCCGTGGTCCAGGACCTTGGCCGTGCAGAAGGAGGCGACGCGGCGGGCGTTCTCCATCTCGTCGTGGAACCGGGCGCGGGTGGCCTCGTCGAAGGCGAGCTCCGGCCGGATCACCTTGATCGCGACCTGGGCACCCTTCTCCGGGGTACGGCCGAGATAGACCGTCCCCATTCCTCCGCTGCCCAGCCGCCCGGCCAGCACGTATGGCCCGATGGTCGCCGGGTCACCGGCGGCCAGCGGTTCCAGGTTCTTCGGGAGCCCATCCGACGGCAAGCGATCCTCCCCGACGGTGTCCACACTCCGTCTGGCCCCCAAGGTAGCGGGGATTGTGCCCAGATACCCACCCGCGCAGGCCACTGCGCCCTGATCCGGCCGTCCAGGACGACCCGACCGGGAGTGGAAACGTGACCGGGACGTCCTCTCGGGGCGTCCGGGGAACCCGCAGTGACGTGACGCGCGAGCCGCACAAGTATCCCATTGCGGGTTCGTGGGCTCACAGGGGTGGGGGTTCCTTTACGATCTAGGACTCGTGACCGCTAATACCGCCGTGACCGTACGGGTACCCGCGAAGGTGAACCTCCAGCTGGCGGTGGGGCCGGCGCGCGAAGATGGATACCACGATCTGGTCAATGTCTTTCACGCCGTTTCGCTGTTCGACGAGGTTACCGTCAGCGAGGCCCGCTCGCGTGCGGGACGCGGGTTCGTCCGGCTCAGCGTCGCGGGCGACCTCGGCTCGCACACCGAGCGTGTCCCCCTCGACGACACCAACCTGGCCGCCCGCGCCGCGCGCCTCGTCGCCCGCGAGGCGACCGGGGCCGGGCCGGTCGACATCCACCTGAACAAGCGGATCCCCGTCGCCGGAGGTATGGCCGGGGGCAGCGCCGACGCGGCCGCCGCCCTCGTGGCGTGCGACCGGCTGTGGCACACCGGCCTGTCGGCGGATCGGCTGCTCGAACTGGCCGCAGAGCTCGGCAGCGATGTGCCCTTCCCCCTCGTCGGCGCGACAGCGGTGGGGACCGGGCGCGGCGAGGTCCTCAGCCCCGTGCCGAGCCCCGGCCGCTACGAGTGGGTGTTCGCGCTCGCCGAGGGCGGGCTGTCCACCGCCGCCGTCTTCGCCGAGTACGACCGGCTGCGCCCCGACGCTCCGGAACCGCGCGGCGACGAGCGGCTCATGGCCGCCCTGGCCGCCGGCGACGCCCGGCGGCTGGGCGCGGCGCTCAGCAACGACCTGCAGGGCGCGGCCCTGTCCCTGCGCCCCGATCTGGCGGACACCCTGGCGACGGGGCGCGCGGCCGGGGCGGTCGGCGCGATCGTCTCGGGCTCCGGTCCGACCTGCGCCTTCCTCGCCGAGGACGAGGGCGGCGCCGCTGCGGTCGCCGCAGCCCTGGAGAAGTCCGGCGTCTGCGAGCGCGCCGTGCGGGCGCAGGGCGACGTCGAGGGCGCGACCGTGATCCGCCGACCCGGCCTCTAGCCCTCGTCGATCTCGGGGGTATCGACCGAATCCCGCAGCGAATTCCGTCGGTACCCCCCGAGATCGACGCAGCTAGAGCCCGCCTTCGCCGGCGGGCTTCAGCAGCGGCGCGCCCGGCCCCTGGGCGGCCATGGCGTCGTCGTGGTTGTACAGGTCGCAGACGTCGAAGGAGAGGCAGCCGCAGCCGATGCACTCGGAGAGCCGGTCGCGGAGCCGCCGCAGGGCGTCGATCCTGGTGTCGAGTTCGACCCGCCACTGCTCGGACAGCCGGGCCCAGTCCTGCGACGTCGGCGTCCGATCGTCGGGGAGGGCCGCCAGCGCCTCGTGGATCCGGTCCAGGGTCAGCCCGACGCGCTGCGCGGCGGAGACGAAGGCCAGGCGGCGCAGTGTGCCGCGGGGGTATCGGCGCTGGTTGCCGGGGGTCCGCTCGCTGCGGATGAGCCCCCTGTCCTCGTAGTAGCGCAGAGTGGAGCGGGGCACGCCGCTGCGCTCGGCGAGCTGGCCGATGGTCAGTACGGCGGGTGGGTGGCGCATATCACATCCCGGCGGGGGTGGGTTCTCTCTTTCGGGCTTGACCTCCAGTTAACTTGAGGTCTGAGACTGGCCGCATGGCTACGACAACACTCTCGCGCTACGCCGACCTGCCGGCCCTCATCGGCTTGATGACCGGAGACGAGAAGCACCAGGCCGCGTCGGAATCGACGCTCGACGTGCTGTGGGTCCTCTACGACCGTGTCCTCGACATCTCGCCCGAAACCGTCGACGACCCCGACCGCGACCGCTTCCTGCTGTCCAAGGGCCATGGACCGTCGGCCTACTACGCCGTTCTCGCCACCAAGGGCTTCATCGACGTCCGGACACTGCGAAACTGGACGCGCGCCGACTCCCCGCTCGGATACCACCCCGACCGGGTGTTGATCCCCGGGGTCGAGATCGGCAGCGGCTCCCTGGGCCACGGGCTGGGCCTGGCCGTCGGGACCGCCCTGGGCCTGCGCGCCCAGGGCCGCACCAAGCCGCGCGTCTTCGTCCTCGTCGGCGACGGCGAACTCGACGAGGGCAGCAACCACGAGGCCATCGCCGCCGCCGGCCGGCTCGGACTCGACGGGATCACCGTCATCGCCGTCGACAACCGCTCCGGCACCCACGGCTGGCCCGGCGGCATCGCCGAGCGGTTCAAGGTCGAGGGCTGGGCCGCCCGCACCGTCAGCGGGCGCGACCACGACGCCCTCCACTCCGCCTTCACCACCCCGCACCCCGGCCGCCCGCTCGTGGTGGTCGCCCACGTGAACACGAAGGGATGAGCGCCATGGCCACCCCGACCACCACGACGACCGACCGGGAGTCCGAGCTCAGCACGGAGGAGCAGCTCGTCGGCCCCCAGCCGATGCGGGACACCTTCGTCGACGTCACCACGGCCGCCCTCGACGACGACCCCAGGCTCGCCGTCGTGCTCGCCGACATCTCCGCCGACCGGTTCACCGGGGCCGCAGCCCGCCACCCCGACCGGGTCATCAACGTCGGTATCCGCGAGCAGCTGATGATCGGTACGGCCGGAGGGCTGGCGCTGACCGGCATGCGGCCGGTCGTGCACACCTACGCGCCGTTCCTGATCGAGCGTGCCTTCGAACAGATCAAGCTCGACCTCGTCCACCAGGACGTGGGCGCCCTCCTGGTCAGCAACGGCGGCTCCTACGACGTCCCGTCCGCAGGGCGCACCCACATGGCGCCGGGCGACGTCGCCGTGATGGACTCACTGCCCGGCTGGACGGTGCACGTGCCGGGCCACGCCACGGAGGCGGCGCGGCTCCTCGAAGCGGCGTTCCGCACCGACGACCGCGTCTACCTGAGGATGAGCGAGCGCGGCAACGCGGCGGCCCGACCGGTGGGAGAGGGAATCGTGCCCATCCGCACCGGGTCCGCGCGCTCCCTGGGCGTCGTGCTCGCCGTCGGGCCGATGCTCGACCGGGTGCTGGCCGCGACCAGGGAACTCGACGTCACCGTCGCCTACACCGCCACGGTCCGCCCCTTCGACCGGGCCGGACTCAACCGCCTCGTCGGGGAGGCGGGGCAAGCCGACGTCCTCATGGTCGAGCCGTACCTGGAGGGCACCTCCGCCCATGAGATCGCCGCCGCGCTGTCGGACCGCCGACACCGGCAGCTGTCCCTGGGCGTCAGCCGCGCCGACGAGGTACGCATCTACGGCACTTCCGCGGACCACGACCGCGTCCACGGCCTGGACGCCGACGGCATCGCGAGGTCGGCGCGCGACTTCTTCCTCGTGTGACTCGGGGCGGGGCCGGGGGACGGGAAGGTGCGCCCGGCCCCCGGTGCCACCACGGGCGTGGCCCGGGCACCCGCCCCCAGCCCCCAGCCCCCACGATGGGTACACGATCCGTATCTGCCCAGGGGGCGACCCCCTTCGACCCCCGGTGCGGTGGGCGTGGCCCGGGCACCCGCCCCCAGCCCCCACGATGGGTACACGATCCGTATCTGCCCAGGGGGCGACCCCCTTCGACCCCCGGTGCGGTGGGCGTGGCCCGGCCACCCGCCCCCAGCCCCCAGCCCCCACGATGGGTACACGATCCGTATCTGCCCAGGGGGCGACCCCCTTCGACCCCCGGTGCGGTGGGCGTGGCCCGGGCACCCGCCCCCAGCCCCCACGATGGGTACACGATCCGTATCTGCCCAGGGGGCGACCCCCTTCGACCCCCGGTGCGGTGGGCGTGGCCCGGCCACCCGCCCCCAGCCCCCACAATGGGTACACGATGAATCTCGTCAATCTTCAGGATGTTTCCCTGGCCTTTGGGCCTCTCGTCCTCCTCGACAATGTTTCGCTCGGTGTGGACGAAGGCGACCGGATCGGCGTCGTCGGCCGCAACGGCGGTGGTAAGTCCACCCTGGTGTCGGTGATCGCCGCCCTCACCGCACCCGATTCCGGGCGGGTGATCCACGGACGCGGGCTGCGCGTCGGGTACCTGCACCAGCGGGACAGCTACCCGGACTGCACCGTCGGCGAGTACGTGCTGGGCGATCTCGCGGAGCACGAATGGGCGGGCAACCCGCGGGCCCGCGATGTGCTGCGCGGGCTGCTCAGCGGGTGGGACCTCCGCGGGGCGATGGCCAACCTCTCGGGCGGCGAGCGCCGCCGGGCCACCCTGGCACGGCTGCTCATCGAGACGCACGACCTGATCATCCTCGACGAGCCCACCAACCACCTGGACATCGAGGGCATCGCCTGGCTGGCCGGGCACATGAAGCAGCGCCGTGAGGCGCTGGTCGTCGTCACGCACGACCGCTGGTTCCTGGACGCGGTCACCACCCGCACCTGGGAGGTCGTCGGCGGCCGGGTCGAGCAGTACGAGGGCGGGTACGCCGCCTACGTCCTGGCGAAGGCCGAGCGCGAGCGCCTGGCCGCCGCGGCCGAGGAGCGGCGGCAGAACCTCATGCGCAAGGAGCTGGCCTGGCTCAGCCGCGGTGCGCGGGCGCGCTCGACCAAGGCGAAGTTCCGGGTCGATGCCGCCAAGGCTCTCATCGCCGACGAGCCGCCCGCCCGCGACACCGTGGAGCTCGTCCGCTTCGCCAGTTCCCGGCTGGGCAAGACGGTCATCGACACCCTGGACATGACGCTCACCGCCGGGGACGAGCCGCTGCTCGATCGCCTGACCTGGCAGCTCGGCCCCGGTGACCGCATCGGTCTCGTCGGTGTCAACGGTTCCGGTAAGACCACGCTGCTGCGTGCGCTGGCGGGCGAGCGCGCGCCCGACGGCGGCTCGGTCCGGCATGGCAAGACCGTCAAGCTCGCGCACCTGTCGCAGGCCCTCATCGAACTGGGCGCGGACCGGCGGCCGCTGGAGGCCGTCGAGGAGATCCGCAAGTACGTCACCATCGGCAAGAAGGAGTTCTCCGCCAGCCAGATGCTGGAGCGCTTCGGCTTCCGCGGCGAGCGCCAGTGGACCCCCATCGGGGACCTGTCCGGTGGCGAGCGGCGGCGGCTCCAGCTGCTCCGGCTGCTGATGGACGAGCCCAACGTCATTCTGCTCGACGAGCCGACCAACGACCTCGACATCGAGACGCTGACCGAGCTGGAGGACCTGCTCGACGGCTGGCCCGGCTCGCTGGTGCTCGTCAGCCACGACCGGTACTTCCTGGAGCGCGTCACCGACCGGGTGCTGGCGCTGATGGGCGACCGGAAGCTCGCCTTCCTGCCCGGCGGTATCGACGAGTACCTGGCCCGCAGGGAGGCCGCGGCCGACGGGGGAGAGGTGCCCGTCCACGGCCCGGCGGGGGAGCGCCGGCTCGGCGAAGGCGCCGCCGCGTCCGTGCCCGCGCCGGGACTCTCGGCGGCCGAGCGGCGGGCGGCGCAGAAGGAGCTGCAGCGGATCGAGCGGCGTATCGACCGCATTTCCGCCCGCGAGGCCGAGCTGCACGATCTCATGGCGCGGGCCGCCGACGACTACGCCCGGCTGGCCGAGCTCGACGCCGAGCTGAAGAAGCTGGAGGCGGAGAAGGGCGAGCTGGAGGAGGCGTGGCTCATGGAGGCGGAGAAGCTGACCGACACCTGATATCCGCCTGTCTCAGTCCCCCTCCGTTGATCTCGGAGATACTGGGGTGAAAATCGGCGCTGATACCCCAATATTCCCGAGATCAACGGAGGGGTGGGCGTGAGGGGTCAGAAGGCCACGACGACCTGGCCGAAGACCTCGGCGATCCGCTGGGCTCCGGCCTGGTTGGTGTGGATGTCGGGGCCGCGCTCGGGATCGCACATCCAGGTGTAGTCGCAGATGCGGCGGACGTTGACCGGAAGGCCGCTCTCACTTCCCCGCGGAACGTCGAAGTTCTCCGATTCGAAGGCCTCGGCCACGTCCGCGACGTCGATTCCCGCTTCCGCGTAGGCGGAGCGCAGGGTGTCGTTCAACCGCCCGAGAACGTCGTCGGCGTACTCGGCGATGTCGCGCGGGGTCGGATCGGCGGTGTCCGCCGCGTCCGGATCCGCGTCCTCCAGCAGCAGGGCGGCGAGGTAGGGGTTGTAGTAGGTCATCCCGACGATCTGCACGTCCGGGCCGGCGGCCGTGCGCAGGCGGACGGCGATCTCCGGAACCTCCTCCCGCAATCGGGCCAGGCCCTCGTCTACGCACGCCTCGTCGACGTCGGCCACCGCCTCGCCGCCGCCCTCCTCGACGCAGCCGGTGAAGTTGTTGCCCCCGATGTCGAGGGTCACCAGGGCGACGCTGCCGCGGTGGTCCTCCAGAAACCGTTCGGCGGCGCCGAGCTGCGACGGTTCGGGGTAGCGCTCGTCGCACCGCTGGATGCCGCCGTGGGTGAACGTGGTCGTGTCCTCGCCGCCGCAGCCCATCCTCCGGTGTTCGAGGGTGGAGTCGCGGTCGTAGAGGCTCCGGAACAGGGCGTCGGTGTAGCCCTGCGGGGTCACCTGCGCGCGGCCGTCGGTATCGGGTTGGACGCCCTCGGCGAGGGAGTCGCCGAGCGAGACGTAGTAGCGCTTGTCGGGGGCTGCGTCGCCGGCCGCGGAGCAGCCGACCGCGAGCAGCGCGGACGCCGCCACGAGGGCGGTACTCAGGCGCATGTGCACGTGTATGTTCTCCGCTCACCAGTCACGATGGGGGCGCGCCGGGAAACGCGGCATCCCGGTGAGAGGACGGACACCGCCGTCGATCAGGATCGCTGATGGGCGGGCGTTTCGTCGAGAGGCGCGAGGACGCGGCGCAGGAGCGCGGCGAGGCGTTCACGGTCCGCGTGCAGGACCTCACCGAGGATCGACTCCTCGTAGCCGAGCAGGTCGGTGAGGGCGGCGTCGACCCGCTCGCGGCCCTCGTCGGAGAGCCGGACGAGTACGCCGCGCTTGTCGTCGGGGTCGGGGCGGCGGGCGACCAGGCCGGCGGCGGCGAGCCGGTCGATGCGGTTGGTCATGGTCCCCGAGGTCACCAGTGTGGCGCGCAGCAGCCGGCCGGGGCTGAGCTCGTAGGGCGGGCCGGAGCGGCGCAGTTCGGCGAGCACGTCGAACTCCCAGGGCTCCAGGCCGTGCCGGGTGAACACGCTGCGCCGGGCGCGATCCAGGTGGCGTGCCAGCCGGGAGACCCGGCTGAGCACCTGTAATGGCTCGACGTCGAGGTCCGGGCGCTCCGAGCGCCACGCCTCGACCAGTCCGTCTACCTCATCGCGCATACGGACAGCTTATCTCTCGATATCAAGATAGTGCAGCGAATGCTCCGCGTTCGTGCGTCGACTCGGGGAGCGGTGGGGGATCCGCGGCGATGCCGACCGCTCCTCCCGGGATCGGCGCACGAACGGGAAGCGGTCAGGAGGCGTTCTTCCGACGCCGCTGCATGACGTCGAGCCGGGGCTTGGTGTCGAGGTTGGACAGCCCGTTCCACGCCAGGTTGACCAGGTGGGCGGCGACCACCTCGCGCTTGGGCTTGCGGACCTCCAGCCACCACTGGCCGGTCAGCGCCACCATCCCCACCAGGGACTGCGCGTACATCGGCGCGAGCTTGGGGTCGTACCCGCGCTCGCGGAACTCCTCGGCCAGGATGTGCTCGACCTGTGTGGCGATGTCGCTGATCAGGCTGGCGAAGCTGCCGGTGCCCGAGGCGGCGTGGGAGTCGCGGGCGAGGATGCGGAAGCCCTCGCTGCTCTCCTCCACGTACTGCAGCAGCGCCAGCGCGGCGTTCTCGATCTTGCCGCGCGCGTGGTCGGCCGTCAGCGAGTCGCCCACCATGCCCAGCAGCTTGCGCATCTCGCGGTCGACGACGACGGCGTAGATGCCCTCCTTGCCGCCGAAGTGCTCGTAGACCACGGGCTTGGAGACGCCGGCGCGGGCGGCGATCTCCTCGATGGACGTCCCGTCGAAACCGCGCTCCGCGAACAGCTCCCGTCCGATGCCGAGCAGCTGCTCCCGGCGCTCCTTGCCGGTCATGCGCTTTCGAGGCGACCGGGTCTTCGCTTGCGTCACGTCACGGCTCCCATATTGGCCTCTCACTCTAGCTCTCCATGCCGACGCGTTCGGAAGCGAGACGCTTGGGGCATCGGGCCAGCGGACTTCGTCGTGCCTGGTGTCTCTGCTCGCCCACCCCGGTTTCGCAAAGCTCCGGATCGCTCGGGGAGTGATGTGAGCGTGGTAGCGACCCAACCGTAACCTACGGCACCGTAGGTTTGGCAAGTGGGATTCGGGCGGACGGGGGTGCCGCCGGGCCGATACGAGTGTGCTCGGAGTGGGGCGAGCCGCTAAGCTAGGGCCGCGGCGGGCAGAACCGCGGTCGGCGCTGCAGCCGCGCGGGGGTGCGGCGGATCGTCGGCTCATCGCTCCCATCCCGGGTGGTCTAACGGCAGGACACAGGCTTTTGGTGCCTTGTGGTGAGGGTTCGAATCCTTCCCCGGGAGCACAGGACGCCGACCCCGCGCGACGCGGTACCGGTCGGCAAGCAATCTCACACCTCCGGCCCGGTCGGCGCGGCCCCGGCCCGCCGGTCCCGGTCGGACCGCCCTCCCGGGCCGCCCGTGTGCCCGATCCCGCCGCCGTGTCCGTGACCGGCACCTTCGTCGCCATCCGCGCGCATGTATCCTTCCCATGTCGGCCGAGGGCCGCGTTTGTTCGCGTGCGCGTCGGGATCCACCAGTCCGCCCGACACACCCACGTCGACCGCGTGGGGTAGCGCAGGTGACCGCGCCGAACGCCGATCGCAGCTCGATCAGTCTTTGCAGACACGGAACAGATCCCGGTACGGGCCTGGTGCGGATCACAGACCCGTGCGGAAACCTGTCCCAGAACCAGTTCATCCGCCAGCGACATGAGGAGTCTCCGCCAGTGAGCGTGAGCCGCCCGGCTGCCGTCATCGTCCTCGCGGCGGGCGAGGGCACCCGTATGAAGTCCAGGCTTCCCAAGGTCCTCCACGAGATCTGCGGACGCAGCATGCTGGGACACGTCCTGGCCGCCGCGGACGGGCTCGGGCCGGAGCGCACCGTGGTCGTCGTCGGACACGGGCGCGACCAGGTGACCCAGCACCTCAAGGACACCACCCCGCACGTGGGCACCGCACTGCAGGAACAGCAGAACGGGACCGGCCACGCCGTGCGCATGGCCGTCGAAGCCCTCCAGGCCCAGGGCGCCGACCTGTCCGGCACCGTGGTCCTGGCCTACGGCGACACCCCCCTGCTCCGCGCCCGGACCCTGTCCGACCTCGTCGCCGCGCACGAGGCCGGGGGCAACGCCGTCACCGTCCTGTCTGCGAAGGTCCCCGACCCCGCCGGCTACGGCCGCGTCGTACGCGACGCCGATGGCGCCTTCACCGAGATCGTCGAGCACGCGGACGCGACCGAGGAGCAGCGGGCGGTCGACGAGATCAACTCCGGCATGTACGCCTTCGACGGTGCGCTGCTCGCCGACGTCGTCACCCGCCTGTCCACCGACAACGCCAAGGGCGAGGAGTACATCACCGACGCCGTGGCGATCCTGCGCGGCGACGGCCACCGCGTCGACGCCGCCGTCGCCCGCGACTGGGTCGAGATCCAGGGCGTCAACGACCGGGTCCAGCTCGCCCAGGCGCGGCGGCTGCTCAACGACCGCCTGCTCACCGACCTCATGCGCGCGGGCGTCACCGTCGTCGACCCCGCCACCACCTGGGTGGACGCCGAGGTGAGCGTCGGGCGCGACTCCGTCATCGAACCGCAGACCCAGCTCAGGGGCGGCACCGCCATCGGTGAGGGCGCCCACGTGGGCCCCGGCGCGCTGCTCACCGACACCACCGTCGGCGACGACGCCGTCGTGTGCCACGCGGTCGCCGACGGGGCCGTGATCGGTGCGGGTGTCAAGGTCGGACCCTACGCCTACCTGCGCCCCGGCGCGGTGCTGGAGAAGTCCGCCAAGGTCGGCACCTTCGTCGAGGTGAAGAACTCCACCGTCGGCGAGGGTTCCAAGGTCCCGCACCTGACCTACGTCGGCGACGCCGACATCGGCACGGGCGTCAACATCGGCGCGTCCTCCGTGTTCGTCAACTACGACGGTGTCAACAAGCACCGCACCACCATCGGAGACCACGCCCGTACCGGCAGCGACAACATGTTCGTCGCACCGGTGTCGGTCGGCGACGGCGCCTACACCGGCGCCGGGACCGTGGTCCGCGAAGACGTCCCACCCGGCGCGCTTGCGGTTTCGGCCGGTTCCCAGCGCAACATCGAGGGGTGGGTGCGGCGGAAGCGTCCGGGTACGCCCGCGGCAGAGGCCGCGCGGCGGGCGGACGAGGACGATCAGCGCCGCTAGCGGCGAACACCAGTTCTGTGGGGGATGTAGAAAAGTGACCGGCATCAAGGCCGCAGGTCAGAAGGAACTCAAGCTGTTCTCCGGGCGTACCCACCCGGACCTCGCCCAGGAGGTCGCCGACCAGCTCGGTCTGGGCGTCGTGCCGACGAGGTTCCAGGACTTCGCCAACGGTGAGACCTACGTGCGGTACCTGGAGTCGGTGCGCGGCAGCGACGCGTTCGTCCTGCAGTGCCACGCCGACCCGATCAACGAGTCGATCATGGAGCAGCTCATCATGGTCGACGCGCTCAAGCGCGCGTCGGCCAAGCGCATCACCGTGGTGACGCCGTTCCTCGGCTACGCCCGCCAGGACAAGAAGCACCTGGGCCGCGAGCCCATCTCGGCGCGGCTGATGACCGACCTGTTCCGCACCGCCGGTGCCAACCGGCTCATGGCGGTCGACCTGCACACCGACCAGATCCAGGGCTTCTTCGACGGCCCGGTCGACCACCTCTTCGCGCTGCCGATCCTGGCCGACTACGTGAAGTCGCGGGTCACCGGCATCGACGCGACCGTGGTCTCGCCGGACGCCGGCCGCGTGCGCACCGCCGACCGGTGGGCGGACCGCCTGGGCGCGCCGCTGGCGATCATCCACAAGCGGCGCGACCCGAACGTGGCCAACGAGGTCAAGGTGCACGAGGTCGTCGGTCAGGTCCAGGGCCGCACCTGCATCCTGGTGGACGACATGATCGACACCGCCGGGACGATCGTGAAGGCGGCCGACGCGCTGTTCGAGAACGGCGCGCGCGAGGTCATCGCGGCGGCGACGCACGGTGTGCTGTCCGGCCCGGCCGCGGAGCGCCTGCAGAACTCGCGGATCTCGGAGGTCGTCATCACCAACTCGCTGCCGGTGCCCAAGGAGCGGCAGTTCGACAAGCTCACGCAGCTGTCGATCGCGCCGATGCTGGCGCGGGCGATCAGCGAGGTCTTCAGCGACGGTTCGGTGGCCAGCCTCTTCGAGAGCTGACCGCCCGCGCCGATCGCCTTCTCCATGCCGTGCGCGGGTCGCACCCCCGGTCGGGCCGGGGCTGCGACGCTCCCCACCCGGGGGTGTGGCCCGCCTCACCGTCGTCGACAGTAGACTTGACAGAGGTTTCCCCGTGCCCGCGGGCCTGCTCCGCGTGCACGGCAGCCCCCTGACCAGGGGGCTGAGGATGGTGTTTCACCGAGCAACGAACGAACGCGTCTGTCGTATCGAGTAGTCGCTCCCCGCCCCGTCGGGGATGATCCTGAGGAGTTCTGTCGTGTCCGAGGTACGTATCGCCGCCGAGCCCCGCACCGAATTCGGCAAGGGCGCGGCGCGCCGCGCACGCCGCGCGGGCAAGATCCCGGCTGTCCTCTACGGGCACGGCACCGACCCTCGGCACATCACCCTGCCGGGCCACGACCTGATGCTCGCGCTGACGACGCCGAACGTGCTGCTGCGCGTGGGGGGTGTCGGGCGGGACAACCTCGCGCTGCCCAAGAGCGTGCAGCGCGACCCCATCAAGGGCTTTCTCGAACACGTCGACCTGCTCGTGGTGAAGAAGGGCGAGAAGGTCGCGGTCGAGATCGCGGTCAACCTCACCGGCGACATCGCCCCGGGAGGTGTGCTCACCCAGGAGCTCGTCAGCGTCGAGGTCCAGGCCGAGGCCACGGCCATTCCGGAGGGAGTGGAGCACTCCGTCGAGGGCCTTGAGGTCGGCGCGAACGTCGCCGCCGGCGACCTCAAGCTCCCCGAGGGCGTCGAGCTGCTGACCGATCCCGAGACGCTGATCCTGTCGATCAGCGCCGAGCGGGTCGCCGAAGAGGTGGAGGCGGCCGAGGAGGCCGAGGAGGCCCCCGCCGAGGTGCCGGCGGCCGAGGCGGCCGAGGGCGGCGAGTCCGCCGAAGGGGGAGAGTCGGGGAAGTCCGGCGAGTAACCCGCCCGGCCCCGGCCGTACAATTTCTACCGGTATGCAGATGATGCGCGGTCTCCTGCGGCGATGGCGGGGAGGCCGCGCGTCCGCTGCCGGACACGGGTCGGTCGAGCAGGGAGAAGAAGCGGACGTGGGCGAGGCCGAGCGGTGGCTGGTGGCAGGCCTGGGCAACCCCGGTCCCAAGTACGCCGGAAACCGGCACAACATCGGCTTCATGGTGGTCGACGCCTTGGCCGAGCGGCGCGGTGAGCGCTGGAAGGCGCACAAGGCCCACGCCGAGGTCGCCGAGACCCGTATCGGGGGTGTGCCGGTGGTGCTGGCCAAACCCCGCTCCTACATGAACCTGTCCGGCGGCCCGGTCGCCGGGCTGAGCTCGTTCTACAAGGTTCCGGCCGAGCGGGTCATCGTGGTCCACGACGAACTGGACATCGGCTACGGCGCGCTGAAGCTGAAGCGCGGCGGAGGCGCCGGCGGGCACAACGGCCTGCGGTCGGTCACGTCGTCGCTGTCGAGCCCCGACTACATCCGGGTGCGGGCCGGGATCGGCCGCCCGCCGGGGCGGATGGACGCCGCCGCCTACGTGCTCAGGGACTTCTCCTCGGTGGAGCGCAAGGAGCTCGACCTGAACATCGAGCGCGCCGCCGACGCAGTGGAGTGCGTGCTGACCGAGGGCCTGGAGAAGGCGCAGAACGTCTTCCACACGGCGTCCTGAGGGCGGGGCCCCGCCCCTGCCGCGTCCGTGGAACGCCTCCTGGCGCGCGGCGGCCGGGCACGACGCCGCCGCGTTCCCATCGGTCGGCCGCCGAACCGGGATGCCCCTTCTTCGGCCCCGTGACGGCCGCACCCCGGTGCCGCCCGCGGCGGACATGATCCACGGAACACGCTCTTGGGCGTGTTCGGCGCCGATCTTCGGTTTTCCGGCTTTTCCGTCGAGATCGACCACATAGCGTGATCGGTCCCGGTGTGGTCTTGTCGCGTCCCCGAAGCGAAGTTCGGAGTTCCGTACCGCCCACTACCCGGGCTTCGGTCCGGATTTTCTGGGACCAGTGTGGTCACGTCGCGCGACTTCGCGACCGCGCTTGGCTACTGTTTGGGTGACAGAGCGTATTCCGCTCCTCTGGCTCCGTTCGCCGTGCCTTATCTCGGCATGTCGCCACATCCGCAGGGATCCGACTCCTCCCGGGCCAGAGACCGTTCTTTCCGCCGAGTACGGAGTGGGGGGTCATGACCGTCGTCGACGGGACCGCGGTCGGTATCGCACAGCGGCGTTCCGGGTGCGCGTCGTCGGTATGGATGCGGTCCTATATCCGGGGTCTGGTCGCCATCGACCTCCTTGCGGCGTCGCTCGCCGGGGTCCTCGCCCTGGAACTGCGGTTCCACGGCGAGATCGCCGATCCGCGGCAGCTGCCCTACGTCCTGTCCTCCGCCCTCCTGCCGCCGCTGTGGGTCCTGGTCGCCGCGGTGGCCGGCGGATACGCGCGTCGGTTCATCGGCGTGGGCACCGAGGAGTTCCGGCGGGTGCTGGGCGGCGGGGTGATGCTGGTGGCGGCGGTGACCATCACCGCCTACGCCACCGACATCAACGCGGCGCGCGGGTACGTGCTGGTGGCCCTGCCCGCGACGGTCCTGCTCTGCCTGGTGCTGCGCTACGCCTGGCGCAAGCGGCTGCACCGGCGGCGCGGCGGCGGCGCGTGCATGCGCGGAGTCGTCGTGGTGGGCCACCGCGACAGCGTCCGCGAACTCATCGGGCAGTTCCGCCGCGAGCCCTACCACGGCATGAACGTCATCGGCGTCTGCCTGCCCACCCACCAGTGCCACCCGCGGGTGGACGGCGGCTACGTCGACGGTCATCCCGTGCTCGGTGACTTCGCCTCGGTGGCCGACGCCGCCGAGGCGGTGGGCGCGGACACCGTCGCGGTGCTCAGCTGCCCGGAGATGGACGGTGTGGAGCTGCGCCGCCTGGCCTGGCGGCTGGAGAAGAGCGACACCGACCTGACGGTCGCCCCGGCGCTGATGGAGGTGGCCGGACCGCGCACGTCCATCCGCGCGGTCGCCGGGCTGCCGCTGCTGCACGTCGAGCACCCCGAGCTGGGCGGGGCGCGCCGGGTGGTCAAGGGGCTGTTCGACCGGATGGCCGCGGCGTGCGCACTGGTCCTGCTGTCCCCGCTGTTCGCGGTGCTGGTGGTGCTCATCCGGTCGGGCGACCAGGGGCCCGCGCTGTTCCGCCAGACCCGTGTCGGCAAGGACGGGGCCGAATTCACCCTGTATAAGTTCCGTACCATGGTTCCGGAGGCGGAGGCGCTGAAGGAGATGCTGCGCTCCGCCAACGAGCACGACGGTGTGCTGTTCAAGATGCGTACGGACCCCCGGGTCACCCCCGTGGGCGCCTGGCTGCGCCGCTACTCCCTCGATGAGCTTCCCCAGTTGATCAACGTGGTGCGCGGCGACATGTCGCTGGTCGGTCCCCGTCCGCCGCTGCCCGAGGAGGTGGCCGAGTACGGCCACGACGTGCGGCGGCGGCTGGTGGTGAAACCGGGGATGACGGGTCTGTGGCAGGTGAGCGGTCGGGCCGACCTCTCCTGGGAGGAATCCGTCCGTCTGGATCTGCGTTACGTGGAAAACTGGTCGCTGACCCTTGACGTACAGATTCTGTGGAAGACGTGGTCAGCAGTGATCCGTGGGGCGGGAGCATACTGAGTCCGGTGAGCAGCATCCGAAACGATCATGAAGTCGCCCGCGACCTCGCGACCGAGGCGGGCCGGCAACTACTACGCCTGCGGTCCCGGCACGGCTTCGATGAGCCGGAGGTCCTGCGGACGCTCGGCGACCGGACCGCGCACGAGTTCCTCTTCTCGTCGCTGGGGCGGCTGCGTCCCAGCGACGCCGTGCTGTCGGAGGAGGGCGTCGACGACGCCGCGCGGCTGCGCTCCCGGCGCGTGTGGATCATCGATCCGCTCGACGGCACGCGGGAGTTCGCCGAGGAGAACCGGACGGACTGGGCGGTGCACGTCGCCCTGTGGGAGAACGGCGAGCTGGCGGCCGGTGCGGTGGCGCTTCCCGCCCAGGGCAGCACGCTGTCGACGGTCGACCCCCCGTGGCTGCCCGACGAGCGCCCCTCGGGGCAGCGGCTGCGGATCACCACCAGCCGTACCCGGCCGCCGGAGTTCGTGCAGCGGATGGCCACGTCGCTGGGGGCCGAGGTGGTCCCCATGGGGTCGGCGGGGGCCAAGATCTGCGCGGTCCTGCTGGGCATCGCCGACATCTACGTACACGCGGGAGGGCAGTTCGAGTGGGACAGTGCGGCGCCCGTCGCGGTCGCGCACGCCGCCGGCCTGCACGCCTCCCGCATCGACGGCGCGGAGCTGGCCTACAACCAGGTGGATCCGTCCCTACCCGATATCCTTGTATGTCGACCGGAATTGTCGAGTATGTTGTTGGCGAACATCCGCGATGCCGCGGAACTCAGTTGACGCGGGCCCGCACCTGGGAGGCTGATCCGTAGAGCCCCCGCAGCAGCGGGCCCCGCAGAGCGTGAGGCGGGTTCATGACTCAGGCCGAAACGGCGGCGCTCCGGCGGTACCAGCTGTCCCAGCTGGACTACCTGGAGGCCGAAGCGATCTTCATCATGCGCGAGGTGGCCGCGGAGTTCGAGCGGCCCGTGCTGCTCTTCTCCGGCGGCAAGGACTCCATCGTCATGCTCCGCCTGGCCGAGAAGGCGTTCTGGCCCGGCGCGATCCCGTTCCCGGTGATGCACGTCGACACCGGGCACAACTTCCCCGAGGTGATGGAGTTCCGCGACCGGCGTGTCGCCGAGGCCGGGGTCCGGCTCGTGGTCGCCTCCGTGCAGGAGCAGATCGACGCCGGGAAGGTCAGCGAACCCACCGGCCGATGGGCCAGTCGGAACCGGCTGCAGACGGCCGCGCTGCTGGAGGCCATCGAGGAGCACCGCTTCGACGCCGCGTTCGGCGGGGCACGCCGCGACGAGGAGAAGGCACGCGCCAAGGAGCGCGTCTTCTCCTTCCGCGACGAGTTCGGCCAGTGGGACCCCAAGGCGCAGCGCCCCGAGCTGTGGAACGTCTACAACACGCGCACCGACATGGGCGAGCACATCCGGGTCTTCCCCATCTCCAACTGGACCGAGCTGGACGTGTGGGGCTACATCGCCCGGGAGCGCCTCGAACTCCCCTCCATCTACTACGCGCACCGGCGCACCGTCTTCGAGCGCGACGGCGTCCTGCTCGCCGACAGCCCGCACGTCACCCGGGGCGACGATGAGGAGCTGTTCGAGGCCACCGTCCGCTACCGCACGGTCGGCGACATGACCTGCACCGGCGCGGTCCGCTCCACCGCCACCGAGGTGGACGGCATCATCGCCGAGATCGCCGCGACCCGCATCACCGAGCGCGGACAGACCCGGGCCGATGACCGGACCAGCGAGGCGGCCATGGAGGACCGCAAGCGCGAGGGTTACTTCTAGGGCGCTCACGAGCAACGGAAACTCCCGCGGGTGCCGCGCGCGGACGAGGACGCGACCGCGAATCCCCTGACACCCATTTGGAAGACGTGCATGAGTACTGACATCCTGCGGTTCGCCACTGCCGGTTCCGTCGACGACGGCAAGAGCACCCTCATCGGCCGCCTGCTGTACGACTCCAAGTCCATCTTCGAGGACCAGCTCGACGCGGTGGAGCGCACCAGCCGCAGCCGGGGCGAGGAGCAGACCAACCTCGCGCTGCTCACCGACGGCCTGCGGGCCGAGCGTGAGCAGGGCATCACCATCGACGTGGCCTACCGCTACTTCGCGACGCCCCGCCGGACGTTCATCATCGCCGACACCCCCGGCCACATCCAGTACACGCGCAACATGGTCACCGGGGCCTCGACGGCCGACCTGGCGATCATCCTGGTCGACGCGCGCAAGGGCCTGCAGGAGCAGAGCCGCAGGCACGCCTTCCTGGCCACGCTGCTCCAGGTGCCGCACCTGGTCCTGGCCATCAACAAGATGGACCTGGTCGACTACGCCCAGGAGCGGTTCGAGGAGATCAAGGAGGAGTTCTCGGCGTTCGCCGCCAAGCTGGACGTCGCCGACCTCACCTTCATCCCGCTGTCGGCGCTCAACGGCGACAACGTGGTGGACCGCTCGCCCAACATGCCCTGGTACGACGGCCCCTCGCTGCTGCACCACCTGGAGAACGTGCACATCGCCTCCGACCGCAACCTCATCGACGTGCGGTTCCCGGTGCAGTACGTGGTGCGGCCGCAGCGGGCCGACGACGCCGATCTGCACGACTACCGGGGGTACGCCGGCCAGGTGGCCGGCGGCGTGCTCAAGCCGGGAGACGAGGTCATGCACCTGCCCTCGGGGCTGACCACCCGCATCTCCCGGATCGCCACCGCCGACGGCGACGTGGCCGAGGCCTACCCCCCGATGTCGGTCACGCTGCTGCTCGAAGACGACATCGACATCTCGCGCGGCGACATGGTCTGCCGCCCGAACAACCAGCCGCGCGCCTCGCAGGACATCGACGCGATGGTGTGCTGGATGTCGGAGTCGCGCAAGCTCACTCCGCGCTCCAAGCTCATCCTGAAGCACACCACGCGCACGGTGAAGGTCGTGGTCCGCGACCTTCTCTACCGGCTGGACATCAACACGCTCCACCGCGACGAGGAGGCCGACGGCCTCAGCCTGAACGAGATCGGTCGGCTGAGCCTGCGCTCCACCCAGCCGCTGTTCGCCGACGAGTACAAGCGCAACCGGCTGACCGGCGGGTTCATCCTCATCGACGAGACCACCAACGCCACGGTCGGAGCCGGGATGATCGTGGGTGCCGACTGACGAAATTGGACGACACCGGCGAAACGGTGAGCGAGTGATCACGTGAAGTAATAGTGTGGGCGATTGTGAAGGATTTTCGCCTGCTTTTCGTCGGTGGCATCGGCCGTTCCGGATCCACGCTGATTGAGCGCCTTCTCGGGGAGTTGTCCGAGGTGTGCTCCGTGGGTGAGGTCGTCCACATGTGGCGCCGCAGTCTCGTGGACGACGAGGTCTGCGGTTGCGGCCGCCCGTTCGGTGCGTGCGACTTCTGGCACGCGGTCGGCGAGGAGGCCTTCGGTGGCTGGGACCGGGTCGACGCGCCCGCCCTGCTCGACCTGAAGGCGAGCGTGGACCGCACCCGCTACATCCCGCTGCTCATCGGCGGGCGCCCGCCGGCCGCCCTGGCCGAGCGGGTCGACCGCTACACCGACTTCTACGACCGCCTCTACACGGCGGTCGCCCAGGTCAGCGGTTCCTCGGTGATCGTGGACTCCAGCAAGCACGCCTCGCTGGCGGTGTGCCTGCGCCGCCGCTACGGCGACCGGCTGCGCCTGCTGCACGTGGTGCGCGACCCGCGCGCCGTCGCCTACTCCTGGGGCAAGCGCGTGGTGCGCCCCGACGCCACCCCGTCCAGTCCGGAGAAGGAGATGGCCCGTTACTCACCGGGCCGCGCCGCCGTGCAGTGGATGGTGCAGAACGCGGTGCTGGCCGAGCTGTCCCGGCGCGGTACGCCGACCCGGCGGGTGCGCTACGAGGACTTCGCCGCCGACCCCGAGCGCGAGTTCCGCGCGATCGCGGAGTTCGCCGGGAGCGGCGGGGCGACCCCCATCGGCCCCGACGGCGCCGCCCGGCTCTCCCCGGGGCACACGGTCTCGGGCAACCCGCTGCGCTTCAGCACCGGCGAGGTGGAAGTGCGGCCCGACGTTTCGTGGCGCGGCGGGTTGGAGCCGCACAGTCGGCTCATGGTCTCGGCGCTCACCTTCCCGGCACGGCGGACGTTCGGCTACTGACATCCGGTTGGGGTTGCCCCACTTCGGCGTGCAATTCGTCGCGAATCCGTCATCTCTCCCGGCCGATTCGGGCGTCTTCGCCAAATCCGCCCCTTATGAAGGTCATGCCACAGCAAGGCCCGGTTATGGTGCCACGCCCGAAAATCATTACCTTGCGTGACTGTGTGGCTGCATCTGGTAGTCAAGTGGTGGATGCGCGGATGGCGACGCTGCCGCGTGGACGGGGATGGCCACAGGGGGCGAGACGGATGCGAACGAACTCCGGTGCGCGAGCGCCGGGCGCGGGGGTGGTGGTCGGGTGAGATCGCACGGCACGAACCGGCCGACACACGGACGGCGGTGGAAGCTGGGCGGTGGCGGCGCGCTCGCCGCACTCGTCCTCGCCGCGACCTGCGGTGGCCAGGGGGCACCGGTCCCGGGCCCCGCCCATGCCGATACCCGGACGCCCGCCGCGGACGGCGCGCACACCGGGTCGTGGTCGCCCCCGGGCCCCTTCGCCGAGTCGCGGCCGCCCGCCCCGCTCCCGCCCCGGCCCTCGCTGTCCTCACCACGCCCCGACCACCCTTTCCGGCCCCGGCCGCCGCTTCCCGTCCACCCCGACGACCCGCCACCGAACATCCCCCGGCCGCCGTGGATCGACCCCCGCTGCACGGTGGACCGGATCCTGGAGACGTCCTGCGGCGTGTGGTGGGGCGCCAGCCCGTGGAAGGACGATCCCCGGCCGCTGGAGCGGCTCATGGGGCGTCCCATGGACATCGTCTACACCTGGCACGGCATCGACCAGGCCGAGGTCCCGCGCGACCGGGAGCTGCCACTCGTCGAGGAGGGGCGGTTCCTGCACGCCAACATCGAGGCCCGCCACTTCAAGCTGCCGGGGCGCCCGCCGGCGCGCTACCGGGAGATCATCGACGGCGAGTTCGACCGCGTACTGCGCGCCCAGGCCGAGCGGATCGGCCGACTGGAGGCACCGTTCTTCCTCACCTTCGACCACGAGGCCGACGCCAACAAGCGCTACCGCAAGCGCGGCAGCCCCGAGGAGTTCGTCCAGGCCTGGCGGCACATCGTGGACCTCTACCGGGAGGCGGAGGCCGACAACGTGATCTTCGTGTGGAACGTGACCGGATGGCCGCGGAATCTCGACCGGCTGCCCGGGCTATGGCCGGGAAACGAGTACGTCGACTGGATCAGCTGGGAGGCCTACAACATGACCGGCTGCGAGCTGCAGCCGGGATGGAAGCACGTGCTCAGCTTCGAGGAGGCGGTCCGCCCCGCCTACGAATGGGTGCAGTACGAGGGCCCCAAACACGGGATCGACCCGGAGAAGCCGGTCATGATCGGCGAGATGGGCACCGTCCCGATCCCCGGCGACCCGGAGGCGACCTACGACTGGTACGCCGCCATCCCCGAGGTGCTGCCGAGGTACGAGCGCATCCGCGCGGTCAAACTGTGGGACGGCATGACCGCCCCCTCCTGCGACTTCCGGGTACTCGCCGATGCCGACGCAAGCCGCGGCTTCGCCGAGGCCAGTCGGCAGGACTATGTCAACATCCCCGACGAGGCCCGGCAGGCGATCGATCTGGCCTTCGGACTCGCGCTGGAGGCCCAGGACGGCCTGCCGCTGACCATCAGGGACGAACCGCGCGCCACGCGCCCTACAGCCCGCGGCCGCGGCGGTGGAGGGTGCGCAGCACCAGCCCGGCGGGCAGGCCCCCCGTGACCGCCAGCGCGAGGTAAGCACGGGCCTCGGCCGGGTGGGCGCGCAGCGTGGTCAGCGCCCACTCCAGGGAGGCGCCGCGGCGTCCGGCCGCCGCCTCGGCGAAGGCGATCTGCCCGGCGACGCGCGCGAATCCGCGCCGCACCAGGCGGAACTCCGGGTACTGGGCGAGCAGCCAGCGCAGCGCCGTGGAGATCGTCTGCCACCGCCCGCTGAAGTGCGAGCGGCGGTGCCACAGCACCCGCACGCCCTCCTCGGGGATGTTGCGGATGGGGGCGCGCTTGGCCAGCCGCAGCAGCAGCTCGTAGTCCTCCCCGTAGGAGCCGGGGATCGTCTCGCTGACCGGGCCGCACCCGTTGACCAGGGCGTCGCGCCGGATCAGGAAGGTCGAGGGGTGGAGTTCGGTGAGCCGGGACCGTAGCAGGTCGGCGAAGGTGACGGCGGTGCGGTCGAGGACGCGCGGGGCCTCGGTGCGGTCGTAGACGACCCGGATCCCGCAGCACACCACCTCGGTCTCGGGCTCGGCTCGCAGCACCGCGACCTGGGAGCGCAGCTTCCCCGGAAGCCAGCAGTCGTCATCGTCGCAGAAGGCGACCAGCTCGGTCCGCGCCGCGAGGATGCCGGTGTTGCGGGCCCCGGCCAGGCCGGGGGTGGAGGTGTTGACCAGGACCCGGACGGGGCGCTCGCCTCCGTACACGGCCAGCGTCTCGTCGGGGTCGTCGTGGTCGTAGACCACGAGTGAGGTGATGCGTCCCGGATAGTCCTGCTCGACGACGGCGCGCAGGGTGCGGCGCAGCAGTTCGGGGCGGTCGCGGGTCGGGATCACGACCGTCACGTCGGGCCAGTCGGCGGCTTCCGCATCCGGTACGGGGAGCGGCGGCTGCTCCGGCGCCGTCGCGGTGAGCAGGTCGATGATGCGCCCGGCGTGCAGCGCGGCGCCGGTGGCGCCGTCCTCGCCCGCCGAGTCGATGTGGAAGTCCTCGGGTTGGTCGAGCGCCTTGTCGAGGGTGGCGGCGAGCTGCTGGTGGCTGCAGCAGGATCGGACCAGCCGCGCGCTGTCCAGGCGGGACACGAAGCGCAGCTGGTGGTCGTCGACGTGTTCGCCGAGCTCGGGGTCGCGGGCGACGGTGATGGGCAGCCGCCCGGCGCGCCGCGCCTCGGTGACGGTGGCCGGTCCGCCGTGCGTGACGACGGCGGCGGCTTCCCGCATCAGCTCGCGGAGCCGTGCAGGGCCGAGGAAATCGGTGCCCTCCGCCGCCTCCGGCACGCGGCTGCGGCCGTACTGCACCAGGACGCGGATGTCCGGGTGGTCGGCGGCATACGCGTCGGCCCAGTCGATCAGCCGGTCGAAGGGGTGGTGGTCGGTGCCGACGGTGACCAGGATGAGCGGTCGGTGGTCGGTGGCGGTCGCGTCGTTGGTCACAGGAGCGGTCCCACGGTGATGGCGGTGGACGGCAGGAACGTGCGCTGCTCGTCCCATTGGGCGAGGTACAGGCGGGTGAAGGGGCGGCACAGCCGGGTGGTCAGGGTGGGGCGGTCGATCCGGTCGTAGACCTCGATGTAGACGGTCGGGACGCGCAGCAGCCAGGCCAGGGCGAAGAAGGGGAGCGCCACACCGGCCCCGGTCGTGATGACCAGGGACGGCCGGCGGCGGGCGAACACGCGTACCGCCAGCACCGTGTTGCGGGCGAGGTTGCCGAGATGGCGGGTGGTGGGGTGGTGGGCCCAGGTGACCTCTTCGCCGTCGAGCAGCGGTTCGGCATCAGGCGTGCGGAACGTGACCCAGGCCCGCGACCGCCCCTCCCACCAGGGACGCAGGGACCACAGCTGGGCGAGGTGGCCCCCACTTGATGCGACGAACAGGATCGGGGCGGTAGGCATGCGGCAATGATTCCACAACTCGTAGTAGTTTGATCATCACTTGCGGTCAGTGTTTCGTCGATTCGCGGGCGGGCTGCGCGGGGCGGCGCAGGAAAGCGGTGCCGAGCAGCTGCGGCTCCAGCACCCCGCGCAGCCGCCACAGCGTCGCGAGATAGCCGGCACCGCCCGCCGCCAGCGCCGCGGTCAGGGAGAGCCACCCCGTGCCCAGCATCGCGGCGCAGGCCAGGGGGACGGCCCCGAACCACACCAGGCAGACCCCCATGGCCAGCAGCCAGCGGCGGCTGAAGGGGTGCAGGCCGAGCGCGGCCGACAGCTGCACGAGCGGCAGCAGCTTGCGCGCGGCGATGGCCGCCAGCCACCCGAACGCCGCGCCCATCGCCCCGATCTGGCCGACCAGGGCCAGGCACAGCGCGACGTTGGCGGCCAGCGCGAGCAGGTTGTCGACGAGGTTCCAGGAGGTCCGCCCGGCCATGGTGAGCACCAGGTCACCCATGCCCAGAGCCGCCGCGGTGAGCTGGGCGGCGCAGATGACGACCAGCACGTCGGCCCCGCGGGTGTAGTCGTCGCCGAACAGCCCCATCACCAACGGGGCGTAGACGATCATCGGGAGGAACAGCGGCCAGGTCAGGCAGATCAGCCACACCGTGGCCGACTGGTAGAGGGTGTTGGCGCCCCGGCGGTCGTCGACGGCGAGCAGTTCGGCCAGCCGGGGCTGGGCGGCGAGCTGGATGGCCTGGGTGGCGAACTGCCCCACCGCGAAGAACCGGGTCGCGGCGGTGAACACCGCCGCCTCGACCGCCCCCTGCAGCGCCGCGACCAGCACGATGCCCAGGCGCTGGTTGCCGAGCTGGGCGATGCTCGCCACCGACCGGGGCAACGAGAACCCCCAGAACCCCCGCGCCGTCACCTCCTCCTCCGCCGATCTCGGAGACCGTACGGACGGAGGGGGCTCACGGCCGGTCCTCCCCCCGGTGTCCGCGCGATCGGCGGAGGGCGGGGTGCGGGCGTCGGCTCGGAGAATGCGGCGCAGCCAGAACCAGGCCACCGCGGCGGCGGGCAGGTACGGCCCGGCCCACGCGACCGTCAGCAGTCCCGCCGACCCGGTCAGCGCCACGCCTCCGATGAGGGCGAGCTGGGCCATCGGGCGACCCACCCGGTCCACCAGGGCCGTGGCGCGCATGTCGTGGAAGGCGCGCGTCGAGGCCAGGGCGGCGTCGGTGAACACCGCGAACGGCAGGAAGACCGCGAGGATCCGCACGTAGGCGACGGCGCCCGGCGCGCCGATCACCTCCGCGACCTGGCCCGCCAGCGCGAACATCGCGGCACCGGACGCCGCCGACACCGCGAGGACCGGGCCGAACGCCAGCCGCAGCACCCGTGGCGCCTGTCCGGCCGCGCCGAGGGTGCGCAGCCGCGCCACGAAGTACACGATGCCGTTGGACGTGCCGAGGTTCGCGACGGTCGCGACGATCAGGAACACCGAGGTGGCGGCGAAGAGGACCCCGGCGGTGTGCTGGTCGAAGCCGCGGGCCACGGCGATGACCAGCGCCAGGTTGAGCACGGCGCCGACCACCGCCCCGGCCATATTGACCGCGCCGCCGCGCGCGACCCGGCGAAGCAGCGGGTCGGCGGCCCGCACCGCCGGCCCCCGGCTCACGCCCGCCACGAGGGGGTGCGGCCCCACCAGGCCGCGAGCTGCTCGTCGGCCCGGGCGAAGTAGTCGGTGAGTCTCCGGCGCAGCGCCTCCGACATGTCGGCGCGCGGCCGGGCGTTGTGTCGGTCGAAGCGGATCCCGTCGGCGTGCGGGATCCCCAGGAAGCGCTCGACCTCGGCGAAGACCGGTTCCGGGGTGGCGAAGAAGTCCTCGCTCTCCATGACGTGCATGCGGTCGCGCCCCAGGTGCTCCTCCAGCCGCAGCAGCTGCAGGGCGTAGCGCCCCCGGGCCAGGTAGCCGTGGTGCTGGTGGGCGTGGGAGCGCGCACCGGGGTCGGCGCGCAGCCGCGCCTCCTCGCCGGCGAGCCGCTCCTCCTCCAGGTCCAGCGCCCGCTCGAACGCAGCGGTCTCGAAGCCGCGTGCCCGCTCGTGGCTGTGCGCGGAGTAAGCCCGCTCCACCGGGTCGCGGAGCAGCACGATGACCTTGACCCCGGGCAGGTCGCGGGCGATGCGCTCGGCGGCCAGGGGGTGGAACAGGTAGTAGGGGCTCGACTCGCCCACCTCGATGCGCGGCCGCCCGCCCCGTGCCCGCGTTGCGGCCCGCGTCGGGAAGTGGCCGCGGTACCAGCCCGCGCCGCGCCCGTAGGCGGTGTCGAAGTAGTGGACGCCCTTGCGGAGCACCGGGCCGGCCACCTGGGGGTGCTGAACCAGGGCTTTGAACAGCGATGTCGTCCCGCAGCGCTGGGCGCCGACGATGAGGAACGTGGGCAGTGCCCGGGCCGTCCGGGTGGCCTGGCCGAACACACCCCAGGTCGAGCGGACCGACCGCTTCACCGCGTCGGGCATGTGGCGGGTGGTCGATGAGATCACGGTCACGAGTACATTCCTTTACAGAGAGTAGTCAATGAAGGGCGGGCGGAAGCGCGGCCGCCGGCGGCGGGGCGGCCGGGGCGGGCGGCCCCGGCCCCCGGCTTCGACTAGCCGGCCGTTCGCGCCTCCCGGGCCTCCTGCCCCGCGCGTTCCCGCAGCTCGGCGAGGACCGGGAGCAGCCAGTCGCCCACCGCGGCCAGGCGGCCGCCGGCTTCCAGTTGCCGGTCGTGCAGGTAGCGCGTGGCCAGGTCGATCAGGTACAGCGCCATGACCGTGGGCACGGCATCCGAGCGCAGCCCGGCCCCGGCGATCAGCGGGTCGCGGAGCAGCCGCGCCCCGCTGTCCAGCCAGCGCCGCACGCCGGGGTGGACCCCGGATTGCACGCGCTCGTTCAGCTCGTAGTGGAGCGCGTCGAAGCCCAGCGGGGCGTCGAACGACAGCCGCTCCCAGTCCCACACGAACGCCCGGCGCGGGGTGCTCGCGACGTTCCACCGGGTCAGGTCGCCGTGCCAGGCGCCGAACGGGAGAGCCACGTCCGGCAGCCGCCGCAGGGCGTCGTGCAGGGCGGGTGCCTCGGCGCGGTCGCCGAGGGCGGCGATCCGGTGGGCCAGGGAGCGGTGGTAGGGGCTGGTGTGCAGCCGGATCTCGCGGACCGTCTCCAGATCGCAGATCTGCAGGACGCAGCGGAGCAGCTGGCGCCGGGTGGGCCGGTCGGTCTGGTCGCCGACGGGCAGCGCCTCCTGTACGAGCAGGGGGTGCCGGTTCCACTCTCCTGCGTGGATGAGCCGGGGAACGGTGATGTCGGGCAGCCGGGCGTCGGCGAGGCGGCGCAGCGCGTCGGTCTCGGCCCGGACCAGCCGCGAGGTCAGCTCGTTGACACCGAGCTTGGCGTAGCCGATGGTGCGCCCGGCCGGTGTGAGCAGGAGCAGCACCGGCTTGCGGTTGGCGCGCGGCGGGCCGAGGTGGATGGCGATGACGACGTCGCGGTCGAGCGCGGACGCCAGCGCATGCTCGATGGTCCGGCCCGGCCCGACGTGCAGCCGGTCGCGCAGCAGGAGTGGCGCCAGCCCGCTGGCGAACGCCGACGTCAGCAGTGCGGCGCGGACGCGCTGGGCGAAGGAGTGGCGCTGCGCGAATGCGGCGATGCCGCGGGCGGCCGCGTAGCGGTTGGTGACCGGGAGGATGACCCGGGGGTTGTGTGCGGAGGGGACCGGGAGGTACTCGCGAACCTCGGCCTCGCCGGGGGGCTCGGTTTCCTCCCGCTGCGGGGCCCTGTCCGCCCCGCGGCCGAGGAGGCCGCCGCACGGCCACAGCACCTCGGCCAGATCGGTCAGGTAGGTGGTCTCGCCGTTCATGCCGTATCACCCCCCACCGTCGCGGCAGGCACGGCGCCGGGTTCGGTGGCCCGCCGCCACAGCAGAGCGGTGGCGATCATGCAGACGGCCAGCGGCGCCGTTAGCGCGACATAAAAGAACATGTACCAGAAAAGTAACAAAATCGTCAGTAGTGCGCCCCCACCGACCAGGGACACATCACGCCGGTACCGCCACACCACGCGCGCGAAAAACCCCAGGAACAGGGCGGTGCCGACCCACCCGGTGCTGATCAGCAGCAGCCAGAACTGGCCGTTGTTCCCGATGGTCGGGTTGCCGCAGGCCGGGCACTCCGGTGACTTGCCGATGGCGATCGACTGCGAGCTGCCGGCCATGTCCCGGGTGGTGCCCCAGCCCAGCACGGGGGAGGCCGCGGCGGCCTCCCGCGCCGCGGCGCTCGTGGCCGCGCGGCCGCCGTCGCTGTGCGGATTGTCGGCGCGCTCGCGCAGTGTGGACATCAGCGGCGAGGCCACCACCGCGGCCAGCGCCGCGGCCACCAGCAGCACACACGCGCCCGCCGCCGCCACCCGGCCCCGCCGCGCCAGCACGACCACCGCGAACGCCACCGACAGCGCCAGGCCCGCCCACAGGGCGCGGTTGAGCGAGGTGACGACGGGGGCCACCGCGAGGGCCACGGCCACCGCACCGGTCCACCGCCGCCACCCCCGGCCGGCCCGCACCCACCCGATGACCAGCCAGATGAGCAGTAGCGACAGCATGTAGCCCCACGTGTTGGTGAACTCCCACGGGGCCTTCGGCCGGGCGCTCTCGTAGCCCAGGACGTTCATGATCTGCGCCGCCTCGGGGTGCACGAGTGCCCGCACGTACTCGTCGGCGGCGATCGGCCCGGGCAGCAGCAGCTCCATCGGCGAGGTGAACTCGAAGGCCGGGGCGAGCATGCCCAGCAGCCCACCCGCGACCGTCGCCAGACACAGCCAGCCCAGCGCGCGCGCCACCACGAGGTCGGGCAGCTCCCGCCGGGACAGGTTGCCCACATACAGCAGGATCACGGTCACCGACAGGTAGCTGATCACCCGGGCGAGCGCGCCGAGCAGGCCCCCGCTGTCGGCCAGGGTGCCCGGCGGCACCGCGCCGATGAGCGCGAGCCCGGCGACCGCCCACAGCAGGAAGAGCGCCCACAGCCCGAAACCGGGCGGCAGCCGCAGCCCCGGCCCGCGGTGGCGGCGGACCAGCTCGACGGCCATCGGGACGGCGAAGACCCAGAACGCGAAGTACCCGATGCCCAGCGCCCACCACAGGGGGAAACCGGCGAGCAGCCAGATCAGCGGCCACCCGGGGGCCAGTGCGCCGGGGCGCGGGCACACCTGCGCCTGCGCGGGGCCGGACGGGGGGCGGGGTGCGGTGCGCGCCGACGGCGCGCCGTCGGCCGCCATCAGTTCCGCAGGGAGGGTGCCGCGGAGGACCGGTCCTCGGCGGAGACGTCGCCCGGCGGCGTCTCCGCGGGCCGGTCCGGATCGCCCGCCGCCCCGGCGGGGCCCGGCGTGCGCCCGGCCGCCGCCGCGGCCGTGTCCTCCGCCCGTACGGTGACCAGGCCGGGTAGGTCGGCGTCGAGGGCGGCGAACACCCGCAGCGCCGCCGCGAGCTCGGCCGCTCCGGTGCGGCCGAGGTCGACGACGGGCAGCACGGTGTCGCACACCGCGGCCATGGCCTGCGCGTCGGCCCGCTCGGCCAGTGGCGCGGTCGCGACCACGACGCACTCCGCGTCGGTGCGCAGTGTCCGCAACAGGTGCGTCATCGACGCGCACTGCAGCAGGTCGACGGCGTCCCGCTCGCCGAAGCGCAGCACCCGCAGGCCGGGCAGGCGCCCGGGACGGTACTCCATGCGCCCCGGGTCGGCCCCGGCGGCCAGCGCCTCGGCCAGCCCCGGCCCGGTCGGCAGTTCCAGCAGCCCCTGCGCGGCGGTGCCGTCGGGGTCGGCGCAGACCAGCAGCACGTCGGTGTTCATACGGGCGAGCGCGGCGGCGAGGTTGGCGGCGACGAACATCGCCGACGGGCCGGTGGAGACTCCGGGGACCAGGACCAGGCGCCCGCCGACGGCCGACCGGGCGCCGAGGGTGAGGGCGAGGGAGTTGACGCGCTGGCCGCCGCGCCCGGCGGGCGGCAGCAGGCCGGAGAGCCCGGCGGGCGCCCCGCCGGGCAGGTCGTCGGCCAGGTCGAGCAGGACCGGGGTCGGTGTGCACCGCCGCACGTCGCGCGTGTGGTGAAGCCGCGGGTCACGGCGCTCACCGAGGTGGGCCAGGCTCAGGCCGGCCAGCAGCCCCAGCATCAGGCCTCCGGCCAGCCACACCGGGACGCGGGGAGCGGTGGCGGACTCGGGCGCGGAGGCGGGGCTGATGACCTGGCCGGGCTCCATCGAGTCCCGGAGCGAGCTCAGCGGCGTGATCTCGCCGTTCAGGTCGGAGATCTCGTCCTGCACCGACACGATCCGGCTCTCGGCACGGGCCCGGGTGGCGTCCTTTCCGCTGGTCGTGGCCGCTGCCAGGTCCTCCAGGGTTTCGTAGCGGTCCTCGGCCCTGGCACGCAGGGCGGCGAGGCGGCCGTCGATCCGGTCGGTCACCTCGTCGCGGCGGTGGGCGAGGTAGGCGTCGGCGAACGCCGCCGAGCCCGCGCGGGCCGCGGTGGGGGAGCCGGCGGAGTAGTCGATGTCCAGGACGCTGCTGTTCGGCGGGACGGTGACATCGACGCGTTCGCGCAGCCGCACCGGGTCCTCGTCGGTGCCGAGCAGCCGGGCGGCCGCGTCGGCCACCCGGATGGACCGCACGACCTGTGCCTCGGTGTCCAGGTTCACCTCGCCGTTGGTGCGCCCGATGCGCTCGCCCGTGAGCTCGGCCAGGCCGGTCGGGCGGACCTGCACCGACGTGGTCGCCGTGTAGGTCTTCGGAGCGAGCACGAGGGCGACGGCGGCGAGGACGAGGCCCGCGAGCGCGGCCGCGACCACAACCCGCCACCGACGGCGCAGCAAGGCCAGGTAATCGCTGAGCTCCGGTTCGGAAGCGGCGGTCTGCATGCGGGTACGAATCCTTTCGGCGGCTCCACATTGGGTAAATAAATATGTACCAACAGTAGTTGCCGGAGGTCCGCCGAACGGCGACGCACACGGGAGATTTCCGCATCGCCGCAAAGCTTTACGTTCTCCGGCGGCGCTCGAATCCGCCACCCCAGCACGCACCGGACACAGCCCCCGAAGCGCCCCGAAAACCGCGAAAAGGACCGCCCCGGAGCGAGGCGGTCCTCATCGGTGACCCGTTCCCACGACTTCCCATGGAACGGTGCCCCCATCGGTTAGGGCGCGGCGGCCGAACCCCGCGGCCTGTTCGGCTCGAAGACCGCGTTCACCAGCTCGGTGCACCACTGCAGGAGCTCCATGTCCCGCAGCGGTCGGCCGCCGATGCCACCCGCCTTGGGAACGGGGACCAGCAGCGTGTCGGCGGCCTCCTTGTAGACGGCCTTCGGGTACAGCCGCCGCAGCCGCAGCTGCTGGGACTCCCGCAGCGCCACCGGGCCGAACCGGATCTGGTTGCCCTGCAGCACCACGTCGGTCAGGCCCGCGCGGCGGGCCAGCACGCGGAAGCGGGCCACGCTCAGCAGGTTGTCCACCGGCTGCGGCGGGGCACCGAAGCGGTCGGTGAGCTCGTCGCGGGCCGCCGCGATGTCATCGTGGTCGGTGACGCCCGCGATGCGCTTGTAGGCCTGCAGCCGCAGCCGCTCGCCCGGCACGTAGTCGTGCGGGATGTGCGCGTCGATGGGCAGCTCGACCTTGGTCTCGGCCTCCACCTCCGCGGCCGGATCGCCCTTCAGCTCGCGCACGGCCTCCCCGACCATCCGCACGTACAGGTCGAACCCGACCCCGGCGATGCTGCCGGACTGCTCGGCGCCGAGGATGTTGCCGGCGCCGCGGATCTCCAGGTCCTTCATGGCCACGTACATGCCCGCACCCGTCTCGGTGTGCTGGGCGACCGTGGTCAGCCGCTCGTGCGCGGTCTCGGTCAGCGGCTTCTCCGGCGGATACAGGAAGTAGGCGTAGGCCCGCTCCCGGCCCCGGCCCACCCGGCCGCGCAGCTGGTGCAGCTGGGACAGGCCGTAGGTGTCGGCCCGGTCCACGATCAGCGTGTTGGCGTTGGGGACGTCGAGCCCCGACTCCACGATCGTGGTGGAGACCAGCACGTCGAAGTTCTTCTCCCAGAAGTCGACCATGACCTTTTCGAGCTGCTGCTCGTTCATCTGCCCATGCGCGTAGGCCACCCGCGCCTCGGGCACGAGTCTGCTCAGGGTCGCGGCCACCTTCTCGATCGACGCCACCCGGTTGTGCACGAAGAACACCTGGCCGTCGCGCATCAGCTCGCGGCGGACCGCGGCGGCGATCTGCTTCTCCTCATAGGGGCCGACGAACGTCAGCACCGGGTGCCGCTCCTCCGGCGGGGTGAGGATCGTGGTCATCTCCCGGATGCCGGTCAGCCCCATCTCCAGGGTCCGCGGGATCGGGGTCGCCGACATCGCGAGCACGTCGACCTGGGTGCGCAGCCGCTTGAGCGCCTCCTTGTGCTCCACGCCGAAGCGCTGCTCCTCGTCGATGATGATCAGGCCGAGGCTCTTGAACTTCGTCTCGTTGGACAGCAGCCGGTGCGTGCCGATGACGACGTCCACCTCGCCGGTGCGCAGCCCCTCGCGGGTCGCCTCCACCTCGGCGTCGCTCTGGAACCGCGACATCGGCTTCACCGTGACCGGGAAGGACGCGTAGCGCTCGGCGAACGTCGACAGGTGCTGCTGCACCAGCAGCGTGGTCGGCACCAGCACCGCCACCTGCTTGCCGTCCTGCACCGCCTTGAACGCCGCGCGCACCGCCACCTCGGTCTTGCCGTAGCCCACGTCGCCGCAGATCAGCCGGTCCATCGGGACCGGCTTGGCCATGTCGCGCTTGACCTCCTCGATCGCGGCCAGCTGGTCGGGCGTCTCCACATACGGGAAGGCGTCCTCCAGCTCCCGCTGCCACGGCGTGTCCGGGCCGAACGCGTGGCCGGGCGAGGCCTGCCGCGCCGAGTACAGCCGGATCAGGTCCCCGGCGATCTCCCGGACCACCTTGCGCGCCCGGTTCTTCGCCTTCGACCAGTCGGCGCCGCCCATCTTCGACAGCGTCGGCGACTCGCCGCCCACGTACCTCGTGACCTCGTCGAGCTGGTCGGTCGGGACGAACAGGCGGTCGCCGGGCTGGCCGCGCTTGGTCGCCGCGTACTCGATCACCAGGTACTCGCGCGTGGCGCCCTGGACGCTGCGGCTGACCATCTCGATGTAGCGGCCCACACCGTGCTGCTCGTGCACCACGTGGTCGCCCGGCTTGAGCTGCAGCGGGTCGACCGCTCCCCGGCGGCGGCTGGGCATCTTGCGCATGTCGCGGGTCGAGGACTTCTGCCCCACCAGGTCGGTCTCGGTCAGCACGACCAGGCGCACCGACTTCCACACGAACCCGTTGGCGAGCAGGCCCGTGGTGACCGTCGCGACCGCGGGGTCGGGCGGCGCGTCCACGCTCCCGCTCAGCCGGGCGCCCAGCCCGGCGTCCTTCAACATGTCGACCAGCCGCTCGGCCGGGCCGTGGCCCGGCGTCAGCAGCACCACCCGCCACTCATCGTGCAGCCACGACTTGACGTCGGCCAGCGCCCGCTCGGTGTCGCCGCGGTAGGCGTCCGCCGCGGCGGCGCCGATGACCACCGACTCCTCGGCATCCCCGGCCTCGGCCGGGTCATCGGACCCGAACGGGCTGACGGTCCACCACGGCAGCCCGCGCGCCGCGGCGTCGGAGCGCACCTCGGCGATGGGCCGGTAGGCGGAGGCGCCCAGGTCGATGGGGGCCTCGCCGCCGGAGGCCGCGTTGATCCACGACGCGTCCAGGAACTCCTTGCTGGTCGCCTCCAGCTCCACCGCCCGGGTGCGGATGCGCTCGGGGTCGCAGCCCACGATGTGGGTGCCCTCGGGCAGGTAGGAGAAGAGCGACTCCATCCGCTCGGCCAGCACCGGGGCGAACGCCTCCATGCCCTCCACCGAGATACCGTCGGCCAGCTTGTCCAGCACATCGGCCAGCGACGGGTGCGCCTCGGCCAGCGCCCGGGCGCGCTCCCGCACCTCCGGTGTCAGCAGCAGCTCGCGGCACGGCGGCGCGAACAGCCCCGCCGCACCGCCACCGTCGCCCTGCGCGGCCTGCTCACCGCCCATGGAGCGCTGGTCGGCGACCTGGAAGTAGCGGATCTCCTCGACCTCGTCGCCCCAGAACTCCAGGCGCAGCGGGTGCTCCTCGGTGGGCGGGAAGACGTCGAGGATGCCGCCGCGCACCGCGATGTCGCCGCGCTTCTCCACCAGGTCCACGCGGGAGTAGCCGGCGTCGACGAGCGAGCCCACCACCTCCTCCAGGGCGACCTGGTCGCCCGGGCGGATACGCACCGGGGTGAGGTCGCCCAGCCCGGCCACCAGCGGCTGCAGCACGCTGCGGACCGGGGCCACGACGACGCGCAGCGGCGCGGTCAGCGGGTCGGAGGCGTCAGGGTGCGCTAGACGGCGCAGCACGGCCAGGCGCTGGCCGACCGTGTCGGAGCGCGGGGAGAGCCGCTCGTGCGGCAGCGTCTCCCAGGCCGGGAAGAGCGCGACGGTGTTCTCGGGCAGCAGCGCCCCCAGCGCGTCGGTGAGGTCGGCCGCCTCCCGCTCGGTGGCGGTGACGGCGAGGACCGGGCGGCCCGCGCCGACCGGGGCGCCGGCCGCGAGCGCGGCCACCAGGAACGGGCGCAGAGCCGGGGGTGCGACAAGGTCGAGACGGGGGTCGTGACCGCTGCGGGCGGTCGCGATCGACGTTTTGAGCGCCGGGTCGTCGGCGACGACGGCGAGAAGTCCAGAGAGGCTCATATCACCAAAAGGGGCGTGTGACAGTGGGACCGATCAGTGCGGTGGACCGCAACGCGCACGGCTGCGCTCCCCGTTCGCTCACGAGACAGGGTTCCCCGGTGCCAAGAGTACGCGCCGCGCCGCACCGGCGGCGCCCGGAAGGTACCGGACTGGAGCGATGTGTCGGGCCGGGACTCCCGCCGCCGGACACGCGCGAGGAGATACATCGGAGATCACCACTGCCAACACCGCGGCGGGCCTGGGTGTTCCCCCGGGGGCGCGCCCGCCCCGCCGCACCCCCGCGGCATACGCTGGAGCACGACAGAGGATGGGTGACGGTCGGACGAGCGGAGGTCGGGTTGGACGCCAACCATCAGGGACAGGTCCCACAGGACACGGCACCGGTGTTCACGCCCGACCCGGTGACCCTGGCCCACCTGGAGCTGATCCTCAACGGCGCATACCCCCTGACCGGCTTCATGACCTCGGAGGAGTCCGCGTCCACGATCAAGCACGGCAGGCTGCCCGACGGCACCGCGTGGCCGGTTCCGGTCACCCTGCCGGTGCCCGACGAACTGGCCGGCGCCGAGCGGCTGGTCCTCGCCGACCCCGAGGGCGCCCCGCTGGCCGAGCTGCGGGTCGGCCAGCACTGGTGGTCCGACCACCGCGACCACGAGTACGGCCACCGGCTGGCCGGCGAGGTGCGCTTCGCCCGCCCGCCCATGTACGGAGTCCTGCGCCACCTGCGCCTGGCCCCCACCGAGATCCGCGGCCAGCGCGACATCGGCGGTTTCGCCGACCGCCCGCTTCTGGCCGTGCTGGCCGAGCGCCCGCTGCACCACCGCTCCCTGCACCAGATCCGCGCCGCGGCCGAAGAGATCGGCGGGGACGGTCGCGCCGAGGTGCTGGTCCTCATCGACACCCCGCTCGACGACGAGGGCCTGACCCCGGCGATCCTCGCCGCCGAGCCGCTGCTGCCGCCGCGCACCCGATTCGTCGTGACCACGCTGCCCACCTCCGGCCGCAGGGACGGCCACCCGCTGCCTGCGGGCCGCCACGACCTGCTGGCCGCGCACGTCGCCCGCGCCTACGGCGCCACCCACCTACTCATCGACCGCGCCCCGGGCGATCCCGCCGCCACGTGCGAAGAACACGGTCACGCCCCCATCCCGATCCTCCCGGCCGCGGAATGGCGCTACGACACCCGCGAGGAACTGTGGCGCCGCGCCGACCAGGTCCCCGACGACCGCGCCGAGACCGAGCCGGGCGACGCCGAGGTCGAGGAAATGCTCGCGCTCGGCCGGGAACTGCCCTCCTGGTTCACCCCCGCCCGCGTCGCCACCGAACTGCACCGGCTGTGCCCCGCCCGGACCCGGCGCGGCCTCACCGTCTTCCTCACCGGCCTGTCGGGGTCGGGCAAGTCCACCATCGCCCGCGGCGTGGCCGAGGGGGTGCGCCGTGCCGGGCGCACCGTGACCCTGCTCGACGGCGACGTGGTCCGGCGCCTGCTGTCGTCCGGGCTCACCTTCTCCCGCGCCGACCGCGACCTCAACATCCGCCGCATCGGCTACGTCGCCGCCGAGATCACCCGGCACGGCGGCGTGGCCGTCTGCGCCCCGATCGCCCCGTATGCCGCCACCCGCGCCCAGGTGCGCGCCATGGTGGAGGAGAACGGCGACTTCTTCCTCGTGCACGTCGCCACCCCGCTGGAGGTATGCGAGGAGCGCGACCGCAAGGGCCTGTACGCCAAGGCGCGCGCGGGGGAGATCCCGGAGTTCACCGGCATATCCGACCCGTACGAGGAGCCGACCGACGCCGACCTGGTGGTCGACACCCGGGACGCCGCAGAGGGGGAGTCGGTCGCCGAGGTCCTCTCCGCGCTGCGCGCCGGAGGCTGGCTGCCGGACCACCACGACCACCGCAACCACCCCAGTCACGTCGAGCACCATGACCACCGCTGACCCCGGTCGCCCGACCGCACAGCCGCGCGTCGGCCCCGCCGACGCACACCACCACAGCGCCGAGACAAGAACACCATCCCCATGAGCAACCACCCCGCCGCAGACGACGCCGCCCACGGCCCCGCCCCGCAGCTACCGGAGAAGCAGGACACCGGGGGCGGAGACGGGACGCCGCCCGTCCCCGGCCACCGCCTGCTCGCCCTGGTCGAGGTCATGGACACGCTGCGGCGCCAGTGCCCCTGGGACGCCCGCCAGACGCATGAGTCGCTGGCCAAGTACCTGCTCCAGGAGGCCTACGAGACGCTGGAGACCATCGAGGCGGGCGACTACGCCACGCTGCGCGAGGAACTCGGCGACGTGCTGCTGCAGGTCCTCTTCCACGCCCGGATCGCGCAGGAGCGCGGGGCGGACGGCTGGACGGTCGACGACGTCGCCGACGCCATCATCGACAAGCTCACCCGCCGCCACCCGCACGTGTTCGGCGGCGTCGCCGTCGAGGGCGTGGACGACGTGCGCGCCAACTGGGAGACCATCAAGGCCGCCGAGCGCGCCCGGAAGGGCGACGCCGAGGCCTCCATCCTGGAGGGCGTGCCCTTCGGCCAGCCGGCCGCGCTGCTCGCCTACGAGCTGCAGAAGCGGGCGGTGCGCAACGGGCTGCCCGACGACCTCATCACCGACGACGGGGGAGCGGGCGGCGGCCTGTTCGCCGGGGTCGACGCGGAGCGGCGGCGCGACGCCGACCCGGAGATCGACCTGCGCGCCGCGGCCCGCCGGTTCGACCGGCGGGTGCGCGCGGCCGAGGCCAAGGCGCGCGCCGACGGCCGCGACCCGCGCGCGCTCACCCCTGAGCAGTGGCGCGCCTACTGGGGGACGGATCGCCCTCGCGATTGACGCCGGCCTCCTCGTCACGCTGCGAGGCGTCCGCACCCTGCGAAGTGCCCGCTCCTCGTGGAGCGCCCACACCACCCCCGGGAAGCCGGATCACCTCGGTCACGTCTTCACCCCGCGCCTGCTCCTGCGGCGCGGGCGAGGGGCGGCGGGCGGAGTCGCTCATGCGCAGCCACAGCCCGATCATGATCCAGCTGGACACCAGCGACGACCCGCCGGCCGCCAGGAAGGGCGTGGTCATGCCGGTCAGCGGGATGAGCCGGGTGACCCCGCCCAGCACCACGAAGACCTGGAAGCCGAGTAGGAACGCGAAGCCGGTGGCCATCAGCTTCACGAAGATCTCGCGGGAGGCGATCGCGGTCCGAAACCCCCGCTCGGCGAGCAGCAGGAGCAGCACCAGCACCGCCATGAGTCCGGTGAGCCCGAGCTTCTCCCCGATCGAGACGAGGATCAGGTCGCTGTCGGCGGCGAAGATGTCGGCGGCCCGCCCGTCGGCGAACCCGGTACCGAACAGCCCGCCGTCCGCCAGTGCGAACAGCCCCTCGACGAGCTGGTAGCTGCCGCCGGCGGAGCGGTAGAGCTCCGGGTCGAACGGGTCCAGCCAGATGAGGACGCGCTGGCGCACGTGCACGAACATCGCCCAGGCGATCGTGGCCCCGGCGGAGAACATCAGCAGCCCGATGCCGACCCAGGACTTGCGGCCGGTCGCGGTGTACAGGATCGCCAGGAAGACGCCGAACAGCAGCAGCGAGGCGCCGAGGTCCTTGGTGCCGACCAGCAGCAGGATGGCGAAGCCCCACGCGACCGTCATCGGCCCCAGGTCGCGCATGCGGGGGAGGCTGAAGACCTTCACACCGCGCACCCGCAGCTGCCGGGCGGCCGTCGACAGCACCTCGCGCTTCATCCCCAGGTAGGCGGCGAGGAAGACGACCAGCAGGATCTTGGCGAACTCCGATGGCTGGACGGTGAACCCACGGACGCCGATCCACCGGTGGGCGCCGTAGGCGTCGATGCCGATGATCGGCAGCATCGGCAGGGCCAGCAGCACCAGCCCGGTGACGGCCAGCAGGTAGGGGTAGCGCTGCAGCCGCCGCGGCTCCCGCAGGAGGAGGAGCACACCCAGACACCCCGCGACCCCGAGTACCGCCCACATGAGCTGCTTCCCGGCCGCGAACTCCACGAGCCCCTCGGTGCGGTGCAGCCCCCAGATGACGGTCAGTCCCACGGCGTTCAGCACGGCCGCCAACGGCAGCATCAGCGGGTCGGCCCACGGCGCCAGCCGCCGCAGCGCGACGTGCAGGACCAGCACAGCCCCGCCGAATGCACCGACGAACAGCGCCAGGTCATCGGGCACCCGTCCGTCGATCTCCCACCCGGCCAGACACAGCCCGCCCGCCAGGACCGCCACGGCCACGAGCAGCAGCGCCAACTCGACGTTGCGCCGCTTCGGCCGCTCCGCGTGTCCTGTGGATTGGGGTGTCACCGCACCGCCTCGCCTCACCGTCCGAGGTCCGTGCCCGCCGTCCATGGACGGGTGCTCTGTCATGCGAGGGGGCTTTTGTCGGGGTTGCGAATGTCGTCGGTCGATAGTGACCCAGAAGAGAACTATAGGCGCCCGCCCTCGGTGTCCCCGACAGCGAGCCCGGGAAACCCACCCCTCACGGCGCTGCCGCACACGTAGGCCCATCGCCACCGCGAGTACACACCCTCCCCCCTCGAACACCCGGAGCCACGGCGACCCAAGCTCGGTATCGATGAGCCCGTCTCTATCGCCGTGGTCCCAGCAAACGGTTCCCTCCCCGACCGAAGCTGGCCGAAATCCGCTCTGAAGGCGCTTGCGTTGGTAGGTTCCTCCCGACTTTCCCCGTTCACCCCCTTGCGCACTGCGCGCAAACCCCCCAACGCAATCCCCCAAGGAGATCGGCGTGTCCATGGATCGCCGCACCTTCTTCGTGGCGACCGGGCTGGGCGCGACGGCCGTCACCCTGCTGCCTGCGGGAACCGCGTCTGCGACGGTCGGGATGTCACCTGAGGAGGAAGGGCTTCTTCTCAGACAGGCCCGCGACTACCTCGCCCTTCGCGCCGATCAGCTCACGAACGCGCCCTCGCTGTTCACCCGGCTCTCTGACGGCCTCCAGATCGATCGGGAGTCGGAGGCGCGGATCCACGACGACATCGAGGTCATCAAGGCCACTCGGGAGGATCACCGTTCCGTTGACGGTGGCAATGCGTCCACCGACATCTCCGTGTCCCTCGTGGAGGTCAGAATCGACGGCGATCGATTGGTGGCTACCGTCGAAGAGAACACCAAGCTGTATTACCAGAATCCGGAGCCGGACGAACCCGAATGCGAGGAGTACTGGCTACGCCATGACTTCACATTCCTGCAGGGGCCATCGGGCTGGGTGATGCTTGAGTCGATGCCGGAGTTCGCCGGTGGGGCGCTGCTGCCGAGCACACAGGCGATGATCGACACCGGTGCGGCTCCAGCCGAGCCGGAGGTGGTCGCCGAGGCTGAGGCTCCTCTGCCCGAAGTCGCACCGGAGCTGGAGAACGGGGTCGGGCCGAAAGGGTTGAGTAAGGCCAACAAGAAGAAGGTCGTCAACTACGCCCAGAAATACGTTCGAAAATACAACAAGAGCTACAGGTCATACAAGGCGGACTGCACGAACTTCGTATCCCAGGCAATGCGCGCTGGAGGGTGGAAGTACAAGGGGTCGGGAGTAGGTGCCCGCAGGTGGAACCACGTCTGGTATTACGGTCCGGCAGCGAAAGCCACAAGCTATACGTGGGCTGGAGCCGAGAACTGGGGCACCTTCGCGCGGATCAAGTCCAAGCGGACCCGGAAGATCAAGATGTCCTCGCTGGCTCCAGGGGACATCTTGCAGGCAGCCTGGAAGAAGGGGAACCCCAAGGACCACTCGATGATCGTCGTCAAGACCGGTAAGCGCAGCGAGAAGTATCTCAACTATCACACCCCCAGCACCAAGGAGAAGAAGCTTAGCCGTGTCAAGAAGGAAAGTCCGGGGGCTGATTGGTATCCCCACCGCACCTAACCTGAGGTCCTTCCCTCTCGGTGGCTCCTTCGCCTCTCATATCCTCCGATCTGGTTTCGGGAAGACGCAGAATGACTCTTAGGAAAATCGGCCTCTTGGCCGCACCGATGGTGTTCCTGGTTGCAACGTCGTGTTCGCTCTCTTCGGGAGGCGCCACGAAGCCTGTGGAGGCTGCGGAGTCTTATATTCGGGCGGTCAATGCTAAGGACGTGGACGCCATCCTGGCCCTGGGTGAACCCGGCTCCGAACGAGAGCGGGCGGAGCTTGCCCTAGAGCGGGACGGGGGCGGAGAGTTCGATGTGGCGGGAACGTGGGCGAAGCAGAACTTCCACAGCACCTGCAGTGTTCGCTTCGACGGGGAGCGGGACGGCGCTGAGAAGACGCTCTACGTGATGGTCTATGAGGACGAAGGGCGCTGGTACGTCGTCCTGCCCTTCGGAGACGACGGTCCGGGGATGTGGAGCGACGAGGAGATGCTGGAGGAGTTCGGTTACGAGAGCTGGGACGACGTCATCACCGAGCCGGGCGACGAGTGGGAGAAGGACGGTGCGCCCTGTCCTGAGTGACAGCGGCTCGGAACACAGGTCCGCTGGGCGGCCTTCTCCGCGGTCGTGGTGCGGGATGTTCGGTGGGAAAAGCGGCGCCGACGGCCGAGGGGGCCTGGGGCGACCGATGGCCCCGCGGGTGGGCGGGTGGCCGGGCCGGCGGTGGGGTCGGCCGCACTCCACGTCCGGCCCCGGCCCCGTACCGGGGGCAGTGACGCGGACGAAGGGGGAGGGCACCCCTGCCGCCGCCGGTCGGAGTCCGGTCCGGCACTGATCGGTGCCCTGTCTCCGTTGATCTCGGAGATATTGGGGCAACAATCGCCGCTGAGACCCCGATATCTCCGAGATCAACGGAGGAGGGGGTGGGGAAGCGCTTTCCGGTGGTCTTTCGGACCCGCGGGCGGTTGGGGGCGCCCCTCCCGTCCTCCTCGCCGCTGCCCTTCGGTACGGGGCCGGGCTGGAGCGAAGGCCCCCGCCGACGCCGGCCATCCGCCTACCCGGGCGGCGACCGCCGCCCCCAGGCTCCTGCCGCCGTCGGCGCCGCTTCCTCCACCGAACATCCCGCACGTTCCCGCAGGCAGGGCCGCCCGGCAGGCCCCTTTCTCTCGGGCCTTCTTCGCTGGGCCGATGTGCCTCCGCACGTCCGTCATTCGTCGTTCACCGGATAGTCGGGGAGGGCCATCCCGTTGGAGGCGCGGTCGATGTCCTGGCCGAGCCCGGTGAGTCCGGGCAGGTAGTTCGTGAGGCGGAAGGCCTGGTCACGCAGCCGGATACCGGTGGGGGTGGCGGGGATGAGGACGCGTGACCCCTTGGCGGCGATGGCCTGGTTCGCGTGGACATACCGCCGCATCAGGGACTCGTAGCGGCGGAACGCCGCGGTGTGGTCGCCGTCGGCCGCCGCGAGTTCACCGGCCAGCACGTAGGCGCCCACCGATCCGACGCTCGTCCCCTGGCCCGACATCGGCGAGGGGCAGTAGGCGGCGTCCCCGACGAGCGCGATGCGTCCCCGCGACCAGCGGTCCATGTGGATCTGGCTGACCGAGTCGAAGTAGAAGTCGTCGGCGTCCCGCATCGCCCGCAGTAGCCGGGGCGCCTCCCAGCCCTCCCGTGCGAACACCGCCGAGACGATCCGCTGCTGGGCCGCGACGTCGCGGTGGTCGACGGGCACCTCGCGGCGGGTGGTGAAGACGAACATGGCCTTGGCCACCGGGTTGGTTCCCGGGTCGTTCTCCTCGCCGGGCCGCGGCGGTTCGATCCGGCCGGTGTGCGGTGCCGAGCAGTGCAGGGCGGTGAGCCGGTGGGGGGTGTTGTACAGGCGCACCTCCCGGTCCAGGCCCAGGTCGTTGGGAACGCTGAAGATCGAGACGTAGCGCCCGAGGTAGCGGCGGAAGTTCCCCTCCGGCCCGAAGGCGAGCCGCCGCACGTTGGAGTGCAGCCCGTCGGCGCCCACCACCAGGCCGAAGGTGCGCGGCGCGGAGTTCTCGAAGGTCACCCGCACGCCGTCGGTGGTCTCCTCCATCGCGGTGATGGAGTCGTCGAACACGTACTCCGCCCCGTCCTCGGTCGCCTGGTGGAAGATCCGGCTCAGGTGGCCGCGCATCAGCTCGACGTTGGACGCCGAGGGGCCGCTGCCGAAGACCGAGATGTCGACCTCGGCGCTGCGGCGCCCGTCCCGTCCGATGGTGGACAGCGTGCGCGTCTGCGTGCCGGCCCGGCGCACCGCGGGGAGCAGGCCCATCCTCTCCACCACGTCGACGGCGATCCCGCAGACGTCGACCGCGTACCCGCCGTCGCGGAGGCGCGGCGCGCGTTCGACGACGGTCGGGGTGAACCCGTGGGCGCGCAGCCAGTACGCCAGCGCGGGTCCGGCGATGCTCGCCCCGGAGATGAGGACACTGCGGCCGGTGGTCGTGGGCATGGGGTCCGCCTTTCGCCCGGTGGGACCGTTCGTCTTCGACGGTAGTCGAGTCACTTGCCGGTCGGCAAGTAAGTTTCCGGTCGGCGGATGATCACCGGGATAGACTCGCCCCGCGCGCCACCCGGCCGCACACCACCTGCGACCCGCGAGGAGGCATCGGCGTGGCACGTCGGCAGATCGACACCAGAGCGGAGATCCGCGCCGTCGCGCTGCAGCTCTTCGCCGAGCAGGGTTTCGAGAAGACGAGCCTGCGCGAGATCGCCGAGCGCCTCGGCATCACCAAGGCGGCGCTCTACTACCACTTCCCGTCCAAGTCCGACCTGCTGAGCGACGTCGTCGCGCCGCTGCTCACCGACGTCCCGGCGATGCTGGACGCGGCGGAGCGCGCGGGCGAGTCCGACCCGCGCCGGATCCTGGAGGGCTACTTCGACGTCATCGCGCGCCACCGCGTCGTGTTCATGGCCATGCTCAGCGACATCGGCGCGCTGGCCCGGCTCGACGTCCTGCCGGCCGTCTTCGGCTGGCGCGACCGGCTCCAGACCCTCCTCGTCGGGCCGGACGCGTCCGCGGCCGACGCCGCCCGCGTCACGGTCGCCGTCGGCGGGCTGCAGGACGCGGCGGTGATGATGGGGGGTGGACCGGCCGCTGAGGTCCGCGCCGCCGCCGTCGATGCCGCCTACCGCGCATTGCGGACGTGACCAGGGATGATGGTCGATGGAGCGTGGTCCGGCGCATCTCACCCATGCGGACTAGACCAATTTCCCGGAGTGGGGGCGGCGATGCCCTACCCGGCTCGATAGGCTCGTACTCGGCTCGTGTGGATCGCGTCGGTGCTGGGAGGGCCGGGAAGCTCTGGGGTGGGGTCCATGCCTGATCGGGCGCGGGCGCGAGCCGCTGAACAGTCGCTATCGAAGGAGTGCAACGTTGTCGTCGATCGAGGCAGTGCAGGCGCGGGAGATCCTCGATTCCCGCGGTAATCCGACGGTGGAGGTCGAGGTCCTGCTCGACGACGGGACGATCGCCCGCGCGGCGGTCCCCAGCGGGGCGTCCACCGGGCAGTTCGAGGCGGTGGAGCTGCGCGACGGCGGCGAGCGCTACGGCGGCAAGGGTGTGGAGAAGGCCGTCATCGCCGTCAACGACGACATCGCCGAGGAGATCCTGGGTTTCGCCCCCGACGAGCAGCGGCTGATCGACCGCGCGCTCATCGACCTCGACGGCACCCCCGACAAGTCCAAGCTCGGCGCCAACGCCATCCTCGGCACCTCCCTCGCGGTGGCGCACGCCGCCGCCGAGACCGCGGGCCTCCACCTCTTCCGGTACCTGGGCGGCCCGAACGCACACGTGCTGCCGGTGCCGATGATGAACATCCTCAACGGCGGCGCCCACGCCGACACCAACGTCGACATCCAGGAGTTCATGATCGCCCCGATCGGGGCGGCGAGCTTCCGCGAGGCCGTCCGCTGGGGCGCCGAGGTCTACCAGGCGCTCAAGGCGGTCCTCAAGGCCCACGGCCTGGCCACCGGCGTCGGCGACGAGGGCGGCTTCGCCCCGAACCTGGACAGCAACCGGGCCGCGCTCGACCTGATCATCGAGGCCATCCAGAAGGCCGGGTACACCCCGGGCCGCGACATCGCGCTCGCCCTGGACGTCGCCGCCAGCGAGTTCTACTCCGACGGCGCCTACCGGTTCGAGGGCGAGTCCCGCACCGCCGAGGAGATGGCCTCCTACTACGCGGACCTCGTCGACGCCTACCCGCTGGTCTCCATCGAGGACCCGCTCGACGAGGAGGACTGGGAGGGCTGGGGGAAGCTGACCGCCTCCCTGGGCGACAAGGTGCAGCTGGTCGGCGACGACCTGTTCGTCACCAACCCGGAGCGGCTGCAGCGCGGCATCGACTCCGAGATCGGCAACTCGCTGCTGGTGAAGGTCAACCAGATCGGCACCCTCACCGAGACCCTGGACGCGGTCGCCCTGGCCCAGCGCAGCGGCTACACGGCGATGATCTCGCACCGCTCCGGCGAGACCGAGGACACGACCATCGCCGACATCGCCGTCGCGACCAACGCCGGGCAGATCAAGACCGGTGCCCCGGCCCGCAGCGAGCGCGTCGCCAAGTACAACCAGCTGCTGCGGATCGAAGAGGAATTGGACGACGCCGCGATTTATGCCGGTGTGTCGGCCTTCCCGCGCTTCAAGGCCCGGGACTAGGCTGACGCCCCATGCCCAAGGTGCCAGAGCAGCCGAAGGGGTCCCGCCCGGGGAAGGCGGGACCCCCGGCCTCTGGCGCCTCGGGCCGCAAGGGCGCGAAGGCGTCGGCCACGGACGCCCGGCCCGCGTCGAGCGGTAAGAAGGCGGCCAAGCCCACCGGGGCCAAGCGCTCCCCGTCGAAGCCCGCGAAGCCCACCCACCCCGCCAAGGCCGCAGGGGAACCCGGGGTGAGTGCCACGTCCGCGAAGGCGGCGAAGGGAGCGAAGCCAGGCGCGCCCGCGGCGGTCGGTCGGTCGTCATCCGGTCGCACCAGGGCCGCCGCCACCGCGAAGCCTCCGGCCAAGGGGTCGGCCAAGGGGTCGGCCAAGGGGTCGGCCAAGGCGGCAGGGTCCACGGGGGGCGCGGGAGGCGCGGCCGGTCGCATCCGGCCGGCGCTCACCAGCCGCGCCGCCATCCTCGCCCTGGTCATCTGCGTGATCGCGCTCAGCCTCGCCTACCCGCTGCGCGAGTACATCTCCCAGCGCGCCGAGATCGCGCGCCTGCAGGAGCAGCGCAGCCGCGCCCAGGAGAACGTGAGTGAGCTGGAGACACGCAAGGAGCAGCTGCAGGACCCCACCTACATCGAGCGCGAGGCCCGCACCCGGCTGCACTACCAGTACCCGGGGGAGCGCGCCTACGTCGTCGTCCCCGACCGGACCACGGAGCAGGCGGACGACGATGACGTGCGTTCGGACGACCCCTGGTTCACCAAGCTGTGGAAGTCGGTCAAGGGGGCCGACGAGTCCGGGACGGACGACGAGCCGATCCCCGACGCCCAGCCCCCGAAACGCTGAGCCGGCGCCCCCGGGCCGTCGTGTCACCGGAGCCGTCGGCCGGGGCTAACCTGAGTCCGAGATGACTTCCAATGATCACGACGCCGCGGACGAGCGTGTCTCCGCCGATGACGTCGCCGCCATCGAGCTCCAGCTGGGCCGGGTTCCGCGCGGGCTGCGCGGGGTGGCACACCGCTGCCCCTGCGGCCTGCCCGATGTCGTGCGCACCGCGCCGCGCCTGGAGGACGGCACGCCGTTCCCGACGCTCTACTACCTGACCTGCCCCCGTGCCGCCTCGGCCATCGGCACCCTGGAGGCCGACGGCGTCATGCGGGAGATGCAGGCCCGCCTGGCCGACGACCCCGAGCTGCGGGCGGCCTACACCCGGGCGCACGAGTCCTACGTCGCCGAGCGCGACGAGCAGGCGCGGCGCGACGGTGTGGAGCCGCTGCCGCCCGGGATGCAGAGCGCCGGAGGCATGCCGACCCGGGTGAAGTGCCTGCACGCCCTGGTCGGCCACGAGCTCGCCGAGCCCGGTACCAACCCGTTCGGGCGCGAGGCCCTGGACGCCCTGCCCGAGTGGTGGGACAAGGGGCGGTGCGTGTGCGTGCAGGACCGTGCGAACGACAGCGAGGACCCCGAGTGAGTACCAGAAGCGTCGCGGCCATCGACTGCGGGACGAACTCCATCCGGCTGCTGATCTCCAGCGTGATCGCGATGGACGAGGACGAAGTCCAGCTGCTCGACGTCGAGCGCCGCATGGAGATCGTCCGCCTGGGCCAGGGTGTCGACTCCACCGGTGCGTTCGCGCCCGAGGCGCTGGAGCGCACGTTCGCCGCGCTGCGCGGCTACGCCGAGCTGATGCGCGAGCACGGCGTGGGGTTCGGCCCGGAGTCGGTGCGAATGGTGGCCACCAGCGCCACCCGTGACGCCGCCAACCGCCAGGAGTTCATCGACGGCGTCCGCTCGATCATCGGGGTCGAGCCCGAGGTGATCTCCGGCGACGAGGAGGCGGAGCTGTCCTTCATCGGCGCCACGGCCGAGCTGGAGGGCGCCGAGGACGGCTTCAAGCCCCCGTTCCTGGTGGTGGACATCGGCGGCGGCTCGACCGAGTTCGTGCTCGGCCACACCGGTGGCGAGGAGGCCGGGGTGGTGCGCGCCGCGCGCTCGGTCGACATCGGCTGCGTCCGGATGACCGAGCGGCACCTGACCCAGGACCCGCCCCCGCCCGCGCAGGTCGCTGCGGCCACGGCCGACATCGACGCCGCCCTGGAGGAGGCCGCCCGGGCGGTGCCGCTGGACGAGGCGGCGACCGTCGTGTGCGTGGCGGGAACCGCCACGACCGTGGCGGGGATCGCCGAGGACCTGCCCGCCTACGAACCGGAGCGCATCCACCACACCCGGGTGTCGGCGGAGCGCACCCACGCCATCGCCGAGGAGCTGCTGGCGATGCCGCACGAGGCCCGCGCCGCCATCGGGGTGATGCACCCGGGCCGGGTCGATGTGATCGGGGCCGGGGCCCTGATCCTGGACCGTGTGGTGAAGCGCACCGGCGCCGACGGGTTCGTCGCCAGCGAGCACGACATCCTCGACGGGATCGCCTGGAGCCTCTGCCTTTCCGAAGTCACGGAATAACCCGCGCGGCCGCCCCGTTGTCCGGGGCGGCCGGGGTCGAACTCCCGGCCGCGCGTGAGGCGCGTCACCCGCGCTTTCGCCTGTGAAAGCTTTCACAAGCATCCTGACCTGCGCAAACGTGGTTGACTCCGCGCGAACGATGGTCTAAACCTTCACGAATTGTCTCTTTCTTGACGGGAACTGCTTGTGAAAGAATGCACAAGCGTCAGCCCGGAGATGGCGAGCTCCGGGGATCGCCGGACAAGGAGCGGTTCTCACACGTCGGAGTCCGACGAGAACATGCTGGTCAACGAAGACTTACCGATGATCGCCGCCCCTGTGCGGGCGGCGGGACGGCACTCAAAGGGCGGAATGCGAAGATGACCGAGAGCAGGAACTACCGGCTGGTGCACGGTGGTGGGGACGAGTCGGAGATCCCGCACATCCTCATCGTCGGTGGCGGGTACCTCGGGATGTACACCGCGCGGCGGCTGGAGAAGAAGCTGGGGCCGGGCGAAGCCCGCATCACGGTCGTCGACCCCAACTCCTACATGACCTACCAGCCGTTCCTTCCGGAGACGGCGGCCGGCAGCATCTCCCCGCGCAACGTCGTCGTGCCGCTGCGCAAGGTCTTCGACCGGGTCCGCGTCCTCAACGGCAAGGTCGTGCAGATCCAGCACGCCGACCGCAAGGTCGTCTTCGAGCCGAACCACGGCGCCCCCACCGAGATCGCCTACGACCACATCGTCATGGCGGCCGGCGCGGTCTCCCGCACCCTCCCGATCCCCGGCCTGGCCGAGTGGGGGATCGGCATCAAGACCGTCGAAGAGGCGGCGTTCCTCCGCAACCACGTGCTGGAGCAGCTCAACATCGCCGACTCCACCGACGACCCCGAGGTGCGCCGCAAGGCGCTGAACTTCGTGTTCGTCGGCGGCGGCTTCGCCGGTGCCGAGGCCATCGCCGAGCTGGAGGACATGGCCCGCGACGCCACTCGGATCTACCCCTCGATCAGCGTCGACGACCTGCACTTCTACCTCATCGAGGCGGCCGACAAGATCCTCCCGGAGGTCGGCCCCGAGGTCGGCACCAAGGCGCTCAACCAGCTCAAGGCGCGCAACATCGACGTGCGCCTGTCCACCTTCCTTGAGTCCGCGGTCGACCAGCGCATCAAGCTGAGCGACGGCACCGAGTTCGAGGCGGGGACGCTGGTGTGGACCGCCGGTGTCAAGCCCAGCCCGGTCGTGCAGGCCAGCGACCTGCCGCTCGGCCCCAAGGGCCACGTCGACACCGACGAGTTCCTGATGGTCAAGGGTGTCGAGAACGCCTTCGCCGGCGGCGACAACGCGCAGGTGCCCGACGGCAACGGCGGCTTCTACCCGCCCAACGCGCAGAACGCCGTGCGCCAGGCGCCGGTGCTCGCCGACAATGTCATCGCGACGCTGCGCGGCAAGAAGCCCACCGCCTACGTGCACAAGAACCTGGGTGCCGTCGCCGGGCTCGGCCTGCACAAGGGCGCGGCCCAGCTGTTCGGCAGGATCAAGCTCAACGGCCGCCTGGCCTGGTACGCGCACCGCTCCTACCACCTGTTCGCGGTTCCCACCTTCAACCGCAAGATGCGGGTGCTGGCCGACTGGACGCTCGCGCTGTTCTTCCGGCGCGACTTCGCGGCGCTGGCCGAGATGGACACGCCGCGCCAGGCCTTCGAGGAGGCCAGCCGGCCTCCGGCGGAGAAGGGCGAGCCGCTGCGCCGGGTCAGCTGACCGGAATCGGCCGCAACGCCGACGGACGTCCGAATCGGCCGGTCCCGCACCTGCGGGGTCGGCCGATTCGTTCATTCATGCCCTGGGGGCGCACCTTTGGCGTCGCGATGGCCGGTATGATGGTCGCGCCCTCGTAGCCCAATGGAAGAGGCAGGCCCCCTAAAAGGGTCACAAGTGTCGGTTCGAGTCCGACCGGGGGCACTCACATGAGCCGCCTCGGTCGTCGTCTTCGCCTCCGTCGATCTCGACGAAGTGCACCGAATGCGCGCCGGGTTCCGGTGCACGTCGCCGAGAACGACGCTGGAGGGGCGAGGCAGGGGCTATCGGCCGCGCTCCATGAGTAGTTGCAGGTGGGCGAAGAGCCGCTGGTTCGGGTCGCCTAGGTCCAGGCCGCTCACCTGTTCCGCGCGCCGCACCCGGTAGCGCAGGGTGTTGGGGTGGATGTGCAGCCGCTCGGCCGCCGCCCGCACGTCGCCGAAGTCGTCCAGGTAGGCCACGAGCGACTCCACCAGCTCCGACCCGGCCGCGGCGTCGTGCTGCACCAGCCGCGACACCTGTGGATCGCGCAGCTCCGGGGCCCCGCGCAGGTGCGCCAGGGTCTCGCTGACCAGGACCCGCGCCCGCACATCGGAGATCGTGGCGACGTCGGAGTCGAGGTCGCGCGCCATCGCGTCCAGGATCCGGTCGGCCTCGGCCCGCGAGCGGGTGACGTCGTCCAGCGTGCGCACCAGCGAGCCCACCGCCGCCTGCACCGGCGCCCCCAGCGCCTGGCGTGCCGCCTCCACGGTCTTGCGGGTCAGCGCCAGCACCGACGACTCGGCCGAGGCGCCGGTCAGGTCGGGTAGCAGTACGTAGGCGCGCCCGCCCAGCATCGTGGTCAGCGCCGTGCGCCGGTAGGCGGCCGTGTGCACCGAGATCATGTCGATCATCCGGCGGCGCTGCAGCTCCCGGCCGGAGCGCCCGGCCCCCTCGGCCGCGGCCCGGCCGGAGCCGGAGGCCATCGTGAAGGCGACGACCAGCGCCGGGCGGTCGGGGGCCACCTCGATCGTGTCGTCCAGGGCCGCCGCCTCGATCCGCCCCTCCAGCAGGCCGGACAGCAGGTCCTCGCGCAGCCGCAGGCCCAGTGTCATCTCGGTGCGCTGCCGCAGCATGTGCAGGGCGGTCATCCGGGCCGCCCCCAGCAGCGCCTTCTCGGCGTCGTCCGCCAGCGGCGCCGCGCCCTCCTGCACCCAGATCGTGCCCAGCGGCTGGGAGCCCGCGTGGATGCCCACGGCCAGGCGCCGCCGGATGCCCAGCTCCGGGCGCTCGTCGATGCGCACGACCTCCTCGCCCGAGCGCAGCCGGGAGAACACCCCCCACTCGCGCAGCAGCGCCAGGTACTGCTCGGGACCCTGGCGGCCGAGGATCGACAGGCGGCGCAGCTCGTCGCCCTCCTCGCCACTGGAGTAGGCGAGCACCCGGCTGGCCGCGTCCTCGATGGAGACCAGGCCGCCTGTGAGCGTGGCGATCGTCTGCGCCAGCGAGAACAGGTCGCCGGTGGAGTCGCCGAGTTCCGCGCCGTCGGCGGTGAGCCGCGCGTCGTCCAGTACGCTGCGGCACAGCGACTGCAGCTGGTCCCAGCGCACCTCCGGGCGGACCGCGAGCAGTGCGACCCCGGCCTCGCTGGCGGCGGCGCGCAGCTGTCGGAACTCCTCGCGCGCCGGGCGCGGCGCCGGAGTCGGTGCCGCCCACCCCTGAGGCGGCGGGTAGCTGGGCTCCTCGGAGAGGGCGCGGGCCGTGGCGTTCACCTTGACGGCGACCGCGGCGGCCCCCTGCCGTGCGGCGGACCGGACCAGGTGCCGGGCGGCGCCGCCGCGCGCGCCGATCAGGAGCACCAGGTCGCCGGTTGCCGCCTCGGCCTCGTCCTCCGGGTCGACGATGACGACATTGTTCACTTCTACATCAAGGCCGGCGGGGGCAGCGAGGACGTCGACGAGGGGGTCGCCGACTGCCAGCAGCAGGCGCCGCAGCGCCACACCTCCGGGTTCACCTGGGATGTCGCTGTCCGGCGCGGGGGCGGCGGGGACGGGGCGGGTGGGATCGGCGGCTGGATTCATGATGGCATCCATTTTGTCCTATCGGCCAAGCCAGCCTGACAAAGAGTGGCCGACTCCACAAGGTGGTCATGCCCCGGCATCTCTTACGTTTGTCCGGTTCACGTTGAATTTACGTTTTCTTCGACGATCGAGACAGGGAGGTGCCCATGGACGCCATCACGAACGTCCCCACCCCGGTGAACGAGCCCGTACTCACGTACGCGCCGGGCAGCCCGGAGCGGGCCGAGCTGGAGCGCAAGCTGGCCGAGCTCGGCAAGGAGCCGGTCGAGCTGCCGATGACCATCGGCGGGGAGCGTCGGATGGGCGGCGGCGAGCGCATCGACGTCGTCCGGCCGCACGACCACGCCCGCGTCCTGGGCACCACGGCCAACGCCACCCACGACGACGCGCGCGCCGCCATCGCCGCGGCCAAGAAGGCCGCCCCTGCCTGGCGGGACCTGCCCTTCGACGAGCGCGCCGCGATCATCCTGCGCGCCGCCGACCTGCTGGCCGGCCCGTGGCGCCAGACGCTGAACGCCGCCACCATGCTCGGCCAGTCCAAGACCGCCATCCAGGCCGAGATCGACTCCGCCTGTGAGCTGATCGACTTCTGGCGCTTCAACGTGGCCTACGCGCGCCGCCTCATGGCCGAGCAGCCGTTCAGCCCGGCCGGCCAGTGGAACCGCCTGGAACAGCGTCCGCTGGAGGGCTTCGTCTACGCGATCACGCCGTTCAACTTCACCGCCATCGCCGGGAACCTGCCCACCGCCCCCGCCCTCATGGGCAACGTCGTGGTGTGGAAGCCGTCCCCCACCCAGCAGTTCGCAGCCGACCTCACGATGCGCCTCCTCGAAGAGGCCGGGATGCCCCCGGGCGTCATCAACATGGTCACCGGCGACGGCCTGGCCGTCTCGGACGTCGCCATGAACGACCCGGACCTGGCCGGCGTGCACTTCACCGGCTCCACCCGCACCTTCCAGCACCTGTGGCGGACGGTCGGCGAGAACATCGAGACCTACCGCTCCTACCCGCGCGTCGTGGGGGAGACCGGCGGCAAGGACTTCATCGTCGCCCACTCCTCGGCCGACCCCGACGTCGTGCGCACCGCGATCGTCCGCGGCGCGTTCGAGTTCCAGGGCCAGAAGTGCTCCGCGGCCTCGCGTGCGTTCGTCGCGCGCTCGGTGTGGGAGCGCCTGCGTGACGACCTCGTCGCCGAGGTCGAGGCCATCCCCATGGGCGACGTCACCGACTTCGCCAACTTCATGGGCGCCGTCATCGACCGCCGTGCCTTCGACAAGGTGGCCGGGGCCATCGAGCACTCCCGCAAGGACCCGACGCTGGAGATCATCGCCGGCGGCCAGGTCGACGACTCCGTGGGCTTCTTCGTCCGCCCGACCGTCGTCGTCGGCACCGACCCGTCCAACGAGGTCTTCAGCACCGAGTACTTCGGCCCGTTCATCGCGGTCCACGTCTATGAGGACGGCGACTACGAGCGCATCCTGAAGGTCGTCGACGAGGGCTCCGCCTACGCCCTGACCGGCGCCGTCATCGCCGACGACCGCGAGGCCGTCACCAAGGCGCACCACGCGCTGCGCTTCGCCGCGGGCAACTTCTACGTCAACGACAAGCCGACCGGCTCCGTCGTCGGCCAGCAGCCCTTCGGCGGCGGCCGCGCCTCGGGCACCAACGACAAGGCCGGCTCCGCGCAGAACCTCGCGCGCTGGGCCAGCCCGCGCTCGATCAAGGAGACGTTCGTCCCGCCGACGGCCTCCTCCCACCCCCACCAGGGCTGACCCCCGACGGGGACATCCCCGGGTCCCGGGCGCCGACACACCGCCCGGGACCCGCTCGAACCCGGGCGCGCCGCCGACGGCCGGCGCGCCGCAGAACACGACTGGGGTCGATCATGCTTCGTACGCCACTTCTGGTCGCGGCCCGCTCCACCGCCTGCCGCACCCTCGTTGAGCGCGCCCCCGTGACCCGGGGGCTGGTCGCGCGGTTCGTCGCCGGCTCGACCCAGGAGCAGGCGCTCCCCGCGGTCGAGAAGCTCGCCGAGGACCGCCTCATCACCCTGGACCACCTGGGTGAGGACACCACCGAGCTCGCCCAGGCGGAGGCCACCGTCACCGCCTACAGCCGGCTCCTGTGTGAACTGGGCCGCCGCGGGCTGGCCGGGCGGGCCGAGGTCTCGGTGAAGCTGTCGGCGGTCGGGCAGTTCCTGCCCGCCGACGGCGAGAAGGTCGCGCTGGACAACGCCCGGCGGATCTGCGAGGAGGCCGCCGCCGTCGGCACCACGGTCACCCTGGACATGGAGGACCACACCACCACCGACTCCACCCTGGGGATCCTGCGCGACCTGCGCGTCGACTTCCCGTGGGTGGGTGCGGTCCTCCAGGCCTACCTGCACCGGACCGAGGCCGACTGCCGCGACCTGCGCAGCGCCGGCTCGCGCGTGCGGCTGTGCAAGGGCGCCTACGACGAACCGGCGTCGGTGGCCTACCGGGACAAGCGGGAGGTCGACCGGGCCTACGTGCGCTGCCTGAAGATCCTGATGGCCGGGGACGGCTACCCGATGATCGCCTCCCACGACCCGCGCCTCATCGCGATCGCCGGGAAGCTGGCCGAGGACACCGGGCGCGCGCCGGACACCTTCGAGTACCAGATGCTGTACGGCATCCGCGAGGCCGAGCAGGTGCGCCTCGCGGCCGAGGGCAACCGGATGCGCGTCTACGTTCCCTACGGCGACGAGTGGTACGGCTACTTCATGCGGCGCCTGGCCGAGCGTCCGGCCAACGTCGCGTTCTTCGCACGGTCCCTGGTGAGCCGGGGCTGAATCCCCCTCATCCCCGGCTCCGTTCCCCCGCCGTCCCCGCCCCGCCCGCGCCTCCCCCTGCGGCGGGGCGGGGACGGTCGTCCGTGCGGGTGATCGCGACCTTCTACCGCATTCCGCACCCGGCCACGGGATTTCGGCCGGTGATGAATCCCAAGCGTGACCTGAGCGGGGAACCCGCCCGCGGGGCGGTGCGTTAGGTTGGGGGAGATTAGCGACGCCCTGGAAAGGCTTGCGAAGAGATGCAGATGAGGAGTTCCAACCCCGTCCTGAAGCGGGCCATGCGCTCCGCCCAGCCGGGCTATGGCCAGCCCCACCAGGCTCCGTACGGCCAGGGCGGCCCCTACCAGCAGCCCTACGGCCAGCCCGGTTATCAGCAGGGATACGCCGGATACCCGCAGCCGGGGCAACCCCCCTACGGCCAGCCGGGCTACGCCGAGCCCCACGGCCAGCCCCCCATGTCGGCCGAGGACGCGCGGCCGATGTCGATCGACGACGTCGTCATCCGCAGCGCGATGACCATCGGTATGGTCATCCTCACCGCCGCCATCAACTACTTCCTGTTCGACCCGGCCAACCCGGGCCTGAGCATGATGCTGACCTTCGGCGGCATGCTGGGCGGTCTGGTCCTGGGCCTCATCATCGGCTTCAAGGGCTCGACCAACCCCGCCCTGATCCTCATCTACGCGGCCCTTGAGGGCCTCTTCGTGGGTGGTATCAGCCGGGTCTTCGAGGTCTCGGCGGGTACCGCGCCGGGCCAGCTGGTCACCTCCGCCGTCGTGGGCACCATCGTCGCGTTCGCCACGATGCTCACGATGTACCGGATGCGCATCATCCGGGTGACCAACACCTTCGTGAAGGTCGTCTCGGTCGCCCTGGTCGCGGCCCTGGTCCTGATCCTGCTCAACCTCGTGCTGAGCTTCTTCATCCCGGGTGGCCTGGGCATCCGCGAGGCGGGCCCGCTGGGCATCATCGTCTCGCTGGTGATGATCGTGATCGCCTGCGCCACGCTGGCCATCGAGTTCAAGGGCATCGAGGACGGCATCGAGGCGGGCGTCCCCAACAAGCTCGCCTGGCAGTGCGCCTTCGGCCTGACCATCTCGCTGGTCTGGCTGTACATCGAGATGCTGCGCCTGTTCTGGATGCTGTACGCGATCTTCCAGGACTAGCACCTGTCGGCGCCGACGGGCCTGGCGGCCCGGCGGCAGCCGCGAACGACGAAACCGCCTCGTCCGGGCACCTGCCCGGGCGAGGCGGTTCTTCGTTTCGCTGTGAGGACGGGGCTGGGGTGTCAGGGGCGCTGTCGCGGAACGGCCGTGCGGTTCCGGCGGCGACGGTCGAATTCCTGAACGATGGCCTGCGCGTAGCCGTGGCTGAGCTGGTACTCGTCGGCGAGCCAGTTCGTGCGCTCGGAGCAGCGGGTGAGGCCCGGGCCCTTCTCTAGCTTGTCGAACCACTCGTGGAGTTGGCGGCCTGTGACGGTCGGAATGCGGGCGATGAGCAGCGCGTGGGTCTCCGGCGAGTGGGTTACCGACATACGCACCTCCGAGGATGAGCGGCACTTACCTGCGACCTTGCATCAGGATCACGAATCGGACAAGCCCTCGAAGCGAGCTTTTACGTTACTTTCCGGTGCCCCGCCCTCCAGGGCGTCTTCACCCGCCGTTGGGAAACCAGACGGCGCGGGCGGTCCGGTGTCCTACGGGCATGAAACGGCGGGACCCCGCATTCCGCAGGGGTCCCGCCGCGGGTGGCCCGGTCGGCCGCGATCCGGTGTTCCGGCCGTCCGAAGCCCCGTCAGCTCAGCCGCTCGAAGACGGCCGCCATCCCCTGGCCGCCGCCCACGCACATGGTCTCCAGGCCGAACGTCTTGTCGTGGAACTCCAGGCCGTTGAGGAGCGTCGTGGTGATGCGCGCGCCGGTCATGCCGAACGGGTGGCCGACCGCGATCGCGCCGCCGTTCACGTTGAGCTTGGCGTCGATGTCGATCCCGAGGTCGTCGGCGGACGGCAGCACCTGGGCCGCGAACGCCTCGTTGATCTCCACCAGGTCGATGTCGTCGATGCTCATGTTGGCGCGGGCCAGCGCCTGGCGCGACGCCGCGACCGGGCCCAGCCCCATGATCTCCGGGGACAGCGCGCTGACACCCGTGGACACGATCCGGGCCAGCGGGGTGATGCCCAGCTGCGCGGCCTTGGTGTCGCTCATGATGATCACCGCCGCGGCGCCGTCGTTCAGGGGGCAGCAGTTCCCGGCGGTGACCGTGCCGTCGGGGCGGAACACCGGCTTGAGCCCGGAGACCTTCTCATAGGAGGTGCCGCGGCGCGGTCCGTCGTCCGCGCTCACCACCGAGCCGTCGGGGAGCGTGACCGGGACGATCTCGCGGTCCCAGAACCCGTTGTCGATCGACTTCTCGGCGAGGTTCTGCGAGCGCACGCCGAACTCGTCCTGGCGCTGCCGGGACAGCCCGCGCATCTGCACCACGTTCTCGGCGGTCTGGCCCATGGCGATGTAGACGTCGGGCACCTCGCCGTCCGCGCGCGGGTCGCTCCACTCCGGGGCGCCGCCCTCGGCGCGCCGCGCGGTGCGCTCCTCGGCCCCGGCGAACAGCGGGTTCTTGGTGTCGGGCAGCGAGTCGCTGTTGCCCTTGGTGAAGCGGCTGACCATCTCCACCCCTGCGGAGATGAAGACGTCGCCCTCCCCGGCCTTGATGGCGTGATAGGCCATCCGCGTCGTCTGCAGAGAGGAGGAACAGTAGCGGGTGATGGTCGCGCCGGGGACCGAGTCCAGGCCGAGCTGGACGGCGATCACCCGGGCGAGGTTGTTGCCCTGCTCGCCGCCGGGCAGGCCGCAGCCGAGGAGCAGGTCGTCGACGGACGCGGGGTCGAGCTCCGGCACCTTGGCCAGCGCGGCGGAGATGATCCGGGCGGTCAGGTCGTCCGCGCGCAGGTCCTTCAGGGACCCCTTGAACGCGCGGCCGATGGGTGAGCGCGCGGTCGCGACGATGACGGCTTCAGGCATTGCTCGCGGGCCTTCCTCTTCGACGCCGGGCCGTCCGGGCAGGGCGGCCGATCTTGATGTTACTGCTCAGTTAACCTGGCGTTGTGACGTAGCCGACCACCGGGGTCGCGGTTCGGCCGGATCCCGGCGGCGCAGCGGGGCGGCGGAACGCGGTCAGGCCCGGCCGCCGCCCTCGACGGCGGCGCCGCGGACCGCGTCGGCCTCCGGTACCGTGTCCGGCCCTTCCGCCTCCGCGTGCTCCGCCGCGGCCTCCGGCACCGGGGTCCGGGTCCGCCGCCGCAGCAGCGTGGCCCAGCGCCCCCGCGGCCCCCGCTCGTGCCCGGCGACCCGGGCGCCGCTGACCTCCATGCCGGGCTCCTCGACCGCTTCGGCGGCGGCCGTGGCGATCGGCAGGACGCCCTCGCCCTCGCCGGGGTCGGGGACGGTCTCCAACTCCGGCAGCAGGCCCAGCGCCACGCACGCGGTGGGCAGCACGGCGACCGCGGCCTGGGCATACCCGCGCGCCGAGGGGTGGAACCGGTCCGGGCCGAAGAGCTCGTCGGGGTTGTTCTGGAACTCGTCGGCCAGCATGTTGCTCAGCGAGACCGTGCGCCCGCCCTCCTCGACCACCGCGATGGTCTGCGCGGCGGCGAGCTGCCGGGAGGAGCGCCGCGCCACGTAGCGCAGCGGCTGGCCGATGGGCTGCACCGACCCCAGGTCGGGGCAGGTCCCCACGACGACGGCGGTGTCGGCCGCGACCAGCTCGCGCACCACCGCCTGCAGGTGCCGCACCGAGTCGGCCGGGCGCATCCGGTGGATGACGTCGTTGGCGCCGATGAAGACGATGGCCAGGTCGATCCGACCGGGGCGGACCCGCTGCAGCTGCTCGTGCAGGCCCGCCGACGTCGCGCCGACGACCGCGACGTTGCGCATCCGCACGGGCCGCTCGGCCACCGCCGACAGGCCCCCGGCGATCAGGCTCGCCGGCGTCTGCATCCCGTCGGCCAGCGCGAACCCGGCGGCCGTGGAGTCGCCCATCATCACGAACGAGATCGGTGCGCCGTCACCGCCGCCGTAGAGCCCGTCGACGTCGGGCGCCGTCCACTCGGTGAAGCCGACGGTGCGGTGCGCGATCTTGGCCTGCATGTAGAGCAGTGCGATGGTCCCGGCTCCCAGGAGGGTCAGACCGCCGCCGCCGAACGCGGTGGCGGTCGCGATTCTCCGGGCGCGTGCGGCGCGTAGCGACATATGTCCCCGTCTCCCGTTCCGAACGGATGGCAGAGGATCCGGCGCGCGTCCGTCCCCGCGACCCGCACGCGGAGGCGCGCGTGCCCGCCGGGCCATGGGCCCGGCGTCCTCCCGTTCACTCCGAATTCCGGATTACTCATCGGTAGAGATGTTGTCAACGACCGCGGCGCGCGCCGGATTCCGGGAGTACCGGGTCGATCACCTCCGGTGCCGCCGCCGTCCGCCGCCATCTCGTCCTTCCCGTATCCAGTGCGTCCGCAGCGCCCGCGAAAGCCTGTCCGGAACCGGCCGCGCTCCGTGCTCGCGGCTCTCCCCGGCCCGGTGCCCCGGCGATCTCCCGGCATGTCGTCCGAGGGTGTGATCACGTTAGGCTGCACAGACATACGGACCCAACCGGTCCGTCCACGGCAATTGGCGGCCGTGACCAGGACGGTTCGCGAGATCCGCGGCTGTCACAGGCATCGTGAGTGAACCGGGTCCCGCGCGCCACGCGGGCCGTCCGGGGCGGGCCACGGCGATCTGCGGCACCCGGGCGCGAACGAGCGATCGTTGAAGGGGACGAAAAGATCTGATGCGGGTGCACAACTCACTGATCGAGCTGGTCGGCGACACTCCGCTGCTGCGGCTGAACAAGGTGACCGAGGGGCTCGCCCCCACGGTGCTGGCGAAGGTCGAGTACTTCAACCCCGGCGGTTCGGTCAAGGACCGGATCGCGCTGAAGATGGTCCTCGACGCCGAGGAGAAGGGCCTGCTCAAGCCTGGCGGCACCATCGTCGAGCCGACCTCGGGCAACACCGGTGTCGGGCTGGCGATCGTCGCGGCCGAGCGCGGCTACCGCTGTGTGTTCGTCTGCCCGGACAAGGTCGGCACGGACAAGCTGGCGGTGCTGCGGGCCTACGGCGCCGAGGTCGTGGTCTGCCCGACCACGGTCGCGCCCGACCACCCCGACTCCTACTACTCGGTGTCGGACCGGCTGGCCGCCACCATTCCCGGCGCCTGGAAGCCCGACCAGTACACCAACCGGAACAACCCCCTCTCGCACTACGAGAGCACCGGCCCGGAGCTCTGGGAGCAGACCGAGGGGCGCATCACGCACTTCGTGGCCGGTATCGGCACCGGGGGCACCATCAGCGGCACCGGCCGCTACCTCAAGGAGGTCTCCGGCGGCAAGGTGAAGATCATCGGCGCCGACCCCGAGGGCTCCGTCTACTCCGGCGGTACCGGCCGCCCCTACCTGGTCGAGGGCGTCGGCGAGGACATCTGGCCCGAGACCTACGACACGGACATCTGCGACGAGATCATCGCGGTCAGCGACAAGGACTCGTTCCTGATGACGCGCCGCCTCGCCAAGGACGAGTCGCTGCTGGTCGGCGGTTCCTGCGGGATGGCCGTGGTCGCCGCGCTCAAGGTGGCCGCCACCGCTGCGCCGGACGACGTCATCGTGGTGCTGCTGCCCGACGGCGGGCGCGGCTACCTCACCAAGATCTTCAACGACGAGTGGATGGCCGACTACGGCTTCCTGTCGCAGGAGACCGAGGAGGCCACCGCCGCGCAGGTGCTCGGGGCCAAGGGCGCCGAGCTGCCCGACTTCGTGCACGTCCACCCGCACGAGACCGTCGGCGAGGCCGTGGCGGTCATGCGCGAGTACGGGGTCTCCCAGCTTCCCGTCCTCAAGGAGGAGCCGCCGGTCATGGCGCCCGAGGTCGTCGGCTCGGTCGCCGAGCGCGACATGCTGGACGCCCTGTTCAACGGGCGCGCGCAGCTCGCCGACCCGATCGACAAGCACATGAGCGCGCCGCTGCCGCTGGTCGGCTCGGGCGAGCCGGTCAGCCGGTGCGTGCAGCTGCTGCAGACGGCGGGCGCCGTCGTGGTGCTCGTCGACGGCAAGCCGGCCGGTGTCCTCACCCGCCAGGACCTGCTGGCGCACCTCTCGGCGTAGGCCGCCCCCCGGAGGGGCGCCGCCGTCGCTCCCGGCCGCCCCTCCGGCGCCGTCGCCGAACCTCCCCCCGTTCGGGGGCGCCACCTGGGCGTCCCCGCATCCCGAGCCGGATGCTATTACTGTTCACCTCATCATTACCGGCCGGTAGATACCTCCGGCGGGGCGCTGAACGAAAGAACGCAGGGGATAGGGTGTCGCGACTGTTGTCCTGGATGGTGCGCGGGGTGTGGTCGTGGGCCCGGCGCCACGCCCAGATCCGCGCCGGGTCCCGCGCCGCGCGCAGGTTCGCCGCGTTCGGCACGGGCAGCTCCATCGCGTTCCCGCCCGCGACCGTCTTCGGCGAGCCCTGGATCGAGATCGGCGAGCACACCTTGATCGGCGGCGACATCACGCTGACCGCCGGGATGGTGCCCGGCCTCGACCTCGGCGCCGCACCGCTGGTGCGCATCGGCAACGGGTGCACGATCGGGCGCGGCTCGCACGTCGTCGCCCACACCTCCATCGACATCGGCGACGACGTCTTCACCGGCCCCTACGTCTACATCACCGACCAGAACCACGTGTACGCCGACACCGAGGTGCCGGTCGGCCGCCAGTGGCCGTCCGACGAACCCGTGGTCATCGGCTCCGGCACCTGGATCGGCACCAACGCGGTGATCCTGCCCGGCGCGAAACTCGGCCGCAACTGCGTGGTGGCCGCGAGCACGGTGGTGCGTCCGGGGGACTACCCCGACCACAGCGTCATCGCCGGGATCCCCGGCAGGGTCGTGCGCCGCTACGATCCCGACGCGGGCTGGGACCCGCCCCTGCGCGGCAGCGCCGCCTGACCCGGATCGGCCCCCCTCCGCCCGAGATCATCGGGGGGAGTCGCGCGGGGCGGCGCCCGGTTCGCGCGGTTAGTCTGGGTGCCATGACGTTCGACGGGTTCGAGACCCTGGCCATCCACGCCGGGCAGGAAGCAGATCCCGGGACCGGCGCGGTCGTGGTCCCGATTTACCAGACGAGTACCTACACCCAGGACGGCGTCGGCGGTCTGCGCGGCGGATACGAGTACTCCCGCACGGGCAACCCCACCCGCGCCGCCCTGGAGGAGTGCATCGCCGCCCTGGAGCAGGGCACCCGCGGGCTGGCCTTCGCCTCCGGCATGGCCGCCGAGGACACCCTGCTGCGCACCATCGCCGCCCCCGGGGACCACGTGATCATCCCGGGTGACGCCTATGGCGGCACCTTCCGCCTCTTCTCCAAGGTGCTGGAACGGTGGGGGGTGAAGTGGGAGGCCGTCGACCAGACCGACCCCGAGGCCGTGCGGGCGGCGATGCGGCCCGAGACGGTGGCGATCTGGACGGAGACCCCGACCAACCCGCTGCTCAACATCACCGACATCGAGGCGCTGGCCGCGATCGCCCATGACGGCGGCGCCCTGCTCGTCGTCGACAACACCTTCGCCTCGGCCTACCTCCAGCAGCCGCTGACGCTGGGCGCCGACGTGGTCGTGCACTCCATGACCAAGTACATGGGCGGCCACTCCGACGTGGTCGGCGGCGCCCTGGTGGTGTCCGACCCAGAGCTGGGCGAGCGCGTCGCCTTCCACCAGAACACGATGGGCGCCGTGTGCGGGCCGTTCGACGCCTGGCTCACGCTGCGCGGCATCAAGACCCTGGCGGTGCGGATGGACCGGCACTGCGCCAACGCCGAGCGCATCGCCGCCGAGCTGTCCGGGCACCCGGCGGTCGGCCAGGTGCTCTACCCGGGACTGCCCGAGCACCCCGGCCACAAGGTGGCCGAGCGGCAGATGCGCGGTTTCGGCGGCATGGTCTCCTTCCGGGTCCGCGGCGGCGAGGAGGCCGCGCTGAAGGTGTGCGACCGGACCCGCGTGTTCACGCTGGCCGAGTCGCTGGGCGGGGTGGAGTCGCTCATCGAGCACCCGGGCCGGATGACGCACGCCTCCACGGCCGGGTCGCCGCTGGAGGTGCCGGCGGACCTGGTGCGGCTCTCGGTGGGTATCGAGTCGGTCGACGACCTGGTCGCCGACCTGCGCAACGCCCTGGACTTCTGACACCGCGCCGTTCCGGCGCAGTGCGCACATGACGGTGGCCGCGCCCTTCCGGATGGTCCGGGGGACGCGGCCACCGCCGTTGTCACCGGCTCGGTGCCTGGCTCACCCTGCCGGTTCGCGCCCCCGCGCGTAGGCGGCGAGACGCCCGTCCAACGCGTCGCCGTAGTCGCGGAAGGAGCGGTACCGGGGCCGCTGCACGGCCCCTTCGATGGCTCGGTGGAGAACCCTGTCGACGAGGTGCGCCACGTGCGCGGGGGCCGGCAGCAGCCCGGCGGCGAGGTACCTCGTCAGGTGGAGGGGGACCCAGCCGTTCTCGTCCATGGGGCCGTACCTCCAGCCGCTCTCCTCGTCCCAGACGAAGCGGAGCCGGCCGCCGTCGTGGCCGCGGACGATGACCGTGGCGTCGCGCGGGTCCATGGGGTCGTTCCAGTGGTCGACGACCGCCACGCCCCGAGCGGTCAGCTCGTGGGCGATGGCGTGGACGTAGGGTTCGGGGAGGCGGACCCACTCGGGCGAGTAGGGCACGGGTGCGGAGGGAGGGCCGTAGTCGCTCACGGCGCGGTCCTTTTCGGTGGGGTGGTCCTGCCGGTGTGTCGCGGATGTCGGGGGATGGGCGTGTGCCGGGGCGGTCGCGGGGCGGTCCGTTCAGGCCGCGGTCCGCGCGTCGCCCGCGGGGTCGTCGTCACTGTCCGTCGATCGGTCGGTCGGGGCGGGCCGCGGGGCTGCGGCGCCGAAGCGCAGCCCGGAGAGGCTGCGTCCCGCTCCGGTGAAGAAGCGGCGGTCGTCACCGTCGCGCAGTGCCTGGTAGCGGCCGCGGTCACCGCGCTTGATCCCGATGGATGCGGCGAGCAGCAGCCCGAAGACGGCGCTGAAGAAGGCGACCAGAACCAGCACGAGGCTCATTCCGAGGGCCCAGGGCATGAATCCCCTCCTCTCGTTTCGTGCGGACGCCCGTCCTGCGCCCGTACGACCTCGGGACCGCTCAGGCCCGAGGGGAGGAATGACCCACTCCACCGGTTGACCTCGCGTGTTCGGGACCCAGACGCTTATTCCCTCTCCTGTCCGGCTTCATGCGATTCATTCCTACAAGTCCCACCATGCGCTCAGATAAAGGGAGAGTCAAGTCTTCTGGGTAGAATCATGGGAACGAATCGGCGAACGGTTGGGAGCGGACATGGCCCGGCATTTGGAGATCGCCCATGACCTCATGGAGGAGATCGACGAAGGCCGCTACGCCCCCGGCGCCGCACTCCCCACCGAAGATCAATTGATGAACACGTACGGAACGTCGCGCAATACCGTCCGGCGCGCCCTGCGTGAATTGTCCAGCCGGGGGCGGATCGACACCCGGCAGGGCAGCGGGAGCACGGTCCGCAGCTACCGCCCGACCGTCCATCTCGCCTCCTCGGCCAAGGGGGAGCCCGACGACGAGCGGTACACGCGCTACGTCGAGCGGATCAGGGACGAGCAGGGGGTCGAACCGACCCAGCGGCTTCGCGTGATCGTCGAGGCGGCCACCGGAAAGCTGGCCTGCCTCATGGACCTGGATCCCTCCGAGGCCGCGGGGTTCGTGGTGATCCGACGCTGCGACCGCTACATCGGCCCCCGGCTCTGGCAGCGCCAGCTCTCCTACTACCCCGACTTCATCGCGATGGACCGCGGCAGGGGATCGGCGCTGATGCAGCCGGAGGACATCCCCCGCGGTACCCGCGAGCTCCTCGCCGAGATGGGCTATCCCCAGACACGCTCGTGGGACGTGGTCGGAGCCAAGATGCCGTCGCTGAAGGACTCCGCCCTGTTCGGCATCGGCCCCGGCACCCCGCTGCTCGTGCACGACCGCATGGCCTACTCCGGCGACACCCCTGTCCGGTTCACCAAGACGGTGATGCCGGCCGACCGCCACCAGCTGCTCTATTTCGAAGGGGATATGACGCAGGAATCGCTGAGCAAGGCGACCGACGTCAATATCTACGATCACTGACCCGCGATTTCCGCCACCGCGGCCGACCCACCGGCGAAAACGCGACCCGAAAGCCGACGGAAGGGGACCAGTTCCACCCCCGCCACCCCGAACGGAACAGGACCGCCCGTCCGACCTGCGCATTCGCGCCGGGTTTCGCCGGAGCGGAACGACCGGTCGCACAAGGTAAGGAAAAAGTGCGCTCGGTGATCGTTCGCGTCGTGGGGGGAAAGGGGTATAGGACCACCGTTCACCCCCGAACACCTGAGGAAAAGGTGGTCCGAGTGACCGAGGAATCCCCTGCCTTTCGGTATCCGGCTGCCCGGGAGCGCGTGCGCGACGGCGCCGACAAGATCGGCTGCGACGCGCTCGACCAGTTCATCCGCGACGCGGGCCGACGCCCCGGCAAGGAACTCCGGGTGAGCCGGCAGGCCCCCCTCCCCGAGCCGATCGCCGACCGGCTCGCGGCCCGGGACGCCGTGGTGCGCCGCGCGGTCCGGCTCATCGACGACCGGCCCGTCTGCGTCGAGACCTCCTACTACCCCGCCGACCTGGCCGCCGGCACCGAACTGGAGTCGGCCCGGGACATCCCCCGCGGCACCATCAGCGTCCTGGCCGAGCACGGCCACCCGCAGGTCGGCTACCGGGACGAGGTGGCCGCCCACGTCCTGGACGCCCCGGAGGCCCACGACCTCGAAGCCGCGGCCGGCACTCCGGCGCTGAACGTGGTGCGGACCGTCTGGTCCCGTGACCGCGTCCTGCGCGTGACCACCACGGTCACCCCGATGGGCGGCGACCTCGTGCTGTGCTACGACATCGGCGCCCCGGCCCCGGTCGGCGACCGACCAGGATGAGCATGGCGCGGCGCGGCGATTCGGTCCGTTTCGTCCCGCCGGGCGCCATGGTCATCACGGCAGCGCCCGCCGCCGGGTCAGGAAGTCGCGGATGACGCGGGTGCCGAACACGGCGGGGTCGGGCCGGACGACGGTGCCGCCGTTGCGGTGCGCGACCTGGTCGGCGAAGGCCCGCAGCCGGGGGTCGTCGGTGAGCAGGACCGTGTGCAGGCGGGCGCCGCGGCGGGTCATGCGGTCGACCTCGGCGAGGGTGGCCGCCGTCGTCTCGGCCGACGGGGGCCAGCAGAAGGCCGGGGAGCCGTCCCGGGCGATGTGGGCGGTGGGTTCGCCGTCGGTGACGACCACCACGATCGGCGCGAAGTCCGGGTGGGTGTCCAGGTGGCGCCCGGCCAGGGCGAGGGCGTGCTGCAGGTTGGTGCCCTGCACCCGGTTCGGACCGAGCTCGGCCAGGTCGCGGCCGGGGATCTCGCGCGCGCGGTCGTCGAAGCCGATGACGCGCAGGGCGTCCTGCGGGTAGTGCGTCGCCACCAGCGTGTGCAGGGCCATCGACGTGCGCTTGACGGCCGCCCACAGGCCGCGCCGGACCATCGAGTAGGACAGGTCGACCAGCAGGCACACCGCAGCGGCCGTCCCTTGCTCACACTCGGCGACCTCGATGTCCTGCGGGTGCACCCGCAGCGACCCGCCGCGCGCCGACCGGCCCCGGGCGACCGCGTTGCCCAGCGTCCGCACCACGTCGACGGGCCGCTCGTCCCCGGGCTCGGCGGGAAGGGCCCGGCCCGTGGGTTCTCCGGCCGCGCCGACCGGCGGCGCGCCGGGGCGGTCGGCGCCGCCGTGCCCGCCCGGCCGCAGAAGCCGCGGCGGTGTGTCGGCGAGCACGTCGCGCAGCGCGGTCTCGCCGAGCCGCCGCAGCGCCCTGGGGGTCAGCCGCACCCGGTTCTTCGGCCCGTCCAGGTAGCCCGCCTCCCGCAGCCCGCGCTCCAGGGAGCGCAGCCGCGCGACGGTGTCGGCGGCGTCCGGGCCCAGCGCGCGGAGCACCGCCTCGTCGTCGATGTCCGCCAGGTCGGCCCCCGGATAGTCCTGTCCCAGCGCCGCGTCCAGCTCACCGAGGTCGGCCAGCTTCCGCACGGCGGACGCCGCCTCGACCAGGCCCAGCGCGTCGAGGCCATGCATCGGCCCCGTCCCGGACCAGGAGAGGCCGGGGCGCCGGGACCGCAGCGTGTCGGCCAGCAGCTCCAGGCCGGGGCCCAGGCCGGCGGCGGCGATGGCCCGGTCGGCGAGGGCCGTCAGCTCCGCGCGGTCCTCCGGGGCGAGGGAGTCCAGCATGCGCTGCGCGGCCGCGGCCCGGCGGGCCAGTGCGTCGACGACGCCGCCGAGGTCGCGCGGCCCTTCCGGGAAGAAGTCCCCGTGCTCGGCCATGAACCGGTCGAAGTCCGCCGCGGAGGGGTGGCCCGGCCCGCCCGTGACCAGGAGGGCGTTGAGGGCGGTGAGCATCGCATGCACGCGCTCGACGTCCGGTTCGGGAATCCGCTCCGGGGCCGTCGGCTGGGAGCGGTGGCCCGACGGCCGGTCCGGGATCGGCGGGAGATCGGCGAACCAGCCGTCCGGCACCCCGCCGGAGCGGATCTGCCCGATGCGCTCCCGGACGCGGCGCCGCAGTTCCGCCAGCCCGGCCCCGAAACCGTCGGGCGCAGCGGGCGGACCGTCACCGCCGGCCCCGTGCCGCAGCAGCTCGCGCAGGGCGTCGGCAGGGCGGGCTCCGGCCAGGACGCCGCGCCCCAGTTCGTCCAGGGCGGCGCGCGGGTTCACCGGTGGCGCAAGGGGGTCGGGGCCGCCCTGGTAGGCGGCGTACCGGACGCGGTCCATGCGCATCACTCCCGTCACTCCCGCAGCTCGGCCGCTCAGGTCCGGTAGACCGCGCGGTCCTCCAGGTGCTCCTTGGACAGCCGACGGGTCAGGTAGAGGCCCTCCATGGTGAACTCCAGCACGGCCGCGGCGCGGGCCTCGGGGTCGCCCGAGTCCTGCCGGTCCGGTTCGACGCGCTCGGTCAGGGCGGCCAGCCCGGGGAGCGGGCCGACGCCGCGCAGCAGCTCGGCGGCGCCGACGAGCTCGCCCGCCTCGACCTTGGCGCCGTCGGCGAACAGCCCGGTGAGCGGCGCCAGCGCCGCCTCGTCCACCGTGTCCCGGAACGCCTCGGCCGTGGCGCGGCGCAGCAGGTGGCCCAGGACCTCGGCCTCCCGCCCCTCCTCACCGGCCTCGAACTCGACCTTGCCGGCGAGCGTCTCCACGATCGGCGGCAGGTCGCAGACCCGGGCCACCGCCCGCCGCTCGCCGATGAGCGCGGCGCGGCGCTCGGCCGCGGCCGCAGCGGTCTCCACACCGGCGATGGCGAACCGGGCGGATACCCCGGAGCGGGCGTCCACCGCGGAGGAGTCGCGCACCATGCGGGTGAACCGGGCGACGATCTCCACCAGGTGGCCGGGCACGGTGACGCCGCCGCGGAGTTGCGCCTCCTGGCGGATGAGCGCGGTCTCGTCGTGCAGCTCCCGCGGGTAGTGGGTGCGGATCTCCGCGCCGAACCGGTCCTTGAGCGGGGTGATGATGCGCCCGCGGTTGGTGTAGTCCTCGGGGTTGGCCCCGGCGACCAGCAGCATGTCCAGCGGCAGCCGCAGCGCCAGCCCGCGGATCTGCACGTCGCGCTCCTCCAGCACGTTGAACAGCCCCACCTGGATGCGGGCCGGCAGGTCGGGCAGCTCGCTGAGGCAGAACACCCCCCGGTTCGCGCGCGGAACCAGGCCGTAGTGCACGCTCTCCGGGTCGCCGAGGCTGCGCCCCTCGGCCAGCCGGACCGGGTCGATGTCGCCGATGAGGTCGCCGACGCCGGTATCGGGCGTGCACAGCTTCTCGCCGTAGCGGTCCGCACGGTGCCGCCACGCGACCGGAAGGTCGTCGCCGGCCTCGGCGGCCAGACGCCGGCAGCGGGCGCACACCGGTGTGTAGGGGTGGTCGTTGACCGGGCAGTCGGCCACGACCGGCGACCACTCGTCGAGGAGCCCGGTGAGCGTGCGGATCAGCCGGGACTTGCCCTGGCCGCGCTCACCGAGCAGCACGATGTCGTGCCCGGCCAGCAGCGCGCGCTCCAGTCGGGGTAGGACGGTCTCGGCGAAACCGACGATGCCGGGGAAGCGTTCCTCGCCGGTGCGCAGCCGGGCCAGCAGGTTCTCCCGTACCTCGGCCTTGACCGATCGGTGGGTGTGGCCCGCGGCGCGCAGGGCGCCGAGCGTCGGGGGAGGGTCATCGGGGGCTGTGCGTGCGGATGTGACGGCGGACACGGCGACGAGTCTACGCCCGTGCCGCGCGGGCCCGCGGCCGAACCGTCCGCCCCCGGCCCTCCGCGGCGGTCGCGGACCGGGATGACCTGCGGGGGGATCGGCGGCCGCATCGGCGGCGTCACCGGCGGCGATAGCGGGGATAAGGGGGATGACGGCAGCGGCGTCCGTATCTGATGGACTGAGCGGGGTAGCGGGGAGAATAGGACGTCTGAGGATCCGCAGTAGGGTCCAAGAGTAGGCGAATGGGCCCGATGACGATGTGAGGTGGCGGACGAGTGGCCAGGTTCGGTGATGCTCTGGCGACGGGTGCGGACCTCGTGAGCGCCGCCGAGCGGGCGGTGCTCGCCGCCGTGCGCCCGATTGAGGGCCCGGCGGACCTCATCTGCTTCTGGATCAGCGGTGCCGACCAGGAGGAGGTGGTGCTGGCCGCCGAGCGCGTCATGGCGCTCGCGGACGGCGCGGTGACCATCGGCTGCACCTCCGGCGGCGTCATCGGCGGCGGCCGCGGCGTGGAGGACCAGGGCGCGGTGAGCGTGTGGGCGGCCCGGATGCCGTCGGTCACCATCACCCCCTTCCGGCTGGACACCGTGCCCGACGGCGACCACCTCGCCGTGGTCGGCATGCACGAACCGTCACCGGTCGACCAGGCGGCGCTGCTCCTGGTGGACCCCTACGAGTTCCCGACGCAGGCGTTCGTCGAGCGGTCCACCGACGCCCTGGGCGGCCTGCCGTTCGTCGGCGGGCTCGCCAGTGGCGCGCACGGGCCGGGATCGGTGCGGCTCTTCGCCGACGGCGAGATCGCCGAGTGCGGCGCCGTCGGGCTGCTGCTGGGCGGTTCGGGGATCGTCGGCACGATGGTCAGCCAGGGCTGCCGCCCGGTGGGCCCGGCCATGGCGGTCACCAAGTCCGACGGCAACATGATCCTGGAGCTCGCCGGTGCCCCCGCCTACGAGCGGCTGGAGCAGCTGATCAACGCGCTGCCGCCGGAGGAGCAGGAGCTGGCCGCACAGGGCCTGCACATCGGCATCGCCATGGACGAGTACGCCGACCGCCACGAGCGCGGGGACTTCCTGGTGCGCTCCGTGGTGGCCGCCGACCCCGAACTGGGCACGATCACCATCGGCGACATGGTGGAGGTCGGCCAGACGGTGCGGTTCCAGGTCCGCGACCGCGACACCGCCGGCACCGACCTGCGCGAGCGGCTGCGCATGTTCGACGAGGACACCGACGGCCGCAGCGCCGCCGCACTCCTCTTCTCCTGCAACGGTCGCGGAGCCACGCTGTTCCCCAGCGCCGACCACGACGTCCGGATGGTCCGCCAGGCGCTCGGCATCGACGCCGTGGGCGGCTTCTTCGCGGCGGGCGAGATCGGCCCGGTGGCCGGCCGCAACCACGTGCACGGGTTCACCGCCTGTCTGCTCACTTTCGAGGCGTGAGCGGCGGGGTTGCCGCGTTGACGACGGCTTAGACCGATTTTTACCCCGGCGTCCGCGGTGCCCGGCGCGCCAATTATGCGACCCCATGTCAGGTAATGCTTACTGAGAGTGGCGCAAAGGCGCCGTTGGGGGTCATCATGTCGCATGCCTGGCTATTGCGCGCCGTCGCGGTCGCCGCGATCGGAGCGCTCACGCTCGCGTCGCTGCCGGCGGGGGAGCGCGAGGCGGCCGCAGTGGCCCGAACGCAGCCCTACGGTGCGGGCGGGGAGTGGATCGAGGAAGACCTGACCGCCGCCGACCGGGTCGGCGCCGTCCTCGACGGCGACCGCATCCGCGTCCGGCGCGACGGCCGCGACGGCCGCGGGCGCGGCAGCGGCCGGGACGGCGACATGCCGCTGGTGGCGTCCCTGCGCGAATCCGGCACCGGGCGGCCGGCCGACAGGCTCGCCCCCGACACGCGCACGGCGCTGCCGCGCACGCTGGAACGTGAGGTCGGCGCCGCCACGGCCACCTTCCCCGTACACGACCTCGACGACCCCGTGTCCTCCGTCGAGGTCGCGGTGGACGCCGCCGGCGACCCCGCGGGTTTCCGGATCGAGGTGCGCGGCCTGCGCCCGGACGGGATCTGGACCGAGTGGCGGGAGGCGCGCGGCCCGGGCACCGTGGCGCGGCGGACCGGGCCGACGGCGACGACCTCGCGCGTGAACGGCCGGTGGGTCGCCTTGGCCGCACCGGCCGAGGGAGTGCAGGTGCGGGTCGGGATCACCGAGGGCGCCGACGCCGACGCCGCGCTGCACGGTGTCCGCATCCGCCCGGGACCGGCGCACGCGCCCGCCGACGACAGCGAGGCCGAGGACGCGGGCGAGCCGTTCTCGGCGCGGGTCTTCGCCACCCGGATCGGCCTGGTCGGCGGCACCACCGCGAACGGCCACCGGGTCCGCGTGCACGACCATTTCGTCGCGCTGCCCTCACGGCGCGGACTGGCGGCCCGCGGCGGCGGCGAGTACACGGTGCGGGTGTGCACGACGGGCGGCAACCGGCGCTGCGCCTACATGCCGGTGTGGGACGTGGGGCCGTGGAACATCAGGGACGACTACTGGAACGACGGCCGGGAGATGTGGAACGACCTGCCCCGCGGCACACCCCAGGCACAGGCGGCGCACCGCGACGGCCACAACGGGGGTGCCGACGGCTTCGGACGCAAGGTGCGCAACCCCGCCGGGATCGACCTCGCCGACGGCGCCTTCCGGGAGGCGCTGGGCCTGCGGGACAACGCGTGGGTGGACGTCGACTACCTGTGGACCGCCACCTACGCCCACCGCGCCGAGATCGGCACCGCCTCCGAAACCGACCCGGTGATCGTCCGCCCGGGACCGGGTGCGGCCTTCCCGGCCAGCGGGCTGGCCGCGCACAAGGCCAACGTCGACGTCATCTGCCAGGTGTCGGGGGACCGCGCGACCGGCCCGCAGGGGGAGAGTGACGTCTGGTACCGGATCGGCGAGGGCGACTACGTCCCGGCGGCCTTCGTCCGCGGCGGCCACACCGCCCCCGCGTGCGAGGGGCCGGAGGCCGAGGAGGACGGCGGGGCGGAGGCGGCCGAGGAGCCCGCGGAGGACCACTCCCCGGCACCGTCCGCCCCGGACGGCGCCGAGGACACTGAGAACTAGGCGGCGTAGTAGGGCGGAGGTCCGGCCGGGCGGCGGGTGCTGACGACCATGGTCCGCGCCGCCTTGTCGTGCAGCGCCTGGCGGCGTCCGTTCTCGGACCCGGCGAAGAGGCAGTCGACCACCACCCACACGTGCCCGAGGCACAGCACGCTGTGCGGCAGTCCGAAGAGCGCGGCCCGGCCGACGGCCTGGCCCTGCCGCAGCCGCCCGCCGTCCTCGGCACGCACGACCCGCAGCCCCATCAGCAGCTGGCCGAGCGTGCGCCCCCAGGCGATGTGGAACAGCCAGTCGTAGAAGAAGAGCAGGATGCCCCAGCCGAAGAACCAGAGCATCGCCCAGACGTTGTAGTAGTCCTCCGACAGCTGCGCCTCCAGCCCCTCGGGGTTGGCGGCGGAGATGACCAGCGTCACCACGAGGAAGAAGGCGAAGGCGAAGACGGCCAGCACGATGTAGTCGACGATCCGTGCGACCACCCGCGGCCAGAATCCGGCCGGAGCCGGCTCGGGGGTGTGGGCCGGGGCCGACCCGGGAAGCGGCGGGGGACCGTAGGGCGGCGGACCATGGGGCGGGGGCGTGTGCCAGGGAGGAGTGTTCACGGTGTCTGCGGTTTCTCGATCACGATCGTGTCGGCGGTCTTGTCGTGCAGGGTCTGCCGGGCGACGACCTGGATGCCCAGGGCGCGCTTGCCCAGCGTCTGCCCGGACTTGGCGTGGCAGAGCCAGCGGTAGCAGAAGGCGGACGCGAACGCGCCGACATAGGTCAGCAAGAACAGGGGGACCACGACGTACCCCGCCACCGGGCCGTCCCCGGCCACGGCCCCGATGCCCAGGCCGCCGACCGCGAAGACGCCGGCCAAGAGGGCGAAGATGATCACCAGGTCGATCAGGTGCGCGCCCACCCGCCGACCGTAGCTCGCGAGCGCGGGGCCGGGGGCGTATCCGGGGCCACCGGGGTACGGCGTTCCGTACCAGGGCCGGGCGTATCCGTACCCGGACGCGTCCGCGGGTATCGGGCCGTTGGGGTAGGCCGCAGGAAGTGGGCCGTAACCGCCGTACCCGCCGTGCTGTCCCGGTGGAGGCGGGCCGCCGGGTGCGGGATGACCGTGTTTCGGGGCATTCCATGAAGGAGTGGTCATCGCGGCATTATGCCCGACCCCCGCCGACGGTGTGGCCGGGACGGCGGGGGTCGGGGGGAGCGGCCGCATCGCCGGTGTCCCCCCAACGCGGAAGGGGTGGCTCGTGGCCACCCCCTCCGCGATTACGTTGAGGGCTATGCGCCGCCGTAGGGGACGGCGTCGATGATGTCCACCTTCAGGCTCTTGCCGTTCGGCAGGGTGTACTTCGCCGAATCACCGATCTTCTTGCCCGTGATCGCGCTCCCCAGCGGCGACTTGGGGGAGTAGACGTCGATCGGAGCCCCGCTCTCCTCCCGGGAGGCGAGCAGGAACGTGATCTCCTCGTCGTCCCCTTCGAACTTGACGGTCACGGTCATACCGGGGCCGACTTCGCCCGCCTTGCGGGGGGCCTCCCCCACGCGCGCGGTGCGCAGGATGCCCTGCAGCTGCGCGATGCGGGCCTCGATCTTGCCCTGCTCCTCCTTGGCGGCGTGGTAGCCGCCGTTCTCCCTGAGGTCACCCTCCTCACGGGCGGCTTCGATCTTGTCGGCGATCTCGATGCGACCAGGCCCCGACAGGTGCTCCAGCTCCGCCTTGAGCCGGTCATACGCCTCCTGAGTCAGCCAGGTGACGTTGTCATCGCGGGTCTCGGTCACGGGAACTCCCTTTGGTGCGTCTAGTAACTGCGAACCGCCATCCGGCCGCAGATGAACTTACGAGATTATCACCGCGCGCCCTGGGCGGTCCGGCCCTTCGAAACCCCTCACCAGCACGCATACCCGGCACGTGTGGATCCGGTCCGGGCGGTGTGCGGAGCGGGGGCGAAGGCCGGCGGCGGCCGGCGGCGGGGCAGGGGTGGACATCGGCTGGCAGGGGTGGGATCGGCACCGATCCCGGCTCGACGAGGGCTTCTCCCCGAAGGGACTACTCTGACGAAGCTTGTTCCCTGCACGAGGTCACTTCTACCGCCGAAGCCGAACGAACCGTGTCAACGTTGGTGGTGACGCTGCGGTTTCCGGCCTTGACCTCCACGCGGGCCTGCCCGACCTCAACGTGGTGCGCGTCGACGGCCCTGATCACACAGACCGCGGGCTTGGAGCTGTTCACCTGGAAGGTGACCGTGGCCTCATCGGCGGACTCGACCTTCCAGGAGATCACCTGGAAGGCGGCGCCGGTATGGCCCCCGTAGCTCATCAGCGCCGACCCCCACCCCACGGTGAAGATCCCGGCGCCCAGCAGACCCATCAGGAAGATGAACGGCTTGTTCCCGTAGAGACGCCTCATACCCCGGGCCGGTTCGGCGGCGTCGGGCATGGGAGTGGAAGGGCTGTCGGGCATACGGGAATCTCCGAACGTGCGGTCTACGTTGTCTAAGATAGCTCCGTCCTGAGTGACTCCCGCTCCACCCCCGCTCCTCGCGAGTTCGCAAGGCCGGGAGCGCGGTGGCCTGTCGTGGCGGAGCGGTCGATCGCATCTTCCTTCCGCGACTATCCAAGGGGATTCGTCCGTTGTCCGAGCGCTTGCGGCTGATGGCCGTTCATGCCCACCCTGATGATGAGTCCAGCAAGGGCGCCGCGACCATGGCGCGCTACGTCCGTGAGGGCGCCGAAGTGCTGGTCGTCACACTGACCGGAGGAGAGCGCGGCTCCATCCTGAACCCCGCCATGGACCGCCCGGAGATCGTCGCCAACATCGGCGAGGTCCGCCGCAAGGAGATGGCCGAGGCACGGCAGATCCTCGGCGTCCACCAGGAGTTCAGCGGATTCGTCGACTCCGGCCTGCCCGAAGGCGACCCGCTGCCCCCGCTGCCCGAGGGCTGCTTCGCGCTGCAGCCGCTCGACGCCGCCTCCGAACCGCTGGTCCGCTCCGTGCGCTCCTTCAAGCCGCACGTGATGATCACCTACGACGAGAACGGCGGTTACCCGCACCCCGACCACATCATGACGCACAAGGTCTCGGTCGAGGCCTTCGACGCCGCGGGCGACCCGGAGCGCTACCCCGAGGCCGGCGACCCGTGGCAGCCCCTCAAGCTCTACTACCACGTCTCCTTCCCCCGTGCCCGCTTCGAGGCCATCTCCAAGCTGCTGGAGCAGCGCGGCCTGGAGAACCCTTACAAGGAGTGGATGGAGCGCATCGACGAGCGCGACTGGCCCGAGTGGGACATCACCACCCAGGTCCGCTGCGAGGAGTACTTCGAAACCCGCGACCGCGCGCTGATCGCGCACGCCACCCAGATCGACCCCAACGGATTCTGGTTCGCCGTACCCTTGGACGTCCAGCGCGAGGCCTGGCCGTACGAGGACTACCATCTGGCCCGCTCCCTCGTGGACAGCGACATTCCCGAGGACGACCTGTTCGCGGGTGTGCGTGAAGGGGTGAGAGCATAGCGGCATGAAGTCCGCTCTCGTCCTCGCCCAGACCGACGTCGACCTCGACGTCGACGCCATCACCCCCGGGGTGCTCGGGTTCATCGTCATCGCCCTGATCGCGTTCTGCCTCTACCTGCTGATGAAGTCCATGACCAGGAAACTGGGCGGCGTCAAGGGCAAGGAGTTCGACCCCGAGGACGCGAAGGCCGAGGAAGCGCGACCCGAGGAAGCGCAGCCCGAGAAGCGCGAGGAACCCGGGGGCGAGGGCCCCAAGGACGAGAGCGGCCCCGACGACCGCAAGCCCTGACCCCCGCCCCCGGGTGTCGGACCCGCCCTCCTCGGGCAGAGTGGGGACATGTCCGCCAATCGCCTCGCCGACGCGACCAGCCCCTACCTCCTGCAGCACGCCCAGAACCCCGTCCACTGGTGGCCCTGGGGCGAGGAGGCCTTCGCCGAGGCCCGGCGCCGCCAGGTCCCCGTCCTGCTGTCCGTGGGGTATGCGGCCTGTCACTGGTGCCACGTGATGGCGCACGAGTCCTTCGAGGACGAGCCCACCGCCGACCTGATGAACGCCGGTTTCGTCAACATCAAGGTCGACCGGGAGGAGCGCCCCGACGTCGACGCCGTCTACATGGAGGCCACCCAGGCCATGACCGGCCACGGCGGCTGGCCCATGACGGTGTTCACCACGCCCGACGGGGCCCCCTTCTACTGCGGGACCTATTTCCCGCGCGAACACTTCCAGCGCATCCTCCTCGGCGTCTCCCGTGCCTGGGAGCAGGAGCGCGAGGGCGTCGTGGAGCAGGGCCGCCGCGTCGTGGAGGCGCTCAGCGCCCCCCGGTCGCTGCCCAAGGCGGCGCCGCCCGGCCCCGAGGTGCTCGACGCCGCCGTCGCCGCGCTGGCCCGCGACTATGACGCCGTCAACGGCGGCTACGGCGGCGCCCCCAAGTTCCCGCCGTCCATGCTGCAGTCCTTCCTCCTGGCCCACCACGCCCGCACCGGTGACCGGCGCGGGCTGGACGCCGCCGGGCACACCGCCGAGGCCATGGCCCGCGGCGGCATGTACGACCAGCTCGGCGGCGGGTTCGCCCGCTACGCGGTGGACGCGGCGTGGGTCGTCCCGCACTTCGAGAAGATGCTGTACGACAACGCCCTGCTCGCCCGCGCCTACACCCGCCTGTGGCGCACCACCGGCGACGAGCTCGCGCGCCGCGTCGCCTGCGAGACCCTCGACTGGATGGTCGCCGACCTGCGCACCGCCGAGGGCGGCTTCGCCTCGGCGCTGGACGCCGACAGCGAGGGCGAGGAGGGCCGCTACTACGTCTGGACTCCCGAGCAGCTGAGCGCGGTGCTGGGCGACGACGACGGCCGGTGGGCGGCCGGGCTCTACGGCGTCACCCCCGGCGGCACCTTCGAACACGGCACCTCAGTGCTGCAGCTGCGCACCGACCCCGACGACACCGAGCGGCACGCCCGGGTGCGCGCCGCGCTGCTGGCCGCCCGCGCCCGGCGCGTGCGGCCGGAACGCGACGACAAGGTCGTGGCCGCCTGGAACGGCCTGGCGATCGCCGCGCTGGCCGAGGCCGGCGCCCTCTTCGACCGCCCCGACCTGGTGGAACACGCCACTACCGCCGCACGGCTCCTGCGCGACGTGCACATGCGCGACGGCCGGATCCTGCGGACCTCCCGCGACGGCGCCGCCGGCGGCAGCGCCGGGGTCCTGGAGGACTACGGCGACGTCGCCGAGGGCCTGCTGGCGCTGCACGCCGTCACCGGGGAACCCGAGTGGGTGGCCGCGGCGGGCGGTCTGCTCGACACCGTCCTGGACCGCTTCGCCGACGGTGAAGGCGGCTTCTACGACACCGCCGATGACGCCGAGACCCTGTTCAACCGCCCCCGCGACCCCACGGACAACGCGACGCCGTCCGGCTGGTTCGCCGCGGCCGGCGCGCTGCTCACCTACGCCGGGCTGACCGGTTCGGCGCGGCACCGACAGGCCGCCGAGGCGGCGCTGGCACCGGTGTCGCTGCTCGCCGAGAGGGCCGCGCGGTTCGCCGGGTGGGGGCTGGCGGTCGCCGAGACACTGCTCAGCGGCCCCCTGGAGATCGCCGTGGTCGGTCCCGACGACGACCCCCGCACCCGTGGGCTGCACCGCACCGCCCTGCTGCACGCGCCCTTCGGCACCGCCGTGACCCGCGGTGACGGAACCGACGACCGAGGCATCCCGCTGCTCGCCGACCGCCCGCTGGTCGACGGCGCCCCCGCCGCCTACGTCTGCCAGGGCTTCACCTGCGACCTGCCCGTCACCACACCCGAGCGGTTGCGGGAACGCCTGCGCTGACAGCGGCGTTGGGACGGCTACGACCCCGCCCCGGACCGATCTCCGGACGCGCGGCGGGTCGCACAGGGCCGTAGAGGGAATGATCCGCATCGCGGAGCGCCTCCCTCGACGACAGGTTGGCGGACGGGCTGATCCAGGAGTGCGATGACGGAGGACGCCGGGGGGCGTAGGCGGAGCGCGACCGGGCTGGTCGTGCTGGGGACCGTACTGGCGGCGGGCTGCACTCCGCCGCATGTCGACACGCTCCCCGGCCTGGCGCAGCCGGTGGCCTCCAGCACCGACGGCGTCCGCCTCGAATCGGGCGACCAGCCCTACGCGTACCGCAACCTCATCCACTTCGTGCTGCCGCAGGGCTGGTCCTCGACCCGATCCGACGACTGCCTCACACCCCCGGGCGACGTCGACGCCCTGGCCGAGAACTGCCCGATCACGGCGCTGCGCATCGTCCCCGGCGCCGCGCGCCAGGGCCTGATCGACCCCGAGGGCGACGACCTCGCCCGCCGGGACGGGTGGGAGCGTCCGTGGACGGCGTGCCCCGACGGGGAGGTCGTCGAGGGGGAGGAACCCGAGACGGTGACCGCCCTGGGCCGCCGCGGTTTCACCGCGCTCAGCGGGGAGCGGGTGGAGTCCGCGGCGTGGATCCTCTCCTGCGGCGGCGATCGCTTCGACACCCGCGTCTGGTACGTGCCGGAGGTGGACCTGGAGCTCAGCGTCGCGGCCATCACCGACGCCGGGCTCAGCGACGACTACGACGCGATCGCCCGCTCCATGGACCTCTCCCGCTACACCGACTGACACCCCCGAGATCAACGAAGCAGACGGGTGCCCGCGATCACCTGGTCGATGACGCCCGGTCGGCCGTCCGGCTGGCGCACCTCCAGGTACAGCGAGCCGCCGCCGTCCTCGGCGTGCAGGACGGCGGCGCCGAACCCGGCCGGGCACCCGGGCCACTCACCGACCTCCCCGGTCCACCGGCCGTCGTCCACCCGGCGCCGCACCGGCTCCCCCGGGCAGGGGACGGAGTCGACGACGTCGTCCAGGCCCGCCCGCTCCTCCTCGCGGGGCGGCAGCACCCCGGCGAACACCCCGTAGGACGGGTCGCCGTCGTCGCGCCACCGCCCGATGTCGGTGGCGACCAGGATCCCCGCCTGCTTGCCGCCGAGCATCCCCAGTTCGCGCGGCTCCCAGCCGTTGAGGTGCTGCTGGCGGGCCCAGGCGTGCGGGACCGCCGCGGCGAACGTCCCGCTGCCGTCGCGCACGTCGATGAAGCGCAGGCCGGGCAGTGCGGCCGCGCCGCTGGTGAACAGCAGCGTCGCCGCGGCGGCCCCGGCGGCCACGGCCCGCACCCACTTGGGGCGGTGCCGCATCCACCACGGCACCGACGTCGGCAGCCCGGGTGTCATACGGATCGCCCGCACCCGGTCGGTGAACGCCTGGGCGTCCGCGGGGCGGTTGACCCGGTCCGCCGAGAGCGCCGACATGATCAGCTCGTCCAGTGCGGGCGGAAGGCCGGGCCGGATCCGGCCCGGCGGGGTGCGCACCGGCGGGGCCGGCGGAGGCCGCCCGGTGATGAGCTCGTAGGCGACGGCGCCCAGCGAGTACACGTCGGCGCGGACGTCGATGTCGCCGCCGGGCACACTCTGCTCCGGTGACATGTAGCCGGGGGTCCCGGCCGCAGCGGTGAAGGCGGAGGCCTGGTCGATGCTCTTGGCGAAGCCGAGGTCGGCCACCAGCACCCGCTGCCCCACGGGGCTGGACTGCAGCAGCACGTTGGACGGTTTGATGTCGCGGTGGATGGTCCCGTGCCGGTGCAGCACGGTCACGCCCTGGCCGATTTCGGTCAGCAGCCGCAGCGCCTCGTCGAGCGGCAGCGGCCCCTTGGCGACGAGATCGGCGACGCTGCCCTGGTCGGCGTAGGTCATCACCATGTAGGGGCGCTCGTCGGGCAGGACGTCCAGGTCGTGTACGCGGACCAGCCAATTGGAATCGGTTTGCCGGAGTATGCGAGCCTCTTCCATGAACCGCTGGTGCACGTCCATCCGGCGGGCCCAGTTCTCGGCCAGAACCTTGATGGCCACCGGGGTGTCGAGGCGGTCGTCGTGCGCGAGCCACACGGTCGCGAACGCTCCGGAGCCCAGATGGCGTATGACGCGGTAACGGCCGAACGTGTCCGGTTGTGCCACAGCTACTGCTTTACCGGTGCCGTCACGGCCAAACGTCCGTATTCAACGGGTGGCCAGGTCTGACCGGATTTCCCCGGGGGCTTGTCCTCCTCTGCCGGGGGATGTGAACCTCATAGAGGGGGATGGGCGTGTAACAGCTGGATGGCATGGAATTTCTTCTTCTCAAGTCAGGGAGTGACCGACCGTGGGAAACACTGAGAAGGGCTCGACACCGCGCCGTCCGGCCGCGAGGGTGGACGACTCCTTGGAAGAGCTCGCGGTGCTCGCCCGCGGCGGCGACCAGGACGCGCTGACGACCCTACTGCGTCGCATCGAGCCCGAGGTGCTGCGGCGCTGCGCACGGTTCCTGCCCTACCGCCAGGACGCCGAGGAGGCCTGCCAGGACGCGCTGCTGCGGGTGGCCCGCAACATCCACGGGTTCAAGGGCGACTCCCTGTTCACCACCTGGCTCTACACCGTGGTGTCGAACTCCGCCCGCCAGACCTACCGTTCGCTCAAGCGCCGCTCCGCCGAGATGCCCACCGAGGCCGAGCGCATCCCCAACCAGCGCGACCCCCGCACCACCAGCGTCATCGCCGGCTCCCGCATCGACCTCCTCGAAGCCCTCGACCAGCTGGAGAAGGACCGGCCCAACCTGGTGGCCCCCCTGGTGCTGCGCGACCTGTGCCAGATGGACTACAACGAGATCGCCGCGGAACTCGACCTCGCTCTGGGCACCGTGAAATCGCGGATTCATCAGGGCCGGAAGCACGTGCGAAAGTCGCTTGCCGTGACATGAGAGGGGAAAACAGGCCTACCCTGGAGACGTTCTCCCGCGTTTCCACCCGGGGTGGCCTGTCCGGCCGAGACCGGGTGAGGGCGCCGCAGCGGTAGTAGTCAGCCTCCCCCGGATATCGGCGAAAGGTAGCGACCCATGGGGCTCCGTGACCCCCTCTACTGGCTCTACGAGCGTCGGCTGGAGCGCAAGCTCGGCAGCTACGAGATTCCCCGGCACGTCGGCGTCATCCTCGACGGCAACCGCCGGTGGGCGAAGACGAGCGGGCTGGCCAGGGTCGAGCAGGGGCACCAGGCCGGAGCCGAGAAGATCTTCCACCTCCTCGGCTGGTGCGACGAGGTCGGTGTACAGGTCGTGACCCTGTGGATGCTGTCCACCGACAACCTCGCCCGGCCCGCCGAGGAGCTCGATCCGCTGCTGGAGATCATCGAGAACACCGTCAGGCGGCTGCGGAACGAGGGCCGCAACGTCAACCCCGTGGGCTCGCTCGACCTGCTGCCCGATTCCACCGCCCGTGTCCTGAAAGAGGCGGGCGCGGCCACATCCGGCAACTCCGGGCTGATTGTCAACGTCGCGGTCGGGTATGGGGGAAGACGTGAGATCGCCGACGCGGTGCGGTCGCTCCTCCTCGCCGAGGCGGCCAAGGGCACCAGCCTTGAGGAGCTCGCCGGGCGCCTCGATCTGGAGCACATCGCGGAGCATCTCTATACCCGCGGCCAGCCCGACCCGGACCTGCTCATCCGGACCTCGGGGGAGCAGCGCCTCTCCGGCTTCCTGCTCTGGCAGAGCGCGCACTCGGAGTTCTACTTCTGCGAGGTCTTCTGGCCTGCCTTCCGCAGAGTCGACTTCCTGCGCGCGGTCCGCTCCTACGGTGCGCGGAGTCGACGCTACGGCACCTGAGCCGGCCCCCCTCCACCCTCGACCGGACACGCCCGCGCCGAAACGGAGGAACGATCGCGTCATCGGGTGTTCACACACCGTCTCACCTGGGGGTCTTGCTCTTTCGGAGGACGCCGGTACCGTCGATGTGAGTGGATGGTGCGTATCCGTCCACGCGGGAGGCCCCGAACGGTTGAGGTCCTGGCGACACAAGGAACTCATGGTGACAAGGGCCGGTCCCGGCCCTGTCGGGGCTGGTCCCGGTCCTTGGTATCCCGTGAGAGAAGGGCGCCCTCGCGGCGCCCAAGGGGAGAACGAGTGGCTAGTTCCTCGACCAACCGCCGCGATATCGACACCCTCGGCACGCCCGCTCCGGTGACGGAGACGGGTCGGCGGCGAACCTACGTGCTCGACACCAGCGTCCTGCTGGCCGACCCCGTGTCGATCACCCGGTTCGCAGAGCACGAGGTGGTCCTGCCGATCGTGGTGATCACCGAACTGGAGAGCAAGCGCCACCACCCGGAGCTGGGCTACTTCGCCCGGGAGGCGCTGCGCAGGCTGGACGACCTCCGGGTCGCCCACGGGTGCCTCGACGCCGACGTCCCCGTCAACGAGCACGGCGGCACGCTGCGGGTGGAGCTCAACCACAGCGATCCGTCCGTCCTCCCGGCCGGATTCCGGCTCGGCGACAACGACACCCGGATCCTCACCGTCGCCCGCAACCTGCACAGCGAGGGCGACGTCGTGCTGGTCAGCAAGGACCTGCCGATGCGTATCAAGGCGTCGTCCATCGGCCTGGCGGCCGAGGAGTACCGCGCCGAACTCGCCATCGAGCACGGCTGGACCGGCATGGCCGAACTGGAGGTCCCCGCGCACGAGGTGGCCGCGCTCTTCGACGGCGGTACGGCCGACATAGAACAGGCCCGCGACCTGCCCTGCCACACCGGACTGGTGCTGGTGTCGGACCGGGGCAAGGCCCTGGGCCGCGTCCTCCCCGACAAGTCGGTGAAGGTGGTCCGCGGCGACCGCGACGTCTTCGGCCTGCACGGGCGCAGCGCCGAGCAGCGCATCGCGCTCGACCTGCTCAGCGACCCCGACGTCGGCATCGTGTCGCTGGGCGGGCGCGCCGGCACCGGCAAGTCCGCGCTCGCGCTGTGCGCCGGGCTCGACGCCGTGCTGGAGAAGGGCCTGCACCGCAAGGTCATGGTGTTCCGCCCGCTGTACGCGGTCGGCGGCCAGGACCTCGGCTACCTGCCCGGCACCGAGAACGAGAAGATGTCGCCGTGGTCCCAGGCCGTGCACGACACCCTCTCGGCCGTCACCACGCCCGAGGTCATCGAGGAGGTCGTGGACCGGGGGATGCTGGAGGTCCTGCCGCTCACCCACATCCGCGGCCGCTCCCTGCACGACGCCTTCGTCATCGTCGACGAGGCCCAGTCCCTGGAGCGCGGGGTCCTGCTCACCGTCCTCTCCCGCCTCGGGGAGAACTCCCGCGTGGTGCTCACCCACGACGTCGCCCAGAGCGACAACCTCCGGGTGGGCCGCTACGACGGCGTCGTCGCGGTGATCGAGAAGCTCAAGGGCCACCCCCTCTTCTCACACATCACCCTCACCCGCTCCGAGCGCTCGCCCATCGCCGCACTCGTCACGGAGATGCTGGAGCGCTGAGCCCCGCCGCGGGCCGCCCCCACGGGCGGCCCGCCCACGAGCCCTGTTGATCTCGGAGATATCGGGGTAAAAACCGCCCGCGAGACCCCAATATCTCCGAGATCAACGGAGGGGAGGGGGGACCCGAGCGGCGCGGGTGTTCATGCCGCGGTCGGCGCGTGTTCGGTCGAGCGTCGGGGACCGTGGCGTAGATTGCCGTGCGCGTCACGTCCCCGCACGGAGGAGCCCGCCGCATGACCGCACCGTCCCCCGCCCCCGGATCCCCGTTGTCCCGACGCACCCTGCTCGCCTCCGGCGTGCTCGGCGCGGGCGCCGTCCTCGCCCCCGGCGCGGCCCCCGCGCTCGCCCAGGGGCGGAACCGCCCCACCCTCACCCACGGCATCCAGCTCGGCGACCCGCGCGCCGACGGCGCCGTCGTGTGGACCAGGGCCGACCGGGCCGCGCGGATGGTCGTGGAGGTCTCCGGCCGCCCCGACTTCAAGGACGCGCGCGTGGTCCGCGGCCCCATGCTGACCCGGGCGCACGACGGCACCGGCCGGGTGCGGATCACCGGTGTCGAGCCGGGCACCGAGGTCCACGTGCGGGTGCGCGCCGAGACCGGCCGAGCGGAAAGCGAACCGGTCACGGGCTCGTTCCGCACCCCCGGCGGCGACGGCCCGATCCGCTTCCTGTGGTCCGGCGACGTCGCCGGACAGGGCTGGGGCATCAACGCCGACATCGGCGGGATGCCGATCTACGCCGCCATGGCCGACCGCGAGCCCGACTTCTTCGTGCACAGCGGCGACGCCTGCTACTCCGACAACCCACTGCGGGAGACCGTGGACCTGCCCGACGGCCGCAGGTGGCGCAACCTGGTCACCGAGGAGAAGACCAAGGTCGCCGAGACCCTGGCCGAGTTCCGCGGGCAGTTCTCCTACAACCTGCTGGACGAGGGCGTGCGCGCCTTCGCCGCACGCGTCCCGCACGTCGTCCAGTGGGACGACCACGAGGTCGTCAACAACTGGTACCCCGGCCAGGTGCTCGACGACCCCCGCTACACCGAGCGCCGCGTCGACGTGCTGGCCGCCCGCGCCCACCGCGCCTTCCACGAGTGGCAGCCGATCATCCCTGCCGAGGCCGTCGACGGCCGCATCCACCGCCGGATCCGCTACGGCCCCGAGCTCGACGTCTTCGTCATCGACATGCGCCCCTACCGGGACCCCAATTCCCCGGGCACCGCGCCCTACGAGCGCATCCTGGGCGACGCCCAGGCCCGGTGGCTGGTCCGGGAGATGGCGGCTTCGACCGCCACCTGGAAGGTCGTTGCCTCCGACATGCCGATCGGGCTGGTCGTGCCCGATGGCGAGAACATCGAGGCGGTCGCCAACGGCCTGCCCGGCCCGCCGCTGGGCCGGGAGGCCGAGATCGAGTGGGTGCTGCACGGCCTGCACCGGGCGGGCGTCACCGACGTCGTGTGGCTGACCGCCGACGTGCACTACACCGCCGCCCACCACTACTCCCCGGACCGGGCGGAGAGCTCGGAGTTCACCCCGTTCTGGGAGTTCGTCTCCGGCCCGCTGCACGCGGGCGCCTTCGGCCCCAACCGGCTCGACCCCACCTTCGGCCCCCGGGAGGTGTTCGCCCATGCCCCACCGCGCGCCAATACGTCCCCGCTGGAGGGGTTCCAGCACTTCGGCGAGATCGAGATCGACCGGGAGAGCCGCGAGCTCACCGTCCACCTGCGCGACGGCAACGGCGACGCCCTGTGGTCCACGACCCTGGCGCCGGAGGGCCGCCCGTCCTGACGGCGCCGACGCCGCCGGTGCTCAGCGGGACGCCCCGTTCTGCGTGAACCCCCGGAGTGGCGGGCGACACCCCGATATCATCACTGCCAGTAGTTATGCGAGTGCGTACTGTATGGCGCGACGTGTGGACACCGGACAGTAGGGGGGACTGTGGTGATCAACCGGATCTCGGGGCGGGTGGCGGTGGCTGCGGGGGCCGCGGCGGCGGTGGCGGGGACGGCCTTCCTCGTCGCCGCCTACACCGTTCCCGCCGTCGACGCCGGGCAGGCCGCCACCGCGGTGCAGGCGCCCCCGGACGCCCCCGACGACTTCTTCGCCGCCGCCGACCCGGTCGGCGACACCGACCTGCGACAGCGGCGCGAGCGGGCACAGGAGCGGATCGAGGCGGCCGGCGGGCTGGCGCTGACGACCGGGACGGGGACCGTCGAGCAGGCGAGAGAGGAGCCCCGGGAGCCCGAGTCCGCGGATGACGGGGACGCCGGTGGCGGCGCCGCGGACAGCGCGGGCCCGGTCGACCCGAACCTCGGAGGCGACGTCGACGGCCTCAACTGGGCCGCCCTGGCCCGCTGTGAGTCGGGCGGCGATCCCGCGGCCGTGAATCCCGCGGGCTACTACGGCCTCTACCAGTTCACCATGCCCACCTGGCGGTCGGTCGGTGGCAGCGGATCGCCCGCCGAGGCCGGTGCCGACGAGCAGACGATGCGCGCCAAGCTGCTCTACAACCGCGCCAACGGCGACTGGCAGAGTCAGTGGCCGTCGTGCGGCCACCACCTCTTCGGCTGAGCCGTCCGAGGCGCCGGGCGCGCCGGAGGGCGGGCGTCCGGCAGGGTCCGACGCGGGCCCCCGCGATCACCGATCGCGGGGGCCCGCGTGCGTTTCGGCTCCGGTCGTGTGGTGTGATGCGAGTGCCGAAAGCGGCGGCTGCGTCGTGTGTGTAGGAGATCGTTCTGTGTGACGCCTGTGATCGATGATCACTTAGCGTGCATCGGCGCAGGTGGTCGCCCTTTTGCTCTTCACCCTGTGTGCTGTGATTCACGTCATAGGTGGAATTTGCGCAGTGCTCCGTACCGATGCGGCATGGTGGGACCCGTTCCATAAGGAGTCCCCGGAGCGCGGGTCGGGTACCGATGTGACACCCCCACGGACCCCGAAGAGAACCCGTGCGCGAGGTCGCGAAGCGGCGGGGCGGTCGGCGGTCACGCCCCCTCGAATGCGGATCCGCCGCTCATCTCCCCCGATGACGAACCCGACCTGTCGACTCCCGGGGCCGTGGTCGATCACGCGCGTCACCGCCGGGCGCGTGACTGACGGAAGGGCGATTAGTGCTACTGAACCGGATCTCGTTGCGGGCGGCCACGGCCGTTGGCTCCGCGACGTTGGTTGCAGGCGTCACGTTCGCGGTGACCGCGTTCGCCGACACCGATGCCGATCCCGGGCTGGCCGCCTCCGCCGCCACCGCGGCGCAGGGTCCCCAAAGCGCCCCCGACGACTTCTTCGCCGCCGCCGACCCGGACTCCGAGGAGGAGCTGGCGCAGGCGCGCGAGAGGGCCAAAGGGCTGATGGAGGAGGCCGGAAACGCCGCCGTGAGCTCGGGGTCGGGATCCGTGAAGGAAGAGGAGGAGGAAAAGGAGGAGGAGCCGGAGGACGGCGCCGACGACTCCGGCGGCTCCGCCGAGTCGAGCACCCCCGTTCCCAGCGGCAGCCCCAAGGCCATGGCCAAGGCCATGTTGGGCGACTACGGCTGGGGCCAGGACCAGTTCGCCTGCCTGGAGCCGCTCTGGGAGAAGGAGAGCAACTGGAACCACACGGCCAAGAACCCCAGCTCCGGCGCCTACGGCATCCCGCAGTCGCTCCCCGGCAGCAAGATGGCCAGCGCCGGGGCCGACTGGGAGACCAACCCTGCCACCCAGATCAAGTGGGGCCTCGGCTACATCGACGGCCGCTACGGCAACCCCTGCGGCGCCTGGGCGCACTCGCAGGCCAACGGCTGGTACTGATCCGGTGACGTGACGTAGGGGCCGCGCGGGGTGCGGCCGCAAAGGCCCGCAGGCGCACGCCTGCGGGCCTTTTTCGCCCTTTCGGGGGAACCCGCGCCGGGTGCACCGGCGTTAGGCAGACCGGAGGCACCGACTGTGCCGGAGAACGGAAGCGGGGGGCACATGTGCCGGATGTGCGGTAAGGACAAGCAGGGCAGAGCCGTCTGCCCGTGGTGCCGGGACGCCTCGCCCCCGGTCTGACGGGGCTGCGCGCGGTGCGGCGGAGGCGGCGCCGTCATGTCCGGGGCTTGAACGAGTCCACTATCGAATCGTGCAGGTCGGTGCGTGGTGCGTCCCAAGGGGTGTCCCACGCCAGTCCGTAGTATTCGCCGTCGTACACGATGACGTAGCCGTCGAGGCGGCGGATCTGATCGTCGTGGGCGTCTTCGGTGTAGCGGAGGAGGATGTGGCCGACGTCCCAGTCGGAGGGGAACCCGTAGGCCGTTCCGATCACCCGTCTGACCTCGACGCCCTCCTCATTCTGGACCTCCTCGTGGTACAGCTCCACCCATTCGCGCGCGGTTTGGGGGTCGGAGGACGTGAGCTCCCAGGACACGACCGTGAGTGTGATGGTCCCGTCGGGGTTCTGGAACCGGATAGTCCGCTCCTCGTCCGGCGGGGTCTCGTAGTCCCACCCCTCTGGGTAGCCGATCGAGTACCACTGGTTGGAGTAGGTCCGCATGGGCGGGGCCGAACCGAACTCCTCGCTCATGACCACCGCGACCGCCGCGAGAAAGGCGACGGCGGCGACGACCACCGCGCCGATGAGGAGCGCCCACAGGCCGACGCGCGAGCGGCGGCGCGGCTTCTCACGTCCGGCGTGGAAAGCCGCGGGGGGAGCCGGCCACGCGCCGATCGGTGCCGCCGGTATCGGCGCCGGCGGAGGGCCGAGCGCCGGGTGCGGTGTCGCGGGTCCGCCCGGGCGGGGGGCCGGCGGGGCGTGCGGCTGCGGGGTGGCGGGACCGGTGGGCCGTGGCGTCACCGGCCCGGACGGGTGCGGAGTCACCGGCCCCTGCCACGGCGGCGGGCCGTTCGGAGGCGATGGCCGCTCCCCGGAGGCGGCGTCCGGACCGTTCGGCGGCGCGACCGCGGCGAGCAGCGCCAGCGCCCGGTCGGCGGTGAGCCGCCGCCCGGGATCGCGTTCCAGCAGGCCGCCGATGACCGGTGCCAGCGGTCCCGCCCACCCCAGCGGCGGAATCGGCGCGGAGAGCACGGCCGCGATCGCGCCGGTGATGCTGTCGCGGTGGAAGGGCGAGGCGCCGGTGCTCATCGCGTACAGCGTGACGCCGACGCTCCACAGGTCGGAGGCGGCCGTCGCCTGTTCGCTGTGCAGCCGCTCCGGCGACATGTACTCGGGTGAGCCGACGAGCACACCGGTGCGGGTGATGGTGGCGCCGCCCTCCAGGGTGGCGATGCCGAAGTCGGTGAGGGTGACCCGGTCGCCGTCGGCGAGCATGACGTTGCCGGGCTTGATGTCGCGGTGGATCACCCCGGCCGCGTGTGCCGCGCGGACCGCCTCCAGCAGCTGCACGGCGATGACCGCGACGCGCTGCGGGTCCATCGGACCGTTCGCGGCCAGCTCCTGCTGCAGGGAGCGGCCGCGGAGCAGCTCCATCACCACCCACGGGTGGCCCTCGAAATCCAGCACGTCGTGGATGGTGACGACCGACGGGTGGGCGATGCGGGCGGCCGACCGCGCCTCGCGCCGCACCCGCGCGTGCGCCTCGTCGCGCTCCGGTCCGGAGAGGCCGTCGGGGAGCAGCACCTCCTTGACGGCGACGTCGCGCGCCAGCTCGGGGTCCCACGCCAGCCAGACCGTGCCCATGCCTCCGGCACCCAGCGCGCTCCGCAGCCGGTACCTGTCGGCGATGACGCGCTCGCCACCGTCCTCGCTCTTCGTCATGAGCAAAGCCTCTGTCCGGGGTAATGGGGGGAGACCCTGGGCTTTTACCAGCAGATTACTCACGATGTGCCGACCGCGATCGAATTGCCGCGGATTGGCGTGAATCGGCCAAGGACGCGGGCCGCGCGTACGACCCGGAGAACGGCACAGGGCCGGTGGACCGGGACGTCCCGATCCACCGGCCCTGCGGACAGCCGGTCGTGCCCCGCACGACGGGCGGGGCCACCCCGTAACCTCCGGGAAAGCCTCTAGGAAGCGCTGGAGTTCGTCATCTTCAGCACGTCGAGGGCCGCGTCCAGCTGGGCCTCGGTGAGCTTGCCGTCGGCGATGTAGCCGCGCTCGACGACGACCTCACGGATCGTCTTGCGCTCGGCCAGGGCCTGCTTGGCGACCTTCGCGGCCTCCTCGTAGCCGATGTAGCGGTTGAGCGGCGTGACGATCGACGGGGAGGACTCGGCGTACTCGCGGCAGCGCTCCTCGTTGGCCTCGATCCCGGCCACGCAGCGGTCGGCGAAGATCCGCGAGACGTTGGCCAGAAGGCGGATCGACTCCAGCACGTTGCGGGCGATCATCGGCAGCTGCACGTTGAGCTCGAAGTTGCCGGTGGAGCCGCCGAAGGCCACCGCCGCGTCGTTGCCGACGACCTGCGAGGACACCTGCAGCATCGCCTCGCACAGCACCGGGTTGACCTTGCCGGGCATGATCGAGGAGCCGGGCTGCAGGTCGGGCAGGTAGATCTCCTGGAGCCCGGTGCGCGGGCCGGAGCCCATCCAGCGGATGTCGTTGGCGATCTTGGCGTAGCTCACCGCGATCGTCCGCAGCTGCCCGGACAGCTCGACCAGGCCGTCGCGGGCGCCCTGCGCCTCGAAGTGGTCGCGGGCCTCGGTCAGCGGCAGTCCGGTGGTGGTCGCGATCTCGGCGATGACCCGGGGGGAGAAGCCCTCGGGGGTGTTGATGCCGGTGCCGACGGCGGTGCCGCCCAGCGGCAGCTCGGCGACGCGCGGCAGCGACGCCTGCAGGCGCTCGATGCCGTAGCGGACCTGCGCCGCGAACCCGGCGAACTCCTGGCCCAGGGTGACCGGGGTGGCGTCCATCAGGTGGGTGCGGCCGCTCTTCACCACGGTCGCGAACTCCACCGACTTGCGGGTGAACTCGCCTTCGAGGTGGCGCAGCGCCGGGACCAGCTCGTTGACCACGGCCGAGGTCGCCGCGATGTGGATCGACGACGGGAACACGTCGTTGGACGACTGCGAGGCGTTGACGTGGTCGTTGGGATGCACGTCCTCGCCGAGGCGCGCGCTGGCCAGCGTGGCCACGACCTCGTTGGTGTTCATGTTGCTGGACGTGCCCGAGCCCGTCTGGAACACGTCGATCGGGAAGTGGTCGTCCCACTTGCCCTCGGCGACCTCCAGCGCGGACTCGCGGATCGCCTTGGCGAGGTGGTCCGGGATGACCCCGAGCTCGGCGTTGACCTTGGCCGCCGCCGCCTTGATGTGGCCCAGGGCGGCGATGTGCGCGCTCTGCAGGCCCTGCCCCGAGATCGGGAAGTTCTCGACCGCGCGCTGCGTCTGCGCGCGCCACTTCGCGTCGGCGGGGACCTTGACCTCGCCCATCGAGTCGTGCTCGATGCGGTATTCACTCATTGCTGAAAGACACCTCCAGGGAAACCTGTGCCTAAGACTGCCAGATACCCCGCCCCCAGGTTTCCCGTACCCCGTCCCACACGCCCACGACCTCGTCGAACGTGGTCGGAGTCACGTTCGCCGCCGTGCCGGGCACACGGACGGCCCCGGGCCGGTGCGGGCCGGCCCGGGGCCGCGTTCGGGGCCCGAGCGTGGTGCCTCAGCCGGGCGACGCCGTCGACTCAGCGGAAGTCGACGTCGGAGCAGGAGTAGAACGCTTCGGGGCTGTCCGAGCGCTGCCAGATCACGTACAGCATGTGCCGCCCGGTCTTCTGCGGCAACCGCACGGTGGTGCTCCACCGTCCGTTGACGGTCCGCGGGTCGGTCACGGATGTCAGCGGCGCGGACTCCAGGTCGGACCACTTCAGCGGCTGGGTGGGGGAGTAGCCGTCGCGGGTCAGGTAGAAGTAGTAGGTCCCGCGGTGCGGGGCGGTGGCGTGGAAGGTCAGCGCCCGTGTGCCGCCCGAGGGCAGGGTGGTGGCCACCCAGTCGGTGCGGGGCGCGTCGAACGCCGCGTACTTGGCGCGGCCGGCGCTGCACAGCCGCCCGTCGGGGATGATCTCGCGGTGCCGCCCGGCGGCGTTGGGGATGTTGACCTCGTGCCAGTCGTAGACCGGCTGGGTGCCGCCGCGGCGGATGGCGTCGCGGCAGGCGTCGGACCTGGGGTTCTCCGGTCCTTCCAAGCGGCAGTTGTAGACGCGGCTCACGGGGTCCTGCATGCTGCCGTGGGCGTTGGCGGTGGCCGTCGTCAGCATGCTGAGGAGCAGGGTGAATCCGCCGATCACGGCCAGCGCCGCGGTCGTGCGTCGTCCGGACATGGCAGTCCTCCTGTGGGAGCGGGGGCCGGAGCGGGGACTGCCCGCCCCGGGACCCACCGGGGGAGTTCCAGACGGTGCGCACCGCGTGGTGGGGGTGAGTGGATGGTAGGCACGGCTTCAACTAAAAGGAAAGAGACTTTCCTGAAAATGATCTGTGCAGGTCACTACAGGAACGCGCGCGGGGCACGGCGAGAGGGTGACCAGTCCAGGCGGCGGGGTAGGCCAGTCGCCCACGCGGGCGGGGATGCCCGCGAGGCGACAGTTCACTTACTCCGCACTCGGTGATTCTTCAACTACACCGGGCGCCACCCCACGCCCCTCCGTCGATCTCGGAGATATCGGGGTCTCACGGGCGGTTTTTTCCCCGATATCTCCGAGATCAACGGAGCCGCGGGCGGCGGCGAAGGCGCGACAGCCACGATCGCCGCCTCCTCCGCCGCGGCGCGTACACGCGCACCGACCCCAGCAGGTTAAACCCCGCGACCTCCAGTACCGGGGCATCGGCCTCCTCCGGCAGGTCGGCCGAGCTCGTGCGCCGCCCGAGGAAGGAGCGGCCGCCCATCCGCACGTCCATCCCCTCGGGTACGCGGATGCGCACCCGGCCGAACAGGCTGAAGGCGTTCACCCGGGCGCGGCCGCGCATCATCAGCGCCTCGCACAGGTCCACATCGGCGGTGCCGCCGATGGCCACCACGTACTCCTCGGCGCGCAGCACCCACCGGCCCGACCGCCGGACATCGCCGAAGAACGCGGTCACCGGCCCGGCCCCGGGCTGGATCGGCTGCTGGTCGGCGGGGAGGAGATCGCGGGTGATCGCGGGCAGTTCGCCCAGCGTCCGTGCCCGGTAGACGCGCTCGGCGCGCTCCTCGAACTCGGAGATGTCCAGCCGCCCGTCCTCGACGGCACCGCGCAGCACGTCGAAGACGCGCTCCCGATCGGCGTGGGAGGCGCGCAGCCGTTCCGGGGGCAGTGTGTCGTTCACACCGACACGTTAGCCGGGTCGGCCGCCCGCCGCCCGGACGCGGACGGCCGACCCGGGGCCGTCACCGGGCCCGGTGCTCCCCGGTGGTGCCGCGCCTGCGGCGGACGCCCAGGTAGGCGGCGGCCGCGGCCATCACGGCGAACGCCGTCAGGAACAGGCCGGTCACCACCGAGCCGTCCGACGGGCCCGCCGCTGCTGCGTGGGCTGCGTGGGTGCCGTGCCCGGTGTCAGGAGCGGAAGCGCCGGCGTCGGCGGCCGACCCCTCCGAGGCGGACACGAGAGCTGCGTCGCCCCCGTCGTCCGCACCGGCCTCGGCGTTCGCGTCGGCGCCGTGGCCGCCGTGCGCCGCGTGCTCGGCGGCGTCACCGTAGTCCTCCTCGGTCGCCTCGAACGCGGCGGCGCTCGCGCCGGTTCCGCCGAAGTCGACGTCGGAGCAGCTGTAGAACGCCTCGGGGCTGTCGGTGCGCTGCCAGATCGCGTAGATCAGGTGCTGGCCGCTCTTGCCCTGCGGCAGTTCGCCGGTGAGGTGGTACATGCCGTTCCGCACCCGCGGCCGGTCCACCCGCAGGAACGGCTCGGGTTCCAGGTCGCCCCAGCCCGGCCTCTTACTCTGGTCCCAGCCGTCCTTGGTGACGTAGAGCTCGAAGTAGCCCCGGTGGGGGACGGCGGCGGTGTAGGCGAAGGTGTGGGTTCCGCTGGTCGGCAGGGTGGTGGTGTGCCACGCGCCGGGGGTGTCCAGGGCGGAGTACTTGGCGCGGCCGGCGCTGCACAGCTGTCCGTCGGGGATGATCTCGCGGTGCCGGCCGTCGGCGTTGGCGATGTTGACCTCGTGCCAGTCGTAGAGCGGCTGGGTGCCGTTCTGCTCGACGAGCCGCTTGCACACGTCGGACTGCGGGTTCTCCGGTCCTTCCTGGTAGCAGGCGGCGACGCGGCTGATCGGTTCGCCCATGGAGCCGTGGGCGCCGGCGGGCGCGGCGGTCAGGAGGGCCGCCGCGAGCGGGATGCCGGCCAGCAGGGCGGCGGTTCGGATCGGTCGTCCCAGCGTCATGGGGTGGTTTCTCCTCAGTTTGGACGAGCGGGGGTGCCGTGCGGTGCGCGACGCCGCACGGCCGTCCGGGCTGGAGGACGACCTTTCGGGAGTGAGTTCCAGCCCACCCGAAAGGTTGAAACTAGAACTGTACATAAATCACTCAAAACCGTAAAGGTTCTTGCCAGTAATAGCTCTGTGTGTGGTGCAATGAGGCGTTTGGCGTGCAAAGTCACCAATGTGGAGAAAGTGGAGAAGTAAGAACGGCGCGAAAACCACCCCGCGGATACGAAAAGGGCGGCACCCCCACGAAGGGGTGCCGCCCGCCGCGTCGTATCGCTACGCGTCTGCCGACGGTGCCCACCGGGCCAGGACGGTGCCACTGGAGCCGTCGAAGTTCATCGCGGCCCCGAAGGCACCCCACTGCTCGGGCTGGGACATGTCGCCGCTGCTCGACAGCTGGCGCAGGTCGAAGTAGAAGCCGACGTGGGAGTCCTCGGTCCCCTCCATGACCTTCGTGAAGACCGCGTCGTCGCCGAGCTTGCCGGTGCCCATCGCACCGGAGGAGACGACCACCGCGTCGCCGTCCTCGTTCACCCCCGGCGTCGGGCCGTAGGTGCCCGCGGACAGCTGCTCGGCCAGGCTTTCCAACAGGTCGCCGTCGGCGCCGGTCGCCCGGAACTGGAAGGAGAAGTCGCTGTCGAAGACCTCGTCGAACGACCCCTGGACATCGGTGATACCGAACGCGGACTTCGACCCCAGCAGCTGGGTGAAGCCTTCGGGGAGCGAGGCTCCCTCCTCCTGGAGCGCGTCCTCGAACTCGCCGAACTCGTCCGGGTTCTCCTTCCAGACCTGCTCCATCAGGCTGTCCAGCCCGCTGCCGCCCACCGCCATCACGGTGTCGTTCGGGAGGGACGACATCGCCTCCAACCCCGGCTCGGGCGCCTCGAAGCCCTCCAGGGAGTCGCCGCTCTTGACACCGAACATGTCGCCGCGCAGCTCGACGTAGTCGCTCTCCAGCTTCAGCGACAGCGCGACGCGGCCCTCGACGTCCTCACCGCCGGTCAGCTCCTGGAACGGGTTGCCGGACCGGCCGCTGCCGAAGCCCCCGCGGGAGCTCGGCCGCGACTCCAGCCTGCTCAGCTCGCCGAAGTCCATCCAGGCGGTCGCCAGCGTGTCGCCGCCGATGCCGGCCATGTCGGAGGAGAAGTCCGCCTGACCGTCCAGCGTTCCCCCGGTCGCGACCTGCTGGTCCAAGTCGCTGATCGCGGCGCCGTTCGGCGCGATGATGGCGAAGTCGTTCCGGAACTCGAAGGCCATGCCCTCCTTGGCCTCGACCTTCTGCAGTGCCTTCCGCGCGGCATCCTCGTCGGTCACGGCCAGGGCGAACGCCGCCGTCGTGCCGTCCCGGGAGATCTGGGCGGCCTCGGCGTCGCTCTCCCACATCGCGAACCCGAAGCGCTTGCCGAGCCAAGGCTCGACGTCGTGCTCGTAGTCGAGGTACTCGAACTCCTTCTCGACGATGTCCCGCGCCGGGTTGGTGGCGGTGGCCGGGTCGATCTCGTCCTTGACCTCGTCGGGCAGCTTGTTCACCAGCTGCGCGTAGTTCGCCAGCTGGCCGCCCGACGGCTTCATGTCGAGCTTGGCGAAGGCGATGGACGACGCCGGCAGCACCGACTCCGGCTGCGGCCCCCCGAACCAGTCGCCCACGACCGAGTTGGCCGCCCACACCGTGGACGCCATCAGCGCCACACCCAGGCCCGCGGCGACCGGGACCATCCAGATCCGGTTCTTCCGCGGTGCGGCGTACTGCGGCGGCTGCGGCGCCCCCATGCCCATCGGATATCCGGGCTGTCCGACGGGCTGCCCCCCGGTCGGCGGACCGGGAGGCACCCACGACGGCTGGTTGGGCGGGTCAGGGTAGGACATCGAACCTCCGGAGGGACAAGCTTGGTCGATGTAGACCGTACCAATCCGGGACGTCAGGAATTGCCCTGGTCCCCGCCCCTACCGGAGGTCGCGGACCGCCCTCAGCGGGCCGACTCGAAGTCCACGCCGGAGTACGTCGCGAGCTTGTCGATGCGGTGCCGGCTCCGGATCTGGCGGACCGTGCCGCTGCGCCCGCGCATCACCAGGGAGTCCGTGATCGCGCCTCCGGGCAGGTAGCGCACGCCCTCGACCAGCTCGCCGTCGGTGATACCGGTCGCCGCGAAGAACACGTCCTCCGAGGACACCAGGTCGTCGGTGGTCAGCACGCGGTCCAGGTCGTGCCCCGCGTCCATCGCCTTGCGGCGCTCGTCCTCGTCCTGTGGCCACAACCGGCCTTGGATCACACCGCCCAGGCACTTCATCGCGCACGCCGTGATGATGCCCTCCGGCGTACCGCCGATCCCCAGCAGCAGGTCCACACCGGTGCCCTCGCGAGCCGCCATGATCGCGCCGGCCACGTCGCCGTCGGTGATGAACTTGATCCGCGCCCCGGCCTCGCGCACCTCGCGCACCAGCGACTTGTGCCGTGGCCGGTCCAGGATGACGACCGTCACGTCGGCCGGGGTGCCGCCCTTGGCGCGCGCGACCGCCCGGATGTTGTCGCCGACCGGCGCGGTGATGTCCACCACGCCCGCCGCGGCCGGACCGGCCGCCAGCTTGTCCATGTAGAACACCGCGGACGGGTCGAACATGGACCCGCGCGGCGCGACCGCGATGACCGCGATCGCGTTCGGCATGCCCATCGCCGTCAGGCGGGTGCCGTCGATCGGGTCGACCGCCACGTCGCACTCGGGCCCCTGACCGTCGCCGACGCGCTCGCCGTTGTACAGCATCGGGGCGTTGTCCTTCTCGCCCTCGCCGATGACCACCGTCCCGGCCATCGACACGGTGCTGATCAGGTGGCGCATACCGCGCACGGCCACCCCGTCGGCCCCGATCTTGTCCCCCTTGCCGACCCAACGGCCCGCGGCCAGGGCGGCGGCTTCGGTCACCCGCACCAGCTCCAGTGCCAGGTTGCGGTCGGGCGCCTCCGGCGCGGACGACGCGGGTGCGGTGGGATCAGTCATCTTCGGCAGCCTCTCAGTACGGCTCTCAACGCCCAGCTCACGACACGTGCGCTGGCGGGTACAACGTTCCCCCGCCGAGGGCGGCGGCTTGGAACAAGCGTAATCAACTGGCGTAACCTCATCCCAAGGCGGGCCGTCGGCACGCTGTCGGGAACGGGACGGGACGGTATTCGGACTTGACTGTTGAAAAGGTGCACAAGCCGGTGCGGGTCTCGCATCGCGGAGCGGCCACCCGCAGCGCCCTCCTCAGCGCCGCGGCCCACGTGTTCCGCACGGTGGGTTTCGCCAAAGCCGGGGTGAGCGAGGTCGTCGCCGAGGCCGGGGCGAGCGTCGGAAGCCTGTACCACCACTTCAGCGGCAAGGCCGACCTCTACATGGCGCTGTACGAGGAGTTCCAGCAGCGCCAGCAGGACCGCACCCACCGGGCGGTCGGCGACGCCCGCGCCGCGGGCGAGACCGACCCCACCCGGCTCATGTACGCCGCCGCCCGCGCGTACCTGGAAGGGTGCATCGAAGAGAGGGAGACCACACTCCTCTTCTTCAGCGGCGACGGGCCGCCCGGCTTCGACTCCCAGCTCCGCACCCGCCTGCGCGAGTGGACCGACCGCAACGTCGCCCTGTTCCGCAAGGCCGACGAACCCGTCGACGAAGCACTCCTCATGGTCGTCAGCGGCGCCATGCTCGTCGCCGTCGCCGAGGTGATCCGCCGCGACGACGCCGACGCGCGCCGCCTCGCCGACGACATCACCGCCCTGCTGTCCCGGCTGGAGCCGCGGCACGTCGCCGAGCGGAGAACCGCACCCCGGGACGAGTGACCCGGACAGGTGCGGCAAGCTTGAAGACATCATGAGTAGTTACGACCGCGCCAACTCGACCTTCGGGTCCCTCGTCATCGCGATGGGCATCATCGTCGGCATCCTGCTCGTCATGGCGCTCGTGGTCGCGGGGCGGCGGGAGGAGCACATCCCCAGCGTCGACTACCGCCTCGACGCCGCCGAGCTCCGCGACACCGCCGCCTACACCACCTACGTCCCGGGCGAGAGCCTGCCCGACGGGTGGGTGGCCACCAGCACCAACCTGGACACCGACGGGCCGGTGAGCTGGTCCCTCGGCTTCGCCACCCCCGGCGACCGCCACGCCGAGCTGGCCATGAGCGACGCGGACCCCGACGACTTCATCGCCGAGACCACCCGGCAGGGCGAGCCGAACGGCTCCAGCGAGGTCGGCGGCGAGAGCTGGGAGCGGTTCGAGCGCGAGGCGGACCCCGACGAGAAGCCCCGCCGCGCCCTGGTCAAGCGCGAGGAGGGTGCGACCGTCATCGTCGCCGGCAGCGCGAGCTTCGACGAGCTGGAGACCCTGGCCGACTCGCTGGACCCCCAGACCTGACCCGCCCCGCCCCACCCCCGTCGGTCTCGGTGGAGCGCACCGGATGCGCGCCGCCTTCCGGCGCACGTCGCCGAGACCGACGGAGACGGAAGCAGGCGCGGACGCGCGTCGGCCCCGCCCCGGAACCTTCCGGGGCGGGGCCGACGCGCGGATGACGGCCGAACGGCGGCTACGAGGAGGCCGGCTCCTCGGCGCGCAGGTCGCGGCGGAGCTCCTTGGGCAGCGAGAACGTCAGCCGCTCCTCGGCGGTCTCGATCTCCCGCACGTCGCCGAAGCCGTGCTCGGCGAGCTTGCGCAGCAGGTCCTGGACCAGGATGTCGGGCACCGACGCGCCGCTGGTGACACCGACGGTGGTGACGCCCTCCAGCCAGGAGTCGTCCATCAGCGAGGCGTTGTCGATCAGGTAGGCGGCGTCGGCCCCGCCGTCCAGGGCGACCTCGACCAGCCGCACCGAGTTGGAGGAGTTGTCCGAGCCGACCACGATGACCAGCTCGCACTCCGGCGCCATCACCTTGACCGCGTCCTGGCGGTTGGAGGTGGCGTAGCAGATGTCGTCGCTCGGCGGGTCGAGCAGGTTCGGGAACTTCCTGCGCAGCGCGTCGACGGTCTGGTTGGTCTCGTCGACCGACAGCGTGGTCTGGGACAGCCAGGAGACGTTGTCCGGGTCGCGCACCTCGACCTTGTCGACCTCGTCCGGGCTCTCCACGAGCTGGATGTGGTCCGGGGCCTCGCCGCTGGTGCCCTCGACCTCCTCGTGACCGGCGTGGCCGATCAGGATGATGTCGCGGTCCTCCTTGGCGAAGCGCTGCGCCTCCTTGTGCACCTTCGTGACCAGGGGGCAGGTGGCGTCGATGGTCTTGAGCTGCCGACGCGCGGCCTCCTCGTGCACCATCGGCGAGACGCCGTGGGCGGAGAAGACCACGATGGCGCCCTCGGGCACCTCTTCGGTCTCCTCGACGAAGATGGCCCCGCGCTCCTCCAGCGTGCGCACGACGTGCGTGTTGTGCACGATCTGCTTGCGCACGTAGATCGGGGCCCCGTACTGCTCAAGGGCTTTCTCGACCGTGACGACAGCGCGGTCCACCCCGGCGCAGTAACCGCGGGGCTTGGCGAGCAGGACACGGCGGCGATTCGTCGCAGTCATGGGCTCCATCCTACGGCCCATGGGCCGTAAGGGGTGCGGCTGTGATCAGACGCACCCGCGGGAGCTCGGGCGACACGGGCGCCCCGACCGGTCCGATTTGATGAATGCGTGATAACAGTCCGTGCTCGTTTCCGTCGCGACCAGCTCGAACCATTCACAAACGAGGCGTGGCAGGCGACCCTTACTCCCCTATTCTGGGTTGAATTCGCGTCATCATCCGACAGCAGTGTCCAGCAGCATGAAGGCGGCACCGAGCAGCACCGGGCGGCGTTCCGCCAGCCCCGTGCCAGCGGTCCGCAGCCACTCCGCCGGGGCGACCCGGCGGGCGATCCCCAGTGCGTGTGCGCCGCCGAGTTTCACCCCACCGAGATTGTCAGGAGCCCCCAGTCCCATGCCTAAGCCGTCCATCGTCAGCAAGGTGATGACCCTGGTCAAGGGGGTCTTCGGGCAGAAGACCGAAGCCCCGGCCCCGGCGTCGGCCACCATCCCGGTGCAGCAGCGGGAGCCGGCCGAGCAGCCCGCGGAGAAGACCGACGCGACCCCGACCACCGAGACCGCGGAGACGGCCGAGAAGGCCGAGAAGGCCGCAGCCGCCGGTGCGGCCGCCCCGGCCGAGCCGACCGCTCCCGTCGAGCCGGAGCCCGCCCCGGACACCCGGTCCGAGGCCTCGGCGCCCGCGGCCGCCGCCGAGCCCGCGGAGAAGCCCGCCGAGGACACCCCCGCGGACGAGCCCCCGCTCGTGGCCCCCGAGGAGAAAGCCGCCGTCGCCGAGGAGATCGCCGGGGCGGAGGCCATCACCCAGGTCGCCGGCGACGAGGTGCTGGAGAAGGTCCGCAAGCAGTCCGCACCCGCCGCAGAAGAGCTGCCGGTGCCGGGCTATGACGGCCTCACCCTGCCCTCCATCCGCGCCCGCCTGCGCAAACTCACCATCGACCAGGTCCGCGACCTCCGCGCCTACGAGATCGCCAACGCCGAGCGCCCGGAGTTCGTGAAGATGTACGACAACCGCATCGCCAAGCTCCAGAAGACCGGCGAGTAGCCCCGGCTACCCCCGGAACGGCTTCCCCCGCCCGCCGCACCCGGGGCACGGGACACCCGGAGGCCTTCGACCACTCCGTACAGCGGTCGAAGGCCTCCGTCATTGTCAGACCCTTTGATATCCCGCTCAGCCGGGGCAGGAAAGCCGCACTTCGCGGCCTGTCCTCACCTGCGTGGCCCCGGAGGGCGGCCGCTTGGTCATCCGCAGTCGATAGTTATGGGTGCCGGAGCAGGTGGTGGTCAGTGTGTGCAGAGCGTCCCCCCGCCATGACCGCGAGTCCATCGTCTGCCACCCCGACCACCGCGAACGCTGCAGCTCGACATAGATGTGCCAGCCAGCGCAGAAATCGGTCCTCGCCGGCGCCGACACCCGAGTCCGACTGGCCTTATAGGGAATCCCCAGGACTTCGCGGCACTGCTGGGCGGCGCCCTCCTGGCCTGCGGTTTCGGCACGCTCCGCGGCCGTCGGTGCGGCCTGTGCGGGGGCCGTCATCAGGGATGCCGCCATGACCGCGCCCATGGCACTGCCCGCGACGGCGATCGCGATCCTTCTCGATGCAATGGTCAACCTCGACACGATTGCCTCCAAGGTCACTTGCCCGACGAATTCGGGTGTGCCTCACATCATTCGTCGTGTGAATGGCAATCGGCAATGTCTTTCGGTTCAGTCCGAATGTCCGAGCCAGGGTAAGGCCGATGCAATTTCTCGAATGCAATGACGCGGAACGGGTGGGAATTCAGATGTATCGGCGATGGAGGGTGCCCGTGGGAACGGCAGGAAACGGGGCCATCGGCCGCGCGTGGGGAGCGGCCGATGGCCCCGAAGGGGATCCGCGTGCCGCTAGGGCGTGTTCGACGGATCATTTCCGGCTCGCGGCCACCGGAACGGCGCTCGCTGCGCCGCTCCACTCGCAAAGCCGACCTGGATCGACGTCGTGCAGCGGCTTGCGAGCGCCGCCCCGGACGGCCGCTCGCTCAGGAGGAAAGCATCCGCCGAACACGCCCTAGCAGGTGAGGCGGGCACTCGTCCCCGCCCTGCTGCCGAGCTGGCCGCCGGGCTCGGTGACGTTCATGAACAGCCGCCAGTCGTGCGTGCCGTCGCACGCGCTGGAGAGCGTGCGGCTGCCGTCGCCCGTCCATCGCCGGGTGTCCATCTTCTGCCAGCCGTACCAGCGGGAACGCTGCAGGAAGACCTCGTACTGCATCCGGCTTCCGCACCCACGGGCCTCGGCCAACGCCATGATGTGCTTGGAGCCCGACACCTTGTACGGCTTCTGCAGGTAGCCGGCGCAGGACTGCGCGGACACCGACGCGGGTGCGGTCGCGGCCTGGGCCGGCGCTGCCAGCAGCGTCCCCGCCATGGCGGCCCCCATGACGGCCCCGACTGCGGTCGTTCCGATTCCGCGCAACGTAAAGGTGGTTCTCTGCATGGTGTTTTCCCTGCTCTTGGGGGTGGTCGCGGTCCCGGCGGGCCGGGATGCGCCCATGCTGTCCGGGGGCGTGACCGGCGGCAAGGCAGTTCGACGAGCATCGAATGACTTCCCGGTAAGGCAACGGAAGCGTAGGGGAGGGGCTTCCCTCCGGCCACACGCCGTGGCCCTATCCTGGCCGGGGACGACTCGGCGGGAAGGGCGGAGCGCATGCGCAGGGCACTGGTACTGGGCGGCGGAGGGCTCACCGGGATCGGGTGGGAGCTGGGGATCCTCTCCGGGCTGTGCGAGGCCGGGGTCGACCTCACCGATGCCGACCTGATCGTGGGAACGTCCGCGGGTTCGGTCGTCGGTGCGCAGATCACCTCCGGCGTCGCCCTGGAGACCCTGTTCACCCGCCAGCTCGCCGCCCCCAACGGCGAGGTCGCCGCCCGCCTGCCGCGCCGCGCGCTGGCCCGCATGGTGTGGGCGTTCCTCCGCGAGCGCGACCCGGCGCGGGCGCGCGCCCGCATCGGCCGCCTGGCGCACGCCTCGTCGACCGCCTCCCTGACCGAGCGCCGCGCCGTGATCGCCGCGCGCCTCCCCTCCCACGACTGGCCCGAGCGCGACCTTCGCGTCACCGCCGTGGACGCGCGCTCGGGCCGCCGTGAGGCGTTCGGCCGCGACAGCGGGGTTCCCCTCCTCGACGCCGTGCTGGCGTCCTGCGCCGTGCCCGGGGTGTGGCCCCCGGCGGTCATCGGCGGCCGCCTGTTCATCGACGGCGGCGTCGGCTCCGCCGCCAACGTCGACGTGGCCGCGGGCTGCGACCGCGTGGTCGTCCTCGCACCGATCGACGCCGGCGCCGGCCCGGTCCCCTCGCCCTCCGAACAGCTGGCCGACCTCCCCGGGGCGCCGCGTACCGCGCTCGTCGTCCCCGACGCCGCGGCCCGCGAGGCGATCGGCGCCAACCCCCTCGACCCCGCCCGCCGCGCCCCGGCGGCCCGCGCCGGACGCGCCCAGGCGGCCGCGGTCCTCGACCAGGTGCGCGCGGCCTGGAACGACTGACACCCGCCCCCTCCCGTCGATCTCGGGGGTTATCGACCGAATATCCCGCGGTGTTCGGTCGATGACCCCCGAGATCGACGGGTGACCGTCCACCGCGCGCCGCTACCTGGCCGGAAACGTCGCCCCGCTCCTCTACGCTCATGGCCATGGGTATGGACAGCTCCCCGGAGTCCCCGCAGCCGGTCCGGGTCGTCATGCAGGCCATCGGCGGCTGGATCGGCCGGCTGGGGAGGATCTGGGTCGAGGGCCAGATCGCCGAGCTGAACCGGCGCGGCGGCACGGCGTTCATCACCCTGCGCGACCCCGTCGCCAACGTCTCGGCGCGCGTGGTGTGCCCCATCCGGGTGCTGGAGGCCGCGGCCCCGGCGCCGCAGGCCGGGGCGCGCGTGGTCGTCCATGCCAAGCCCGACTTCTACGTCGCCCGCGGCACGTTCTCGCTGCTCGCCCTGGAGATCCGGCACGTGGGCCTGGGCGAGCTGCTGGCCCGGCTGGAGCAGCTGCGCGCAACGCTGGCCGCAGAGGGCCTCTTCTCCGAGGCCCGCAAGCGCCCGCTGCCGTTCCTGCCCGGGACCGTCGGCGTGATCTGCGGGCGCGACTCCGCGGCCGAGCGCGACGTCCTGGAGAACGGCCGCCGCCGCTGGCCGGCGGTCCGGTTCGAGGTGCGCGAGGTCGCCGTGCAGGGCGACCGGGCGGTCGGCGAGGTGCTCGACGCGCTCAAGGAGCTCGACGCGCACCCGGATGTCGACGTGGTCATCATCGCCCGCGGCGGCGGCTCCCTGGAGGACCTGCTGCCGTTCTCCGACGAGGCGCTGGTGCGCGCGGTGTCGGCCACCCGCACCCCGGTCGTCAGCGCGATCGGGCACGAACAGGACGCCCCGCTCCTCGACTACGTCGCCGACCTCCGCGCCTCCACACCCACCGACGCCGCCAAGAAGGTCGTGCCGGACGTGGGGGAGCAGCTGCGCCTGATCCACCAGCTGCGCGACCGGGGCCGCCGGGTGATCGAGGGCGGCATCGCCCGCGAGGAGGCATGGCTGGCCCAGATGCGCTCGCGCCCGGTGCTGGCCAGCCCGCTGCGTGAGATGGACCGGCTCACCGAGCAGGTCGCCGGCCTGCGCGACCGGGCGCGGCGCTGCGTCACGATCTCCGTCGACCGCGCCGCCGACGACCTCGCCCACACCCGCGCCCGCCTGCACGCGCTGTCCCCGGCGACCACCCTGGCCCGTGGCTTCGCCATCGTGCAGAAGTCCGACGGAGCCGTGGTCCGCTCGGCCGCGGAGGTCGAGGCGGGGGAGGCGCTGCGGCTGCGCTTCGCCGAGGACAGCCTGACCGCGACGGCCGACGGCCCCGCTTCGGCCGACGACCACCCGACCACCGATGACTGAGGGGGACCCCATGGCCGACGAGGCCCAGAGCACGACCGGCGACGGAGCCGAGACCGACACGGCGCCGCCCGCCGAACCGGAGCTGAGCTACGAGGAGGCCCGCGAGGAGCTGGACGGCGTCGTGCGGCGCCTGGAGTCCGGCGGCCTCACGCTCAAGGAGTCGCTGGCCCTGTGGGAGCGCGGCGAACAGCTCGCCAGGACCTGCGAGCAGTGGCTGGAGGGTGCCCGCGCCAAGCTCGCCGTCGCCCTGGAGGAGAACACCCCGCAGAACAACGGCGGCAACGACCACTCCACGCCCTTCTGACCCGTTCCCTGCGTTGATCTCGGAGATATCGGGGTCTCAGCGGCGATTTTCGCCCCGATATCTCCGAGATCAACGCAGGGGCGCGGCGGTGCGGGCTACTCGGCTTCGGGGTGGCGTTCGGCGCGGCGGGCGGCGCGTTCCTTGCGGCCGTTGAGTTCGTCGCCGAGGTCGCGGACGTTGGCGGGCAGCCCGCGGAAGAGCGCGATGATCAGAACGAGGGCGGTGCCGAGGAAGAGCCAGGGGGCGATGTCGGCGAGCCGGGTGGCGATGCCGATCGCCACGCCGCGCGCGAAGCCGTCCTCGCCCAGGGTGAGGACGGCCTCGGCGGCCAGGATCGCGGTGAAGTAGGCCAGCGGTGGGCTGACCGAGAGGGAAAGCAGGTCGGTGGGGCGGACCAGCAGGGCGGCGACGACGCACGCGGCCACGAACGCGCCCCCGTTGATGCCCGGCATACCGACCAGCGGGGCGATCATCGCCGAGGCGAAGCTGAGGACCACGATGCCGAGGATGCCGCCGCGCGCGGTGAGGCGGACCCCCGCGCGGCCGGGCTGCGCGGGGTGGGGGCGTGCCGTGCCCCCGCCGGATCTGCGCCCCTTCGCCGGCGGGGCGGCGGCTCCGGCCTCCGAACGGAGCGTGCGTGTGGCCGAGGCGCCGGCGCCACCCGGGGGTCGGCGGTCGGACGGTCGGCGGCGTCGGGACGGCTCGTCGACGAAGAACGGAGGACGGGGGTCCTCCGGGGTCTCCGTGTTACGCGTCACCATCGCCCTTACGCTCCCTATATAACTCACAGTAATTATTGTGTCACCCGAGGTGAGGAGTTGGGTTCCTCTTGGGGCGCCGTGTCTCCATCTTCCTCGAACGCCGCCCCGAACAGCTCGACCCGCGGATCGGCGCCGTCCCCCACGCCGGGCACCCCGGTGTCCTCCCCGGTGTCCCCGGCCCGGTCCACTTCGTCGGTCAGCTCCGGAGCGGTGAGCGGCCGCGCCTGGTCCCGCACCCCCTCGGGGCGCTCCAACTCGCCGTCCACCAGCCCCAGCTCCCCGAACCGGCGCGCCGTCACCAGCACCCGGCTCTCCAAGGAGCCCACGGTCTGGTTGTAGGCGGCGACCGTCCGCGACAGCTGGCGGCCCAGCCCGTCCACGTGCCCGCCGAGCGTCGCCAGCCGCGCGTGCAACTGCTTGCCCAGCTCGAACACGGCCCGCGCGTTCTCGCTCAGCGCCTCCTGCTGCCAGGCGTACTGGGCGGTGCGCAGCAGCGAGATGAGCGTCGTCGGCGTCGCGATGTGCACCTTGCGCGCCATCGCGTACTCCAGCAGCGCCGGGTCGTGCTCCAGCGCGGGTGCCAGGAACGCCTCACCCGGGATGAACAGCACCGTGAACTCCGGCGCCGGACCGAACGCGTTCCAATAGGACTTGCCGGCCAGCTGGTCCACGTGGGTGCGCAGGTGCCGGGCATGCGCCGCCAACCGGTCGGCCCGAACGTCGGCGTCATCGGTCTCCACGGCCTCCAGGTAGGCGGCCAGCGACACCTTGGAGTCCACGACGATGTTCTTGCCGCCGGCCAGGCGCACCACCATGTCCGGGCGGCGCACCCGCTCGGCGGTGTCGTCCGCCGCGCTCGCCTGCTCCTCGAAGTCGCAGTAGGCGCTCATCCCCGCCAGCTCGGCGACGCGCCGCAGCTGCAACTCGCCCCACCTGCCCCGTGCCTCGGGTCGGCGCAGCGCGGTGACCAGTGCCTGGGTCTGGTCGCGCAGCCGCTCCGACCCCTCGCGCACATAGTCGACCTGCTTGGCGAGCTCGGCGTGGGCGGCGCGGCGCCCCGCGTCGACCTCCCGCAGCTGCCCCTCGACCCGCGCCAGGGTCTCCTTCAGTGGGGCGACGAGCCGCTCCACGGCCTGGCGCCGCTGCTCCATGTCGTGCCCGGCCTCCAGGCCGACCGCCCGCATGCGCCCCTCGGCCAGCTCCAGGAACCGCTGGTTGGTGGCGTCGAGGGCTTGTGCGGACAGGGCGCGGAAGCGGTCGCCGAGCTGCTCCTCGATATAGGCGGCGCGCTCCTCGGCCGCGTGCGCCCGGGCCCGCGCATCGGCGGTGCGGTCACGGGCGAGTAACCACCCCACCGCAACGCCGATCGCGATGCCCACCAGTAACACCGGAATCACACTCAGGCCGTCCATAGCGGCCTATGGTCTCAATCCCGGGCGTCTGCGGGGTTCCCGCCACGCGCGGGAGAGGTCAGGACGTCGGCCAACATTTTGATCAGGCCGGGCATGTGTACCGCGTCCGGCTCATAGAGCCACTGCAGCCGCAGGCCGTCCATGGCGGCGATGACCAGGGTCGCGGCGTCCTCGGGGGCCAGCCCTCCGGGTAGCGTGTCGCCGTGTCGCGCGCGCAGCAGCTCCGTGGTGCGGTCCCGGAGCCCGCGGTAGCGCGCATGGAAGTAGTCGTGTGCGGGGTGGTGCCCGGTCACGCCCTCCGCGCTGAGCACCGTGTGCATCTGGACGAGTTCGCGCCGGTCGCTGCTGCGGCTCACGGCCTCGGCGAAGTCCGTCAGGTCGCGCGGGCTGTCGCCCGCCGCGGCGTCCATCTCGTCGCGTCTCTCCAGCACCGCGACGAGCAGGGCCTCCTTGCTCGGGAAGTAGTGCAGCAGCCCCTGCTGGGTCAGTCCGACGCGATCGGCGACCGTGGCCAGGGACGTGCCCTTGTAGCCGCCCGCGGCGAACTCCTCCATCGCCGCCGCGATGATCTCGTTGCGCCGTGCACTGCCCTGACCGCGTCGCCGTCGAACGACGGTCTCACTCATCGTGCCTCCAACTTCGAGATGGCCGCAGCCGACGTTACAGGGCGTCATCTCGCAACAGAGTCATCGGGTATGTGCCCAGAGTGACCGGGGTGGCGGCCCAGGGACTCACCGGCAGGCGCCGATCGCCGCGTGCCATTCCAGGGCGGTCGCCCACACCCGGTCCGGTACCGGCGCGGGCGCGAACATCCACATGGTCTGCTCGACCCCGGGGACGATGCCGCCGATGGCGGGGCGTGGCGGATACGGCGGCGCCCCGACCAGCCGGTACCACTGGTAGTCGACCGGCTCCAGCAGCGCCATCAGCCGCTCCTCGATGCCCTGGTCGGGCAGCACCGCGCAGAACACGAACGGGCGGAACCGGCGCAGGATCTCCAGGGCGCCGGCGATCACGTCCGGTTCGTTGCCCTCGGTGTCGATCTTGATCACGGCGGGCGCGGTCCCGGCGCGCTCGCGCCAGTGGGAGAGGGTGTCGACCTCCACCTCGATCCGGCCCAGTGCCGGGCGGAAGCCCGGGACCAGTGAGTTCGACGCGTCGCTGGCCATCGACAGGTGCAGGTGGCCGGTGCCGCCGTGGTTGCTCGCGGCCAGCTCCACGACCTCGATCCCCAGGCCGTTGGCGGCGGCCACCGCCCGTGCGGTCGCGGCGGTGTCGGGAGCGGGCTCGAACGCGTAGACCCGGCGCCGGGTACGCGCGGCCGCGAGCGCCGCGTACAGCCCCATGTTCGCGCCGACATCGAGCACCGAGCCCGGCCGCGCGTGCTCCAGGACCGCCAGGAAGCAGGCCAGCGCCTCGCGGTCGTACCCGGCCAGACCGGTCAGGTCCAGGCAGCGGGGGATCCAAGAGTCGCCCGGCGCCTCGATGCTCAGCCGGTCGGGGCCGACCGGGAAGGCCCCCGCCCCCTCCCGGCGCGGCAGCGCGAGGTCGAACCGGCGGGTCTTCGGCGGCAGCCGCGCCGGGTCGAGCCCCCCGAGGCTCTGCGGCAGCCGGACCCGGATCTGCCGCGTGGCATGGCGCACGGCCGGGTGGCGGCGCACGAAGGCACGCATCTGACCAGGTAGCACTGATATCCCCCCATGTGACCTGTGACCTGTGACCTGTATGGCGTTGTGAGCCGTGCGGGGCACCCGCGTGCGTCGGTGCCGCGCCGACGGTCCCGCCACCGGACGGCCCCGTGCCCCCACGTGCCCGCTCCGGCCCCCGGTGCCGCCGTGTCCGCGCCGCGAGGTTCCCCGTCGTCGCCCCCGCGTCGGCTGGCCGAACACGAACGTACTCCGAGAATCCTCACGGCCGCAGGCCGTTTCACCCAAGTCGAGACCCGCGTGTCACCGAAGCGTCGCCTCGGCGGACCCCCGCGCGTCCGGCCGGGCGGTTCGGCGCGTCGGCGCGCATAGACTCGGGTGCTGTGAGTCTGTCAATTGGGATCGTCGGCCTGCCGAACGTCGGTAAGTCCACGCTGTTCAACGCGCTAACCAAGAACGATGCTCTGGCGGCGAACTACCCGTTCGCCACCATCGAGCCCAACGTCGGTGTGGTGGGGGTGCCCGACCCGCGGCTGGACAAGCTGGCCGAGATCTACGGGTCCGCGAAGGTCCTCCCGGCGACCGTCGACTTCGTCGACATCGCCGGCATCGTCCGCGGCGCCTCGGAGGGGGAGGGGCTGGGCAACCAGTTCCTCGCCAATATCCGCGAGACCGACGCGATCTGCCAGGTCATCCGGGAGTTCAACGACCCCGACGTGACCCACGTCGACGGCGCCATCGACGCCGCCCGCGACATCGCGACCATCGACACCGAGCTGATCCTCGCCGACCTGCAGACCCTGGAGAAGGCGCTGCCGAGGCTGGAGAAGGACGCCAAGCGCAACGCCAAGGACAAGGACGCCCAGCTCAAGCTTGAGGCCGCCAAGTCCGCGCAGGAGGTCCTCGACAACGGCGAGCGGCTCTACACCGGCGGCCCGGCCGCCGGGGTCGACCTGGCGCTCATCCGCGAGCTCAACCTCATGACCACCAAGCCGTTCATCTACGTGTTCAACCTGGACTCCGATGAGCTGGCCGACGACGGGCTGCGCGCCAAGCTCTCCGAGCTCGTCGCCCCCGCCGAGGCGATCTTCCTCGACGCCAAGATCGAGTCCGAGCTCGCCGAGCTGGAGGAGGACGAGGCCGCGGAGATGCTGGCCGAGATGGGGCAGCAGGAGTCCGGCCTGGCCTGGCTGGCCCGCGTCGGCTTCGACACCCTCGGCCTGCAGACCTACCTCACCGCCGGGCCGAAGGAGGCCCGCGCCTGGACCATCAGGAAGGGCGCGACCGCCCCGGAGGCGGCCGGCGTCATCCACACCGACTTCCAGCGCGGCTTCATCAAGGCCGAGGTCGTCTCCTACGACGACCTCGTCGAGGCCGGCACCATGCAGGCGGCCAAGGCAGCCGGCAAGGTGCGCATGGAAGGCAAGGACTACGTGATGGCCGACGGCGACGTCGTGGAGTTCCGCTTCAACGTGTGAACACCGGGCCGTCCGGCCCGGACGGTGCCACGGCTCCGTGGCGGGGCGCGGCGCGCGGCGGCGCGCCCGGTGACGACGAGGGGATTTCGACTTGGCCGGGGACGCACCGGGCGGCGCCGTGACCATCCGAGAGTGCGCAGGGAGCTCGGAGTACGCGAGCCTCGCGGCGATCTGGCGCAGTGCGGTCGATGCGACCCATGACTTCCTCGACCCGCGCGACCGCGACGCCATCGAGGCGCGGCTCATCCCGTCGTACTTCCCGAACGTGGCCCTTCGGGTCGCGGAGGTCGACGGCGGCGCCGGCGGGTTCGTGGGCGTCGCCGACGGCAAGATCGAGATGCTGTTCGTCGGGGCCGAGCTCCGCGGGCGGGGCGTCGGTTCGGCGCTCCTCGCCGACGCCCTGGCGAACGGTGCCCGCCAGGTCGACGTCAACGAACAGAACACGCAGGCCGTGGGCTTCTACGAGAGCAGGGGCTTCGCCGTCGTCGACCGCAGCGGACTCGACGACGCCGGGCGCCCGTACCCGATCCTGCACATGACCTACGGGGCCGCGCGCTGAACTCCGGCCGAGCCGACCCGCTCGGTACCGGCCCGCCCTGAGACCGGGTCACCCGGTTGACGGACCACCGCCCGCCCGTGCCCCGCACGGGCGGGCGTTTCGCGTCCGAGCCCGCCCCGCGCGGTGTCGACTTCGCCACTTTCCACCCCTGACCGACCCCCACCCACCCGCTGCCCCGCGTCCGGGGGTGTCGCGGCCGTGCACCGGCGGCCGGACGTCACCAATCGTCACGAATACCTATCCGACCAGGGAGTTCTTCCTTTCCCAGCGGTCGGTAATCGCGCCGATGACCTCGGATGATTCCACCTATCGGCGCGGTTCGGCCCGCTCGGCCGCCATTGGCCCGATCTCAACCGGGGTACAACCCAGGGCCGGGAACCAATCGCGAACGTGGATTGTCATCCGAGATCCGGAACAATGCCTCACCATAGGTATGGGGTAAACAGGGCGTGGATCACTTTGCCGTCGGTTTGCCGTCGGTGGGTGCTGTGGACCCGGAATGGGATGGGGAGGCGTGATGGCTGGCAGGTCGACCGCGCGACGCGGTGGTGCGCACGACGACACCGCGGCGGCCGGCGACTACGACGACACCGACCCCCCCGTGCGGCCCTCCCGCGCACCCGGCGTCGCGTCCGGCGGCCGGTGGTGGGTCTGGGCCGGCCGCGCCGTCCTGTGGGCCTTCATCATCGTCGTCATCTTCAACGGCCTGTGGACGCCCATCCGCGACAGCATCGCCGAACCCGCCGCCGAACCCGCCGTCGAGAACGACGAACCCGCCTTTCCCGAGAGCGCGGCCGCCGCCTTCGCACTTCGCTTCGCCGACACCTACCTCAACGCCAAGAAGGGCGAGGGCGCCGAGCGCGCCGAAGCCCTCGCCGGGTTCGTCCCCGAAGGCAAGGTCTCCCAACTCAACCTCTCCGGCGCCGACCTCACCGGCCGCGACATCCAGGTGGTGGCCGTCGACCCCCAGGACGACAACAACGCCGTCGTCACCCTCAGCGCCGACGTCAACGGCGACCCGATGCGCCTCGACGTCCCCGTCTACGCCGACGACGACGGCACCTCCCTCGTCGTCTCCGGCCGCCCCGCCCTCCTGGCGGCGCCGACCAAGGCCAAGCTCCCCGACCCCACCACCACCGAGAACGACTCCGCGGTGCGCGAGGAGCTCGAACCCCGCCTCAAGCGCTTCTTCGAGGCCTACGCCGAGACCCCGGAACACCTGCCCAGCTACCTGGCCGACGGCGCGCACTTCTCCGAGTTGCCCGAAGGCAGCCTGGAATTCGCTGGTTTGGAAGAACTACTGGTTCCAGCGAAGACCGCGAACGGTCAAGATGATGTACGACAGGCGACGGCCACCGTGAAGTGGCGGCTCGCGGACGGTGACGCGGACAACCCCGCGGAACTCACCCAGAGCTACCGATTGTCCGTGGTCAAGGACGGCGACGACTGGAAGGTCCTGGATATCCAGGGAGCGCCGGGGTCGTTCGGAAAGTAGCCGGTAGACCCCCACCGGACACATCGGCCGAGCAGGGCAGGAACCAAGGAGTCGTGAACGAAATGCAGTTCAGACGTGAGGCACGGGAGGACGGCGCCTAAGATGCTCCCCCTCCTCTCCAGCCTCGCCTACGCGTCTTCGGACCTAGTGCGCGGCACATACGACATCGCAGGACCGCTCGTCCTCGCGGCCGGCGGCGACGCCCCGAACACCTCCGGACTGGCCGACTTCCTCCGCGGCTTCTTCGGACCGCTGTTCCTGGTGATCGTGTCGGTCGTGGCCATCTTCTTCCTGTTCACCAGGGAGATCACCCGGTTCGCGCAGTTCATCATTCTGGCGATCTTCATCGGAATCGTGTTCTACGTCCCGGGCATCATCGAGGTCACAGCCGTAGCCATCGCGCGTGCCATGGGCGTCTCGACCGAGTAGGAGGCCGGGGACGTGGACCTGCCCACGTACACCAACATCTGGCGTATCGAGAAGCGGCTGTACAAGCTCTACGATTTCCGGCTGCCGCAGCCGGTCTCGGTCGTCTTCCTTGGTGTTCTCCTGGGCACGTACGGGGTCTGGTTCGTGGCGCTCGCCGTCATCGGCGTTCCCTTCACGACCGACCCGCCGTGGCACGTGCTGTGGCTGGTCCCGCCGTTCATCATCACCTTCTTCGCCACTCGCCCGGTCATGGAGGGCAAGCGGCTCAGCGAACTGGTGGTGTCGCAGGTCCGCTTCATGACCGAGGCGCGCGTGTACACGAGCCTCGCCCCCGAGCGCGAGCCCGCCGAGATCCGGGTCGCGGTGCGCGTGTGGCACCGCGACCCGGCGGCGGGTCCGCTTCCGGTCGTGCACCGCAAGAGCGCCCCGCTGCGTGCCAAGGGGCTTCTGCGGCGGGGGAAGCCCGCCCCCGCCGAGCTTGAGGAGCCGGTCGAACCCGCGGAGGAGCGCGCCTCGGCGCCCACCGGCGCCGAGACCGACGCCCACGCCGCGGCAACGGCCGTCCCGGCGACCGCACAGGTACCCGCCGCCCCGAAACCGCGCACCGCCCCACCCGCCCGCCCCGCCCGGGTGGCACCACCGCTGGTGCTCGACCCCAAGCGGAAGGAACACAAGGAACGAAGGGAACAAGAAGAACGGCCGTCCGACGAGCCGCCCGGCGCTACCCCGCAGGTCGAGGCGTTCGAGCACGTCGAGCGGACCGAACCCGCCGAGCCCGGCACGGCCACCGAGGTCGGCGAGACCCCCCGGCCCGTCGAAGCGGTCGCCGCCTCCACAGCGGCCGAGCCCGCCCACCCTGCGGAGCTCGCCGCCGCCCCCGCATCCTCCGCGGGGTGGATCGGCGACCGGAACGGCGAAGCCCCGGCGCCCACCCCCCAGCGCGACCAGGACGAGCAGGAGACACAAGCGGCGGCGGCCCCCGCCCCCGGCTCCGACACCCCGGACACCCCCGACGCCGGCGACTCCGCCGCCTCGCGCGGCCTGGGCATCAAGGTCCTCAACTACTTCGGCTTCGCCCTGCCCGAGCAGGCCGGGGCCGACGGAGACTCCGCGCGGAACACCGACGCCAAGGACAACCCGCACCCCGGCTTCTACGACGAGGACGACGACGAGCAGCTGGAGCGCGACGCCGCGTGGTTCACCGAACTCCGCGCCTCCTGGGGCGAGACGCCGTGGCCGCTGTCGTCCAAGGCCGCCTACGAGAAGGGCGACACCGGCCCGATGTCTCCGCCCGACGCGGACGACGACGCGGCCCAGCCCGAGGACGCACCCGCGAAGGCCACGGCCTCCGAGGGCACATCCGCCCGCCGCCGTGCCGAAGAGATGATGTCGGCCCCCGAACCACCGGAGCCGACGACCCCGGCGCGACCGGCCGAGCCGGTGGAAGCGGCAGCGGCAGCGGCACCGGAGCCGGTGGCGGCGGCCGAGGCGGACCCCGAGGCCGACACCCCCACCGTGTCGACGGCCCCCGGCGCGACCCTGCCCGCCGGGCCGGAACGCCGCGCCGTGCGCCGACTGCGCGCCCGAGCCGAGCTGGCCGCGGCCACCCGCCGCCTGGAACGCAGGCGCGCCGCGGCCCTCCGGCCGACACAGCCCCACCTGGCCGCGGAGCTCCGTCCGGGCGCCGCAGCCCCCGCCGCGGCTCCGGAGCCCGAGCGCGCCGAAACAGAGCACAGCGTGCCGCCCGCGCCGGTCCCCGCCCCGCCGGCCGAGGCGGCGGCCACCGCGACCGAGTCGGCCATTCCGGCACCCGAACCGTCCGAGGCACCCACGCCGCCCGAATCCGGCGACGCCACCGCGCCCCCCGAGGCCGCCCGCGCGCAGGAGCGCGTCGCTCCGCCGCCACCGGTCGAGCGTGCCCGCGGCCTGGGCTCGCCGGCCACCCCCGAGGAAGTCGAACGGCATGAGGAGGACGATGAGTCGGCTCCGCGCCGCCGCCCGCACGCGGCGCCGTGGGACCTGCCCCTCACCTCGCACTTCTACGAGCCACGCGAACCCCGACAGCAGTCCGAGGAATCCGAGGAATCCGGCGTGCCGCAGCTGCGGCAGCCGACGGACCCCGAGGAAACTGAGGACACCGTAGAAAACGAGGTCAGCGAGACCGACCCATCAGTCAGCCCAGGAGACGCCACGCGACGCAGAGACAAGGAACCCGCCCCGGCGGCTTCCTCCACCGGCAAGCCCTCGCTCGAACTCGACCACGGAACGGGCGAGCACAGAGCCATGTCCGGCGTACTGCGGGTGTTCTCTGTCCCGGTGGAAGAGAAAAGTCCCGAAGGTACCAAGAGTCCCGAGGACAGCGCGGCGGCCGACACGGCACAGGACACTCCGGAGCAGGCCGGCGCCGTCGACGTCGAGAAGCCCGCCCCCGCCGTCGAAGCCGACCACCCCGCAGCCCGGGCTGTGGGGGAGACCCGGGATGTCGCGGGGGTCGATGCGTCGGCATCGCGCGTGTCGGAGGCGCACCGGTCCGAGTCGGTGAGGCAGGTCGGTGGTCCTGCGGCCCGGGCTGTGGGGGAGACCCGGGACATCTCCGAGCTCGACGCCTCGACACCGCATTCACCGCGGCCCCATCAGGCCGAACGGGGGAAGCCGGTCGGTGACCCCGCCGCAGACACCGTCGGCACCCAGGCCGCGAAAGACGACGCCGCGCAGCCCCCGGCCGCAGCAGCCGCCGCTCCGGCCCGCACCGGCACCGAGCTGCCCGAGCCTGCTACACGCCCAGCGCAGTCCGACACTCCTGAGCACCCGCGGAGCGCCGCCGAAGCCGAACGCCTCGAAATCCTCGACCGACACCTGAGCCACGCCGACACCCCGCCACCCCCGGCCCCGCGCTTCGCCGACGCCGACGGCCCGAAGCCGCGCGCCCGGGTCGAGTGGTTCACCGACGACCCTGCGGACAAGCCCGCCCCCGAGCAGCCGCAGGCCCCCACCACCACCCCCACCCCCACCACCGACCGGGAGCAGCCCCGCACGCCGACGGCCGCCGCACCCGCGCCGTCCGTGCCGGAGGAGGCCGCCACCCCGACAGACCGGGGCACCGAGCCGACGCCGCTCGCCGCATCCTCCGCTGAGGGGGTCGCATCCACCCATCCCCGCGTCGAGAACGCTGGCGCCGCCGCTTCCCCGGCCGCGCCCGCGCGGTCCTCCGCGCAGCAGAACGGGGAACCCACCGGCCACGGCGCCGAGGCGGCATCAGGCGTCGCGGGCGCTGAGGAATCCAGCGCTGCGCGGTCCGAAACGGAAGCCGCGGCCGATGGCGGCCCCTCCCCGTCCGTTTCGCCGCAGGCCGAGACCGCGGCCGACCACGTGCTCGCTCAGGGGTCCGCCACGGCCCTCGCACGGGCGGAAGCCGCCGCCACCGGCGACGCCGATGGGCCCGTCACCGACCCGCCGTCCGCGGGGGCGCCGACGGCGACCGCTCCCGAACCTGCCGTCTCCCACGAGGGGGAGACGCCCACCGGCGGAGGCACCGCGTCGGCGTCGTCCACCGCGTCCACTGCGTCTACCGCGGAGCCCGGCGCCGTGCCCTCCGCTCCCGAACCCGACGGCACCGGCCGGTCCACCTCGACGCCCGCCCCCCGGACGACGGCGCGGCAGGACGAGCGGCCCACCGACCGCAGCGTCGAGTCGCGGACGCCCGCCGCCCCCCTTGGGGGATCCGCCGCTGCGCGGCCGCGGGTGGCGGCCGCCGACAGCGCCGACGATCCCGCCGTCGGCCCGGAACCCGCCCGACCCCACGCATCCGCCGCCGTCCAGGGGGAGAACCCCGCCGACCACGGCTCCGCGTCGTCCCCGGCCGCCGCACCCACCGAAGGTTCCAGCGCGGCGCGATCCGGCACGGAACCCGGAAGCGCCGACGCCCTGCCCTCCGGTGAGGGTTCCGCCCGACCCGTACCCTCGTCCGCCGGTGAGGGTGCCGCCCGGCCGGTTTCCCCGTCCGTTGTGCCGCAGGGTGAAGAGCCCGCCGACCATGGCACCACACCGTCGACGGCCGCCGAATCCGGCCCGCTTGAGGCCGTGCCCGGTGCCCGGTCGACGTCCCACGCGCCGACCCCATCCCCGGCGGCCTCGCCGCAGGATGCCGCGGCGGCCGACCATGACGTCGCGCCGACCCCGGCCGTCCACACACCCGCCGACACCGAGGACCTGCCTGCCGCGAGCGGCAAGCCGCCGCTGGAACTCGACCACGGCACGGGCGAGCACGAAAGCTACTCCGAGATCGGGGCCGCCCCGCGCCGCGCGACCCCCGCCGACCTGGAAGCCGCCGAGGCCGCCGCGCTCCGTGCCCGGCAGCGGAAGAACGCCCGCGGCACGGCACCCGGGCGGGGCGAGCAGAACGAGCAGAACGAGCGGAACAAGGCGACCGCTGCCCCGCGCACCCCCGCACCGGAGTCCGCGGCATCGGCACAGGCGTCCCGTCACTCGCAGCGGTCGGCCCCCGCCGCCCCGCAGCCGCACGCGCCCTCCGCGGTCCCGTCCTCCTCCGCGTCCTCATCCGCCTCCGCACCCTCGTCCTCCTCAGCGCCTCAGGACAGGGCCCGGCGGACGGAACCCGCGGCCGACTCCGGCACCGACACCGACATCGACATCGACACCGGACGCTCCGACCCCTCCGACCGCTCCGACCGCCTCTCCCGAAGCATGCGCTCCAACCCGACCGGCGGCACCCCCGCCATCGGCTCGCGATCCGACACGCCCGGAAACAGCAGGACGCCGTCGGCCCCGTCCTCCCGCCGCTCCGCCTCGGCCCCGCCGCCGGTCGGCCCCATCCACCGCACGCCCACCACCGGTGGCCGCAAGCGCGAGGGCCACGGCCCGCGCGACGCCCACTACGTCGACGACGGCGTGTTCAACCGCGTCGCGCAGAACGCGCGCCGCATCAGCCACCTCTTCGGCACCACCCCGCCCGGCCAGTCCCCGGACACCGACACCCGCGGGACGTCCGACGCCACCCGGCGGCCCGGCACCGCCGACCGCGCCACCGACCGCACCCCCCACGACAGGAGGGCCGACAAGCCCGAACTCCAGCTCGACCACGGCACCGGCGAGCAGGAAGGCCTCACCGACACCCCCACCCGCGCCCCCGCCGAGCGCGACGGCGCCGCACCCGGCGGCCGCCCGGGCGACACACCCCCCGCGGGCGGAACCCGGGGCTGGCGCCGCCTGGCCCGGGTCGTCACCGGCGGCTCCGCCGCCGCCCAGCGCTCGGACCTGGCCGAGGAGGACATCGAACGGCTGCGCGCCCCCCTGGGTCGGCCGCGCCGCGTCGTCGTCCTCGGCTGCACCGGCGGCGCAGGGCAGACCGTCACCACCCTCATGCTCGGCCACACCCTCGCGGCCCACCGCGACGAGCGCGTCGTGGCGGTGGACGTCAACCCGGGCCTCAACGCCCTGTCCCGCCGCGTACGGACCGAGACGCCCGAAACCCTCACCTCCCTCCTCGCGAACGCCGACGCCGTCCACGGCTACCTCGGCATGCGCAAGTACACCTCCCAGACCAAGAGCGGCCTGGAGGTCGTGTCCACACTCGACGACCCCTACGTGCAGACGCTCGACGACCGCGACTACGCGGGCCTCGCCGGCCTCCTCGGCGCCTACTACGGGGTCACCGTCCTCGACCCCGCCGCCACCGGCGTCGCCCGCGCCCTGCCGGTCGCCGACGGGCTCGTCCTGGTCGCCCCGGCCAGCGCCGACGCCGCTCGCGCCGTCGACATGACCTTCGAATGGCTCGACGGCCACGGCTACGCGAGCCTGCGCATGCGCGCCGTGGTCGTGGTCAACGGGGTGAGCAAGCGCAGCCTCACCGACGTCGACGACGCCGAGCGGGTGGCGCGGGGCCGCTGCCGCGCGATCGTGCGGGTGCCGTGGGACGACCACCTCGCCGCCGGGAAGATCGTCGATGTGGGCGCCCTGCGCGCCACCACCCGCCGCGCCCACGCCGCCCTGGGCGGCGTCCTCGTCCACGGCCTCGGCGGTGGCACCACCCCCGGAACCCACCCCACTTCCCCGGGGGGCCGCCGGTGACCCTTCCCCCCACCCCCACCCCCTCCGCCCCCCACCCCTCCCACGTTGATCTCGGAGATATCGGGGTAAAAACCGGCGCTGATACCCCGATATCTCCGAGATCAACGGTGGAAGGGGAGGCGGCGCTGGGGGCACGGCGCGTTCTCGCCGACGCCGAGCCGTTCGCGCTCCTCTCGCAGCGCCATGGCCGTCCTCCACTGGAACAGGTGCGCCTGGCGGGGGTACGCCTCGGGAACGTACACACCCCGCGCGCTCAACCGCGTTCGGATCGCCCGCACGACCTTCGGCAGCAACTCCCTACGCGTGCTCCTGGTGAGGACGAACAGCCGGAACCCCTGTTCCTCGATGCGGTGCCATCGCTCGACATCGGCCTCGCGCCGGTCCGCGTGGCACTCCCCGTCGTACTCGATGCCGATCCCCAGCTCCGGGTAGGCGAGGTCGAGGTAGGCGTTGGCGCGCCGCCCACCGGGTGTGGCCAGCCGGTACTGCGCGACCGGCTTCGGCAGCCCCGCGCCCACCAGGTCCATCATCAGCCGCGACTCCTCCGGCGACTCCACCAGCGGCTCGGCGAATTCCGCGACCGCCGCGGCTTGGCGCACCCCCACCCACCGGTACAGCCGTTCCTGCCCCACGTAGCACCGGAACCCGTCCACGGTGAAAAGCCGCGGCCGATGGTCGTACGGGTCCACCCCGACGTGCAGCATGGCGTTGACCGCGGCGACGTGTTCCCGGAGGTTTCCACCGCCTCCACTCTTCGCAAGCCGCGCGAGGTCGAAGGCGGTACGCAGTGGTGCGGTGACCGGTATGCCCCGGACATAAGCCGTGTCATCTGGAAGAAGCTCTGCGTGCGTCATTTCGACGTGCTGGCGCGGACCCACCGGAATGTCCCTGGGTACCACGACCGTAATCGGGTCACCCTTGCGCCGATAGTCGGCACCGTGCAGACCGGCGGCCGCCGACCCGCCGACCACGGCCCCTTCCGGAACGATCAGCATCAGCCCGCGGAGACGGGTGGCCAGCGAGTCAGGGTCGGTGTCGACATGCGTGTACACGTCGTGCCACAAGCGGACCCACTGTTTTCCGCGGAGTTGTTCGGTCGTGAGCAGTCCGCGTTTCCGTGCCTCGCTCCCAAGGAAGGGTGCGTGGCTGAGCCCGGTGGGGATGTCAGGGGAAGCAGGCATACGCCCACGATGGCGCCGCCCTGTCGACGCGTTTCATCGCTGTCCACAGACCACCCGCGCATGCCTTCGTTGATCTCGGAGATATTGGGGTATCAGCGCGGGCTTTTCCCCCAATATCTCCGAGATCAACGGAGAGCGGGAAGGGGCACAGCAGGAATCACAGTGATCACTCAGGAGGGGAACCGATGATCGGCAGTAGGAGTGGGAGCCGGCTGGCGGTGCGGTACTTCGACGACCGCATCCTGCTCAGCGACGCCGAAGCCTGGGCCTACTTCCGGCTGCCCAAGGTCTCCTACGAGTTCTCCACCCCCGAGGAGCGCGAGGCGCTGGCCACCAACATCACCATCGCGCTCGCCGCCATCCGGATGAACGACGCCGAAGTCCACCTGCGCGTCGCCCACCGCACCTACCCGGCGGCCGAGTGGGCCACCAAGCTCGACGCGACCTCCGACTCCGGCTCCGGCTGGTTCGACTACCTCGACGAGATGTACCGCCACGTCTGGGCCAAGGACTTCTGGACCAAGGAGGTCTACCTCGGCGTCCGGCTCGGCCAGCGCGGCGGCGTGCGCGGCCAGTTCAGCCAGGGCGTGTTCGGCCAGCTCTTCTCCGCCTACCAGCGCACCGAGCAGGTACTGGGCATGGAGGACGACGCGATCGACGACCGCGAGATCGCCCGCTGGACCGACCAGTCCGAGCGCCTGGGCCGCGCCCTGTCCGCCAGCTCCCTGCACGCCCGCCACGCCACCGCCGACCAGCTCGCCTGGCTCATCCGCCACGCCGTCACCGGCACCATCGAGGAGCCCCGCACCTCGGCCGCCGACCGCCGCACCTGGGGCAAGGGCGAGATCGAGCAGCTGGTGGAGGGCGTCATCCACAACGGCCGCTCGATGCTCCGCCTCGACCAGCCCGCCGGCTCCACCTACGTCGCCCACCTCTCCTTCTCCCGCTTCCCCGACCTGATGCCGTTCCCCGACGGCGAGCCGTGGCTCCACTTCGCCGACGCCCTGCCCTTCCCCGTCGAGCTGAGCCTGCGCATGAAGCTCATCCCGCCGGCCAAGGCCAGCAAGGACGTCGGCCGCAAGCTCGCCCACGCCCGCGACATGGACGCCCACATCCGCGAGGCCGGCGCCGACCTGCCCATCGCGCTCGCCGAGCAGATCGATGCCGCCCGCATGCTGGAGCACGGCATCACCAAGGAGCGGCTGCCGTTCGTCTACGGCTGGCACCGCCTGATGGTGTCGGCGCCCACCGAGGACCTGCTGGTGCAGCGCGTCGAGGCGGTCGTGGAGCACTACCGCGACATCGGCATCGACGTCACCAACTCCACCGGCGACCAGTTCGCCCTCTTCCTGGAGTCGATGCCGGGCGACCGCATCCGCCTCAACGCCTACGCCCAGCGCCAGCCCCTGCGCACCATCGCCGGCGGCATGCCCACCGCCACCGTCGAGGTCGGGGACCGCCACGACCCGGGCACCGGCGGGGGCGGCTGGACCGGCCCCTACATCGGCGAGACGCTGGGCCGCGCGCGCTCCATCGTCCACTTCGACCCGATGGTGGCCGCCGCCCGCAACCGGCCCACCGCCATCGCCATCACCGGCGAGCCCGGCGGCGGCAAGACCACGCTGGCGCTCCTCCTCATCCACCAGCTCGCCCTGCGCGGGGTCACGGTCGCGGCCATCGACCCCAAGGGCGACGCCGAGTCCCTGGTCCGGCTGCTGCAGCGGCGCGGCCGCAAGGCCCGCATCATGTCGCTGGGCTCGGCCGAGCCCGGCCTGCTCGACCCGTTCTCCTTCGGCGACGACCTCGCCGCGCAGAAGACCATGGCCACCGAGACCCTGCGCCTCCTCCTGCCCAGAATGAGCGAGGAGCGCGAGTCGGCCATGATCCAGGCCGTGGCCGCCGTCGCCAACCAGCCCCGCCCCAGCCTCGACAAGGTCGTCGCGTTCCTGGAGGACTCCGACGACGCGGCGTCGCGCAACCTGGGGGCGGTGCTGCGCTCGATGTCGGAGATGCGGCTGGCGAGCCTGTGCTTCGACCCGCAGGGCGAGACCCGGATCGACACCGAGGGGTGGACCACCGTCTTCACCCTCGGCGGGCTCACCCTGCCCGACTCCACCATCCAGCGCGACGACTACTCCTACGAGCAGCGGCTCAGCGTCGCCCTGCTCTACCTGGTCAGCCAGTTCGCCCGCAGACTCATGAACGGGCTCGACCGGCGCCTGCCCAAGGCCATCTTCCTGGACGAGGCGTGGGCCGTGACCTCGACGCCCGAGGGCGCCAAGCTGGTGCCCGAGGTGTCGCGGATGGGGCGGTCCCGCAACACCGCCCTCATCCTGGTCAGCCAGAACGCGGGTGACCTGCTCAACGAGCAGGTCACCAACTGCCTGTCCAGCGTGTTCGCCTTCCGATCGACCGAACGCCACGAGGTCGAGAGCGTCATGGCCCTGCTCGGAGTCGAGCCCTCCGAGGACCACATGGCCATGCTCCGCAATCTCGGCAACGGCGAGTGCATCTTCCGCGACCTCGACGGCCGCGCCGGACGCATCGCCGTGGACCTGGTGTCCGAGGAGCTGCTGCGGTGGCTGGACACCAACCCGACACGCCAGAGGCCCGACGCAGACGATGATGGCGGTGCCGACGGTGCCCTGGTGGGTACCGGTGGCAGTGGCATCGGGAGCACAAGGCAGGAGTAGCGGTGAGGACTAGGTCGGCCGGAGCGGTGAGGAACCCCCGCTCTCTCTTCGGCAGGCGGTTGAAGCGGAACCTGACCATGGCGCTGCTGGTGCTGGCGTTCGTGCTGGTGCCGATGGGCGGTGCCCAGGCCAACCCGGTGTGCGAGGGGGAGCCGGCCCCGCAGCCGGAGGCGGCGGGCAGCGGCGCCGACGGGCTGCTGGTGCCGCCGCAGTCGCAGTCGTCGATCGTGGGCTCCCCGGACGGCCTGCCCCCGGACGCGAGCCTGTACGGGCAGTACGGGACGGCGGGGCAGCAGTGGCACGTGATCCGCGAGTCGTGCGTCGACAAGATGGGCTCGGCGGCGGTCGCGACGTTGACGACCACGACGTGGGAGCTGTCGAAGACCATCAACCAGTCGACGATCACCGTGTACCAGGCGGCGACGTCGGATGGGCTGCTCTCGGACTTCAACACCGTGGTCGAGTCCTTCATCCGGGAGCTGCGCGAAGGCATCTGGCGGCCGCTGCTGCCGACGGTGATCATCCTGGGTGCGGTGTGGCTCGGCTGGTACGGGCTGATCCGCAAGCGGCTGACGCTCACCGTCGAGAGCGCCGTGTGGATGGTGCTGGCGACCGCGATGGGCATCTGGATCCTGGTCAACCCGGGCCAGGTGCTCGGCATGGCCGGGAACGTGGTGAACTCCGGCGGGCAGCTGGTCAACGCCGCGTTCTCGAAGATGTCGTTCCCGGGCGCGTCGGGGACGTGTCCGGGCGGGGCCGAGCCGGTGGAGAAGGCGGAGTGGGAGTCGGAGAACGACTTCGCGGTCCGGCAGAACTCCAACATGCTGTGGAGCAGTCTGGTCTGCGAGCCGTGGGTGGCCGGGGTGTTCGGGACCGGTGATGTGGCGGACTCCGCCGCCACGCTCTACGGGACCGACCTCATCGCCGCGCAGGGCATCAGCCGCATCGAGCAGCAGCGGATCGCCGACGGCGAGGTCGACGGCCAGGAGCTGGTCGCGGAGAAGCAGGAGCGGTACGAGGAGATCGCCGAGGGCATCCAGACGACCTACCCCGGTGTGTATCCCCTCTTCGAGGGCAGCCAGCAGGAGAACCGGCTGGGCATCGCAGTCCTGGCGCTGTTCGCGGCGCTGTTCGCCGGAGGGCTGATCCTCGCGGGGTCGGTCGCGCTCATCGTCCTCAAGATCGGCTTCCTGCTCCTCCTGCTGCTCTCACCCGTGTTCCTGCTCATCGGCATCCATCCCGGCTACGGGCGGACCGTGTTGCTGCGCTGGTTCGAGATGGTGCTGGGCATCCTGCTCAAGCAGGTTTTCGTGGTCCTGCTGATCGCGCTGCTGGTCATGTGCTACGGGATCATCATGGCCACCAACCTGGCGTGGGGCCTGCAGATGATCCTGCTGGCGCTGTTCACCCTGGCCCTGTTCATCTACCGCAAGCCCTTCGCGCACCTCTTCGCGTCGGTCAACGCCAACACCTTCACCTCGCGCATGGTCAGCGACGCCGTCAGCAGCAGCGCGCTCAGCAAGAGCGCCAACGTGCTGCCGCCCGTCGCCTACATGCGGGCGCAGAAGTGGGGGCTCAAGCGCTCTCCGCAGATCGCGGCCGCGGCGACCGCGCTTCCGGCGGGGACCGGGGCCGCGGGTGGGACCGACGCGGCCGACACGGCGCGCGGGGCGGCGGCCGCCGGTGGCGACGCCGCCGAGGGCGAGGGCACCAACGTCCGCGCCGACACCGACCGCGTCCGCGGTACCGCGGGCTACGGCAGGGTGCGCGGCAAGGCCGCGCCGCCGCCATTGGACCTCGCCGGTAAGAGCGGCGACGGCGACTCCGGACGCTCCCAGCAGGGCGCCGCCGGCCACCGCAGCTCCGCGCAGGCGCCGCGCCTCAGCGAGGCCGCGTCCGGCGGGCTGCCGCCGCGGGGGAGCGGCGGCAGGAGCGGCCCCATCCCGCCCCGACCCTCCGGGGGGTACACCGGCACCGGTGACACCGGCTGGGCGTCGGTGTTCGGCACCGACTCCGGCGGCGGCCAGCGCGCGGCCTCGTCGGGCGGTGGGGGAGGCGGCGGGTCGTCGTCCGGCGGCGCCGACCAGGCTGCCCCCAGCACCGGGCAGGGGATCTTCCGGGGCCGTTCGGCGACGCCGCCCCAGGGCAACCCGTCGCCGCGGGGCTCCCGGTGGGGCGGGCCGAGCACGCGCAAGGAGAAGTCCGCCCCGCCGCCCCGGCCCCCGCGTCCGGCGTCGGCCCCCTCCGCGCGGCGCGAGGACGGCGGCAGCTGGATCACGGGTTCGGGCAAGAAGAGCGGCGACGCGCCCACCAGCCCCTTCTGGACCGGGTCCTCGGCGCAGCGGCAGCGCGAGAACAAGCGCGACATCCCGTTCTGGCTGCGGGACGAGGACGGCTGATGCGGAGTGATCCCCGACCACGTCGGCGACGCCGCCCCCATCGACACAGACCGTGCGCCGGATAGTAGGAAGACCTCGCCATGCCCAAGACCCTCACGGAAGGCCAGCAGCGCCTGTTCTTCGGGGTGCTCGTCGTCGTCCTGGTCGCCTTCGGCATCTATCTGAGCGTCGGCGGGTTCAGCGGCGGTTCCGGGGATGATCCCGGGGACGCCGCCGGTCAGGATCAGAGCCAGGCCCAGGGGCGGCCGGAGCCGGGCGGCGGGGGAGTGGACGTTCCGGCCACTGCTCCCCCCAGCCCCATCCCGATGACGGCCACCGAGGACATGCAGGTGCTGGACTGGTTCCCGCTCGACGAGGACGAGTTGAAGGCGGCGGCCGCGACGGCTCAGGGGTTCGCCGCGGCCTACGGCACGATCGACTACTCGAAGTCGCCCGAGGAGTACTTCAAGGCGATGCAGGACCTGGCGACCAAGGAGTACGCGAAGACCCTCGCGCAGAGCTCCGGTGCGGCGGGCCTCTGGGAGGAGCTGGCGGAGAAGGAGGCCGTCGCCGAGGGGCGCGCCGAGGTGAAGAAGCTGCGGAGCTTCGACAAGAACTCGGTGGTCTTCGTGGTGAAGACGCAGTCGATCACCGAGGACGACGACGGATTCGAGGAGGACCTGGGCGACTTCGCCGTCACGGTCGTGAAGAAGGGCGGCGAGTGGCAGGTGTACGACTTCCAACCCGCTGATGCCGGCAACCTGGGAGCCGACTGACGGCGTTCCCCCACCGACAACCCCCTACTCTCCCCATCGCAGGTGCTCGTCCGAGGCAGGTGCCGAGTGATCTCCCTGTTCACAACCCCCACCCCCAACGACCGAGGATCCGCCGTCACCCGGCTCGCCGTGGGTGTCGGCCTGCTGGTCGCCGGGACCATCGCCGTCGCGGTCGTGCTGCTCCCTGTGGCGACGTTCAACACGGGGCTGACCAACCTCATGAGCGGGTTGAAGTGCACGCCCGACCAGGAGGCGAACCAGGCCGCGGCCAGCAGCTACGCCGAGGACTCCATCCCGGAGAACTACCTGGAGCTGTACAAGGAGGCGGGGCGGGACCGCGGGATCCCCTGGAACGTGCTCGCCGGGATCGGCCAGGTCGAGAGCAAGCACGGCCGGTGGGACGGCCCGGGCATCACCGAGGGGCACAACGACTGGGGGGCGGCCGGGCCGATGCAGTTCGGCGCCAAGGACGGGTCCGCGGCGGGCAACAGCTGGGGCGGCGAACCCATCATGCCTGTTGAGGACCGGCCGGACGAGGGGTACGGGCTGGACGGCAACGACGACGGGATCGTGAACGTGTACGACCCGGCCGACGCCATCCCGGCGGCCGCCGACTACCTGATCGCGCACGGCGCCGAGGAGGACATGCGCAGGGCGATCTACGGCTACAACCACGCGTGGTGGTACGTGGACGATGTCCTGGAGTGGGCGGAGAAGTACGCGGACGGGAACTTCGACGTGAGCTCGTCGATCGAGGTGGCGGTCAACTGCGAGCTCACGGCGGACGGCGAGCCGATCGGGCGGGCCCCGGACAGGGTGTCGCAGGCGGTGGTCGACTGGGCGATGGCGCAGCGCGGGAAACCGTACGTGTACGGGGCCAACGGGCCCAACGCGTTCGACTGCTCCAGCCTGCTGCAGAAGGCCTACGAGAGCATCGGGGTGTCGATCCCGAGGATCTCCCAGGACCAGTGGACGTTCGGGCCGAGGGTCAAGGAGGGCGAGGAGCAGCCGGGGGACTTCGTGTTCTTCGACGTGACGCGCGCGGGTGAGCCGCCGGGGCCGGGGCACGTGGCCATGGTGATCGGCGACGGGCTGATGGTGGAGGCGCGGTGCACCAACTGCGGGCCGATCGCCACGCGGCCGTACGATGCCCCTGACGCTCCGACGATCCTGGGCTTCACCCGGCCGTTGGAGCACCCCGACGTGAAGGCGCAGCTGGAGGCCCAGGGTAGGTAGGGGCTTTCCTGCGCGACGCCTGTTGGCCGACGCGAGGACCGAACATGCCTGAGAGAGACGAGGCCCCACGGAAGAAGAAGGTGGGGTTGCACGGGTGGCGAGCGTTCCTGGTGGTGTTCGCCTCCGGGACCCTGGCCGCGTTTCTCGTCGTGGGGATCATCGTGGGCATACTGCAGGCCTTCGTGTCGAGCGTGTCATCGGCCGTCGGGGGCGAGGCTACGCCGGAGGTTCCCCGCGACCAGCAGACCGGTAGGCCGCAGGCAGCGTTGGAGCCCGGCAAGCTCGACATCTGCACGAGGACGCTTCCGCGCACGCGTGGCGTCAACATCAATCGCGTTGACCCTGCGGAGAACTACAACGACCCTGCGCTCCAAGGACGGGACTCAGAGGAGACCGAACGCACTGTCCGCGACGAGTGTGACTGGACCCTGACCCCCGACTACAGCTCGGCTCAGCCATGGGACTTTCACTTCTCGTACGAGGCCATCATCGATGCGGCCCCGGGTGAGGACCGGGATGAGGTGGCCTCCGGAATCTTCGATGATCGGAAGAAGGAGCTAGAGTCCTTCTTCTCGCCGGTGAAGAGCGACGGAGGCGGCCCCCTCACCGATGCCGATCGCTCTCAGGTTCTGTACGGCGACTCGTCAGGATCCGAACAGGAAACGACCTACGTCGTCCTCGCGCAGACTCGTAGCGCGGTCTACGAGATCCGCCTCGTGGGAGAACCTGGGCTGGACAACGAGCCGGTCCCTGAACAGGCCTACCGGCATGAGGTGGAGAAGCTGGTGTCCCGCCTCAGTATCGAGTTCGGTCTGCTGATCCCCGAGTAGCAGATCAGGCGGGCTCAGGGGGAATCCGTCGGGTACAAGCCGACTATCGCTCAGGCGATCATTCAGCGTCAGGTCTCTTCAGATTTCCGATGAATCTCGACCACTCCGAGGAGTGGAAGCCAAGCATCCCCAGGTGGGGGTGCTTAGAGTCGCGGATGAGCCTCCCCGTAGCAGCGTGGGAGGCTACCTCGACGCACTCTTGGGTGTCACCTCTGCTGTAGGTGCTCTTCTTCCAAGTCCGGGGGATGGTCACTGCTGCCTCACTCTGCGAGTTCGTCAACCATTCGGGCCAGATGAGCGTTCGATGCTTCTGGGGAGAGTGCCATCGCGCTCAGGCTGTCGAACTGTGCCCTATACGTCCGAATATCATCCTGTTCTTCCAGAAATATACCGTCGCGCGAGATGTCTAGGTAGACGACCGAACTCTGGTCGTCATGGGGGAAGTCCAGGAGGGCGAACGGCCCGCCCATCGCGCAGTGGGCGCCCATCTCGTCAGTGAGGACACGAATCTCGGCCATCTGCTGCTCATTGAGCAGCATCAGGCGCAGGAACTGTTCGCGCATAGTCAACTTGCTGCCGACCAGCTTGCGAAGCGCCGCCTCATCCACGACCGCACTGACGGTCGGTGGGGCGGTGCGCTCCAGGATCTCTTGGCGGGCCAAGCGTGCTTCGGCGCGCCGCTTGATCTCGTTGTCGTTGGTGATCCCGGCTGCGCGGGCGAGAGCCTTGCAGTAGCTGGCTGTCTGGAGTAGCCCAGGGATCAGCATCCCGCCGTAGAACCGCAGCTCGGATGCCTGCGCCTCAAGGCTGACGTACGACCCAGGGCCAAGCACATCTGAGTAACGCACCCACCATCCGGTCTCCTTGGCCTGCTTGGCCATCGAGACCAGGGCGTCCACGCGGCCTTCATCCGCAACGCCGTACAGGGCGCACAGGCCACGAATGTCGGCTTCCTTGAGCCGTTTCCACTGGCTCCGTTCTATGCGGTTGACCTTGGACCGGTCCCACCCCATACGTTGCGCTGTCTCCAACGTGTCGAGCCCAGCGGCCTCTCGCAGCTGGCGTAGCTCAGCGGACAGGCGCCGGTGTCGCACGGTCGGTGTCTGCCTCTCTGCCACTTGTTCCTCCCCGTAACTGGCCGCGACGCGATCCTAAGGCCCCATCGGCTCGAAAAAAATACCTCTGGATCGTCAAACTTGCTTGAAACTTACCTCGGAGGTAATTCATACTCAATGTGAGCGGTCGATCATGATCCGTCCGATCGACCTTCATCCCCAGGTGGTGACTTGTATGCCCAGCTACTTCTCTCCTCCGTCCTCCCTCTCCGCCTCGCCGCTGCACCCCCTCCAGGCCCTGGCTAAGGAGCTGGAAGCGCGGCGGCTCGGGGCGAGCATCGACGTGTCGGTCTCGGTGGTCGACGCGTACGTCCTCCCGGACTCCTCCCGGTGGCAGCAGGGGCTGCGACGGGTGTGCGTGCAGTGCACGCAGCGGGCGATCCTTCGGCCCGACCCGGTCAACGCCCACCCGTGGTGGTGGCTGCTGTGGCCGGGGGAGCGGTTCGACAGCGAGACGGCCGAGCCAGAGGTGACCCGTCTCCTCCCCGTCGAGGAGATCTCCGAGACCGCGCGCCGGATCCGCAACATCCTCATCCTCGACAGCACCGAATAGCAGGGGAATAGCAAGGCCAGAAGCCTATCCCGCAGGCGCTGCGGCCGGCTCCCGGAATCGGGAGGGGAAGAGCCGCCCCCGCTGAGCGCCGCCACCGGGTGTCCGCCCCGTGCAAGGGGAGACGGGGCGGACACCCACCCCCCAGGCAACTCCGACCAGCCACACCCCGGGAGGGGACCGATGCCCCCACGACAGCTCCGACAACCACCCGACCCGGCGAGCCCTGCGGCCAGCCGTCCAGCAACGCCGCGACCGCGGCCCTACGCGGCCCTCCGGCCAGCAACGGCCCCGGACCGCGCACGCCTGCCCGGCCCCAGCCCGTACGCCACCCAGCCCAGCTACCCGGCGCGGCCCACAGCCCCGCCCGCCCGCGCGACCCGCCCCAAGGCCCCGGTCGGCCCGCGCCCGGCCACCCGCCCCTCGGGCCAGTGGGCCACCAGACAACCCACCCGGCCCCGGCCCGCCTCAACCGTTCGGCCCACCAGCCAGGCCCGCAGACGCGCCTACTACACCTACAAGCACCGCGTCCTCTCTGAGACCGCTGGCCAAACCCGAGCGCTCTTCACCCTCTACGAACAGCTCCCCTACTCCTGCACGATCCTCGCCCTAATGCTCCTCTCCCACGCCCTCGGCCTCCTCCCCTGATTCCGACTCGGCCCCGTAGGGGTGCCCGGCCTGTGAGCTGGGCACCCCTCACAGCTGTCCCAGCGAGTGGGGGTGAGCCCTCGCCTGGACAGCGCTGACGCAGGGACTCCCCAGAGCTGCGGCGACGCTCTTCTCCCTGTAGTGGTCGCGGGCGCTCGATAAGCACTTGGCCGCTTTCGGACAGGCGACTACGTTCTGCAGTCATTCGAGGTGGTTCTCTACGACATCCCTCACCACCGGTCCGCCTTACCCGCGACTGGCTTCGCCACCAGATCCCTTAATAGTGGCTGGGAGGCAGAGCATGTGCACTGCCTCCCAGCCACACGTGCTGCCCCAAAGGATCTGGCGAGCGAAGGTGCGCTCCCGTCACTGAGGGCAATGGGGGATTCAGGCGTGTCACCCAACAGTGGTAGAAACGTCTTCGATGCCCTGACGTACGCGGTAGTGCCTGCCGGAAGGACCAGCGCCAGCAGGATCGGGACTGTTGGCAGGTCCTCTCCCTCGACTTGCTGCCGCTGCCCCTGGGGATAGCGACTGCCACCGAGCCCAAGAGAAAGGCGGGTCACATGGCTGACGAATCTGGTGGAGATCCGAGCAGGATCAGTGGAAAAGCGCGGTCAGCAGCTCAACTTGCGGATGCAATGAGTGGCCTGCGGGATACTTTCAACGACATCATGAATAGCGCGCAAAAGGCAGCGGTGGAAGAAGAGTGCGCTGAGGGCTACCCGAAGTTTCGAGACAACTATGCCGAAACAATTCTAGAGCTTGAAGAACATGGGCTTCAGTTGGCTAAAAATATCCATTCAGGTGGTGCGGCGATTGGGCGCAATGATGACACAACAGAGGAAGGATTCAATGGAGCATGGCCTGGCCTTAGTAGGCCCATTAACCAAAGCTCAGGTGAGGGACACTCGGGCCCTGGGGGCGCAGAGCTCTACTAACATCAACTTCCACTGTTTCTGAATAACATCCAGGAGGATATCATGGCTGACTCTCTCAGCAGCTACAATGCTACCGCAATGTCAGAGTTTGGGCTCTCGTTTAACCCCAGGAATACTGAAGCCAGTCAGGGTGACATCAATAAGTGGGCGCGAGAGATGGATATTCTAAGAGCGCGAATCATGGGGCGCTCTAACGAGCTGTCTGGGCAGTTTGACGATACAGCGGTGCATTTCACTAATGCGATCTCTTGGAATGTGAAGGATCAAAGCGGCTACAACGAGGGATTGTGGAGGGATGCTTCTTATTCCGTAAATTTCTGCGCGAAGGAAACTCTGTCCTGGGCCGAAGCTGTCGGCGACTATAAAAAGGATAGAAGCGACCTCATTGAGGAGTGGGGGAGTGCAGTAAAGAGCGCAGCAAAGCGACTCCCTAACAAAATCGTGAACGCTCCAAGTCCAGCCCCACACTCCGACTTTAGTCAACAATACACAGGAATCTATGTCGACAAGTTCAAAGAGATTCTGGGAGAACTGTCTGGGAAGCTGGATGACCTGAATACCAGGTCTAGCAAGAGGTGGAAGAAATTCAAAGAAGAAGCAGAAGAGCACGGCGAACGTTTGAAAGAGGGCCCCACTCCGGAGAACGTCAAACGTCTTGTCGATGCTGGAATCATGGGCTGGTCTGCATATAACATTAAAGGACAGGGTGAACCTCTTCCTATCCGAATGGAAGATGCTGGTCGAAACGCTCAAATTCTGGCAAAGTACCTTGGCCCGGACGGTAAGGAGCCGGATGAGGCCTACTGGTCGGCCCTGCTTGCCCTTCAACTTATGGGGTCTCAGAGCTCGGTCATCTACAGTGACCCCGAAGCCAAGCGAAAGGCGACAGCCTATCTGGAAAGGCTCTTCGATGAACTTGATAAGCTTAGCGGAGCTGAAAGGCTTCCTGTTTTTCTTGCGCAATCAGCGAACGCCAATATGAGCGATGCAGAAAAACGAGAGCTTGCCAAGGCACTTGGCGAAGGAATATTGACGCTCTCGAATGAGAGCTATGGTGGTGGCTGGGACCGCCTGCCGGAAAGCCTGAGAAACGCTGCAGCAGGCCCGACTGGAGCCGAGCAGTCCATAGATACTCCCAAGTACGAGCTCTATGGCGATGTTGAATGGAAAGAGGACCTTCCTGCCCTTTCCTACTTGCTGGGTAGCGCAGGCCCATATTCGGAGGGTGGAACGGAGTTCTCATCCACACTTACCTCCTCCCTTGGAGGCGCGCTTAAGGACGGGAAGAGCGGACCGTTCGATCCGTCGTTCTTGGCTATGTCGGGCGGTGCCTTGGCCGTCGACCTCGGAATCAGCGCTGCCACAAGCGACTCGGTTTCCGGGGCAGGCGCGCTTGGCTTGGAGAACATGGAGGAGGGCTTGCGCCAGCTTCTCGATGTCTCTTTGCGGAGTGAGTCTGGAAATCACAGTCTCCTCACAGGGGAGGGCTCCCAGAACACCCTCTACAGCCCAGAGGATGTCCTGGTCGGCCTCTATTCCTATGAGTGGGGCGATAAGGGTGAGACTGTTCGTGGCCTTACCGATTGGATCGCGCGGGATGCGTATAGCCCGTTCGATAGTGCACGCGAGCGGGCGGGAGAGGCCGCAGCTGGGCTGATCCGTAACATGACGACGAGCAGCGCTTTTGACGAACTAACGAAGACAGGCGTCCGGGTCGAGGACGAAGACCTGTCCTACGGTGACTCCAGATTCGGACAGTTCAACACACGCGCGGTCGATGGACTAGCTGATGTGTTCGAGAGCTACATGACGAGCTTCGCCAAGTCGACCACACTCGATGGTGAGTCTGAACTCGCATATAAGGGCGTCGGAAACTATCACCTAGAGAACAACTCCATTCAAATCGGTGGAGAAGAAGCGAAGGCGTTCATGACCTACCTTATGGGCAACGACGGTACTGCCGGTCGCGTCGTAAACCTAACGGACGACTATGCGAATGTAATGGCCGGAATCTACTTCGAGACTGGGAAACAGACGGAGACAGCTGCAAATGCTGGAGGTCTTAACAGGCTAATGGAGTCTGCTCTTATTCGTGACGCTGAGTTGAGAGGTGAGGACCTGACTGACACTCTGGAGCGCGATAAGAAAATAGCCAAGCTCCTCTCTGACAAGGGTGCCAATGCCGCTGAGTCCCTCCCGGCAATCGGAAAGCATTTGAAGAATGGAATTGATGGCATCAGTGATGCAGTCATTGATCGCGTCATAGAAAGGGAAACCTCGAGGCCTCCCAAATTCAGCACTCACACTTTTGGAGAAGAGATTGACCGCTACTCGCGCGTGAATGCGCTCGATTACCTCATTTCAAGCGAGAATGGTGCGTTGAATGAAGGCAACTACAAGAAGCTTGATGAAGTCGCTGCGGATTCAGCGGACAAGAACTCTGAGTCGCTCGCGAAGCGCCTGGAAGACTATGGAGTTCTGACTAAGAGTTCTGCCGGGGACGTGAGGGTTCAAATGGATCCTGAGAAGTGGAAGGTTGATTTTAACGACCCAGACGCAAAGGCATCCATATCGGACATCGATCAATCCCTGAGTGATGCGATGGATAACGTCAACTTCTCCTTCGGGGCTGGAGAGAACGGGACTTCATTGCCTGGGTATGAGGCAACAAACAGATATACTACTCAGTACAAGAACAGGTATGAGTCAACTGAGAAACACCTTGGTTAGTGTGGGCTGGTGTATTGCAGGACACTACTTCGTGGGACCGGAATGAAACTTAGGAAGCTTCTTACGGCGACTCTCATTGTGAGCGCTGCTCTCTCATCAGGATGCGACTCAAGGATCTTGGGAGATGGCGACCCTGAGGGCGGCCCCTCTCCGAACGCCTCTCAGAAGGAGGTGGATAACGAATGGAAGTTAAGACAGTTTAGAGTCCAAGCGCTGGAGAGGATTCTTGATTCAAAGAGTCCGAATGAGAACCGAAACTTCATAAATGAAGTCCGGGGGGATGGGTATGTCGGTGCCCTCATGGATTCTGGAATCCTCGTCGAATTGGATGGAAAAATCTACGAGGTGGAGGTAGATAACGAAAAATGGAATGGTGAGTTCTGGGAAGGGAAGTTGCCTGATAGTGGGTCGGCATCAGATGTTGATCAGGCCCTAAGCGACTACATGGACGCCAGCAATATTTCCATTTGTGGTGCTGATATGCGCGGGTATGAGGCTGCAAATATGTACATGGAGTCCCATTCCGATGACGTGTTGTCTTCCTTTGCGGCGTATCGAGAGCAGATTGATGACTATCTCAACTGTGAGGAGTAAGACAGCCAATCACGGCTCGATACTGCTTCAGAGCAGCGACGGAGCGAGTGGAGTGATGAGAAAGCTGCGAGAATGGCAGGGCGAGTATCACCACAGACGTAGTTAAATAGACCATCATTCTCTTACTAAGCAGAAACTAAGTTGCTGGCCACATATCAGCATTAGCGATATAGGCTAGATCGACATCCCGAAAGAAGCCGCGGACGATCTCGGGAGTGCTCTGGAGCCGCTCCACCGCCTGATCGATCCGTTTCTTCATCTCGTCGCGTGTTCGCACAGCAGCCCGTCCAACGTTGTCGTTCTTGATGTTCTTCCAGACCCACTCATCGGGATTCAGCTGCGGGGAGTACGGCGGAAGATAGAACAACGTGAGTCTTCCCCGCGTGGACTCGACGAACTTCCGTGTCGCTCGCGAGGTGTGCGACGGCGCGCGGTCGACGATCAGGAATATCTTGCCGGGAATGTCGTTGAGCAGCTTGGCCAGGTACTAGATGAACGCCTCGCTGGTCAGTCCCTCGTCCACGAAGGAGAAAAGCATCTTTCCTTGCGCACTGACGGCGGAGATCATATTGACCGACATCCGGTTTCCGCTGCCCTGGACGATCGGCGTGCGGCCGACCGCGCCCCATGTGGTTCCGGCGTGGTAGTCGGTCCGCACAGTGGCCTCGTCGCCGAAGAAGATGCTCGCACCTGCGGAAACGGCCTCTTGCTGGATACGGGGGTACTCCTCTTCCTTCCATGCCCGCACCTGTTCGGCGTCTTGTTCATAGGCCCGGACGATCGGGCGTTGCGGCGACAGTCCCATTCCGCGCAGGAGATTCCCGATTCCTTGAGGGGTGTAGCCGACACCGAATTTCCGCTTGATCAGATCAGTGATGATCTCCCGCGTCCACAGGGCGAATTCGAAGCCGTGCCTCCGGGGGTCACTCCCGACGATCCAGTTGTACAGCCTGCCCCGTTCGTCATCCGTGAGCTTCGGCGGCGCTCCGGTCGCCGTGTACCTCATGTCCGAGGACGATATAGCGGCACAGACGATCAATGTTGCTGAAGGATACGAAAAAGCTACTATGCGAAGGTACGCTGCAGAAGGCAGGCCAGTGGAGAATGGATCTGCAGTCGGTACCCTTGGTGGGCTTGTTGACACTGCACTGAGAAATGAATCATTGCTGCGTTATGAGGAAGAGTACCAGCAGAATGAGAGAATCAAGAAGCTTTGGAAAATTGCAGGGGACGCTGGGGAAAATTCTCTTGGAAATCTAAAATTCGGAGGAGAAGTCGCCGCTGCTGTTGGGGGCTATGTGAAGGATGAGGCTCTAGAGAAGTTCTTCAAGGCCCCGGGAATGGTAGACCAACGAACTGACGGATATACTGATGAGGAGCAAATTAGAGAAAAGGTGCTTCTGCATCTCATCCAACGCAAGATAAACGCAGGTGAAAGTGGAGAGATTAGAGAGAAAATTCCGGAGGAGATGATGAACGGAAACGTCATTGAATTCGACCGCGAGAAATGGAGGTATGAGCCTACCGATGGGGGTAGTGAGGGAGATAAATACAGCAGCGCGGCAGGTTCGGATAAGATCCTCGATCAGCTTTCCGCTAGGGAAATCGCCGAAATGGGACGGTTCACCGAAGACTCGTTCGGTAGCTATAATAAAGCGAAGCGTGAACTTCACTACCAGAATACGAAGGAAGGGCGCGAGAGCCTGAGGTCCGGAGAATTGGAGAACATGCTGAAAGATGAATAAAAGGATTTGCTTTCGAGGAGACGATATCCTGAATTTGAGAAGGGGAGGAAATTGAGGCCTTATTCATTTTCTTTTGGTGTAGGACCTCTTGGTCGTTCGGCCATTGCTTCGCTGGTAATCATGGCCTCGATGGCTTCTTGTGCTCAACCGAAATCTGATGGCGAAAAAGCCAATGATTCAAGTTCCCCATCACCAGTCTCATCGAAGGAATTTAGAAACCCAGTTGATATTGCACCGCCTAACCTTTGCGAGATTCTCCCGGATGATGCTCTAGAGAGGGCTCTTGGGGTGGCAGGAGGCGGCGAACTGGTGGAGGATTTGGGGGATCCAGATTCTGCTAACTATTCTAGCGGTGAGCTAGAGCTGTCCTGCTATTGGGAGGCTGAAGACAAGGAGAGCGGGGAGCTTCGCAATCTCAGCATCGGTCTCGTTGTTTCACCCTACCCTTACTCTGGCTATGTTCTGCCAAACTCCCATAAAGGAAAAGAAGTTGAAGGTGTCGGTGAAGATGCAAGAGTCAACATAGTCACTGACATGCGTTGGCCGGCGATCGCCAATCTCTATGCAGTGGAAGACAGGTATAGGGTCAACGTTTGGTACTTTGGAGTAGATGCCAATGAGGATAAATCAATCTACGACGATGAGGAATTGATTGATATGTCATCCTATGTTGCTCGCGAGGTTCTAGACAAGCTATAGGTGCCTGGTCAGGTTTTGGGGTTGATCGGTTCGCCTGCGGATCAGTGCTTCGGACCCAACAGGATCTCCGAGTGCCGCGACATCCATCCAGTGGCCGCCGGAGTTAGCGAGGACGTTGCCGGTTTCGGTGATGCGTCCCGAGGCCAGAATTTACTGGCCGGTCTCGACGTGACCTGCGCGCTCCCACTGTACTCTCAGAATCCGAGAATGCGCCCACCCCTATAACCCTTCTGCTTGAAGCAAAGGAGTAGAGTGGTTTTTATGGAGGGCACAGAGAGTGAGATTACCGCGGATCTGATTGCAGAGCTACTCCGCGACCAGCACCCTGACTTGGCTGACTTGCCGCTGACATTTGGGGCTCACGGGTGGGATAATCAGCTGTGGCGGCTCGGCGACGACCTTGCGGTCAGGCTGCCTTGGGCCACCGGGGACGCAGGCGACTTACTCCTTAAGGAGTACACCTTGCTACCTGCCATAGCGCCCCGACTTCCCTTGGAAGTACCTGTGCCACAGCGTCTGGGTGAGCCTTCCGAGCGGTTCCCGCGTCCCTGGATTGTCACGACCTGGGTCGCCGGCGAACCTGCTGACCGCACTCCTGCGACTCGCGGTAACAAGGCAGCCGATACCTTGGCGGCTTTTCTGGCATCCCTACATAAGCCTGCGCCTACCGACGTGCCTGCTGGCCGGAATGGCCGAGGTGGGTCGCTGGCCGATATCAGTGAAGGCTTCGCGCACTTCTTCAACGAGGCAATCGATCGTGGGTTGATTGCCGACCCGGATGCCGTACATCAGGTCTGGGAGGATGCGCTAGCTGCGCCTGACTGGACAGGTCCGCCCCTGTGGCTGCACGGGGACTTGCACCCGGCGAATCTTCTGACAAGGGACGGCAACTTCTGCGGCGTGGTCGACTTTGGCGACATGTGCGCGGGGGATCCGGCCTGCGACCTGGCTGCTTGTTGGATCCTTCTGCCCGATGGGGTCATCGACCGCTTCTATCAAACCTACTCGTCCGCTGTTGACGCTGCGACTCTGCGCCGCGCTCGCGGCTGGGCGCTAATCAAGGCACTTGCTTGCCTGATCATCGGTGATAACGGAGTCCATGGCCGCCCGGGTGGTAAAGCTACCTGGGGCCCGCCAGCGGAGGCTTCCCTGCAACGCCTGATCGCGGATCAGTCTTGAAGCATAGATTAAGGGTCCGCCAACTAGTATTCCAGCCGCACTTAGTGATCGATGAGGCGTTTCTGGCGCTGGTAGTGGCAGCGCCGCGCACGAGCCTGGTGACGGCGCCTCCCTGCTGCTCTTCACCCGGTCAACCCTCGCTGACAGGTGTTCGTCCAGGTCAGGAGGGGAGGTATCTGGCCGCGAGCGGGGAGTGTCGTGGCCGTGGGTGGGGCCTCAAACGGCCGTCCCTGGGGGAATATCCACTGTCCGCTGTCACGCAACCCGCCCCACGAGCCCGGCCGCCCGCCCCTCGGGCCAGCGGGCCACCAGAACGCCCACCCGGCCCCGGCCCGCCTCAACCGTTCGGCCTACCCGCCAGGCCCGCAGACGCGCCTACTACGCCTACAAGCACCGCATCCTGGCCGAGACCGCCGGCCAAACCCGAGCGCTGTTCACCCTCTACGAACAGCTCCCCTACTCCTGCACGATCCTCGCCCTAATGCTCCTCTCCCACGCCCTCGGCCTCCTCCACTGATTCCGACTCGGCCCCGTAGGGGTGCCCGGCCTGTGAGCTGGGCACCCCTCACAGCTGTCCCAGCGAGTGGGGGTGAGCCCTCGCCTGGACAGCGCTGACGCAGGGACTCCCCAGAGCTGCGGCGACGCTCTTCTCCCTGTAGTGGTCGCGGGCGCTCGATAAGCACTTGGCCGCTTTCGGATAAAAGAATTCGTTTCTCATGAGGTCGGGAAAAGAACCCCGGAGTATTCTGGCGAAGAAATTAAAAAGCTTACACTTGGTGATGAAGCTGCTGTCCAGGACCACCTAATTCTCCAGGCAACACACGTTCTACTGGAGGATGGCGTCATCGACCCTGAGGACGTATCCTTCCATTTCGTTGATGGCGAGCTCCCGACCACTTCGCACGCATGGGATTATGGAAGCGAGAGCCACACCGGAGATCTGCAAAAAAACACTCTCGGAAAAATACCTGAGAGTGTGCTCGGTGAGAACAAAAGCCCAGACGACCTCAATGGGAGGCTTAGGAAGTACGTGGAGCAGTTTGGCAAGCAGTACACGGATCCTATGAAGAAGGTTGAGGGCGCGGATAGCAAGAAGGATTAGGTTTGCCTGTGAAGTAGCCAAGCTGCTTCTTTTTATGAAATGATGCACCCAAGGAGTTGCTGCCATCGTTCCCAATGCCACGTCGTTTTGAAAGCGGTATTGATGCTGTGAGGTAGCGACGATTGTCATAGAGGGATAGCCAGGATATCTGAATGGCAGCGGGAAAGTGTTTGTTTCCCATTTCCGTTGGTCCTAGTTGAACTTAACTTAACTGTAGAAGTGAGGATGCGATGGAGAGCTGGCGAGGCAAGAGGGCTAAAATCGCAGTACTTGCAGCCGTGCTGACTGCGGGTTCCGTCTTTGTTGCTGATCTATCCCTTCGTAACTGGGGGATCGAGAGCGTGGAAAGTGACGGAGCCTCTGCAGGGCTAGACAGCGTGCGCCCCGCGTACTCGAAGGATGATCTCGATAAAGTTCGTAAGAGTCTCACTGGAAGCGAATACGGCGAAGTAAAGCACCTACTCAGAGCAGGTCATGGAACAGTCGCTGTACTTGAGACCGGTGTTGTCTCGGTTGATAATGACTCACTGAAGGTCCGTTGGTCGTACTCATATCGGGGCGCGCCGATCTCAGCGGGACTTACTCCGATAGACAAGTATGGTGACTATAATGACCAAAGGGTTGTTCTCTCCTTTGACTCTATGAGCCTACTTGGGCCTGTGGGGAGAATAATTACTATCGAGGCGGCGACGGGAGAAGTAGTCTCGGACAGCTCTATCTCGAATTCGCAGGAGGATCTGGAAAGGCGAGTTCGCTGGTTGACGTCTGATTCTCGTATCAGTGTTTTGGACACTGATGGAAGAAAGTCACTAGAAGCTCATTCCCTAGAGTCAGGTGACTATCTTTGGGATTTCCAGGTGCCATCTGATTGCTCACTGGGCCCCAACGAGGATGCAATGGGCGACAGTATTGTGACTAGCCAAGGGTTGGTCACTCTTTCGTATTCCTGTGAAGCCACCAACGAAGCTGATGTTGTAGCTTTGGACTCTTTCTCTGGAAATGAGGTGTGGAGTCGCTCCTGGGAATCTCAGAACCCACCAAACTTGAGCTACGCAGATGCGTTGCAGATGCCATACACCAACGGTGATCCGGCGACATCTATAGTGAAAGGCGAGATGGGGGGAAACTATATTGCCATTGATATCCGGAGTGGAGAAAATGACGATCTCTATCCATGGTCGGCCGTAAGGGAAGTTGATAACTATATTCCTGCGCCATTGGCCGATCGTGCTGCGCCTCCAGAGTACGTATTGATCGGGCATCCCGCGACCACGCAAAATAAGATGATTGGTTTGGTTGCGAGTGAGCTGATCTCTGATGGGGTCATCTCCGTCGATGATTTCGAGGGTACGTACTTTATCACCAACGACGCATCTGGCAACAAAATCCCTTTGGCCGATCCTGCAGCATGGAAATTGGGCGACAGCGCGGCGGCGGCGGTTCAGCGTGTAATCGAAAGAAAACTCTCATCCAACTGAAATAAGGGGTCGGCTCGCCAATTATTGAAGGGAGGAGTAGCGCGGTTGGGGCGCCGAGCTGATACCTGACCTGGTCGGGTATACCGCATACCTGGCTCTGGCGAGGCTCAGGACCGCTGAGCTGGCGTGTTTCGCCGGAGCCTTCATGATTGCGGTCACCCGCCGTCTGAGCGCCTCGTGTAGGGCACACTGCCGGGGGGACATCACCGAGGCGATCGAGACCGTGAGAGCCTTGGATCTGCTCGCCCCAAAGCGTCCGGCCTGAAAACGGCAGCGCGGCAGGTAGAACAGCATCGAATTCCCTGGACCGGTTGTCGCTCGCGGTTGGCGAACCATCTGCCAGGGTCTTCTTCGTGGCGTGAGGCAAAGCAAGCAGCCGTCGCCAGGGCGCGATCTGCGAATTCAGGACGAAATGAGCTCACTGAACCCAGCTCAGGACCTGTGGACCCATGGTCAGGGGAACCCCGCAGGAGTCCCCAGCTGAGGCCGGTAGAGACGGGAACCGGGCCACCGCATCCCCGCCCCCCGCTCCAGAGGGCCGGGAGCTGCCGACTGAGGCATGGGCATTCTCCCTGCGGCTGAAGAACGGGGCGAGGACCTGGGAGAACAAGCCGCCGAAGCTGTACGCCCACGCGTCAGGGTCGACCTTTACTACAGTGGGCGACACGGCCACCGCCGATCGTTTGGTTCGTATACACCCACATGGTCACAGCTGTGGCCGTCTTATGTCCGGTCGTCGATCAGACCGAGATCTCCAAGTGCGGCTGGAGTATTAGCGCGACCCCGCGCTCTCGGCGCGAGGCCAGTGCGCGCGTTAGAGGTGGTTGAACGTCCGGGTGTGCTGGGCGATGAGAGGGTCGTCATCCCAGCATTCAACGGGGGGATGATGTGGGCGTCTGCGCCTTGGTAACCGAAGTGGGCTGTTTGGTTAGGATGGCAACTTCCGCTTTCGGCCATGGATAAGTCAATGGGCGTCAAGTCTGATGCAGAGGAATAAATGAACTCGTCGCGTGATTCCGAGAGTCGAAGAAGAAAGCGGTGCCTGGCGTGGTCCACTCTGGGGTTTGTAATCGTTGTTGCGCTTTCGGTGACGCCGTCGGTGGGAATGGCAAACAGGAATAACTGGATGGAGCCTCTTATTGTTTGCGATTCGACGGTTGGTGTGGGCGCTCCACTTCGTGGGTACAAAGACTGGAATGGGACTGGTATGATGGCGCAAATATAACTCCGGAGAGGGCCAACGTAGTGTGCGATGCTCGCCGAATCCGCCGCCAGTCCATCGCGTTTATTATCGCCATTCCGACAATTCTGTTTGCCGGAAAAGCGATGATCATTGGCGAACGGTTAAGGCGCCAGTCGAGAGGTGAGGCCATTGAATGATGCGGTGACCGCCGTAAGAATGCCAATGTTTGGGATTCTTGCTTTTGGTGTAGTGTTCATTTCTGCTGGTTGTATGAGTGTTCCGCATGGGGACGACGCTGATTCGAAAGTGGACACCGAAGCGTCATTGGCTGAGAACGTCGCGGTCGAATGGAAGGCTAGGCAGGTCCGCGTTCAAATTATGAAATCTCTATTGGATTCAGGGAGCGTCGAAGAAAACAGAGAGGCGGTAAATGGGATGGTGGATGGAGATCTCCCCATCCTTATGGGAATTGGCATTATTGATGAGAATGGCGATGGGAGGTATGTGGTGGAAGTGAATCACGACAAATGGAATGACATAGACGGAAATTGGACTAAGGATCTTGACATATCGGCCAATTCTCTTGATTCCGTAGACCAGGCGCTGGTTAACTTTTCGAGAATGAATGATATTAAAATCTGTTCGAAAGAAATGTCTGGATACCAGGCTGTGGAGAAGTATCTTAAATTGAGTTCAGAAAACCGGTATTCAAAATTTTCCGATTACAGAAAGGAAGTAGATGATTATGTCCATTGCGCTGGGGAGTGGGCAGAGCTTGTTCAAGTTCCTGATGGGTCGGGTCCGTAACTGACGCTGACGAAGAGCAGCGCTCGCTCGGATACGAACCGGATCGCGCGAGTGTTCTTGCTGGTGTTGTTAGCTCCCACTACGCCCGCCGTGCCCGGCCTGACCACCCCTGCCCCCAGACTCTGGCCAACCGCGCACGGCTTGCGCTCGCCCGGGTGCTCGTTCAACCTGGCCGCAGTTGTCTCCGTTCCCCCAGGCCCGCAGCTTGTACAGTCAACCTGTGTCAATCCTGGGACTTCACGAGCCTGCCGCCCCTCTGTCTCAGGCGACCGCCGACGCGATGGAGCACGGGGAGGTCTTCACGCGTGGCTGGGTCGTCGACCTGATCCTCGATCTGGTGGGGTACACCGCGGACCGGGATCTGGCCAGTCTCCGGCTCGCTGAGCCAGCGTGCGGGGCCGGGGCCTTCATGATGGCGGTCACCCGGCGTCTCAGCGCCTCGTGCCGGGCGCACGGGCGGGACATCGCCGACGCTGTCCACGCTGCACAGGCCTTGGACCTGATTCCGCTCAACGTCAAGAAGACCCAGGAAGTGGTCCGCGCACAGCTGCTCGCGGACGGCTGGGCGGCTTCCAGTGTTGATGCGGTGGTGGAGGCGTGGGTCAGGCAGGGTGACTACCTCCTCGCGGACCCGCCCGACCAGGGATTCGACTTCGTCGTCGGCAACCCGCCCTACATCCGCCTCGAAGACGTCCCCCGCGACCGGACCGCGCACTACCGCGCCGCCTACCCGACGATGGGCGGACGAGCCGACGTCCGTCGCAGACCGGACATGTGCCCTGTTCCCCTCTCCCGTGACCGCATCGAGCACCTGTGGAGGCGCGGTCACCGATTGTCCACGCAACGCTCCTTTTGGGGGAAATCGGTGCGGTGTGAGGTATCGCCGCTGCTTCGTCGACGGGGACGGCCATCGGTTCTTGCGTCTGGTGAGTAGTGGGGCAAGCTGTGCGATGGTCAGGTCGCCGAGTGGGCCGCAGGAGGGGACGGCCACCACCGCTGCCGGACCTGGGGTGTTCGCGCGGGCGTGCGGATCGGTGGGCAGGCCTCGGTCACGGAGCTTCGCCCTCGACGATGTGGCCGATCTGCTGGTGGATCTCCTTCGCGCTGGGCTGGGCGTACAGCTCGCTCGGCTCGCTCTCGTACTGCACCCAGTCCGGGCAGTCCAGGTTCATGCCGGAGCCGGTGAACGAGCCGTTGACCGAGGTGAACTCGCCCTCGTAGACCGTGTTGCCGGTGGGCAGCTCATAGACGGTCAGCGAGTAATCCTGGCTGTAGAACGGCAGTGTGGCGGGGCCGCCAGTGCCTGTGCCCGTGCCTGTGCCGAACGCCCCTTCAGAAGGCTCGTAGTCGCACATGCGCAGCTTTTCGGCGGGGCCGTGGCCCTCGGCGCACACCAGCAGCGCCACCTCCTCCAGGGTGTCGGGCAGCCATCCGGTGATGGGGGTGGCGCCGGGGCGGGCATTGGGGTTGCCTTCCACCAGCCACGGGCCGGGGTGGTCATCGGTGTCGTGTGAGCTGCCAGTGAAGAACATCGCGGTGGGGTGGGGGCCATCGCCGGCGTAGAAGGCGGAATCGGGGTAGCCGTCGCCGATGCCGTCGCACAGCATTTCCAGATCGTCGATCTCGTTGATGGCCACCTGCCGTTCGGCCTGCTGGATAGGCCCGGTGACCTGGTCGAGAGCGCCGCAGCCAGTGGTGGCCAGGGCGAGGGCCGCTGCTGCGGCGGCGGGGCGAGCTGCGGGCACGGGGGCTCCTGTGTTCTCCGGAAGTGCGGGGTTTCGGCGCGTCGCCGCGACGCTACATGCGGCCGCCCCGGGTGGCCCGAAGGGGGACCGGGGCGTGCGGCGGCCTGGCTGGTTGCCGTCGTTGACGACCGTGCCCCGACGAGCAGAGCGACGCCGTGCCGGTAGCTCCGTCAGAATGCGCCGTGTTTCAGATATTCTGTCCGCACTTACGCCGTTTGAGAGTTTTAGGAGTTGCTCGTGACGCCCCTCCACCCGTTTCTCGCCCTGGGGATCGCCGTCGCAGTCATCAACGCGATGTGGCCGAAGATCGGGTGGCTGATGTCGAAATGGCAGTACAAGAACCCGGAGAAGAACGAGCCCAGCGAGGCGTACTTCACCATGGTGCGCGTCAGCTCGGCCGCCGCCGTCATCGTCTGCATCGCGATTTGGATTGCGATGTTGCATCCGTCCAGCATCGCTCACCAATAGGAGTCGAGCGGCAGCTACGTTGGGTCGACTCAGCTCATGGCCGTCTCTGTGCGGCGGGGTGCCGAGGAGGCGGCCTGTGCCGACGTGCACAGGGTCGCCGTGACTTACACGGTGACTCTGGACACGCCGCATGGCAGGTGGGAGGTCGTCGAGAAGGGGGCGCAGCCATCCCCGAATGCACTGAGGGTGGCCGGAGGCTGCTTGCCGGGTGGCCCCACCGAGCCTGGTTTCCCGGAACTGCGGGAGGATGAGGGCATGGCGAATGAGACCGACGAGGTCGAGCTGAGTGACCAGGATCTTCGCGTCGTTGCCCGCTATTGCGCGGAGATCGCCGAGGAGGCCCTGTCGATCTTCGAGGAGAGTCACCCTGAGGACCGGCGGCCGCGTGCAGCCGTGGAAGCGGCGTGGATTTTCGTCGACGGCGCCAGGCGCACGAAGTTGCAGCGGACGAGTTCGCTGGCCGCGCACAAGGCTGCGCGGGAAGCGGCGACCGAGGCCGCCGGGGAGGCGGCACGCGCCGCCGGTCATGCCGCGGCAGCGGCCTACCTGCACCCGCTCGCCAAGTCGACCCAGGTCAGACACATCCTGGGGGCCGCAGCGCACGCAGCACGCGCGGCGGAGCTGACCGAGGGCGGAAACCGGGACGTCGGCGCGGCTCGAATCGAACAGGCGCGTCGGCGAGCGACACCTGATCTAGTCGCGGTGCTCAAGCGCTACCCAGCCGCCCCGGCGCGCGGTAACCGCGCGACCCAGCTCATGAGCGAGCTGGACACATCGCTTCGCTCCCTGTGAGACGGCCGCGGCCGGTCCCGAAGGCCGTGGCCCGTTCCAACTCGCCACGTCGCGCGGCACACCCCGAGCCACCCGCGCTCATCCGGTTTCCGGGTCGGTCTTCAGGTACTCGCCGGCCCGGGGGCTCAGCACGACGCACTCGCGCCCCCGGCCGCCGAAGGCCGGGGGATTCCTCGTTCCGCTGGTCCCTGCTTGCGTTGGCCGTCGCCGTGCCGTGACCCGTCAGTTCTTGATGGGGATTCGCATCGGCGGGAAGGCGAGGAGAGGAAGCCGTCTGGCGCGGTCCGACGCCCGGGGTTGGCGTCGCCGCATGGAATTCGATGCCGAGCGGAGCCGGGCGATCCTGGAACGCGGTCTGGCCGCAGCGAACTCTTCCGCCATCAGCCCTGTCGTGACGGTCGTCGCCGCCCTCGCGGCATCAGCGGTCATCGTGGTCGTCGTGGTGCTGTGGACTCGCCGGGGACCCCGTTCCAACGAGGCCGGCGCGACCACCGGGACGACGGCCGGGGCCACGATGCCGGCCATCCGCCGCGTCGGCGACGAGCCCTCGCAGATCGGCCCCTACCGGCTGCACACCCACCTGGGCGGCGGGGGAATGGGCCGGGTGTTCCTGGGCAGTTCGCCGGGCGGGCTCACCGTCGCCGTGAAGGCCGTCCACCCCGACCTGGCCGACGACCCGGCGTTCCGCCGGCGCTTCGCCGCCGAGGTCGAAGCAGCGCGGCGGGTGGGCGGGTTCTACACCGCCCAGGTCGTCGACGCCGACCCCGACGGGGATCCGCCATGGCTGGCCACCGCCTACATCCCCGGCCCTTCCCTGCACGAGGCGGTGCGCGACCACGGTCCGCTGCCGCCCGCTTCGGTGGCCGCGCTCGGCGCGGGCCTGGCCGAAGGCCTGATGGCGGTGCACCGCTGCCGCCTGGTCCACCGGGACCTCAAACCTGGAAACGTCATCCTGGCCGACGACGGCCCCCGGGTGATCGACTTCGGCATCGCCCGTGCTCTGGACGCGGCCTCGGCCACCCGCACCTCCGCCATTCTGGGCACTGCGGCGTTCATGTCCCCCGAACAGGTGCGCGGGGAGGAGGTGGGGCCGCCGACCGACGTGTTCGCCCTCGGGTGCGTGCTGGCCTATGCCTCGACAGGCCGCAGCCCCTTCGGCGAGGGCCCCGCCTACGCGGTGACCCACCGCGTCGTCTATGACGCCCCCGACCTATCCGCCCTGCCCGCTCCCTTGTCTGACCAGGTCGGTGCGTGCCTGGTCAAGGCCCCCGACGCCCGGCCCGGCCTGGACCGGGTCCTGGCGGAACTGGCCGCCATGGCGCCGTCCGACCGGGGCCGTAACGGGGGGCGATGGCTGCCCGAGGCGGTCACCGAAGTCATCAAGCTTCGCGAGACCCGGCCCCTGGAAGCCGACCCCGTCGGGCGACCCCCGGCCTCTCGGAACGGGGGCCAAAGCTCAGGAATGAAGCCCGGTCCTCCCCCTCCCGGGAGGCGGCCCGCCGCCGGAACCGCGGCCGCCGTGATGGCGTCGCCGTGCCTTCTCACGGTTCCGGCCATCCCCTTCGCGGCCGCCTACGCCGTCAACGTAGGAATGGCCACGAGCGGCGAGGCAGCGGTGCAGGCGGTGCTGTGCAGTGTGTCGGCGATCGTCCTCGCCATCGGCGCGCTGCTGGTGCTGCTGCGGAACACCGCCGGCCGCTGGCTGATCATGGCGGGCGGCACCGGCCTGGCGCTGCAAGCGCTGAGGTTCATCGTGCTCTTCCCTGAGGTGGGACTCTCCCCGGCCCACCGGGGGTGTCCTCGCCGTCACCATTGTCACTGCGGCTGCGTCCGTGCTCCTGGCCGCGCTCCCGTCTTCGGAGGGCTGGGGTCGACGGCCGGGAAAGCGCCCTGTCGACCCCGGCATGGGGGCAGGGCTACGTCACGAGGTGCTCTGAGGCCTTCCGGCAAGGGCCCGATAGGGCGCCTTTCATCGAGTGCGACGGCACACCGCTCCCTGGAGCGCGGATGGACGTCCCCGAGCTCAGGGGGGTCGACGCGCGGCTGCGCGCTACTCGGTGGGCTCGACAGACCGCCGGGTACCCCTGTGCAACCCTGCCCTCAGTCGTCAGCGGCGACGAGCAGGGTGACGGTCCCGGCGTCGGCGTCGATGAGAACCAGTTCGTGGAAGTCGACGTGGATTCCGCCCCAGTCGTGGAACGCCTTCTCGCCCAGGTCGTCCAGGCGGTACAGGGCGGTGGCGGTGCGGAGCGGCCCGAACACGTGTGAGTTCAGGGCGGCGTCGAGGCCGCTCGGGACGTCGCCGTACTGTCCCGCCCAGGTGCCCAGCAGGTCGGCCGCCGCCGCTGGGCTGATCGGCGCGTAGGCGGCGGGGGTGATGGTGCCGATCCAGTAGGGGCCGTGCCGGGTGCCGTTCACGTCGACGCCGTCGCCGGCGTACCCGTCCCTGAACTGAACGTGTCCGATCAGCTCGGCGAGGACGTCCTCATGGCGCGCCGTGTCCGATCGTCGGCGGAATCGCCTGATGTCCACCCAGCGGTAGCCGTGCACGCCGGGCGTGGCGAAGTCGAAGTCGCGGAAGTTGACGAAAACCCGGTCCTGGAAGTCGAGGGGGCGATCCACGCGGTCACCCTAGGCGATGCGTTCCATCGCGGACCGCTCGGGGGCGGCGTCCAGAGCGCATAGAGCGATCGTCGACGTCGGGATCCCGAGGGCGGGACCGGAGAGGCGTGGCGCCGCTCCGCTCCAAGCCCTTGCACGGGCCGTCACCCGAGTGGCCGGGTACCGCGGCATGACCACCAGGTCAGGAGGAGCTGTGGGGAATGCAGGTCTTTCGATCGCCGGCCTCGGCCGCTCTCGTCGGCCATTCAGTGGTCCTCTCGTGGGACCATCGCCTCATGAGTGCGTTCATGACACCGGAGCAGATCGCCCAGCGAACTTCGCGTGCCGTCGATGCGGCTGTGCAGGCCGGGCGGGGGCTCGGGCTCACCGTGACCGATCCCCAGGTGCTGCACGACGTGTTCTCCGTCGTCGTCCACCTGGCCCCCTCTCCGGTCGTGGCCCGGGTTCTCACCGTGGTGCCGCAGCAGGCGGACCTCGACGGCCTCGCCGGGCGGCAGCGTGCGGAACTGGACATGGTGCGGTGGCTCGCGGACCGGGGGACCCCCGTCATCCCGCCCAGCCCGCTGGTTCCGGCGGAACCCGTCCGGTACGACGGGTTCGCGATGACGTTCTGGCAGTTCGTCGAGGAGGCCAAGGACTCCGAGCCCGACTACGTGGCCAACGCCGGCCTCGTCCCCGGTCTGCATGCGGGCATGCGCGACTATCCGGGGGAGCTGTCGTTCCTGTCCGCGGCCGACCCGCGGTTCATCGAGGACGGGATCGCCGCGCTCGAACAGCGGCCCGACCTGATCGACCCGGCCGACCTGGACCGCATGCGCCGCGAATGGCGGGTGCTGGAACCCGTGGCCCGCTCGCGCGCGCTGTTCGAGGAGACGTTCCCGGGGATCGGCGTCCAGCCCGTGCACGGCGACTCCCCGGTCGCCAATATCTTCCACGCGGTGGACGGGGACCGGTACGCCGACTTCGAGATGGTGACGCTGGGCCCCGTCGAGTGGGACGTGGCCCTGGTCGGCCCCGAGTGCGAGGCCGCCTACAACCGCGAAGCGCGGCGCAGGGGTATGCGGACGCTGAACTCCGACGTCCTGGCCTTCGCGAACGCCGTGGGGATGCTGGTCGCCTTCGCCAGCCTCGCCCTCGCGCCGCAACTCCCCATGCTCGCGGACGCCATGCGCGAACTCCCCGAGCAGTGGCGGTCGATGCCGTTCGCCGGAGGCCTGCCGGCCTGACGGGCGCGCAGCGCGGGCCGGAGCCCGTGCCGCGTCTGCGGCATCGCTTGCGGAGAATGCGATGGACTGCGGTCAGGCCGCCCCCTGGGCGGGGACGAGGTCGCAGACGGTCTCGGCGCAGCCCCACGAGAGGGTGACGCCGGCGCCGCCGTGGCCGTAGCAGGCGATGACAGGTAGGGGGTGGCCCTCGACGGGTTCCAGGCGGATGGTGTTCCGGGCCGGTCGCAGGCCCACGGCTCGGGAGAGGACCGGGAGGCCGCGCAGGGCGGGGACGAGGGCGGTCGCGCGTTCGAGGATGGCCTGCTCGGTCGCGGGGTCGGGCTCGGCGGCGTACGAGCCGACGTCGGCCGTCCCGCCGCAGACGACGTCGTCGCGGCGCGGGACGACGTAGGTGATGCCCGCGGGGTTGTCCTCGTCGGTGATCCACTCGGTGAGGCCGGGGTTGGGGAGCCGGACGACCTGGCCGCGGACGGGGTAGGGCGTGGGGTCGTCCAGCAGGTCGCCGGAGCGCATCCCCGCCGCGACGACGGCCAGGTCGGCCTCGCCCTCCAGCTCTCCGACGGAGGTGATCGTGCGCCGGTCGAACCGCACCCCCAGTTCCTCGCAGCGCCGGTTCAGCCAGGCGAGGTAGTGGGGCATGGAGATCACCGGCACGGTCGCCCGCAGACCGGCCACCGCACCGGGCGGAAGCGCCTCGGCCGGCGCCTCGCGGGGGTCGGCGACGGCCGCGGCCCAGGAGCGGTCGGCGTGCTCGTCCCGCTCGACCACGGTGCCCGCCCGCAGGTCGATGCCGCAGGCGTCGTCGGCGGCCAGGCGTTCGAAGCGCTCCTTGGACCGGCGCAGCCAGGAGGCGAGTAGGGGCGAGGACCCGCTGCGGTAGGGAAACCAGATCGCGGCCGCGACCCCGGACACGCTGTCGGTGGCCGACCGGTCGGCGACCACGGTGACGCCGTGGCCGCGCAGACGAAGGGCGTGGGCGATGCTGAGCCCCATGACACCCGCCCCGATGACGGCGATCCGGCGGTGGGGAGGCGTGCTCTCGCGGTCGGCGGTGAGGGGCGGCGAGTGAACGGCCATGGTGCCCCATGATGGGTCACCGCCATCCGGCGGCACAAGACGCGGGCACCGGACCGGCATCGTGTGGAGGTTTCCGGTCACGGCGGACGAAAAAGGCAGGGAAAAACCTCCCTGCCACTTTCAGAGTACAGCGCACCGGGGGACTTGCCGCAAGGCCCGGGATGTGCCGGAGAATCGTCGGTCAAAGCCGGTTTCTGTGGCGATCAGGTATGCGCGGAGCGGTCGGTGGAATCGCATTCGCGTCCGCGGGGGGATGTCATGTTCGACGTGATCGTGGTCGGCGGGGGACCGACCGGGCTGATGTTGGTCGCCGAGTTGCGGCTGCACGGCGTGCGCGTGCTGGTGTTGGAGAAGGACACGGAGCCGGCCGCCTACGTCCGGTCGCTCGGCCTGCACGTGCGCAGTATCGAGGTGATGGACCAGCGCGGCCTGCTGGACCGGTTCCTCGCGCACGGCCGCAAGTACCCGCTCGGGGGTGTCTTCTTCGCCGGCATCGAAAAGCCCGCGCCCGACCGGCTGGACACCGCGCACCCCTACGTCCTCGGTATCCCGCAGACCACCACCGACCGCCTGCTGGCCGAGCGCGCCGCCGAGCTCGGCGCCGAGATCCGGCGCGGCCGCGAACTGGTCGGACTGAGCCAGGACGACCACGGGGTGAGCGCCGAGCTGGCCGACGGAACCCGGCTGCACGCGCGCTACCTCGTCGGCTGCGACGGCGGCCGCAGCACCGTGCGCAAGTTGCTCGGCGTCGGCTTCCCCGGCGAGCCCGCCAAGGTCGAGACGCTGCTGGGCGAACTGGAGGTCGCCGAGGACCCGGAGACGGTCGCCGAGGTCGTCGCGGACATCCGCACGACCCAGAAGCGGTTCGGCGCCGCACCCCTCGGCGACGGGGTGTTCCGTGTCGTCGTTCCGGCCGAAGGGGTGGCCGAGGACCGCGCGACCCCGCCGACCCTTGAGGAGTTCAGGCGGCGGCTGCGGGCGGTCGCCGGCACCGACTTCGGCGTGCACTCACCGCGCTGGCTCTCCCGCTTCGGCGACGCCACCCGGTTGGCCGAGCGCTACCGTACCGGCCGGGTGCTGCTGGCCGGCGACGCCGCGCACATCCACCCGCCGGCCGGCGGGCAGGGCCTCAACCTCGGCATCCAGGACGCGTTCAACCTCGGCTGGAAACTGGCCGCCGAGGTCGGCGGCTGGGCGCCGGAGGGGCTGCTGGACAGCTACCACACCGAGCGGCACCCGGTCGCCGCAGACGTGCTGGACGGCACGCGTGCGCAGATGGAGCTGATGTCCACCGAGCCGGGGCCGCGGTCGGTGCGTCGGCTGGTGTCGGAGCTGATGGACTTCGACGAGGTGAACCGGTACCTGATCGAGAAGATCACCGCCATCGGGGTCCGCTACGACCTCGGGGCGGGGCGTGACCTGGTCGGCAGGCGGATGCGCGACATCGGCCTGGAGCGCGGCCGCCTGTACGCGCTGCTGCACGGCGGCCGCGGACTCCTGCTCGACCGGACCGGCCGGCTGTCGGCGGCGGGCTGGGCCGACCGGGTCGACCACGTCGTCGATGGCAGCGAGGAACTGGACGCGCCCGCCGTGCTGCTGCGGCCGGACGGCCACGTGGCATGGGTCGGTGACGACCAGCAGGATCTCCTCGCCCACCTGCCGACGTGGTTCGGCCCCGCCACCGGCACCCCGGAGCGGCGACCCCAGGCGGCCGGGTCCTAGGCTCGTGATCATGGAGCAGCGAACCATCTTCATCACCGGGGCCAGCGCGGGTTTCGGCGCGGCGATCGCCCGCCGTTTCGCCGCCGAGGGCGCCCGTATCGTGGCCACCGCGCGGCGCGCCGACCGTCTGGACGGCCTGCGCAGGGAGCTCGGTGACGACGCCGTGCTGCCGGTCGCGCTGGACGTGCGCGACCGGGCCGCCATCGAGCGGGTCGTCGCCGAGCTGCCGCCCGCCTTCGCCGAGGTGGACGTGCTCGTCAACAACGCCGGACTCGCACTGGGCCTGGAGCCCGCCTACGAGGCCGACCCCGGCGAGTGGCAGCAGATGCTCGACACCAACTGCGCGGGCCTGATGCACTGCACGCGTGCCCTGCTGCCCGGGATGGTCGAGCGGGGGGCCGGGCACGTGGTCAACATGGGGTCGATCGCGGGGAGCTACCCCTACCCCGGCGGCAACGTCTACGGCGCGACCAAGGCGTTCGTGCAGCAGTTCAGCCGGAACCTGCGGGCCGACCTGCACGGCACCGGGGTGCGGGTGACCTGCGTGGAGCCCGGCCTGGTCGGCGGTACCGAGTTCTCCAGCGTCCGCTTCGGCGGCGACGATGAGCGTGCCGAGGCGCCGTACGCGAACACCGAACCGCTCACCCCGGAGGACGTCGCCGAGACGGTGCACTGGGTCGCCTCGCAGCCCCCGCGCGTCAACGTGAACAGCGTCGAGCTGATGCCGGTCGTGCAGGCCTGGGGGCCGATGCGCATCCACCGCACCGAGCCGTGATGCGCCGCGGCTGACGGGCCGCGCGGCCCGCGAGGCCCGCGCGGCCCGAGCCCGCAGCGGCCCCGAAGGGCAGGTGCGCGACGGGGACCGGGCTCGGGACACCCGCCGAGGACGCCGGTCGTTCCCGTGGATCGGCGTACCGGGTCTCCACCGATGCCCGAGCCGACCCGCGCAGTCCTCCCATCGGCAGCCGTTTCCCGGGCACCGCGAAATCCGCTCGCCCGCGGGAGCCTCCCGTTCTACGGTGGCGGTGTGACGAACGACGACGGCTACTTCGGACACGATGTCGCGGCCACCTACGACGACCCCGAGTCCGACGCGTTCCGGCCGGACGTGATCGAGACGACGGTCGACGTCCTGGAGGGGCTCGCGACGGACGGCAGCGCTCTTGAACTGGGCGTCGGAACCGGCCGCATCGCGCTGCCGCTGGCGCGCCGCGGGGTGAGGGTCCACGGTGTCGACCTCTCCCGGGCGATGGTCGAGCGCATGCGCGCCAAGCCCGGAGGCGACGAGATCGGCGTGACGATCGGTGACTTCGCCACGACCCGGGTGGATCGGCGGTTCTCGCTCGTCTACCTGGTCTTCAACACGATCAACAACCTCACCACACAGGCGGACCAGGTGGCCTGCTTCCGTAACGCCGCAGAACACCTCAGCCCCGGCGGGTGCTTCGTCATCGAGGTGGGCGTCCCCGAGCTGCGCAAGCTCCCGCCCGGGCAGACGGCCGTGCCGTTCCAGGTGGGGGAGAACGGGGTGGCCTATGACGTCTACGACGTCGCCACCCAGGCGATGAGCTCGAACTACGTCACGGTCGTCGATGGGCGGGCCCGGTTCCGCTCGATTCCGTTCCGGTATGTGTGGCCCTCCGAACTGGACCTGATGGCGCAGCTGGCCGGGCTGCGGCTGCGCGACCGGTGGGGCGACTGGGGGCGAGAGCCCTTCACCGGCGACAGCGGGAAGCACGTGTCGGTCTGGGAGAAGCAGGCCGGCTGACCGCCGGCCGCCCCACCGCGCGGCCCCGGCCGCTGCGGCCTTCCGTCGGCGCGGTGTGCGGCGGGCCGCGTCGGAAAAACGCGTTGCGCCGCTCCCCGTGAACGAGATTGAATCGGCGGACCGGTCCGCGGGTGCGGTCCGGATCCATGGTCGTCCCCTGCGGAAACGAGTGTCGTCCTATGTGCGGAAAGCAGTGGCGTATACCCCGGCCGGCGCCGAGTGCCGTCGTCCTCCGGGAGGGCCCGACCGCGTGAGCCGGTGAGGTGCCGGGGAGGGAACCCCGGCACGGGCCCTTCGCGGGGGCGGTTCGCGGCGCTCGGCTCCGAGCACCGCCGGATTCTCTCTCGCAAGGAGCCACCACTCCGTGTCCAGACGACGCGACGAGCGCGCACGGCCGCGCTCCGGACGGAACGCGAGCGCCGACGCGTTCCGCTGCCTGCACTGCCGCCTCGACGTGCCGATGAGCGCGCCGGGAACGCGGCACCGCAACCACTGCCCGAACTGCCTGTACAGCAGGCATGTCGACCGGGACGTGCCCGGCGACCGCGCCGCCGAGTGCGGCGCGCGGATGGAGCCGATCGCGATCTCGGTGCGCGGTGACGGCGAGTGGGTGATCATCCACCGCTGCACCGCCTGCGACGAGCTCGGCGCCAACCGCACCGCGGGCGACGACAACCCGCTGGTGCTGGTCCGTATGGCGGCACGTCCGCTGGCGGCACCGCCGTTCCCCTTGGAACGGCTCGCCGCCCTGTAGCGGGCACCGCCGCACCGCACGCGGGCCGCCCGGTACGCACCCGTGCCGGGCGGCCCGTTCGGCATACCCGCCCCCACGCAGTGTCGGCTTGCCCGGGGGGTCGGCGGGCGATCGCACGGGTCGGTGAGGATAACCCGCGAAGGCCGAAGTCGAAACGCGGGGATCGGCCGCGTGGCGAAGTTTAAAGTTAGCCCTCCGGCGTGAATGGTTATAAGACCAGGAGAACCGGTCGACTGATTCTGCGAGGGGGTCGCAGAGTACCGGCTCACACTGGGTGCGATAGACACACAAGACATGTCGTCGAGATAGGCCGTCACTATCGGAGCGCGACACACGGTTCCACGGCATACCGATCCCGTAGAGCTTGCGCCACGCCCGCGAAGTGCCTGACCCGACCGCAGGGGAACTCCCGGGCCGAGCCGCCCACGGGCGCCGGGCGTCCCGGCGTTCCAGGCCGATTCTCCGCGGCTCCGTATCGTCGGAGTCGCGACCTTTGACGGGAGGAGCTTTCCATGGCACAGAAGGTTCAGGTCCTACTGGTCGACGATCTCGACGGAGGTAAGGCCAAGGAGACCGTAGCCTTCGCGCTGGACGGCAGGAACTACGAGATCGATCTCTCCGACGCCAATGCGCGGAAACTTCGCAAGGCCTTCGACAAGTTCATCGACGCGGGCCGGAAATCCGGCCGGGGGCGTGCGCGGGGGCGTGGCAAGACCCGCCCTGCGGCTCCTGCGCGTGAGGACACCGCCAAGATTCGCGAGTGGGCCAAGAAGAAGGGCTACGACATCAGCGAACGAGGCCGCATTCCGTCCGAGATCCGAGAGGCTTACGAAAAGGCCGCCAAGTGACCCGAGACTGGGAGGAGTAACGGCCACCGAGCACCGGCGAGGTGGCCGTTACCCGTGGGGGCGGCGACAGGCCCGACCACCGGGTCAGGGCGGTACGCGTGGGGCCGTGCCGGGTCGGGCGACAGCCGTGCGGGCTCCGGTGCCGGTGGCGTTCCGCCGTCTACGCGATGATCACCGGTAAAGCCCTATCCGCCGCTGGTGGCGGGTCCGGGATTCCGTTCCATGAAGGCGTGGCGGCGAAGGGGGTGTGGGAAGCGGTCGCCCTTGAGCCGGGCGGTCACCGTCACTCGCGTCCCGCGGGCCTGGTGCGCCGACCGGTCGGGCGGCTCACCCGGCGGTCGAATGGCGCGGCGGCGTTCGGCCGCGAGGACGTCATCGCTCCGCCGGCGAAGAAGTCCTCCCTGTGGCGGTCGAGAGGCGTCCCGCCGCTATCCCGCCTCCTCGACGCGGAGGCGGCGGTCCACCCAGGGCAGGACGTCGGTCATCATGCCGCGCCAGGTGTCGAAGTTGTGTCCGCCGGTCTGGCGTTCCAGGAGTTCGGCGCGCATCGGAGCCTTGGACCGCTCTGCGAAGCGGCGCGCGGCCGCCGGGTCGCCGTCGCCGCCGTCGGCGATGACCGACAGCAGCACGTCGATCGGGGGCGGCGGGGCGTGCTCCACCCGCCAGCGGAGGTCGTTCTCCTGGCGGTAGGCCTTGCTTCCGCCGTACAGGTCGCCGGTGGTGTCGTCCTGCACCGCGCGCAGGTCGGCACCGAGGCCCACCGCGGTGCGGTAGGTCGACGGGTGCATCATCGCGGTGCGCAGCGCACACGAGCCGCCCGAGCTGACACCCATGATCGCCCACCCCTCCCGGGTCGGGGCGGTGCGGTACCGGCCACTGATGGCCTCGGGCAGGTCCTCGGCGAAGAACATCCGTGACTGCGGGCCGTCGGGCACGTTCACGCACAGGGTGTCGCGCGGCGGGGCCACCGTGGGCCGGGTGAGCACCCAGATCGTCGGCTTGATCTCGTCCTTGGCCCGCATCTCCCCCACGAGGTTGGGGAGATTCAGCAGCTCCACGAGGTTGCGGGCCTCACCGGGGAAGCCACTGAGGACGACGCCGACGGGGAACCGGTCGTCCTTGTGCTCGGGCTGGAAGTACTCCGGGGGCAGCAGCACGTAGCCCTCCAGGTCGAGCCCGGTGCGCACCCCCTTGAACTCGACCCTCTCCATGGTGCCGATGCTCTTGGGGGTCCCGGCGGTGATGTCGTCCTCCGGCAGCACCCGCGCGGACGAGGAGTCGGGGGCCTCCCCGTTCCCCTCACCGGCCTGGTCGGCCGTCGGCGCGGTCCTGCCCAGCAGCGCGTCCCAGGTACCGAAGAACGAGAAGTACGCGTTGGCGAGCCCCGCTATCAGCGCGATCACGCACACCACCGACACGCCCAGCATGCCGAGGCGGGCCAGGACACCCCACACGCCGGGGCGGGCCGCGCGGCGCCAGAACACGATGACGGCGACGGTCGCAAGCGCCGCGACGGCGCCGAGCATGGCGAGCAGGGCGGTGCCGGTCGGTTCCACTTAGGCGGCGCTCCGTTCCGTTCGGCGGTGTCCGGGTCTCACGGGCCCTCCCGGCGGGAAGCGGCCCCCTCGCCCTTGGGGGCGACCCAGCGGGCGACATCCCCCATGCGGGATTTCCACGATGCGGCGGTGGTGCCGCCCGTCGCGCGGAGGGCCGTCACGGTCATCGGCTCGCCGGCGGCATCGTCGAGCTCGTCGGCGGTGCGGTCCTTCCCGCCCGTTTCTCCGACCAGGACGCGGATGGGCGGGGCGGGGAGGTGCCGCAGGCGCCACAGCGGGTCGCTGAGCGAGCGCACCTCGGCGCTGTCGCCGTACAGGTCGCCGTTGTCGGGGGTGCCCGGGCTGCCGCCCAGCATGACCGCGGCCCCGTAGACGTCGGAGCCGGTCATGGCGGCGCGCAGCGCGCAGGCTGCGCCGTCTCCGATTCCGGCGACCGACCAGGCGCGCCGGTCGGGGGAGGTGCGGTAGGTGTCGCGCAGCAGCCAGGCCGTGTCCTGGCCGGCGAACGCAAGGCCGCGCGGCCCCTTCGGGACGTCGACGCAGGCGCGCGCGGTGTCGTCGGAGGGGGCGAGGACGGCCCAGATGGCGGGGTCGACGCGGCCGGCGCGTGCCTCGGCCAGCTGCGCGGCGGCGGGGGAGAGGTCGGTCATGAGGCGCTGCGGGTCCTGCCCCTGGCCGGCGACCACCGCGACGACGGGGAAGGTCCGCTCGTCCGCGTTCTTGGCGAAGTACTCGGGTGGCAGGTAGACGGTCCCGGTGCCACGCAGGCCGGAGGCGGGGCCGGTGAAGGAGACCTGTTGGAGCTGGCCGACGGCCGCGGGGTCGGCGCCGCCGGGTACCCCGGGGGCGGTCCGGCCGGTGACCTGGAGTTCGACGGCCCTCGTGGTCGCGGGGGAGGTGTCCTCGCCCACGATGCGCTGCTGGGAGCCGGTGGTGAAGAGGTCCGACCAGGTCGGGTAGGCCTTCACCTCCCGGTTGGCCACCGCGGCGAGTGCGGCGAGCACGGTCACGTCGACCAGCAGCACCAGGCCGATCCTGCCCAGGACGGGGAGTACCCCGCGCCCGGCCAGGCGGGGCCACAGCCACACGGTGAGCACGACGGCGGCCACCGCCAGCAGCGCCAGCGCCAGCAGGAACTTGCCGCTCGTCAGGCCGAATCCGGTGTCCCCCGCCACCAGCGGCGACCACATTCCGGCAGCGACCCACGCCAAACCCTGTACTCCCCCGTCACCGGCGCAGCGTCCCCGCGCTCACTCATGACCCGCCCGGCACCGGTCGTCCCCCCGCCTGCGTGCCGCTCCGGTCAAGGCCCTGCCGTCGATGCTACGAGCGTGTCGTCGGCGATCCCAGGAAGCAGCGGCAAAGTTCCGGTCAACCCGCGGGTGTCATGCTTCACCGATCGTGTGCTCGACCAGTGGTGTCCATAATTCGGTGTATGAGCGAGGGAAGCGGATGTCGGGAAGAGCAGCCGGACAGCCGCGGCTCGCCGAGGACCGAGTGGATCAGCGTGCGGCCGAGGCGCGTCCTGCACTGGTGTGTGAGATCGCCCCTGACCTTCGCGTTCGTCAGCGTGGTCGCGGTGCCGTTCGTTGCCGGTCCTGTCGTGCTGTGGGTCGAGGGGGAGCAGCCAGGGATCTTCCTTGTCGTCCTGGGCGTGGTGTTCGCGATGACCGTGGTCATGACCGCGGGGGCGAACTTGTGGGTGATGCCGACGTACTTCGCCGCGCAGGGGGTCGAGGTCACGCCGCTGGGGCTGCGTGCGGCGCAGCGGCCCCTGCTGTGGTCGGCCGGCCAGGACCTGTTCCTTCCGTGGCGTGCGATCCGCGGTGTGGTGGTGCGCCGATATCGCGGCCGGATGCCGCGGCGCGCGGCGTTGGAGGTCCACGTGGCTCCGGACGGGAGCCACGTGAGCCCGCCCGGGTTCACGGTGTTCGTCCCGGCCGGCGACCCGCGCCGGGGTGGTCCTCACCGCTACGACCGGCTCGTGTTCACCGGACGACCGGCATCGCGGGTGCGCGAGCGGATCGAGGAGGTCGCCCCGGAGCGCCTCCGCGACCCCGGACCCGACCCCGCGGAGGTGGCGCCCGAACGCCGGGTGCGATGGCGGGACGCCGCCCCCGGCACGTCCGACGACCCACCCGACCGTTGCACGCAAGGGGCGTGGATCCGGGTGCGGAGGGTCGACCGGCGGAAGGGCCGGTGGCACTTCACGCTGCACTTCGGCCCGCTCCTCGCGGCGCTGGACGCGGTGCTGATCGGCGGATTCCTCATCAGCGGGGAGGGGGAGCGGATCGCGGAGTTGTGGCTGATCCATGTCATCACGGCGGTGCCGCTGGTCGGCATCGCCTACCTGGTGCCGCGCTTCATGACCCGACAGGGGGTGCGCGTCGGCGCCGACGGTGTCGCCCTCGTCTCCGAGGGCAGGTGGTGGCTCCGCGGCGGCACCGTCTTCCTGCCGTGGGAGCGCATCGATTCGGCCGTCGGCCACACCGGTTTCCGGCGCCCCTGGTTCAGCTACATCCCTTTCGAGCACACCACGGTGACCCTGTTCCTCGACGGCCCTCTTCCTTCGGCCGGGTCCGGCGGGTCGTCCGGTGATGCGTCGGCCGCGGCGCCGTATTGGGCCGCGGTTCGAGACGGGAGCGTCGTGGTGCCGGTGGACGTGTCGGGCAAAGCGCGGCTGCTCGGCGCGATCCGGACCGCCCGTCCCGGCCTGGAGGTCGTGGAGAGTCCGAGCGGCGAGGTCTAGGCATTCCGCACCGATGGGATCCCCGGCGCGTCGGATCGCCGTGCGGTCCTGCGCGAATCCCCGGCTCGGTGCCGGAAACGCGGCAGGGAATATCCCTGAGTGAGGAGGGAGAAGTGCTGTGCCGGTGGTCACCGATTTCCACCGTGGTGGCTGAGTCGACCTCAGAACGGTAGTGGTAAGCCCCGCACACCCGGCAGTGGCCGATACGGGCCGATGACTCCCGGGAACCTGTCGGAGTTGACGCGTCAGCGCGGCTGTGCGATATTGATGGCGGCACCGAGGTTGAAGTTCATGGTAAAAGTGGACATACGTTTCTGATTTGCGTTATGCTGCCCCCTCGCGCTGCCTTTCGGCGCCCCGGATTCGTCCGGGGTTTTTGGCGTGCGTGCACTTCGATTCCGTCCGTGCCCTCCGGAAGGACCCCTGTTGGCAGCCTCGCGCAACACCTCCGCCGTATCCTCCGGCCTGCGCCGCGTCTCCTTCGCGCGCACCCGGGAGCCCCTGGAAGTTCCTGATCTTCTCGCTCTGCAGACCGACTCGTTCGACTGGCTGCTGGGCAATGAGAAGTGGCGTGCCCGAGTCGAGGCGGCCCGTAACGCCGGCCGCAAGGACGTTCCGGAGCGGTCCGGTCTCGAAGAGATCTTCGAGGAGATCAGTCCCATCGAGGACTTCTCGGGCACGATGTCGCTGTCGTTCCGCGACCATCGGTTCGAGCCGCCCAAGTACTCCGAAGAGGAGTGCAAGGACAAGGACATGACCTACTCCGCCCCGATGTTCGTCACGGCGGAGTTCATCAACAACGACACCGGTGAGATCAAGAGCCAGACGGTGTTCATGGGTGATTTCCCGCTCATGACGGTCAAGGGCACGTTCATCATCAACGGCACCGAGCGTGTCGTGGTGTCGCAGCTGGTCCGCTCCCCGGGCGTGTACTTCGATCGCCAGGTCGACAAGTCCTCCGACAAGGACCTGTACGGCTGCAAGGTCATCCCGTCGCGGGGTGCGTGGCTGGAGTTCGAGGTCGACAAGCGCGACTTCGTCGGTGTGCGCATCGACCGCAAGCGCAAGCAGGGTGTGACGGTCCTGCTCAAGGCGCTGGGGTGGACGACCGACCAGATCCTGGAGCGGTTCGGCGCCTATGAGTCGATCCGCAACACGCTGGAGAAGGACCCGACGGCGGGGACCGACGACGCGCTGCTGGACATCTACCGCAAGCTGCGTCCGGGGGAGCCGCCGACCAAGGAGTCGGCCCAGGCGCTGCTGGAGAACCTGTACTTCAACCCGAAGCGCTATGACCTGGCCAAGGTGGGCCGGTACAAGATCAACAAGAAGCTCGGGGTGGAGGCGGAGTTCACGCAGGGGACGCTGACCGAGGACGATATCGTCGCGACGATCGACTACCTGGTGCGGCTGCACGCCGGTGAGGAGACCATGCCGGGCGTCGACGGTGAGGTCATCGTCGAGACGGACGACATCGACCACTTCGGCAACCGGCGTGTGCGTACCGTCGGTGAGCTCATCCTGAACCAGGTCCGGCTGGGCCTGGCGCGGATGGAGCGGGTCGTGCGCGAGCGCATGACCACCCAGGACGTCGAGGCGATCACGCCGCAGACCCTGATCAACATCCGTCCGGTCGTCGCGTCCGTCAAGGAGTTCTTCGGCACCTCGCAGTCCTCCCAGTTCATGGACCAGACCAACCCGCTGGCCGGTCTGACCAACAAGCGGCGGCTGTCCGCCCTGGGTCCGGGCGGTCTGTCCCGTGAACGCGCCGGCTTCGAGGTGCGCGACGTCCACCCGTCGCACTACGGCCGCATGTGCCCGATCGAGACGCCGGAAGGCCCGAACATCGGTCTGATCGGCTCGCTGGCCGCCTATGGCCGGGTCAACTCCTTCGGCTTCGTCGAGACGCCCTACCGCAGGGTCGTCGACGGCCGCCTGAGCGACGAGGTCGTCTACCTCACCGCCGATGAGGAGGACCGCTACGTCATCGCGCAGGCCAACACCCCGGTCGGCGCCGACGGGACCTTCGCCGAGGATCGTGTGCTCGTTCGCCGCAAGGGTGGCGAATTCGAACAGGTGGCGGTCGGTGAGGTCGACTACATGGACGTCTCGCCGCGCCAGATGGTGTCGGTGGCCACCGCCATGATCCCGTTCCTGGAGCACGACGACGCCAACCGCGCGCTGATGGGCTCCAACATGCAGCGCCAGGCCGTGCCGCTGCTGCGCGCCGAGGCCCCGTACGTCGGCACCGGCATGGAGTACCGTGCGGCCACCGACGCGGGCGACGTCATGCTGGCCGAGGCCGCCGGTGTGGTCGAGGACGTGACGGCCGACTATGTGACGGTGCTGGCCGACGACGGTACGCGCAAGACCTACCGGCTGGGCAAGTTCAAGCGGTCCAACCAGGGCACGTGCTTCAACCAGCGCCCGATCGTGGCCGAGGGCCAGCGGGTGGAGGAGCGCCAGGTGCTGGCCGACGGCCCCTCGACCGACCAGGGCGAGATGTCGCTGGGCAAGAACCTGCTGGTGGCCTACATGTCCTGGGAGGGCCACAACTACGAGGACGCGATCATCCTCTCCCAGCGGCTCGTGCAGGACGACGTGCTGTCCTCGATCCACATCGAGGAGCACGAGGTCGACGCGCGGGACACCAAGCTGGGTCCCGAGGAGATCACCCGGGAGATCCCCAACGTCTCCGACGAGGTGCTGGCGGATCTGGACGACCGGGGGATCATCCGGATCGGCGCGGAGGTCGTGGACGGCGACATCCTGGTGGGGAAGGTGACGCCGAAGGGCGAGACCGAGCTGACGCCGGAGGAGCGGCTGCTGCGGGCGATCTTCGGGGAGAAGGCGCGGGAGGTGCGCGACACCTCGCTGAAGGTGCCGCACGGTGAGTCGGGCAAGGTCATCGGTGTTCGGGTGTTCAGCCGGGACGAGGGCGACGAGCTGCCGCCGGGTGTCAACGAGCTGGTGCGTGTGTATGTGGCGCAGAAGCGCAAGATCACCGATGGTGACAAGCTGGCCGGCCGGCACGGCAACAAGGGTGTGATCGCCAAGATCCTTCCGCAGGAGGACATGCCGTTCATGGCCGACGGTACGCCGGTCGACATCATCCTGAACCCGCTGGGTGTGCCGGGCCGGATGAACATCGGCCAGGTGCTGGAGGTCCACCTGGGCTGGCTGGCCAAGAACGGCTGGCATGTCGAGGGCACGGACGAGCCGTGGAAGCGTGCGCTCCACGACATCGGGGCGGCCGAGGCACCGCCGAACTCGCACGTGGCCACCCCCGTCTTCGACGGCCTGCACGGCGACGAGCTCAGCGGCCTGATCACGTCGGCCCTCCCCGACGAGGACGGCAACTCCCTCATCGGTACCGACGGCAAGACGCAGCTGTTCGACGGCCGCACCGGCGAGCCCTTCGACCAGGCGATCTCCGTCGGCTACACCTACTTCCTCAAGCTGCACCACCTGGTGGACGACAAGATCCACGCGCGCTCCACCGGTCCGTACTCGATGATCACCCAGCAGCCGCTGGGTGGTAAGGCGCAGTTCGGCGGCCAGCGGTTCGGCGAGATGGAGGTCTGGGCGCTGGAGGCCTACGGCGCCGCCTACGCCCTGCAGGAACAGCTCACCATCAAGTCCGATGACGTCGTCGGCCGTGTGAAGGTCTACGAGGCGATCGTCAAGGGCGAGAACATCCCCGAGCCGGGCATCCCCGAGTCCTTCAAGGTGCTCATCAAGGAGATGCAGTCGCTCTGTCTGAACGTGGAGGTGCTGTCCAGTGACGGTATGTCCATCGAGATGCGCGACACCGACGAAGACGTCTTCCGTGCAGCGGAAGAACTGGGGATCGACCTCGGCCGCCGCGAACCGAGCAGCGTCGAAGAAGCCTGACGTCTTTCGCACGTCACCTGCGGGTCCCGTCCCGAGCCGGTAGGAACACGCCCCCTCCCGGCTCGGGCCCGCCACCCGACCCCGAACCGGACACGGCGGCCCCGCAACGGCCGGAACCGCAGCGGGGCCGCCCCCTCCCGCCTCGACGAACACCGGTGCCGGGACTCACCCCACCTCCCCAAGCCCTTCGTGTGGCGATCGATTCGAGAACTCGAATTTCGGACGGTGGAGTTCGTGTCGGCGTCGCGGTCTTCACGCGCCGCGCGGGGCGTACATGATCACGGCGACGCCCACCAGGCAGATCAGGGCGCCGACGATGTCCAGGCGGTCGGGGCGGTAGCCGTCCATGACCATGCCCCAGGCCAGTGAGCCGGCGACGAAAACGCCGCCGTAGGCGGCCAGGATGCGCCCGAAATCGGCATTGGGCTGCAGCGTGGCGACGAAACCGTAGAGTCCCAGGGCGATGACGCCGGCACCGACCCACAGCAGGCCGCGGTGTTCGCGCACGCCCTGCCACACCAGCCAGGCCCCGCCGATCTCGAACAGGGCGGCGAGGATGAACAGGAGGACGGACTTTACGGGCAGCACGTGAATGACTCTCCGGGGTTCGGGACGGGCGGACGTCCATGCCTGCACCGGGGCGAACCGGCACAACAGGTGCGATGTGCGGCGGTCCTCCATTCTGCACTCCACCCGTCTGCACTCCACCCGGACACCGAACCGAACCTGTCCCACATCGGCGTCGCGGACGACCTCAACCGGTTACGCAGCGTTATATTCGGGTGGTGCTGTGGGCCTGACAAGGGAGGGGACGCCGCGTTGCGAGTCGGTACGTTCTTGTCGACGGCGCCGATCGGAACCTCCGATGCCGTGCGCCGACTGCCGGTGCACACGATCCCCGCGGACGACCAGGAGCGGTGCCTTGCCCTGCTGGCCGACCTCGACGGCCTCGACGGTGTGGAGTTCGTCCACGGCCTCAACATCGACCGGACCCACATCCGCAACGGGCGCGTCCACCACGGCGGCCTCTGCCTCAACGACCTCGACCTCTACGTCTGGTACGCGCAGATCGACCGCGGCCCGCACAGCTACCACCTTGAGGCCCTGGAGAACCTGAGCCGCGACACCCGGGTGATCGTCGACCCGGAGGGCCTGGCCAACGGCGTGGACAAGCACCGCGCCCACCTGGCGCTCAGGCGTGCCGGGGTGGCCGTGCCCGACTCGGTGCTGATCCACCAGGGAAACGTGGCGGCCGCGGAACCGGTCCTCGCCGAGTGGGGGAAGGCGGTCCTCAAGCCGCGCCGGGGCTACTTCGGCACCGGGGTGCTCCTCATCGACGGCTACCCCACGCTGCGCGACCTGGTCGGCTATCTGACCAGCGCCGTGCCGACGGCCCCCGACGGCACGTACCTGCTGGAGCGCTTCTACGACAACGACCCCGCCGACTGGATCTCGGCCACCGTCATCAACGGCTCGCTGATGTACGGCTACCGCAAACGGCCGCACCGGTGGGCGCAGATGGGAGGCGGCGCCGCCAAGGTCTACGACCCCGGCGGGGAGGGCGGTGGCGTCGACGCGTGCGAGGTCCCCCCGGCCTACGCCGAGCAGGCCCTACGTGCCCAGAAGGCCCTGGGCGCGCACATCATCGGTTTCGACATGATCCTCCACGGCGGTTCCCCGATCATCGTCGACGAGAACACCTACCCCGCCCTGTACCCGGAGCTGTTCCGTGCCGCCGGCAAGGACCTCGGCCTCGAACTCTTCCGGATGGTCTCCCACGCCATCGAGGACGTCCGGACCGGGGCGCGGACGTGACGCGGCCACCGGATCGGGACGGTGCGTGGGCGAGAGGCGCGTCCGTCAGGCGGGGAGGGAGGCGCGGATCGCGCTGGTCAGCTCGGGCCAGGTGGTGGCGCAGCGGCTCGGCGTACATCGAACGGGGGACGCCGGTCGGCCGAACTTCATCCCCGCGGCGGAAGGAATCCGGGGGCGCCGTTGTGACCCTGGGAGTGAGTGTCGCCCGTGGCGCGGCCGGGCGCACAAGGGGGGCGGCAGAACAGGGAGGTGGCACGCATGCCGGAGGAACAGACGGGTCCGGTTCGTCACACAACACTCGCGGGGTCCATGAAGCAGCCCGACAGCGCCCGCACCGAGGCCATCTCCGTGCGGAACGAGTTCGCGCCGCTGCGCGAGGTCGTGGTGGGCGCCAACGATCCCGACGGGCTGGTGATGCCGTTGTCGTACTCCGCCGTGAAGTACATCCGTCTCTCCCCGGAGGAGGTCGAGTTCCTCGACAGGAACGCGGGCCGACCGGTGCTGGACGTCTACCCGCCCGAGGAGGTCCACGCCGTCACACGGGAGCTCGACGACCTCGCGGCGCTGTTCGAGGCCGACGGGGTGCGGGTCCACCGGCCTCGGCCGTTCACCGATGCGGAGTCGCGGTACGTGGTGCCGGGCGGAGCACCGGTGTTCGCCCGCGACCCGATCATCGTCGTCGGTTCTGCGGTCATCGAGGCCTCGCTGATGATCCCGGGGCGCCGCAAGGAGGCGTTCGCCTTCCGCGATGCGCTCGCCGCCCGGCTCGCCGAGGATTCCGAGGCCTGCTGGATCGCGGCGCCGCCCCCGCTGCCGAGCGAGTTCGACATCGAGCGGCCCGACGGACCGGGGCCGTTCCTCGAAGGCGGCGACGTGTTCCTGCTGGACGACGACATCCTCGTCGGCGACTCCGGTCTGGCCAGCAACCGCGCGGGCGTCGACTGGCTGCGCCGCCACGCCGGCGGTCGGCGGGTCCACCAGGTGCAGCTGGCCGACACGTGGCTCCACCTCGACTGCGTCCTCGCGGTCGTCCGGCCGGGACTCGCCATCGCCCATCGTCCCGCGTTCACCGGCGGTCTCCCCGACCTCATCGCCGACTGGGAGGTCATCGACGCGACCGAGGAGGAGGCTCGCGCCATGGGGTGCAACACCCTCTGCCTGGCCCCGAACCGGGTGATCGTCCCGAGTGAGCACACCCGGCTGATCGGAGAGCTGCGCCGCCGCGGTGTCGAGGTCGTCGACGACATCTCGTTCGCGAAGGTGTCGCAGAACGGCGGCGGCGTCCGCTGCGCCACCGCCCCTCTGGTCCGCGGCTGACCTGGAGTCGGTGGAGGCCGCAAGCGGCTGCCGCCCCCGTCGGTCACCCCGCGGGGTGACCGACTCTCCTCTGCCGAGATCATCGGAGGAGAGGGTGGGGAAGCGCTGTCCGGTGGCTTTTCGGGCTCGGTTGGACGTTGTGGGCGAGCCGATCGACGGTTCGGGTCGGCCGGAAGCCCGTTTTTCCGCTTCGCGTGCAGCGGTTTCCGCGATCCGGGAGCCCTGGGGTCTCGCTGAAGACGAGCATGGGCTCGCATCCGACGATTTCCGTTTCGTCCGATTGAATCCCATGGTCATTGCGGGAGGGGGTTTCAGCCGGCCGGAAACCACAGATCCGGGCGCCCAGCCCGCCTGGATCCGGCGCCCACTTAGGGAAAGTGCTTTCCCGCGCCTTCCTCCGTTGATCTCGGGGCTGTCGACCGAACACCGACGAGAATTCGGTCGACAGCCCCGAGAACAACGGAAGCAAGGGATCCGCTTCGAGGGTGCCGACCGGGCTCGGGCAGGGTGCTGCTCGTCGCCGGTCGCCGGTCGCCGGGCGCCGGTCGCCGGGCGAAGGGCGAAGGAGGGGGAGGGGACGCCGGGGCGCTCCTCTGTGCCGTCCACGGAGAGCCGGGCCGGCGGCCGTCCTCCCCCTCCAGCGCGTCGTCGTGATCGCTCGCGTGCTGCGTGCGTTCGACCGAGAGTGAGTCTTGCAACTCTGTGCCGAATCGTCAACACTGTATCGTCTGAAACAAACACACTGTTGAGTAACTGCGATCTAAGGTTGCAGGTGGGAGAGGGGGAATAGGGGTGTGATCGCAGCATCTACCCTCTGCACTATGACCCCGCCTGAATCTCCGCGCCTCCGGCGCAGCCAGAACGCCGAGGACAGTGCCGCTCGGCGCCTTCGTCGCCAGCTGCAACTCCAGCAGAGTTTGGCCGACCTGCTGCGGCACAAGTCGTTTCGGGACATCTCGGTGACCGAGGTCGCCGCCGGAGCCGGCATCAGCCACTCCAGCGTCTACACCTACTACGGCGACCAGGACGCCAAGACCGAGATCCTTCGCGACGCGATGGACGCGCGGTTCACCGCCCTGATGTCCCGTGTCGACCTGCGGTTCGGGCGTATGGAGGGCTTCGAGGAGTACATCGGCCGCCTCCTCGACGACCTCATCGCCTTCTGGGAGGACTCCGGCGGGCTGCTCGGCGCCGCGATGGCCACGTCCTTCGAGACGAAGACGACCGAGCCGGAGTGGTGGCAGGGCCACATGGCCCCCTGGGAGGAGGCCCTGCGCGAAGCGGTCGAGGAGGCGCGGTTCGCCGACCTGCTCCCCCGGGACGCGGGGGACGCGCGCCCCCTGGTCCAGATGATCCTGGGCATGGTCTTCAAGCGGTGCCACGACGTTCTCACGGCCCCGCACACCGACGAGGACCGCGCCGAGCTGCATAGGCTGCTGCTGATCGCGGTGCTGCGTATCCTCGGCAGACCATGCTGACTCCCGCCTTCGGGCCTGACGACGGGAGAGGTGAAGGCCGACCGTGACAACGTCGGCGGGTCGCGGTGTCCTTCGCCGTCCTCCGGTAAGGACGTGATGATGGTGTGCGAATCCTCGGTCCCCTGCGAGTGTCCGCCCCTCCCGGTGCCGACGAGCGCCCGCCGCTGCGGTGGGCGCTCGCGCCGCTCCCCGGTCCGAGGGGTGTGGTCCGCGAGATGCTGACCCGCACCGAGGACGAGATGCGAGGGCCCCGGCCGACCCCGGCCCATGAGTGCCCCGAAGCCGCCCCCGGGATCGCCGGGACACCCCCGAGTCCCGCCGCCCGGATCCGCCCATGATGGCCGCGAGCGCCTCGCCGCCCCGCCCGCTGCGGTGGCACCTCGACTTCACCGGCGTCGTCACCCTCGTCCTCGACCGGCACGGGCACGGCGCCAACCTGCTCACCGGCGGCCTCATCGACGCGCTGTCGGATGCGGTCGACCACCTCCACCGGTCCCGGGAGGACATCACCGGGGTCATCCTCACCTCGGCCAAGCCGACGTTCATGCTCGGCACCGCCCCCGCGACGCTGGAGCGGTTCGCCTGCGACCGGCGCGGCCGCGACGCCGCCCTGGGCACGTTGCGCACGACCCTGCGCCGCCTGGAGCGGCTCGGTGTCCCCGTCGTCGCGGCCATCGACGGCAGCGCGCTGGGGGCGGGCTTCGAGCTGGCGCTCGCCTGCCACCACCGCATCGCCGTCGAGGACGACGGGTCCCGGGTCGGGCTCCCTGACGCTGATGCGGGCCTGCTCCCGCTCGCCGGGGGCGTCTCGCGCGTCGTGCACCGCTGGGGGCCGGCGGCGGCGCTGGCCAACCTGTTACACGAAGACGCCGCCTACCCGCCCCGGCGCGCGCGGGCGCTCGGCCTGGTCGAGGAGATCGCCCCCGACTCCGACGCCCTGCAGCACCAGGCCGAGGCGTGGATCGCCGCCAACCCGGACCCCGTGCAGCCCTGGGACCGCCTCGGGCACCGGATGGCGGCCGCCCCCGCCACCCCGGCGCGCCCGGCCGCACCCCACGACGCCTCCACCGCGCGGGCGACGCTCGTCTCCACCGCCTACCGCGTCGCGGCCATGGCCGGAATCGACGCCGCACTCGCCATCGAGCAGGAGGCGCTGGGCGCCCTGCTCGCCGAGTCCATCCGCCCGCCGCACGGGACGGAGCGCCCCGCCGACACCGCCGACACCGCGGAGAGCGCGGAGAGCGCGGAGAGCGCGCCGAGCGACGCCCCCGACAGCGGCGGCCACCGGACGCGCTTCTCCTGCCGCACCCGGCGCGGTCGGCGCGACCTGCCGCCACTCCCCGCCTCCGCGCGCCTCCTCATCGCGAGTCCGGGAGGCGACGGCCGCCCCGCCGCCCTGTCCGAGGCCACCCCGGCCCGGGCCGAGGGCGCCGCCGGTGCGGTCGACGACTTCTGGCGCACCGGCGGTGGGGAGCGCGGTGTCCCCGTCGTAGTGGAGGATTCCGGCCCGCCGCGGGGTGGCAGCGTTTTCCGGATGTTCTACCTCCAGCCGGACCGGGTGCGGCGGGAGGGTACCGGTGGCAGGGAGAGCCGGCAGGAGCCCGATGTCCGGCGCGTGCTGGGCGTGGGCGGTGAGGCGGCGGATGGTGGCCCGGTCGGCGTGGGGCCGGGTACCGACGCCGCCACCGGCTATTTCATCGTCCTGGCCGGGACGGTGGTCTGCGTCCTGGACGGCCGCGAGGTGGAGCTGGGCCCCGGTGACGTGCTCGTCCGGGACAGGGTCGACCACACCTGGTCGAACCGCGGCGACGAACCGGCCGTCCTGGGAGTGGTGCTGGTGGGCGGTTCCTGACCGGGGGCCGCGGACCGGCGGCCTCGGCTCTGCGGCGCCGGGCGGGAGGGGTGCAGGCACCACTCACCACGTTCCCACGCCACCACTGTGTGTGAAGACGTCCCCCACCCCGCACCGGCAAGCCTGGCATATGGCCTGGTGAGTCGCCTGATCAGTACCTTCGACGACATGAGCACAAGCGCGGTGAACAGCCCCTCCAAGCCGACCACTCCGCAGCGGCGGATCCTCGACCTCGATGCGCTGCGCAGCTTCGCGCTCTTCGGAATCCTGGTCGTCAACATCGGCTTCTTCGCCTCGGGTTACACCTTCCACCAGGTGCACGACCCCGCCTTCACGTCCCTCATGGACAAGGGCGTGCACTGGTTCGTGGCGATGTTCTTCGAGACGAAGTTCTACCTGCTCTTCTCGTTCCTGTTCGGCTACAGCTTCACGCTGCAGCTCGACTCGGCGCAGCGGAAGGGCGTCGACTTCAGGTGGCGCTTCCTGCGCCGCCTGGGCGGGCTGTTCGTCATCGGGGCGCTGCACGCGGTGCTGCTCTTCCAGGGCGACATCCTCACCACCTACGCCCTGCTCGGCCTGCTGCTGCTGGCGATGCACCGGGTCACGGCGCGCACCGCGCTCATCACGGCGGCGGTGCTGGTCGGCCTGGTCGTGATCCAGTTCCGCTGGCTCGGGCTGAGCGGGATGGCGGCGTTCGACGCCGACGCCGCGCTGGCCGCCGGTGCCCACACCACGGCTGCTCTCGCCGCAAGCCCCGCCACGGTGATCATGGAGCACGTGCAGGCGCTGCCGCACATGGCGGTCGCGCTGGTGGGCATGCAGGGTCCGGTCGCCTTCGCCGCGTTCCTCGTCGGTCTGGCCGCCGGTCGCCACCGGGTGCTCGCCGACGTCGGCGCCCACGACCGCGCGCTGCGCCTCGTCCAGTGGATCGGCTTCCCGGTCGGCCTGGTCGGCTCGCTGGCCCTGGCCGACATGGGCGGCACCAGCGACGTCTACGCGCTGTCCATGGTCATCCTCACCGGCCCGTTCCTGTCCGCCGCCTACGCCGCCACGCTGCTGCGGTTCTTCCAGAGCGAGCGCGGCGCGCGGCTCGCCGCCGCGCTGGCCCCGGCCGGGCGCATGGCGCTGTCCAACTACCTGGGCCAGTCGCTGATCTGCGCGATCATCTTCACCGGGTTCGGCTTCGGCCTGGTCGGCCGGGTCGCCCCGGCCTACGTACTGCTGATCGCCGTCGCGATCTACGCGGCCCAGCTGTGGCTGAGCGCCCGCTGGATGGCCGTGCACACCTACGGCCCGATCGAGTGGGTGCTCCGCGCCGTCACCAACCTGGAGATCCCCACCTGGCGCCGCACCCCCGCCCCCGCCCGCCCGGCCGCCGCTCCCGGGCCCGCCTCCGGAGACCGGGGCGGCGTCCTCAAGGTCGGCTGAGCCGGCTCCGACGGCCCGCGCCGCCGGAGCGTCCCCTGCCCCGGAGGGCAGGGGACGCTTCTCAGTCGCGCGACCAGCGCTCGGGCAGGATGCGTCGCCACAGCCCGGGCGAGGGGGACTCACGCAGCCACCGCAGCTGGCGGTCGTACCGGTCGGCACGGGCGCGCTCCCGTTCGGCGCGGATCCGCTCCCGACCGGCCTGGCGCCGGGCGTCCTCCAGCTTCTCCTGGCACGCACAGCAGGGTGTCGGCTCGCGGTGCTCGCGGTCGTCGGCGAACACACCGTCCCCGTCCACCCACCGCACTCCGTAGATCTCGTCGACGAGCCGGTCCACGTCGGCGGCCGTCGCGCCGAGGCGGTAGGCGCGGGCGAAGGCGGCGGTGCGTTCGAGGCGCGGATAGGGCGCCTCCTCGCCGGAGCCGCGCAGCAGCACCCCGACCAGCCCGGCGCGTTCCCGGTCGGCGGTCTCGATCAGCGTGCGCAGGGCCCAGCGGGTGGGGCGGCTGTCGGCGGGAAGCGTGAACCGGAACGGCACGGCACCGTCCCGAACCGGGGGGACATCGCCGAACCGCACACGGTCGTCCGTCCGGTAGGTCTCCCGCAGCAGGCGCAGGTCGAGGCGCGGGTCGTCGAGCGGAGCCCGCCTTTCGTCGGCGTCCAGCTCGGCCCACGGCCCGACGAGCGTGACGCGGACGTCGTCGACCTCACCGGTCAGCAGGCCGTCGACGGTGTCGCGGACCCTTTCCCAGGGGTGGTCGCCGACGTCGATGACCGCGTCGACGTAGGGCACCTGCCAGCGCCGCCCGCGGATGTCCCGCCGCAGGTCGGAGTCGGGGATGCGGTGTCCGACGGAGGGGATCCGGTAGCGGGTGGCCTCCTCGTGGCGCATCCGCGTCCGCGCCTCGCCGAGGTGCCAGGCGCCGGCCCCCAGTTCGGGGATGAAGACCACCCCGGCCTGGGCGAGCCTGTACCCCAGCTCGACGTCCTCGCCGAGCAGCAGCGTGGGGTCCATGCCCCCGACGGCGTCGAAGAGCTCGCGGCGCACCGAACAGGTGGCGCCGGTGAACACCCGGTAGGCGCGTGGCCCCTCGGAGCGCAGCCGGTCGGTACGGTTCAGGATCCGCTCGATCCACACCTCCGGCCCGTTGTCACGGCCGAACAGCTCGGCGGCACGCCCGTCGCGGACGGCCTCGAAGGCCTCCTGCGCGCTGAGGTCGCCCGGCGTGAAGTCCACGAACCGCTTGTCGCCGATCACACCGAGGTAGTCGGCCCGGTGGTGCCAGCGCAGCTGCGACTCCACGTGGTCGCGGTGGATCAGCATGTCGGAGTCGAGGCGCAGGACCACCGCCCCCTCCGAGACCGCCACGCCGGTGTTGACCGCGCCGCCGGGCCCCCACACCGACGGGTCGGGGCGCACGATCCGGGTCCGCTCCGGCCGGATCTCCGGCAGGGTGAGCGGCGGGTCACTGCCGTCGTCGACGACGACGGTCTGCATGAGGCGCTCGGGGTAGCTCTGCGCGGCGAGCGCGGCCAGCACCAGGGGCAGCTTGTCGGCGTTGCCGTGGGCGGGGATGACCACCGACACGTCCAGGGTGGGCGTCCACTCGCCGAGCTGCGGCGGTATCAGCACGGAGTAGTCGTTGCGGCGGATCCGCGGCTGGTGGAGGACGGGCCCCGACTCCTCGCTCCGCGGTGCCACGCCCCCTGGTTCAGGCGATGCCTTGTCGACGACCGTCACTGTCTCTCTCCATGTGCGTTGCTCGGGTGGTGTGCGGCGGCTGCGGAACGAGCGAGGGATCGCAGTCCAGCAGGGCACTGGGCCGCCACCCGTACCACTGCTGGCCGCCGCGGCGCAGATAGAACGCGGTCCCGTCGTCCCACGTATGGCCTGACCTGCAGCGGCGCGTCACGTAGCCGAGCCCGTGGGTGATGTAGATGCGGCCGCCGGAGCGCACCACGTTGTGCAGGAACTGGTTGTCCTCGGAGACGGCGAGGGGGCGGAACGCGACCATGTCCTCCAGGACGGCGCGGTCCATGGTGATGGTTCCCCCCGAAACCGCCGGGACGGTCCGCTCCACCTCGGCGGGGCGGCGGATCGTCTGGTGCAGGTCGACCACGTAGACGTACTCGTCGGGGCACCCGACCACGTCGGCCCCCGAGTAGTCGCGGGCCAGCAGCAGGTCGGAGAGGTGGTCCGGCGAGTACCAGTCGTCATCGTCCATCTTGGCGATGACGCTCCCGCCCGCCTTGGCCGCGAGCCGGTTCAGCACCGTTCCGAAGCGGGTGCCGCCGTCGGCGGCGTGGACGGTGATCTCGCGCCCGGAGGCGCGGAAGGCGGCGACGGCCGCGCGCACCTCGGGGAGGTCCGGCTCCACACCGTGCAGACCCAGGACCACTTCGAGGTCGACGCCGCGCTGCAGGGCGATCTGCCGCAGCGCGAAGTCCAGCAGCCCGGGGCGTCGGGTGCACAGGACGACCGAGACCGACGGCTCCGGAGGAACCGGGAACCCGGCGCCGGCGCCGATCCGCCGCCAGCGGGCCAGGGAGCCGTGGGTGCGCAGCGCGGCCCGGCGCAGCCGCACGCTGTGCTCCTCGCGGGTGAGCGGGTCGGCCAGGTCGTCGGCGGTGACCGAGGTGAGCAGGGAGCACAGGTCGTCGCCGAGGCACCGGCCCCACCGGGGCACCGGGTCGCTGAACACCGGCACACCGCCCGCCGCCAGGCCGGCGACCGCGCGCACGGCCGCCAGGGGCCCGCTGTGCCGGTGCCATTCCACGCGTACCCCGCGCAGGTGGCGGAGCCGGTCGAGGTCGACGTCGGTGACGGTGCCGGAGTCGGGGACACGGAGGAGGACCGTCCTGCCGACGACCACGGCCCACCGGTCCGGGCGGGGGACCAGGCCGCCGATGTGCGGGCCGGGCGTCGACCGGAAACCGGTCGGGTTGACGGCGCGCTCGTCGATCGGGGGGACGTCGTCGACGTCCAGCGCGCCGGGGTGCAGGTCGCGCAGGCGTGTGCCGTCGCCGCCGTGGCCGAGGCGCGCCCAGGAGAGTGTGGCGAGGCCGGGCCGGTCGGTGCAGGCGACCGTGTCGTCGGTCCAGTGCGGCGGCCGGCCGTTATGGGAGCGCAGCGCGATGTCGGCGACGGGAGCCGCCCTGAGCAGGGGCACGGGGCCGCCCGGATCGGGGACCGCGACCGCCGTCGGGTCGCCCGGGCACCACAGGGAGGCGTCCGGGCCGCTCAGACCGGCGAGGGGTGAGGCGGGCCGCTGGCGTCGGCCGCCGCCGACCGCGCGGGCCACCGCCAGTACCGCCTCCCGCACGGCGACCGGTTCCAGGAATCGGAACTCACACGTCCAGGCGTCGTCGGCGTGGCGTTGGGCGTGCAGGGTGTGGAGGTCGGCCCACTGGTTCAGGCCGGGGGCCGAGGGCAACGGCGGGGTGCCGTTCCTCGGGAGGGCGCGGATGCCGAGGAGGAGGTGGGCGGAGGCCGGGAGCGCCTCGCTGGGGAGGACGGCGCGTCGCAGGTCGGCGGGCGTGGCGGCGATGAGGACGGCGAGGCCGACCGGGGTCGGCCGCGCGTCGGTGCCGGTACCGGGGGGCGCGGGGTCGCCGGGGGCCTCGGGAACGGCGTCGTCGAGGTCGAGGACGCGGTCGCCCTTCCCGGGCGGGCGGGCCGGGAGCAGGTCGCGGGCCGTGTCACCGCCGATGTGGCACAGCACCGCGCCCTGGTGGCCCGACAGCTCCAGTGCGGCACGCACCGTGTCGGGTATCACCGCGTTCCCCGTTCCCAGGTGAAGACGTGCACGTCGATGTCGCCGGACAGGCCCTCACGGCGTAGTGCGGGGTGGTCGTCCAGCCAGCGCTCGGTGACGGCGCGGCCGTCGGCGGCCTGGGCGTCGTCGAGGACGACGAGGGCGGAGGGCGAGCACAGCGGGAGCAGGGCGGGGCCGGCGGGGTAGCGGGCCTCGGCGCTCGCGTCGGTGGGCGGGCCGTCGACGAAGAGCATGTCGATTCCGGCGAGGTCGTGTATGGAGTCGAGGTGGTACCAGCGCCGGGCGGCGGCGGTGCCGGCGTCGTCGCCGGGCGGCCGCCAGTCGGCCAGCGGCGCGAACCGCACCTCGACGATCCCGTCCAGCCCGTGGGCGGCCACCATGTCCCGGGTGAGCCGCGCGTAGCGCTCGTCGTGTTCGAGCGCCACCAGACGTCCGGTGCCCGTTCGGCGCAGGGTCTCGCCGAGCCAGATGCTGCTGGTCCCGCTCCCGCATTCGACGAGAAGGGCGGGTTGGCGCTCCAGGACCGCCAGCGCGACGAACCGCTGCACGTCCGGTGAGGCCGCCCAGCCGCGCGGTGTCGGGGCGAACGGGCGGACCTGCATGATCTCGCAGCCTCCCGGCCCTTGGTCGTCGCCCGGTTCCGGTTCGTCGGTCGGCCGGGGGTCGCCGTTGTCCTGCGGGAGGGGGATGCGGTCGGTGATTCTCGGAAACCGCTCGAAGTGATGGGCTTCGGAGCCGTTGGCGGGGGTCGGGCGAATGTGGTCGAGATTCCCGTTGATTTCCCGGACGGCCGCGCGCACGCGGTCGACCGACCCGGCGAGTTCGGTGCGGGTTCCCTCGATGATCTCGGTGAATTCGACGCGGTGTTCGCCGATCGCCTCCGACATGCTGCGGGTGTTGGTGTCGAGTGTGCGGCCGAGTCGGCGGATCTGCACGATCACCCGCCGCATCAGAAGGGCGAGTACGCCGATCGCGAGGCCGACCGCACCGGTGGCGGCAAGCCCCAGGGCCGCCGTCCACCCCACGGCGTCCGCCGTGCGCGCGGTGATGATGAGCCCGACCCCGACCACTGCGATGACCAGCAGCAGGAGTGGAAGTCGCGACCGCGGCAGCGGCATGGTGGAAACCCCCGTGAATGAATGACGGCCGTACGTCGCCAATGCCCGAAAACGGTGGCGGCCGCGGTGCGTTGTCGGCGCGGAAATCACCGCCGTTCCCGCCGCGTGCTTCGATTCCAATCGTGAAGCGATGCCGGTGCGACGGGGTTCGATAGGGAGTAATGCTAGCCGGGCCGGTCTTCCTGCGGCACGGAACACGCCCGGGGGAGTTCGCTCACCGCCGCTTCGATTCCACGGAATTCCCCTGTGGAGGTTCCCGATTCCCGCCCTTTCGTCGATCTCGGAGATATCGACGTAATACTCGTCGTTATTCGGTCGGTATCCCCGAGATCAACGGAAACGGGACGTGAAACCGCCTTCTGGGTGCCTCTCGGCCTCTGTCCGCGGCTCCGGTCGCGTCATCGTCCGCCCGCGTGCCCCCGCAGGGGGCGCGGCGGTGTGCGTCCCGCTCGCGGCAGTGCTGGCGCATCGGGCGGATGCCGCCGACACCGGTGCTGCCGCGGCCGAAGCCGGGGCCGTGCGGCGGGCCGGCCACGCGCACCGGTGCGTCCGGGCCGCCTTCCCCGCCCGGGGCCAGGTGCCGGGCGGCGCGGCCGGCGGGTCGTGGGCGTCCCGGTACTCGGGGGCGGTGCCCGGAGGCGCCCGGACGTCGGCGGCGGTGGCCCCGGCGAGGACCGCCGCCACCGTCCCGGTCATGAAGCCCGGGCCGGCGGGGCCGTTGGCGCGTTCGGGCAGGTCGGGGTCGAGCAGGGCGTCCACGTAGCGCTCGGCGACCCGCGGTGTCCGGACGGGGTGGGTGAGGGTGTCGTCCGTCGGCAGCACCGACCGCGCGTCGGCGAGCGGCAGGTCCACGCCCGGCGTGGTGAAGGCGTCGAGCGTCCGGTGGCCGATGGCCATGTGTACGTAGAGGCCTTCGTGGCCCACGCGGTCCTGGACGGCGGCGACGAGGTCGTCTCCGGAAAGGTGGCCGGACAGGGATTTGGGGGTGGCCACCACGTGGAAGGGGGCGGCCACGGGGGCGAACTGCGTGCGTCGATCAGATGGCCGCCGCGCCCTCGGGCTCCTCGGAGATCGGCTCGGCGAAGAACGCGGCGGGGCTGGTGTGGACGTAGGCGTCGCCGGCATCGGCGGAGTCGACGGTGTCCGCTGCGGCCGCGGAAGCGGAAAGGAGGGCGGTCGTCGCGGCGAGGGCGAGCGCGGCCGAGAAGCGGGTGGGGGTGAAGCGGCCCCGGGGGAGGACGGGCATGTCGGGAGGATACCGGGGGTTTCGGTTTCCGTGATCATCACGGCACTTGACGGGGCAGAGTGGGTGAAATCGACACTTTTTGCCGTGATCACCGGTAGAGGCGGGCGTGCTTCGGGGGAGAGGCGGGTGAATATGCGGAAAAGCCGGATGCCGTGAGGATGTGCGCACTATATTCGCCGCATGTGGAAGGGTTCCGAATTCGGCCGCTGGCAGCGGGATGAGGATCGGATCGCCGTTGCGCGGCGCATGGCGTGGCGCGACGGGAGATCCACCATCCACGGGCTGCTGCAGTTTCGGTCGGCCTCGCGCAGAGCCGGCGTGGCCGACCCCGAGGCGCGGACGCTGGAGTTCTGCGACCGCCTGATCCGCGAGGGCGACCGCCAGGTGTCGCTCAGCGCCCGCTACTTCAAGGTGATGCTCCTGCGGGAGCAGGGCCAACCCGAGCGCGCCATGGCCGAGCTGGAAGTGCTCGAACGCTGCGCCCCCACCGTGCACACCGCCGAGCAGCTCGGCTCGCTGTGGGCGGCCGACGGCGATCTCGAACGGGCGCTGCACTGGTACACCTGCGCCCTCACCCTGGAGTGCCCCGCCGACGGTGCGGCGCAGCGCGACCGGCGCCAGGCGGGCCGCAACCGGACCGCGGTGCGGACACAGCTCGGGCTCCCACCGGACGAGCTGGACTTCCTCCTGTTCCAGGAGGACATCGAAGCCGAGGCGAAGTGCATGCGCGAGCACCCCGACACCGGTGCGCCCGTGCTGACCCCCTACTTCCCGCGGAGCGAGGTCGAGCGCGCCGCGGCCGCGGAGGCGCTGCCGCCCGGTGTCGACGCCGAGCTCTACTACCAGCGCAGCGAGGTCCTGTGGCAGATCGCCGCGGAGACGCACGGGGTGTGGCGGCGGCTCCTGGTGCCGGTCAGGGTGGAGGACCACGAGATCGTGCAGCGGCTTCCGTCGGGGCCGGACGACCAGCCGGGCACACGCGAGTACTACCTGCTCGACCAGGCCGAGCGGGTGGGCGTGACCCACTGGCCGCCGCACGACCCCGCGCCGTGCTGGTGCATGTCGGGGCAGCCCTACGCCTGCTGCTGCGGCCGTCCGCGGCGCTGACCGCGGCGGGGGATCGCCGGGCCTCGCGGCGCCGGGTTGTCCACAGCCCGGGGAACCGGCATGGAGATCCGGGCCGCGCCCGCCCACGCTGGACCCATGACCTCAGCCAAGAGCAGCGACCGCGCCGCGGCTCGCCCCATCGGTTCCCGACCTGACCGCCCCTTCCGTCCCCTCCCCGCCGCCGTGTCGGCGGACCGCCCCCTCACCGCGGACTCCACGCTCGCGGGGCTCGTCGCAGCCCAGACCCGGCTCGCCCGCGTCGCCGCCCGGCAGTGCGGGTGTGTCACCACCGAGCAGGTGCACGAGTCCGGGCTCGGTCGGCGGCGGCTCACCGCCATGGTCGACGCGGGCCACCTGGTGCGCCGCTACACCGGCGTGTACCAGGTGGCCCTGCCGCTCGCGCAGATCGCGGGCGACCCGCGGCTCGCCGCCCCCGGGCTGCCACGCGAGGTCATGGCGGCGCAGCTCGCACTGGGGCGCGACTCCTGCGCGTGCCTGGAGACCGCCGCGCGGCTGCACGGCCTGTGCGATCCGCGGCGGTGGGGCGGCGCCGTGCACATGGCCACCCGGCCGCGGGGCAAGGTGCGGTGCCCGGCGCCTCCGCTGCTGGTCCACCACCGGTGGATCCGCAGGAGTGACCTCACCCGCAGGGGTCCCGTGCGGCTGACCACGGTGCGGCGCACCCTCGCCGATCTCGCCGGCACGGCGCCGCGTGCGGAGTTCGCGCCCATGGTCGCGGCCGCGCGGCGCCTGGGCCTGGTCAGCGCGGCCGAGGCCCGCCGCTTCCTCGGCGCCGCCGGAACCGCGCAGCACCCCGGCCCCCGCCCGCGGGCGGAGTCCCGCGCACCGGGCGCACGAGAACGGGGCGCGGCCCGGTGCCGCGCCCCGCTCGACCGCCGATCGGCGACACAGGGGGGTGGTTCCCCGCCTACCCGGCGGCGGTGATGCGGCCGGAGCCGCCCTCGGGGTAGTCGGCGGCGGTCACCCGGCCGCCGAGGTCGTCGGTGAGGTAGGTGAACAGGGCCGTCTGGTAGTTCGCGCCCACGACCGTGTAGTCGGCGCCGCGGAACGGCCACTGGTCGCCGCCGCGCGCGGAGAAGTCGATGGTGGCCACGGAGATCGCCGGGCCGTCCACGACCTCGCCGTCGGCGACGATGACGGTGCCGTCGTGCAGCTCAAGGTCGCGCACCCGCTCGCCCGCGCGCAGTACGTCGCCGTCGTCGTCGACCTGCTGGGCGGTGCGCGAGGCGTCGTATCCGAAGTCGAACCCCGCGACCTGCGCGAACCGGCCGTCGGCGGCGGGCATCGAGGAGACCGCGTTCTCCAGCAGCTCCTTGACCTGCGCGCGCGGCACGTCCGGGACGACCACCACCTGGTTGGGGAAGGGGGCGATCGTGTAGGTGTCCAGCTCGGAGACCCGCCCGGGGCCGACCACCGAGTTGTTCCTGATCCCGCCGCCGTTCTGGAGTGCGATCTGCGGCTCGGGCACACCGTACTCGGCGGCGTTGGCGCGGCCGGTGGCCAGCAGCGCGTCGGCCATCAGGCTGCCGAGGTTGGTCTCCTGTGTGCGAACCCCCGGATCGCGGCGGCCGTCCAGGCCGACCTCGGCGGTCGCGGCCGTGGTCTCGGCCAGGTCCGCGACATAGGCCTCGACCGGCTGGTGGACCTCCTCGTGAACGTCCGGGTGCGGCTCGACGGCGTCGTCGCCGACACCGGAGACGCGGACGGGGGCCGAGCGGTCGGCGACCGAGGTGACGTTGCCCTGCCTGTCGAAGTTGACGACGAGGCGGCCGACGTACTTGTAGTCGGAACCGGCGGTCACGATCGGCACCTCGGCGCCGGTGGAGTCAGCCACCCACAACGGGTACTCCAGCGGTTCGCCGGTCTCGGGGTCGTTGGGCACGACGTCGCCCGGCACCAGCGGGGTGCCCGGGGAGGCCTGGGTCTCGTGGCCGCCTCCGGCGATCATCACGTCGACGTCGCGCAGCTCGCGGGCGAGCAACTTGTCCTCACCGATGCCCTGGAGGTGCGAGATGACGATGATCTTGTCGATGCCCTGCGCGGTCAGGGCGTCCACCTCGCCCTGGACCGCGGCGCGCACGTCCGGGTCGACGACGGCGTTGCGGGGGCTGGAGATGGCGGGCAGCAGCGGCGTGATGGCGCCGACGATCCCGATCCGCTCGCCGCGCTGCTTGACGACGGTGCTCGGCGCGATGCGGCCCTTCTCCTCCAGCTCGGCCAGCCGAGGTTCGCCGGAGACGTCGATGTTGGCGGCGAGGAACGGTACGTCGCCGGGGGTGGCGGCGATGAAGTCGGCGTAGGTGTCGGGCCCGAGGTCGAACTCGTGGTTGCCCATGGAGATCGCGTCGTACTCGGCGTAGCCGGTGGCGACCGCGTCGTAGAAGGGCGCGCCGTCCTGCTGGCCGGCGGCGAACTGCGGCCCGGAGAGGAACATGTCCCCGGACGACAGGGTGACGACCCCGCGCCGTCGCGATTCGCCGGCCTGGGCGGCCCGGGGACTGCGCTCCTCCTCCCGCAGCCGGTGCATCAGCGAGGTGAACCGGGCGGCGCCGCCGTAGTCGGCGTCCGCGGGGGCACCGAGGAGCTTCGACTCGGTGTCGTTGGCGTGCAGGATGGTCAGCGTGTAGTGCGTCCTGCTGTTGCCGCCGCCATGGCCCCCCTTCGGTTCAGCGGACGCCGGCACCACCGACGTGGCGACGAGAGCGGACGCGATCACCACCGCGCCCGAGGCGCGCAGCAGGGATCTGGGGGGACGGAATCGTCTCGACATGCACGGTTCCTCTCCGGAGACGGGGGACGGTAGAGCGGGGCGGAATCGAACACGGCCCGGCGGGCGCACCCACCGAACCTGCCGGGATCATACGGGGGAGGCGTTACGAGCCGGCCGACGCGGGTTGGCCATTGCGTTGATCCCGGCGAAGGAGGACCCCACCGACCCGCGAGGGCCGATGGGGCCGTGTTCGGCAGCCCGGCGGTGGGCCGCGCGTCGCGGGAGGTCAGACTCCGGGCGGGGAGGTGTTGCGCCACACGCCGTCGTCGACCTGCTTGTACTGGGTCGCGAAGTACTCGGCCGACATCAGCGACCGGGACCGGCCCGCCCGCGGTGGCGGGTTCTCCAGGTCGGCGAGGAAGACGTTGATGTCGGGCTGTACGACGGTCGGCGCGTGGTCGGCGTCAGGGTCCTGGGCGACCGCGATCCACAGGTTCTCGGTCCGCCGGATGGCCCACCGGTGCCGGTAGTGCTCCCGCAGCAGCCGCAGCAGCGGGTCGTTGTCCCCACTCATCGCCCCACCCCCGCAGCGGACAGAGCGACCTGGACGGCGAACCGCTGGAACCGCAGCGCCTCGGCGGCGCGCTGGTGTTCCAGAACAGCGATATAGGGCCGGACACGGTTCGCGGACCGCGCCTGCAGACGGTTACTCTTCACTTGTCATCAGCTCCTTGAGCAGCTGGTGGCCGCGCCCCGAGGCAGTGCCCGCTGCCGTCGGGGTCTTTTTGTGCCTACTGACGATACCGCACGTGGCAGTGCGCTGCATAGCAGTGCAGCGCACTCCATGTATTTGCCCAGCTCAGGAGTGCTCTAATCTTCATTGCATGGCAGAGATCCCGCCGTACGATCCCAACCCGGGCGCCTACGTCTACGACGAAGTGGCCCGGCATATTGCGCTGCGGATCGAAGCCGGGCGAGGTGAGAGCCGCCCGGCCGATGCGCTACCGCCAGGTGCGCGGTTGGCCGGCGAACGCGACTTGGCCGAGGAATACGGCGTAGCCGTGGAGACGGCACGCCGTGCTGTACGGGCACTGCGCGAGCAAGGCTTGGTGTACACGCTCCCCGCCAAGGGGACCTTCGTCGTTGCTCGTGAGCCTGAAGCCGAGAAGTAGGGCCTGCGGCTGGGAGCCCCGCGTGCCGCCGGACTCGGTTCTGCGAACGCTCACCGCGTAGCCAGGCTCCTGGTGAGCCTGCGGCATGGACATCGATCACTTCGACCCCACGCCCATCTATCAGCAGGTGGCGCGTGTCATCCGTGAGCGCATCAAGTCAGGTGAACTCAAGCCGAAGGACCGTGTTCCGTCGGAGCCGCAGATGGTCGCCGAGTACGGCATCGCCAGAGACACGGCGCGGCAGGCTGTCGCCCTCCTGCGCTCCGAAGGCTGGGTGATCACGCTTCCCCAGAGAGGAACGTTCGTCTCGCAGCATCCCAAGACCAATGAACAGGGTCGACGAGTAGCCGACCGGTCATGGCCTGTTTCGGCCAGGGGTGATTTCGGCGGGATGTCGCTTCCGGTACTCCATCTCCGCATTCGGGTCGGATATATTCGCACGGCTGGTCAGGCACGCCTGGAACTGATCAAACGGGAGCATCGCGCATGTCCTACCCACCGGGGCCGTATCCACCGCAGCAGCCGAACCGGCCCCAGCAGCACCCTGGGGCGCAGCCGCCGCGTCAGCATCCCCACCAGTATCCGCCCCACCCCCACCCCCACCCGCAGCCCACCCCGTACGCGCAGCCGCACCAGGGTCATCCGCCGACGGGGCACCGGCCCTGGCAGCCGGGCACCGTGTACGGGCCTCCCGCCCGGGTGTCCATGCCGGGGACCCTGGTCGGGGTCCGGGTCATGATGGTCATCCTGGGCGCGGGCGGGCTCCTGCTCGCCGTGCTGACCGGCCTGCTGGCGGACCCGCAGACCACCGACGGGCAGCGGGAGGCCGCGTTCCTGGAGCACGGCGTGGAGAACGCGACCGGCTGGTCCGAGGCCTTGTTCTGGATAGCGGTGGCGACCGGTGCCTACGCGGTGCTCGCCCTCGGCCTCGCGGCGGTCATGGGTCGCAGGACGCCGGTCGTGTGGTGGCTCCTGGCGGCCTTCCACGGAGCCATGACCCTGTGGTGGCTGTGGGTGCTGGTCGACAGCCCCGGCGTCTCGTTCCTCCCCCTCGCCCTCTCCGCCGCGATGCTCGGCCTGGTGCTGATGCAGCCGTCCCGCACCTACTACCGGAACCTCCACTGAACGGCCGCGGCCGCCCGGCCGCCGCGGCTCACGCCAGGTGCTCGATGAACAGCGCCGCCTCGGCCTCCGTCATGCCGGTCTCCGTGGCCACCAGCCGGACGGCGTCGGCGATACGGTCCTCGCCGCGCAGCCGCCGCACCCGGTCCGCCAGGCTCATGCCCGGTGCCGGAGCGACCGGAACCTGTCGGCCCTCGCGCAGGGCGTCGGCCATGGCCTTGGCCTCCGCCAGGCCCATCCCGCTCTGCTCGCGGATCACCTTGACCGCGTTGATCTGCTTGCCCTGGCGGACCAGCTCCCGGGCCTGGGCGATCGCGTCCTCGGTCAGGGGCACGACGTCGCGCGGGATCTTGGGCGAGCGTCCGAACAGTCCGGCCATGACCACCACCAGGTAGGAGAAGTCGACGTACGAGTGCGGTTGCGGGAGCGGCGCAGCGACGAATCGGGCGCCGGAAGCGGGAGAAAACGGGGCGGACAGGCCTCCGATGTACCGGTGCTTCGACGGCGGAGCCTAGCGCATCACCGCGGGCACAGGGCATCGCCGACGCGCGCCTGCGGCCGTGGCGGTGCGTTGTCGGTACCGGGTGCCAGGATGGCCGTGTCGGCGGTCGACCCGCACGACGCGGACGAGACGAGGGGATCCGGTGACTCCGGAGCAGTTCATCGACATCGCGCTGTGGTTTCCCGATGCCGTGGAGACCGAGCCGTTCGTGGCCGGGGTGCCGGTCTACAAGGTCGCGGGCAAGATGTTCGCGCTGCTGATGGACGAGGGCGGTGACCGGTCGGCCACGGTCAACCTCAAGTGCGACCCGGTCCTGGCGCTCGAACTCCGCGCCGAGTTCCCCGCGGTCACTCCCGCTTACCACATGAACAAGCGGCACTGGAACTCCGTCGCGCTGGACGGCACGGTCCCCGACGACGAGGTGGTGGAGATGGTGCGGCACTCCTACGTCCAGGTCGTCAAGGGGCTCCGGCGGGCCGACCGGGACCGCCTGCTCGCCGTCCTGGGTGACGGCACCCCGCCCCTGCCCGCACCGGGCGGCGCCGAGGACGGCTGAACCCCGACCTCCCTTCCGTTGATCTCGGCGACGCGCGCCGGCTACCGCCTGCGGGTCTTAGTGTTCGGCGCACGTCGCCGAGATCAACGACGGGATCCGGACATCCGGGCCGCCCGCAGAGCGCTCGGGGTGACCCCGAGACGGCGCCGCATCATGCGGGTCAGATGGCTCTGGTCGGCGAACCCGGTCGCGTCGGCGATATGCGCGATGGGTGCGTCGGTCGACAGCAGGGCGCGGCGCGCCGCGTCCAGCCGCAGCCGCAGCACGTACTGGTGCGGCGACTGCCCGGTGGACGTGCGGAAGGCGCGGGTGAAGTGCGATTCGCTCAGCCCCGCCACCCGCGCGAGGTCATCCAGGCGCAGCCGCTCGTGCAGGTGGGCCTCGATGTAGTCGGACACGAGCGCCAGGCGGCGCGGGGACAGCCCGCCGTCCCGTGTCAGCCGGTCCGACCGTGCCGACGACATCTTCACCACGTGCGCGGCCACCGCCTGGACCAGCGCCTGGGTGTAGAGGGTGTCCGCGGGGCCGGGGAGCTCGTACTCGGTGACCAGCCGTTCGACCATCATCGCCAGCAGCGGATCGTCGAGGTGGTACTGCGGGGCGAGCTCGAACACCCCCTTGGCGCCGCCCTCCTCGGCCAGGCGTTCCAGCCACCGGGGGTCCATGGAGACCAGCATCAGTTCGACGTCCTCCTCCCACCGCGGTCGCGACGCCCACCCCGCCGGGTTGATCAGGGACTGGCCGCGGTGGAAGCGTTCACGGCGCGCCCGACCGTCGACCGACCAGGTCAGGTTCGTCGACGTCCCGGAGTGCACGACCAGGACGTGGGAGGCCGGACCGACCGGAGGCGGCACCGTGTCGGCCTTCCCGGCCGCGCGCTCCACATCGCGTTCGACCACGGCGTGGCCCAGGTCGTCCCCGCTCCCGGACAGGTGAAGCAGATGCGGCTTGATCATCGACCGTGCCATAACACTCATTGTTACCCATTGCGTCCAACGCGGCCTGGGGGTTCCGCACACACCGGCGGGCACCCGACGCGCTGCCCGACCCCGCGGGCACACCCGGGGCGGGATCGTTCCACGACCGGCCGAACGTTCAAGACCCCGCGGGCGGCACGATCGCACGATGTTCGGGCAAGCCGAGCACGAGGTGCGAAGGAGCCAGCATGAGCACGAACCACTCCCTGTCGGGCAAGACGGTACTGGTCGCCGGCGGAGCCAAGAACCTCGGCGGGCTGGTCAGCCGCACTGTGGCGCGCGACGGTGCCGACGTCATCGTCCACTACCACTCCGACGCCACGGAGCCCGATGCCGAGGCGACGGTCGAGGCGGTCCAGGCCGCGGGGGCCAAGGCCGTCGCGGTCCAGGGCGACCTGACCCGGGTCGAGGAGGTCGAGCGCCTCTTCGCCACCGCCAAGGACCGGTTCGGCGGCATCGACGTCGCCGTCAACACCGCCGGCATGGTGCTGCGCAAGCCCATCGTCGAGACCACCGAGGACGAGTACGACCGGATGGCCGACATCAACGCCAAGGCCGCGTACTTCTTCATCCGGGAGGCCGGCCGGCACCTGAACGACAACGGCAAGGTCATCACGATCCTCACGTCGCTGCTGGCCGCGTTCACCGACGGGTACTCCACCTACGCCGGGGGCAAGGCGCCGGTCGAGCACTACGCCCGCGCCGCCGCCAAGGAGTTCGCCGACCGGGGCATCTCCGTCAACAACGTCGCCCCCGGGCCGATGGACACCCCGTTCTTCTACGGGCAGGAGACCCCCGAGCGGGTCGAGTTCCACAAGTCCCAGGCCCTGGGAAACCAGCTCACGAAGATCGAGGACATCGTCCCGCTGGTGCGGTTCCTGGCCACCGACGGCTGGTGGATCACCGGCCAGACCATCCTCGCCAACGGCGGCTACACCACCCGCTGACCGTCGGCTCGGCCTCGGTGCGGCACGTGGGGGTTCCGCCCCGGGGCCGCGGTGACGCCGCCCGGGAGATGGGGTGCCGTCCTCCCTTTTCTCCCGGGCGGGTGGATGTTCAGCGCAGCGGCCACCAGCGCTCGCGGGGCGGCTGCGGGAACCGCACGGCCACGTCGGTCCACTGCTCGCGCAGGACGCGCCGCACCGTCGGTGTCACGTCGCTGCGGCCGTTCGCGGCGCCCTCCGACGCGAGGAGCAGGCGCAGAAGCTCCGCCGCGTCCGGCCGGTCGCCGGGGTCCTTGGCCATCGCGCGCGGGACGAGTTCGTCGAGTCCGGGTGGGAGCCGGTCCAGGTCCGGGTCCTCGTGCAGGACCCGCCGGGCCAGCTCGCGCGGGTGCCCGTGCCCGAACGGGTCGTGGGCGGCCGCCGCGAAGGCGACCAGGGCGCCCCACAGGAACACGTCGGACCGGTCGGTCACCTGTCGGCGCCGGTACTGCTCCGGGCTGATCCACCCGGGCGTGCCGACCCGGTCGCGCGGCACGCCGCTCCCCGCCTCCGGGCCGGGCAGGGTCGCGGGCGAGGGCAGCCGCAGCGCGCGCAACGCCCGCCGCATGCGGCGGATGCGCACCCACCGCGTCGCGTCCGCCGCGGTCGACGGGCGGGCGATACCGAAGTCGAGCACCTTCGGCCCCGACGGCGCCATGACGACGTTGCTCGGCTTGAGGTCGCGGTGCACGATGCCCGCCGCGTGGATCGCGCGCAGCGCGTCGGCGACGCCGACGGCCAGCGCCCGCACCATCCCCGGGCGCAGCGGGCCGTAGCGTTCGACGTGGTGGCGCACGGTCGGCCCCGGCACGTACTCGGTGGCCAACCAGGGGTGGTCGGCCTCCACATCGGCGCTGATGAACCTGGCCACGCACGGGCTGTTCACTCGCGCCAGCAGCCGGGCCTCGTGGGCGAACTGCTCCCGGAAGCGGGGGTCGGCGGCGTGCCGCGGGTGGACCACCTTGACGGCGAGGTACCCGCGGACGCCCGCGGCCGTGCCCGCGTAGACGGTTCCCATCCCGCCGGAGCCGACCCGCCCGACGAGGCGGTAGCCCCCGACCTCGGACGGGTCGTCGGGCAGCAGCCGCCCGAGCCGCCGCGCCCCCCGCGCTTTCACCGCTCCTCCCGCGTACAACGAGCAGGGCGCGCAGAACGCGATGCAGAACGCGATGACGAGGCCGAACGGCACGCACAGCGCCGGCATCGCGACGAGGCCGGACGCGCGCGTACGACAGCGCGCCGATGGAGCGTGATCACGGAGCACCATCCAGGGCATGGGGGATGTCCAGGTGGTTGACGTCTTCCCCGCCTGAAGGCGGGAGAACCCTGCCGACCGCACGTCCGGGCCTCGATGGGTTCCTGCTTCATCGGGCACGGCGAGCGAGTTCGTCCTCCACCTCGTCCACCGGCATCGCACCTCTTCTCCCGCCCCCCACCTCGAACTGGAGCAGGCGCGGCGAGGCTTCGAACCCGTGGCGGGAGTACGCCGGGACCGCCCGGTCGCTGGAGTGCACCGTCACCCGCTCAAGGCCCAGGTCACGCGCCCACGACAGGACCGCCTCGATCAGTTCGCCGCCCAGGCCGCGGTCGCGCTCGCCCGGCGCCACATACACGCACTGCACGTCGCCCGACATCCGCTCGAAGGAGCGCGGATGCGGCACGCGCTGTGTGGTCGCCAGCCAGGCCATGCCGATGACCGTGTCGCCGCGGGCCACCACCATGCACCGGTGTGAGGACTCGTTCTCCCTGGCCCACGCCACGAACCGGGGGACGAACTCCTCCAGCGTGGTGTCGGGGGTTCCATAGGTCTCCTGTACCCAACGCCAGCGGAGCTCGGCGACGGCCGCTGACTCGTCGGGCCGGGCAGGGCGGATCGCGATATCGTTCACGGCGTTCATCCTGGCGCAGGAGCGCGAGCACGGGTAGGGGGCCGCTTCGGCCACTCCCACACCACCAGGGCTCCGGGGGCGGTTCCGCACCGGCCGGAAGGCCGGGGCGACCCGTGCCAAGGTCAGGTGGATTCCATGGCGCGGACGCGGCCCGAGGACCGGGGGCATGGCCCCGGTCCTCGGGCCTGAGGCTCAGCCGAACATGGTCCGCAGCGCCGGAACGCGGCGCAGGATGAGGGCGTCGATCGCGAGGACGATGAGCATGCTGATTCCGGCCAGGGGGAACAGCAGGCCGAGGACGGCCATGATCGCGATGACCCCGTAGGCGGTGCGCCGGTCGGTGGGGCGGGCCGGGGCGCCGATGCGGTTGCGGGGGCGGCGCCGCCACCACATCCAGGTTCCCGTCACGACCAGCCCGACGATGGCCACGCAGGCGGCGAGCATGAGGATCAGATTGGCCGTGCCGAAGCGCCGCCCCTCATGGATGGCGATGCCCTGCGAGACCCCCTTGGCGATCACCCCGTACTCCGCCCAGCCGTAGGACGCGACGACCTCGCCCGTGTACTGGTCGACGCGCACGGTGCGCTCGTCGGCCGGGTCGTGCCGGGGCTTGGCCGTCACCGTGTAGACGCCGGCGGCGTCCTGCGGCGGAAGGACCGAGTAGTCGCAGGACGAAGCGGGGCAGTCGGCGGTGTCGTGCGCCGCTGCGAGCGCCGCCTCCATGGGGACGGGTGCGGTGCCCCCGGCCGACGTGGGGACCTTCTCGTCCTGCGCGGCCCAGGGGACGTCGGCGTCGGGGTGGTGTTCCCGCGGGTCCCGAGTGGCGGACGCGCCATGGCCCGCGTGCCCGTCCTGCGCGGTGCCGGGGGCCGAGGTGTCGGCGAAGTCGCCGGGGTCGGGCCTGGTGGAGCCGGTCCACTCCTGGACCGCGCGGAGGCCGCCGCCCCACACCCCGGACCAGGGGAGCCCGGTCAGCACGAGCAGGACGATGACGGCGCCCGCGGTGATCCCGGTGAGGGCGTGCAGTCGGCGCAGTGAGAGGCGCCGCCCGTTCCGGGGAGCCCGCGCGTCGCCGCTGCCGGTCCCGCTCCCGCTCCCGCTCCCGCTCTCGCCGGCTCCGCCGCTGCGGCCGGACGTGGCCGCCGACCGCCGCCGCGCCGGGCTGCGCCACCACAGGTACGTGCCGGTGGCGACGAGGATGACGGCCCAGCACGCCGCCGTCTCCACGACCATGTCGCCGATGTCCCCGGCCATCAGCGAGCCGTGGATGTCCCGCACCGCGCGCATCAGGGTCGCACTGTCATCGACCGAGCCCAGCACGTGCGCGCTCGCGGGATCGACGTACACCGACATCCCGGGGGCGAAGTGGCCGGCGTCCGTGCCCTTGAGGATGACGCGGGTCGAGCGGTCGGCCTCGGCCGGCGGGATGACCGAGTCGAGCGGGAGGTCGGGGTGGGCCGCCTGGGCCGACTCGACCTGCTCGGACAGCGGGACCGGTGCGCTGACGGGTGCGTCCAGCGTGCGCAGGTCGGAGTAGCGCCACTCCTCGTAGGGGTCCTTGAAGAGGTAGATGCCGCCGGTGACGGCGAGTACGAGCAGCACGGGCGCGACGAAGAGGCCGGCGTAGAAGTGCCACCGCCAGACGGTCCGGTAGCGCTGGTGGTGCGGTCGGGGTCGGGATCGCGCCGGGTGCGGTTTCGCCGGTGCCGTCGCCGACGGTGCGGCGTCCGATGATCGCGGGGGTGTGTCGGCGGGGGTCGCCATGGGTGGTGTCCTTTACGTGTTCGGGCACGCGGCACCGCGCACGCCCGTTCTCGGGCATGCGGCATCGCGCGGGGCCCGGCCGGGTCAGCGACGTCGGCCGGGCAGGGGTGGGGAGCCGGTGCCGCCGATGCCGGAGCGCTGGAGATCACCGCGGTCGGCGTCGGGGCGGCGGAGGAGAACGGCGGGGCGCGGCCCTCAGACTCAGGGCGTCAGGGCGACCCGCCCGCCGTGGAACACGCGCGAGGGCCCGGGTGGTCCGCGGCGCCGGATGGTCCGGCCGAGCAACCGCTCGACGGGGCGTGGCGCCGTGGGGCGGTAGCGGAGCTTCGGGAGGGGAGGAGTGGCGAAGGGGCGTGGCAGGGCCAGCAGAACGGGCAGGTGTGCGCCGAGGAGGTGGAGCAGTTCGGCGAGGTCGGACTCGCCGCGCTCCAGCCACCATGCCGTCACCAACGCGGCGAAGGTGTGGACGAGCAGCATGGCCAGGCCAGGGCCGCCGTCCATGGTGTGGTGCAGGGTTCCGCCCGCTGGGTCGGCCGCCGCCGGGGTGGCGGACGGGGCGGCGGCTCCCGCACCGAAGAGGTGGTGCAGCCCGTACTGGGCCGTGAAGGCCGCGGCCATGATCTGACCCAGGCCGCGCCGGCCGCCCGCGAGGGCGTAGCCGACCGCACCGATGATCAGCACTGCCGGCCCGAGAGTTCGCCAGTCGACGGGTGCCCCGCCCGCGGACACGTGCAGACCGGCCGAGACCGCAACGCAGACGGTTGCGAAGAGCCCGGCGCGCAGGCCCCGGATGATCGGCTGGTCGAGTCGCACGCGGCCGATTATTCCCGGACGCGCACAGACCGTGGAAGAGGGTGGTGGGTCGTCGTGCACACCCCGGGCGCGGGAGGGGACGGGGCGGTGCGGGACGGGCAGGCGAGGACGAGGCGGGCAACGCCGCGGTGAGGGTCGGGGCACGATCGCTCTCGGAACCGTCTGCATGTCTTCATCACGGATGGGCGGTGCACGTGGTTCAGGCACCCGAGTCGACCGCGCCGGTACGGCCGACCGGGTGCGGGGGTGTCAGGCGATGGCGGGGGACGGGGCGAAGAGGCGCCCGCCTCCGCCGGGGCCTCGGGCGGGGGCCAGAGAGCCGCGGGGGCGACTCCTGGACGCGACCTGCCGCTGGAACCAGTGGCGGAGCGGGGGCAGGGCGAGGGGCGGGGGGAAGTTGCCGTTTCCGTTTCCGTGGCGGCGTGAGCCGTGCGCGAGTTCGAAGAACACGGTATGGCTGCGGGCGCGCCGATAGTCGCCGCACCGGGTGGAGAGCGCGGCGACGATGCCGAGGCCGCGCCCGCTTTCGTCTCGTGGGCGTGCTGGGGCGGGGGCGGGGGGATCGCCGAGGTCGGGTTCGTCGGTGACTTCGATGCGCAGTCGGCTCGTGGTGAACCGGGCGAACACGGAGAAGTACCCGCCGGGCCGCCCGGATGCCGTGTGCTGCGCCGCGTTGGTGGCGAGTTCGGAGAGGAGAAGGTAGGCGGTCTCGGCGGTTTCGGTGGGCACCTTGGCACCGCAGGTCTCGTGATCCAGCAGTTCTCTGAGCCAATGGCGGGCCTGGGCGGCACTCTCCGCGCGGCCGGGGAAGGTGCGCGCGAACGCTCGCATGATCACCACACTCCCCTTTCTCGGGTGTTCGATACCTCGGTGAAGGGAGAGGCCGGGCATCGTCCGTGAGATGCCCGAGGATTTCTCCTCTCCCTTCCCGGTGCCCTTCTTTCGCGAGGGGCGCCGGCTTCCATGATCATTGCTCACCTGGCCTTTCGTGGGTCTGCGGCACGTGTCCACCCGGTGTGCGCGCCGGGTGGCCCGCACCTCGCGCCGGGCTCGCGATCACCTGAACGAGGTCGTCCTCACTAGGCTTTCCCTTCTAACGTGGCACCTTAGAGAACTGAATTCCAGAGAATTCTCTCAGATTCGCCGATACTGCTACCGGGGTGGCCGAACGAGTTTTCTCTCGCTTTGTGGGTGCATTGGTGGTGGGTTTGACGAAGGGGCGGGCGAGGTGTTCGAAGGGAAGGAAATCCTTTCCTTTCGGGCGGGGGTGGGGGTGGAGGTGGCTTCGTGAAGATGTGAAGGGTTGGCTCGCGTTCGTGGTGTGGGTGGCGCCGCCCCGACCGCCCCGACCGCGCCGCGTGAGGCGCTGCGGCTCTTCCAGGAGACCGGATTCCGCCCGCAGGAGGGTCGGGCGCCGGAGGTCCTGGCCCGTGCGGAAGGCGACGACGCCGGGCCGGGCTCCGGAACCGACGCGCGGCTCCACGCGGCCCTGGCGGCCTGCGGGGGAAACCCACGGCACCAGGGCCGCGGAGCGTGTACGCGGAAGGCCGGGGCCGAAACCCGAGCCAGGCGGCGGGTCGCAGCCGCCGCGGACCGAGTAGGGGCGCCCGCAGCGGGTCACGGGGCCGAAGCGGACTCCACCGGAAGCGCGGTCGGCCCGCCCTCGAACCGGTCGAGGTCGGCCTGCCCGCTCCTGAGCAGATCCGAGACCGTGACCATGGTGTAGCCGCGCGCCTTGAGCTCGCGCAGGATCGTCGGCACCGCCTCGATCGTCGGGTCGATCGTGTCGTGCATCAGGACGATGGCCCCCGGCTTGGCGTCGGCAAGGGTCCGGCGGGTGATGGTCGCGGAGTCGTGGCCCTTCCAGTCCTCACTGTCGACGTTCCAGATGACCTGGGTCATCCCGAGGTCCCGGATCACCTTGGCGACGGTGGCGTCGGTCTCGCCGTAGGGCGGGCGCATGAGCGTGGGGCTGCGACCGATCTCGCGCCGGACGAGGTCGTTGACCTCGGATATCTCCGCACGGATCTCGCGCTCGCTCAGCTCGGTGAGGACGCGGTGGTTGGCGCTGTGGTTGCCGACCTCGTGGCCGCGGTCGCGGACCATGCGGACGGTGGACGGGCGCCGCTCGATCTGCCGACCCACCATGAAGAACGTCGACTCGGCGCCGTGCCGGTCGAGGATGTCGAGGAGTTCGGGGGTACGGGGCGCCGGGCCGTCGTCGAAGGTCAGGGCGATGCATTTCGCACCCGCCGCGGAGCAGTCGACGGCGGCGTCGGGGGCGGGCCCGGCGGGGGCGGGCGCGGCGACGGCGGTCCCCCCACCGAGCAGCAGTGCGACGGAGGCGAGGATCGCCGCCGTGCCGAGCCGGCGGGGGTGCGCCCGGTGCGTCGTGCGCTGCGGTCTGGGATCGACGTCGGGATCGGCGGGACGGGAGAAGTGGTCGGGAAGGAAGGCGAGGATGCGCGGACGCAGGAGCGAGACGTGCTTCACGGGGGACCTCGTGATTCTCACGGCGGCAGTAACGACAAGTATCGTTTCCTGCACGCGTAGTTGAGAACCCTACGATTCGCGGGACTTTCCCGCCCCCGTGACCGATTCCTCGGGGGCGCCGTCGCGGACCGCGAACACGACCGCCGCGGCGACGCCGGGGGTGATCCGGAACCGGCAGAAGCGGGCCGACTCGGCGTGTGCGGTACCGGTCCACAGGCTGCCGGCCAGGGTGGCCTCGGACCTCAGACCGGGGGCGACGAGCCTCTAGCCCTCCACTGCCCGGCGATCCTTCACCACCCGGATGATCCGTTCGACGACGGCCTCGGTGGCTTCGTGTTCCCAAGAACGGATCACCGTCCAGCCCGCCTTCGTCAGTAGGGTGTCGGTCTCGCGATCTCTCTCCCGGTTCCGTCGTACCTTGTCAGCCCAGAATGCGGCGTTGGTCTTGGAACCGGTGTGGTGCTCGGGGCACCCATGCCAGAAACAGCCGTCGATGAACACGGCGACCTTGGACCGGATGAAGACGAGATCGGCGGTCCGCCGCAGGTCGGGGAGAGGCCGTGCAGAGACGCGGTACCGCAGTCCCCGGGCGTGTACGGCTCTGCGGACGGCGAGCTCAGGTTTCGTGTCACGACCCTTGTTGGACCGCATGCTCTTCCGCACGGCCTCGCTGGAGGCGCCCCGTGGACGTTCGGCGACCATACAGCCGACTATATGGAGCTCGCGAGCCCGATGGGGACAGGCCGAGGGCCGTCCGATCGCCGCATGGCGGCGGAGTCGATCGAGCGGTTCTGTCACCGGGAGAGTGTTGAATACCTCGATGGAACCTTCCGTCACCGGCGGAGCAGGGGGACACTCCCTCGCATCGGCTCTCACAGGGCCGACTGGCTCCTATAGTTACATCGTCGTACTGCTTGGGGAGGCGCCGATGGATGGCACGGCCATCAGGACCATCGACCTGTTCGCCGGAGCGGGTGGCCTGGCGCTCGGTTTCCGCCAGGCCGCCCTGGGCTTCACGTCCGTGTTCGCGGTCGAGGTCGATCCAGCGGCTGCTCGTACCTTCAAGCAGAACTTCGGGTGTGAGGTCTTCGACGGGCCCATCGAGGCCGTCGACCACTATCCGGAGGCCGACCTCATCATCGGAGGGCCGCCGTGCCAGGGTTTCAGCCCGCTCGGTCGGGATCGGGACGACGAGAGCCGTGCGCAGCTCAACGATCTCTGGCAACAGTACCTGAAGGCGGTCTGCGAACTGCAGCCCAAGGCGTTCGTCATCGAGAACGTCCCACAGTTCCAGAAGTCCGCGCAGTTCGCTCGCCTACTGGAACTCATGGAGACGGACGAGGACCTGAAGCAGTACTCCTACAACTACGGGGTCTTGAACGCAGCCGACTACGGTGTAGCGCAGACACGGCGTCGAGGCATATTCGTCGCGGTCAGAGGAGTCGACGACGTCCCGTGGCCCCCGCCGCCGACCCATGGTCCGGAGTCCCCGAGCGGGCAAGAATACCTTACGCTTCGAGACGTCATCGGTGACCTTCCCTCCTACCCGAAGAATGCGGAAATCACATTCGATTCGGAGGGGCGTCAGGACCTGCACATCAAGCGAAATCCGACCGCGAAGTCGCTTGCGCGCTATCGTGCCATCCCTGAAGGTGGAAACAGATTCGATCTACGCCGGAATCGTCCCGATCTAGAGCCCAGATGCTGGGCGAACAAGGCAACGGGAACGACCGACGTCATGGGCAGACTCTGGTGGGACCGACCTGGATTCACCATCCGTACCGAGTTCTACAAGCCGGAGAAGGGACGGTACCTCCACCCTCAGTACGACAGGCCGATCACTCACCGTGAGGCCGCACGGATCCAGAGTTTCCCGGACGACTTCGTGTTCGAGGGAACGAAGATCGATGTCGCGCGCCAGATCGGCAACGCCGTCCCTGCGAAGCTCGGGCGGGCACTCGCCGAGTTCGTGTACGCACTGGCCTTCGCCGATGGGAAGTGGTCCACCGAGAGGAAAGAAGACAGGCAACTCAGCCTCTTGGCATAGGTTGTCGGTGCTCCTACACTTGTAGTGTGAGCGACGATTTAAATCTTTTTTCCCATGAAGGTCTGCCGATCTCGGATGAAGTCGATGACACTATGGTCGACTCCGAGATGGATGCGGTGGAGTCCTGGTTTCTGAGTTTTCCCGACCTGGAGAGCAGGTTCGCTGAGGTTTTCCGTCAGGCGATCGACGAGGTGCTCGACGGGCAGCGAACCGGAAGGTTCGATATTCACGATCGAGCGCGCGTCGCCAAGACCGAATTGACGTACCTGGGGACGAAGGTGGAGATCGTCTGTCAGGACATGTTCGAACTTCCTCGTGGTAAATCGATGGACTACCTCGTATGCGAACAGGAAGTCGACGCCAAGTTCTCGATCGGGGCATCCACCGGACAGTCGATTCCGAGGGAAGCCGTGGGGAGGATCTGCCTCCTCATGCACGCACGCGACGACAGAGGGCGGTTCTCGGTCGGGTTGTTGAGAACCACGGAAGACCGGCTGAACCCTGGGAAGAACAGCGACGGAAAACGATCGATAAAATCGGAATCCCGACGCCATATCCGGTGGTTGGTCCGCGATGGTGATCTTCCTGAGAATTTTCTCATGAGGCTCTCGGCGGCCGAGCGCCACGAGATATTCGACAGGTTGGATGCACGTGGAAACCCCCCGAGTGGGCAGGAACGTGTGAATCGACTATTCAGAATCGTACAGGGGCGTGTCGTGGATCGCCAGACGGTCCTCACGGTCGCCAAGCAGTCGGATGCGCCGAAGCGCGTTCGAGATGCCCGAATCGCCTTGCGCGATGAAGGGATAATGATCTTCGGTCACCAGAATGGGCATCCGAATGTTTGTCACGATCTAGGTCTTCCGAAGTGCTCCAAAGGCGAATGGATAAGCGCCAGGCTGGTTCCCTCGGAAGGCGATGATGGGCGCCGGGTCACACCGATGGGATCGGCGACCTACGCCGTGGCGAATGATGATGAGCCGCCCAGCCCTCTGCCCACCCTCTGAAGAATCACCGTGTTGGAACGAGGTCGACCAATTCCTGCTCCGTTCGCCGCTTCCTTGTGCGGCTACCGTAATGGAAAGCCCAATACCAGCGATGCGAGCCACGCGTTCTCGGTGGAGTTGGGGACCGCCTTCTTCGACGTGATGGGGGTGCCTCGGGCGGCGGTCGATGGAGGGCTGGCCGGTCCCGTCATGGCCAGGGAAATGCTCGCTGACCTTGCGGGCAGGGTGGAATCCTTCGGGAGTGATGTCTCAGTCGATGCTGAACGTAAGCTGGCGGAATTCGAGCAATATTCCCATCTGGGTGTGGTGCAGGAGCTTGCGAAAGATCCTGCAGGGAGTCGAGTCTCGTCGAGTATCGAAGAACTTGAGGTGTACATTCACGATGATGATGGTGATCTGAACCAGGCGCCGAGGTTGCTCGACCTGGTGGGCAGGATTCGTGGAGAGCACGAGGAGTCGGTCGCCGAGCGGCGGCTCCTGCTGGATACCCTCGGTGAGGAATCCGTGCTGGGGCTCGATATAGCGATCTCTGGGCCATCGCCTTACTCGAATTCGTCGCTTCCGTTCTTGGAAGCCGGGTTCTCGCTGAAGTGGAGTCTGCGTACCGATCGTGCCCAGGATTGTCGAACCCAGGGGGCGAAAATGGCCGCTTTGAGACGCGGCCGCATGCCGCACTTCGCCGCCGTCACGATGGAGCCGCGGCCCTACTTCCTTGGAATTCTCGGCAGGGGGTCGGGCGAAATCGATTGTGTCTACCACCTCCACCTACCTGCCCTGGCCGAAGCAGTCGATCAGGTCTGTACGTCGAAGAATCGTATGGCCGCGCGAGACACTTTTCATCGCCTGCGAGACCAGGGGAGGGTCCGGGATTACGATGATCTGATCGCATACGTGTCACGGATTTGAATCGACGGTCGATCGGTGAAGGATTCGGAGTCGCGAAGCCTGCGACCTCCGAGCCACACGGGGTGGGGGCGGAGACCGCCAGACCGGCTTTCGGTCGGTGTGGACAGCCAAGCGCGGGCGTCGGGGGAGCGCGGCATGATGGGGGTGGGTGGAAAACCGAGGCGTGGGAGGGGTTCTTGTGGCCGAGGGGCGTGGTGGGCAGCCGTTTCGGCCGGCGGTGTTGGAGGGGGTGCTGGAGCGCATCACCTATGCGAACGAGGAGACCGGCTACACCGTCGCCAAGGTCGACAACGGGCGGGGCAACGGCGGGGAGCTGACCACCGTGGTCGGCGCCCTGCTGGGGGCGCAGCCGGGGGAGTCGTTGCGGATGGAGGGCCGGTGGGGGTCCCATCCGCAGTACGGGCGGCAGTTCATGGTCGAGAACTACACGACCGTTCTGCCCGCCACCGTGCAGGGTGTGCGCCGCTACCTCGGGTCTGGGCTGATCAAGGGTATCGGCCCGCGGTTGGCCGAGAAGATCGTGGACCACTTCGGGGTCGAGGCGCTGGACGTCATCGAGCAGACCCCCGAGCGCCTGATCGAGGTGCCCAAGCTCGGACCGAAGCGCACCAAGCTCATCGCCGACGCCTGGGAGGAGCAGAAGGCCATCAAGGAGGTCATGGTCTTCCTCCAGGGCATCGGCGTCTCCACGTCGCTCGCCGTCCGTATCTACAAGAAGTACGGCGACGGCTCCATCGGCGTCGTCCGAAACGAGCCCTACAAGCTCGCCACCGACGTGTGGGGTATCGGGTTCAAGACCGCCGACACCATCGCGCGCGCCGTGGGCATCCCGCACGACAGCCCGCAGCGGGTCATGGCCGGGATCCAGTTCACGCTCTCCGAATCCACCTCCGACGGCCACTGCTTCCTGCCCGAGGACCGGCTCATCTCGGATGCCGTGAAGATCCTGCAGGTCGACGCCGGCCTGGTGATCGAGTGCCTGGCCGAGCTGGTGGCCGAGGAGGGCGTGGTCAAGGAGAAGGTCCCCGGTCCCGAGGGCGAGCCGGTCAACGCCGTCTACCTCGTCCCCTTCCAGCGCGCCGAGGTGGGACTCGCCGCTCAGCTGCACGCACTGCTGGAGCACCCGGCCGACCGGATGGAGGCCTTCCAGGACGTCGACTGGGCCAAGGCGCTGGAGTGGCTGAAGCAGCGGACGGGTGCGGATCTGGCGCCCGAGCAGGAGGAAGCGGTCAAGCTGGCGCTGACCCGCAAGGTCGCGGTGCTCACGGGCGGGCCCGGGTGCGGCAAGTCCTTCACGGTCGCCTCCATCATCCGGCTGGCCGCCGCCAAACGGGCCAGGATCATCCTCGCGGCGCCCACGGGGCGGGCCGCCAAGCGGATGACCGAGCTCACCGGCCACGAGGCGTCGACCGTGCACCGGCTGCTGGAGCTCAAACCGGGCGGCGACGCCTCCTACGACAAGGACCGGCCGCTCGACTGCGACCTGCTGGTCGTCGACGAGGCGTCCATGCTCGACCTCCTGCTCGCCAACAAGCTGGTCAAGGCCGTGCCACCCGGTGCCCACCTGCTGCTGGTCGGCGACGTCGACCAGCTGCCGTCCGTGGGAGCGGGGCAGGTCCTGCGCGACCTGCTGGCGACACAGGGCGCAGAGGCCGACGCCGCCGCCGATGGCTCCGAGGAGTGCGCGGACCCCATCCCGAACGTGCGGCTGACCCGGGTCTTCCGCCAGGCACAGCAGTCCGGCGTGGTCACCAACGCGCACCGGGTGAACCAGGGCAAGCCGCCGGAGCTGGACGGTATGACCGACTTCTTCCTGTTCTCCTGTGACGACACCGAGCTGACCGCGGAGATCACGGTCGACGTCGTCGCCACCCGCATCCCGCGGAAGTTCGGCTTCGACCCGCGCCGCGACGTGCAGGTGCTCACCCCGATGCACCGCGGCCCGGCCGGGGCCGGCAACCTCAACACGGTGCTGCAGAGCGCCCTGACTCCGTCGCGCGAGGGCGTGGCCGAGCGCAGGTTCGGCGGCCGGATCTTCCGGGTCGGCGATAAGGTCACCCAGGTCCGGAACAACTACGAGAAGGGCGCCAACGGCGTCTTCAACGGCACGGTGGGGGTCATCACCGCGATCGACACCGACGAGCAGGAGCTCACCGTGCGCACCGACGAGGATGAAGACGTCGGCTACGACTTCGCCGAGCTCGACGAGCTCGCCCACGCCTACGCGGTCACCGTGCACCGTTCGCAGGGCAGCGAGTACCCGGTCGTGGTGATCCCGGTGACGACCAGCGCGTGGATGATGCTGCAGCGCAACCTGCTCTACACCGCGATCACCCGGGCGAAGAAGCTGGTGGTGCTGGTCGGCTCGCGGCGGGCCATCGCCCAGGCGGTGCGCAATGCCGCGGCCGGGCGCCGATATACCGGGCTCGCGTACCGATTGTCCAACCGGGGCCTTTAGTCATGAAGAGGGTGAAAAGGATAAAATTCACCCGACCCGGATTCAACAATCGCGGAGCTTCGGGCATAGCTGACTTTTCGGACTGCATGCTGTCCGATTGGCTGGAAATTTCGGGGAAATTCGTGCGCCTGAACAAATGAATTTCGGCCTGCCCTCGTTTACGGTGGAGGCGACGGTCGCGCAGAGCCGCGCCCCCCTCTCCGGTAGCGCGGCCGTCCGGCGCCGCGGTGCTCGCCCCTCTCCTGGGCACCGAGCGCGCCTGGACCGGGACCGCCGTCCCCTGGCGGGGTGGTTCGACCGCCGCCCCGAGGTGATGTCGCGGATAAAAGATCGACGGCGGTCCCCGGTCCGTTCCCCACTGCTCATCCCGTGTTTTTCGAGTTTCCGCCCCAAGGTCGCCGATGGGTGAATAGGCTCCGGTTATGGAGCTGATACCGGCGGGCGCGTCGGCATAGCAGCAGCCTCAGGAACCACAATTCCGGGGTGCGGAATACTCGGGTTTACCGCGGAACCGTAATGCGGATCGCCGCGGCGGGCGAGCCACCCAGGACGCTGACGCTCTTTCCACTCCCCCCGGAGAGCGTCGGCCCCCTCGGGCGCCGACCAGGGCGGTCGGCGCCCGAGGTTCTCGGGCTGCGGGGAGCAGGGGGTATGGGGAGACGGGTCTCTCATTCGGCCGATCTCGTCCGGTGGAGGACGACCTTGGCGCAGGTGAGGGCGAGTCCGGAGGACTCGCTGCCGAACGAGAAGTCCAGGCGCAGCGAGCCCGGATCGTGGTCGGAGCGGATGTCGGTCAACTCGGCGCCGGACCAGGGCTCGGCGGAGTCGTCGAAGAAGTGGAAGTCGGTGACGCCTTCGAGGACCAGGGTGTATCCGACCGGGGGCGTCAGGTTGGTGGATCGCAGCGAGAGCGTCACGGTATGTCCCGGAGCATCGATCCAGATGCCGTCCAGCAAGGACCCCTTCAGACCGTGCAGAGCCGACATGTGCGCACCCTCCTACGTCGCGGCGGCGTCCTCAGGTGACCTGCTTCGTGAGGTGCCCCATGGGATGTGATCCCACACCGTTCCGGCCGGTTCTGGGCAGATTTTCCGGCGGAGTGTGGTTCGGGGGAGTGTGCCGCGAGTCGCAACCACGACCCGTACCAGGGCCGAAACGCGGGGTCAGGGTCTGGCCCGGCCGCGTGATCGCAGGTAAGCCTCTCCTTGCTCACGGACGCTCGCTCTGTGTGTCCGAAAGTTGACCGATGTGATCATTTAGAGATCCAAACGATGATCCCTGTTTATGGGTGTCCCAAACAGGGGTATGAGCGACGCCAGTGGCGGGGTGCACCCCACCACGAACCCCCACATATGGATCATGCGGGCAACAAAGCCCGCGAAGCACGCGGAAAGGCACATGAGTGGGCACCCTCTCCTGGATCAACGGCTCTTCCCCCGCCTCACCGTCCGAAGCCATCGCCCGGCTGCGGGGACACCTCGCCGCTGACGGGACGGAGCGCCTCTACGCGGGCGACCGGGGCACGGTGGCGTCGCTGTCGATTCGCACCGGCCTCACCGTCTGGTGCATGGGCGGGCTCTTCCGCTGGCGCGACGACCTGGGCATCCAGCAGACGCACCCCGCGGCCGACCCCGAAGGCGCGGCGCAGCGGATCGCCGCCCTCGCCGGCCTGCGTCGGGCCGCGCACGCCGCGGCCTGAGCCGCACGCACCCCGGCGCGCTGCGGCGGCCCGCCCGATTCGCCGACCCGGTTCCCGCCTCGGGGGCGACGGCGCAGGCTCCCCCGACTAACGTTGGACTCCGTGACACAGACACAGATCATCGTCGGCGCCGCCATCATCCGCGATGGAGCCCTGCTCGCAGCCCAGCGCTCCCAGCCCGAGGCGCTCTTCGGGCGCTGGGAACTCCCCGGCGGCAAGGTCGACCCCGGCGAGGAGGAACTGGACGCGCTCGTCCGCGAGTGCCGCGAGGAGCTGGGCGTCGACATCCGCCCCATCGAGCGCATCAACTACGAGGTGACCTTCCCTCCGCGCAACGACGGCTCCGAGGCGGTCATGCGCGTGTGGACCGCCGAGATCCTCGACGACGCCGAGCCGGTGGCCCTCGAACACCTCGCCCTGCGCTGGCTCAAGTCCGACGTCCTCGCCGACATCGACTGGCTCCCCGCCGACGTCCCCTTCCTCGACGCGATCCGCCCGCACCTGCGGCCCTGACGTGCGGTGGCGCCGAGGCACCCGCGCGCAGCCCCTACCGTCGGCCGCCCCGGACCGCCCCTCTCCGTGCCCTACGCCTCGCCCTTCGCCGCCGCGGAGAGCATCGGGACGACGTCGTCCATCGCCCACGGCAGCGTGAGCGGGTTCGGGGTGGAGAAGGCCATGCTGAGCCGGTCGTCGTCGAAGGGGGCGTAGCCGCCGTCGGCGACGGCGCCGATCTTGGAGAAGACGTCGTTGCCGTCCAGGTCGCCGCGTTCCTTCTCGGTGCCGAACCACATCACCAGCACGTCGGCGTCGACCTGGTCGGCGTCCTCCAGGCTCAGCAGGCCGTAGAACCGGCCGTCCTCCACGGACAGCGCCGAGTCGTGGAAGTCCGCCGGGGTGAAGCCCAGCTGCTTCATGACCTCGTAGCGCTGGTCGCCCTCGGTCACGAACGCGAGGCTGCCGCTGTCGAGCATGGGCATGCCCATGGCGAACGTCGTGCCCTCGAACTCGGGGTGGTCGGCGGCCAGGCCGGCGATGTACTCGGTCGTCGAGTCGACGATCCGCTGCGCGTCGTCCTTCCGGCCGACGGCCTCGCCGATGGCGAGGGTCTGCTCCTGCCAGTCCGTCATCCACGGTTCACCGAGGTAGGGGACGGTCGGCGCGATCTCGGAGAGCTGCTTGTATTCGCTCTCCTGCATGCCCGACTGCACGCCGAGGATGAGGTCGGGGGCGAGGTTGGCGACCTGCTCGGCCGGGATCCCGTCGTCGGCGCCGAACAGCTCGGGCTTGTCCGCGCCCAGCTCGTCGATCTTCTCCAGGTCCCACGGCAGGTAGCCGTCCTCGTCGCCGTAGGTGGACGCCGCCATGCCCACCGGGACGATGCCGAGCTCCAGCAGCGTGGCCTCGTCGGACCAGCCGACGGTGACGATCCGCTCGGGCGCGCGGTCGATCTCGGTCGAGCCGAAGGCGTGTTCGATGGTGACGGGCGTCCAGTCGCCGTTTGCCGACCCGGGGCCGGTGTCCGTCGTGCCGGCGCCGCACCCGGTGGCGATCAGGGTGGTGGCGGCCGCTGCGGCGGCGATGAGGGGGAGCCGTGCGGTGGCGCGCAGCGGGGATCGGGCGGACTGCGTGGGCATGGGGTGGAGGACCTCTCGTCAGGGTCGGGGGAGCGTGCGGGGCCGCCTCGGCGCCGGAGGGCCGCGTACGGCGGCGGATCCACCTCGGCAACATGTGAGGCATGCCTATCCTAAGTCCGATTCGTCGTGTCGGGGAAGTCCTGCGGGCGTCCCCGCGTTACACCCTCGGCAGGGCCCCGGCCGAATCGCCCACACGTCCCGCGGGCGCCCGCGCGCACGGTCGCGCCCGAGGCTCCCGCTCCCGGCGATGCCCTGCGGATACCGCCTGACCAGCCCGTTTCCCAAGCTGTCCGGTATCCCGGCATAAACTGATGGATGGCCGCGGGAGTCGCGGTTCTTTCCCACCTCATGAGATCGAGACTTTCGCATGTCCAGCGCCACGCACGCCGAAGGCTCCGCCCGCCGGGCCGACCTCCGAAACGTCGCCATCGTCGCCCACGTCGACCACGGCAAGACCACCCTCGTCGACGCGATGCTCTGGCAGTCGGGAGCCTTCCGGGCCAACCAGGACGTCGACGACCGGGTCATGGACTCCAACGACCTGGAGCGCGAGAAGGGCATCACCATTCTCGCGAAGAACACCGCCGTCCACTACACCTCGCCCGAGGGCGAGGACGTCGTCATCAACATCATCGACACCCCCGGCCACGCCGACTTCGGCGGTGAGGTCGAGCGCGGGCTGTCCATGGTCGACGGCGTCGTGCTCCTGGTCGACGCCAGCGAGGGCCCGCTCCCGCAGACCCGCTTCGTGCTGCGCAAGGCGCTGGCCGCAAAGCTCCCGGTGATCCTCGTCATCAACAAGGTCGACCGGCCCGACAGCCGGATCGCCGAGGTGGTCGACGACACCTACGAGCTCTTCATGGACCTCGACGCCGACGAGTCGCAGATCGACTTCCCGATCGTCTACGCCTGTGCCATGGACGGCTCGGCATCCCTCAACCGCCCGGACAACGGCGGCCGACCGGACAACGACGACCTCACCCCGCTGTTCCGCACCATCCTCGACACCATCCCGGCCCCGGAGTACCAGCCGGGGGCGCCGCTGCAGGCCCACGTCACCAACCTCGACGCCTCGCCGTTCCTCGGCCGCCTGGCGCTGTGCCGGGTGCGCCAGGGTGAGATCGCCAAGGGCCAGCAGGTCGCCTGGATCCGCGGTGACGGCGAGACCCAGCAGGTCAAGATCACCGAGCTGCTGATGACCGAGGCGCTGGAGCGCAAGCCCGCCGAGAAGGCCGGGCCGGGCGACATCATCGCCATCGCCGGTATCCCCGACATCATGATCGGCGAGACCCTGGCCGACGTCGAGGACCCGCGTCCGCTCCCGCTGATCAAGGTCGACGAGCCCGCGATCTCCATGACGATCGGCATCAACACCTCGCCGCTCGTCGGCAAGGTCAAGGGCGGCAAGGTCACCGCGCGCCTGGTCAAGGACCGCCTCGACCGTGAGCTCGTCGGCAACGTCAGCCTGCGCGTGCTGCCGACCGACCGCCCCGACACCTGGGAGGTGCAGGGCCGCGGTGAGCTCGCGCTGGCCATCCTCGTCGAGCAGATGCGCAGAGAGGGCTACGAGATCACCGTCGGCAAGCCGCAGGTGGTCACCCGCCAGGTCGACGGCAAGCTGCACGAGCCCGTCGAGCGCTTGACCGTGGACGCGCCCGAGGAGTACCTGGGCACCATCACCCAGCTGCTCAGCGTCCGCAAGGGCCGCATGGAGCAGATGACCAACCACGGCACGGGCTGGGTCCGGATGGACTGGCTGGTCCCCTCGCGCGGGCTCATCGGCTTCCGCACCGAGTTCCTCACCGAGACGCGCGGAACCGGCATCGCGCACCACGTCTTCGAGTCCTTCGAGCCGTGGTTCGGCGAGCTGCGCACCCGCCCGAACGGTGTGCTGGTCGCCGACCGCGCCGGCCAGGCGGTCGCCTTCGCCATGTTCAACCTGCAGGAGCGCGGCACCCTGTTCGTGGAGCCCGGTACCGAGGTGTACGAGGGCATGATCGTCGGTGAGAACTCGCGCTCCGACGACATGGACGTCAACATCACCAAGGAGAAGAAGCTCACGAACATGCGCTCGTCCACCGGTGACGAGCTGGTGCGCCTGGTTCCGCCGCGCAAGCTCTCCCTGGAGCAGGCGCTGGAGTTCTGCCGCGAGGACGAGTGCGTCGAGGTCACCCCCGACGCCGTCCGCATCCGCAAGGTCGTCCTCGACCAGAAGGAGCGCGGCCGCATCACCGCCAACAAGAAGCGCGGCAACTAGCAGGAGCAGACGCGGCGCACGCGGAACGACCCCATAGGGAGCCCGCCGGGCTCCCTGTTTTCGCCGCTCCTGCGTTGATCTCGGAGATATTGGGGTGAAAATCGCCCGCGAGGCCCCAATATCTCCGAGATCAACGGATGCCGGATTCGGACGTTCCGGGGTGGTCCGGCCTGTTGTCGACTGTTGTCGTCTGCCCAGGTGGCGCCCTGTTTCCCTGGGTTGGGCGTTCCGGTCTAGTGGTGACTGTTCCGGGGTGGTCCGGGTGTGTAGGTTGACGCCGGGATGACGCTGGGGGCTCCGGCCACGCGGCGGGCGCGGACGGTCCGGGACACGTCAACGGGGGTCATCACCGAACGCGTCATCGATCGCGTTGCGTAGGCGGGCCTCGTCCAACCGGTCGCGCAGGGGTCCGCCTTCTTCGTCGATGGCGGCCATGACGGCGCCGTCGCGGGTGGTGCGCACGGCGACCTTCACCCCGATCTCCTTGCCCGCACGGCGTGCGGCGCGCTTGATCGCGGCGCGCTCCTCCTCATCGGTGTAGGAGAGCTTCGCCCACTGCTGGCGCCGGAGGTCGGACGCTATGAGGTCGGCAAGGCGCGCGGTCTCGGCCTCCTGGGCGCGCTGGCGGGCCTTGGCGGTGGGGGCGCTGGTGATGGGGCGCACGCGGTGCGGGTCGCTCATGGCGGCAGGATAGACCGCCGCGCTTGGGCGCGCCTACCCGCGCGGGCAACGGCGGGAGGGTGGACGGTTCCGGTCGCGCAGAGCGCGGCGCGGCGGGAGGATCGGGGGCCGCTACGCTGGCCCTGAGCGGTCGGAGCCTTCGGGCTCCACCCCTTTTCTCCGACCGGCCCCCGATCCTTCGGGTCCCGCCGCGACGCGTGAACGCGGACGGAACCGGCCACCCGGCCCCACCGCGCACCCGTGCCCGCGGTGCGCCTGCATGCCGGTGACCGCGCAGGTGAGCACACGGAAAGGCCCCAGACCCGAGGGTCCGGGGCGCGCGGCCCGGGGGCGCTATGCGGCCTCGTCCGGCTCGTCGTCGGCCAGGTAGTACTCGACCCCGGCCAGGATCTCGGTGCGCAGCTCCCGGGGGAGGGCGAAGGCGAGGCGGAGTCCGGCGGTGACCTCGGCGGGGTCGTCGGAGCAGATGAGGTAGGCGGCGCGGTCGGCGGTGCGCAGAGCGGTCGCGTTTCCGGTCGTGGTGGCGGCGGTGTTCATGGCGGCCTCCTGGGGGGTCGGTTCGGCCTGACGGGGCCGTCTGGATCACGCCCGGGGCGGGGGTCAAGGTGGAGCACTCCACGACTGAACGACCTTGACCCCCGCCCCGGGCGTGATAGGTCCCGGAAAGTCAGGCCGGATCGACCTCCGGGAGGGTGCCCGCTACCGGTGCCACGGTCGAAACGCTGAAGCGCACCGGTGACCTTGTCCGCCTACCGGAACCACGCGCGCGACGAACACGGCGAGCTGGTCCGGCCCGGTTCCCGGAGCCCGGCCGGGGGCTGTGCACGGTCGGCGGGCGTCGGTGCGGCGGTGTGCAGGGCGTTCCTGCGCGGGCGGGCTCGCCCTCGTGCGGTAGGCGGGGCGGTGGAGGCGGGGCACGCTGGTGAGGCCGGGGAGGGCGGGTGTCGGGGCCGCGCGCGAGCACCCGACGAAGTCGGGCGCGCAGCGCGACGTGTCCCGTAAGCCCGTCCCGACCTGCGGCCGACCCCCGGCGCACACGTCCGCTGCCCGCCCGCGCCATGGCGCGGGCGGGCAGCCTTGACCCTGTAGGGAAAGTCGTCACCGATCGCATGGTGCGCCTGGTCGGCGGTCTAGCGAACGGTGTGTCCGTGGCGGCGGTAGCGGCCTGCGGGCACTTCGGGCGGCTCCGGAGTGCTGCGGGGGCGGCTGGGGTTGGTCCCAGCGTTGTCGGCGCGGGACGGCGTGGAGGCCGCGTGCGGGCCGGATGAGCCGGGCGGCCAGGGTGAGCGCGTCGGCGCACGCTGCGAGCGCGGTCATGGCCTGCTCTCCTTGATGAGCTGGCGGATCTGCTCTGCTGGGTAGCGGGGGCGTCCGCCGGGTGTGTAGATGACCGGCACACGGCCCTGGCGGGTCCAGTCCCGTACCGCGCGCGTGCGCACGTTGAAGAGGTCGGCGACCTCGGCCGTGGTCAGTAGCTCGACCGGGGCACTCAGGGCGGGGCGGGGCCGGGTTGCGTGGGCGCTGCCCGTGGTGCGGGATGCCGGTGCCCGGTGGCGGCCCGGCGGGCGGCGCGGGATGCCTGCCTCCTGGAGCCGGTTGAACACGGTGCTGGTGCTTGTGTCCAGAAGCTCGGCGATCTGGGGGCAGCTGCGGCCCTCGGCGTAGAGTCGGGCGCATTCCTCGGTGGTGACGTCGGGGCGGGTGCGGGGGCGGTGCCGGATGCTGCGGCCGGACTCCTTGAGCACCCGGCGCACGGTGTTCTGGGAGCGGCGGGTTGCGGTGGCGATGCGTTCGATGGACGCGCCCGCGTCGAAGCACGTGGTGATCACTAATCGGTCGGTGCGGGTGAGGGGGCGGCGCGCTGCGGGGGCGGTGGCTGCCATAGGGGCGTCCTCCTTCCTCGTCGTCGGGGGTCAGTGGCGCCGGGTGAGGCAGTCGCGCCGCCATTGGATGTCTTCAAGCTGCCATCGCAGGCGCTCGATCTCGCCGTGCACGTTGGGCGGCGGTGTGCGGGGCGAGACGTCGACGGCGCCCCGGAACAGCACGACCACGCGTATTTCTGCGATTTTGCGGCGCAGTTCCTCGGCCTCGTCCTGTTCGCCGTTCACCGGTCCTCCCCCTTTACACCTGCTCGGGCGGGGGTGGGGGCGCTGCTGGTGGTGGCCCAGGCGAGGCGGAAGAACACGCCGCATCCCTGGGGCAGGGGGCCGGTGTGGTCGGCGAAGTGCCGGACCAGGTGCAGCCCCCTGCCCTGCTCTGCGTCGGGGCCGGTGGACAGCAGGCGGGGCGCGCTGTCGGCGGCGCCGTTGTCGGCAACGCGGGCTTCCAGTTGCCCGGGTGTCAGTACCAGGCTGACGGTGAAGCGTCCGCCCTGGCGGCCGGTGTGGGTGTGGCGGATGGCGTTGGTGCACAGCTCGGACAGGAGGAGCACGGCGGTTGCGGTGGTCTCGTCCGGGGTGCCGGGGCCGTGCACGGCGGTGGTCAACACGTCCTCGGCCCAGTGGCGTGCCTCGGCGACCTGCTCGGGCACCCCGGGGAAGCTACGGGTGTAGAAAGCCATGGTCACACCGCCTCCCCGGTGGTCATGCGGTGGACGTAGGGGCGCACCCGCGCGGATCGCCGGTGGTGCGGGTTCCGAACGCGGCAACCTAGCCTGACGGTCGTTTGCTCCGTCTGCTGGACGATAGTGTTCATGTTGGGTCCTCACCTGCTCCTTGTGGTTCTCAGGTTGGGGATCAAGGCCCTGCGCTCGGTGTGTGCCTACACCGACCAGGGCCGCATGTGTGCTAGCAGAGTAGTGATCTTCGGGCGGCGACTTAACTGCCGCTGGGGACAACACAATGTCTGCACTAAAGATCGCTTGCAATACCTTTTACTAAAGTGCTTTCCTTGGTCTTATTGGGTGCCAATCGGTAGAGGAAGCGTAGTGAGGGGTGTGTGATCGGTGCAGGGAAACAGGAGTCGCTGGATCCGGATTGGCAAGCAGATCCGCGCATTCCGCGAACGAGCTGGTGTTTCGCAGGAGGACCTAGCGAAGGCGGTTGGGATCTCGCCAGCCATGCTCAGTGCAATGGAACGCGGCGCACGGGGGATCAAAAGGGAGCATACGAGGCACCTTGATCGCGAGCTCAACACAGGCGGTGCACTGACAGAGCTGTGGGATCGGTTGTCGGAGTCTGCTCTAGCCCCTGGCTACCAAGACGCTGCGGAACTAGAGCGCGCTGCGTCGGAGATCTGGGAATTCCACCAGATGGTTGTGCCCGGCCTGCTGCAGACGGAGGAGTACGCCCGACACATTCTGAGGACGGGACTTCCTCGTGACACTCCTGATTCGATCGAGGAACTCGTGCAAATTCGCATGAAGCGTCAGGAACTTCTTAAGTCGGACGAAGCTCCTGCCCTCGTCTTCGTCCTAGACGAGTCGGTTCTGCGCAGGCCAACAGGCGGACGAGAGATCATGGCACGTCAGTTGGCGAACCTTCTTGAGAAATCGCAACGCCCCAAGGTCGCGATCCAAGTCATCCCATTCGCCACAACCGACCACCCTGGGCTGAGTGAAGCCTTCGAACTCTTCAAGGTCCCTGGCCAGGGGGTCATCCTGTACCTGGAAACTCGACGGGAGGGCACAATCGTGCACGATCTCGACGCAGTGGACGACTACTCTCGACTCTTCGGAGATCTACGCGGTGCAGCCCTCCCCCTGGATGCAACCCGCCAACTCATCGCGACCGTACAAGGAGAGTTCTCGTGAGACCTCATGACCTGGCGTGGCGCACGTCCACCTACAGCAACAACACGGGCGGACAGTGCGTTGAGGTAGCCGGGACTCGACAGGGCACGTTCGTACGTGACACGCAGAATCGGCACCTTGGATACCTGGCCGTCCCCGCCCGGGAGTGGGGGGCGTTCCTCTCCGGCGTGCGCAGCGACCTTCTGTAGTGACCTCCACCCTTCCCCATCCCTTGAGACGCTTGGGCCTCCCGCTGTTCGCGGCCGGGGGCCTTCTGCTTGCCCTCGTCTTTTCGGACGTTCCTTAATTTCCCCTGCTGCGCGCGTTTCGGTCCGCCTCACCTTTGGGTGTGTTCCGGTCTGGTCGGGTCTGTTGGGCGGATCGTCGATCCGATCGAAAGTCGTCGGCTCGGTTCTGCCGTTTGCCCTCAGGCTTGTTGTAGGACGGGTGTTCGATGCGGGTGCGGGAGGTTGCGCGTGGGGGTGTCGCCGGTAGAGCGGGCGTTGATGGACCGGTTGACGGGCGAGGATTTTCCGGCTTGGAGGCAGCAGGCGGAGCGGGCGCGGTTCTGCTCCAACCCGGTCCGTGTGGCTGGGGGCGCGGTGTCGGCCGACGCCGATACGGGTGAGGTGCGTGCGGAGGTCGATACCGCGTCCCACCCTGATGGGGTGTTGCTGGTGGCGTGCGGGGACCGGCGGGCGTCGGTGTGTGGGTCGTGTGCGGAGGTCTACCGGCGCGATATGTGGCACCTGGTCGCGTCGGGGATATCGGGGCGGATGTCGGCGACTTCGTCGGGTGGGGCGGGGGCGCGTCAGGACACGGTCGGCTCGGTGGTGCCCGACACGGTGCAGGGGCACCCGCGTTTGTTCGTGACGCTGACGGCGCCCAGCTTCGGGCCGGTGCACTCGGCGCGCGGCGGTGGGGTGTGCCGACCACGGCGCGACACCCGACGGACGTGCGCCCATGGCCGTCTTCTCGGGTGCGCCCTGACTCATGACAGCGATCACCCCATCGTCGGCACTCCGATCTGTCCGGAGTGCTATGACTACACCGGTGCGGTGCTGTGGAACGCGTACGCCGGGGAGTTGTGGAGGCGTACCCGGGTGGCGATCGACCGGGCGTTGGCCCCGCTGGTCTCCGAGGTGCTTGGTACCCGGGTGTCGGCGACCGGTCTGCGTGACCTGGTGCGGACCTCGTATGTGAAGGTGGCGGAGTTCCAGCGGCGGGGCCTGGTGCACCTGCACGCGGTCATCCGCCTGGACGGGATCGATCCCGATGACCGGGGCCGGATCGTGGAGCCGCCGGTGTGGGCGTCGGCGGGGCTGCTCGCGTCGGCGGTGAGGCGGGCGGTCGATCAGGCGGCGGTGGCCTTGCCGTCCACTGATGGGCGGTTGCGGGTGGCCTCGTGGGGTGCTCAGCGCGACGTCACCGACGTCTCGGAGGGCGGGCCGGTCACCAACACGCGGCGTCTGGGTGCCTATCTGGCGAAGTACGCGACCAAGACCGCGTCGGATGCGGTGTCGGCGTCGGGGGCGTTGGCGCGGCGGTTTCACCGGCTGCACCGTGGGTGGCTGCGGCGGGCGGTGGGGGCGCATCTGGCGCGGATGGTGGAAACGGCGTGGGACCTGGGGGCGCGGCGCGACCTGGAACACCTGCGGTTGCGCAAGTGGGCGCACTGCTTGGGGTTTCGGGGTCACTTCGCGACCAAGTCGCGGGTGTACTCGGTGACCTTGGGGGCGCTGCGGGCCGCTCGCCGTGCCTGGCGCGCGAACCAGCGGGAGGCGTCCGGGGAACGCGATGTGTGGGCCACTGGTGGTGACGGTTCGACGCTGGTCATCGGCCACTGGGCGTACGCCGGTCGCGGCTGGGTCAAGGCTGGCGATTCTATGCTCGTCGAACAGATGGCGCGGGAGTACGCGATCGCACGCGAGGAATATCGCCGCGTGCTCTGCGATGAGAAATTGAGGCGGGCGGAACATTTTTCGCTGACATGGGCTCCAGTGCGGCAGCGCCGGGAAGAAATGTCGCGCGAAGCGCGTCCTTGAATGCGTGAACCCGGATCTGTTCCGCTTGCGCCGGCCACTGGAACAGGAATACGGCGCGCGTAGCGCGTCCTTTTACGCCCTTGGCTCCGCCGGGCGAGGGGTGGGTGGTCGGGGGATTGGTCAGTGGGCGAGCCCGGCGCCCGATCACTTTTATCGACCATCTGATATTCCATTCTCGGTTTCCTCTTTGGGGGTTTCACGTGAAACGCGAAAACAAACAAGGAAACGATTCCCCCGGGTCCCTTGATGGGCTGTGGGCGGTCGATGATGTGGCCGCTTACCTGCGCAAACCTGTGTCGTGGGTGCACGACAACCACCGCAAGTATTTCCATGCGGCGCGCGTCGGCCGGGAACTCCGCTTCTCCGCAAATGAGGTCAAGAAATGGATCAGTGGCCAGATCCGGCCATGATCAACAGACTCTTTAATCGCCGAATTCCACAGATTTGGATAGAATGGGCGATAGAAAGAAAGAACACGAGGAAACGGAGATGGGACCATGGCGAAAAAGGCGGTCGGCTGGGCGGTCGGGACCATGCGCGACGGAATCCGCAAAACCCTCAACCAGACCAAGACCAAAGCCGCCGGGCGTGAGGTCTACGCCTACAAAGTGCCCTACCGCGACGGCGACGGAAAGCAGACCTCCCAGACCTGGGACACCCTGACGCAAGCCAAGGAGTTCCGGGACCTGGTGCGCGGACAGAAGAACTCGGGCATCCTCCAAGACTTCAAAGCCGGGCGCATCACCGTCTCCGCCTGGGGCGCCGAATGGCTCTCCACGATCAAGGCCACACGCAGACCCTCCACGCACGCCACCTACCGCACCTGGGTCAACCGCTACATCCTCCCCGAACTGGGCGGGATGACGCTGAACGCCGTCACCCCCCACGATGTCCAGCGGGCCGTCAACGCCTGGGCGACGCGCCACGGCCTGTCCGCCTGGACGGTGCGCCTGATCTACCGGGCGTGCAAGGGCCTGTTCCAAGGAGCCGCCGACGCCGGGAGGATCCCCGCCTCCCCCTGCCGCAACGTCCGCCTTCCCGAGGTGCACACGAGTGAGGTGGTGCCCTTCACCGTCGCGGAAGTCGAGGCGATCGCCGAAGAAATCACCCCCCGCTACCGGCTACTCGTGGTCATGGGCGCCTGCCTGGGCCTGCGCATCGGCGAACTGCTCGGCCTGACCTGGGACCGGATCGACCTGGAAGCGGGCACGGTGAGTGTTGACCGCCAGCTGCAAGACGGGCGCCTGTCCCCGGCCAAGACCCGCACGTCCATCCGGCGCGTCCCGCTCTCCCAGCGGGTCATCACCGAACTGCGCACCCACCGGGACCTGTACCCGCCCCAGACGGTCAGTGCCGAACAGGACGGCGCCCCGGGGCGCACGGAGGTCGAACCGGTGTTCCGCTCCCCGCGCGGGGGGATGGCCAACCCCGCCACCGTCCGCTACCGGTTCCGCAAGGCCTGCGCGGCCGCCGGGCTGCGCCCGGAGGTCCCGCACAAGCTGCACAACCTGCGCCACACCTTCGCCAGCGTCTGTATCGAGCACAACACCTCGCCGAAGAAGATTCAGACGTGGATGGGGCACGCAAGCATCAGCGTGACCATGGACGTCTACGGCCACCTGATGAACTCCTCCGACGACTCGTTGCGCTCGGCCATGGATGCCGCGTTCGCCACCGATGCCCCCGACACTCCCGGCGGCCCCGACGCTCCGGCCCATTGACGCCTGTTCCGGGGTGGTGGCGTGTAGTACGTTGACCCCCTGCTGACCTCGAACCCCCGGCCCACCCACCGCGCGCCTGTCACCAGGCACAACGCGGAGGGCGGGCCTTACGCATGACAATCTCCGAGATCAACGCAGGGGCCGGGGGATTCCGAGGCTGCGTGTCATCCGCCTAGACCATGCCGCAGGTGAGGCCGAAGCTGGTGGCGGTGATCGGGGCGAGTAGCACGCAGGCGGCCGCCGCGGTGGCCAGCGCGGCGACCGTGGCGGTGAGGGCGCGCGGCGCGGCGGGTCCGCCCGAGGCGGGGCGCACCAGGCGGCGGACGCGTTCCACCACCTCGCCGCCCCCGGCCGCGAGCGCGGCCGACCCGGGGGCTGGCGCCATGGCGGCGATCGCCCGGGCGACGACGCGGCGGTCGTGGCCGCATGCGGCGCGGTCGTCGGCGGCCCACTCGGCCAGCTCGGCGGTGAGCGGCGCCGCCCGCCGCAGCAGCGGCACGCACGGGAAGGCGGAGTCGAGGATCCGCACCCAGCCCAGCAGCAGGTGGTGCCGCCCCCGCAGGTGGGCGCGCTCGTGGGCGACGACCGCCGCCAGCTGGTCGCCGTCGAGGGTGTCGAGCGCCCCCTGGGTGAGCACGATGCGCGCCCCGGGACCGCCCACGCAGTAGGCGGAGGCCTGCCCGGTGGGCAGGAGCCACACGTCGGCGCCGCGCACCCGGCGGCGCGTGGCGACGTGGTCGAGCATGGCGCGGTGCCGGGAGCTCCACCGCCACCCGCGGTAGCCGCGTGTGGCCGCGCAGCAGGCCAGGCGGCCGAGCGTGGCGGCGGGGGCGGCCAGCGCGGCGAGGGCCGACACGTTGGGGTCGCCGGGGGAACCGAAGACCGTGCACACGGTGGCGACACACAGCTCGATCAGCGCGGCCAGGCCGAGCCCACCGGTGACCCTGGCGAGCAGCAGCAGGCCGACGGAGAGCAGAGCGGCGGCCCACGAGGTCGCCAGCGCGACCACCGCGAGCAGGGCGGTTCCCGGTGCGCGCCGCGCGGCGTCGTGCAGCCGGGCGAGCAGCCGGGGCCCGAACGCGCCGAGCGCCACCGTGTAGGCGGCCGCGAGCAGCAGCGCGGCGCCCGGGGTCACGGTCGGCCCCCGCCGCTGTACCCGCCATCACCGCTGTCCCCGCGGTCCTCCCGGCCACCGCCATCGGACAGCAGGTCGCGCAGCATCCGCGCCTCCTCATCGCTCATCGCGTCCACGAAGCGCAGCAGCGTGCTGCGGGTGCCGCCGCTCTCGTGCAGTGCCTCGTGCATGACGCGCGCCGCGTAGTCGCTGCGGCCGACCGCCGCGCGGTAGAACCACACGCGGCCGATGCGCTCGCGTTCCAGCCACCCCTTGTCGAACAGTTTCTGCAGCACCGTGGAGATCGTGGTGTAGGCCAGGTCGCGGTCGTCCAGCGCCTCGGTGACGGCGCGGACCGTGACCGGCTCGGCGGCGTCCCAGACGATGTCCATCACGACCCGTTCGAGGGGGCCGAATCCACCCATGTCAGGCCTTTCGTGCGGGGGCGGGGCAGGACGCGTCGTCGCGCAGGCGGGTGTGCAGCGCCCAGGCGAGCAGTACCAGCCCCGCGGCGGCGAAAAGCGGCTGCAGGGGAGCGAACCACGTCACCGCGCCCGAGGTGCCGACCGCGAGCAGTACCAACTTATTGCAGACGGGGCAGCCGATGGCGAACCAGGACAGCAGCCCGCCGCCGAGGGAGGCGCGGGTGCCGCGCTCGGGTGTGGCGGGCGTGGCACCGCTGCCACGCGGGGTAACGTAAGTGGCCAGCAGCAGCCCGCTGAGGACGGCGGAGGCGATCCAGACGGGGTGGCTCCACCACTCCGGTGCGATCTCGCGGCCGAACAGCGGGTTGGGGATCAGTGCGGTCGGCACTCCCAGCAGCACCGCGGCCGCCGCGCTCCCGGCGGCCGCCGCCCACCACCTGCGTGCGTTCCAGTGCCGCATCCGATCCCTCTTTCACGTCGACCCTGCGTGCGCCGCCCCGGGACCGTGGTCCGGGACTTTGTTTCTATGGTTCATAGAAATACTACTATGCTTGATAGAAGACGCGTGGTGCGACGACGGAGGAGCGACGAATGCCCAGCTCAGACAGGAAATCTCGGCGACTTGCCCCCTGGGTGCCGCTCGCCGCCGGGGCCGCGATCCTCATCGCGATCGCCGGGTACGCCATCACCGCATCCGGCGGTGAAGCGGACCAGCCGGACGCGCCGCCGTCGGCCCCTGTCTCGGCCGACATCCGCGACATGGGCGAGCAGCTGGCCCGCCGCGACGCCGACGACCCCATGGCGATGGGTGAGACCGACGCCCCCGTCGTCCTCATCGCCTACTCCGACTACAACTGTCCGTTCTGCGGGCGCTGGGTCCGCGACATCCAGCCCGAGCTGATGCCCTATGTCGAGGACGGCGACCTGCGCATCGAATGGCGGGAGTTCCCCTACCTCGGCGACGCCTCCACCACCGCCGCCCGAGCCGCGCACGCCGCCGGGCGGCAGGGCAGGTTCTGGGAGTTCCACGACGCCTACTACGCCGAGGACGAGAAGCTTGAGGGCGACGCCCTGCAGGACGAACTGGACGCCATCGCCGAGGCGATCGGCCTGGACGGGAAGCGCTTCGACGACGACCGCGAGAGCGGAGAGGCCGCCCAGGCGGTCCAGCGCGACTTCGACGAGGGCGTCGGCATCGGCGTCAACGGCACCCCCGCCTTCCTCATCAACGGCCAACCCGTCATGGGCGCGCAGCCGCTGCCGGTGTTCACCCAGGCCGTCGACGCCGCGCTGGACGACGCCGAGGGGGCCGCGTGACCGACATCGGCTTCGCGGCGGCGCTCGCGGGCGGGGTGCTCGCCCTGCTGAGCCCGTGTAGCGCGCTGCTGCTGCCCTCCTTCTTCGGCTACGCCTTCCGCGACCCGCGGCACCTGTTCGCCCGCACGACCCTGTTCTACCTCGGCCTGTGCGTGACGCTGGTGCCGCTCGGCGCCGGATCGGCCGCGGTCAGCGGGCTGTTCTACGGAGAGCGCGACCTGCTCATCGCCGTCGCCGGGTGGCTGATCATCGCGTTCGGCGTCGCCCAGATCGCCGGGCTGGGCATCTCGCTGGGCTTCCTCGCGCGGCTGGAGGGCCGCTTCTCCGGGCGGACGGACGCCGTGTCCGTGTTCGCCCTCGGTGCGGTCTACGGCCTCGCCGGGTTCTGCTCCGGCCCGATCCTCGGTGCCGTCCTCACCGTGGCCGCCACCGGCGGCGCGGTGCGCGGCGCCCTCCTCCTCGCGGTCTACGCCCTGGGTATGGCGCTGCCCCTGTTCCTGCTCGCGCTGCTGTGGGACCGCTTCGACCTGGGCGGCAAGGCGTGGCTGCGCGGTCGGCAGGTGCGCATCGGGCCGGTCCGGCTGCACACCACGAGCACCGCCTCCGGCCTGCTCTTCATCCTCATCGGCGCGCTGTTCCTCCGCTACGACGGAACGGCGTCGCTGTTCGGCGGCGCGCTCTTCGAGGACCAGGCCTACCGCGCCCAGCAGTGGCTGGCCGGGCTCAGCGGATCCGGGGCCGACCTGGCGCTGTTCGGCGCGCTGGGTGCGGCGCTCATCGGCGCGGGCGCCTGGCGCTGGCACCGCGACCGGCGCGCGGCCCACGACAAGAGGATCGAGCCCACTGAGCCCACTGAGCCCGCGGAAGCCGTGGACCGCGAGGAGACGCGATGACCGGAAACGCGGTCGACAAGACAACCGGAAAGCGGCAGGCGCGGCAGGCGCGACGGGCCGCGGCCCTCGGAGCCGCCGGGTGCGCCGCCGCGATCGCGCTGGCGGCCTGCGTCGGCGGATCCGGAACCGCGGGGGAGGACCGGGGAACGCGTGCGGCCGACGAGGTCACCGTGCTCGACGAGCCCGCCGAGCCGCTGCACGGTGTCGACGGCCGGGACGTCCCGCCCCCGGTCGACCCCGGCACGCTCGCGCTGCTGCCCGTGGACAGCCGCCCCACCGCGGTCGGCGACGGCTTCATCGGCACCGTCCTGCCCACCGCGGAGGATCCCGACCTCACCTTCGTCCTCACCGGCGCCGACGGCACCGCCCGGTGGAGCCGGTCCGTCAACCCCTCGTGCACCAGCTTCGCCGTCTCGCACGCCGAGGGCCGCGACATCGTCGTGCTGCTCGACAACGACTTCGACCCGCTGCGGAACGGCGCCGACCCCGCGACCGAGGCCAGCGGCTACGACGCGGTGACCGGAGAGCGGTTGTGGGGACCCGTGGACGTCCCGGGCGCCGCGATCGGGCCGGGCCTGGTGTTCGGTGACATGCCGGGGACCGTGGTCAGCGACGACGGGGGCGCCAAGGTGGCGCTCTCGCCCGCCGACGGGTCGGTACGCGCCGACGAGAACGACGACGGTGTGGTGGTCCACCACGAGCACGACGGGGCCCTCCTGGTCGAGGACGGCGGCGAACTGCGGGCACGCGACACCGTGGCCGACCGGGAGCTGTGGACCGGGGACGAACTCTCCCCGCCCGCGGGCGCCGGGGGCCGCGTGCCGGCCTACGCGGCGGCCGTGGAGGGCGACGGCGGCCGGGTCCTCCTCTCCTGGGCGCCGGCGGGCGGCTCGGGGCGCCCCGTGACCACCGTGAACGACCTGCGCACCGGCGCGACCCTGGCGGTCCTCCCCGGCGGGATCGCCGAGCCGCGGGCGCTCGCCGACCCGGTGAGCGGGGTGATCGTCGCGACGTCGGTGGCGGACGGCGGAGGTGTCATCGCCGCCTACGACCCCGAGAGCGGCCGGGAGCTGTGGCGTGCCGACGGGGCCGACCACGCGCCCCGGGTACTGCTCGGGGGTCGGCTCTTCGGCGCCCGATCCGACGACGGCGCCGACCGGGTCGCGCTCGCGGCGGCGGAGGGGACCGTGGAGGAACGCGGCGCCTGGCCCTTCCCGGTCGCGGCCACCGCGTCGGGAGCGACGGCCGTGGAGCTGCCCGGGACCGCGTGCGGCCGCGCCGAGGGCACCTGCTTCGCCGTCGGCACGCCGCGTTGAGCGGGCACCCGGGCCGGGGGCCGCGCCCCCGTCTCCCCGATGGTCGGAGCCCGGCCCCGCTGTGATCGGCGCCCTGTCTCCGTTGATCTCGGAGATATCGGGGTAAAAGTCGCCGCTGAGACCCCGATATCTCCGAGATCAACGGAGGAGGGGGTGGTCGGCTCACCGGTGGGCCGGGCGGGGGACGAGTCGGAAGACGCGGGGCTCGCGGCCTGACCGGGACGCATACGAGTCGTAGGGCCACATCGCGTTGAGCCGGTCCCATACCGCGGCCTTCTCCTCTGCGGAGAGCAGTACGCCGGTCACCGGGATCTCGCGGCCCCTGTAATTGACCACGGCCTCGGGTGTCGTGAGCAGGTTTCCGGTCCAGGCGGGGTGCTTCTCGCGGCCGAAGTTGCTGCCGACGACCAGGAAGGAGCCGGTCTCCCGCTCCGGCAGGCACGCGACCGGGGCCTGGCGGGGTTCGCCGCTCTTCTGACCGGTGGTGGTCAGCATCAGGCTCGGGACGGCCCAGCGTGCGGTCTGCACACGGCCGCCTGTGCGCCGGGCGAGGAACCGGTCGAGGCGGGGGAGGACGCGGGGGGCGACCCGGGCGAACAGGCGGCTCGCCGCCATCCGCTGGGAGAGGGCGAGGAGTGTGGTGCGGAGCGGGGTGGTCCGGCGGCCGGAGGACGGGGGCTGCGGAGGGGGTGTGGAGGGCACGGGAGGTCCTTTCCCCGGTGCGGGTGGGTGTCCGTGAAACTACGTGCGCTCGCCGGGTGTGCCAAGGGTGGTGGCGAGGCGTGCCAGGGGTCGGTGGAGGGGGAATGGGCACGGCTGCGGGGGAGGCGGCTGTGTGGGAGGGGTGCGGGCGGGCGGTTCGCGTAGTAGCGTGGATCACGTTGTTCGTACAGGTGATCGATTGGAGAACGGCCATGATCTCCGAGGCAACGGTCAACGCCGCCCTCGACTACACCGCCGACAAGGTGCGGGGGATCGGCGGCACGTCGCTGGATACGCCCACGCCCTGTACCGAGTGGCGTCTGGGCCAGGTGCTCGACCACATGATCAACTCCCTCGACCTCGCGGCCCGCGGCGTGGCGGGTGAGGCGGTCGAGGAGGCGGCGCTCGACCCCGAGGCCACCGCCGCCGCACCGGTCAGCGGAACGCCCGGGGCCGCGTTCGCCGCTGCGGCGGACCGCGCCCGCGTGACCTTCGCCGCCCCGGACGTCTGGGACCGGGAGCTCACCGGGGCCTTCACCGGAGACCGCGTGTACGACGTCGCCGGGGTCATGGTCGTCGACGTCCTCGCGCACGGCTGGGACATCGCACGCGCCACCGGGCAGGACGCGACCGTCCCCGATGGGCTCGCCGAGGCGGCGCTCGCCTTCTCCCGCGGTTTCATCCGGCCCGAATGGCGCGGCACGATGTTCGGGCCGGAAGTCCAGCTTGGGCCAGATACGACGAAAACCCAGCAACTCATGGCATTCCTCGGTCGGCAGCCCTAGCCTGATGTGACAGAGGCCTACGGATTCCCGCCCCGGGGCCGTCCACACGCGTGCCCGAAGAAGGACGACTCCATGGCAGAGCCGCACGCCGTCATCGTCGGAGGTGGTATCGGCGGGTTGACCGCCGCCTTGGCGCTGAACCGCCGAGGGTGGGCCGTGACCGTTTGCGAACGTGCGCCGGTGCTGGACCCCGCCGAGGTCGGGCTGGCTCTGGCGCCGAACGCGCTGCGTGCCCTGGATGCCCTCAGCGCCGGTGACGACGTGCGCAAACGTTCCGCCGCCCATGACGTCGCCTCGATCAGGCGCAAGGACGGCCGGTGGATCCTGCGCACCGGCCTGGACGAGACGCGGCGCCGCTTCGGCGATGTGGTGTGCGTGCTCCGTACCGCCGACCTCTCCGATGTGCTGCTGGAGCGGCTGCCCCGCTCGGTGCTGCACACCGCCACCACGGTCACCAACGTGGAGCCCGGCGACACACGCCGCCCGGCCCGGGTCGTCACCGACGGCGGGGAACTCAGCGCCGACCTCGTCGTGGTGGCCGACGGCGCGCGCTCGACGGTGCGCCCCGAGCTCTTCCTGGAGCACCCCGGCGCGGTCTACGCGGGCTTCACCTGCTGGCGCGCCATCGTCCCGTGGCCCGCGGAGTACCCCCTGGAGTACGGGGAGAGCTGGGGTCAGGGCGGCGTCGCCGGGGTGCTCCCGCTCAACGGCGACGCGGTCTACTGCTACGCCACCGGAAACGCCCCGGCCGGGGTCGGCAGCCAGGACGAGAAAGCGGCCCTGGTCCGCCGGATGGACGACTGGCACGCCCCGATGGCCGAGCTCTTCGCGGCCGCGCGCCCCGAGGCGATCGTGCGGATGGACGTCTGGCACGTCGACACCCCGCTGCCGGCCTTCCACAAGGGGCGGGTGGCGCTGCTCGGCGACGCCGCCCACGCCATGACACCCAACCTGGGGCAGGGCGCCGGGCAGGCGATGGAGGACGCGGTCATGCTGGCGCACCACATCGACGGGTCGATGGCCTACGTGCCGACGGCGCTGCGTTCCTACACCGATGCGCGGTTGCCGCGAACCAGCGCGCTGGTGCAGCGGTCCGCGCAGCTGGCGGAGGCGGTGCAGAACGACTCGCCGCTGATCACCACGCTGCGCGACACCGCGGCGGGGGTCGTCGGCAGGTTCGCCCCCGCGCTGCTCGCCCGCTACACGAGTCCGATCGACGACTGGTGGCCGCCCTCGGAGATGTGAGGCGCGGCCGCGGACCGCCCCGCCGGAAGCGGCCTCATCCGGTGGCGCCTCCACGCCCGGTACCGGGAGGCGCGGCGGGGGCGAGGAGTGCCCGGAGGAACTCCGTCGCGTCGGCGTGCAGTTCCCCGTACGAGGGATGGCGGGCGGAGTCGGCGCCGGCGAGGAAGTTGAACAGGATGCCGTCCGTCCAGGAGAGCAGCGACCGGGCCTGGCGCTCCGGATCGGCGGAGCCGAGCCGGGTCAGGAGTTCGGCGGCCATCGTCCGGAACCGCAGCCCCAACCGGTCGTAGACCTCGCGTAGTTCCGGGCGGCGGTTGGCCTCCAGGGCCAGTTCGAAGCGGGCTAGCGTGTACTCGGAGTGCTCGGTGATCGTCCCGTGCAGGAAGCCCGCCAGCGCGGCTGCCAGTGTCTCGGTCGCATTGCCGTCTGCAGTGGCGGCGGAGATGAGGGCGTCGGGGTCGACGCGGAGGTGCTCCTCCTCGGTCATGTGGCGGAGGGCCAGTTCGACCAGTCGGGCCCGGGTGCGGGCATGGTACGAGGTCGAGCCGGGCGAACGCGAGGGCGACGAACGGCGCGGGCTGCTGCGCCGATTCGGGGCCTGGCACGACCCGCTGCCACAGGTCATCGCCACGGCAGCGGACGTCATCCGGAACGACGTGTGGTGGATGCGCACCCCGCTGTCCGCCTATCACCAGGGGCGGGTGGCACTGCTCGGCGACGCCGCGCACGCGATGACGCCCAACATGGGGCAGGGTGCCTGCCAGGCGATCGAGGACGGGGTGACGCTGGCCCACCTGGTGGCGTCGTCACCGAGCCTGGACACGGGGTTGGCCGAGTACACGCGCGTCCGGCTGCCCCGCGCCGATCGGATCGTGCGGCGTTCGGCACGGATCGGGGGGTTCCTGGGGTCGGAGTCACGCCTGTGGGCGGCCGGACGCGACGCCGCGCTCGAAGGGTTGTGGCGCCTCGCGCCCGGGAGGTTCCTCGGTTCGTTCGACGATGTCTTCGACTGGACCCCGCCGCAGGTGGCCGCGGCGGCCCGCTGAGACCGGGCCGGTGCCGGCGACCGGAGGGACACGGGAAGAGGGCCCGAGAGAGTCGGCGCCTGTCGGGGATGGGACCGGACCGCCCTGGCCCCTCCTCAGGGCGGCCCGGTGGCTGCGCGGGTGCGGCTCAGCCGGTGAAGATGAAGTGGTCCAGGCCCCGGGGCACGTCGCCGGGGTCGACGCCGAAGTCGGCCCACACGCCGAGTCCGAGGTTGAGGGTGGAATAGGGAAGCACCTGGTAGTAGCCCCAGTCCAGGGAGCAGGCGGCGACGATGCCCAGGCCGCGCCCGTCCTCGGCGGACATCCAGGCGGCGTCGTCGCGGTCGCGGGGGATCGCGGGGCGGGCACTGGTCCAGCCGCCGTCGGCCACCTCCAGCCGCAGGGTGTCGGGCCGGTGCAGCCAGAGGCGCCGGGACACCTCTCCGTCGCCCTGCCCGGAGACGGTGTGCAGCACCGCGTTGGCGTAGAGCTCCGAGCAGCACAGCTGCACGGTCCGGATCAGGTCCTCGGGGAACCCCCGCAGGTCGCGATGGACGTCGGCGCGCACCTGGGCGGTGTGGGCGAGGTCCCCCGGATAGATGCGCGGCTCCCACCGGACCGTGTGAAAGGAAGGGGTGGACGACGCGACCGACATGAGGACCCCCGACGAGAAGCTGATATGCAACTTCTTCACTCATATAAAGGAGTGATGTATCAAGGGTGCTCGACTCCGCTATCGCACGTCAAGCGCTTTGCGGAAACGCGGGCGTGTCGGTCGGTCAGTCGTCGGCCGAAATGCGATATTCGAGGACAAATTGACTGGCGGACATGATCGTGTCGCACACCTCCACGATGCGGCCGCTCTTGTCCACCGCCTCGCGGACGAGGTGCATGACCGGGGAGCCGGTGCCCATGGACAGGGCCGACGTCTCCTCCTTGGTGGCGATGCGCACGGCGATCTCTTCGACGTACTCGGCGAGGTGGTGGCCGCGCTCTTCGAGGCGCGCGTAGATGCCGCCGGGGCCGGGGTTCTCGGCGAACAGCTCCGGCGTCTCCTTGGCGATGTCCCACGGGATGTAGGAGGTCGCCTCCTCGGTGGGCGTGCCGTCACTGAGGTAGAGGCGGCGCCGCGCCAGCACCTTCGTGCCGGGCCGTAATCCGAGTCGGCGGGCGATGTCCTGCGGCGCGTCGAGCGAGCCGACGAACCTGACCCGCACCTCGGCTTCGACGCCGGCCTGGTCGGACTCGGCGAGGTAGGCGGCCTTCCCCGCGGCGCGGTGCGAACGGCGGAACCGGTCGGAGGACTTCCGCCGCACCGGCGGGCGGCTGCGGACGAACGTCCCCTTCCCGTGGTGTGTCTCCACCAGGCCCACGGCGCGCAGCTCGGTGACGGCCTTGCGGACCGTGCCCTGGGCGACGCCGTAGCGTCGGATCAGTTCGGACTCGCTGGGAACCCGCGAACCCGCGGGCAGCACGCCCCTGTGGATCTGCAGCTTGAGATCCTGAGCGATGCGCAGGTAGCGCGGTCGGCCACCGTTGGACATGGTCGGCTTCTCCAACTCGACACCTGCTTCCTTGGTGCGCCCTCTCTTATACAAGAGCAATCAGACATTACAAGGTGGTTCCACGCCCATGCACTCAGTTTCTGTAGCGGGTGCGGTTGTCGATGCGGACGGCCGAATACTCGCCATTCAGCGGGCTGACAACGGGCACTGGGAACCTCCCGGCGGAGTGCTCGAACTCGACGAGGACATCGAGTCCGGGGTACGCCGCGAAATCTTCGAGGAGACCGGACTGACCGTCCATGTCGATACATTGACCGGTGTCTACAAGAACATCAAGCAGGGCATCGTCGCCCTTGTCTTCCGATGCGTGCCCGAAACCACGGAAGTGCGCTTATCGGACGAGACGACCGCCATCGAATGGCTCACGCCCGACGAGATCAGCCTGCGCATGGCCCCCGCCTACGCCTGCCGACTGCTGGACGCCCTGGGCTCCGGCCCGCCGTGCGTCCGCGCGCACGACGGACACGATCTCGTCCCCGGCGCCGCCCCGGAGCGGTGACGGATCCGGCCACCAGGCGGCCGGTGCCCGGATCCGAACGAAGCCCGTTCCGCCGCGCTACCGCTCCGGCGCCGACACCGGCTCGCGGGTGTTGGGCACCATCGGGGTGTCGGCCCCTTTGCGCAGGCCGATTTTGGAGCCGAGCCAGACCACCGGGTCGTAGCGCCGCCCGGCGACCCGCTCCTTCATCGGAATCAGCGCGTTATCGGTGATCTTGATGTGCTCGGGGCACACCTCCGTGCAGCACTTGGTGATGTTGCAGTAGCCCAGGCCGAACTCGTCCTGGGAGATCATCCGGCGGTCGGCGGTGTCCTCGGGGTGCATCTCCAGCTCGGCGACCCGCATCAGGAACCGCGGCCCGGAGAAGTTCTCCTTGTTCTCCTCGTGGTCGCGGATCACGTGGCACACGTTCTGACACAGGAAGCACTCGATGCACTTGCGGAACTCCTGTGAGCGCTGCACGTCCTCCTGCCGCATCCGGAAGTCGCCCGGCGCGGTCGCGGGGTCGGGGGTGAACGAGGGGATCTCCCGTGCCTTGGCGTAGTTGTAGGAGACGTCGCACACCAGGTCGCGGATGACGGGGAAGGTCCGCATCGGCGTCACCGACACGGTCTCGCCGGGCGCGAAGGTGCTCATCCGGGTCATGCAGGCCAGCTTCGGCCGCCCGTTGATCTCCACCGAGCACGACCCGCACTTGCCCGCCTTGCAGTTCCACCGGACCGCGAGGTCCGGGGCCTGGGTCGCCTGCAGCCGGTGCAGCACGTCGAGGACCACCTCGCCCTCGTTGACCTCCACCTCATAAGTGGTGAGGTCCCCGTCGCCGCCGCCGCGCCACACGCGAAACGTCCGCTTGCCGGTCATGTCGCTGGTCATGCCTGCTTGTCCTCCTCCTGTGCGGCGCCGGACTCGGCCCCGGACGCCGCCGCCGGCTCCGGGACGGCCGCCGTCGGGACCGCGGACAGTTCCTCGTCGGTGAAGTACTTGGCCAGCTCCTCGCGGTCGAAGAGCTCCACCAGGTCGGGCCGCAGCGGGTCGACCGGCTGGCGGCGCAGCCGCACCCGGCCGTCCCGCCCCAGCGACTCGACCAGGTTGATCCGGCGCCACTCCGGCGACATCGCCGGGAAGTCGTCGCGGGTGTGGCCACCGCGCGACTCCTCCCGCTCCAGAGCCGCCCGCGCGATCGCCTCCGCGACCAGCAGCATGCTGCGCAGGTCCAGGGCGAGGTGCCAGCCGGGGTTGTACACCCTGCCGCCGGGGGCGCCGACGCGCGCGACGCGGTCGCTGAGCTTGTGCAGCGCGTCCAGCGCCTGCTCGATCTCCGACCCCCGCCGGATGATGCCGACCAGGGTGTTCATGGTCTGCTGGAGTTCGGCGTGCACCGTGTAGGGGTTCTCGGCGCTCTCCTCGCGGCCCAGCGGCGCCAGCACGTTCGCTGCGGCGCGCTCCACCGCGTCGGGGTCGACCGCCGGTCGCTCGCCGCCCAGCGCGTCGACGTACTCTGCCGCGCCCAGCCCGGCCCGGCGGCCGAAAACCAGCAGGTCCGACAGCGAGTTTCCGCCCAGACGGTTGGAACCGTGCATGCCGCCGGCCACCTCGCCTGCCGCGAACAGGCCCGGCACCAGGGCCGCGCCGGTGGCGGCGTCGACCTCCACCCCGCCCATCACGTAGTGGCAGGTCGGGCCGACCTCCATGGGCTCGGCGGTGATGTCGACGTCGGCCAGCTCCTTGAACTGGTGGTGCATCGACGGCAGCCGCCGCATGATCTCGTCGGCCGGGAGGCGGCTGGCGATGTCCAGGAAGACGCCGCCGTGCGGGGAGCCCCGCCCCTCCTTGACCTCGGTGTTGATGGCACGCGCCACCTCGTCGCGGGGCAGCAGTTCCGGGGGCCGCCGGTGGTTCTCCGGGTCGGAGTACCAGCCGTCGGCCTCCTCCTCGGTCTCGGCGTACTGGGAGCGGAACACGTCGGGCACGTAGCGGAACATGAACCGCTCGTCGTCGGAGTTGCGCAGTACCCCGCCGTCGCCGCGCACCGACTCGGTGACCAGGATGCCCTTGACCGAGGGCGGCCAGACCATCCCCGTGGGATGGAACTGCACGAACTCCATGTTGACCAGGCTCGCCCCGCTGAGCAGGGCCAGGGCGTGGCCGTCGCCGGTGTACTCCCAGGAGTTGGAGGTGACCTTGAAGGACTTGCCGATGCCGCCGGTGGCCAGGACCACGGCGGGTGTCTCGAACAGCACCAGGGCCCCGTTCTCGCGGACGTAGCCCAGCGCGCCGGAGATCCGCTCGCCGTCCTTGACCAGGTCGGTGACGGTGGTCTCGGCGAACACCTTCAGCATCGCCTCCGCGTCGCCCAGCTCGGCGGCGTCCGCCTGCTGCAGCTGCACGACGCGCTGCTGCAGGGTGCGGATCATCTCCAGGCCGGTGCGGTCGCCCACGTGGGCGAGGCGGGGGTACTCGTGCCCGCCGAAGTTGCGCTGGCTGATGCGGCCGTCGGCGGTGCGGTCGAACAGCGCCCCCCAGTACTCCAGCTCCAGGATCCGCTCGGGGGCCTCGCGGGCGTGCAGTTCGGCCATGCGGGGGTTGTTCAGGAACTTGCCGCCGCGCATGGTGTCGCGGAAGTGCACCTGCCAGTTGTCGCCGGGGTTGACGTTGCCCAGCGCGGCCGCCGCCCCGCCCTCGGCCATGACGGTGTGCGCCTTGCCGAAGAGCGATTTGGAGATGATGGCGGTCTTCTTGCCCTGCTCGCGTGCCTCGATGGCGGCGCGGAGACCGGCGCCGCCGGCACCGATCACCACCACGTCGTAGGTGTGCCGTGTGATCTCGGACATCTGCCTGACTTTCGATTGCGTCGATACCTCTGGCGCCCCGACCGGTCGCCTGGGAGGCGGGGATCGGGTTGCGGGGTGGCGCCGTATCCGCGGTCGGGGAATGGGGCCGGTGCGCCGCCGGCCCCGTTTCAGTTGAAGAACCGCAGGTCGGTGATTGCTCCTCCGGCGACCAGCGCGACGTAAAGGTCCGTTATCACCAGCGTTCCCAGCGTGATCCAGGCGTAGTGCATGTGCCGGGTGTTCATCCGGGAGATCTGGGTCCACATCCAGTAGCGCACCGGTCGGCCGCTGAAACTCTTCAGCCGTCCGCCCATGATGTGGCGGCAGGAGTGGCAGCTGAGTGTGTAGGCCCAGAGCAGGGTCACGTTGCCGAACAGGATGATGTTTCCGACTCCGACGCCGAATCCGCCGTTCGCGCCGTGGAACAGCGCGTTGGTGGCGTCGTAGGTGTTGATGAGTGAGATGACGAGCGCGGCGTAGAAGAAATAGCGGTGCAGGTTCTGCCCGAGGAGCGGGAAGCGGGTCTCGCCGGTGTAGCGGCCGTGCGGTTCGCGCACGGCGCACGCGGTGGGCGACTGCCAGAACGCGCGGTAGTAGGCCTTCCGGTAGTAGTAGCAGGTGAACCGGAAGGCCAGCAGGAGCGGAAGGCTGATCACCGCATAGGGGAGGAACCAGGGAAAGGCCCACGGGAACGTGCCGAAGTGGGCCGAGCCCGGCTCGCAGGACGCCGACAGGCACGGTGAGTAGAACGGCGTGAGGTAGTGGTAGTCGGCCACCCAGTAGTAGTCCTGCTGGAGCGCCCGGGCCAGGCCGTACACGAGGAAGGCGGTCAGTCCCAGCACGGTGAGCAGCGGGCCGAGCCACCACCGGTCGGTGCGCAGTGTCCGTACCGGGAGGCGGGCGCGGGTGGCGCGGGCGCCGTCCGTCGGGGGAAGTGTCGCTGTCATTCCCTTACGTTCTCCATCTCGGGCGGAGAGCCGGCCGGAGGAAATCACGGGGTCGTGCGAAGCGGACCGGTCGCCCTCAGCCACTGACAAGGCCGTGCGGATGCGTATGGGAAGCAACGTTAGGGCCGCGCCGTCACGGAATCAGCAAGAAATTCGCGCGAAACAGGGGAAGCGAATGTGAAAAATGCCACTCCCGTTCACTGGGTTGGCATGTTTTGTCGGGGAATTATGCGCTTTGTCGCGAAAAGAGAATTCTGTCGCGCTTGGTGTTGTTGGGGCTCAAGGTGCCGATGTGATCACCCGCGTCATCCCACTGCCCTTTGTCGAATTTATCCGCCGGAAGTGGATTCGGTGCGCGGTTCGCGGTGGTTCGCGGTGTGATCCGCACCCCATTCGGCGCGAGGCCGCCCTTCCTTCGTTGATCTCGGGAGTGTCGACCGAATACTCGCCGGTATTCGGTCGACACTCCCGAGATCAACGGCGGCGTGCGGTCGCGTCGGGGTGCGGGGTCAGTGGTCGGGGCCGCGCTCACTGATGACCTCCAGGTCCTCGCCGAGTTCCTCGGGGGTCAGTCGGCCCAGGTGGTTCATCAGGTGGCGGTGGAACGCCTTGGCCGCGCGCGGCGGCTCGACGTCCTTGCGGTGGGCCAGCGCGATCGTGCGCAGCAGGCGCGGCCGCGCCAGCGGGGTGCCGCGCAGGCCGGGGCGGTTCTTCAGGGCCATGCTCGGGACCACGGCGATCCCCAGCCCGGCCTCGACGAAGCGGAGTACGGCGTCCATCTCGCCGCCCTCCACCGCGAGCTCCGGCTCGAAGCCCGCGGCGCGGCACGCGTGGAGGGTCGCTTCCCGCACGTCGTAGCCGCGGCGGAACATCACCAGCGGGTGGTCGCGCAGCTCGGTGATGCGCATGGACGCGCGCCCGTTGGGCGATGGCCGGCTGGTCGGGCTGACCACCACCAGGTTCTCCCGGAGGATCGGCGTGGTCACGAACGCCGGGTCGCTGCTGTGCAGCGGCAGGATGATCAGCGCGAGGTCGAGCTCGCCCTTGCCCAGGGCGCGGATCAGGTCGCGCGACCCGCCCTCCTCGACCAGCAGCTCCACCCCGGGGAAGCGGGTGTGGAACCCGGCGAGCACGTCGGCGAGCAGCCCGGCGCACAGCGAGGGCGTGGCGCCCAGGCGGACCCGGCCCCTGCGCATCCCGGCCAGCTCGCCCACCTCGCGTCGGGCCGTCTCGACGTCGGCGACGATGCGCTGGGCGAGCGGTAGCAGAGCCTCACCGGCCGGTGTGAGTGTGATATTTCCCCGGGCACGACTGAATAACGACGCCCCGAGCTCCTCTTCGAGGTTGCGGATCTGCTTGCTCAGGCTCGGCTGCGCGACGCGGCAAAGCTCTGCTGCGCGGGTGAAATGGCGCGTCTCGGCCACCGCGAGGAAGTACGTCAGCTGCTGGAACTGCATGCTTCATAGCCTACGGCTATCGACACCAGCAGTCCGATGACTTAGACGTATCTGTTAAGGGCAAATAAAGTGACGGACTGTGGCGAACAGTACCCTGACCAAGCAGCGATCAGAGGCGTTCAGATCCACGGTGGCCCTCAAGTCCGCGATGGCGGCCACCGGCGGGATCCTCGTCCTCTTCCTGATCGCGCACATGTACGGCAACCTGAACGTGTTCGCGGGCCAGGAGGCCTTCGACAACTACTCCCACCACCTGCGCGTGCTGGGCCAGCCGATGCTCCCCTACGAGGGCTTCCTGTGGATCATGCGCGTGGTCCTACTGGCGAGCATCCTGATCCACGCCTATGCCGCGTTCACCCTGTGGGCCCGCGCCAAGAAGGCACGGCCGGTCCGCTACCAGAACAAGAAGGCGCTGCAGCGCACGTACGCGTCCTACACCATGCGCTGGGGCGGCGTGCTGATCGCGCTCTTCGCGGTCTTCCACATCCTGCACCTGACGACCAACGACATCGCGCCGGGCGGGGCCTCCGACAGCCCCTACGAGCGCCTGGTCAACGGGTTCCAGCCGGAGTTCTGGTACGTCACCCTGTTCTACGTCCTCTCCGTGATCGCGGTCGGGTTCCACCTGCGGCACGGCATCTGGAGCGCCCTGACGACGCTGGGGCAGAACAAGGCGACGCGGCAGCGGCCGCTGAACATCATCGCGACGGTGATCGCGCTGGTCGTCACGATCGGCTTCCTGGTCACCCCGCTCTCCGTGACTTTCGGGCTGGTGGGATAAATGTCTGAGCTCTTCATCGAAGGCGACCCGATCCGCGACGAGAAGGCGCCCACCGGTCCCATCGCCGAGCGCTGGGACAAGCGCCGGTTCTCCGCCAAGCTGGTCAACCCGGCCAACCGCCGCAAGCTGTCGGTCATCATCGTCGGTACCGGCCTGGCCGGCGCCTCCGCCGCCGCGACCCTCGGCGAGGCCGGGTACCACGTCAAATCGTTCTGCTACCAGGACAGCCCGCGGCGCGCGCACAGCATCGCCGCCCAGGGCGGTATCAACGCGGCCAAGAACTACCGCAACGACGGCGACAGCATCTACCGGCTGTTCTACGACACCGTCAAGGGCGGCGACTTCCGCTCGCGCGAGTCCAACGTCCACCGCCTGGCGCAGGTCAGCGTCGAGATCATCGACCAGTGCGTCGCGCAGGGCGTGCCGTTCGCCCGCGAGTACGGCGGCCTGCTCGACAACCGCTCGTTCGGCGGCGTGCAGGTCTCCCGCACCTTCTACGCCCGCGGCCAGACCGGGCAGCAGCTGCTCATCGGCGCCTACCAGGCGCTGGAGCGCCAGGTCGCGGCCGGCACCGTCGAGATGCACACGCGCCACGAGATGCTGGAGCTCATCGTCGTCGACGGCAAGGCCCGCGGCATCGTCGCCCGCGACATGGTCACCGGCGAGATCGAGACGCACTTCGCCGACGCCGTCGTGCTCGCCTCCGGCGGCTACGGCAACGTCTTCTACCTGTCGACCAACGCGATGGGCTGCAACGTGACCGCCTCCTGGCGGGCGCACCGCAAGGGCGCGCTGTTCGCGAACCCCTGCTACACGCAGATCCACCCCACCTGCATCCCGGTCAGCGGCGACTACCAGTCCAAGCTGACCCTGATGAGCGAGTCGCTGCGCAACGACGGCCGCATCTGGGTGCCCAAGAGCGGCGACGACAAGCGCGACCCCCGCCAGATCCCGGAGGAGGACCGCGACTACTACCTGGAGCGGATCTACCCCGCCTTCGGCAACCTGGTGCCGCGCGACATCGCCTCCCGCGCCGCCAAGAACGTCTGCGACGAGGGCCGCGGCGTGGGCCCCGGCGGCCTCGGCGTCTACCTGGACTTCGCCGACGCGATCAAGCGGATGGGCCGCCCGGCCGTCGAGGCCAAGTACGGCAACCTGTTCGACATGTACCAGCGCATCACCGGTGAGAACCCGTACGAGGTTCCGATGCGCATCTACCCGGCCGTGCACTACACCATGGGCGGGCTGTGGGTCGACTACGACCTGCAGAGCACCATCCCCGGCCTGTTCGTGACCGGTGAGGCCAACTTCTCCGACCACGGCGCCAACCGCCTGGGCGCGAGCGCGCTGATGCAGGGCCTGGCCGACGGCTACTTCGTGCTGCCCAACACCATCAACGACTACCTCGCCGACGGGCCGTTCGACAAGATCGACGAGAACCACCCGGAGGCCAAGGAGGCCGCCGACGCGGTGCGCTCGCGCATCGACGAGCTGCTCTCCATCCAGGGCGAGCGCACCGTGGACTCCTTCCACAAGGAGCTCGGCCAGATCATGTGGGAGTACTGCGGCATGGAGCGGACCGACGAGGGCCTGCGCAAGGCCATCGACCGGATCCGCGAGCTGCGCCGGGAGTTCTGGACCAACGTCAAGGTCCTGGGGGCCAACGACGAGCTCAACCAGGCCCTGGAGAAGGCCGGCCGGGTGGCCGACTTCCTGGAGCTCGGCGAGCTCATGTGCGTCGACGCGCTGCACCGCCGCGAGTCCTGCGGCGGCCACTTCCGCGCCGAGAGCCAGACCGAGGACGGCGAGGCGCTGCGGCACGACGACGAGTTCGCCTACGTCGCCGCCTGGGAGTTCACGGGCGCGGGCGAGCAGCCGGTGCTGCACAAGGAAGCCCTGGAGTACGAGTACGTCGAGATGAAGCAGCGGAGCTACAAGTGAACATCACCCTGCGAGTTTGGCGCCAGAAGGGCCGCGACGACGAGGGCCGGATGGTCACCTACAAGGTCGAGGACGTGTCGCCCGACATGTCCTTCCTTGAGATGCTCGACGTCCTCAACGAGAAGCTCACGCTGGCCGGCGAGGACCCGGTGGCCTTCGACCACGACTGCCGCGAGGGCATCTGCGGCGCCTGCGGCGTGGTGATCGACGGTGTCGCCCACGGCCCCGAGAACACCACCACCTGCCAGCTGCACATGCGCAGCTTCAGCGACGGCGACGTCATCACCGTCGAGCCGTGGCGGGCCAAGGCGTTCCCCGTGGTCCGCGACCTCGTGGTGGACCGCGGCGCGTTCGACCGGGTGATCCAGGCCGGGGGCTACATCAGCGCCCCGACCGGAACCGCCCCCGACGCGCACGCCACCCCGGTGCCCAAGGCCGACGCCGACCGCGCGTTCGACGCGGCCACCTGCATCGGCTGCGGCGCCTGCGTCGCCGCCTGCCCGAACGCCTCGGGCATGCTGTTCACCGCCGCGAAGATCACCCACCTGGGCAGCCTCCCGCAGGGCCAGCCCGAGCGGGCGGCCCGCGTGGTCAAGATGGTGAACCAGCACGACGAGGAGGACTTCGGCGGCTGCACCAACATCGGCGAGTGCGCCGCGGTCTGCCCGAAGGGCATCCCGCTGGACACCATCTCCCAGCTCAACCGCGACCTGCTGGGCGCGCTGTCGAGCGGCGAGCTGTAGCCCGTCGGCCGCGGCCACACGGCAGAGCGAGGGGCCGTCCCGTCCGTTGACCGGCCGCCGGCAGATGGAACTGGATGTCCCAGTCCGACTTCCGGGGAGCAGTTCATCCGGGGGGCGGCCCCTCGCCGTTCGCCGCCCCGTCGTTCGGCCCCGGCCGGGGCCGAACGACGCCCTAGAACGCGGGGTCGCGCCACATGCAGTGGGCGCGGGGGAAGCCGGAGCGGTCCAGCTCACCGCAGACCTTGAAGTCGAAGCGCCGGTAGAAGGCGATGTCGTCGGAGTTGGTGGTCACCAGCGCGACCGGGTACCCGGCCAGGTCCGCCTGGTCCAGGCCGTCGCGGACCAGGGCGCTGCCGATCCCCCGGCGCTGTGCGGCCGGGTCGACCCCCAACAGCACCAGTTCCCCGTGGGGCTCGCGCGGGACGATCTCCCGCAGCAGGCGCAGGAAGCGCATGTTGGCCCAGGCCCGGCGCGGGCCGAGCAGGGGGAGTTCGTGCGGAAGGCACCGCAGCCACGCGAGGGGGCCGGGGCCGGGCGCGTCGGCCGGCTGCCAGATCGCGGTGGCGAGGATCCCGGGCCGGGTGCCGGAGGACGTGGCCGACACGGCGACCCGCGTGTGGCCGAGGGGCACGTAGAGGAACCCGGCCTGCGCCGCCGAAGCCCGCGCCGACAGCATCAGCCGGGTGTTGCGCCGCGGATACTGCCAGGCGAAGAGGGGATCGTCGAAGAAGGACCGGCTCATCACCCGGGCGATGCCGGGCACATCCGCCGACCGTGCCGTCCTGATGTCGAACTCGCCGCTCTCGGCCACGGCACTCCCTCACGGTTCTCCGACCACACGGTGACCTACCGTGGCCCCTCACCCTAGATCGCCGCGTGCCGGCGGCACAGTGGTGCCTGGGGGTGTCTCCGGAGGAGGGGCCGGCCCCACCTCCGCAGACACCGGGCGTCAGGGGCTCGGCCGCGTCACAGGTGCTGGTCGAAGACGTGCGCGCGGATCCAGGCGTGCATGGCGACGGCGGCGGCCGCACCGGCGTTGATGGAGCGGGTGGAGCCGAACTGCGCGATGGACAGCACCGCCTGGCACACCGCGCGCACCTCCTCCGACAGCCCCGGTCCCTCCTGGCCGAACACCAGGACGCAGGCGCGCGGCAGCGGGTAGGTCTCCAGCGGCACGGAGCCGGGGAGGTTGTCGATGCCGATCAGTGGCAGACCGCGCTCGGCGGCCCACGCCACCAGCTCCCCGGTGTCGGGGTGGTGGTGGACGTGCTGGTAGCGGTCGGTGACCATGGCGCCCCGCCGGTTCCACCGGCGGCGGCCGACGATGTGAACGGCCGCGGTGCCGAAGGCGTTGGCGGTGCGCACGACCGAGCCGATGTTGAAGTCGTGCTCCCAGTTCTCCACGGCGACGTGGAACGGGTGGCGGTGGGTGTCCAGGTCGGCGACGATGGCCTCGCGCCGCCAGTACCGGTACCGGTCCACGACGTTGCGCCGGTCGCCGTGGGCCAGCAGCTCAGGGTCGTAGCGGTCGCCCTCCGGCCATGGACCCTGCCACGGTCCCACCCCCACCTGGGGTGCGGAGTCGGTGGCCTCGGTGCCGGTGGATGCGGATGGGGACGTCGCGACCTGCTCGTTCACGCGCTCCAGCTTAGGGCGCGACCGGTACCCGCCGTCCACCACCGCATCTCGGTCGATCTCGGCGGTGTGCTTCGGCTCAGGGGCGGTCGACGTTCATGCCGCGGATGTCGCGCGCCTGGATGGCGATGCCCTCGACGTTGCCCGTGATGGTGTTGGTGACGTTGCCGCCACCGGAGTCGAAGTACGGGCGCAGCTCGGCGATGAGCTCGCGGATGGTCGCGTCGTCGCGCCGCGCGCCGTCCATGTGCGTGGCGAGCTCCTCGACCAGGATCGCGTCCTCGCCGTCGTCGTCACGCGCGGCATCCAGGGCGCGGCGGGCATCGGGGTCGTCGCCGAACCGGTCGCGCAGCGCCTTTCGCAGCTTCCTCAGGATCGCGCGGGCGCCGTCGTCCAGCGCCTCGGTGACCTTGCCCGCGACGGCGGCGGCGACGGCCAGGGTGATCGGGTCGGCCATGGGGGCTCCTCCGGATCCGGGAATGGGGGGCTGTTCCACGGCTTCCCACTCTGGCACGCGCCGCCATGCGAAGGGTCAGGAAGGGGTGTCGGCGGGGGTGCGGGACCGCGTGAGTCGGGCGATGGTGCGCCAGCCGAGGAGGGTGGCGGCGAGGAACAGCGCGGTGACGATCGCGAACGACATGGGTGCCCCGTCCCCGCCGGCCATGCGGAGCAGCAGGCCCCCTCCTGCGGTGACGGCCCACACCCCCAGTCCCACCGGAAGGATGCGCAGCGGATCGCGCCAGGCCAGGGTGGCGATCCAGCCGACGACCAGGGCCAGCGCGAACGGCCACAGGGTGCCCAGGATGCCGACCGGCGTGTCGCCCTCGCCGTGGCTGGCGCGCCCGACCACGACGAACACGGTGACGCAGGTCAGGTCGAGGACAGCGGCCACGGGGACCAGTGGAAGACGCATGGTCCCAGGTTATGGGCGCCTCCGGGCGGGGCGTCCGGGGGTGGGCGCCCCGCCCGGAGGCCGTGCCGCGCGGTCCGTCACGCCCGGGCGCGGGTGGGGGTCTCCTCCAGCGAGTCGTCGCGGGTCTCCCGCGCGAGGATCAGTGCGGCCAGGGTGATCAGGGCGGCCGCGCTCAGGTAGCCGCCGACCGCCCATAGCCCGACGTCCGCGGCCAGCTTCGTGGCGGCGTACGGTGCGAGCGACGCGCCCAGCAGCCCGGCGAGGTTGTAGGCGATGGAGGCGCCGCTGTAGCGGACGTTGGTCGGGAACAGCTCGGGCAGCAGCGCACCCATCGGCCCGAACGTGAGTCCCATCAGGGACAGGCCGAGGATCAGGAAGACCTGTACGACCGCGGTCGACCCCGAGGCCAGCATCGGCTCCAGGGCGAAGCCGAACAGCAGGATGGCGACGGTGACGGCGATCAGGGTGGGGCGTCGGCCGAAGCGGTCGGCGACCAGCCCCGCCACCGGGGTGAACAGGCCGAAGAACACCACGCCGACGAGCAGCATGACCAGGAAGTCGGTGCGGTCGAGGCCCAGCCCGTCGGGGCTGGTGCCGTACGACATCGAGAACACGGTCATCAGGTAGAAGAACACGTAGGTGGCGACCATGATGAGCGTGCCCAGCACGACCCCGCCGGTGCTGGTCCGAAAGACCTGTACGACCGGTCGGCGCGCCCGGGTCCCCTCTGCCACGACCCGGGCGAAGGAGGGGCTCTCGTGCAGCGTCATCCGCACCCACAGCCCGATCATGATCAGGACGGCGGAGAGGACGAACGGCACCCGCCAGCCCCAGGACATGAACGCCTCCTCGCTCATGCTCTGCGCGAGGATGAGGAACACGCCGTTGGCCATGAAGAACCCGATGGGCGCGCCCAGCTGCGGGGCTGTACCGTACAGGGCGCGCTTGCGCGGGGGCGCGTTCTCGGTGGCCAGGAGTGCGGCGCCGCCCCACTCGCCGCCCAGCCCCAGCCCCTGGCCGAACCGGCACAGCGCCAGCAGCAGCGGTGCGACCACGCCGACCTGGGCGTAGGTCGGCAGCAGGCCGATCAGCACGGTCGACACACCCATGGTGAGCAGGGAGGCGACCAGGGTGGCCTTGCGGCCGACGCGGTCGCCGAAGTGGCCGAAGAGCGCGGAGCCGACCGGGCGGGCGATGAAGGCGATCCCGAAGGTGGCGAACGACTGCAGGGTCGCGGCGGCCGGGTCCCCGGTGGGGAAGAAGAGGTACGGGAAGACCAGGACGGCCGCGGTGGCGTAGATGTAGAAGTCGTAGAACTCGATGGACGTGCCCGCCAGGCTGGCGACGATCACCCGGCCTCTGCGGTTCACCGGAGGTCCCGCCGGTGAGCCCGGTGGTCCGGGCGACCCGCTCTCGTGTTCCCCTGCGGACGTCTGCGTGGCCACGTCGGACCTTCCTCCCCGTTTGTGGTTCCGTGACCGGATCAGAATAGGGCGGTCGCCTGCCCTGTGAGACCGATATCCCACAATGTGAGATGAGGGGGAGGTGACCTCGCCCACGCCGAGGTCCGTCGGCGGTCGGTGCGGGCCCGGAGTAGAGACGGGCCCCGCGCGGGACGGTCGCGCGGGGCCCGGGTTCGGGGAGGGGAGGTCGAGTGCGGTCGGCCGCGGTCGGGGAGCCCCCGGGGCCGCCCGGAGCAGAGGCGGCCCGGGGAGGCCTCAGGTGATGAGCAGGGTGAGGTCGTAGGCCTCCAGGACCGGGGCGAGCGGCTGAACGTAGCTGGTCCCGCCGCGGCGGCAGGTGCCGGTTCCGCCCGAGGTCACGCCCTGGGCCTGGTCGCCGGCGACCCATGGGCCGCCCGAGTCGCCGCCGTCGGCGCAGACGTCGGTGCGGGTCAGGCCCTTCACGGCGCCCTCCTCGTAGCGCACCGTCTCGTCCTTGGCCCGGATGGTCCCGCAGCGCCACCCCGTGGTGGCGCCCGAGCGGCAGACCGCGGCACCCACCGGCGCCTCCTCGGCGCCTGCGACCGCGACCGAGCCGCCGTCGTGGTCGTTCACCCGGTGGGTGGTGGACCAGTCGCCGGTGGTCCGCACCCAGCCCATGTCGGAGCCGGGGAACTCCGAGCCGGCGACCCGCCCGATCTCGACGCTCAGCCCGGTGTTCTGGAAGGCGCCCTCGCCTTCGGCGCCGCAGTGCCCGGCGGTGACATAGCCTCCCTCGACGCCGAATCCGACCGAGCAGACGAAAGGCCGTCCGTCGATCGGGTAGTAGTACCGGTCGCCGCCCTGGATGTCGGTGCCGTCGGCGGGAGCCGCGGCTCCCGCCAGGGTGCGCGGCCTCTCGGTGACCTCCTCGACGGTCACCGCGTCGGCGTCCACCCCGGCCTGCTCGACGAGGTCGGCCGCTGCCGCGGCGCCTCCGTCGAGCACGGTCACCACGACCGTGTTGTCGGCCGGGTCCAGGTACCAGCCGGTCACGGCATCGTCGGCGGCGTCCTCGGCACCGTCGAGTCCCGCCTTGACGTCGCGCAGCTCGTCCTCGCTGTGCTCGACGAGTTCGGTCGCGGCACCGAGCCGGTCCACGGCGTCGGCCGCGTCCCGGTCGGTGACGCCGACGGTGAGGGCCCCGGTACCGATGTCGAAGACGGCGCCGGCGAACGCCGCTCCCGCGGCCTCACGGGCGGCCGACTCCAGGTTCCGGGCGGCGTCGGTCCGCGGGGACAGCTCCGCCGCCTGCCGCGGGTCGAGGCCGAGGTCGCGATGGAGCGCCTGGAGGTGGTCGGGTGAGAGGGGCGGGGCGGCGGGTGTGCTGGGCTCGCCCGCGGCGGCGCCCGGCGCCGTGATCAGGCCGAGCGCGAGTGCGCCGCTGCCGATGGCGGCGACGAGCGGGGATTTCGGTATGGACGTTCGCATGTTGTCGGCTCCGTGGTGTGGGGGATGGGGCCCCAGGGCGCCGCGGCGCCCGGCGGTGGCCCGCACGGACGTCGGTCGGGTCGGAGACGGGTGTCGGGGGCGGGGTGGAGGAGCCGGCCGACGCCTGGGGATGGACATGTGGGGGGCGTCGGCCGGCCTCGTGCAACCGCGGACACTCGGCTGCGCGAGATCCCGGTGCCCCCGCTGGGGAGGGCACCGGGGGTCGGTGGATCACTACCGAGTGGTCAGGGTGAGGTTCCACTCATGCAGGATCGGGGTCAGGGGCTGGAAGAAGGTGACGCCGCCGAAGGAGCAGTTGCCCGAGCCGCCGGAGGTGACGCCCTGGGCCTGGTCGTCGCTGATCCAGGAGCCGCCGGAGTCGCCGGGCTCGGCGCAGACGTCGGTCTGGGTCAGGCCCTCGACCCGGCCCTCGGGGTAGACGACGGTCTGGCCCTTGGCGCCGATGGTGCCGCAGTGCCACCCGGTGGTGGAGCCCGACCGGCAGACCGAGGTGCCCTCGGGGGCCTCCTCGGAACCGGCGACCGGGACCGTGCCGCCGTTGTAGTCGTTCACCAGGTTGGTCGGCGTCCAGTTGTCGTCGGCCTCGACGAAGCCCATGTCGCGGAGGGGGAAGATCGACCCGCCGACCGTCCCGGTACCGCTGCCGCCCTGGGAGGCGACCGGCGTGCCCACGGCGCCGCAGTGCCCGGCGGTGGCGAAACCGCCGTCGACGGCGAAGCCGATGGAGCAGCGCCCGCTGCCGCCGATCATGTAGGGGTCGCCACCGACGATGTCGGCGTAGGTGCGCGGCTTGTCGGTGGTCGTCTCGACCTTGACGGCGTCCTCGGCGACGCCGGCGTCCGCGATGAGCTTCTCCGCCGCGGACCGCTCGCCCTCCAGGACCGTGATGACGACGGTGTCGTCATCGGTGCTGGGGTACCAGCCGGTGACACCGTCGGAGAGCTCGGTGTCCTGGGAGTTGAGGTCGTCGACGATCTCCGCCAGGCCGCTCTCGCCGTAGGTGACGACACGGGCCGCAGCGCCGGCGTCCTCGACCGCACCGACCGCCGCCTCATCGGTGACGGCTACGGTCAGCTCGCCGGTGTCGATGTCGAAGCGGCTGCCGCCGAAGGCGTCGCCGAGCTCGGTGCGCAGCTCGCTGTCGAGCGTGCGCGCCTCGGCCTCCCGGTCGAGCAGCCGTGTGGCCTCCTCGGCGCTGAGGTCCAGGTCCCGCTGGAGGGCCGTGAGCTGGTCATCGGCGGCTCCGGCGGCTCCGGCGGAAGCGGCGTTGTCGGAGGAGACGGTGGTGGCGTCGGTACCGCCGCTGTCGGTGGCGATGGTGGCGCCGACGGCGACGAGGCCGAGTGCGAGGGCGCCGCCGCCCAGCACTCGGAGTGTGGGGGACTTCCGCACTGTCTGAGTCCTTTTCTGCTGTGAAAGACGGATGGGCGGTGTCCTCGTGGATGAGCGGGGACTCAACGAGGAGAAGGCCCTGTTCGCGGCAGGTGACATCCCTTGCGGGGAGGCCGTTGGCCGCTGTTCACCGACTGGCCGGTAAACGATTCGCACCATAGGACATGCCAGGCGTAGACGACAGAGTTTCTGAGAGTCTGAGAAATCACTCCATGTCGATATTCAGACGCTTTGATGTGCCTTGCCGGACGGGTGTGGTGGCCGGTTCTGGCCAAATGCCGACGTGGGTCCACGATTCGGTCAACCTGGAACGACCTACCGAAAAGTAGGTTTTCAATTCTCTGTGGCGTGCGGGGTGGCCGGATGCGGCCAATGTTCGAAACTCCCCTTGCGTTGTGGGATCACACGATGTTTCGTCCGTTTTGTACGAATCAACCGGAATTCGCGGTCGCGACTGCGCGGGATGTCGATCCGAACCGGCGTTTCCGGCGCCGAGTGTCGAAGCCGGGGCGCGGGTGCCCGCGGACGCACCGGAGCCCCGGGAGGCGGAGGGTCAGGACGGGGGAAGACGGGGGAATGAGAAGAGGGGCGCCGTCACCGACGCCCCCGGTCTCTCCTCCGCCGGTGCCACGGCGGCGGCTCGACTACCGTTCCCGGTCGCGGTCCCCGCCGAGCCCCAGTGCGCCCCTGATGAAGTCGATCTGGAGCAGCAGCAGGTTCTCCGCGGTGGCCTCCTCGGAGGGCATGTGCGTGATGCCCGACAGCGGCAGCACCGTGTGCGGCCGCCCCGCCGCCAGCAGCGCCGTGGACAGCCGCTGCGTGTGCGCGAATACCACGTTGTCGTCGGCCAAGCCGTGGATCAGCATCAGCGGGCGGCTCAGCCCCGCGGCGTCGTCCAGCAGCGAGCTGCGCGCATAGGCCTCCTCCCAGCCTTCGGGAGTACCCAGGTAGCGCTCGGTGTAGTGGGTGTCGTACAGGCGCCAGTCGATCACCGGCGCCCCGGCCACGGCCGCGTGGAACACGTCGGGGCGCCGCAGCACGGCCAGCGCCGCCAGGTAGCCGCCGAACGACCAGCCCCGGATCGCCACCCGCTCCAGGTCGAGGCAGCCGTAGTGCTCCGCCGCGTCGTGCAGCGCCGCCACCTGGTCCTCCAGCACCGGAGTCGCAAGGTCGCCGTGGACGGCCTGCTCCCAGGGGACGCTGATACCCGGTGTCCCGCGGCCGTCGGCGATCAGCACCGCGAAGCCCTGCTCGGCGAACCACCGCGAGGTCAGGTAGGCCGACCGGGCGCCCAGGACGCGCTGAGCGTGCGGGCCGCCGTAGGGGTCCATCAGCACCGGCAGCCGCTGCCCGGACCCCTCCTCATACCAGGACGGCAGCACCAGGGCGGTGGGGATCCGCCCGGCGGCCTTCCGCAGCCGCACGTCCGGTGTCGGCAGCTCGGGCCGCTCGGCCAGGCTCTCCACCGTCGTGACCTCCTGGCGGGTCACCGTGGAGGCGTTGCGGACGACGACCGTGCGCACCCCGTCGGAATCCAGGTCGCGGCGCTGCAGCACCAGGGTGTCGCCGCGCAGTGTGCCGCTGTGCACCCCGCCGCTCCCGGCACCGGGGAACTCCACGGGCGCGGCCCCGCCTTCCCGGAGGTCGACCAGCCACAGGCCGACCTCCTCCGGGCGGTCCGGCGGGGACGCCGAGCACAGCACGCGCCGCCCGTCGACGTCGAGGACCGAGCGCAGGTAGACGCCCTCGGGGCCGACCGCGCGGTCGCCCACGTACAGGCGGCGCTGATCCTCCCCGCGCTCCCGCCCGATCCACACCAGCTCGCCGTCCTTGGTGAAGTCCGGGACCCCCGGCATGATCTCCACCCACACCTCGTCGCCGTCGCCGCGCAGCTCGAAGGCGAGCCCGGTGGCGGGGTCGGCGCTGAACAGGGTCAGGGTGCGCTGGTCGCGGCTCTGCGCGCTGAACACCACGGTCGCGTTCCCGTCGGGGCCGGTGGTCCACCCGGCGCGCACCAGGTAGGGAAGCGCCCCGCGGTCCCACTCCACCCACCGCGGCGCGCCGCCGTCCGCGGCGTCGAACACGGCCAGACGCACCTCGGCGTTGTCCGACCCCGCCGGCGGGTAGGCGATGACCTGCGGGTCGTCCTCGGGGTTGGCGGGGTCGGCGATGTTCCACCGGGTGACGGGGGAGTCGTCGACCCGTGCCGCCAGCAGCGCCGACCCGTCCGGCGACCACCACATGCCGCGGTAGCGGCCCATCTCCTCGGCCGCGATGAACTCGGCCAGGCCCCAGGTGACGTTCGGCCCGTCGGGCTCGACGAGCGCACGGTCCTTGCCGCTGTTGATGTCGATGACGCGGACGGCGCCGGAGCTGACATAGGCGATCCGGTCGCCGCGGGGGCAGATCACCGGCGCGACCACCGAGTCGGAGGCCGGCAGCTCCCGCGGCTCGCAGTCGTCACCCACCAGGTCCGCGTAGAAGAGGCGCCCGGACAGCGTGAACACCGCGCGGGTGAAGGAGTCGTCGACCGTGAAGGACACGACCCCGCCCCGGGTCTCCCGCAGCCGCTCCCGCCGGGCCCGCTCCTCGGGCGGCAGGTCCTCGTCGACGGCGCCCATCGCGCGCGGGTCGGCGACCACCCACTCCCGCCCGCTCTCCAGCTCCAGCATCCACAGGCAGGTGGCGGTGTCGGTGCCGTGCCTGCCGCGGAGGAACGCCGCGCGTCGGCCGTCCGGTGAGATCTGGAATGCCCGTGGGACCCCCAGGCTGAAGTGCTGGGTCCGGGCCTGTTGCCGAGGAAAGCTCATGCGTCGATTGTTCCGCATAGCCGTCGCCGGAGACCGCGCGGGCGCGGGAGCGGCGCCGCCACCCGGCGGCTCGGGGCCCGAATGAGCGCGTCGGCGGCGTTTTCCCGGTATCGTCCCATTGCATGACGGACCGTCGATTGCTGCTGGTACATGCCCATCCTGATGACGAGAGCATCGTCACCGGAGCCACCATGGCCAAGTACGCGGCCGAGGGCGCCGACGTGACCCTGGTGACCTGCACCCTCGGTGAGGAGGGCGAGGTCATCCCCGACGAGCTGGCGCACCTCACCGCCGACCGCGAGGGCGGCCTGGGCCAGTACCGCATCGGCGAGTTGGACAAGGCCTGCGTGGCGCTGGGCGTGCGCGACCACCGCTTCCTCGGCGGCCCCGGGCGCTACACGGACTCCGGGATGATGGGCGCCCCGTCCAACGACCGTCCCGACTGCTTCTGGCGGGCCGACGTCGAGGAGGCCGCGCAGCGCCTCGTCGACATCATCCGCGAGGTGCGGCCGCACGTCATGGTCAGCTACGACGGCAACGGCGGCTACGGGCACCCCGACCACATCCAGGCGCACCGCGTCGCCGTGCGCGCCTTCACCAAGGCCGTCGACCGCTCCGTCCCGGGCACGCCCTGGCAGGTGCGCAAGCTGTACGCCATCGCCCAGCCCCAGTCGGTGCTGGAGGAGCGGGTCGAGCGGCTGCGGCACGACCCCGGCCCCTTCACCGCTCCGGCCTCCACCGCCGACATCGCGCCCGGCACCCCCGACCGCCTGGTCACCACCCGCATCGACGCCACCCGCTACTGGGCGGCCAAGGCCCTGGCCATGCGCGCGCACGCCACCCAGATCACCGTCGACGGCGAGCGTTTCGCGCTGTCCAACGACGTGGCCCAGGAGATCGATGCGGTGGAGTACTTCACCCTGCTCCGCGGCCCGACACCCAAGCCCGGGGCCGACGGCCTGGAGACCGACCTCTTCGCCTGACCCCTCCCCCCACTCCCGCGGGCGGCGCGAGCAGCGGGACACCCGGCGAGGTGCGCGGGGGTGCGGGAACGTTCCCATAGGCTGCTGACGTGTCTGTTTCGCTATCGCCGGACTCGGAGTCGCCCGACGTGCTCGCGCAGTCGCCCGGACCCGGCCGCGGCCACCGCGGTGCCGTGGCCGTGTCGTTCCTCGCCTACACCGCCCTGCTGGTGCTGGGCTTCGCCGTGGGCCTGGTCGGCGGGCTGGCGGCCGGCTGGCTGTCGTGGTTGTGGGCGGCGGGGACCGGCGCGCGCGTCGCGGCGGCGGTCGCGGCCGGGCTCGCCCTGGTTCTGCTCTACACCGGAGGCCGGGTCGCCGGGTGGGCCATGGGCTCGCGGCTGGGCGCGGTGATGCCCGCGGTCGGCTGGACCCTGGCCGCGTTCGCCTATCTGGTCCACACCACCGGTGGCTCCATCGTGCTCACCGCCACCGCCGTCGACTTCGTCTACCTGTACGGCGGCCTGGCCGCTCTCGCGCTCGCGGTCGTGCTCACACCGGCCCGCTCCTGACGGAAGCGGGCCGGGCGCACCCGCGCGGCGCGCCCGGCGGAGCCGATCCGGGGTTCTCGGGGCTCGGGATCAGGACACCCAGAACTGGACCAACAGCTCACCGAAGCCGATGTCCAGCTGCGGCATGCCCACCAGATCGAACAGGCCGAACATGAAGTTGATGAAGGCCGCGTTCACCGGCGGGAACCACAGCACCGCGAAGATCGCGATGACGCCGAACAGCCCGGCGTCGCGACCCTGGCGGGCGATGGGCTCGGGCAGGTAGGGGGCGATGGCGTCGAAGCCGTCGGTACCCGGGACCGGCAGCAGATTCACCAGCGCGGCGGTGGCGTTCAGGTAGCACAGGAACATCAGGCCGCCGATCATCCAGTTGTCGGTGACCATGTGCGACGGGACGAGCAGCCACACGGCCGCGGCGAAGCCGACCGCGAGCAGCAGGCTGGCGATGATGCCCGACAGTGCGATGACCGTGCGCTCCAGCCGGCTCGGCACGGCCGACCGGTCCACCTGCAGGGCGGGGCCGGTCAGCCCCAGCGGGCCGAGGAGGAGGAACACCACCGGCATGAGCAGCCCGGCGAACAGGTGCCGGTACCGGAACGGGTTGAGCCGCAGGTAGGCGCTGCCCCGCAGGGACCGGTCGCCGTAGAGGTAGGCGACCAGGGCGTGGGCGTACTCGTGGACCGCCAGCGAGATGATCCAGCCGCCCAGGATGAACACGAACGGCAGGTAGACGGTGGACGCGTCGCCGGTCCAGTCGACCTCGGCGCGGGTCCAGGAGAAGTACCCGGCCAGTGCGGTGACGCCCAGGAGGAGGACGAACAGGGGGCTGGGCAGGAAGGCCGACCGGTCCGCCCCGCCGGTGCTCGCCGCCGCGGTGTCCTCGGCCGTGTCTCCGGCTTCGGCCGTGTCTTCGGCTTCGGCCGTGTCTCCGGCGGCGGCATCCCCCGCCGTCCGCCCGGCCGGTTCGGCGGCCGTGTCCGTGGCGAGGGTCGCCGTGTCCGCCGACGGGTCGGCGCCGGTGTCGTCGGTCGGCTCGGGCGTGGACATGCTGCTCCCACTGATCGGTCGGTGTGCTGGTCGGCGGTTCCGGCGCGGGGGGAAACGTCCCGGACCCGCCCTCCAGGCTATGAGGGGTCGGCAGCGGTCCCGCACCGGGTCACGCCATGTCCGCCGCCGCGGGCTCCACCGGAACCGGAGCGCTCATACCGTCGCGTAGGGCACGGTCGCGGCGAGGTGCATCGCGGTCAGCGCGAACGCCCGCCCCGACGGGGTGAGCCGGCGGTCGGCGGACTCGCCCCCGGTCGTGCGGCCGTCGACGAAACCCAGGGTCTCCAGCAGCCAGGTGGTCGTGATCACCAGCGAGTGCACCTGGTGGCTCTCGGGGAGCTTGGCCGGCTTCTCCCCGCCCCACCCGGAGTCCGCCAGCGTCTCGCGGATCTCCTCGGCGAGGTCGAGGTCGTCGGCGCGCGCATGGCTGCCGGTGGACCGCGGGGAGCGGGCCAGCAGCAGCCCGAACAGGGTCTCGGTGGTGGCCTGCCCGAGCCCGTCGGTGTCGAGGACGGCCTCGGCGGCCGCCCGCCACAGGGCGGCGGTGTCGTCGTGCAGTCGGCGGCCGCGCCGGGTCAGCACCAGCCGCCGCCCCGAACGGCGCACCGCGCGCATCCGCCGCAGCAGCTTGTTCAGCGCGAGGAGCTGCATGACGTCGGTCTCGCTGCGCGGCGGCGATGGAGAGGTGGACCACCCGAACTCGGCGCACAGCTCGCGGACCACGGTCGGCGAGATGTAGCCGATCTGGGTCATGCTGATGCCGTCGTCGGCGTAGTCGAGCAGGCGCTGCAGCGGCGCCAGCGCCGCCGCGGCGTCGTAGGGCGGCTCCGCGCCGTTGATGAGCTGGCCGAGCAGCGGCCAGAAGCGGTGCCGGTGCGGCTGGGAGGGGGAGCTGAGCCAGTTGCGGACCCGCTCCTCGCGGATCCGGTCCAGGCGGCTGCGGCCCTGGTCGTCGGGCTGGGCCAGGAACGTGCGGGCGAACTGCTCCTGGGCCGAGCGCCAGCCGCGGCTCCCCGGGCGGATCTCGCGCAGCGAGATGGCCAGTTCCAGGGCGGCGGAGGTGGCCTCGTAGGCCTCGATCTCGGCACTGCCCAGGGTCGTGCCCCAGGTCAGATCGGGCAGATCGGGCGGCTGGACCCCGGAGCCGCGCATCGCGCGCCGGTAGGCCGACAGGCCGCTGTCGCGACTGACCCCGTAGGCGTCCAGGATCTCCCGGGTCTGGTCGGACGTGCAGATCTCGGCGTAGCGGTCCAAGCCGAGGAGGGAGAAGAGGTCGCCCAGCGACTGGGAGACGAAGACGCGCTCGACCGCATCGGCGCAGAACCGCACCGGGAGGGCGAACCAGCAGAACTCCTGCACCGCCCGCTGGGTCAGCGTCTCCAGCTTCTGCCCGGCGGTGACGGTGGCCAGGGCGCTGCCCGCCACCTGGGCCGCCCGGGCGTCCAGGCGTGCCAGCTGAGCGAGGGCGGACGCGACCGTCTCCTGCATGGCGCGCTTGCACCACCTTCCCCATCACAGGTGGCCGCCCTGGCCTGTGCGGTCGGCCGTCCCTCTCGCTTTCCCGTGACCCTCTGCTCTCCGACGTACTTCTTCTCCACGGGGAATCCCCCTACACACCCCGCGGCCGTCCGGTCACCCGCCGGTGCCGCCGGGCGCAGCGGGGCCCGGTCCGCCCCGGCGCGGGGGCGGCTGCTGCGGGACGATCCTGCTTCCGACCACGTCGTCGGCTATGACCTCAGTCACAGTACCGTCTCGCCGTCGGACGCTGATCAGCCCGTTCTGCCAGGATTCCAGGACACCGACGATATCCCGGAAGCGGCCGTCGGGCAGCTGGATGCGCAGAGTGGCACGGCGACCGACGTCCTCGGGCGTCACCTCGGCCGTGAACCGCGAGACGAAACCCACGTGATCGACCCCCCAAGTGCGCATGAGAGCGCGATGAGCGCAATACTGGAAGCTGCGAATCGTGTGCCGGACGCCGGGCGGATCCGCGTGCCGGAGCCCCGGCACCGCCCAGGCTACGACAGCGAAGGCACCTGATACGCGGTCAACGTGGCGAAGACCGAGGAGGAGTAAGACGTGACCTACGTCATCGCGCAGCCCTGCGTCGATGTGCTCGACAAGGCGTGCATCGAGGAATGCCCCGTCGACTGCATCTACGAGGGCAAGCGCATGCTCTACATCCACCCGGACGAGTGCGTCGACTGCGGCGCGTGCGAGCCGGTGTGCCCTGTGGAGGCCATCTACTACGAGGACGACCTCCCCGACCAGTGGTCCGGCTTCTACAAGGCCAACGTGGAGTTCTTCGACGACCTCGGCTCCCCGGGCGGCGCCTCCAAGGTGGGGCAGATCGACAAGGACCACCCGGTGGTGGCCGAGCTGCCGCCGCAGGCGGAGTAGGGCGCGACCACGACGGCCGGAACGGAACCGAGCCGCGGCACCGCGGTGGTCCCGGTCCCGCTCGGCGCGGGCGGTGGGCGCACCCGCACGGACGGCGCGCGACCGCCGCGCCATCCGCGCACGCCGGATGGGGCGGCGGTTCCGGTGCGCCGTTGCGGTGCGTCCAGGTGTGATGGTGAAACAGCGGCCGGGGGCCGCGGCGCCCGACCGGGCGAGCGGAACAAGGGGGAACCACGACGACATGGCCGACCGACGACGCGTGGCCGACCGGCTGCCGACCTTCCCGTGGGACCGGCTGACCGCCTACAAGGAGACCGCCGCCGCGCATCCCGGCGGCATCGTCGACTTCTCCGTGGGGACGCCGGTCGACCCGGTCCCGGAGAAGGTGCGGGCCGCCCTGGCCGACGCCGCCGACGCCCCCGGCTACCCGATGACGCACGGTACGGCGGTACTGCGCGCGTCCATCGCCGGCTGGCTGCACCGCCGCCACGGGGTCACCGTCGAGCCCGCCGCCACGCTGCCCCTCGTCGGCTCCAAGGAGCTGGTGGCATGGCTGCCGACGCTGCTCGGCCTGGGCCGGGGCGACACCGTGGTCTACCCCGAGCTCGCCTACCCGACCTATGACGTCGGCATCCGCATCGCCGAGGCCACACCGGTGGCCTCCGACGGCCTCACCGCGCTGGGCCCCGCCCGTGTCCGGCTGGTGTGGATCAACTCCCCGGCCAACCCCACCGGCCGCGTCCTGGGCGTCGACCACCTGCGCAAGGTCGTGGAGTGGGCGCGCGAGCGCGACGCCATCGTCGCCTCCGACGAGTGCTACCTGGACCTCGGCTGGGACGGCACCCGCCCCGTCTCGGTCCTGCACCCCGATGTGTGCGGCGGCTCGCACGAGGGCCTGGTGGCCGTGCACTCCCTGTCCAAGCGCTCCAACCTCGCCGGGTACCGCGCCGCGTTCCTCGCCGGGGACCCCGCCCTGGTCGGCGAGCTGCTGGAGGTGCGCAAGCACGCCGGAATGATCGTCCCCGCGCCGGTCCAGGCGGCCATGTCCGCCGCCCTCGACGACGACGCCCACGCCGAGGAGCAGAAGGAGCGCTACCGCGCCCGCCGCGCCCGGCTGCGCGCCGCACTGGAGTCCGCAGGGTGGGCCGTGACCCACTCCGAGGCGGGCCTGTACCTGTGGGCGTCCCACCCCGGCCACGACGCCTGGGGCTCGGTGGCGGCCCTGGCCGAACAGGGCATCCTGGTCGCCCCCGGCGACTTCTACGGCCCCGCCGGCGACCGCCACATCCGTGTCGCGTTCACCGCGACCGACGAACGCGTCGAGGCCGGCGCCAAGCGCCTGGAGGCTCTGGCGGGCTGAGGAGGTCGGGGGCCGTGGGGGCGCGGCCTGCTCGGCGGCCGCGTCGGCGGGGGAGCCGGACGCCTACTTCAGGACCAGCGTGTCGCGGACCGCGCCGTCGGGGACGGTGGACCAGCCCTCGTCGCCGGTGGCGGCCGTCCAGCGCTGGTCGCCGTAGGTGACCGATGTCAGGCCGTAGTCGCGGGCGTGGGACACCGCCCACACCGCCATCGACCAGCCGATGTCGCCGGTGCGCGGGCCGTCGGTGATGGGAAGGTCGCCCGGTGCGGCACCGAACACCCGCTCCAGTTCCTTCTCCGCCCCCTCGACATCACTCGCCGCGCTGCTCTGCGGGTCGAACCAGCAGCTCACCGCGGGCCCCTCGGAGCCGTTGAACGCGGCGGCCATCACTCGGGACAGACCCTCATGCTGGTCGTAGGCGAACCCGTCGGCGCTGCGCTGCACCGCCTGCGCCGCTTCGTAGACCGGCATCTCCCGGTAGCCGGGGACCTCCCGCAGCCCCTGGTAGAACGCCCGGGTGGAGTACACCTGGTCCATGATCTGCTCGGGCTCGCCCCACTCCTGGGAGGGGCGCTGCTGGAAGAGGCCGAGCGAATCGCGGTCCCCGTAGTCGATGTTGAAGAACTTCGACTCCTGCCAGACCGTCGCATAGGCGATGACGACCGCGTCCTCGGGCATGTCCATGGCGAACGCCACGCCGTTGACCGTGGCGGCGTTGGCCGCCTGGTCCACGTCGAGGCTGTCGGTGTCTCCGCGGGCGGTGACCGTGCAGCTCTCCGTCGGCTCCGGCTCGGCGACCTGGAGCGGCTGGAGCGAGGTGATGGCGTAGTAACCGCCCGCGACCAGCAGGCCGCAGGTGACGGTTAGCACGGCCATGATCTTGAAGAAGGCGGAGATTCTTCGCTGTTTTCGAGGCACAGGCAGACCGTTTTGCTCATCGGCGGCCGCGCCCGGCGGGGCGCCGGAGCGGCCTGGCTGACAGGGATCGATGCGCCCGGGTACAGGCCACGGGGCCGGGGGACCGCACGACCGGGACAGTGGCGTACTCCCCGAATAGTAGAGCGTGCCGGTGGCGGCGCTCCTCCACCGGCGCGCGCCGCTGCGGCGACACCGGTGCCGGCGCACCGGTTCGGGTTGGTTCTCCCGCGCGCGGACGCAGTAGGCTCGGGGGCCATGACCACCGCGTTCATCAGTCCGCTGCCCCAGGAGATCGACGACCTGTGGGAGCGCCGCACCGAGCTGACCCCTGACCACAAGGAAGCCCGCGACATCATCGTGGGCGCCATCGACGACATCGACGCCGGCGGGGCCCGGGTCGCGTTCGTGGACGAGGCGACCGACGAGGTCGTCGTGGACGAGCGCGCCAAGCGCTCGATCCTGCTGGGCTTCCGGGTCCTCGGCATGGAGGAGTCGAAGGTCGGCGACTTCTACCACCACGACCGCATTCCGCTCAAGACCCGCTTCGACGGCGTCCGCGTCGTCCCCGGCGCCATCGCCCGCTGGGGCGCCTACCTGGCCCCCGGTGTCGTGCTGATGCCGTCCTTCACCAACATCGGCGCTTGGGTCGGCTCCGGGACCATGGTCGACACGTGGGCCACCGTGGGCTCCTGCGCCCAGGTCGGCAAGAACGTGCACCTGTCCGGGGGTGTGGGTGTGGGCGGCGTGCTGGAGCCGCCGCAGGCCGCCCCGGTCGTCATCGAGGACGACGCCTTCCTCGGCTCGCGCACCATGGTCGTCGAGGGTGCGCGGGTCCGCCGCGGCGCCAAGCTCGGCGCCGGCACCATCCTGACCTCCTCGACCCGCGTCTTCGACGCCGAGTCGGGCGAGGAGCTGGCGCGCGGCGAGGCCCCGGCCTGGTCGGTGTGCGTCACCGCCAACCGGGTGAAGAGCTTCCCCGGCGGCGACTTCGGCATGCCGGTCCTGCTCGTGCTCAAGCGCCTGGAGGAGGGCCAGGAGCACGACAAGCTCGCCCTCAACGACATGCTCCGCGAGCACGGCGTCAACGCCTGAAGAACGGCACGGGTGGCCGCGACCCGCAGGGCCGCGGCCACCCGGCCCGCCGTGCCCCCGGTCCTTCCGTCGATCTCGGGAGAACGGTCGGAGATCCGGCGAGAACTCCGACCGTTCTCCCGAGATCGACGGCAAGGATGCCGGGGAGGCCCCATCGGCCCCGACCACGAAAGCGTGCCCGACATGCTGGATCTCACCTCGGACGTCCGGACCCTCACCGCCCGCATCGTCGACATCGAGTCGGTCAGCGGCGGCGAACGCGCCCTCGCCGACGCGATCGAGCAGGCGCTCACCGCCCTGCCGCATCTGACCGTGTACCGGGACGGCGACGCCGTCGTGGCCCGCACCGAGCTGGGCCGGGAGCAGCGTGTCGTGATCGCCGGCCACATCGACACCGTCCCCATCGTGGGCAATGTGCCCTCGCATGTCGACGGCGACCGGCTGTACGGCTGCGGGACCAGCGACATGAAAAGCGGGGTGGCGGTCCAGCTCAAGCTGGCGGCCGCGGTACCCGAGCCGGTGCACGACGTCACCTACGTCTTCTACGACTGCGAGGAGATCGAGGCCGAGCGCAACGGTCTGCGCCGGCTCGCCGCCCAGCACCCCGAGTGGCTGGACGGCGACTTCGCCGTGCTGATGGAGCCCACCGGCGGCTATATCGAGGGCGGCTGCCAGGGGACCATGCGCGTCGAGGTCACCGCCAGGGGCAAGCGCTCGCACAGCGCCCGCTCCTGGATGGGGCACAACGCCATCCACGAGGCCGGGCGGATCATCGACATCCTGCGCGCCTACGCGCCGCGCCGCCCGGAGGTCGAGGGACTCCGCTTCCACGAAGGCCTCAACGCCGTGTTCGTCTCCGGCGGCGTCGCGGGCAACGTCATCCCCGACGAGTGCGTCGTCTCGGTCAACTACCGGTTCGCCCCGGACCTGAGCGTGCAGGACGCCGAGGCGCACTTGCGCGAGGTGTTCGCCGAGTTCGACGTGCGCGTCACCGACGCCGCGCCGTCGGCGCGCCCCGGGCTCGACCACCCGGCCGCGGCCGCGTTCGTCCGCACGGTCGGCAGCGGTCAGGCCCGCGCCAAGCTGGGCTGGACCGACGTGGCGCGGATGTCGGAGCTGGGCATCCCCGCGGTCAACTACGGCCCGGGCGACCCGACCCTCGCCCACACCAAGGACGAGTTCGTGGTCCTCGACGCCATCGTCGACGCGGAGCGCCGCATGGTCGGCTGGCTCACCGGGGCCGAGCCGCAGGACAGCGCCGTCGTGGAGTCCGGTGCCGGGGAGGCGGGCGCCGCCTGACCGGCGCCGACGCGATCGTTGTCCGACCCGACGACATGAGGTGACCTGGGATTCAGCGGGCGTGCCCAAGATCCGGATAGTTTTGCGACATGACGGAATCACGGAAAATCCGCCGGGCGGGTCCGCTGACCTTCCACGGTGAAGCCATCCCAGAGACCACGACCGACCAGCGCCTGCTGGACCGCCGCGGGCCGGCCGAGTGGGTGCACACCGATCCGTGGCGCGTCATGCGCATCCAGTCGGAGTTCGTCGAGGGTTTCGGCCTGCTGTCGGAGGTCGGCCAGGCGGTGAGTGTGTTCGGGTCGGCGCGCACGCGGCCGGACAGCCCGCACTACACGCTGGGGGAGACGGTCGGCGCCAAGCTCGCCGGGGCCGGGTACACGGTCATCACCGGGGGCGGGCCCGGCATGATGGAGGCCGCCAACAAGGGCGCCCAGAAGGCCGGGGGCACCTCGATCGGGCTCGGTATCGAGCTGCCGTTCGAGCAGTCGCTCAACGAGTACATCGACATCGGCGTGACGTTCCGGTACTTCTTCGTGCGCAAGACCATGTTCGTGAAGTACTCGCAGGCGTTCGTGGTGATGCCGGGCGGGTTCGGCACCCTCGACGAGCTCTTCGAGGCGATCACCCTGGTCCAGACGGGCAAGGTGACGCGGTTCCCCGTGGTGCTCGTCGGTACCGCGTTCTGGGGCGGACTGCGCGACTGGATCCGCAAGAACCTGCTGGAGGAGGGGCTGATCTCGCCCGGCGACCCCGACATCATGTACCTCACCGACGACCCCGACGACGTCGTCTCCATCATCCGCGACGCCCACGTGAACCTGGCCCGCAAGGACGCGGAGGCCGAGACGGAGAACGGCACCTAGCCGTGCCCGCCGGAGCCGTGCCCGCCGGGAGCGGTGCGACCGCCGGGACCGCGCCGTATCAGGCCAGGCCGCGACGGGCGACGGCGGGCGGTCGGGTTCCCTCGATCGACGCGACCATGTCCAGGGCCTGGCGTGCGTCGCGTGGCCGGTCGGTGGCGAAGTACCGGACGCCCAGCCGGGCGTAGACGGAGATGAGCGCGATGACCTCGGCGGCCGCCGCCGCGCTGTCCCGGGCGGCGGTCCCGCCGTCGGCGGGGTCCGTCGCGCAGCGCACCAGGACCGGGCGACCGCCCGCCACCAGCTCGCGGACCCGGCGAGCACTCGGGCGGTGACCTGCGTCGAAAGCACCGTCGACCACCGCGTCGACGGCCACGACCTGGAAGGGGATATCCGCGCCCACGCCCCAGAGTCTGCCATCGCGCCGGAGGATCGGGTAACCGGGTGCCCGCCTCGGGGTGTCGAAGGTGTGGCACCATCGGTGCCGTGAATCCAACCATCCTCATCCTGACCGCCGTGGCCGCGCTCGCCGTCCTCGCCGGTGTGGCGTACGTGGTCATGGGGAAGGGCGGCGAACTGGCCCGCTTCGAGGCCGACCACCCTCCACTGGACCTGCCCACCGATCGGCCGCTGACCGGCTCCGACATGAGCGGGGTCACGCTGCCGCTGGCCCTGTGGGGGTACCACGTGCGGGCGGTCGACGAGCTGCTGGTGCGTCTGTCCGGGACGCTCGACGAGCGGGACGCGCGCATCGCCGAGCTGGAACGCCGGGTACGTGAGAGTGGAACCTCCACCGGCCCGCGCCTGCTCTACCCGCGGATCGACCCCGACGACGCCGCGGCCCCGGACGCCGCCGCGCGGGCCGAGGGTGCCGCGCCGGCGGGCGGCGCCGCGTCGGCTTACGGCGAGGCCGAGGGGACGCAGCGGCCCGACCTGCCCGAGCCGTCCGCCCACTCCGAGCCGTCGGAGCCGGCCGGCCCCCCCGCCGCCGATCCCGCCGACCACCCCGCCGACCACCCCGCCGACCACCCCGCCGACGGTGACGCCCCGGCCGCGCGCTCCGCGCGGCACGGCTGACCGATCCCGCCCGCCACGAACGACGAGACGACCCGATGACCGACATGACCGCCCGGCCCGGAGCCGACGGGCTGCGCCGCTGCCACTGGGCGCTGGCCACCCCGGACCTGCTCGCTTACCACGACACCGAGTGGGGTGTCGCGGTACGCGATGACCGGGGCATGTTCGAGCGCCTGGCACTGGAGGGCTTCCAGGCGGGGCTGTCCTGGCTGACCGTGCTGCGCAAGCGCGCGGCGCTGCGGGAGGTGTTCGCCGACTTCGACCCCGCCGCTATCGCCGGGTACGGCCCCGGCGACGTCGAGCGGCTGCTCGGCGATGCGCGGATCATCCGGAGCCGAGCCAAGATCGAGGCCGTCATCGGCAACGCGCGGGCCGCCTTGGAGCTGCCGGAGGGCCTGGCCGACCTGGTGTGGCGGCACGCGCCCGAGGACCACCCGACCCCCGCGACCGTGGCCGACGTTCCGGCCTCCACCCCGGAGAGCGCGGCGCTGGCCGCATCCCTCAAGAAGCGCGGATTCCGGTTCGTCGGCCCCACCACCGCCTATGCGGCCATGCAGGCCACCGGGGTGGTCGACGACCACCTCGCCGACTGCTTCCGCTGAGTCGGATAAACCCGTTCGCCCCACCTCTGACCTGGGCTCGGACCCCTGCCCCGGGCCTCCGCTCACGGCGCATCCCTGCCTGCGGAGGGCCAGCGTGCCCTATTCTCTGTCGCTGTACACGCGAGCGGTTCTTCGGCAGCCGTTCGCCCTGGAGGAATCTCACGCGATGACGAACGCAACCGGCACCGCCGCGCGCCTGCCCGGGGACCCCTGGTGAGCAGCGCGCCGACCGATCGGCCGGCCCCCGACGGTGCCGGCGCGGGTACCGGCGCGTCGCCGATCCGGCAGATGTCCCTGTGGCCCCCGCCGAGGTCCAGCCGGCACAGCGGCAAGCGGCGCAGGAGCGCTCTGTTCCTGGGCGCGGCCGCGGTCCTGCTGCTGGGCGGCGTCGGCGGGGCCGCCTGGGCGCTGCGCGGCGACTCCGAACCCCCGGTCGCGACCGAGACCAGCGTCCCCGACTCGCACGCCGGGACGTGGACCGGGACCATGATTCAGCGCAACGCCGACGGCGACCACATCCTCGACTGGGATGCCCAGGTCAAGCTGGAGTCCGGTGCCGAGCGGGGCGTCGCGGTGTGGACGACGCTGAACTGCCGGGGCAGTCTCACCCTGACCACCCGCGACGGCGACCGCCTCGTCTTCGACTACGTGGAGACCTACGACCCCGACTCGCGCTGCATCGACGAGTCCGAGCTGGTGCTGCGCCCCGGGCAGATCAACGGCACGCTGGAAGCGACCTGGAATGCCGTCTCGCACGACGGCACCGCGATGACCTCCAGGGGGACCCTCCGCTAGTCGGCGCAGCTCGCCGCGCGGCCCCGCGTTCCCGCCGGCCGGGGGCCCGCTCCCGCACGCCGTCGGACCTACGAGCCGTTGTTAGGGTGACGGCGGAGGTCCGCGCGTCGGCGCGGCGGGGCCGAGGAGGGAAGATGAGCGGTGTCGCCCTGCTCACCGATGAGGATCCCCGGCGCATCGGTGACTACGCGCTGACCGGCCGGCTGGGCAGGGGCGGCCAGGGCGTCGTCTATCTCGGCCAGGGGCCCGACGAGGTGCCGGTGGCGGTGAAGACGCTGCACGCCGACGCGCTGGACGTGGCCGGGCTGCGCGAACAGCTGGCCGAGGAGGTCGACCTGGCGCGCCGGGTCGCGCGGTTCTGCACGGCCCAGGTGGTCGACGCCGACCTGGACGCCGACCCGCCCTACGTCGTCAGCGAGTACATCGAGGGGTCGTCGCTGCGGGCGACCGTGCGGCGCGACGGCCCGCTGTCCGGGGCCGCCCTGGAGCGGCTGGCCATCGGCACGCTCACCGCCATCGCCGCGATCCACCGGGCGGGGATCGTGCACCGCGACTTCAAGCCGGGCAACGTCCTGATGGGTCCCGACGGCCCCAGGGTGATCGACTTCGGTATCGCCCGGGTACTGGAGGGGACGGCCATCCTCACCGAGAACGTCGCCGGAACCCCCGCCTACATGGCGCCCGAGCAGATCACGGGCGGGCGCCTGGGCCCCGCGGTCGACCTGTTCGCGTGGGGCGCCACCATCGTGTACGCGGCCAACGGCACGGGGCCGTTCGGCCACGACTCGCTACGCGCGGTCCTGCACCGGGTCTGCAACGAACCCGCCGAGCTGGGCGATCTGGGCGGGGCGCTGCGCGGCATCGCCGAACGCTGCCTGGACAAGGATCCCGCGGTGCGCCCCGGGGCGGCCGAGACGCTGATGGAGCTGCTCGGGATCGAGTCGGTGGGGGCGGCACCCGGCACCTCCGCCGGTGCCGCGGTGGACGATGAGGAGGCCGCCGCCTCGGCCCCCGACGCCACTGCGGCGGTCCCCCTGCAGACGCTGGCCGTGGGCGTGGTGACCGCGGCCGGGCCCGAGGCGCAGCGGCGCGCGGCGGCCGAGGTCCACCGGTCCCACCCCGGAGTGGGACCGCTGCCGGTCGACGTCTCCGACCCCGGAACGCGCGATCGGAGCTCGGAAAGGGCGCCTCGGAGCGGCGCCGGCGGGCAGGCCGCCCCGGCGGCCGCGCCCCCGGGCTCCCACCGCGCCCCGGGGCCGTATGCCGGGCCGATGGCGCCCCCGGGCGGTCCGCCGTCCGGGCCGCGTCCGGGGCCGGGCCCGGCATCGGGGCCGCAGCCGGGTTTCGTCGGCCGTGCCGCGCCGAGTCACTACGCACCGTCCGGTCCGTACCCGCCGCCGGGGACCGGCGGACAGGTCCCGATGCGGCCCGGGGCGCCCGTGTGGCCCGGTGCGCCCGCGGGACCGCACCCGCGGCCGCCTGCCCACCCATCCGTGCCGACCGGCGGCCACCCCTCCGCCTCCGGCGGCCGTCCGCCCGGCCGCCCGGTGCAGGGCGGGCCGATGCCGCCGTCGACCGGTCCGCACGCGGTGCCCTACCCGGGCCCCCACGGTCCGCTGCCGCCTCCCGGCGCGCCCCCGCGGCCGCGGCACCCTGTTCCCTCGGTGCCGCCGCGGCGGGTCAACGTCGGCCTGCTGCTCGGTGTCCTGGGCGGCGTCGCCGTGGTGGCCGTGCTCGCGGGCCTTCTGGTCGTCGGCCTGCTCAACGCGGCCGGCACCGCCTACTGACCTTCCCCCGCGTGTGTCCCTCGCCGGTCTGGGCGACGCGCACCGCATGATCGCCGTGATGCGGCACACATCACCGAGACCGACCGAAGGGGGACGGGGGCGGGGGTCAGCGGCCCTCGAAGGCGGGCTTCTCCTTCTTCAGGAAGGCCAGGGTGGCGTTCATGTGGTCGCTCGTCTCGGCGCACTGGTCCTGCAGGTTCGCCTCCATCTCCAGGGCGTTGGCGAGGTCCAGCCCGGAGCCGAAGGTCAGTTCGGCCTTGATCGCCGCGTAGGCGACCGTGGGGCCGTTGGCCAGCCGTACGGCGAGCTCGCGGGCGGCCGCGTCGAGTTCCTCGGCCGGGACGACCTTGTTGACCAGGCCGATCTCCAGGGCGCGCTGGGCCTTGACGGGCTCGGCGAGCATCAGCAGCTCCATGGCGCGCGCGTGGCCGACCAGCCGGGGCAGCGTCCAGGAGGCGCCCGAGTCCGAGCCGAGCCCGACGTTGGCGAAGGCGAGCAGGAACGACGCCTTCTCCGAGGCCACCCGCAGGTCGCAGGCGAAGGCCAGTGACGCCCCGGCGCCGGCGGCCACCCCGTTGACGGCGGCCACGACGGGTTTGGGCATACGGGTGAGTCCGAGGACGATCGGGTTGTAGTGCTTGCGGACCGTCTCGTCGAGGCCCTTGCCGGCGCCCAGGCTGTCGGCGTGCTCGCGCAGGTCCTGGCCTGCGCTGAACGCCCTTCCGGTGCCGGTCAGCAGCACGGCGCGGGCGCCGGAGTCGGTTCTGGCGCGTTCGACGGCGGCGAGCAGGCCGTCCTTCGCCTCGGTGGTCAGCGAGTTCATCGCGTCGGGGCGGTCGATCGTGATCGTCGCGACGCCATCGGAGAGGTCGTAGACAACGCTGTCTGACTCGGGCACGCGGATCTCCCTGGTGCGGTCGGCCGAAAGGTCCCGGCGCCCACGGTCCGGCGCCGCGGCTATAACCTTACTGTTCGGATTCTCAGCAGCCGAGGGCCCGGGGGCTGTCCGATCGTTCCCATTCAGGTCCGAAAGCTTGAGATAATGACGGAACAGTGATTCATTCCCTGAGTCACGCGGATGAGGCTCGATGGAGCGGACCCGGCTCGCCGCAGGCGCGCCCCCTCCGACGGTGTGGCCCATTCACCCGCGAGAGTTTCCTTACGAAAGGGGATACGCACATGGCGGCGATGAAGCCGAGGACCGGTGATGGTCCGATGGAGGTCACCAAGGAGGGTCGCGGCATCATCATGCGGGTCCCGCTCGAAGGCGGCGGCCGCCTCGTCGTCGAGCTCACTCCGGATGAGGCCCGCGACCTGAAGTCCGCTCTGGAGGGCGCCGTCGGCTAGCGACCGGCCCCGGCCGTCCCCTATCCGCCCTCTTGCCAAGATTGTGAGCGCCCGTGCCTTTCGCTACGGAGATCCGCCCGGTCCCGGGCGGCCTCGCCGACTCCGCCGCCGACGTGGTGGCGGTACCCGTCCGCTCCGGTGACGACGGCCCCGTCGCGGTCACCGCCGGGACGGGCCACTCCCCGGAGGAGTTCGACGCGCGGCTTCCGGCCCCACTGGCCGACCTGATCGCGCACTACGAACTCACCGGGAAGCCCGGTGAGACGGCCTCCCTGGCGGCCGACCTCGGCGGCGGGCTGGTCCGGCTGGCCCTGCTCGGCGTCGGCGCGTCCTCGCCCGACGACCTCCGGACGGCGGGTGCCGCTCTGGCCCGCCTGGCCAAGGGGCGCGAGCGCGCCGCCGTCGCGGCCCCGTCCCTGGTCCAGGAGGGCCGGAGCGGCGCCGATGACGCGTCCGGCCGCGCGGCCGCGCTGTCCGCGTTCACCGAGGGGGCGCTGCTGGCCTCCTACACGTTCACCATGAAGTCGGCCGACAAGGGGCCGCGGCCCGTCGGTGCCATCGACCTCGTGGCGGATGACGGCGCCGCCGCCGAGCCGGTGCGGCGCGGCACGGCGCTGGCCCGGGCCACCGCTCTGGCCCGCGACCTGATCAACATGCCCTCGCTGGAGAAGGACCCGGAGTGGCTCGCCGGGCGCGCCGAGGAGATCGGTGCCGAGGCCGGCCTGGACGTCGAGGTGTGGGACGAGGAGCGGCTGGAGCGCGAGGGCTTCGGCGCGATCGTCGCCGTGGGGCAGGGCTCGGCCCGGCCGCCGCGGCTGGTGAGGCTCGACTACCGGCCCGAGAACCCGACCTCGCACGTCGTCCTCGTCGGTAAGGGCATCACGTTCGACACCGGCGGTCTGCAGATCAAGCCGACCGACAACATGGTGCTCATGAAGACCGACATGAGCGGGTCGGCGATCGTGCTGGGCGTGCTGTCGGCCCTCGGGGACCTGGGGGCGCGGGTGCGCGTCACCGGCCTGATCCCGCTGGCGGAGAACTCCGTCTCGGGCTCGGCGCAGCGTCCCGGCGACGTGATCACCACCTACGACGGGCGCACCGTCGAGGTGCTCAACACCGACGCCGAGGGTCGGCTGGTGATGGCCGACGCCATGGCCTACGCCGTCGCGGGGCTGGCTCCCGACACCATCGTCGACGTGGCCACCCTGACCGGGGCGGCGAAGGTGGCGCTGGGAACCCAGACCGGCGCGCTGTTCAGCTCCGACGACGCGCTGGCCGAGGCGCTCGAAGCCGCGGGCCGCACCTCCGGGGAACCGGTGTGGCGGATGCCGCTGGTGGAGGAGTACCGCGACACGCTCGACTCGACCGTGGCGGACCTGGCCAACATCGGCACGAGCAAGGACTACGGCCACCCCGGTGCCACGGAGGCGGCGCTGTTCCTGCGGGAGTTCTCCGGCGGCCTGCCGTGGGCGCACCTCGACGTCGCCGGGCCGGGCCGTGCCACCGGAGACGACGGTCCCATCACCAAGGGCGGCACCGGCTTCTCCACGCGGCTGCTGCTGCACTGGCTGACGGCCATGCCGTAACGCGTGTCCGGCCGGTCGGATCCTCACTCGCGGCCACCCGAGCGGCGCTCGCTGCGCCGCTCCGCCCGTCCGGCCGAGGATCGACGTCGGGGCGCGGCCCGCGGGTGCCGCCCCGGACGGCCGATCGCCGACCGGAGAGCTCCCGCCGAACACGCCGCCGTCGCCGCGGAACCGGACACGCTTCAGGAGGCCTCCTCGCGGATCGCCGCGAGGAGGCCTTCGCCGACCGGGAGCAGCAGCGGGACCAGGCTCTCGTCCTCCCTGATCAGGCGGCCGACCTCGCGCACGGACCGCTGGGCCCCGGGCACGCTCAGCGGTCCGTCGGGGACGGGCGCCGCCTCCAGCCCGTTGTTGAACACCACGATCCCGCCGACCCGCAGCAGGCGCAGCGCCTCGGTGAGGAAACGCGGGTACTCCTCCTTGGCCGCGTCGACGAAGACCATGTCGTAGGCGCCGTCGGTGAGCCGGGGCAGCACGTCCATGGCGCGCCCCTGGATCAGCCGGGCGCGGTTGGCGGGGAACCCGGCCCTCCGGAAGGCGGCCCGGGCCATCTCCTGGTATTCGGGGTCCACGTCCACGGTGGTGAGAATGGCGTCCGGCCGCATGCCGCGCAGCAGCCAGATCCCGGAGCTCCCGCACCCCGTGCCCACTTCCACGACCGCGCGAGCGCCGATCGCGGTGGCCAGGAAGCGCAGACAGGCTCCGCCGGCGGCGCTGATCGGGCGCGCGTCCGTGCGGCTCCCGGCCTCGCGGGCCGAGGACAGGGCGTCGTCCTCGGTGACGTAGGAATCGATGTAAGCGAGTGTGTCGTCTCGGCTGGCGATGGCGGCCTCCCGCGCATGGATACGGACATGACGGCTGCTCGCCGGGCGGACCCCGCGGTGGGGAGGGTGCGGGGGCGCTCAGTCGTGTCGGGACGGGGCGGCACGGCCCGGCTAGGAGAGTTTCCGGTGTGGAATGCGGAACGCGACCACCGCGATCGTCACTCAGTGTCGTCATGTGATTACGGTGAGACGATGTTCCTGGGCAAAGACTAGCCCGTACGCAAGCGGTACGGGGCCGAGGGAACTTAATTGCCGCCGCGCGGCGTTGCAATCGGGTGAAGGGTCCTCGCGGACGCCGACGGACCGTCCGGGCGATCCGGGCGATCCGGCCGATCGCTGACGCGGCCGGACGGGGACGCCGCGCCGACGGGATCGCGCCGAAGATAGGGGGTAGCCGGTGGCAGGCTCCGACTCTGCTGTGGATTTCGAGCAATGGGAGCCGCCCAGCTGGGACGAGGTGGTGCGGAACCACTCGGCACGCGTGTACCGCCTCGCCTTCCGCCTGACCGGCAACCAGCACGACGCCGAAGACCTCACCCAGGAGGTCTTCATCCGCGTTTTCCGCTCCCTGGCGAACTACACCCCCGGGACCTTCGAGGGTTGGCTGCACCGCATCACCACCAACCTCTTCCTCGACATGGCACGCCGCAAGGCGCGTATCCGCTTCGAAGGTCTCGCCGAGAACGCCGACGAGCGCCTCCAAGGCCGGGAACCCTCACCGGCCCAGTCGTATGACGACAAGCACTTCGACGCCGACATCCAGGGCGCCCTCGACGCGCTTCCCGCCGAGTTCCGGGCGCCCGTGGTGCTGTGCGACATCGAAGGCCTCTCCTACGAGGAGATCGCCGCCACCCTCGGGGTCAAGCTGGGGACCGTGCGCAGCCGCATCCACCGCGGCCGCGCCCAGCTGCGCAAGGCACTGGAGCACCGCAAGCGCATCGCCGCCGAGGAAGGCGCCGCCCACGCGAACGTGACACAGGCTCATGGCTGGGGCCGGGAGGTGGAGTGAACAAATGGACCACTTGGGGGAACGGCTGTCAGCTCTCGTCGACGGCGAACTGGGGGAGGCCGAGCGCGACCGCGCGCTGATCCATCTGGCCTCCTGCGAGTCCTGCCGCTTCGAGGCCGAGATGATGCGCCGACTCAAGCGGCGCCTGCACGGGCTCGACGAACCCGCGCCCTCCACCGACTTCATGGGGCGCCTGTCCGCACTGAACGGACCGCCGCCCGCGGAACCACCCGCGGGGCCGCCGCTCGGGGGCACGACCCCCGGAGGCGGCCCCGGCGTCCTCAGTCGGCCGCTGGGTAGCCGCGCCCCGCTCGGCGCGGACCCGCTGCCCTCCCCGGCATCCGGCGCGCTCGGTGCGACCACCGGACCCGCTCCCGCGCCCTCTGCCTCCTCCGCCCTGCGGGAGCTGCGCAGACGGCGCGGTGCCGAGCCGCTGTCGGTCCTGCGCCCGGGGTGGCCGGGCGCGCGCTTCGCCGTCGCCGGCGTCTCCGTGGTCGCGCTGACCCTGGGGACGGCCTTCGTCGCGGGGGGCGACGAGCAGCCGGCTCCGGTCGTCAGGCCCGCGCTGGAGGACTTCGCGGTCGAACACGCGGTCACCGCCCGCCAGGGGGCGCTCCCCGGGGCCACCGCTCCCGCGCCGGCCTCCACCCCGGCCGGCGTCGATGCGGTCGTCCGCGCTCCGGTGAGCGGCCCCGCGCCCGACGCCCCCGGACCTGATGCGCCCCGGCCCCGGTGAGCGGCGAGGACCGATGGCGCCCTCCGGCCCTTGTGCTGGTCCTGCTGGCGCTGCTGATCCTGGTGCCGGTGACCGCCGCCTCGTCGTCCCGGGCGGGGCAGGCGCCACCGGACGGTGACGATGACGGGATGGCGTGGCTGCGCCGCGCGGCCAAGGCGGCCCACGAGACCTCCTACGCGGGCGTCCAGGCGGTGACCTCCGGGACCGGCCCCGAGGCGGAGACCCGCGTCGTCCAGGTGGTGCACCGGGCGGGAAGCGGCACCGAGTACGGCGGCCCGCCCGGCACGACCGGGGCCGCGCCCGTGGTGGTGGCGCCCTCGTCGACCCTGCTGGAGATGGACGGCAAGCTGCTGCGCGCCCTGGCCGACAACTACCGGGTCACCCGCGCCGGAAGCGGCACCATCTGCGGCCGGGCGGCGACCGTCGTGGAGGCGCGGCGCGCCAACGACACGGTCGCCGGGCGCTTCTGGATCGACGACACCACCGGGCTGCCGCTGCGCCGGGAAGTCCGTGACGCGGCCGGGCGGATCGCCCACTCCACCGAGTTCACCGAATTCCGGACCGATGTCGGCGCGGACGCCGCCCCCATGTCGGCGCACCACGCGTGGCCGTGGACCGCCGTCGCCTCGGGCGAGGAGCCGCGCGGGGACGGCTGGCCCGTGCCCGACCACCTGGACTGGGATCTCCGGCTGATCGAGGTGTGGTCGAAGGGCGAGGCCGAGGACCGGGTCCTGCACCTGTCCTATTCCGATGGGCTGTCGGTGGTGTCCGTGTTCGTCCAGCGTGGGCGGCTCGATCACGAATCGGGGGGAACCGGGGACGGGCTGACCGCCGTCGTAGAGGGGGGCGGCACCGTCCTCGTCGATGACGCGGGGCAGCGGCGCCGTGTCTGGGAAGCCGACGGATTCGTCTTCACCGTGCTGGCCGACGCCCCCGAGGAGACGGTCGCGGCGGCGGTCGGGGGCCTTCCGGGCCCGGACGGGAGCGGGTTCTGGTCCCGGGTGGCGCGCGGGTTCGAGCGGATCGGCTCCTGGCCGGGCGCCTAGGGCGTGTTTGGCGGATGCTTTCCGGTGAGCGAGCGGCCGTCCGGGGCGGCGCTCGCAAGCCGCTTCACGAAGTCAATCCAGGTCGGCTTCACGAGTGGAGCGGCGCGGCGAGCGTCGTTCCGGTGGCCGCGAGCCGGGAATGATCCGTCAAACACGCCCTAGGTGGCACAGGTTACCTGAGCGTCGACCACCGGCCGACACCACCAAGAGTACGAATGCCCCGGTGGGGGCGTAAGGTGCGCCAGTAGGCACATCCCACCGAGGGTCTGTTAACCAACGGCTTATGTCGGTCGCCCCACAATGGAGGCGGCAGCGACAACACGGAGAATTCATGACGGATGAGACCGGACCCCGCCCCCCGGCCGCGGACGGGGAGCAGACCTGGTCGGTTCCGCCCGGAGCGGAACGCGCGGACGAGCGCGGCCGAGCGGCGGACGCGGCGCCGGAACGACAGCCCCAGGTAGGCGCCGACTCAGCTCCGCCGAACAGCGGCGACCTACTGGCGTCGCCCGGTTCGGCCCCCGATGACCAGCGGCCGGCCCCGGACTCGGACCCTGCGGGCCAGGGGCCGCCCGCCCGCCCGCAGACCGGATCGGGGATACCGGGACCACCAGGAGCACCCCGCGGCGATGGCGGCCGCGGCGCGATGCCCGGCCCGCCGCCGACCGGAACCGGCCAGTGGGCGTTCGGCGGAACCCCACCCGGCACGACCGGCGCTTTCGCCTCGGGCGGCTTCGGTGGCCCCGGTGGATCGGTCCGCCCACCGTACCCCGGTGGCCCCATGGGCCCGAGCGGTCCCGGGAACACCGGCGGCCCCGGCCTGCCTCACGGCGTCGGCGGCCTCGGCGGTCCCTCAGGGCCCGGTGCTCCCGGCGGGCCCGGTCGGCCCCCCGGTCCCGGCGGCCCCGCAGACGGCTTTCCCGGCGGCGGCCCGTGGGGCACGACCCCCGGTGGCACCGCCATCATGCACCTGCCCGCCCCGCAGCGCCGACGCCGCACCGTGCCGGTCTGGTCCGTTGTACTCGTGGTCGCGCTGGTCGCCGTGGCCGCAGCCGGCGTCGGCGGCGCCGTCGGCGCCCAGGTGGGACTGAGCAACGGCGAGTCCGCAGCGGCCGGCGGCCCGTCGCTCAACGACCCGCCCCCCACGGGCGCCCCGAGCCGTGCCCCCGACACCATCGCCGGAGTCGCCCAGCGGGTCAGTCCCAGCGTCGTCTCCATCCAGGCCAGCGGCCCCGGGCTGAGCGGCAACGGTTCGGGCTTCGTCATCGAGGGCGACCACGTCGTCACCAACAACCACGTCTCCTCGGCACTGGAGCGCGGCGGCATCGAGGTCGTCTACAGCGACGGGCACACCAGCGGCGCCGACGTCGTCGGCTCGGCGCCCAGCGCCGACCTGGCGGTGCTCAAGCTGAAGGACCCCATCGACGTCGAGGCCCTGGAGTTCGGCGACTCCGACCAGGTCACGGTGGGGGACGAGGTCATCGCGATCGGCGCTCCGCTCGGCTTGGCCGGGACCGTCACCACCGGCATCATCAGCGCCGTGGACCGGCCGGTCACCGTCGGCGAGGAGGGCCAGGAGACGTTCATCAACGCGCTGCAGACCGACGCCGCCATCAACCCGGGCAACTCGGGCGGGCCGCTGGTCGACGCGCAGGGCCGCGTCATCGGCGTGAACTCGGCGATCGCCACCATGGGCGCGATGCCCGGCGAGCAGAGCGGCAGCATCGGGCTGGGCTTCGCGATCCCGTCGTCCCAGACCGAGCGGGTCGTCAACGAGCTCATCGAGAACGGCGACATACGCCAGGCCGTGATCGGCGCTGTCCTGGACATGCGCTTCGGCCAGGACGGCGCGCCGATCGTCTCCGACGAGCAGGCCGGCGGCGACGCGGTGGTCCCGGACGGCCCGGCGGACAAGGCGGGCCTGAAGGCGGGGGACCTGATCGTGGAGTTCGACGGCCGGAAGGTCTCCGACTCCACCGAGCTGCGGCTGCTCCTCTCCCAGAAGCAGCCGGGCGACAAGGTCGAGGTCGCCTACGAGCGCGACGGCGAGAAGCGCACCACCACCATCACCCTCGGCGAAGCCAAGGACTGACCGGTCTCCCCGCCCCGTGCGCCGACCTCTCCCGAGGTCGGCGCACGGGGCGGGGCCGTGCTCAGGCCCCGGTGCCGTCCTCGCCGATGTCCTCGTGCCACAGCTCGGGGTGGGCCGCGATGAAGCCGGTCATCAGCTCCACGCAGCGCGGGTCGTCGATGACGACGACCTCCACCCCGTGCTCGGCCAGCCAGTCGTGGCCCCCGGTGAACGTGGTGGACTCGCCGATGACCACGCGGGAGATGCCGAACTGCCGCACCAGGCCGCTGCAGTACCAGCACGGCGACAGCGTGGTCACCATCGTCGTCCCGGCATAGGAGCGCTGCCGACCGGCGTTGCGGAACGCCGCGGTCTCGCCGTGCACGGACGGATCGCCGTCCTGCACCCTGCGGTTGCGGCCGCGTCCCAGCACCCTGCCGTCGCGGCCGATCAGCGCGGCCCCGATGGGGATACCGCCCTCCGCGAGTCCGGCCTCGGCCTCCTCGACGGCGATCCGCAGCCAGTCGCGGTAGCGCGCAGTGGCAGCGGTGCTCCGGGTGTCGGTTCCGGTCATGGTCAGCGGCCGGCCGGGGTGATGCCCAGCTGCATGCCGGACAGCCCGCGCGGCTTGCCGACCAGGTCCTCGGCGATCCGGCGGAGCACGCCGCCGGCCTCGGATTCGGGGTCGGTCAGCACCAGCGGCTCGCCCTCGTCGCCGCCCTCGCGCATCCGCATGTCGAGCGGGACCTGGCCGAGCAGCGGCACCTGGGCGCCCAGCGACCGGGTGAGGCCCTCGGCGACCGTCCGGCCGCCGCCCTCGCCGAAGAGGTAGGTGCGCTCGTCACTGCCGGGGGCCACGAAGTACGACATGTTCTCGATGACACCCGCCACACGCTGGTGGGTCTGCGCGGAGATCGCGCCGGCGCGCTCGGCGACCTCGGCCGCGGCCTGCTGCGGCGTGGTCACGACGAGGATCTCGGCGTTCGGCAGCAGCTGGGCCACGGAGATCGCGATGTCGCCGGTGCCCGGGGGCAGGTCCATCAGCAGCACGTCCAGGTCGCCCCAGAACACGTCGGCGAGGAACTGCTGGAGCGCGCGGTGCAGCATCGGGCCGCGCCACACCACCGGCTGGTTGCCCTGGGTGAACATGCCCACGGAGATGACCTTGATGTCATGCGCCGACGGCGGCATGATCATGTCCTCGACCTTGGTCGGGTGCTCGGACACACCCAGCATGCGCGGCACCGAGTGGCCGTAGATGTCGGCGTCGACCACGCCCACCTTGTGGCCCTGCTCCGCCAGAGCGGCGGCGAGGTTCACGGTCACCGAGGACTTGCCCACACCGCCCTTGCCGGAAGCGACCGCGAAGACCTTGGTCAGCGAGTTCGGCTTGGCGAAGGGGATCTCCTTCTCGGCCTGCCCGCCGCGCAGCTTGGTCTGCAGCGCCTTGCGCTGCTCGTCGCTCATGACGTCGAGTTCGACCCGCACCGCGGTGACGCCGTCGACCGTGGAGACGGCCTCGGTGACGTCCTTCTCGATCCGCCCCTTCATGGGACAACCGGCCACCGTGAGGTAGATGCCGACGTTCACGACGCCGCCGTCGGCGATCTCGACACTCTTGACCATGTCGAGGTCGGTGATGGGACGACGGATCTCGGGGTCCTGGACGGTCGCCAGGGCCGCGTGCACCTGCTCGGTGGTGGGTGTGGAGGACATGTACTCCATGGTAGTGAAGCCTGCGCGTGCACACACCAGCGGGCACGCCTCGCCGGAAAACGCGTTCCCCCAGGTCACAGGCGTATTCCCGGATCTCCGGCGATTCTTCTTTCCCAGCCCTGTCACGTCTGCGGGGGGCCGCGGGTCTCTATGGGGGAATCATCGGAGAACGCGGAGGGAAAGGAAGGCCGTCATGGCCCGCATCTCACTGGAACCGCCCCGAACCCTGCTCAACCGCCTGCTGATGCCCCTGGCCCGGCGCCGCTTCGGCATGGTCCCCGACCCGGGGAAGGCCATGGCGCACAACGGGCGGGTCCTCGTCACCGATCTCCTGAACGAGACGGGTGTGGCGACGTGGAAGCGCCTCGATCCGACGCTCAAGGCGCTCGCGGTCACCGCGTCGGCGGCGCGCATCGGCTGCTCCTGGTGCATGGACTTCGGCTACTGGGAGCACACCCACCGGGGCCTCGACCCCGCCAAGCTGCGCGCGGTCCCGCAGTGGCGCGACAGCGACCTGTTCGGCCCGCTGGAGCGGCGGGTGATGGAGTACGCGGAGGCGATGAGCGCCGACCCGATGGAGACCACCGACGCGATGGTCGCCGAGCTGCTCGCCGAACTGGGCGAGGCCGCACTGGTCGAGCTGACCGCGATCGTCGCCGTGGAGAACCGGAGGTCGCGGTTCAACCACGCCCTCGGGCTCACCAGCCAGGGGTTCACGGACACCTGCGAGGTGGCGCAGGCGGTACCGCACGCACGACAGGAGGAACAGGCGTGAACACGGTCGACTCGGCCGAGCGGAGGGCCGACGGCACCGACGGCACCGACGGCACCGCGGTCTTCGAGCGCTACCGGCGGCTGCTGTTCACCGTCGCCTACGACATGCTGGGCAGCGTCGCCGACGCGGAGGACTGCGTACAGGAGGCGTGGATCCGCTGGACCGGGGGTGACCGGTCCGATGTGGCCGACCCGAAGGGCTACCTGGTCCGGATCACCGCCAACCTCAGCCTCAACCGGCTGCGCGCGGCGCGCAGCCGGCGCGAGTCCTACGTCGGCCCGTGGCTGCCCGAGCCGCTGGTCACCGCGCCCGACGTCGCCGACGAGGTGGAGCGGGCCGACGAGGTCTCCTACGCGATGCTGGTGGTCCTGGAGACGCTGAACCCGGTCGAGCGTGCCGTGTTCGTACTGCGCGAGGTGTTCGGGGTGCCGCACGCCGAGATCGCCGAGGCCGTCGGCAAGTCGGAGGCGGCCGTGCGCCAGCTCGCCCACCGGGCGCGGGAGCACGTGCACGCCCGCCGCCCCCGCCACACCGCGGGGCCCGACGAGCGGCGCCGCCTGACCGAACGGTTCCTGGCCGCCTGCTCGGAGGGTGACGTGGCCGGGCTGAAGGAGCTGCTCGCGGCGGACGCCATCGTCCTCACCGACGGCGGTGGCAAGGCCGCGGCGGCGGTCCGCCCGCTGTTCGGCGCCGACCGGTGCGCCCGCTTCATGGCCGGGATCGGCCCCCGGTTCCAGGAGCAACGGTGGCTGGTGGCCTGGGCCGAGGTCAACGGCGCGCCGGGCATCGTCTTCCGCGACGCGGAGGGCCACGTGGAGGCCGTCGCCCTGGTGGAGGTCACCGACGGCGCCATCACCGAGGTGCTGATGGTCCGCAACCCGGACAAGCTGACGCACCTACGGCGGCTGATGGCGGACACGGCCGGGCGGGGCGCCGGACACGGGCACGACGGAGGCATCGGTGAGTAGCCGATCGATCGCCCTGCGTCCTTAACGCCGCCGATACACGGGCGGATAGTAATCTCGGCAGACGATGAGAAATACGCCGCCACCGCCTGGTTCGTCCTGGCAGCCCGATCCGCGGCAGTCCGGCGGACGGGAGACGTCAGCGAACCCGGACGAACAGGCGTGGGCATGGCCGCCCGGGACTCCGGCGGCCAGTGCCCAGCCCGCCCAGGCCTGGGCATGGCCGCCACCGGCGGAGCGGTGCCGACCGCCCCGGCCGTCGGGCCCGGCGCTGCCCCGGCCCGGCAGCGCCTACCACCGGATGGGGCACACCTGGCGGCACCGCTGGTGGATCCCGATCGTGGCGTTCATCTTCGCGGCCGCGCTCTACCTGCTCGTGCAGACCATCATGGGCGTCGCGGCCGCCATCATCGCGGCGCTCCACGGGCACCGCTTCAGCCCCGAGTCGCCGCTCGGCGCCACCGTCCCCGACCTGGTGTTCCTGCTGGTCACCATCTCCCTGATGACGCCGGTGGTGATGCTGGCGGTGCGGCTGATCCAGCGGCGGCCGGTCGGCACGCTGATCTCGGTCGAAGGGCGGATGCGCTGGCGCTGGCTGCTCGTGTGCATGCTGGCCGCCCTCCCGGTGCTGGCGGTGTTCACCGCCGCGCTGTACGTCCTGCAGCGGCTGACCGCCCCCGGCGAGGCGTTCGTCGCCGACTTCGGCGGGGGAGCCGCGTTCATCCCCGCCCTGGTGGCGATCGTGCTGCTGGTCCCGTTCCAAGCCTCGGCCGAGGAGTTCGCGCTGCGCGGCTTCCTGCTGCAGCTGGTCGGCGGCTACGGCGCCGAGCCCGGCGAGCGGCGCGGCGACGGGGCGTGGGCGGCGTTCCTGCGCACACCCGTCCTCGGCATCATCATCACCACCGCGGTCTTCACCTCCCTGCACGAGTACACCGGCTGGGGGCTGGTCAACGTCGCCCTCCTCGGCGCCGGGCTGGCCTGGCTGACCTGGTACACCGGCGGGCTGGAGGCGGCGATCGCGCTGCACGTGCTGCACAACATGCTGGTCTTCTCCATCAGCGCCTACGAGGGGACGCTCGACGCCGCCGCCCGTGGCCCCGGGTCGTGGGAGGGCGTGGTCGGTACGGCCGTGGAGGTCGGCCTGTTCATCCTCGTCGTGGTGTGGCTGGTGCGCCGACTGGGCATCCGGCGCACCGCGCCCGGCGACGCCGCGGAATCCCTGCCGGGCGCTCCGCCCCGGGGACCCGCCCCGAGCCGGCCTCTCCGGCCCCGGCCGGGCGGCCCCGCCCCCGGTCTCGGCGGCCGCGGCACCCCCGGAGCAGCGGGGCTGTCCGGCTCTCAGGGCACCATGGGCGGGCACGCCCACCCGCCGCCCGCCGACCCCGGTACGCCGTAGGGGGTACGGCGTACCGAATCCTCACCCCCGGCCGCCGGAACGCGGCTCGCTCACCCGAGAGCATCCGCCGAACACGTCCCAGGAGGCCCGGGGCGCGGGGGACGCCTGTGCCCTGGGCGCCGGGAGTTTCCGTACCGGCCACCGGGGTATCTCTCCCACCAGCCATGAGAACGGATCCATCCTGCCCTCGGTGCGGCCGTGCCATCCATCCGCCGAACGTGTGGACGAGCGCGTGGCTGTGCGACGCGCACGGCCCCGTCGCACCATTGCGCCGGATCCGCCCCCTCGGCGACTCCACGGTCGACCTGCTGGTCAAGTCCGCGGAGGTCCCCGTATGGATGCCCTGGCCGCTGCCGGCCGGGTGGGTCGTCACGGGCTTCGCCGAGGCGGGTGACGACCGCAGTGGGGCACTCGGTATCGCGGTCGCGCTCTCCGGCCCCGCCCCGCTCGGCGGTGTCGGCGAGATGGCCATCGTCGCCGAGGACCCGGGCATCGGGCTGGGCGCGCGCCTGGCCGGGTTCGACGGCTCCGACCCGGGCAGCGGGTTCGATGCCGGTCCGCCGGACGCCAAGATCCGCCACGACGGGCACGAAATCGCCCTGTGGAGCGTCGACGGTGGCACGGAGCGCGCGGTCTACGCCGGGGAGGCCAACAGCTGCTGGATGTGGATCGTGTTCAACCCGGCCGACGTCGGCGTGCAGATCTGCGAGCTGAAGGCGGTCATCGACCTCCGGGACCACCAGGGCGGCCTGTCCCGGCAGCTGCCGTTCGGGGCGCCCTCGCCCTTCCTCGCCTCCGCGCTGCGGCCGATGGACTGACGGGGAGCCGCCCCCTCCCGTGCGGAGATGTCCCCTGTATCGTCGGGTGATGCGCATCGACCTGCATTCGCACAGCTCTGTCTCCGACGGCACCGAGCCCCCCGAGAAGGTCGTGGGCCGCGCTGTCGCGGCGGGGCTCGACGTGCTCGCGCTCACCGACCACGACACGGTCGCCGGGCTGTCCGCGGCCGCCGCGCACGTGCCGCCGGGCTTCACCCTCGTCCCCGGTATGGAGCTGTCCTGCGCCTATCGGGGCGCCAGCGTCCACCTGCTGGCCTACCTCTTCGACGCCGACCACCCCGAGCTGACCGAGGAGCTGCGGCGGATCCGCCGCGACCGCACCGATCGAGCCGAGACCATGGTCCGGCTGCTGCGTGCGGCCGGTGTCGAGGTGACCTGGCAGCGGGTCCGGGAGATCGCCCACGGCCTGGAGCCGGGAACCGGTGTCGGCCGTGCCGCGCCCGGCGACGTCGTCGTCGGGCGCCCGCACATCGCCCGGGCCATCGTGGAGGCCGGCGCCGCCGAGGACGTGCAGGACGCGTTCGACCGCTGGATCGGCTCCGGCGGCCCCGCCTACGCGGCCCGCTACGCCCTGGACCCGGTGCGCGCGGTCCGACTGGTGCGGGCGGCGGGCGGGGTGTGCGTGCTCGCCCACCCCGCGCGGGGTGAGGGAGCCCTGACCGGTGCGGTCCCCGAAGAGGTCGTGGCGGAGATGGCCCGGGCGGGACTCGGCGGAATCGAGGCGGACCATCCCGCGCATGACGAGGCCGAGGCCGAGCACTGGCGCGCGGTCGCCGGCCGGCTCGGGCTGGTGGTCACCGGGTCCAGCGACGACCACGGCGAACTGACCGGGCACCGGCTCGGGGCCCGCACGACGGATCCGGCCGCCTACGAGGAGCTGGTCGCCCCCGCCACCGGAGCGGCGCCCATCATCGGACCGAGGGGCTAGAATCCCGGCCTGACGTGGCATGATGACCGGCCGAAGCGGGACCGCCGCGTCTTATCGGCCGTTTAGCGTCGGTGTGGGATCCTCACCGGCCGTGCGGAGGGGGTACCCGACCGCACCGCAGGGCCGGAACAATGGTCCCGCGCAACTTTTGCGATGAGTTCCCAACCAGCGAAGCGAAGGGTCGGCACCGTGTTCTGGAATCGGAAGAACAAGAAGAAGGACGTCGAGGAGGCCGAGGCCGGCGGCACGACGCCCTCGACGGTGACGGCCGACGGCGCCGACGACGCTGACGGGCCCCGCGACGAGCCGCAGTCCGCCGAGGACAAGGGCGCGGACACGGCGGCCACCGCTGTGGCGGCCGAGGAGACGCCCGCCGCCACCGACGCCGCCACCGACGCCGACGCCGAGAAGCCCGCCAAGGCCGGGGAGACCGATGCGGAGGCGAAGGCCGAGGAAGCCGGGGAGGCCGAGGCGGGCGAGAAGGCCGAGGCGAAGGCGGAGGGGGCGACCGAGGAGGAGCGCGAGCCCGAGGTCCCCGGCACCGACGAGCCCGACTCGGACGGCATCCAGCGTGTCCGCACGGCCGGCGTCCTGAAGGTCGACGGTGAAGAGTACGACGTCGTCAGCAACACCTGGATCGTCGACGTCGACGACGAGGGCGTCGTCGTGATCGACCCGGCGCACGATGCCAAGGCCGTCCTGGAGGCCGTCGGCGAGCGTGAGATCTACCTCGTCGCCTGCACCAACGGCTACAACACCCACATCGGTGCGGCCGTGGAGGTGGCCGAGCGCGACCAGGCCCCGATCGCGCTGCACCGCCGCGAGATCCGCCCCTGGCGCCGCGTGCACGGCGCCGAACACCGCCCCGACCTCGAAGTGGAGGGCGGCGGCTCGCTGCAGGCCGGCGACAAGGAGATCGACATCCTCCCGCTGCCCGGTACCTCGACCGGGAGCGTCGCCTACTACATCTCCGAGCTCGGCGCCGTGTTCAGCGGCGACACCCTGCGCAAGGGGGAACTGGGCACCGTCGGCGAGGGCTACGTCGACTACACCCGCCAGCTCCACTCGGTCGGCGAGGTCCTGATGTCCCTCCCGCCGGACACCCGCATCCTCCCCGACCGCGGCCCCGAGACCACGGTCGCGGCCGAGAGCAAGAACTTCGAGACCTGGGTTTAGGGCGTGTTCGGCGGATCATTCCCGGCTCACGGCCACCGGAACGACGCTCGCCGCGCCGCTTCACTCGTCAAGCCGACCTGACTCGACTTCGTGAAGCGGCGTGCGAGCGCCGCCCGGACGGCCGCTCGGTCACCGAACCTCTTGCGTCGATCTCGGGGATATCGGGGTACCGCGCGTGATCATCACCCCGATATCCCCGAGATCGACGCAAGAGGCGGAGAGACGGGGTCAGTCGGCGCGGCCCGGGGTCTCGGCGCCGTGCCAGAAGCGGGTGAGAGCGCTGGCCGTGGTCTCCGGCGCCTCGACGTTGGGGGAGTGGCAGGCGCCGGGGATGACCACGCGGCGGGCGCCGATACGCCGGGCCATGTCGGCCTGGACGTCGGTGGGCCACACATCGTCGTTCTCGCCGTATATCACCAGCTTCGGCAGGGTCAGCCGGTTCAGCTCGGCGCAGCGGTCGGGGGCGTCCAGGAGAGCCCCGGCCATCCGCACCAGGCCCTCGGGGTGGTTGGCGAGCATACGGGCGCGGAGGAACGCGTGGATCTCCTCGCTGATGCCGCTGGAGCGCGCAGGCCGGTCCAGGTGCTCCTCCCAGATCCGGCGGAGGCGGTCGCGCGTGGGGGAGTCCTCCAGTGCGGCCTTCAGGCGCTGGGCGTCGGCCGCGGGCAGCCCGCTGATGGCCGAGGGCCCCGAGCTCATCAGGGTGAGGCTCAGCAGCGGAACGTCGCCGGCCAGCACCGTCTCGCGCGTCACGAGCCCGCCGAAGGAGTGCCCGAGCAGGTGTACCGGGCCCTCATCGAGGGCGCGGACCAGCTCGGCGACGGCCCGCCCCAGCCCTTCGCGGGTGTAGGAGGCGGGGTCGGCGGGGCCAGGGGACTCGTACTGGCCGGGCATGTCGATGGCGAGTACGGACCGCCCGGCCTGCGCCAGCGTCTGCAGCAGCGCGATGAAGTCCTCTTTGCTGCCGGTGTACCCCGGTACCAGCACAGCGGTCTGGCGGTCGGTGCCCCCGGCCGTGGGCATGGCGTGCAGTGCGGCGATCGGGCCGAGGGCCGTCGGGACGTCGATCCGTCGGACACCAGGCGGGAGGTCCAGAAACCGAGGTGTACTCACGACGGATTACCTTAGACGATCTTCCGGGGCCGGTGGGTCGTCCGTTGGCCTTGGATTTTTCGGAGATTGGCCCGGATTCGGGTGGTCACCTTGCGGTGTGATGCCCCAGAGGCCGGATTCCTCCGGGGCCGTACCGATTCGGGGGCCGAGGCGGTGGCCTGCGGCTCCGAACCGGCCCCTCCGCCGGCCCGTGCGCCCCGATGCCACCGGCAGGTCGTTCCGGCAGTGCGCCGCCGACCGTGCCGGTGCGTCCGCGACGCCTCCCCCGAACGTCGAGGACTGCGGTGCGACCGCTAGTCCTGCTCCTTGTTCACCTCCACACCGCTGCGGGTGCGGCGGCGACGGCGGCGCTGCGGAGCGGGCTTGTCGGCCCCCTCGGCGCCCTTCTCGGTGCGCTCCGGCGCGGCGGCCGCGCGCGTGCCCTCGCCCGAGGGCTTGCGGCGGGTCCGGCGGCGGTTGTGCGAACGGCCGCGCGGGGCCCGCTCGTCCTCGGAGCGGGGTCGGCCGGTGTCGCCGATGTCCTCGATCTCCTCGGCCTCCAGGCCGGCGCGCTCGCGGCGGTCCTTGGCCAGTGTCCCCTTGGTGCCCTCGGGGATCTTCAGGTCGGAGAAGAAGTGCGGCGAGGTGGAGTAGGTCTCCTCCGGGTCGGCGAACGGCAGGTCCAGCGCGGTGTTGATGAGCTTCCACCGCGCCGTCGACTGCCAGTCGATGAAGGTGACCGCGGTGCCCGAGCGCCCCGCGCGGCCGGTCCGGCCGATGCGGTGCGTGTAGGTCTTCTCGTCCTCCGGGCACTCGTAGTTGACGACGTGCGTGACGTCGTCGACGTCCAGACCGCGTGCGGCCACATCGGTGGCGACGAGCACGTCGATCTTGCCGTTGCGGAACGCCCGCAGGGCCCGCTCGCGCTGGCTCTGCCCCAGCCCGCCGTGCACGGCCGCGGCGGCGAAGCCGCGCCCCTCCAGCGCCGTGGCGACCTTGTCGCAAGCGCGCTTGGTCTCGCAGAACACCATGCTCAGGCCGCGGCCCTCGGCCTGCAGCAGCCGGGCCAGCAGCTCCGGCTTGTCCATCGGGTGGGTCCGGTAGACGTGCTGCTCGATCTGGCCGGTGGTGGACTGGCCGGGTTCGTCGTCGTCCCCCGCCCGCACGTGGGTGGGGCGGCGCAGGTAGCGCCGCGACAGCGACACGATCTCGCTCGGCATGGTCGCCGAGAAGAGCATGGTCTGGCGCTGCTCCGGGATCTTCTTCAGGATCCGCTCGATGTCGGGCAGGAAGCCCAGGTCGAGCATCTTGTCGGCCTCGTCGAGGACGACGGCCCCCACCCCGCTGAGACTGAGGTGCTTCTGCTGCTCCAGGTCGAGCAGGCGGCCGGGAGTGCCGACGACGACGTCGGCGCCGGCCTTCAGGCCGTCGATCTGCGGCTCGTAGGCGCGGCCGCCGTACACGGTCAGGATGCGGCTTCCGGTGCGCTTGCCCGCGGTGCCGAGGTCGGCGGCCACCTGGATGGCGAGCTCGCGGGTGGGCACGACCACCAGGGCGCGCGGCCGCTTGGACTCACCCGGTCTGCTCTGCGCGAGCTGCAGCAGCGGAAGACCGAAGGCGAAGGTCTTGCCGGTTCCGGTGCGGGCCTGGCCGATGATGTCGGAGCCGGCCAGCGCCAGCGGGAGGGCCAGGGTCTGGATGGGGAAGGGATCGACGATCCCTTCGGCTTCGAGAGCGTCCGCGATCTCGGTGCTGACACCGATATCGCGGAAGGTCTGTCCGGGTTCGTTGGTCGAATCTGTGGTTGTCAGGGCTCATGCCTCCATCTGGGCGGGCCTGCCATCGAAAGATGCGGCCCGGTGGGTCGGACGGCTCGCGGCGCGTGAGCGGGATGTGTCACCGCTCCCTCGGGTCCCCGAATGCCAGGTCGGGGACGAATCCGGCGCGGCACGAGGACCGGAATACCGTCCGGTGCCTCGGCGCGTCTGGTCTGCGGCCGCGGCGTCGCCGCCGCGGGTCACGGATTCGTGGCCAGTGCACGGAGTCGTCCGCTGTCTTGTCCTGTCGCGCTCCGGCCCCTCCTCCGGTCGCCGTCGCGCGCGTGTTGTCATGGTGCGCGGCGGAGAACACCGGGCGATCGGCCCGTGCCCCGAGGCGCCGCGTGTCGGCGCCGAGTTTCACGATTCTCCGCGTTCGAGGTGCGACGGGGGGACTCCGCGCGATGACCGGCAGTGGCCGGTCACTGGTCATAGAGTCTAACCCGAGGCCACTCCGCCCGGATATAGGAGTCCGTACCACATGCGCCGGTCGGTCGCGCACCACTGCCGCGGCGCCGTTCACGCCTCGCACCACGCAACGCCGATCCGGGGCCGGATAATCCCGATGGGTCGGCCGACCCCCGGCGGACGCTAATCTGTGCGGCATGACGAACGGCCCTGCCTCCGACAACGCTGCGGTTGACCCCGACGAGAAGCCCGGCCGGGGCGTGATCGACCTGCTCGCGATGATGGCCTACGCCGAACTCGTGGCCTTCTTCCGGCTCGCGGACGACGCCGGGCTGGCCCCGGACCTCGCGGCCAAGGGCGAACTGGCCGGTGTCGCCGCGACCGAGTACGCGCACTACAAGCTGCTGCGCGACCGCCTGGCGGAGCTGGGCGTCGACCCCGAGGCGGCGATGCGGCCGTTCGTCGAGCCGCTGAACGCGTGGCACACCCGCACCGAGCCGCAGAGCTGGCTGGAGAGCCTGGTCAAGACCTACGTCAGCGACGGCATCGCCGGGGACTTCTACCGCTACATCGCCGACCGTACCGACGACCGCACCCGCGCGCTGGTCGCCGAAGTGGTGTCGGACACCGGGCGGGGCGAGGCCATCGCCGTGCGGATCCGCGCAGCCGTCGAGGACGACCCCAAGCTGGGCGGGCGACTGTCGCTGTGGGCCCGCCGCCTGGTCGGCGAGGCGCTCAGCCAGGCCCAGCTGGTCGCGGCACAGCGGGTGGAGCTGGCGGCGCTGCTCACCCCGCAGGGCGGCGGGCGCGAGGGGGAGGAGCCCGGGGGCGCGGGCCCGTCGGCGGACCTGGCGGCGGTGAGCCGGGTGTTCGCCAAGCTCACCGAGGCGCACTCGGCCCGCCTGGAGGCCATGGGCCTCAGCGGCTGACACGTCGGTCGGCGAGGTCGCCGCAGGTCGGAGGGGTCGTGTCAGGTCCGTCACGAACGGGTGGAATGTTTGCGAACTCGTATATAGTCTGTGGCGTTCCCTTTTTGTTCCCTTACCTGAGGTAACCGGTCATGCCCCGTGGCTTCTACACGGAGGGCTCGCTGGCCCGGCTCTCCCGCGAGTTCGACGTCTTCGGCCCGCTGAGCTCGGACCCCGAGCCGTGGATGACCGCTGAACTGGACCAGCACGCCGCGGCCGTCTGCGAGTCGATCACACGGGACGCCGGGGCGGTCACCCTCCAGAACCTCAGCAGCTACCTGCAAGGATTCGTCGACGGCTGCCGCGAGCGCGGCTGGCGGTCCGACTCCGCCGGGTACGACTGGGAGACGCTGCGGTTGCTGGCGGTGTGCCGTCTGGCCAAGGAACACGGCTTCGTCCGCTAGGTTGGTCTCGTCGTCGGAGGTTGAGCCGCCGACCGAGCCCCGCCCGCGCGGTGATCCGGAAGTGAACTCGCCTGCGCCCTGACTGGGCGTACGCTAAGCCATACTTGGGGTGGCCGCCGAAGACGCGGCCTCCCGGGTCCCCGTGCCGGGGCGGTGCGTCGGCGCGGACGGACACGACAGATACCTGACCGGGACTCCCCCGGGAGCGAAGGATGCGGTCCGCAGCGGGCCGTGAGAAAGGAAGAACGCATGAGGAGCGGCCGGCATGGGGCGGCGCGCCCACCGCTCGGCGTCCTGATCCATCGGGATCGCGTCGACTTCTCCCTCTTCGCGTTGATCATCGTGGTCGCCCTGGCGGTCATGGTGTTGGCCGGCTGGACGAGCATCACCTTCTGGCTCGGGCTCCTGCCGATCTTCGCGACCCTGGCACTGATGGTCCGCCGCCTCGACCGGCTCGCCCGCGACGAGGTCGCCCGCGACGAGGAACTGCTCTAGGCCGGGTTCGCGGAATCGTCGGCCGCGCGGTCGGCCGCGCGGCCCGACTCCACCGTTACTCCTGCGGGGTGCGGCCCTGCGCGCCGCCTCCGCCTTCCTCCTCGCCCATCGCCGGGCCGTGCGTCGCCGGAGCCTGCCGCTCCTCCGGCTCGGCCTGGGCGGGGGCGCCCGCCCGGCCCATCGCGTCGGCGCGCCCGGCCCGGTAGCCGCCGTTCTCCCGCAAGGCCGCGGCGGTCTCCCGCTCCGCGGTATCGAGCCACCGGCTCCACCGCTCCTGCATGGGCTTGATCATCCCGCCGCCGACACCGACGACCAGGATGCCGCCGATGGTCGCCAGGACCGCGATGAGCACCGGCTGGGTCACCGTGGTCGCGATACCGACCTGGTTCAGGGCGGCGATGACACCCAGCGCCATGATGAAGATGCCGACGAGGTTGGCCACCAAGCGCCCGTAGCTCAGCCCGCCCATGGCACCGGAGACGATGTCGCGCGCGGCCTTGGCTATCACTCCGGCCACCACGATGATGACCAGGGCGACGATGGCCTGCGGGATCCACGCGATGACGCTGTTGAGCAGCTGGGTCACCGGGTTGGCCGGGCCGAAGACGCTGAACGCGAGCTGCAGGACGATCAGCAGACCGAGGTAGTAGACGATCTTGCCGCACAGTTCGCTGGCGTCGTAGCGGCTGCGCTCGAAGTACTCGCCGACGCCGCTGCGCTCCAGGGCGCGGTCGAGGCCGACGCGGGCGAGGCCCTTGCCGACCAGTCGGCCGACGAGTTTCGCGATGATCCACCCGATGACCAGGATCAGCAGGAACATGACGAGGAGGGGGCCGAACGTCGCGACCGCGCTCCACGCCTCGGTAAGGCCCTGTCCAATGTCCATGAGGTCCCCCCGTGGGGTTCCACCGACCCGCACGGCGACCGGGCTGCCCGGGACGGACGGGTCGATTCGCATCTACGTAACGCGATTCCCCATCGGAGCGCAGGGCAACCGTCCTCGCGCGACCGTGACCTGCGCAAAGTCAGATTTGACCCGGGGCATACCATCGCATTGCGACACCGGCGGCGGGCAGGGGGGGGCGGAGTCAGCTCCGGGTGAGGTCCCAGCCGCTGATCCCGCGCCAGGCCAGGCGGGCCACCAGCTTCTCCGCGGCGTCCTTGGGGATGGATCCGTAGTTGCTGATCCAGTAGCGGGCGCTGGTCTCGGCCATGCCGACCAGCGCGATGCTGAGCAGGTCGGCCTCGTCGTCGGAGATGCTGGTGTCCTGCCGGATCACCTCGCCGATCAGCTCGGCGCAGCGCTGCAGGGTCTGCTCGGTCTTCTCCCGAACCGCCGGGAGGTTGCGCAGGTCGGACTCGAAGACCAGGCGGAACGCCTCGCCCTCGCCGGACACGAAGTCGAAGTAGCCCTGGAAGCTGGCGATGACGCGCTGCCGGTTGTCATCGGTGCTCTCCAGCGCCTCGCGCTGCTTGTCCACCAGCGACTCGGAGTGCTGCTCCAGCAGAGCCAGGTACAGCTCCAGCTTGCCGGGGAAGTGCTGGTAGAGGACGGGCTTGCTGACACCGGCGCGTTCGGCGATCTCGTCCATCGCCGCGGCGTGGTACCCCTGCGCGACGAACACCTCCTGGGCCGCGGCCAGCAGCTGCTTCCGGCGCTGCAGCCGGGGCAGCCGGGCCCCCCGCGGGCGCGCGTCTGAAGGAGCAGTCACACCCAATACCCTCCGAATATCCGTGCGGCGCCGAGTGGCGCCGCATCCCGTCATCGTGGCCGTCGAGTCGCCGCCGGGCCTGGGACCAGCCGCGACGGTGACCCGGCGCGTATCCTCATATCTTACCCATGCGTAGGTTCGGGGCCGCCAGACCCGGAACGGGTCGTATTCGCGGCGTTATCCCGCGTCAGCGGTATTCATCCTCGTCATCGCCGACCTCCTGGTGCTGTTCGACGGCGTCGGCCTCGGGCACCTCGGTGCCGCGATCGACCCCGCCGCGCCGCAGCCAGTCGTCCGCGCGCTGGGACGCGTCGACGACATCCGCGCGCTGCTCGGCGACGTCGGCCTCGGGAGCCTCCAGCGATGCCGTGTCGCCCCTGTAGTCGTCGTCGTCCGGCACCTGCTGCCGAGGCTGGGAAGTCACGGTCACCCTCCCTGGTCGACTCCGCCCGAATCTCTGACCGGGTTCGCCCTCACGGTACCCCGATGTGTCCAACGACACGGGCAAGGCCCGGTCTGCGGTTGGCCGACGCCGGGCGCGCCGGTGGATTCCGCCACGCGGGAGATACGGATGCGTAGAGTCGTGACCAGGACCGAATCACGGAGGCGGCATGGCCGAACCGATCGAGGTGTGGCCCGGTGTGTTCCGGCGGCTCGGCGACCGGCGGATCTTCGTCCGCCGCGACGTCGGCGGTACCGGCGGGGCCACCGGCGGCGGTACGGGGTCGGCGGCCCCCGGGCGGGACGCCTACGGCGGCACCGCACTCGACCACCCGCTGGGGCGCATGGTCTACGTGCACGGCCTGGCCGGAGCGTCCACCGACTGGACCGACCTGATGGGTGCGCTGTCCAACGGGTCCACCGCGGACGCCCCCGACCTGCCGGGCTTCGGCCAGTCGCCGCCGCCCCCGGACGGCGACTACGGCGTCGACGCGCACGCCGCCGTCGTCGTCGGCCTGATCCGCTCGGGCGAGCACCCCGTGCACCTCGTGGGCAACTCCCTGGGCGCGACCGTCGCCGTCCGGCTCGCCGCCGAGCGCCCGGATCTGGTGCGTACGCTGACCCTCATCTCGCCCGCGCTGCCCGACCTGCTGCCCCGGCCGGTGCCGCTGCAGATGACGGGTGCGCTGGTGCCGGTGGTGGGCAGGTGGGTCTATGAGCGCATCCAGAGCCGCCCGCCGGAGATGCGGGTGCAGAGCCTGCTCGACGCCACCTTCCACGATCCGGCGGTGTGGCCGGCCAAGCGCGTCCTGGAGGCGCTGGAGGCCGAGCGCGAACGCGACCGCCTCGACTACGCGCACACGGCGGTGCTGGAGTCGCTGCGCTGCCTGGCCGCCGAGTACCTGCGGCGCGGGCCGCGCGCGCTGTGGCGCCAGGCGGCCGGGGTCCACCGGCCCACGCTGCTCGTCTACGGCACCGGCGACCGGTTCGTGCGCCCCCGCATGGCCCTGCGGGCCGCCGCGACCTTCCCGGACAACCGCCTGGTACTGCTGCCGCGCACCGGGCACGTGCCGATGAAGGAGCAGCCGGAGCGGGTGGCGCGGGAGATGCGGCCGTTCCTGGCCGCCGCGGCGGCGCGGGCCGACTCCGGGTAGCCGCCTGCCCGGCCGGGCAACGGCGTCCCCGCGGTGGGAATGCGAAACCCCACCCCGTAGGTTGGGTATAGGAGGAAGCCCGTCACGTGCCCATCCGCACTCGCGTCCGGTGGACGACGCCGAGGGCGCGGGACGCCGAACCGGAACTTCGAGGAGCCGCTGTGTCGCTGCCGCCGCTGGTCGAACCAGCCGACGAGCTGACCGTCGACGAAGTGCGACGCTACTCTCGTCACCTGATCATCCCCGACGTGGGCATGGACGGACAGAAGCGCCTGAAGAACGCCAAGGTGCTGGTCGTCGGTGCCGGCGGACTCGGCTCGCCCGCCCTGCTCTACCTTGCCGCCGCCGGTGTGGGCACGCTCGGCATCATCGACTTCGACGTCGTGGACGAGTCCAACCTGCAGCGCCAGATCATCCACGGGCAGAGCGACGTCGACCGGCCCAAGGCCGTCTCGGCCCGCGACTCGATCCGCGAGGTCAACCCCAACGTCGAGGTCGTGCTGCACGAGGAGCGCCTGGACTCCGACAATGCGTTCCGCATCATGGAGCCCTACGACCTCATCGTCGACGGGACCGACAACTTCGCCACCCGGTACCTGGTCAACGATGCCGCCGTGCTGCTGGGCAAGCCGTATGTGTGGGGGTCCATCTACCGCTTCGACGGCCAGGCCTCGGTCTTCTGGGCCGAGCACGGCCCGTGCTACCGCTGCCTGTACCCCGAGCCCCCGCCGCCGGGCATGGTGCCCTCCTGCGCCGAGGGCGGTGTTCTGGGCGTGCTGTGCGCGTCTATCGGGTCCATCCAGGTCAACGAGGCCATCAAGCTGCTCGCCGGGTTCGGTGAGCCGCTGGTCGGACGGCTGATGATCTACGACGCCCTGGAGATGAGCTACCGGTCGGTGAAGGTCCGCAAGGACCCCGAGTGCCCGCTGTGCGGCAAGAACCCCACGATCACCGAGCTGATCGACTACGAGGCGTTCTGCGGGGCGGTCTCGGAGGAGGCCGAGGAGGCCGCCGCAGGGTCCACCATCACCGCCACCGAGCTCAAGCAGATGATGGACGCCCAAGAGGACTTCTACCTCGTCGACGTCCGGGAGAAGAACGAGTACGAGATCGTCAGCATCCCGGGTGCGGTGCTCATCCCCAAGGGCGAGTTCCTGAACGGCGAGGCGTTCGCCAAGCTGCCGCAGGACAGGAAACTGGTGCTGCACTGCAAGTCCGGAGCCCGCTCGGCCGAGGCGCTGGCCGCGGCGAAGGGGGCCGGATTCGGCGACGCCGTGCACGTCGGCGGCGGCGTCCTGGCCTGGGTGCACCAGGTCGACCCCAGCCTGCCCACGTACTAGGGCGTGTTTGACGGATCATTCCCGGCTCGCGGCCACCGGAACGACGCTCGCTGCGCCGCTCCACTCGTGAAGCCGACCTGGATTGACTTCGTGAAGCGGCTTGCGAGCGCCGCCCCGGACGGCCGCTCGCTCACCGGAAAGCATCCGCCAAACACGCCCTAGTCGGCGCGGCGCGCCCCTTCGTGCGCCGTCGTGCCCCTCAGGGCCGCCGCGAAGCCCGCTTCGCGGCGGCCCTCGCCGTGTCCGCTGCGGCCGACCGGCACACGTCAGGTGCGAATCGGCAGGTAGGCCGCGAACACCGCGGTTGCGACCTACGGAACATTGGGTACGAATCCCGTGCCGATGTCGACCGGCCGGGGAGGTGGCCCATGAGGTTGCCGGTGAGGTTGCCCAAGAAGATCGAGGGGCGCTGGGAGGACTGGGTGGCCGTGGCCGCAGGCGTGGCCGCCGCGGTCAGCTGGGTCTGGCACGGCATGGTCGGCGCGCCCATGCTCGCCCTCTACCTGCTCGGCCTGTTCACCCTGCTCGCAGCGGTCATGGCGATCACCCGTCCCGGGCTGATCGCCACCGAGGGGATCATGGTCGGACTCGGCGTGCTCATGTTCCTGAGCCCGTGGCTCGTCGGCTTCACCGACGTCGCCGCCGGGGCGTGGACGGCGTGGATCCTCGGCTTCGTCATCGCCGCGATCGGGGTCGTCGACCTGCCGCTGGCGACCGCCGCGCACCGCCGCGAGCCGCGCCCCCAGCCGCCGCCCGGCGGCGTGCACTTCCCGCGCACCTGAGGCGGGACACCGGCCGGACGGCGCGGGGGGAGGGCGCCGCCGGCCGGCACCGCGACCACGCCCCCGCTAGTGTCGGCCCCATGCCCCCACACGACTCCCACCCCGGCGAGTACGCCGAACGCGTCCTGGACGTCGTCGAGCGCATACCCGCCGGCCGGGTGATGGCCTACGGCGACATCGCCGAATACCTCGGTGAGGGCGGGCCGCGCCAGGTCGGCGCCGTGATGTCGGCCTGGGGCGGCGGCACCCCCTGGTGGCGCGTCATCCGCGCCGACGGCACCCCGCCGCCCGGCCACGAGACCCGCGCCCGCGAGCGCTGGGCGGCCGAGGCCACCCCGCTGCGCCCCGGGGGCCACCGCGTCGACATGCGTGCGGCACGCTGGGACGGTCGGCCCCCTGAGCAAACCGCCCGCGGTGGTCGTGGGGATCTGGTGAACTAGGAGGGGTGAGCCCATCCCCGTATCGCCTCGTGCGCCGTGTGCACGCCGAGACGCCACCCCCTCGGCTGGACGAGAACCAGCGGCGCGTCGTCGCCCACAGGGGCGGCCCCCTGCTGGTCCTGGCGGGACCGGGCACGGGGAAGACCACCACGATCGTCGAGGCCGTCGTCGACCGCATCGAGAACCGCGGCACGGACCCCTCCCGGGTCCTCGTCCTCACCTTCAGCCGCAAGGCGGCCCAGGAACTGCGCGAGCGCATCACCGCGCGGCTGCGCCGGACCACCCGGGAACCCCTGGCGCTCACCTTCCACAGCTACGCCTACGCCCTGATCCGGCGCGAGTTCCAGCGCCAGGGCGACCTGCCGCCGCGCCTGCTGTCCGGCCCCGAGCAGCTCATGGAGGTGCGTGAGCTGCTCTCGGGCGAGGCCGAGGACGGCGCCCCCATGTGGCCGGAGCGGCTGCGCCCGGCCCTGCGCACCCGCGGTTTCGCCGAGGAGCTGCGTGACTTCCTGATGCGCGCCCAGGAGCGCGGGCTCGACTCCGCCGGCCTCGACCGGCTCGGCCGCGAGTACCGGCGCGACGACTGGGTGGCCGTCGGCGACTTCATGGACCGCTACACCGGCCGTTTCGACATCGCGCCGATGCCCACCTTCAACTACGCCGAACTGGTCCGCATCGCCGCCAACCTGCTCGCCGACCCCGAGGTCCAGGCACGCGAGCGCGCCGCCCGCGAGGTCGTGTTCGTCGACGAGTACCAGGACACCGACCCCGCCCAGGAGGAGATGCTGCGCGGACTCGCCGGGGACGGCCGCGACCTGGTCGTCGTCGGCGACCCCGACCAGTCCATCTACGGCTTCCGCGGCGCCGACGTGCGCGGCATCCTGGAGTTCCCCGCGCGCTTCCCCGCGGCGGCGGGCGCGGCCGCCCCCGTCATCGCGCTGCAGACCTGCCGCCGCAGCGGCGCGGCGCTGCTCGCCGCGTCGCGCGCGGCATCCCGCCGGCTCCCGGCCGCACCGGCACCGGGCGGCGGACCGGTCAACGCCCACCGCGCGCTCACCCCGGCCCCCGGCGCCCCGGAGGGTGAGGTGCGGGTGCTGCTGGCCGAAAGTCCGACGCAGGAGGCGGCCGTCATCGCCGACACCCTGCGCCGCGCCCACCTGATCGACGGCGTCCCGTGGTCCGGGATGGCCGTCCTGGTCCGGTCGGCCACCCGCCAGATCCCCGTTCTGCGCCGCGCCCTGGCCGCGGCCTCGGTCCCGGTGGCGGTCGGCGGCGACGAACTCCCGCTGGCCGCCGAACCCCTGGTGCGACCGCTGCTGCTGCTCCTGCGCAGCGCGCTGTACCCCGACACCCTCGACGACGCGACCGCCCATGAGCTGCTCACCAGTGCCTTCGGCGACGCCGACAGCGTCCGCCTGCGCCGCCTCAGCCGCGCACTGCGGCGGCTGCGCATGGACGCCGAAGGCCGGATGCGGAGAGGTACCGGAGGCGGAACCGGGGGAGAAGGAGACGGAGACGGCGAACGCGCGGATATCCCGGAGGACGCCTCCTCCAGCACCTGGGCGAGCGAGGTCGCCCGTGCCGCGGCGCGCCAGGCGGCCGGGAGCACCGGAAGCGCCGTCGGCGGGGCGGAGGACACCGCCCCGGACGGCGCCGGTCATCCGGACGGCGCCGACGGCACCGCGAACCGCGCCCCCCGCCCCACGAGCTCCCTGCTGGCCGATGCGCTGCGCGACCCGCGCGAACTGACGCTCGTCGACCCCGAGATCGCCGCCCCGGCCGCACGTGTGGCCGCCTACCTGAAGCTGGTCCGTGACCGCACCGCCGCGGGCGGCAGCGCCGAGGACGTGCTCTGGGAGGTGTGGCGCGCCAGCGGACTGTCCGACCGGCTGCTGCGGGCCAGCCAGGCCGGGGGACGGCGCGGGGCCGCGGCCGACCGCGACCTCGACTCCGTCGTCGCGCTGTTCGAGAGTGCCGCCCGCTACTGCGACCGGCTGCCGCCGGGAACACCCGCCGGGTTCCTGGAGGACCTGGAGGCCCAGGAGATCCCCGCCGACACGCTGGCCGAGCGGGCGCCGGAGGGGGAGGCGGTGCGCATCCTGACCGCGCACCGCTCCAAGGGGCTGGAGTGGGACCTCACCGTCGTCGCCGGTGTCCAGGAGGGACACTGGCCCGACCTGCGGCTGCGCGGGTCTCTGCTCGGTGTGGAGCAGCTCGTCGACACGGTCACCGGGTTCGCCGACGGCGCCTCCGGCGCGGCCGTGGCCTCCAAGCTGCTGGACGAGGAGCGGCGGCTGTTCTACGTCGCCGTCACACGGGCGCGGCGCACGCTCGTCGTCACCGCCGTGGGGGGAGACGACACCGAAGAGCGCCCGTCCCGCTTCCTCGCCGAGCTCGGGGTCGGCGAACCGGAGCGCGTCGCCACCGGGCGCCGCTGGCTCTCGCTGCCGGCCCTCGTGGCCGACCTGCGCTCCGTGGTCGCCGACCCGTCCCGCCAGGCGCCGCTGCGCCGCGCGGCCGCCGCGCACCTGGCCCGGCTCGCCGCCGAGGGGGTTCGCGGCGCCGACCCGTCGGAGTGGTACGCGCTCACCCCGTTCTCCGACGAGCGCCCGCTGGTGGACGAGGACGCCGCCATCCGGGTCTCCCCGTCGCAGGTGGAGAAGTTCACCACCTGTCGGCTGCGCTGGCTCCTGGAGAGCGCTGCCGGAGCCACGGCCATGGAGATGTCGTCGGCGCTGGGCAGTATCGTGCACGCGGTCGCCGTGCTCGTCGCCGAGGGCGCGGACATGGCCGACATCCGGCGCCGGATGGACGGCATCTGGTCGGAGCTGGACTTCGGCGGCGTCTGGTACGCGGGCAAGGAGCGCGAGCGCGCCGAAGAGATGGTGCGCAAGCTGATCTCCTGGCACGAGGGCAACGAACGCGAGCTTGTGGTGACCGAGGAGGGGTTCAAGGTCGAACTGGACGGCATCGAGATCACCGGCCGGGTGGATCGCCTGGAGCGCGACGCCGAGGGCCGGGCCGTCGTCGTCGACATCAAGACCGGTGGCAGCCGCCCCAAGGACGAGGAGCTCGCCCGCCACCCGCAGCTCGGCGTCTACCAGCTCGCCGTCCTGGAGTCGGCGTTCGCCGGGCTCGGCCTGGCCGCGCCGGGCGGTGCCGAGCTCGTCCAGCTCTCCGAGAAGGCGGCGGGTAAGCGCACCGCCCGCGAACAGCGCCAGCGGCCCTTGGACGAGGACCCCGACCCCCGGTGGTCGCGCACCCTGGTCCGCGAGGTCGCCGACGGAATGTCGGGCACGCGTTTCGACGCGACGCCCAACCGGCACTGCGACTCCTGCCCGGTCCGTTCGAGCTGCCCCGCCCACGACGAAGGGAAGCGGGTGTGATGGTCGGCGTTCCACCGGGACGCCACCCGGACGGCGGGAGACGTGACCGGGTCGTCGCACGTCCCCGCGATGATCATGAGCGAACATCCGCCGGTACCCGTTCCACCGTCCGTTCCGTCGGGCTGGTTCGCACGGTCATCGGCGGGAGGGCCGAGGAGAGAGTGTGGACGTGACGCAGGAGATCGCCGAGGAGGCACCCGCGTTCCCCCGGCGCGAGCTGACGCCCTACGAACTCGCCCGGCTGCTGGGGCAGCCCGAGCCGACGGCGGAGCAGGCGGCGGTGATCTCCGCGCCGCTCGGGCCGGGGGTGGTGGTGGCCGGGGCCGGCTCCGGCAAGAGCGAGACCATGGCCGGGCGGGTCGTGTGGCTGGTCGCCAACGGCTACGTGCGGCCCGAGCACGTCCTCGGCCTGACCTTCACCCGCAAGGCCGCAGCCGAGCTGGCCGAGCGGGTGCGCAGGCGGCTGGACCAGCTGCGCGCCACCGAGCAGGTGCCCGCCGAGGTCCTCGACGGCGACCCGGTGGTGTCCACCTACAACTCCTATGCCGCCCGGCTGGTCGGCGACCACGCCCTGCGCGAGGCCGTCGAACCCACGGCACGGCTGATCAGCGAGGGGCAGTCCTGGCAGCTCGCCGCCCGCATCGTGGCCGAGTACGACGGGCCGATGGACGCCATCACCGTCACCCCCGGCTCGGTCACCGGGCGGGTGCTGGAACTGGCCGGCGAGCTCGCCGACCACCTGCGCACCCCGGACGACGTGCGCGGCGTCGGCGAGTGGCTGGCCGAGCGCGCGACCGCGCTGCGCAAGCCCCTCAAGGAGACCCGCGACCTGCTGGAGACCCAGCGCAAGCGTGAGCAGCTGCTCCCCCTCGTCGAGCGCTACGCCGCGGCCAAGTCGGCGCGCGAGGTGATGGACTTCGGCGACCAGGTGGCGCTGGCGGCCCGCATCGCCACCCGCCACCCCGAGGTGGGGATGATCGAGCGCAGCCGGTACCACGTGGTGCTGCTCGACGAGTACCAGGACACCAGCCACGCCCAGCTGCTGCTGCTGCGCGCGCTATTCGGCGGCGGCCACCCGGTCACCGCCGTCGGCGACCCCTGCCAGTCGATCTACGGGTGGCGCGGCGCGAGCTCCGGCAACCTCACCGGCTTCCCCACGGACTTCCCCGAGGCCCCCGGGCGCCCGGCGCCGGTCCGCCGCCTGGCCACCAGCTTCCGCAACGGGGAACGCGTGCTGCAGGTCGCCAAGCGGGTGTCCGAACCACTGCGGGAGGAGGCCGAGGACGTCCCCGTGCTCTACCCCGGACCGGCACGGCGCGGACGCGGGACGGTGGCCTGCGGGCTGTTCGCCACCGAGACCGAGGAGGCCGCCTGGATCGCGCAGGCCATCGAGGCGGCCCTGCGCGGGCCCGGCCACCTCGCCCCCGACGGCCTCGCCTGGCCCGAGGGGGAGGGCGGCGCCGCGATCACCCCCGGGGACGTCGCGGTGCTGTGCCGGAAGAGGGCCCAGTTCCCGCTCCTGCGCGAAGCGCTGGAGGAGCGCGGCATCCCGGTGGAGGTCGTGGGGCTCGGCGGGCTCATGACCGTGCCCGAGGTCCGCGACATCGTGGCCACCCTGCGCGTCCTCCACGACGCCAACGCGGGCAACGAACTCGCCCGCCTGCTCACCGGCCCGCGCTGGCGCATGGGGCCGCGCGACCTGGTCGCGCTCGGCGACCGCGCGGCCGAACTCGCCCGGGAGGTCCGCCGCGACCTCAACGGGGCGGCGGCCCCGGACACCGACGCGGCCGATACGGACGTCGGGGACGGCGCGAACGCCGCGGACGGCCAGGATGAGCTGCTGCGCAGGACCGTCCTGGACGTGACCGCGGAGAGCGGAAGCCTCGTCGACGCCCTCGACGACCTCGGCCCCGCCGACCGCTACTCCGCGACCGGCCACCGGCGGCTCAGCGCCCTGGCCGAGGAGCTGCGCGGGCTGCGCCGCCTGGCCACCCAGCCGCTGCCCGACCTCATCACCGAGATCGAACGGGTGCTGGGCCTGGACATCGAGGTGGCGGCGCGCAGCGGCCGCGACCCGATGGCGGCCCGCGCCGACCTGGACGCGTTCGTCGACGCCGCCGTGCGGTTCGTCGGCAACAGCGACGACCCCTCGCTCGGCACGTTCCTCACCTACCTGCGCGCCGCCGAGGACGCCGAACGGGGGCTGGACCCGGGGGAGCGGGTCGGCGGCAGCGACACCGTGAAACTGCTGACCGTGCACGCCGCCAAGGGCCTGCAGTGGCCGGTGGTGGCCGTGCCGGGGCTGGCCGGGGGCCGCTACCCGCTGTTCCCCACCTCGCCGCGCGGCGCCGACGGGTGGATCGGCCAGGAGCACAGGCTGCCGTTCCCGCTGCGCGGCGACGCCGCGGCCCTGCCCCGCCTGGACGACGTCGACAAGCCCGCCATCCTCGCCTTCAAGGAGGCGGCCAAGGCCCGTCACCTGATGGAGGAGCGGCGGTTGGCCTACGTCGCCGTGACCCGGGCGTCGTTCGCGCTGCTGTGCACCGGTCACTGGTGGGGGCGGACGGCCGCGAGCCGACGCGGCCCCTCACCCTTCCTGGAGGAGGTCCGCGAGGCCTGCGCGGCGGGCGCGGGGCGGGTCGCGCACTGGGCGCCGCCGCCCGGCGATGACGAGACCAACCCGCAGACCACCGAGGTGGAGCCGGTGGCGTGGCCGCAGACACCCGACGCCTATGCGGACGGCGCCGCCCGCAGGCACCGAGAGGTGGTCGAGGGCGCCGACCTCGTGTACCGGGCCGCCGCGGACGGCTGCGCCGAGGGCCGCCGGTGGCTGGAGACGCTGGAGCGCGCCGACATGCCGCCGTCCCTGCGGCGCCGCCTGGAGGGGTGGGGCCGCGACACCGACCTGCTGCTGGCCCACCGCGACACCGAGACGCGGCCGGAGGACGGCACGATCCCCGTCGAGCTCCCGGGGCACCTGTCGGTGTCCTCCCTGGTGTCGCTGGCGCGCGACCCGGCGGCGCTGGCCCGGCAGATCCGCCGCCCGCTGCCGCGCCCCCCGGCCCCGCACACCCGCCGCGGCACCGCCTTCCACACCTGGCTGGAGCAGCGCTTCGGCCAGCAGAGCCTGCTGGTGCCCGACGAGCTGCCCGGCGCTGCCGACGAGACGGCCGCGGAGACCGACGACGACCTGGCCGAGCTGCAGCGCCGCTTCGAGGAGGGCGAGTGGGGCGGGCGCACCCCGCTGGACGTGGAGGTGCCGTTCGAGACCATCATCGGTGACCGACTCATCCGGGGCCGCATGGACGCCGTGTTCCACGACCGGGAGGACGGCCGCTACGACGTCGTGGACTGGAAGACCGGGCGGCCGCCGGCCAACGAGCGCGAGCGCCGTGCCGTGGCGGTGCAGCTGGCGGCCTACCGCATCGCCTGGGCGGAACTGGCCGGGGTGCCGCTGTCCGACGTCCGGGCGGCCTTCCACTACGTGCGGGCGGGGGAGACGGTCCGCCCGGCCGACCTGCTCGACGCCGACGGACTGGCGGCCCTCATCGCGCGTCTGCCGGAGGCCGACTGACGGCGCCGAGCCGCCCGCCGGTCGACGTGGCCGCCCCGTCGCCGGGCGGGGCGGCGGTGCGCCGGGTCAGGAGGTCAGACAGTGCACCTGCGGGGCGCTCGGCGGGCGCTCCGCCGCGGCCGAGCCGACACATGGGAACGCGAGCACGTCCCCGGTGCGCAGCCGGTCGACCGGGATGTCGCGCAGGAGCACCTGCTCCCTACCGGAGCGGTGCACGGTGACGGTCACCGACTCTTCCCGCAGCTCCGGGCGGGGCCAGGGCCGGTCCCAGCCGCCGTCCAGCGCCACCACACCCGGTGTGGCGCAGCCGCTTTCGCCCGCCACCGCGTCGGCCAGCCGGGTGCCGCCGGCCACCACGGCATACGCGCGGCCGTGGTTGCGCTTCACGTCCACGACGAGTGTCAGGTACCAACCGCACCAGGCACCCGGGTGGGCGGCCGGAGTGACCCGCAGCGTCTCGCCGGGCGCGGGGATCTCGGCCAGCCGGGCACCGTACTCCTGCCAGTCGAAGACGGCGCCGTCGGCGTGCGGGCGGCCCAGTCGGCCGCCGCCGATCGCGTAGCGGGGCTCGGCGACGCCGAACATCTTCGCCCACGGCCGCAGGCACCGGACCAGCTGGCGGACCCGGCGGGCGAGCGGTTTCGCGTCCAGGCCGGGGCGCATGTCGGCGCTGAACCCGCGCAGCCGGATCCGGCTGTCGGACCGCAGGACCTCCGCGCATTCGACGAGCGCGGCGAGGTCCATCCCGGCGCCGGCCCCGTCGCCGTCGACCGGGTCGGGTTCGCCGTCCTCGGCGGGCGGGTCCACGCGGAGGAGGACGTCGGCGTCGCGTCGCGCCCGCTCGGCGCAGTAGGCCACCAGGCGCAGTTCGCCGGTGCTGTCCACGTGGATGGCGGTGCCGTCGGACGAGAGGACCTCGCAGATCTCGTCGTGCCCCTTGCCCGGGCCGCGCAGTGCCGCGGGTGCGCGCGGCAGCTCCCGGCGCAGGCCCCGCAGGGCGCAAGTGGAGGACACCTCGAAGCCGGACACGTGCGGGGCGAGGGCCGCGGCCATGCCCGGCGGCGGGTCGTGCAGGGACAGGTAGGCCTCGATCCCCTCGGGGAGCAGGCCGGCCAGGCAGCGCACCTCCTCGTCGAGTCGGGGCAGGTCGTAGACGCAGACGGGGAGACGCTCGGGCGCGATCCCGAGCGCGTGCTCGCGGACGCGCTTCGGCAGTTCGATCATGGGGGCTCCTACAGCCGTTCACCGGGTCTTCATCGAGGATGCCCCGGCTTCAGCCGGGGGAGGGATCGAACGCCTGCGGAGCGGAGCGGGAACGCGGCTCCGGCCTCCGGGCGAGAGACCGCCCGGGGGTTCGGGTCACCGCGTGGGCCGCACGCCGTGCCGGGCGAGAGCCGATCCGGCTACGGTGCGGCACCGTGGGAACCGGGCGCGCTCCATCTCGGATCTCGCCGGGCCGGACCGGGCGCGTTCCGTCCCGGTCGGCGTTGCGGGGGTGTGACCGTGCGGGTCGCCGGGGTGGGGGGCTTCCTGGGCCGGGAATGATCCCCCTGCCGCGGCTGAGAGGAGGGTCCATGGAGGAGGTAGTACCCACACCGCGGGTCTATAGCAGGACGGTCATGGCCCCGGCGTAGACGAGCGCGGCGGCCCCCGCGGCGACCCGCCCGGGGGCCGTTCCCAGCAGGGTTCCGTGCCACGGCCGCTCGAACCGGCGCAGCAGCGCGCACAGCGGCACCAGGACCGCCGTGAACAGGACGAACCACGCCGCGCGCGCGGCCAGCCAGCCCACGTCGTCGGGGGCCGCGGTGAGCCCCGGCAGCACCCCCCGCACCGACCCCAGCGCGCTGACGGCGAACAGTGCGCTCAGGTGCCAGCAGAAGACCGTGAGGGCGTTGAGGTTCACCACGGCGATCCCGGCCCACGGCAGCGGACGCCGCAGCAGGCCCTCCAACCGGTCGCGCAGCAGCACCGCCGCTCCGATCTGCGCCATCGCCAGGACGGGGATGAACAGCGAGGGCGGATTGAGGTTGGAGCGCTCCGCCCCCGGATACCCGATGGGGGCCGCCGGGTACCCCAGGCGTGTCACCAGGAGAAGCAGGGCCGCGGCGCCGACGGTGAGCAGGGCGAGCGCGAGCGGACGGCGCAGACGGCCGTTGGCCCAGGAGATCCCGAGCTGGTAGGCGAACATCCAGGCGGGGATCGCGTTGATGTAGCCGACCCCGTCCGGAACGGTCGGCGCCCACGGTCCGAACCGGGCCAGGTCGACGAGCGCGACGAGGGCGAGCGGGGCGAGCGCCGCGGCGGCGCCGAACCTCCGGTCGGCGGCGATCAGGGCCTTCGTCAGCGTGGTGATCACCAGGAAGACGCCGATGAACCACAGCGGCTGCAGCACCAGCACCGCCCCGGTCCGGACCGTCACCTCGGGGACCCCGAGCAGCGGCAGGGCGACCACCAGCACCCCCCACACCGCCATCACCAGCACCACCGGCCGCCCCAACCGGAACAGCCGGGCCGCCAGCCACGCCGGGTAGTCGCCGGTCCGCCGACTCCGCGCCGCCACATACCCGCCGACCAGGAAGAACAGGGCGAGCAGCTGCACGCCCCACCCGATCGGTCCCAGCCAGGGGAGCGCGGGCAGCGGGCTGGAGCCGCGCAGCCCCCCGTCGCCCCAGAGGACCAGCGCCGCCACCGTCCAGTGGCCTATGACGATGCCGAGGATCGCGATCGCCCGGAAGCCGTCGATCGCCCGTTCCCGCTCCGGCGGCGTGGCCCGGTCCACCCGGTCGGCGGCCGCGCGCAACCGCGCCAGCGGCCCCCCGGAACCGGCGTCGCCACCCACCGCGATCACCCCACCTCGACTGACGGCCGCTCATGCATGTCATGCCCGCTGCCCGCCCCCTTCGTCGCCGATCTCGGGGGAATCGGCCCGCCACCGGTGAGTATCGGGCCGATGCCCCCGAGATCAACGGAGGGTCGGGTCGCCCAGGACGATGCGGGCGGTGGTGCGCAGGGAGTCGCTGCCCGGCTGGAAGTAGTTCTGGTGGCCGCTGATCTCGCCGGGGTTGAAGGTGTGCGCGCCGAAGTCCGACTTCATCGGGTCGCCGCGGCCCAGCCCCAGCTCGTCCAGCTGGAACGAGGGCACGAAGCGGATCCAGTCGTCCTCGGCGCGCGTCGCCCAGACCCGGGCACGGATGTCGCGGGCGTCGTCGACCCCCATTCCCGGGCTGGCCAGCGCGACGACGTCGTCGGCGATGTCCGGTTCACGGGTGGCCAGGCCGCACACGGTCGTGCCGTAGCTGTGGCAGACGAGGGTGATGTGCGCCTCCGGCGGGAGGACCTCGCGACGGAACCGGACCAGCTCCTCGGCGCCCTGTTCGGCGCGGACCGACGTCGCGACCAGGGGGTCGCCGATCTGCGGCGACTCATAGCCCAGCCAGGCGACGACGGCGACCTCGCGTCCGGGGCGCCGCTCGCGCAGCTCGCCGTACAGGGCGCGGGCGTTGTGGGAGGGGACGACGCCGGGGCTGACGTCGCTGTGCCAGAAGTTCTCCCGGTTCTGCCCCATGCCCGGCACCACGACGGCGATGTCCCGCGCGGTGTCGAGATCGCCGAACACCTCGACCACCCGTCCGCTTCCCGACGGGTCGTCGGCCAGCACCCGGTGCCCGTCCTCCTCCACCGGTGTGTAGCGCAGCGGTGCCGGCCCGGCCGCGGCCGCGGCGATGTGCAACTGGGCGGCGCAGGCGAGCCCGGTGGCCAGTAGCAGCACGGTGACGATGCGAGGGGAGGTCATCTGTCGTGTCATGGCGGTGGAGAACGGGAACGGGAACGGGGGCGGCGGCTCGGGCACCTCACCCGACCGCATCCGGTGGTCGGCCTCGGTGCCGTGCACCGAACACGTGCACCGGCGGGCATTCGGTGCACGGCACCGAGGCCGACCCGAAAGGAGGCCGGTGGTGCGGGTACCGCGGATCCTTCGGACCGTCAGGAGGGTAGCCGGACCGCAGTGCGGCCGTCGACCCGACGCCCTGGCGCCACCCCTCCCCGCACGGGTCTAGGCTCGATGGCGCCCCATCGGATCCGAGGAAGGGAGCGGTCGCCCATGGATGCGCGCACCTACATCGCAGAACACCGCGACGAGTTCGTCGCCGCGCTCAAGGAATGGCTGTCCATACCCTCCGTCTCGACCTCTCCCGACCACCACGCCGACGTCCGGGACTCCGCGCGGTGGCTGGCGGACCACCTCGCCCGGACCGGGTTCCCGACCGTGGAGACCTGGGAGACCGGAGGCCTGCCGGCGGTCTTCGCCGAGTGGCCCGCAGCCGACCCGCAGGCCCCGACCGTGCTCGTCTACGGCCACCACGACGTCCAGCCCGTCGACCCTCTCGACGCGTGGCACACCGACCCCTTCGTCCCCGTCGAGGACGGCGACCGCCTCATCGGTCGCGGCGCCTCCGACGACAAGGGCCAGGTGCTCTTCCACACCCTCGGCGTGCGCGCCGGCCTGGCCGCCTCCGGTGCCGACGCGCCGCCCGTCACCCTCAAGCTGCTGGTCGAAGGCGAGGAGGAGAGCGGATCGCCGCACTTCGCCGATCTGCTCCGCAAGAACCGCGCCCGGCTCGACTGCGACGTCGTCGTCATCTCCGACACCACCATGTGGGCCGCCGACACCCCGTCGATGTGCGTCGGCATGCGCGGCATGACCGACTGCGATATCAGCCTCTACGGCCCCGAGGTCGACCTGCACAGCGGCTCGTTCGGCGGGGCCGTCCCCAACCCGCTGCACGCCATGGCCGACCTGATCTCCGGACTGCACGACGCCGACGGGCGCGTCACCGTCCCCGGCTTCTACGACGACGTGGTGGAGATCGGCGAGGAGGAGCGCGGCCTCATCGCCCGGCTGCCGTTCGACGAGGCCGAGTGGCTGCGCACCGCCGCCAGTACCGCCACCGCCGGGGAGGCCGGGTACAGCACCCTGGAGCGCATCTGGGTGCGGCCGACCGCCGAGGTCAACGGCATGTGGGGCGGCCACACCGGTGCCGGGCGCAAGACGATCGTGCCGCGCTCGGCGCACGCCAAGGTGAGCTTCCGGCTCGTCCCGGGCCAGGAACCGCTGCGCGTCCAGGACGGCGTGCGCGCCTACGTCGCCGCACACACCCCGCCGGGCCTGCGCGCCGAGGTGGAGTTCTCCGGGCCGGGCGTCCGCGCCTGCGCCTCCGACCTTCGGTCGGACGCGGTGCGGGCCGCACGCAGCGCGATGAGCGCGGCCTTCGGCACCGAGGTGCTCTACACCCGCGAGGGCGGCAGCGGCCCGGAGGCCGACCTGGCCGAGATCCTCGGCGCCCCGCTGGTCTTCGTCGCGGTCGGCCTGGACGACGACCGCATCCACGCGCCCAACGAGAAGGTCGAGATCCCGCTCCTGCTCAAGGGTGCCGAGAGCGTCGCCTACCTGTGGGACGAACTGGGGAAGAACACCGCGGGGTAGCGGTGCCGCCCTTCGCGGGCGGTGCCGGTCGCACCCTCGCCCCGTCCGTCGACCTCGGTGATGCCGGGGTCGAACGGGCGCAGTCGACCCCGGCATTCCAGAGACCAACGCAACCGGAAGAGTGGCATGCACGGACACGCATCATCGGTGACGCCGGCTCTCTCGCGGGGCACCGTCGACATGGCGGGGCATCTGCGCGACGACGACGCCTGGCTGGAGAAGGCCTGGGCCGACCCCGCGACCCGGGTGCTGGTCCTGGCGGCGGGTGACCCCGGTGCCTACGGGTGGCGGGCGCTGAACGGACGCCAGTCCCGGCTCCTGGTCGAGACCGTCGACGGCCGGCCCAGCCTCGTCTTCGTGTCCCCGGCCGACGCCCCCGAAGGCGACCACTACCTGCTCGGCGTCGACGGCGAGGGACGCGCCTACTTCGCGCTGCGCACCGGTGGCGAGGACGCCCTGCCGGAGACCGAGGGCACGTGGAGGGCCTCCCTGAGGGAGGTCGGCGCCCTGCTCGACGACCGCGACACCGGCCTGCTGACCCATGCCATCGCCCTGGTGAACTGGAACGGCTCGCACCGCTTCTGCCCGTCCTGCGGCGCCGAGACGCGCCCGGCGTCCTCCGGGCACGTGCGGATCTGCCAGGAGGACGGCACCGAGCAGTTCCCGCGTATGGATCCCGCCGTCATCATGCTGGTCCGCCGCGAGGTCGAGGGCGTCGAGCAGTGCCTGCTGGGGCACAACCCCAAGGCGCCCGAGAAGTGGTACTCCACCCTCGCCGGGTTCGTCGAACCGGGGGAGTCGCTGGAGCAGGCCGTCGCCCGCGAGGTCGCCGAAGAAGCGGGCGTGGCCGTGGTGGACCCCCGCTACCTGGCCTCCCAACCGTGGCCGTTTCCGCGCAGCCTGATGCTGGGCTTCTTCGCGACCGCCATCGGCCCGGCGCAGCGGACCGACTTCGACGAACTCTCCGACCTGCGCTGGTTCACCCGGGAGGAGCTGCACGCCGCCGCCGAGAGCGGGGCGGTGGTCCTGCCCGGCCGGGTGTCGATCGCCCGCCTCCTCATCGAGGAGTGGTACGGCGCTGCGCTGCCCGGCTAGCCGGTGCGCTCTGCGCCGGTCAGGCCGACTCGGTCTCGGCGGCGCCCTCGGCGGCCAGGCCGCGGGGAAGCGGAGTGAGGGGGTCGGCGCTGCTCCGCACCACCTCGCGGGCCAGGTCGGCGACCTTGCGCCCGCGCGAGCGGGCGGCGGAGCGCAGCCGCTCGAAGGCCTCGCGGGGCGCCAGCCGGTGGCGCTCCGCCAGCACCCCGATCGCCTGCTCGACGACCACCCGCGTGTGGAGCGCGTGCTGCAGCTGCGTCACCGTCAGCCGCAGCCGCTCCACCTCCGAGCCGTTCTCGACGGCCCGCGGCGGCGCGGTGGCCGGAGCCAGCGCGCCGCCTTCTTCGGCCACCAGGAGATCGGCGAGGACCATCGCGTTGAGCAGGTCGGGAAGCTCCTCGCCGTCGTGAACCCGCCATCCCGTCGGGGTCCGCAGGATGCATGCCGCGGATTCCCCACTGCGGACTGTGCTGTGAGGCTTCACGTCTTTCCCCCAGTTCTCTCTCCTGGCCCGGGGTAGCCGGGCCGTCCCCGGTGGTCCCGGACGGCGGCCGATCGCCTACGGCTGCGCCGCCAGCTTCTCCTTCACCTGCGCGAGCGACGGGTTCGTCAGCGCTGTTCCGTCGGCGAACAGGAGCGTCGGCACCGTCTGGTTGCCGCCGTTCACCTTCATCACGTAGTCGGCCGCGGCCGGGTCCTGCTCGATGTTCACCTCGTCGAGCGCGATCCCCTCGCGCCCGAGCTGGCTCTTCAACCGCTTGCAGAATCCGCACCAGGGGGTGCTGTACATGGTGATCTGCGCGGTGGTCGAGCTGGTCATAGGGAGGTCTCCTTCTTCCAGGTGGATGGGAACACCGCCTACTACCAACACCGGACACCCCGCGGAGCTTCCCCCGGTATGCGGATGTCAGCTGGTGGGACGCTTGTCGGGGTGCGGTGGTTCCCGGAAGACACCCCGTGCGCCGGGAATCCGCCGCCGTGAGCCGCGTGCGCGGTCGGCACCGGATGCATCCCGTCCACGCCCACACCGAATGTGCTGAGTGTGCCAGGTCGAAGTGACACATCGGACACGGACGCGGGCAGAGCCGCCGTGCCGCCGCAGACGGCCGGATCCGCGCCGCGCCGTCCACAGGCCCGCGCCGTGCGGTCGGTGGGCGGCCGCCGACTCCTCCATACTGTGAGAGGCGCGCCGCCCCGAGACCTGAGAGACTGGCCCGCGTGGATGAGGCCGTGATGGCCCGGTGGGGCCGCAGAGGCGCGCCACAGGGCCGTGCGGTGCGCCGTGTGGCCGGAGTCGACGACGTGTTCGGTGGTGCCCGCGCGCTCTGTGCGGGAGAACGGTCCCGGGAGCGGATGCATGGATCCTGATCGCGTGCTGGAAGGGCTTGACCCCGAACAGCTGGAGGCGGCGCGCGCCCTGCGCGGCCCGGTGTGCATCCTCGCGGGCGCCGGCACCGGAAAGACCCGCGCGATCACCCACCGGATCGCGCACGCGGTCGCCGGCGGTGTGGTCACCGAGCAGCAGGTCCTCGCCGTGACCTTCACCACCCGCGCCGCCGGCGAGATGCGCGGGCGGTTGCGCTCCCTGGGCGCCCCACGGGTCCAGGCCCGGACGTTCCACGCGGCCGCGCTGCGCCAGCTGTCCTACTTCTGGCCCAACGTCATCGGCGGGCCCACACCCACCCTGATCGAAAGCAAGCTCAAGATCGTCTCGCACGCCGCCCACGCCTGCGGCCTGCAGCTCGATCGGCTGGGCCTGCGCGACCTCGCCAGTGAGATCGAGTGGGCCAAGGTCACCCAGGTACGCCCCGCCGACTATGAGAAGGCCGTCGCCAAGGCCGGGCGTACCGCTCCCATGGCCGCCCACGACGTCGCGCGCGCCTACGAGGGGTACGAGGAACTGCGCCGCGAGCGAAACCTGCTCGACTTCGAGTCGATGCTGGAGCTCACCGCCGCGATGCTCGGCGAGTACCCGAAGATCGCCGAGCGTGTCCGCGACCAGTACCGCTACTTCGTCGTCGACGAGTTCCAGGACGTCAACCCGCTGCAGAAGCTCCTGCTGGACGCCTGGCTGGGCGACCGCGACGACCTGTGCGTCGTCGGCGACCCCAACCAGACCATCTACTCGTTCGCCGGCGCCACCCCGAGCTACCTCACCCGCTTCTCCACCGCCTACCCGCACGCCACCGTGGTGCGCCTGGTGCGCGACTACCGTTCCAGCCCGCAGGTGGTGCGGGTCGCCAACGGCGCGCTGAAGCATGCGCGCGGCGCCGCCGCCGAACACAAGCTGGAACTGGTCGCCCAGCGTCCCGACGGCCCCGAACCCACCTACACCGAGTACGACGACGAGCTCGCCGAGGCGACCTCGGTCGCGCGCAAGATCGCCGTGCTGATCGAGTCCGGCACCCCGGCGCGCGAGATCGCCGTGCTGTTCCGCACCAACTCCCAGTCGGCCGGCTACGAGCAGGCACTGGCCGACGCCGGGGTCCCCTTCACCGTGCGCGGCGGCACCCGCTTCTTCGAGCAGCCGGTGATCCGGCAGGCCGTCCACACCCTGCGCGCGGCCCGCCACGGCGCCGGGGACGAACCGCTGGTCCGCACGGTCCGCGACATCCTGGCCCCGCTCGGCCTCACCGAGACCGCCCCCGAGGGACGTCAGGCGCGCGAGCGCTGGGAGTCGCTGTCCGCGCTCGCGCAACTGGCCGAGGACATCGCGGCGCGGGGGCTCGCCGGTGCGGCGGGCGAGGGGTCCGAGCACGCCGGTCGACAGGGCGGCGGAATGGAGGAGTTCCTCCAGGAACTCGACGCTCGCGTGGCCACCGAGCACGCCCCCGACTTCGAGGGCGTCACCCTGGCCTCGCTGCACTCCGCCAAGGGCCTGGAGTGGGACGCCGTCTTCCTCGTCGGGCTGACCGAGGGCATGCTCCCCATCGTCTACGCCGAGACCACCGAGCAGATCGAGGAGGAGCGCCGGCTCTTCTACGTCGGCGTCACCCGCGCCCGCGAGTACCTCGCGCTGTCCTGGGCGCTGTCCCGCTCCCCCGGCGGGCGCAAGAGCCGCAAGCCCTCCCGGTTCCTCGACGGCCTGCGCCCGGCCTCGCCGAGCCTCGCGAGCAGCCGCGCCGAGCGCCGCAAACAGCCGAAGGTCCTGCGCTGCCGCATCTGCGGCAACACCCTCATCGAGGCCGCCGAGCGCAAGCTCGCCCGCTGCCTGGACTGTCCGGCCGACTACGACGAGGAGCTGCTGGAGCGCCTCAAGGCGTGGCGCCGCGCCACCGCCCAGGAGCAGAAGGTGCCGCCCTACGTCATCTTCACCGACGCCACCCTGCAGGCCGTGGCCGAGCAGGTGCCGACCGGCGTCTCCCAGCTCTCCCGGATATCCGGTGTCGGGGCCGTCAAGCTCGAACGGTACGGTTCGGCGGTACTGGCGCTGTGCGCGGGCGAGGAGCCCCCGGCCGCCGCACCTGCGGCGGGCGGCGTGCACGGCGGTGCGGCCGATGAGGGGGAGCCGGATGGGTGAGGAACACGCGGGCGGGCGGTCGCCCGACGCCCTGCTCGACATCCTCGACCTGGAGTACATCGAGGAGAACATCTTCCGGGGGCGGAGCCCCGACGAGGGGCCGCAGCGCGTCTTCGGCGGTCAGGTGGCCGGCCAGGCGCTGGTCGCGGCCGGGCGCACCGTCGTGCCCGACCGGCACGTGCACTCGCTGCACGCCTACTTCATCCGTCCGGGCGACCCGGCGGTGCCGATCGTCTACGATGTCGACCGGGTACGCGACGGCCGCTCGTTCAGCACCCGCCGGGTCGTCGCGATCCAGCACGGCAAGGCGATCTTCACCCTGTCCGCCTCGTTCCACGTGGCGGAGTCGGGGATGGAGCACCAGTCCGCGATGCCCGCGGTCCCCGACCCCGAGGATCTGCCGACGATGCGCGAGCGTCTGCTCGCGGCCTTCGGCAAGGTGCCGCGGTTCGCCGGGTGGCACCCGATCGAGCTGCGCCCCGTCGGGCCGCTGTCCTGGGAGGTCGAGCGCGACCCTGCGCTGCGGACGCTCGACAACCCGGTGTGGCTGCGGGTCGAGGGCAAGCTGCCCGACGATCCGATGCTGCACGTCTGCCTGATGACCTACGCCTCCGACACCACGCTGCTCGACACCGTGCTGCTCCGGCACGGCCGGTCCGACCGCGGCGTCTTCATGGCCAGCCTGGACCACGCCATGTGGTTCCACCGCCCCTTCCGCGCCGACGAGTGGCTGCTCTACGCCCAGGAGACCCCGACCGCGGTCGGTGCCCGCGGACTGGCCCGCGGACTGGTCTTCACCCGCGAGGGGGAGCTGGTGTGCAGCGTCGTCCAGGAGGGGCTGATCCGGGTCCCCGAACCCGAGAGGGAGACATAGCCCGCCATCGGGTCCGCGGGGACAGGGCAACTCCGCGGACCCCCGGAAAATTCCCTCGGTGTTGCGGCCGGATTCGGCCAACACCGCAGGTCAAAAATGAGTTGCCGGTAGAGTTCGGCTCCCCCTAATGTTGACCCATCGACGACAGCGCGGCTGCGGGAGAGATCCCGTCGGCCCGACCGTGAAGGAGGTGTCCCATCTGATGAACACGAACATGACCGAGTTCGGCCTGACCTGCGGGTCCGGCCTGTCCGCTGTTGCCCGGGGCACCGTCATGCACGGCATCGCCGCATCCCAGGAACCCCGTTCGCTCGAAGGCCGGACCGCCACGGTCCTGATGCCTCAGACGGAGGGGACGTTCCAGGTGGGTCGAGGGGACCACTCTGCCCTCATGACCCTCAGCGTGGATCGCCGCCTCGTCGAGCCCGCATACGCAGCAGCAGCAACCACCCCGCGCCTCAAGGGCGCTGTGGGGGAGTGTCCACGGAGTTCACCGGCCTAGTACCGACGGCCGGGTGATTCCTCCCGTGGCCGCGGACCCCGCATAGGGGCCGCGGCCGTTTCGCTTCACCGCACCGAGGTCTCCCTTTCGGAGAGGACCGTCGCGCGGCGTTGCACGCAGTCTTGGCCCCGCCATCCGAGAAGCGATTCTCGGAGCAGATGTCGCCAACCGCGTTCAACACGAAATATCAGGGAGGACAACCGATGCTTGCGTCGGTCCTGGAGACTCCGTGGCTGGGCGAGGCCGAGGTCCCGTGTCGTTGGGAGCCCGACCTCTTCTTCGCCGAGGCACCGGCGGACGTGGAGGCCGCCAAGGCGGTATGCCAGTCCTGCCCCGTCCGGGAGCAGTGTCTGGCCGACGCCCTTGAGCGGCGCGAGCCGTGGGGCGTGTGGGGTGGCGAACTCCTCGTCGCCGGGAAGGTCGTCGCGCGCAAGCGTCCGCGCGGCCGCCCGCGGAAGAACCCCCAGCCGGTCGCGGCCTGAACCGCGACCGCCGGCCGTGCCCGGCCGACCGAACCGTTCGCACCACCGATCACCGATCACCGGTCCGGTGGGCGACAACGCCGTCAACCGACAAGGACACCTACGATGCTGTACGAACTCGTCCGCCTGCAGAAGACCGTCGACGAGAAGAAGGACGAGCGCCAGCGCACGCGCTTGCACGCCCGGCAGCTCCGGGCACAGCTGCGCGAACGCGCCCGCGCGGAGCGGGCGCTCGCGGAAATAGGCTGGTCGCGCCTATGTTGACGGCGCATGGCCGGTCTGCGAGGCGCTGACCGTGGCACGTGACGGCACGCGGTGACGCGTGGCGTTACGGGGCCGATGCCCCGTCCGGGGCATCGGCCCCGTTCTTTTTCGTGTTACCTTCGTCACGACGCCCGGTGCCACCGCGCCACCGGTCGGCCGTGTCGCCCGTGGGCCGCCGTGGCCGGATGAGGCCAGGGTGGGAAGGACACTCTCCCGCGGCGGACGGGCGGGCGGGTACCCGTGGTCGCGGCCATGCTCCGGGGCGGTGTCGGGCCGTCTCGCGGCGGCGCACGGCAAAAAAGCCGCAACATCGGTCTGTGGTCTTCGTCAACTCTGAGCTAACGTGATTTTGTGCCTTCGAACACGAAGATCGAGGTACGCCGCAGTCCTCGCCGACAGCGCACCGTGTCCGCCTACCGGGACGGGGACAAGACGGTCGTCCTCGTCCCCGCATCGTTCTCCAGCGCCGAGGAGCGGCGCTGGGTCGATCGCATGCTGGAGCGGCTGGAGGCGCGGGAGGAACGCCGCCGCCCCGACGACGAGGCGCTGCAGGCCAGAGCGTTCGAGCTGGCGGAACGCTATCTGGAGGGGTTGGCCCAGCCGGTGAGCGTGCGGTGGGTCGACAACCAGCGCACCCGCTGGGGCTCCTGCACCCCCGACTCCGGTTCCATCCGGTTGTCGCGGCGCCTCTCCGGTATGCCGTCGTGGGTGGTCGACTACGTCCTCATGCACGAGCTGGTGCACTTGATCATCCCGAACCACGGGCCGGAATTCTGGGATCTGGTCCGCCGATATCCGAAGGCGGAGCGCGCCCGCGGCTACCTGGAGGGCATCAGCGCCGCCCCGCGCCTCGACGCCGGAGGCAGCGGAGAGGTCGAGGACGAAGAGGACGACATCCTCGACGATTAGCGGAACCCGCCACACGCCCGCCGCCCGGCGTGGCATCCTCGTCGTGGAACCGATCACACCGCCCGCGACGGGAGGGACCGCTCGGTGCGCATGGCGGCCGTACTCATCACGCCCGAAACCGGAGCCGCACCGCCGCCCGGGATCGCCCCCGCCACCTTCCGCGCCGCCCTCACCGAGGACACCCACGACGTCGTGGCGGACCTGGAACGGTGCACCCCCGCAGTCGCGGCCTGGGCCGGGAACCAGGAGGAGGCGGACCGGCTCGCCGCTGCGGCCGCCGACCTCACCTGGCCCGGCACCCCGGTCCTCGCCCTCAGCGGCGGTACCCCGCTGGCCCGCGCCCTGACCGCGCTGGCGGAGTACGGCGCCCGGCAGGCGGCGGTCATCCCGGCCGACACCCCCGACCTACCGAAGCTGCTGGTCGGCAAGCTCTTCAGGGCACTGGGCGGCGCCGACGCCGCCATCTGCCCCGCCGCCGGCGGAGGACTGGCGGCCCTCGCGGCCCGCCTTCCCACCCCGGACTGGCTGCACGGCGCCGACCTCGACGCCCCGGACGCCGCCGCCCACCTCACCGGGGCCCGCCCGCACCGCCGCGACCTGTCCGTCACCCCCGGCTGGCACCGGATCCGTACCCCCGCCGACCTCGCACGCCTCGACCCCGGCCTGGAGGGCTGGGAAGCCACCCGATCCCTGCTCACCTGCGGCCGGCCCCGCTGACGGCGACGACGCCCCTGGGTCAGGTGTCGATGGCGCCCGCCCCGTCCCCCGCCGCCGTGGTCACCGGGGGAGAGCGCTGCGGGCCGCCGCTGCCGCGGCCGTGACCAGGACGCGGCAGGCGGTATCGGTGGGTTCGGGGAGCGCGTCGGCGGGGAACCAGCCCAGGTCGTCGGACTCCTCGGGGTCGCGGACCGGTTCGGCGTCCGGCGGGGCGACGGCGGCGTACTGCACGTCCAGGTGCCACGTGCCGCCGCCGCAGCCGACCCAGTGCCGGTCCAGCCGCACCGGACGGGGGAGCAGGCGCAGGCCCTCGATCCCCGACTCCTCGGCGGCCTCGCGCAGTGCCGTCGCCGCGAGCCCGGTGTCCCCGGGCTCGCAGTGGCCGCCGGTCTGCAGCCAGAGCCGGATCTTGCGGTGCAGGGTGAGTACGGTGCGGGTGCCGCCCGGGTCGACGATGGCCGCGCTGGCCGTCACGTGCCCGGGCAGGCAGGACCGCCACACACCGTCGGGGTGCCGGTCCAGATGGTCGAGGTAGGTGCGGCGGAGCCGCTCCTGGTCGGCATCGGGCGCGGTCCAGGAGGCGAGCACCTCGCGGGCGTCAGAGTGCAGGTCGCGCGGGTCGGCGTCGATGCTCACCCGGTGTCGTCCCCCTTGGCGTCCGTTCCGGCCTCGCCCTCGTCCTTCGTGCCGTCGGCCGGTCCCTCCGTCGACGGGGCGTCGGTGAACTGGCTGATGTCGATGTCGGGCATGCCGGTGCCGGCTCCGCCGTGCACGAAGGCGTCGGGGTCGTCCAGGTCGGCGCTGGACGGCATGAGGTCGGGGTGCTCCCAGACGGCGTCGCGTCCCTCCATCCCCCGGGCCTCGCCCAGGGCCGTCCACAGCGCGGCGGCCTCGCGCACGCGGCGCGGGCGCATCTCCAGGCCGACGAGTGCGGCGAAGGTCTGCTCCGCGGGACCGCCGGAAGCGCGGCGGCGGCGCATGGCCTCGCCCAGGGACGCGGCCTGCGGCAGCCGGTCGGTCACCGAGGCGTCGACCACGGTCGACACCCACCCCTCGATGAGGGCGAGCGCGGTCTCCAGCCGGGCCAGGGACGCCTTCTGCCGCGGGGTGTCCTCGGGCTGGAACAGGCCGCCGCCCTCGGCGCCGGACAATGCCTCCTGCAGCGCCTCGGGGTTGGAGATGTCGATGTGGCCGAGCTTCTCCTCCAACCCGCTCATGTCGAAGGACATGCCCAGCGCGTACTCTTCGACGAGGCTGAACACGTGCGAGCGCAGCCACGGTACGTGGCTGAACAGGCGGTGGTGCGCGGCCTCCCGGGCGGCGAGGTACAGCCGCACCTCGTCCTGCGGGATGCCCAGGCCCTCACCGAACTCGGTGACGCTCGACGGCAGCAGCGCGGCGCGGCCCTCACCGGCCAGCGGCACGCCCACGTCGGTGGAGCCCACGACCTCGCGGGCGAGTTCGCCGATGGCCTGGCCGGCCTGCTGGGCGACGAGCATCCCGCCCATCTGGCGGACCATGCCCATGAACGGGCCGGCCATCGACTGCATCTCCTCGGGCAGGTTCTGCCCCATCGACTCGACGATGCGGGAGGTCAGCGGGCCGCACAGGCGTGCCCAGGTGTCCATGGTGCGCTCGACCCACTCCGATCGGCTCCACGCCTCCATGGTCTGGACACCCGAGGGCAGCGTGGTCGCCTCGTTGAGCCACAGGTCGGCGAGGCGCAGTGCCTCCTGCATGTGGGCGTTGTCGATCGGCCCGATGCTGGCGTCGCCCTTGGCCGACACCGTGTGCCGGGCGATGTTCTTGGCCACGTCCCAGCTGACGCCGCCCTCACCGGACGGGGCGCCCGGCGCGGGCTGCGCCGCCATCATGTCGGCGAACTGGCGCAGCATCTGGGCCATCTGCTGGGGATCACCGAACGGGAATCCCCCGGGCATGTTGGGAACCCCGCCTGGGCCGCCGTCTCCGGCCCCGGAACCGGAGTCACCCGATCGCCGACCCGACTCGTCATCCGGGTCGTTCGGCATGCTGAATCCAAAAGGTAGGTCGCTCACGATTAGACCTCAGGCAGGATAGGAATGTCTCCACTGTCACGTTAGCTGGGAGCCGCCTGGAGTGAGTACCCGAAACAGTCAGGTTCGCCCACAGCACACTCCCGGCGCCGCGGGGCCCGTCGTCGCGGTCACTGGGGCCGCGTCCGGCGTTGGACGCCTGCTCGTTGAACGACTCGCAGCGGCCCAGGATTCCGGAACTATCGGACGAGTCGTGGCAATCGACGCGCACCGTGGTGACGCCGAGGGCGTCACCTGGCGCATCGCCGACGCCCGCTCGCCGAGCCTCGCCAGTCGGCTGGCCGGAGTCGACGTGCTCGTGCACGCGGACGACGACCGATCCCCGGACACGCCCCCCGTCAAGCGCCGGGCCGACAACATCCGCGCCGCGCAGACCGTTCTCACCTCGGCCGCCGCAGAACGCGTTCCGCGTGTCATCCTCCTCACCAGCACCATGGTCTACGGCGCCGCCCCCGACAACCCCGTTCCCATGCCCGAGGACGCCCCGGTCGCCGCAGAGATGGGCGGCGGCCTCATCGGCGAGTTCGCCGAGATCGAGGACCTCGCCCGGCTCGCCCGCCGCGCCCACCCCGGCCTGTCGGTCAGTGTGGTGCGCCCGGCGCCTCTCGTCGGCCCGGACCTCGACACCCTGGTCACCCGGCACTTCGCCGCCCCGCGGCTGCTCACGGTCAAGGGCTGCGAGCAGCAGTGGCAGTTCTGCCACGTCGACGACCTGGCGGACGCGCTCGCGTTCGTCGTGGCGCACGGGGTGGACGGAAAGGACGGGGCGATCGCGGTCGGCTGCGAGGGTGCGCTCTCCCAGGCCGAGGCGGAGGAGATCGCCGGGATGCGCCGCTTCGAGCTGCCCGCCAACTTCGCGTTCGGCACCACGCAGCGGCTGCACCGCGTCGGGATCACCCCGGCGTCGGCCGACGAGATCAAGTTCCTGGTCTACCCGTGCGTGGTCGACTGCGTGACCCTGCGCGAGGCGGGCTGGCGGCCCCGCCACGACAACGCCGACGCGCTGCGCGTGCTGCTGGAGGCACGTGCGGGCGAGCACGCGCTGGTGGGGCGGAAGGTCGGCCGCAAGGAGGCCACGATCACCGCGGCCGGCGCCGCGGGTGCGGCCGTCGCCGCGATCGGTACCGCGGCCGCGGTGCGCCACCTGCGCAAGCGCCGCAAGGGCTGATCGTGGGGCCCTCCACGTGGCGGTGTCCGAGGTCACCGGGGTTTCGGACGTTCATCCGGCCGGGTCCCGGCGTTGATAACGTCGACACTGTGGATCACATCACTCTGGCAGGAATCCGCGAGACGCCCCTCTCCGTCGACGAGGTCATCGACGCCGTGGGCGAGGCTCGCGTCGGGGGGACCGCGTTCTTCGTCGGGACGGTCCGCGACCATGACCACGGTCGCGGCGTGACGGCGCTGACCTATTCGGCTCATCCGAAGGCCGAGTCCGAAATGCGGCGCGTCATGGAGAAGGTCGTGGCCGACACCTCCGAGGACGGTCGGCCGGTGTGGAGGGTCGCCGCGCTGCACCGTGTCGGCGAGCTCCGTGTCGGCGACATCGCCGTGGTCGTCGCGGCCGCGGCCGAGCACCGCGAGGAGGCGTTCGCCGCCTGCCGCCGCCTGATCGACGACATCAAGGCCGAGGTGCCCATCTGGAAGCACCAGCTGTTCGACGAGGGTGACGCCGAATGGGTCGGGGCCTGCTGAACCACCCGGGCGGACACTCCGGCCGAGGCGCGGCCGCGTCGTCCGTCTCGGGGACCTGGCGCGGATTCGCGGGCGCCACGCGCAGGATGCGACCCGATCCTCCGTGGTCCGTTTAGGCTGTGCAGCATGTTGCGTCGTGTCATCACCCTGTTCGCCGCATTCGCCCTTTTGGTCGGGTTCGGTGTCGCAGGGATGTACCTTCCCGTCCCCTACCTCGTGGCCTCGCCCGGCATCACGCTGAACACCATCGGCGAGGACCCCGACGGCGGGCCGATCATCCGCATCGACGGGGAGGACCACTACGAGCACGACGGCGGGCTGTCCATGGTCACCGTGCAGTACTCCGGCGGCCCCAGCACCCGCATGGACCTGTTCACCGTGCTCAGCGCGTGGCTGTCGCCGAGCCAGGCGGTCCTGCCGGAGGAGGCGCTCTTCCCGCCGGACCGCACCGTGGAGGAGATCTCCGAGGCGCAGTCCGTGCAGATGAACGACTCGCAGACCAACGCCACCGCGGCCGCCCTCACCCAGCTGGGCATCGACTACGACACCCGCGCCCTGGTCGCCGGGGTCGGCGAGGACCTGCCGGCCGCGGGCGCGATCAAGGAGGGCGACATCATCACCTCCGTCGACGGCGACCCCGTCGACAGCAAGGAGGAGGTCGTCGAGAAGGTCGGCGACCGCACCCCCGGTGACGACGTCGAGGTCGGCGTCGACCGCGACGGCACCGAGGAGACCGTCACTCTGACCACCGTCGAGGGCGACGACGGAACGCCCATCATCGGCGTCCTGGTCAGCAACGACATGGACTTCCCCATGGACGTCGAGATCAGCGTCGGCGACGTCGGCGGCCCGAGCGCGGGGTTGATGTTCTCCCTGGGCATCATGGACCGGCTCAGCCAGGAGAGCCTCACCGGCGGCCACCGGATCGCCGGCACCGGCACCATCACCCCCGACGGTGAGGTCGGCGCGGTCAGCGGCGTGGAGCAGAAGATGGTCAGTGCAGCGCGCGAGGGCGCCGAGTACTTCTTCGTCGCCGCAGGCGCCTGCCCCCAGACCTTCGACTCGGCGGCCACCGGCGAGATCGAGGTCGTCAAGGTCGGCGAGCTGGGCGACGCGGTGGACGCCCTCGACGCCATCCGCACCGGCGACGGCCTCGACGCACTGCCCCGCTGCGAGCCGAACTAGGCAGGGCCCGCGCGACGCCTGCGCGGGGGAGGGGCCGGGGCAAAAACACGGTCAAGGTAGCTCCAACAGCGCGGGGTGGCGGGGACCGGCTCCCGTAGAGTCATCCCGTTCCGTGCTCCCCCTCTCCCCGATCGACCCCGGAGGTTGAGAAGCGTGCGTCCTACGCTTGCCATCCTGCTCTTACTGGGCGGCGTCGGTCTGCTGAGCGCGTGCGCCGTCGCCGCTGACGAGAAGCCCGACGGCGAGGAGGCGGTCACCCGGTCCGCCTTCGAGCGCGACGGGAAGACCTGGCCGCTCGTCCCCGACAGCGCCGAACTCCGCTGCTACCGCGGCGAGATCGTCACCGCTACCGTCGACGGCACCGAGTACCAGCTCAACAGCCAGGCGCAGCGCGAAGGCTTCCCCAGCATCGAGCCGGTGTGGGCCGACGCCGCCGACTCCCGCTACGACCTCAAGGTCAACCTCGGCGAACTCATCGACGCCGGCACCGGGCTGTGCGCCGCGCCCCGCTGAGGAATCCGCGCGGTCGGCCGCACCGTTGATCCGGCCGCGGTGAACGGGCGGCGGTGCCGGGCGAACGCCACCGCCGCGCCGGCCCTCAGGCGCCGCCGTCCTCCGGGTCCTCCTCCAGTGTCAGCGCGAGCGCCGAGGTCAGCGCGGGCACCAGGTCCTCCCCGTTGAGCACCTGGTCCTCGCTGTCGTGGCTGCGCATCCGCAGCGCCGAGTGCCGCTCGCCGTCCCGGAGCACCCCCGCGACCATCCGGATCTCCTCGGCGCCGTCCTGCGCCCGCGCCCACTGCCCGGTGTCGCCCCCGCGCGGCGGGGCCAGCGTCTCGTCGGACCCCTTCACCACCAGGCGCTCCATCACCAGCGCGCACCCGGCCACCGCATCGGGCCAGGCCATCCGGCCCAGGGCCTCCTCCAGGGGCATCCGCTCGGGCAGCGGCTCCTGCTCGATCGGGGTCAGCGCCGCGGGGTCCACCGGCGCCTGCACGCCCAGCATCCCCGCCAGCGCCGGCTCGCGCTCCAGCAGGTCGGACGTGGGCACCAGGGCGTAGACGCGGACGGGCTGGTCCCAGCCCTGCTCGGCGGCGTGGCGTTCGAGATCCATCACGACTTCGCGAATGTTGAAAGACACCCCTCCATGGTGGCCCATCCACAGGACCGGACAGGAGGATGAACGGGAAACCGGCAGCACAGTAGGCTCGAAGACACAGATCGCCGATACGGCTCCGAGTCCAGGTCGATGCCAGGTTGTCACCGCTCCGGCGCGTGGATTCGGGAACCCTGAGGCGACCCAATAAGTTGCCCTCACAGAAGGGGCCGTCCGTGTACCGGCCAACCAACATCGACCGTCAGAACGAGGGGGAGGCGTGAGCTTCCGATCGCCCGGCGCACCGACAGCGCGTATGCCTCGCCGATCAAGGCTGCTCGCGCCCGTCGCGGCAGTCGTGGTCGTCATCATCGCGGGTCTGCTGCTCTCCGTGAATTTCGTGACCGATTACAAGTGGTTCAGCGCCGTGGGCTTCACCTCGGTCTTCGTGACCGAGCTGCAGACCCGTGTCCTGCTGTTCCTCGGCGCCGGTCTCGTGATGACGCTCATCGTCGGTGCCAGCATGTACTTCGCGTACCGCACCCGACCGCTGTCCCGGCCGGTGAGCCTGGAACAGCAGGGCCTGGACCGGTACCGGATGACCATCGACCCGCACCGCAAGCTGTTCTTCTGGGGCATCGCCGGCGGGCTGGGCCTGCTGGCCGGCGCCTCCGCCAGCAGCGACTGGAACATCTACCTCCAGTTCGCCAACTCCACCCCCTTCGGCGTCAACGACCCCGAGTTCGGGATGGACGTCTCCTTCTTCGCGTTCACCTACCCGTTCGTCCGGGTGGTCCTCGGCTACCTGTTCGCGGCCGTGGTCCTCGCGTTCATCGCCGCGGTCGTCGTCCACTACCTCTACGGCGGCGTGCGCCTGCAGACCCAGGGCCAGCGGGCCACCCCGGCCGCGCGCGTCCACCTCTCCGTGCTGCTCGGCGTCTTCGTCCTGCTGCAGGCCGCCTCCTACTGGCTCGACCAGTACGGCCTGGTGTTCTCCGATTCCGGGTACACCTTCGGCGCGTCCTACACCGACGTCAACGCCGTCCTGTACGCGAAGATCATCCTGACCCTCATCGCGCTCGTCTGCGCCGTGCTGTTCTTCGCCAACATCTACTTCAAGAACGCCATGGTGCCGATGGTCAGCCTCGGCCTCCTGGTGCTCTCCGCCGTGCTGGTGGGCGGCGTCTACCCGGCGATCGTCCAGCAGTTCACGGTGAAGCCGAACGAGCAGCGGCTGGAGAGCCCCTACATCACGCGCAACATCGAGGCGACGCGCGACGCCTACGGGCTCGTCGACGCCGAGGTCGACTCCTACGACGCGCAGACCGAGCTGACCGCCAGCCAGCTGGCCGAAGAGGCCGCCACCATCCCGAGCGTCCGCCTGGTCGACCCGGCCGTGGTCTCCCAGACCTTCCAGCAGATGCAGCAGGTCCGCGGCTTCTACCAGTTCCCCGAGGTCCTCGACGTCGACCGGTACGAGAACGAGGACGGCCAGCTCGTCGACACCATCATCGCCGCCCGCGAACTCGACGGCCCGCCCGAAGGCCAGGACAACTGGCTGACCCGGCACCTCGTCTACACCCACGGGTTCGGCATCGTGGCCGCGGCGGGCAACAAGATCGACCGCCAGGGCCGCCCGGTCTTCACCGAGTACAACATCCCGCCGACAGGTGAGCTGTCGGACGTCACCGGCGAGTACGAGCCGCGCATCTACTACGGCATGGAGGGCGCCGACTACGTCATCGTGAACGCCGAGCCGGAGTACGACTTCCCGCTGGGCGGCGGACCCGAGGACGTGCCCACCACCGAGGACGCCGGCACGCCGGAGGACGTCCCCGGCGCCGACGCCGAGGGCGGCCAGGAGGGCCAGGAGGGCCAGGACGGCAACGAGGCCGACGACGCCCGGGCCCCGGCCGACGCCGACACCGACACCGACGCCCAGGACACCCCGGATGCCCCGGGTGCCGATGGCACCGAGGCCGGCCAGAACGGCGAGGGCGCCCAGGACGGCACCGGCGACACCGGGCAGGCCACCAACCGCTACGACGGTGAGGGCGGCGTGCTGCTGTCGAGCTACTTCGACCGGATCCTGTACGCGCTCAAGTACAGCGAGCCGGACATCCTGCTGAACAACGCGATCACCGACCAGTCGCGGATCATGTACGAGCGCGACCCGGCCGACCGCGTGAAGAAGGTCGCCCCGTTCCTCACCGTCGACAGCCGCCCCTACCCGGCGATCGTCGACGGCCGTGTCCAGTGGATCGTGGACGCCTACACCACCTCCAACGGCTACCCGTACTCCACCCGGATCGACCTGGCGCAGGCCACCGAGGACACCTTCAGTGACGGCATCAGCAACGCCCTGCCCGGCAACCAGGTCAACTACATCCGCAACTCGGTGAAGGCCACCGTCGACGCCTACGACGGCACGGTGAAGCTCTACGGCTGGGACGAGGACGACCCCGTCCTGCAGACCTGGTCCAAGGCGTTCCCCGGAATCATCACCGAGAAGGACGAGATCAGCGAGGAGCTCAACTCCCACCTCCGCTACCCCGACGACATCTTCAAGGTGCAGCGGGAGATCCTGAAGCGGTACCACATCACCGACGCCGACGCCTTCTACGGCGGCCAGGACTTCTGGAACGTTCCGGAGGACCCGACCAAGAAGGGCGACAGCCCCGAGCCGCCGTACCGCCAGACCCTGAAGTACCCGGGCGACGAGGAGGCGACCTTCTCGCTCACCTCGACCTTCGTTCCGCGTGGCCGAGAGAACCTGGCCGCGTTCTTGGCGGTGGACAGCAACCCGAAGTCGGACAACTACGGCAAGCTGCGCATGCTGCGGCTGCCGCAGGACACGGTGATCATGGGTCCGGGGCAGGTCCAGGCCCAGTTCGGCGCCGATGACGCGATCCGCGACGAACTCCTGCCGCTGCAGCAGAGCGAGCAGTCGCGGATCATCCACGGCAACCTGCTCACCCTGCCGTTCGCGGACGGCCTGCTCTACGTCGAACCGCTGTACGTGCAGTCGGAGGGCAGCCAGACCGCCTACCCGCTGCTGCAGAAGGTGATGGTCGGCTTCGGTGAGAAGGTCGCCATCGGCAACAACCTCCAGGAGGCGCTGAACAACCTCTTCGAGGAGGGCGACGGCCCCCTGGAGACCGGTGAGGCCGCACCGGATGCCGAGGCCGACGCAGGCCGTGACGACGATGCCACGACCGGCGGCGACGTGGCCCAGGCCCTGGCCGACGCGCAGAAGGCCTACGAGGACGGCCAGGAAGCGCTGCGGGACGGTGACTTCGCCGCCTACGGCGAGGCCAACGACCGGCTGGCCGACGCCCTGGAGCGGCTGGAGAACGCCGCCGGGGAGGGCGACGACTAAGGACGCCTCGGGTGCGGGCGCGGTGCCCGCACCCGGCTCCTCGGCCGCGGGCCGGGACGGGGGTTCGCCCCCGCCCCGGCCCGCGTCTCGTCGGCCACGCGTCCGCCGATTTGGTGTTGTGGCGGCGGGCGCGCTACTGTGTAGAAACACCGACGCGGGGTGGAGCAGTTCGGTAGCTCGCTGGGCTCATAACCCAGAGGTCGCAGGTTCAAATCCTGTCCCCGCTACCACGAAATCGGGCCCGGTTCTCGCACCATCGAGACCGGGCCCGATTCGTTTCGCCCGTCGGCGACCGCCCGCCGCGGCGGAAATGGATTTGGTGTTGTGGCGGCGGGCGCGCTATTGTGAAGGAACACCGACGCGGGGTGGAGCAGTTCGGTAGCTCGCTGGGCTCATAACCCAGAGGTCGCAGGTTCAAATCCTGTCCCCGCTACCACGAAATCGGGCCCGGTTCTCGCACCATCGAGACCGGGCCCGATTTTTTCGTGTTCCCCCTGCGGGCGGGCGGCGACGTTCCGCGCATCGGGGGCCGCGGCCTGTGTTCCGCGCCCGCGACCTCCGCATCCGCCTCTTCCGAAGGCCGTCCGCGGTGGCGGACTCGGATTTGGTGTTGTGGCGGCGGGCGCGCTATTGTGAAGGAACACCGACGCGGGGTGGAGCAGTTCGGTAGCTCGCTGGGCTCATAACCCAGAGGTCGCAGGTTCAAATCCTGTCCCCGCTACCACGAAATCGGGCCCGGTAATCGAATTATCGATTACCGGGCCCGATTTCTCTTCGCCTTCGTGCTCAGTATGTGCGGCCCTCGGCGATATGGATCGTCCGGTCGGCCCGCGCGGCCACATTCGGTTCGTGGGTGACCACGATGACCGCAGCCCCGCGGTGCTGCGCCTGCTCCAGCAGCTGGTCCATGATCATCTCGCTCGTGGCGGCGTCGAGGGCGCCCGTGGGCTCATCGGCGAGGATGAGCGCGGGGTTCAGGCTGAGTGCCCGAGCCAGGGCCACCCGCTGCTGTTCACCGCCGGAGAGCTGGTGCGGCTGCGAGTGCAGGCGGTGCCCCAGTCCCAGCGACGTCAGCAGCTCCCTGGCGACCGCGCGGCGGCGGATGAGCGGCACGCCGCCCAGCACCATCGGCACACCCACGTTGGCCAGGGCGCTGCGCCGCTCCAACAGGTGGAACTGCTGGAACACGAACCCGATCCCGTGGTTGCGCAGCCGTGCCCGCCGCCCCTCCCGCAGCCGGGTCACGTCGACGCCGTCGAATACGTGCTCGCCGCCGTCCGCCGTGTCCAGCAGGCCCAGGAGGTTCAGCAGGGTCGACTTGCCCGACCCCGACTGCCCGACGATCGCCACCACCTCACCGCGCTCCACGTCCATCGAGCAGTCGTGGAGCACGTGCAGGGGCTCGCCGGACACCATGAACGAGCGGCGCAGCCCGCGGATTCTCAGCAGCGGCCCGTCAGGGGTGCGTCGGTGGGCCGGAGCCCGGCGCGGTGCCGCCTCCGCCACCCCCTCGGGGGCCCCGGGCTCCATGGCTTCCGCCGGCTCGGTGGGGGTGACGTCCGCCGCGTGCGGGCGCACCCGGGCCGCCCGGGGCGAGTGGAACGCCATCTAGAAACCCTCCCCGAGGAACTCGCCGTCCTCGTCCGCATAGGGGTCCTCCGCCTGGGAGGGCACGTCGAAGTCGCCGTCCAGCGGTACCGGGTCGAGCACCTGGTCATCCACGGTGAGGCCCTTGGTGACCTCGACCGAGGTGCCGTCGGAGACCCCCAGTTCGACCTCGCGGACCTCCTGGGAGCCGTCCGAGCCGACGACGATGACCTCGCCCTTCTCGGCGCTGCCGCGCACCGCCGTCAGCGGGACGATCAGCGCGTTCTTCGACTTGCCGGTGATGACCGACATCTTCCCCTTCACCCCGGGGAAGACCGTGAAGTCCGACGGCACCCGGCACGACAGTTCGGCGCCAGAGCCGTCGCCGCCGCTGTCCGGGGCGCTGTCGCCGAACGGGTCCCCACCACCGCCGGACTCCTGCCCGGCGTCCGAGGCCCCGCCCTTCTCGGCCTCGCCCAGCCCGATGAACTCGCACTCCTCGGCGGCCGGGCCTTTGTCGATCTTGAGCTTGATCTCCTTGGGCTTGTCGTAGAACTGGTACAGGTCGTTGGGCGGGATGGCGGCCACGGCCCGGTAGGAGTCCTTGGTGATCTCGGCGACGACGGCCCCGGTCTCGACGGGGTCGCCGGTCTCCAGGTCGTCCAGCCCGCTCACCTTGCCCTTGGCCGGGGCCTTCAGCGTGACCTCGGTCGTGGCCGGAGCCGATGCCCCGCCGTCGTCATCGCCCCCGCCCTGCCCGTCCGCGTCCTCCCGCGGCACCGCCAGCGTCACGATCGGGGCACCCTGGTCGACCGTCTGGTCGTCGCCCACCCACACGCGGGTGACCTTCCCGCCCCGCTTCGCCTTGACCTGGTCCGCGGGGTCGGCGCGCACGGTGGCGTCCAGCACCACCTTGGAGCTGATCTCCCCGTGCTCGACGGGGACCGGGCCACCCCCGTCGAGCCCGTCCGGCCCCTCCATCGAGGCGAGGTCCTCGCCGCCTCCCGGCGACAGCTGTGCGAACCACAGGTAGCCGCCCCCGGCGACCCCCAGGATGACGGCCACCACGACCGCCGTGATGATCGACTTCTTCTTCACGTGAGATCCGCTCCTATTCCCGCAACCCGGCCACCACGGACGCCCCGAGCGCCCGCCACGCGGGGATGATTCCGGCCAGCAGGCCCACGCCCGCGGCGCTGCCCAGGCCAACGAGGACGCCCTGGAAGGGCACGTACAGAGTGACGTCGGACGGCAGGAGGTCCCGCGCGTAAACGTCGGCCGCGGCGGCGCCGGCGTAGCACAGTGCGAGTGCCACCGCCCCCGCGACGATCGACACCACCACGGACTCGGCGACGACCGTGATGAACAGCGTGAACCGGTTCGCCCCCAGTGCCCGGTAGGTGGCCAGCTCGCGGCGGCGCTCCCGCACCGTCACCAGCCCGACGTTGAGCACCCCCAGCATCCCGGTCGCCAGGGTGATCGCGGCGATCCCGAACAGGCCCAGCGACATGTACCCCAGCATCCGGTCCATGACCTCGGCACTGTCGGAGCGCATCACCTGGATGCTGTCCTTCCGCTCCACCCCCCACCGCCAGGAGGCCGAGGCCAGCCGCTCGACGTACTCGGTGTCGGTGACCGTCCCGGGTTCGGTGCGCACCGTGTAGCCGAGCATCGTGAAGTCACCGGTGTCGCCGTCCGGCGGGCCGCCGGGGAACAGCACCGGGTCGCTCGCCGCGGAACGCAGCACGTAGGCGGTGTTCCAGCCACCGTCCATGGCGGTCGCCTCGATGATGCCGACGACCCGGGCGTCCACCCACTCGCCGGTGCCGATCTGCAGCTCGGCGGTGTCGCCGATCTCGGAGGCGAGGTTCTCGTTGACGACCACCACCGGGGCGAGGGAGGTGTCGTCGGCCTCGGTGAACCAGCGTCCGGCGACCATGTTGATCCGCCGGATGTCCCCGAGGTCGGCATCGACGACGAAGGTGTCCGCGTCGTCGATGAGCCGTCCACCGGCGCGCATCCGCAGCTCGCCCTCCGGCCGGTGCAGCATCGACACGGTGGTCGCTCCGGCCCGCTTCAGGTCGGTCTCCAGTGCGTCGAGGTCGGTGACGCGCTCTCCCATGATGTCGACCTGGAACGTCTCGGCGACGCCGAAGTTGGACTCGGTGTAGGACTCGGCGAAGCGCTCGCCGACGTCCCCCGCGGTCACGACGGTGATGAGGGAGGCCACGCCGACGACGATGCCGGCGCAGGAAAGGATGGTCCGGGACACGTTGGCCCGAGACCCGGCGAAGGCCAGCACGAGGCCGGCGATGAGGGAACGCAGCAAGCCGTCGGCCCTTTCGCGGGTGTAGGAGGGGCGAAGCGCGCGTTGACGCACGCGCACCGACTACGTCATCGCACGGGGACGTCTGTTCGGTTCGCGGTTTCCGCGGGGGATTTCGACGGAAAGGCGTCTGCTGTCGATCGGTCCGCGACCGCCCGGCGTGGGAACCTTAGCGGGCCGCGTCGCGCGTGTCACCCTCGGTACGGAAACGGCCGGTTCCGGCGATGTGTACGGAACGCACGAGGCGCTGGTCGGCCGGGCGGCCGGGTCGGCCGGATACGCCGGGCGGTGTTCGCCTCCGGCTACCCGCGGTGGAATCCGTCACACGCGAGCAGGGTGAGGTCCTCCGACGCGGACCAGACGACGGTGTAGGAGCCCTCGTGCAGGGGTCCGCGCGGGGCCGGGAAGTCGTCGGGGAAGGAGAGGCGCCGCCAGGCGGTGCCGGTGAGCGTCGTCTCGACCGAGTAGGCCGTGTCGTCGGGGGTGATGACGCGGGCGTTGACGGGGAAGCGGGTCGCCCCATCGCGGTTGCGGAGGCCGACTTCGACACTGCCGTCGGCCTCCGATTCGCTTCCGGAGAGCCGTTCCCGGGGCGCCGAGGTCTCCCAGGCGCCGGGCGCGCCGCCGTAGGGCCGGGGCTCGCAGGCCACGGCCTCCGGGTCGAAGCGGAGGCCACCGGCGCCGAGGTGGGCCGTTCCGGCGCTCAGCTCGGGTCTGCTGTCCCGCCGGGTGAACCGGTCGGCCTCCACGGCCAGCTCGGCTCTCTTCTCCTCGAACACCGCTTCCAGCTCCTGGACGGCCGAGGGGACAGGGACGTCGGGGACGTCCCCGCACCCTCCGGCGACGACCGCGCCGAGTGCCGCGGCGGGCAAGGACAGCAGGACACGACGAGCCGGTGAATCCCCCATGCACGCAGAGTACTACTCAGAGTAGTCATGCGTGTGCACAAAGCTCAGAAGCGTGGCCCGCCTTGACCACGACGGGAGCTCAGGTCGCCCGCAGCGGCGTCGGCCCACCGTTCAGCCAGGTCAGCACCTTGTCGTGCAGGCGGCCGTTGGTGCACACCAGCGCCCCGCCGTCGGTGAAGTCCCGGCCGTGCAGGTCGGTGGCGCGGCCGCCGGCCTCCTCCAGGATCACCGGGAGTGGCGCGGCGTCCCACACGGACAGCTCCGGCTCGGCGGCGATGTCGACCGCTCCCTCCGCCACCAGCACGTGGGACCAGAAGTCCCCGTAGGCGCGGGCGCGCCACACCGATCGCTGCAGCCCCAGGAAGGAGTCGAGCCGGTTCTGCTGCTCCCACTCCGAGAGCTCCGAGAACGACAGCGAGGCGTCCTCCAGCTCCGAGACCTGGGAGACGTTGCACCGCGTGGCCTTGGTGAGGCTGCGCCCGGACCAGGTGCCGTTGTCCTTCGACGCCCACCACTTCCGGTTCAGTGCCGGGGCCGAGACCAGGCCGACCACCGGCCGGTCGCCCTCAAGTAGCGCGATCATCGTCGCCCATACGGGGACGCCGCGGACGTAGTTCTTGGTGCCGTCGATCGGATCGATACACCAGACGCGGTGGCTGTTGCCGGTCTTGCCGAATTCCTCTCCGATGACGGCGTCCCGAGGGCGCGCGCGGGAGAGCACGCCGCGCAGCGCATCCTCCACCGCCCGGTCGGCTTCGGTCACCGGGGTGAGGTCCGGCTTGGTGTCGACCTTGAGGTCGAGAGCACGGAAGTGCTTGAGCGAAATGTCGTCGGCCGCGTCCGCGAGGACGTGGGCGAGACGCAGATCATCGTCATAGGACGCCATATCGCGCAACGATATCCCTGTTCGGGGCCCATGTGCTGGTCCGGCACCCCCGCGTGACCGGAGTGTTAGCGGGCCGCGTGGGAGGATGGGACCCATGACGACCCCCAGCGAGCGCAGGACCCCTGAGGGCGGGAGCAGGCCCGACGCCTCCGGCGGCGTCCGTGACCGCCTCCTCGACTCCGCCTACACGGCGATCCTGGCCGGCCGGTGGGGGCGGCTGCGCATGGCCGACATCGCGAGCGGCGCGGGGGTGTCGCGACAGACCCTCTACAACGAGTTCGGCAGCAAGGAGGGCCTGCTTCAGGCTGTGGTGGTCCGCGAGGCGGACGGCTTCCTGGACGGGGTGATGGCGATCTTCGCCGACCACCGCAGCGACCCGGTGCACGCGGTGGGGGAGGCGGCGCGCTGGACCCTCGCGTCCTCGGCGGATAACCCGCTGCTGCGGGCGATCATCACCGGCGACGACGAGATGCTGCCCGTGCTCACCACGCGCGCCGAACCGCTGCACGTCGCGCTCGGCGAGCGCATGCGCGCCTTCATGGTCGAGAACTGGCCGTCCCTGGCCGAGCGGAGCGGCGACATCGTCGAGGTCTCGCTGCGTCTCACCCTCTCCTACGTCCTCCTGCCGACCGACCCCGACCAGGCCGCACGCCGCGTCGAACTGGTGGTCCGCAGCCTGCTCACCCCCACCCGCGAATCGACCGGTTCCCCCTGACCCCCGCGCCCGGGACCCGCCGCGACCCGGGCCCCGACTCCCCCTTTCGAGGGCTAGGGCGTGTTTGACGGATCATTTCCGGCTCGCGGCCACCGGAACGACGCTCGCTGCGCCGCTCCACTCGTGAAGTCGACCTGGATCGACGTCGTGAAGCGGCTTGCGAGCGCCGCCCCGGACGGCCGCTCGCTCAGGAGGAAAGCATCCGCCGAACACGCCCTAGTGACGCCTCGCCCCCGCTCTGCTTCGATGGGGATATGTCTGATGGAGAACCACTCCGGCTGGTGCGCCTTCTGAGCGCTCCGGAGCGGCTGCGGGTCTTCTCCGCCCTGGTGCTGGGGGCCACGGGCAGTCCGGAGATCGCCGACCGCGCGGGTGTTCCGGAGCCGGACGCGGTACGTGCGCTGGCCCAACTCGAACAGGGCGGGCTGGTCGGGCGCGACGGCGCCGACTGGTTCGCCCGGACGGAGGAGCTGCGCAACGTCGTCGCGGCCGCCATGACCGCCGCCGCTGCCTCGGCGCCACCGGCCGCCCGTCGCCCGCCGACCCCCGTGTCGCGGTCGGCGCCCCGGGCCGACGCGGTGCCGCTGACCCCCGGACCGCACGAACCCCCCATCGCGTGCGGTCGGGAGGAGGCCGCGGTCTTCCGTGCCTTCACCCGCGACGGCCGCATCCTGGCCATGCCCGTGCAGCGCGCCAAGCGCCTGGTGCTGCTGGACTACGTCGCCCGTACCTTCGAACCCGGCGTGCGCTACACCGAACCCGAGGTCAACGCGGTCCTGAGGAACTTCCACGGCGATCACGCCATGCTCCGCCGCCACCTCGTCGACGAGGGCTTCCTCGACCGCGACACCGCCCACTACTGGCGCTGCGGCGGGACCGTCGAGGTGTGACCGCTTCCGGCCAGTACGCGCAACCGGTGCCGCGCCAACGTCCAAAGCGCCACTAACGATGCTTTAATACGCAAGCCCCATGTAATCGCGCATTGGGGACAAGAGCGACACCCAGCTCCGCCTGGCCGTCCCCGGGCCGGCAGGTGCGCATGCAACTCTCCGGGTGCGCGCGGTCGAAACCGGTCACGGAGAAGCCGTCGCTGTCCTACCCCCGCAGCGGCGGCGCGACCTTCGCGTGCCCATAACCGAGAAAGGATCACCGTGAAGTTCGTGAAGGCTGTGCTGGCGGCACTCCTGGTGCCTGTGACAGCCGCTTCGCTTGTGGTGACGGGGGCTCAGTCCGCTTCCGCCCAAGCCAGCGTCGGGCGTGCCTACTACCTGTACGCGACCAAGGGCTCCAGCTGCATCCCCCACAAGGTCGGCGCCGAGCAGTATGTCGGGGTCAAGTCGATCAGTCGACGCAACTACGGGGGGCTGGAGTTCGTGAAGGCCCAGGACGACGGTGTCCGGAGGACCGCCTGGTACCGCCAGAAAGCGTTCAACAAGGCCGAGGTGTGGCGGACCTGCCACCGGTACGGAAAAGGCGACATCCGGTGGCGTGTCCAGTACTACGGCGCCGGGTCGGGAATGCAGAGCCGTCTGAAGTGGACCACCACCGTCTGCAGCGATGGCGGATGCTGGCCGGGCGCGACGAACTGGGGCAAGTGGCACTCGGGCTGGAAGCACCAGAAAAAGTGACCCAGGCCTGACCGGCCGCGGATCTTCGGCCTCCCGGACACGTCCAGGGGCCGAGGACCTGCGTCATTCCCCGCCCGGAGGTTCTCTCCGGGCGGGGTCCGCGATCCCGGGGCCGGGGGCGGTCGCGGGACCGCTTCCTGCGATGATCATGGGCTGGTATCCGATGGTGTTCATTTCGCCCGATCACGTCCCATGGTCATTTGCGGGAACCGGGTAAATCGGGCGTCGGGAGGAGAAGGGACGTCCGCAGCTCGCGATCCGGTGCGCCCGGCCACGCTCCGCCTTCGGCGCTGCCTGGCCACCGACCGCCCCGCACATGTCCGCCGACAAGGCCGTCCAGCGGGGCACCGGCCCCCCGCCCTACGCCCGCCCCGCCACGACCACCCAGCCCCGGCCCATGCCGGGATGCCGATTCCATCCGCCTTACTCCCGGTCGGAGGAGGTGGGCGCGTCGGCGCCGAAGGCCGCCGCTGCCGCGTCGGCCACGGCCCGGGTGATCTGCTCGACTCCGGCCTTGGCGATGCCGAGCCCGCTCAGCACTCCGGAGCCGTCCTCCACCTCCAGCAGGCCGAGCAGGATGTGCTCGGTGCCGACGTAGCCGTGCCCCATACGCAGGGCTTCGCGGAACGTGAGCTCCAGGGCCTTCTTCGACTGCGCGTCGAAGGGGACGAGGCCGGGAACCTCGTCGGCCGCCGGCGGCAGTGCGGCGGTCGCGGCTTCCCGCACCGCCTGCAGTGTCACGTTCTGCGCGACGATCGCCCGCGCCGCGAGCCCCTCGGATTCGGTCAGGAGGCCGAGCACCAGGTGCTCGGGGCGGATCTCGGTATTGCCCGCCGCCTGTGCCTCGCTCTGCGAGGCCATGACGACCTTGCGGGCGCGCGGGGTGAAGCGGCGGAAGCCCTGGTCGGGGTCGAGGTCGGCGGGGCCGATGGGCTCCTTGGGCACGAACCGCTTCTGTGCGGCCTGCTTGCTCACCCCCATGCTCCTGCCGATGTCCGTCCACGATGCCCCCGAGCGGCGGGCCTGGTCGACGAAGTGCCCGATGAGGTGGTCGGCGACCTCGCCGAGGTGGTCGGCGGCGATGACCGCATCGGAGAGCTGCTCCAGGGGGTCGGAGCGGACTCCCTTGATCGCCTCGATGAGTTCGTCCAGTCGGACCGGGTGGGGGGTGGGTGTGGTTTTCTCCATGCGTCAACGTTAGGTTGACGCATGGGTGGGCGTCAACCCATGATTGACGATACGTCCGCCGGGGTGGTCGAGGGGAGAGAAGGTGGGGCCTGTGACCGGCCCGCGCCCGTCACGCCGACGGCGCCGTGTTGTCCTCGCCCTCGCGGCTGCTGAGCAGACGCCGCAGCGAGTCGACGCGGGCCTGGTCGAGCCGCCCCTCCACCAGCCAGGTGTCCAAGGCGCAGTCGGGCGTCCCCTCGGTGTGGGGGCAGCCGGAAGGGCACTCCACCACGGCCTCGTCCAGGTCGGGGAAACCCGCCACCACGTCGTCCGGGCTGATGTGCGCGAGGCCGAAGCTGCGCACCCCCGGCGTGTCGATGATCCACCCGCCGTCGAGCGGAAGCGCCACCGCCGACGTCGATGTGTGCCGCCCCCGCCCCGTCACCGGGTTGACGTCCCCGACCGCGCGCGCGGCATCCGGAAGCAACCGGTTGACCAGAGTGGACTTGCCGACCCCCGACGAGCCCACCAGCACGCTGGTGCGGCCGGCCAGGTGGCCGCGCACGTCGTCCAGGTCGCCGTCGAGACTCGTCACGACGTTGGGCAGGTCGAGCGACGCGTAGATCGCCAGCACCCCGTCCGGGTCCGAGAGATCGGACTTGGTCAGGCACAACAGCGGCTCCAGCCCCGCGTCGTAGGCGGCCACCAGGCACCGGTCGATGAACCGCGGCTGCGGCGGCGGGTCGGCCAGCGCGCAGACGATGACCAGCTGGTCGGCGTTGGCGACGATGACGCGTTCGACCGGGTCGGTGTCATCGGCGGTCCTGCGCAGGACCGAACGCCGCTCCTCGACCCGCACCACGCGGGCCAGCGTGTCGGGGCGGCCGGAGAGGTCGCCCACCAGGGCCACCCGGTCGCCCACCACGATGCTGCCGCGCCCCAGCTCGCGCGCCTTCATCGCGACGACGGGCCGCCCGTCGACCAGGCAGCGGTAGCGGCCGCGGTCGACCGTCGTCACGAAGCCCTCGCGGGCGTCCTCATGCTTGGGCCGGTTGCGGGTGCGCGGGCGCGACCCGCCCCGTGCCCGGACGCGGATGTCGTCCTCGTCGATGTAGCCCCTGCCGCCGCTCACGCGGTGACCCCCGCCCACAGTTCGGGGAAGTTCGGCAGTGTCTTGCCCGTGGTCGCGATGTCCTCCACCTCCACCCCGGGCACCGCGAGGCCGATCACGGCACCGGAGGTCGCCATCCGGTGGTCGTCGTAGCTCTGGAACACGCCGCCGTGCAGCGGGCGCGGGCGGATCACCAGGCCGTCCGGCAGCTCCTCGGCGTCGCCGCCCAGGGCGTTGATCTCGCGTACCAGCGCCGCGATGCGGTCGGTCTCGTGCCGCCGCAGGTGGGCGATGCCGGTGATGCGCGACGGGGTCGAGGCGAGTGCGGCGACGGCCGCGATCGTCGGGGTGAGTTCACCGACCTCGCGCAGGTCGGCGGTGATCCCCCGGATCTCGCCGGTGCCGCGCAGGGTCAGGCCGTCGGCGGCGAAGGAGACCTCGCCACCCATGGTGGTGAACAGCTCGCGCAGGGCATCCCCGGGCTGGGTGGTCCGGCGGGGCCAGTCGCGCACGGTGACCCGTCCGCCGGTCACCAGGGCGGCGGCGAGGAACGGCGCGGCGTTGGACAGGTCGGGCTCGACCGCGATCTCACCCGGCTTGACGGGGCCGGGGGACACCCGCCACACGTCGGGGACGGAGGTGTCGACGTGAACCCCGGCGGCCCGCAGCATCTCCACGGTCATGTCCAGGTGCGGCTGGGAGGGGACCGGGTCGCCGACGTGGCGGACCTCCACCCCGTCGCCGAAGCGGGCGCCGCTGAGCAACAGCGCGGAGACGAACTGGGAGGAACTGGAGGCGTCCAGGGTGACCGGGCCGCCGCGCAGGGCGCCGGTGCCGTGGATGACGAGGGGAAGGGCGCCGCGCCCGCCGTCGTCGATGTCGGCGCCGAGGGCGCGCAGGGCGTCCAGCAGCGGACCGACGGGACGCTCGCGCGCCCGCGGGTCGCCGTCGAAGTCGACGTCGCCGTCGGCGAGTGCCGCGAGCGGCGGGACGAACCGCATGACCGTGCCCGCGTTGCCGACGTCCAGCGCGGCCGGCCCGCGCGGCGGGGCGGGCGTGACGGCCCAGTCGGCCCCCTGCTCCACCACGCCGATCCCGAGGGCGCGCAGGGCGGCGGCCATGAGGTCGGTGTCGCGGCTGCGCAGCGGGCGTCGGACGACGACGGGCGTCTCCGCGAGCGCCGCGAGGATCAGCGCGCGGTTGGTCATCGACTTCGATCCGGGCAGGCTGACCGTGGCGTCCACGGGGCCGCGGGCGGTAGGAGCAGGCCAGGTCGGTGCGGAGGTCGGCATGCCCCAAGGGTAGCCGGGGCCGGTGCCGACCTGTGGCCTTCTGCCGTGCGCACCGGCCCGACCACGTGGTCGGGGCCGTACTCATCGGTGCGGAGCGGGACGCTAGGACGAGTCCGCGTCCGAAGCGTCCGGGGAATACTCCTCGTCGGTCACCCACGAGGAGAGGAGGAAGGAGTCCCCCTCGATCACGCTGAAGTCGCCCACCCAGGTGCCGTCATCCGTTCGCACGGTAACGACGTGTTCTGCGCCCATCTGGTCGGTCGTAGCGATCCTCAACGACGCGGGGTCCGCACCACCCAACCGGGTACGAAGTGCCTCGGCTTCGCGTGAGTCGGGCGTCCGCCCCTCGGTGAGATAGCGGCACGCGCCCTCGTCGCGTCCTGCAGAAACGTCCGCTAGGAATCTCTGAACAGCGCTTTCGGCGGAGTCAGTGCCTGATCCGCATTCCGAGCCCGGAGACGAACAGGCTGTTGTGACGGAGAGGAACGCTAGCAGGGGGACGGCCAAGACCGCATTCCTTATCACTCGGATCTCCGGTTCTATGGTTCATACCTTGTGAGGATAGAGAATTCTATTGGGCTTTCTGATCTGAGAGAGAGGCTTGTTCAGCGTGTCTCGGGTGTGATAGGTGAGCAGGGGTTGCCCCTTCTTTCTGCCGGTCGTGATCATGGTGTGGCTCTTGGCCTTGTCCCTCTTCGTCCGGTACTGAAGGATGTCACCGGTCCGGAGCTTGCCGGGGCTGCTGTGCATGCTCGTACGCTTGGACTTCTTCAGGGCGAACTGGTAGAAGTACTCGGCGTTGACCCAGGATCGTGACTGGTTGAGTCTGTTGTACCACCACGCGGAGGTTGACTTGTAGTAGCCGGTCTTGTGCTTCCAACCGCCCGCACGCAGAGCCTGTGACGCGAAGTTGGTGCAGTCCTGACCGAAACGGCGGTAGTTCTTGTTGTAGTTCTTCCAGTGCTTCTTGGCGTAGCGGGACACCTTGGCTCGGTTCGCTGCGCTGAGGCCGCGGGTTTCGACCTCATCTCGGGGGCCGCCGTATTCGTAGAGCTCCTGCTCTTCGGGAGTGGAGGGCGTGGGAGCCACTGGGCCGTCGATCTGGATGGGGTCCTGCCCTTCGACCTGGTCTTCGGGCTCGTTCATGATGTCGAGTGACATCGGTATGCCGGTGGTCTCGTTGAGCCGGGTGACGTAGGGGATGACCTCTTCCCATGCCGCATTCTCACCGAAGTCATCCTTGCCCATGTCACGGATGATGTGCAGGTCGACGGTCACGATCGTCGATGACGTCTGAGACGACTCCTCCACATCGACGGAGTCGACCGAGACGGACGTCGACTCGATCTCGATTCCGTCTTCCTCCGTCAGTACTCTCTGGGACCCGATGAGGCGAACTGCTTCCTGCGACAGGCTTTCCCGTATGGCGGGTGCGTCTAGGGGGGATTCCTTTTTGATGGTCGTGTCTACCAGAGACGAAGCCGCATCCTGCGGGTTTGCGGACGCAGTCTGGGCGTCTCCGACGAGAAACTCCTTGTTCAGTGACTCGACGGCCTGTGCGAGGTCTTCGGCGAAGGCATTCACATCCAGAATGTCGGTAGACGGGGTTGAGGAAGCGCCGCTGGCCTGGGGCTCCGCGGTGGCGGGCAGCTGCGTCAGGGCCAGTGCCAGCGTGACAGCGGATCCGATGCATAGAGAACGTCTAATAAGGGGGGGCAAAGCTATCCCTTTCAGTCTCGCGGATAGGCGGCTTCAACGTAGCAAGCCGACCATTGTGATCATTTTGATCGCGAGGATGGGATGGCTGGTGTTTCTTGCTGGAGCGGAAAGAGTGTCGATCGAGTCCGTGCAGCTGGCGTGGTACGTCTGACACTGCGGTGGACGTGTGGATGTGGATCTTTTCAGTGATTGATCTTTGGCTTCGTGTCCGGAAACGGACGGTGGAGAACCGGACCGCGGTCCGGGTGCGATAGGAGAAGTCCGCTCGGTGCGGACGGTCGACATGGCGTTCCCGCGTCCCGTGCTCCACATCGGGATCACGACATGGCATGCTGGGCCGCGAGACGCCGTCGAACATCTGATCGGACCGAAGGGGGAGCGATGGCGGACAAGGTGCACCACTACGAGGTCCGGACGCGGTGGACGGGGAACACCGGATCGGGCACCACGCGGTATCGCGACTACGGACGCTCCCACGACATCGAGGCCGAGGGGCGCCCGGTGATCAGGGGATCGGCCGATGCCGCCTTCCGCGGCGACCCCAGCCGCTGGAACCCGGAGGACTTACTGGTCAGCGCGCTGAGCGAGTGCCACATGCTGTCGTATCTCGCGCTGGCGGTGGCGGCGAAGGTGAACGTGGTCGCCTATGAGGACCGGGCGACCGGCACCATGGTCACCCGAGCCGACTCGTCCGGTGACTTCTCCGAGGTGACCCTCCACCCGGTGGTCACGGTCGCCGACGCCAGCATGGTCGAGGTGGCCGAGAAGTTGCACCGGCGGGCGAACCAGGTCTGCTTCATCGCCCGCTCGGTGAACTTCCCGGTCCACCACGAGCCCGTGATCGAGGTCGCCGGCGCGACCGCGTGATCAGGCGCCGATCGTGGCGGCGATACGGGTGAGGACGTCGCGCATCTCGGCCTGGCCGACTTCGAGTCGGTCGAGTGGGGTGTCGACCTGAGCGAAGCGATCGTCCACGTCGGACAGTCGACCCGCCAGGTCCTGCCGATCGGCGACGATCACGCTGCTCCTTGCCGCCTGAGGCGTCGGCGGGCGCTCTGGCACCCCTTGGCGGCGTTCAGTAGGTCGACCGCCTCCGGCATGGTGGTGACGCCGGAGGTGAGTAGCGCCCAGTGGGCGTCGTCCATGTTCACCCGTTCGGCGACCTGTTTTCCGTCGAAGTGGACACTCCACTGGCGGGACTCTGCGGCGTGGCGGTCGTAGGTGATGCGGATGCGCCCGCGCGTCACGGTCGTGACCCCGCTCCGTGTCTGGAAGGTCGGTCGTGCGGCCAGCACTACGGCCACCCCCGACATGTCGCGGAGGCAGCGATGTGCCTGGTGGTCGTGGCCGTACTCGTGCGGAGAAGGCGGGCCCGCGCCCTCGGCGATCTCATGTGGTTCTCCGATTCCCGTGCTCTGCTCCAAGAATGGCGTGACGGCGGCCGACCTTCCATAGAAGCCACATGACTCTAGCTTTTCGTGGAATCCGTGGCATGATGTGGCGCACTGTGTCAACTTTGGAACATGGTGGAGAAAGGGAATGGAGCGTGGCTCCGGTGGGGCGCCGAACTCCGGCGTCTACGCGAACGAGCTGGGAAAACGCAGGACCAGCTCGGGCGTTCGGTGGGGATATCGCGACAGCTGATCGGTGCGTTCGAAAAAGGAACACGGACCCCAAAGGCGGAGCATTGCGACATTCTGGATCGTGAGCTCGCTACAGGAGGCACCCTCCGCCAGCTCCGGGCGGAACTGGGCGACGGCGACGAGCTGTCCGAGGGGTTCAGCGGCGTCCTGCGCATGGAGCGCGCCTCGCGGCGGATCCGCGAGTACCACCCGATCCTCGTCCCCGGGCTCCTGCAGGTCCCCGACTACTCGCGCACCCTCATCAGCGCACGTCAGGTCGGCGTCCCGGCCGAGCGCATCGAATCGGTCGTCAAGGCCCGCAGCGAACGCCTCGACGCGGTCCTGCCCGAGGCCCCCGCCCTGTGGTTCGTCGTCGACGAAGTCGTCATCACCCGCACCATCGGCGACCGCAGGATCATGCGCCTCCAGCTCGAACACCTGGAGAAGCTGATGAGCAGCGGCAAGATCCGGCTGCAGGTGATCCCCGACGACATCGGCCACCACCCGGGCCTGTGCACCCCGTTCCGCATCTTCGAGCTCCCCACCGGCAACCTGCTGCACATGGAGAACACCTTCGGCGGGCAGAGCTTCCGCGAGTCGGACAAGGTCAACCGCATGCTCTCCCTTTTCGGCGCCCTGCAGGCCGAGGCGTACCCGCCCCGGCGCTCCATCGACCTCATCCGGCAGGTCCTCGGCCGGCTGCGGTGACCGCCCGCGCATGCCGACCAGGGGAGCACCACACCCGACACGAAACGGGCGGCGGCCGCCGCCGCGCTCCCCGGCCCGGAGTGTTCACCGCGCGCCACGGCCGGTGAAATACTGGCCCCCATGTGCGGTCGTTATGCCCAGGCGCGAAATCAGCACGAGCTGCAGCTCGCCTTCGACCTCCCCGAGATCGACGAAGCGGTCGAGGCGGCCCGCGACGCCCGTGCCTGGCCGCCCCTGGAGGAACTGCAGCCCGACTACAACATCGCTCCCGGCAAACCCGTCTACGCCGTGCTCGGGACGCCGCCCGGCGAGGTCGGCCGCGGTGCCCACCCCACCGGGCCGCAGTACCTGCGCACGCTGCGCTGGGGGCTCGTGCCGTCCTGGGCGAAGGACGTCAACGTCGGCTACAAGATGATCAACGCGCGTAGCGAGACGGTGGCCGAAAAGCCGTCCTTCCGCGCCGCGTTCAAGCGCCGCCGCTGCCTACTGCCCGCCGACGCCTACTACGAGTGGCAGTTGCTCCCCAACGACCAGGCCCCCGGCGCCGCCGAGCCCGGCACGTCCCCCGCCACCGACCCCGGGCACAAGCGCCGCAAGGCCAAAGCGAAGAAGCGCCCCTACGCCGTCCGCTACACCGACGGCTCACCGCTCGCCCTCGCCGGACTGTTCGAGCGCTGGCGCGACCCGGAACTCCCGGAGGAGGACCCCGGCGCCTGGCTGTGGACCTGCACCGTCGTCACCACTCAGGCCGCACCCGAGCTGGAGCACATCCACGAGCGGATGCCGATCGTCGTCCCGCGCGACGCCTGGGACACCTGGCTCGACCCCGCCGCCGAGCTCGCCGACCTCCAGCACGTCATGGCCGCGACACCGGTGCGCGACTTCGGGATCCAGCAGGTGGGCACCGAGGTCAACAGTGTCCGCAACAACGGCCCCGAGCTGCTGGAACCGGTGAAGGACGAGCCCGAGTCGGGCACCCTGTTCTAGCCGCGCGCCTCCCTTCGCCCCATCCGTCCCCGCCGGACCGCGCGCGCCGCGATCCGCCCCCCGGGGTGGAAACCTCGCGCACGTCATGGGTATCGTGGCCCCGGTCATACCGGGTCCGTGGCCGTGCACACGGGACCGCGCCGATCCGCGTCGCACCCGCTCGGCGGGGGTGCGCAGGCCGGTCGCCGTGACGGCGCACGGACGAGAAAAGTGAAGAACCGCGGGAGCTCGCGCCTTGGCGGGCTGAGAGGGCGGCTGTCCCCCGAAGGGGACGGCGCCGCCGACCGCAGAACCTGTTCGGGTAATTCCGGCGTAGGGAGGCGTGCCTTGACGGCGCTTGACGACCGTAGTGTCCAACCCACCGTGACCACGGGCCCCATCATGGGGTCGGAGAAGGTCTACCTGGAGGTCGAAGACCCCGACTTCGGGCGGACGCTCCGGGTCCCGCAGCGGCGGGTCGGACTCAGCAACGGCAGCCACATCGATCTGTACGACACCTCCGGTCCGTATACGGACGCGGCTTCCTCCACGACCATCGACGTGCACGCCGGGCTCGCCCGGACACGCGAGGCGTGGATCAACGACCGCACCCCCGTCAACGGGGCGGTCACCCAGCTGGCCTACGCGAAGGCCGGCGTCATCACCCCGGAGATGCGGTTCATCGCCGCCCGGGAGGGCATGGACCCGGACTTCGTCCGGTCCGAGGTCGCCATCGGGCGGGCGGTCATCCCCGCGAACCGCCGCCACCCGGAGTCCGAGCCGATGATCATCGGCAAGAACTTCCTGGTGAAGATCAACGCGAACATCGGCAACTCCGCCGTCACCTCCTCGGTCGCCGAGGAGGTGGAGAAGATGGTGTGGGCCAGCCGGTGGGGCGCCGACACGATCATGGACCTGTCCACCGGCAAGCGCATCCACGAGACGCGGGAGTGGATCCTGCGCAACTCCCCGGTGCCCGTCGGCACGGTGCCGATCTACCAGGCGCTGGAGAAGGTCAACGGCGACCCGGCCGAGCTGACCTGGGAGATCTACCGAGACACCATCATCGAGCAGGCCGAGCAGGGTGTCGACTACATGACCGTCCACGCCGGCGTGCTGCTGCGCTACGTCCCGCTGACGGCGAAGCGGGTCACGGGCATCGTGTCGCGCGGCGGTTCGATCATGGCCGCGTGGTGCCTGGCCCACCACAAGGAGAGCTTCCTCTACACGCACTACGAGGAGCTGTGCGAGATCTTCCGCGAGTACGACATCACCTTCTCGCTGGGGGACGGCCTGCGGCCGGGGTCGATCGCCGACGCCAACGACGAGGCGCAGTTCGCCGAACTGCGGACGCTGGGCGAACTCACGCACATCGCGCGCGAGCACGACGTCCAGGTGATGATCGAGGGTCCCGGCCACGTGCCCCTGCACAAGATCGCCGAGAACGTGCGATTGGAGGAGGAGCTGTGCGGTGAGGCCCCGTTCTACACGCTGGGGCCGCTGGCGACCGACATCGCGCCCGGGTACGACCACATCACGTCGGCCATCGGCGCGGCGCAGATCGCCTGGCACGGCACGGCGATGCTCTGCTACGTGACGCCCAAGGAGCACCTGGGCCTGCCCAACCGGGACGACGTCAAGACCGGCGTGATCACCTACAAGCTCGCCGCCCACTCCGCCGACCTGGCCAAGGGCCACCCGCGCGCGCAGGAATGGGACGACACCCTGTCCCAGGCGCGCTTCGAGTTCCGCTGGCAGGACCAGTTCCACCTGGCCCTCGACCCGGAAACGGCCCAGTCGTTCCACGACGAGACCCTGCCTGCGGAGCCGGCGAAGACCGCGCACTTCTGCTCCATGTGCGGACCGAAGTTCTGCTCGATGAAGATCACCCAGGACGTCCGCAAGTACGCGGAGGAGAACGGCCTGTCGACGGTGGAAGCCATCGAGAAGGGCATGCAGGACAAGTCCGAAGAGTTCGCCGACCAGGGCAAGCGCGTCTACCTGCCGATCACCGACTAGGGGAGATGCTTCCTCGTCGGGCTGGGTCCTGAACGAACGTAGGCCGCCGGGGTGCCGTCAGGCACCCCGGCGGCCCACTGCTGCGCCCCGCCACCTTCCCCGCGTGTGCGGGGCTCACAGCAAATGACCTGCGATAACGCGAGGCGTTATCCTCGCGTTATCTTTCGGTGGTGGGTGGCGGTCGGCCACCTAGGCTCTCTTGTCGGGCTTGCGGGCGCTGGCTAGGAGGTGGACGCCGACGTAGTCGTCGGACTCGGCCGCTTTCAGTTCCATGTCGACCAGCCGGTTCAGTGCTCTCGGGTCGCCGTTCACCATCATTTCCACCGTCGATGCCGACAGCACCGTACGCGGCTTGATCCATTCCAGCTCCAGACCCACCTCGGTCAGCAGTTCACAGAGTTGTTCGGCTGTGAAGCACCGGGTGATGGACCCGTCGGGCCACGGGACCAGGAGGACGTCGGCCATGGGGGCGAAGCTCAGTTCCGGCCAGCAGTCCTGTTCGGCCAGTAGCGCCATGCCCAGCACAACGGAGTCGACGGACAGCAGCGTGCGCCCGCCGGGGCGCAGCACTCGCGCGATCTCGGCCAGTGACGACTCGGTCGCCAGGTGCTGGGAGAGGACGCGGTTGTCGGCGATGACGCCGTCGAACACGTTCGACGCGAAGCTCGGCAGCAGCGTGGCGTCCCCGACGACCGGGCGGAGCCGACCGGGGGTCTGGCCGCGCTGGGCGGGGGCGTGGCCGTTGACGAGCGTCAGCGGGCGTCGCACGGTCCTGTCGACCGAGGGGAGGAGCGGGACGACATCGTGCCCGGCGGCCACGGCGCGCTGCGCGCCGGGGAAGTCCGGGTGGGACATGTCCAGGATCAGCCCGGGGGCTCGGGGGAGCCAGCGGGCCAGCTGGGCGTCGGCTACCGCCCAGTAGAACCGCCAGTAGGCGGTCAGTGAATCCGTGGTGGAGAAATGTGCCGCAGGGGACCGCATCGCTTGGGGGTCCGGTGCGGTATCGGTGGACGGGGACTTCGGCACATGGGCTGCCGAACTAGAGGACGGATGCACGCACGCTCCTCTCCCACGTCTGATGCTGAGGTTTTACCCGTACTCTTTCACGCCTCACCTCCCGGGATTCAGCCGTCGGAGGAAGTCATGGGCGGTGTCGGCGCTATGACGGGGCGGAATCACCGGGCGGTGCCCGTTGTTGGCATCCACATCACCCGTCAGCCCCGGCCGCACCCCGGGTCTCGGCCGGTTCACGGCCCCGCAACCGTCGAGTGCGACCTGATAAGGACAGTAAAGGCAGGTTCATGCCCAGCGCCAGCGCTTGCTTGCTGAAGAGTCGTCCGGATGTGTCGCCGCCGGACTCCAGCGTGCGTGCCGCCGCCCCCGGGCCGTATCGTGAGGCTACGGTTGCCCCACGAGATGCCAGCACAAGGAGGCAGGCGGGTTTGAATCAGGGCCAAGAGACGATCGAGGATCGAGGAGCGAGGTTCGAGCGGGACGTCCTCCCGTTCCTGGACCAGCTGTACTCGGCCGCGTTGCGGATGACCCGTAACCCGTCCGACGCCGAAGACCTCGTCCAGGAGACGTTCGCCAAGGCGTTCGGTTCGTTCCACCAGTTCAAGGAGGGAACGAACCTCAAGGCATGGCTGTACCGGATCCTCACCAACACCTTCATCAACTCCTACCGCAAGAAGCAGCGGGAGCCCAAGCAGGCGGGGACGGAGGACGTCGAGGACTGGCAGCTCGCGCAGGCGGCGTCGCACAGCTCCACCGGGCTGAAGTCCGCCGAGGCCGAGGCGCTGGAGCACCTTCCCGACAGTGACGTCAAGCGTGCGCTGCAGGAGCTTCCGGAGGACTTCCGGATCGCGGTCTACCTGGCGGACGTCGAGGGGTTCGCCTACAAGGAGGTCGCCGAGATCATGGACACCCCGATCGGGACCGTGATGTCGCGCCTGCACCGGGGGAGACGCCAGCTGCGTTCGCTCCTTGAGGAGTACGCGGTCGACCGCGGCATCCTCCCGTCGGGGGGGATCGAGGCCGGGGCCATGGAAGCATCAACCGGTGGGGCACGTCGGAGGGACCAGCGATGATGTGCGGCAAACCGCACGCTACGCCTTGTAGCGACGTTCTGGCCAAGGTGTACACCTACATCGACGGCGAGCTCGCGGAGACCAACTGCGACGAGATTCGCAAGCATCTCGACGAGTGCGGTCCGTGCCTGGAGGAGTACGGCCTCGAAGAGGCCGTGAAGAAGCTGGTGGCCAAGCACTGCGGGTGCGATCCCGTTCCCCAGGACCTGCGCGAGAAGGTCCTGCACCGGCTTGAGGCGGCGCAGAAGGAGCAGGAGGCGCGCGAGCGCAGCGTCTAGGCGCCGGGGACCCTGGATGCCCGGACCCGGGCGGGACGTCCTGGAATTCCCGGGTCTCCCGGGCTGCTCCGGCCCGCCCGTCCGGCGCGCGCCGCGTGCGTGCGCTCGGCGCGGGCCCGGCTGTTCCTCCCCTGCCGCTGCTGTAGTCCCGGGGAGGGGCCGGGGAATGGGCGCCGCCCCGGGCGTCGTCTCCCGGCTCTCCTGCCCCAAGTGCGGCATAGCACCGCCATATGCCGCGAACCAGGGGCGAAACAGGGGAAGAGCGGATAAGATACAGCTGGCGGTATCGTCGACCGCCGTTCTGTTTATATCTGGACATGTCCATGATGTCCTTCAAACATCAACCGAAGGTCGCACCGGCGTCCCCCGTCGGGTTTTGGTCGTGGAATGGTGTCCGCGCCGGTCAGCGGGGTGTTAGTGGCGCGTGGCCCTCGCCATCGCCTTTCGTTCCCTGACGGCGGGGGTGATGGGGGCGGGCCGATACACGCGCCGCGCGTGAACTTCTGTTGCACAGGGTGATGACACCTGGTCGGCGTGGGGTCAATGGGGCTCAGGGGTGGCCGTGGGTTCGTGATTTCGTGCCATGGGATGTCGGGAAAGAGATTGCGGAGAGTGACTTTCTCCGACTACGAAATTGAATCGTATTTCCACAGTTTGAAAGCGGAGAGAGGTGGGTTTCTCCCGCTTGTCTCGGCGTTCGGTCGGGGGAAATCGATAGTGGCCCCGGGGCCGTTAAACTGAGCCGTCATATCCGCCGTATGGGGGTATATTCGCGCCGCGCCCGGGGGAGATTCACGGGGGTGCGCGGTGCCGAGGCTCCGGAGAGGACGGTAGGCCGTGGCTTTGCTGGTCGCGAAAGTGATGTACCTGGTTGTGGCAGCGGGGTGGCTCCTCACCCACGTCGGCGGGTGGTCCTGGTGGTAGAACGGAATCGATGAAATCATGACGGTTCGGTCGGCATCGGGGCAGGAGGTACCGAGAATTGCGTTCGCTTCCGGGAGCGGCGCGGTTGTACGTCGGCCTCGTCGTCCTCAGCGCCGTGGCGGTCCTGCTGCACGGTCCCTACACGGGGATCGACCCGGCCACCCTGATCCTGCTGGCCGTCCTGTTCGTGGTCGCCGAGTCCATCGGCACGATGGTCGTCTCGGGGAAGACGGGGCAGACGGGGCTCTCGCCGAGCTCGTCGGTCTCCCTGGCGGCCGTCGTGCTGGTCGGCCCGATCGGGGCGGCCGTGGTCGGGTTCACCTCGTGCTTCGTCGTCTTCCGCCGCCAGAACCTCGTCAAGCGGCTGTTCAACGGCGCCCAGTTCGCCCTGGCCGGCTACGCCGCCGGGTACGTCTTCCAGCTGCTCGGCGGCAGAATGGGGATCCCCGAGGGCGCTGACTTCCCGCTCATCGTCCTGCCCTTCACCGTGGCGATCCTCACCCACACCGTCGTCAACAGCGCCCTGGTCGGCGGCCTGATGTGGTGCCTGGGCGCCGTACACATCCAGCGGCCGCGCCGGGTGCGGTGGCGGCCGCTGGCCAGCCTCGAACTGTCGTCGGTCGGCTACGGGATGCTCGGCCTGTTCATCGCCGCCATCTGGGGTGCGGTCGGCGCCTTCGCCGTGCTGCTGGTACTGCTCCCGCTGTTCATCGCCCGCTGGGCGTTCGACCAGTACATCGCCGAACAGAAGGCGCACGACGCCACCCTGGCCACGCTCTGCCAGGCCGTGGAGACCAAGGACTACTACACGCGCGGCCACTGCATGCGGGTCGGCAAGGCCGCCGTGATGATCGCCCAGGAACTGGGCATGCACGCCGAGCGCGTGCACACCATCCGCTACGCGGGGATGCTGCACGACGTCGGCAAGCTCGGCGTCCCCACCAAGGTGCTGCAGAAGTCCGGGCGCCTGACCGAGGAGGAGTACGCCGCCATCCAGCTGCACCCGATGCGCGGATATGAGATCGTGCGGGAGATCGGGTTCCTGGACGAGGCGCTCGCCGGCATCATGCACCACCACGAGCGCATGGACGGCAAGGGCTACCCGATGGGGCTGTCCGGCGAGGACATCCCGGAGTTCGCCCGCATCCTGTCGGTGGCGGACGCGTTCGACTGCATGACCTCCACCCGCTCTTACCGCAAGGCGCGCTCCATCGGCGAGGCCATCGCCGAGCTGCGCCGCTGCGCGGGTCCGCAGTTCGACCCGAGGATGGTCGACGCCCTCATCTCCGCCGTGGCCCGCGACGGCTGGGAGGCCCCTGACGCGGTCGAGCCGCCCGACGACGACCTCGCCGTGGTGGCCCAGCAGGACCACGACGACCCCAGCGTCCCGCTGCGGGTCGCGGGGGAAAGCGAGCGATGATCCTGCAACGGAGGCCCGGAGTGGAGGGAATCGGGGTGCGGAGGCGGGGATGGAACCCCGGCCGTATCGACCCGGCGCGGGCGCTGCTCATCACGGTGGCCGGCGGCTGCGCCGCCGGATCGCTCGTCTGGACGCTGCTGGTCGGCTTCGTGGAGCCGCACGCCGCGCTGGCCTTCGGCGTGCTCATCGCGGCCGGGGAGCTCGCCCGCATCACCCTGCCGGGCCACCGGGAGGTCGCGCCGATCGCCTCCGCCGGCGCCATCGGGTACGCGTTCCTGCTGAGCGTCGGCGGTGTCACGGCGACGCACTCGGCCTGGCAGGTCATCGCCGTCGTGACCCTGGGGATCGCGCTCGGTGAGCTGCCGCACATCGCGGTCGGCCGCGAGCCGAGGTGGAGCGACCTCGCCCGGCGGCTGCTCATCGTCGAGATCACCGCACTGGTGTTCCGGCCGTTCGTGCACGAGGTGCCGCCCGACTCCGAGCACTGGTGGCTGGTCGTGGCCGTGATGACGGCCCTGGTCGCCGGGGCCTGGCTGGTCGACGCCGCGCTGGCGGCGACCATCCGCGCCGAGCGGCTGCACACCCGGATCAGCGTGGCCTTCGGCGACGAGCTGCGCGCGCAGTTCGCGATCGGCATGGCCATCGGGTCGTCGGGGATGCTCATCGCGCTGGCCAGTACGGTGACGGGGCTGGTCGGGCTGCTCGTGTTCACGGCGCCGCTGCTGGTCACCCAGGTGGCGTTCCGGCGCTTCGCCGAGATCCGGCTGACCTACCTGCAGACCGTGCGCTCCCTGTCACGTGTCACCGAGGTCGGGGGATACGTGGAGACCGGCCACTCGCGGCGGGTGAGCCGACTGGCCCGGCTGATCGGCTGCGAACTGGGAATGCGCGAGTCGGAGCTGCTGGAGCTGGAGTACGCGGCGCTGATGCACGACATCGGGCAGCTGTCGCTGCGCGACCCCATCGCGGGCGGGGCGACCGTGCTGGCCTCCCCGCGGGAGCAGCGGCGCATCGCCGAGCTGGGGTCGGCGGTCATCCGGGAGACCGGCGTGCTCGACGCGGTGGCCGAACTGGTGCGGCGCCAGTGCGAGGCCTGCGAAGGGGACGGGGACGACGGGCCGCCGCCGCTGGGCAGCAGGATCATCAAGGTGGCGAACGCGTTCGACGACCTGGTGGGTGAGTCCAGGGACGCCGACCGGATCGAGGCGGTGCTGCAGCGGCTGCGCATGGACGCGGGCCGGGAGTACGACACGGACGTGGTGGAGGCGGCGGCACGTGTCCTCGACCGGGACCGCGCGCGGCGTTGACCAGGAACGTTACCGGTGGGTACTGCCGTAGGATCTTTCCCCGTTCAGGAACAATCGCCATCAGGGGAAGAAAAGGGGCACAGCATGGCCGAGATCCACGCGGAGATGGTCGCCAACGTCTTCAAGGTGGAGGTGGCCCCCGGCGAGAAGGTCGACGCCGGCGCGACCCTGTTCATCCTGGAGTCGATGAAGATGGAGATCCCGGTCCTGACGGAGGAAGCCGGGACCGTGGCCAGCATCGACGTCGCCGAGGGCGACGTGGTCCAGGCGGGCGACCGGCTCGCCGTCGTCGAGTAGCCGCACAGGCGGGACGCCCTGAGAGGAGCGCCACCGGACCCGATGGCGCCCACCGGCCGTCCCACGCCGAAGCCGCGGACGGCCATCCGGTAGGTTCACCCGCATGACCATCAGCGAGGGACTTCGAGGCACGGCGGTTCTGGCCGTGTCCGACAACGACACCGCCATCGCCCTCCGCAGCGGCGACGTTCCGGTGCTGGGAACCCCACGAGTGCTGGCCTTGGCCGAAGAGGCCACCGTCGATGCCCTGTCCGGCCACTTGGACGAGGGGCAGACCAGCGTCGGGACCAACGTCGCACTGTCACACACGGCCCCGACCGCCGTCGGCACGCAGGTCCAGGCCACGGCTCTCCTGGTGGCGGTCGACGGCAAGCGCCTGGTGTTCGACGTGACCGTCGTTCGAGACGTCCACCCCATCGCGAAAGGGACGGTGTCCCGCGCTATCGTCAACCGCGAACGCTTTCTGGCTGCGGTGCAAGAGCAGCGGCCGGATGTCACAAATTAACAACGCGCCACATCACCCCAGTTCATGAAGGGTGAGCCCCGCAGGTGCGGGGATGGACCCGACAACCGGCCCTCCCAATGGGTCCGCGACGGGTGAGCCCCGCAGGTGCGGGGATGGACCCGTTCCATGGAACCCGAATTCAGGGCCGACTGGGGTGAGCCCCGCAATGCGGGGACGCCCCTACACCCCCATCGTCTTCCTCGGGTACACGTTCTCCGGGTCGGTGGCGATGTTGACCAGGTAGGGGACGCCTGAGTCGAAGGCCCGACGCAGGGCGGGGGCGATCTCCTCCGGCTCGGTGACGAGTTCGCCGCCACCCCCCAATGCCTCGACGACCTGGTCGTACCGTGTCTGCGGGTTGAGGTCGGCGACAACGTCATAGCCGTAGAGGGCCTGCATCGGGGCCTTTTCCAGGCCCCAGATGCCGTTGTTGCCGCACACCATGACCACCGGGAGCTTGTGGCGGACGAGGGTGTCGACGTCCATCAGGGAGAAGCCCGCAGCACCGTCGCCCAGCAGTGTGACGACTTGCGACGACGGGCGGGCCAGGCGGGCGGCGATGGAGTAGCCCAGGCCTGTCCCCAGGCAGCCGAAGGGGCCGGGGTCGAGCCAGTTGCCGGGCTGCTTGGGTTCGATGTACTTCCCCGCGTACGAGACGAAGTCGCCGCCGTCGCCGATGACCACGGCGTCGTCGTCCAGGATCTTGTTCAGTTCGCCGTAGATGCGGGCCGGGTGGATGGGGTCGGCGTCGCTCGCGAGGGCTTCCGCGTCACCCGCCACCGCCGCCTTGGTGGCCTCGGTGAGCGTGGAGCGCCACTGCTCGACCGCGCCGCTCGGCTTCGCCGCGTCGGCGATTCCGCGGAGCACCTGCGAGAGGTCGCCCGACACCGAACCCGCCAGCGTCAGGTGGGTCGCGATCTGCGCCTCCGCGTCGGCGACGTGCACGACCTTGGCCAGCGGCGCGCCGTCCTTCCCGCCGAACAGTCCGTGCCCGAGTCGGAAGTCGAGCGGTGTCCCCACGACCACCACCAGGTCGGCTCCGCCGAGGGCCGCGCCGCGGGCTCGGGTCGCCAGCAGCGGGTGTCCGGCCGGGAGTACGCCGCGCCCCTGACCATTGGTGACGACCGGGATTCCGAGGGCCTCGGCGGTCTCCAGGGCGACGCGCTCGGCGCCGTCGATCCACACGTCCGATCCGAACACGAACAGCGGCCGCTCGGCCTCGCCGATCAGCCGGGCGATGTCGGCGACGGCCTCCGGGTCCGGTGTCCTTCCGCCCGCCGTCCCGGCGCCTGACAGCTCGATCTCGGCCTGGTCGTAGAGCCGGTCCATCGGCATGTCCAGGAACACCGGCCCGCGGTGGGCGCTGTTGGCCAGTCGGCACGCCTCGTCCATCGCCGCCGCGATGCCGTCGGTCGCGTGCACGGTCGCCGCCCGCTTGGTGATCGGTGCGAGCAGCGGCGGCTGGTCGAGCTCCTGCAGCAGGCCCTGCCCCCACCTGCCGTCCGGGGCGCGCCCGCCGACCACCACCAGCGGCGAGCCGTTGAAGTGGGCCGTGGCGATCCCACTGACGACGTTGGTCACGCCCGGCCCGGCCGTGACGACGGCCATCCCGGCGCGCCGGGTGAGCTTGCCGATGCCTTCGGCGCCGAACACGGCCGTCTGCTCGTGCCGGACGTCGAGCAGCCGCATCGTCGGCTCGGGCTGCACCGCCGCGTCGTAGAGCGGGAACACGTGGCCGCCGCTCAGCGTGAACATCGTGTCGATGCCGTGGTGACGGGCCACCTCGACGGCGTGCCTGCCACCGTGCCCGCTGATGCGGCCGGTGAACGGGGACGTGCTCATGGACGCGTCACTCTCCTCGGACATGTGGGGCGTGTCGGAGAAATTGAAATTACTGGTCAGTAAACCAGCGACGTGACGCGTCGCACAACCCGCCGAGACGACGCGTTTCGGGGGTCACTCGACGGCCCGCCGCCCGCCTTCGTCCACCCGGCGGCTACTCCTCCCGGGGCGGGCGCAGCCGCGTGACGAACTTGTACCGGTCGCCCCGGTACAGCGACCGCACCCACTCCACCGGGTTGCCGTCGGCGTCGAAGCTGTGCTGGCTGTGCAGCACCAGCGGCAGGCCCACATCGACGCCGAGCAGCCGCGCCTCGTTCGGGGTCGCCAGCACGGTCTCGATCGTCGCCTCGGCCTCCGCCAGCCGCACGTCATACGCGCTGGCCAGCGCCTCGTACAGCGACGCGTAGCGGTCCAGCTGCCGCCGCAGGCCCGGGAAGCGGCGGGCCGCCAGGTGAGCCGTCTCGACGGCCATCGGCTCGCCGTTGGCCAGCCGCAGCCGCTCGATGCGCAGCACCCGCCCGCCCGACCGGATGGCCAGCAGCTCCGCCAGCTGGTCGTCGGCGTTGATGTAGCTGACGTCCAGGATCCGGGTCGCCGGGTGCAGGCCGTGCGCCCGCATCTCCTGGGTGTAGCTGGTGAGCTGGAGTACCTGCGCGACCTTGGGCTTGGCCACGAACGTGCCTTTGCCCTGGATCCGCAGGAGCCGCCCCTCGACGACCATCTCGGTCAGGGCCTGCCGCACGGTCGTCCTCGATGTTCCGAACTGGGTCGCGAGCGCGCGTTCGGGGGGTACCGGGTTTCCGGCGGGCATGGCTTCGATCAGTTCCAGAAGTAGCTTCTTGACCTGGTAGTACTTCGGAACCCGAGGCCCGTCTTCGAGTGTGCGCTGACCCGTCACGTCGGTATCCTCCACCGCTTTCCCGGCCATGTAATGGTTTGGACCACTGGTCGAGTCCTGTCCCTTGAGTATGCCCGCATCCGTGGGATGATTTGTGAGTGCCTCACCTCAGTGATCTCATCACGCGCTACACGGCGCTGAAGACGGCGGACCTGGAATGGTTCCACTCGCTGGTCTCCGACTGGCAGCTTCTGGCCGACCTCTCCTTCGCCGACCTGGTGCTCTGGGTCCGGCTGCGGGACGACACCGGCTGGGTCGCCGTCTCCCAGATGCGGCCGACCACTGGTCCAACCGCGTTCCAGGACGACCTTGTGGAGACCGTCCTGCCCGACGACGTGACCGAGATCGCGGACGGCAGTAACCAGTCCCGCCTGATCGGCCGAAAATCCCTCATCGACCGGGCGTGGAACGAGGGCCGCATCTGCCGCGAGGGCGACCCGGACTGGTCCGGCGGGGTGCCGGTGCGCGAGGAGACCATTCCGGTCCGCCGCGAGGGCAATCTCATCGCGGTGATCCAGCGCAGCACCAACCTCAGTTCGGCCCGCACACCCAGCCGCCTGGAGCTCACCTACCTGCAGAGCGCCGGCGACCTGGCGCAGATGATCTCCGAGGGCGAGTTCCCGTTCAGCGACCAGGGGCCGCTGATGGTGCGTTCACCGCGCGTCGGCGACGGCCTGCTGCGGCTCGACCGCGACGGCGAGGTGGTCTACGCCAGTCCGAACGCGCTGTCGGCCTACCGGCGGCTCGGCCTGACCGCCGACCTCGTGGGCGCGCGGCTGGACCGCACCACGCTCGAACTGGCCGCGGCGGCCGGGGGCGACCCCCGTGACGAGTCGCTGACCTGGACCGCCGGGGGCCGGGTCCCGCAGGAGGCCGAGGTGGAGGCGCGCGGCTCCACGGTCCAGCTGCGCTCGATACCGCTGGTCACCGGGGGAGTGCGCGCCGGGGCGCTGGTCATGGTCCGCGACGTCACCGAGCTGCGCCGCCGCGAGCGCGAGCTGATGACCAAGGACGCCACGATCCGCGAGATCCACCACCGGGTCAAGAACAACCTGCAGACGGTGGCGGCCCTGCTCCGCCTGCAATCGCGGCGGCTGAACATCCCTGAGGGGCGCGCGGCGCTCGACGAAGCCGTACGCAGGGTCGGGTCGATCGCGATCGTGCACGAGATGCTGTCGCACACCCCCGACGAGGTCGTGGACTTCGACGACATAGCCGACCGGGTGATCGAGATGGCGGCGGAGGTCTCCTCCACCGGTGCGACCGTGCACCCGCGCCGCGTCGGCCACTTCGGGATGCTGTCGGCGCTGATCGCGACCCCGCTGTCGATGGTGCTGGCGGAACTGGTGCAGAACGCGGTCGAGCACGGGCTGAAGCAGGAGCAGGGCGTCATCGAGGTGCGGGTGCGCCGCGACGACCCCATGGCGGGCGAGGAGGACGTCGGCCGCCTGCTGATCGAGGTCATCGACGACGGGGGCGGGCTGCCCGCCGACTTCGACATCGAGGGCACGACCAACCTCGGGCTGCAGATCGTGCGGACCCTCATCATCGGGGAACTGGGCGGCAGTCTGGAGATCAAGCCGCGCGAGAGCGGTGGCACCCGTGTCTCGATCGAGATGCCGCTGGAGAGCGACGTCCAGCCCTACCGTTGATCTCGGCGAAGTGCACCGATGACCGCCGCCGATCGTTCGGTGCGCTTCGCCGAGATCGACGCATCTAGAGCGCGGAGCGGATCATCGGCCGCGGACGCGCGGTGCGGCGGCGCTTGAGGGCGCGGCGCTCGTCCTCGCTCATGCCGCCCCACACACCCCCGTCCTGCCCGGACTCCAGTGCCCACTGCAGACACGCGGCGCTGACGGGGCAGTGCCGACACACCGCTTTGGCATCTTCGATCTGGATCAGGGCCGGCCCGGAATTCCCGATCGGAAAGAACAGCTCGGGGTCTTCGTCACGGCAGGCTGCGTGGTGGCGCCAGTCCATGCGGGGTAACTCCTCACGGTGAGGCGAACTGGGGTGTGCGACTTGTGAACGCATTCACTTGCTTCGGCGCCCAGCTGTGGAGGAACGTCTTCGTCGGCCCCCGGGTGCGCCTGCGCACTCGCCCAACGGGTTCGTCGGCGGTGTGATCCGTAGAGGCCGACCGACCCGAACCCGGCCCGGTGACCTTCGGAATCATCCCTTTTACTCGCCCGTAACGTGCGGCGATATTTTGACTCTGACAGGGATGGTCCGACCACGCAAGAGCGAAGGTATATCATCCTCTTGCCTGCCGTGTCGCGTGCGTCACAGAGCCGCTCACCTGCGGATACAGCCGCGAATTAGCCGATGATTCGTAATGCCTTCGGTATCGACTGGAAGTTGACCCGTTTCCGCACTCCGAGGTATTCGCCGTCGATCTGGAACGCGCGCGGCCGCCGCGCGGTGATGGTGATCGAGGGCTGGTCGTGCCAGCTGACGTACCCGCGCCCGTGGGGCGGCAGCCCCCTGTGCGACATCATCCGGCGCAGCAGCCGCGCCACGGTCAGAGTGTGCAGCTGCGTCAGCGCGAACGCGTCCAGCCCGAGCTCGAAGCGCGACCGCGGGGTCGGCTGCACCGGCACCGCCCCCGCATACGTCCACGGCGTCGTGTTCGTGACGAGCGCGAAGTACAGGTCGCTGACGGCGTCGTGCCCGGGGAACTGCACGGTCAGCCCGGGGTCGCGGATGGTGCCCTGCACGAACAGCTTCAGCGCGAGCGAAATGTAGAGGCCGGGGGAGGCCCGCCGCCCGGCCCGGCGCTGCCGCTCGACCTCGCGCACGACGTCGGCGTCCCACCCGAATCCGGCGCAGAAGGTGAAGTACCGGTCGTCCTGGTCGCTGGTGATCCGGCCCAGCCCGACCGTCCGCTTCTGCCCGGAGCGCAGCGCCTCCAGCACCGCGCCGGTCGCCTCGACCGGGTCGGTCGGCAGGCCCAGGGCCCGGATGAACACGTTCGCGCTGCCGCCGGGGAGCGCCGCGTAGCTCGGCCGGGTCAGCTCCTCGGGGGTGGCCAGCAGGCCGTTGACCACCTCGTTGACGGTGCCGTCGCCGCCGAGGCTGATCACCAGGTCGTACCCTTCGGACGCCGCGTTGCAGGCGAGTTCGCGGGCGTGGTCGCGGTACTCGGTCACCGCGACGCGCAGGTCGACGTCGCGCGCGATGGCTCCGACGATGACGTCGCGGGAGCGCGGCGTGGTCGTGGTCGCCTGCGGATTCACGATGAAGAGGGCACGCACCCGGTCAGTCTAGTGACCGCGGCGGGGTTAGTCTGGAACGTGTCTTCACGCCCGATCACTCTCACTCTCGCCGCGGTGCTGCAGGCGCTGATCGCCCTGGTCGTCGCGGTCGAGGGCGGCTACGTCCTGGTCAACACCGCGCTGGGTCGCGCGTTCGACGCGGAGCAGGCGCTGCCGCTCGCGATCTTCGCGCTGCTGGCCTCCGGCGCACTCGGCTACGTCGCGTTCGCGCTGTACCAGGTGAACGACTGGGCGCGCACGCCGGTCGTCGTCACGCAGCTCTTCGTGCTGGTCATCGCGTACTACATGTGGACCAGCGAGCAGTACGCCATCATGGCGGCCCTCGCCGCGGTCGCGGCGGCCGCCCTCGCCCTGGTCCTGTGCCGCCCCACCACCGCAGCCCTCTTCCCCGACCACGAAACCTGGCAGAACCGCGGCAAGGGGCAGCAATAGGGCGACCCTGATCGACCGGTGGGCACTCCTGGCCTCCGGCAGGTGGGCCTCACCCGCCGATGACCATGGCCCTACATCCGACGGCATCCGATTCGCCCGATCATTTCCCATGGTCATCTGCGATGAACGGGTGCCGCCATTCAGTGCTACGCATTCCCCGAGGTCGCAAGGCGTCATGACGCTTCGAGGTTGCCTGCCGCTTGCTTAGCCGCGTAAGTGATGATGGTCGTGGCTCCGGCCCGTTTGAACATGGTCAGGCGTTCCAGGAGTACGGCTCGGTACTCGGACGGCTTGAGAGTTCCGTTCCGTGTGAGTTCGGCATACTCGCCCGACACACTGAACGGCACGAGTGGGACTTCCGCGGCTTGGCGGAGGGAGACAAGGACGTCCAGCGAGTGCAGGGCCGGTTCTAGAAGGAGCATGTCAGCGCCTTCCGCGAGGAAGTCCCTCGCAAGCGCGACCGCTTGCTCCGGGCATGAAGGGTGGATCTGGAACGCACGCCGGTTTCCCCTGGCAGGCACAGCGTTCATGGCGCGCCGGTACCCGTCATACAAGCGGGATGTGAAGATCACATGGGGCATGATGCCGACGTCGCGGTGGCCCGACTGGTTCAGCGCCTGGCGAGTGGAGGCCGCAACGCCGTCGATCATGGCGGCCGGTCCGACGATGTCGGCCCCCGCGTCAGCCTGCTGTACGGCCTGCTCACTCAGCAGAGTCAGAGTTCCCTCGTAGTCGAAGACACCGTCTGCGTTGGTGAGGAAGCAGTTGCCGGCATGGGTGTAGGAGCACAGGCAGTTCTCGGTCATCACCGCCATGTCCTGGGCCGCTTCCTTGGCTGTCGCAATCGCGCGGTTCATGAGGTTGTCAGGTGAGGCGGCTTCACAGGCCCGATCGTCGCGCACGCTTCCGCCGCAGAAGATCTTGACCGACCCGATTCCCATGCGACGGAGTTCTCGGACCTCGACGGAGAGCCGCTGCAGGGAAACCGTGGGAACCACGGAGTCCGCGGCATCCTCGTTCTCGTGGACGAGTAAGGGCATGCACAGGTCGGCCGGGCTCACAGGTTGTCGCTGTAGGAACCTGCGCAGTGGCAGGCGACCGCGGAGCGTGCTCGATCCGGACACCGGCTCGATAGAGAAGGTGCTGGCGGGTGTGGTGACCGGCATGGGGTCGGTGAGCGACTGCTTGTCCACGCATCTCCCTTTCCGCGCTACGTATTCGAAGGGGTCTCCCGGGCGGTGCTGAGGATCTGCTCGGCGCCCTGGTCCAAGAGGTCGTAGGCAGACTGCTTGCCGAGGTCGTCGGCGTCGTGCAGGGCGCACGACCGGGTGGCGCGGATAACCGTTGTCCCGTCGAGTGAGGTCACCTGCGCGGAGAGGTGCAGTTGGCCCGAACGGACATCGGCGAAGGCGCCCACCGGGACACTGCATCCACCGTGAAGTGCCGCCAGCAGCGATCGTTCGGCTTTGACCGCGTAGTCCGTGCTCTGGTCGTGAAGCGTGCTCAATAGGTCGTGGAGTTCGGTGCTGTCTTTCCGGATCTGCACACCGAGTACGCCCTGTGCCGGAGAAGGCGGGAAGCTCTCGATGTCAAGAGCCTCGGTGATCTCTTGGGACAGGCCGAGGCGGTGAAGCCCTGCAGCCGCCAGGATCACCGCGTCCAGGTCCATATCGCGGGCCTTCCGAAGGCGAGGCGGGACATTGCCACGAATCGGAACCGTCGAGAGATCCGGGCGCAGGGCCTTGAGCTGGGCGATGCGACGGGGCGATCCGGTGCCGACGCGCGCGCCGTGTGGAAGGCCGCGGAGGGTACTCCCGCAGAGGGCATCGCGGGGGTCGGCTCGGAGTGGGACAGCTGCGAGCAGGGTTCCGTCAGTGGGTGTGGTGGCCAGGTCCTTGAGGGAGTGCAGTGCGACGTCGATCTCGCCTGCAAGTAGCGCGATCTCGATCTGCTTGGCGAAGACCCCGGGAGTTGCGGCCAGGTTCCGGAGGTCTGTCGTCCGGTCGCGGTCGCCAGCAGTCATAACGGTCTTGTGTTTGAAGACGACACCGGGATATGCGCGCTTCAGGGGCTCAAGGAGTTCTCTCACCATCGAGCGGGCTAGGCGGCTTCCTCGCGACCCGACGACGACGGTCTTGGACATATAGGGCCTCTCCCAAGGTCGGAACCTGGCTGGTGTGGGGCAGAGGCTACCGATCACTTATGCGTCCCATCGCTCATGTCGGAAAGTTCGCAAGTGAAGTTGACGTCATCGCAAGCCGATACGGGCAAGGGTGATAGTCGCCCGCCGCGGTCCGGCCCCGGCCCCGTACCGCAGGGGCAGCGACGAGGAACGAGGGGGAGCGCACCTGTTGACCCTCGCGCCGGACGGGTGGCCTCCTCCGTTGATCTCGGAGATATTGGGGTTACCCGGCCGGTTTTTACCCCAATATCCCCGAGATCAACGGATGATGGGTGCCAGGAGAGGAAATGCTTCCGTATGGCGGAAATCGCTTCACGCGAAGCGAGAGGGCGCCGTTCCGGTCGGGTCGCAGTCGCTGATCCGGCTGCCCCAACCGCTAACCAGAGCCGAAGCAGGCATGGTAAGCGTTTTCCCACCCCCCTTTCCGTTGATCTCGGAGATATTGGGGTCTCGCGGTCGATTTTTACCCCAATATCTCCGAGATCAACGGAGGAGGGCACCTGTCAGGCGCGGGGGTCGACAGGGGTGCCCAGCAGACCCCGCCCCTGAGCGCATGGTCGGACCCGGGGGTGTAAGGCCGGTCCTCCTAGCCGAGGAGTCCGAGGGCCTTGGCGAGGAGGAGGGCGGCGATGACGGCGCAGCTGAAGGGAGCCTGTTCCCAGATGGGGAAGAGGGCGCGGGTTCGGCCTGCGGTTTCGTTCAGGATGCGGCGTTTGTAGGCGCGGTAGGTCCGCCGGGCGGATTCGCGCCCTGACCAGGCGCCCAGGGCGGGGTGCGGGCTGGGGCGGCGTGCGAGTTCCGGAGCCGGAAGAGGGCGGAGCGTGCGGCCCCTGGGTGTGGCGGGCGGGGCGTAGGCGCTGGGGCCGGTGAGGCGTGCGCGGTCGGGCGCGGTGGCCGGTGGGGGAGCGGCGGCGTAGGGGCGGTGGCGTCGGGGTCCCTTTCGTCTGGTGGATGTCGTGGTCCTGGCTCGGGTACGGGCGGCGGCGTTCACGTTGCTTCTCCCGGGGAGGCGTCGTGGCGTGCGTGCTGGCTTGGTGGGGTGCCCGTCCCGCCCCCTCAGGCAGGACGGACACCCCGGGGCGGCGCTCACCGGTCCGCTCTTCCCCTCCGCACCCATGGAATGCGGCAGCGGGCGGGAGCGCCTGTCGGGTAGGTTTCTGGGTGCCGCACCGGCCCTATTAGCCCTAGGGCCGGCGCGGTTTTCTCATGCCCGGGGTCATCCCGTGACGGGGACGGGGGCGCGGGTGAGGGTGAACCAGACGGTGCGTGAGACGCGGTCGCCGTAGGTGCCCCAGGCGGTGGATAGTGCCTCGACCCAGGCCAGGCCGCGCCCGGCCTCGTTCCATTCCCGCTGCCGCCTGATGACGGGCGTTGCGCGCTTCGCCCCTGCCCCGGTGACCAGGATGGAGATCTCCTTGGTCACGATGTCGACGGTCACGGCGAAGGGACGAGCCTCGGCCAGGCGCCCGGTCTTGGGCTCGGCGGTGTTGCGAGTGTCGCCATGGATGAGGGCGTTGGTGGCGAGTTCGCTGGTGAGAAGCAGCGCGGTGTCGCGTGTACCGGGGGCTTCGCCTGACAGGACGCCGGATACGCAGTCCCGGGCGACGCCGACTTCTGCGAGACGGAGACCGGGGAGGTAGACGGTCGTGACGTTGGGTTGAGAGTCGTGCTGGAGGAACACGCGGTTCACCTCCGTGCATCGGGGGGTTGAGCAGTGCCGCCTTCGACACTGTCCGCAACCGAACTCTATGCTCGCCTGCTTCGAAACGCAATATGCTTTTCAAAGAAGGCTGCTGCTACGTTGGTGGCATGGCAAGTCCAACAGTCCGTCGATGGCAGATCGCGTACGAATTGCGCAATATGCGCGGGGATCGCACTCAGAAGGAAGTTGCGAAGGCGCTCGGAGTCGCCCAGAGCAGCATCACGCGTTGGGAAGACCCACGTGGCATGCTTCCCCGCGCACGTGATCTACGTCTGCTGCTTGAGTACTACAAGATCAGCCCAGAACGTATCGAGGAGATGCTGGGGCTGCGACGGGACGCCGAGCAGCGTGGTTGGTGGCAGACGTACCGACTCGACAAGCAATACGAGACCTTCATCGGCCTCGAAGCAGACTCCACCCGCATCCAGTCGTTCCAATCCCAGATCATCACGGGTCTTCTGCAGACCGAAGGGTACGCTCGCGCAGTCCTCAGGGCGACGCGCCCTGAGGCCACCCAGGAAGAGATCGAGCGGCTTCTCCAGGTGCGGATGATGCGCCAAGAGCGCTGGTCCACCAACAACACGGTGAAGCTTTGGGCGATCCTCGGCGAAGCTGCACTGCGGCAGGTGGTTGGAGGCCGAACCATCATGTATGAGCAGCTCGAACATCTCCGTGAGGCGTCATTCCACCCCCGAGTAACGCTGCAGGTGCTCCCCTTCGACTCCGCAGCCCACCCTGCGCTCGAAACGACGTCGTTCCAAGTCTTCCAGCTTTCGGGGCTCCCTCTCTCCGCTGTCTTCATCGATAGTCGGACAGGTAGCCTGTATCTGGAAGATTCCGCCGAAATCGAAGACTACGAAGACCTTTTCAACAAACTTCGCGCCGCTGCTCAGGACATCGACCCCACCCGTCAGTTCCTGAGCAGTATCGCGCAGGAGCACCGCGAGAGAGCGGCCCAATGAACACGAAGACCTACAGAGGCCTGCAGGACATGGGCCTCTGGCGCAAGTCCAGCTACAGCGGCCCGAACGGATGCGTCGAGGTCGCTCGTCTCCCCTTGCGATTCCGTAAGTCCAGCTACTCCCAGAACAAGGGGCAGTGTGTCGAGGTCGCGGACCTGGGCGGCGGTGCGGCCGTTCGCGACTCCGTGAACCCGCGTCTCGGCCACCTCGCCTTCGCCAGTGTTGAGTGGTCGGCATTCCTTCAGGCTGTGAAGGGTGACGCGCTCGAAGGTTAGGGGGCAGGGCAGTGGCTGGGCGGGAGCGGTTCCGTTCGGCCGCTGTTCTACTCTCCGGTGTCGTGGGCGCCGGCGAGTGTGATGGGCGCGTCTGCGACGATCTTGTGCGTGGACCATCCGAGCAGCCCGCAGGGGCCGAGCCATCCCGACGACCAGGACCCCGGTGCGCCGGTTCGGGCCGGTGTGCCTGAGCATGGGCGGGTTCCGAAGTACTACGCGGTCAAGGTCCGGATCGACGCCCTCATCGGCGAGCTGGGGGAGAGCGGCCCGCTGCCCACCGAGCGTGACCTCGCCGAACGCTACGGTGTCGCCCGCGAGACGGTCCGCCAGGCCCTGCGGGAGCTGCTGCTCGAAGGCAAGCTGCGGCGCGAGGGCCGCGGCACGGTCGTCGCCGGGCCCAAGGTGGAGCAGCCGCTGTCCATGGCCAGTTACACCGAGGGCGTCCGCAAGCAGGGCCGCAGGCCCGGCCGCCGCCTCATCGCCCTCGACCGGATCGCGTGCCCCGCGCCCCTCGCCGCCGACATCGGGCTCGAACGCGGGCAGCCCGTCTGGCACATGGAACGCGTCCTCCTCGCCGACGACGAGCGGGTCGGCCTGGAGAGCACCTACGTCGCCGTGGACCGGGTGCCGCGGCTCGACCGGGACTTCGAGCCGGACTCCTCCTTCTACGCCTACCTGCGCGACCGCCTCGGGGTCTCCTTCGGTGGCGCCGACGAGCGCATCGAGACCGTCCTGGCGACCCCGCGCGAGGCGCTGCTCATCGGCACCCCGCCCGCGCTGCCGATGCTGCTGATCCACCGCGTATCGCGCGACACCGCCGGGCGGCCGCTGGAGCGTGTGCGCAGCCTCTACCGGGGTGACCGGTTCTCCTTCACCACGCATCACGGCGATGGCGTGAGGCGGGGGCACGACTGACGTCAGCGGCGACACTGCGGCTACCTCCACGGATTGCAACGAGAAGATAACGGGTCTAGTCCAGAGTTGATGGGCGGTTCATCATCGCGTTGCCGAGCGGACCGTTCCGGTTCGCGAACCTTCAGGAGTGTTGTCACCGTGAGAGTCATCGTCGTAGGAGCCGGCGTCGTGGGCACCATGCACGCCTGGCACGCAGTGGAACGCGGCCACGAGGTCGTCCAGATCGAGCGCGAAGCCGAGGCCCGCGGCGCCTCGCTGCGCAACTTCGGGTTGGTATGGGTCAGCGGGCGCGCGGGCGGTGAGGAGCTGCAGGCCTCCCTGCGCGCACGGGAGCTGTGGGAGGCCGTCGGCTCCCGCGTCCCCGACCTCGGCTTCCGTGCCGGCGGTTCGCTGACCCCCGTCCGCGACGCACACGAACGCGCCGTCGCCGAGGCCGCGCTGGCCCGCCCCGACGCCGCCGCCCGCGGGTACAAGCTCCTCACCGCCGAGGAGGCACGGGCCCTCAACCCCGCCCTGCGCGGCGACTTCGAGGCCGCCCTGTACTGCGAACGGGACGCCGCCGTCGAGCCGCGCACCGCGCAGCGCGCCCTCCGCGCCGCACTGGCCGCGTCCCCGAACTACACCTTCCTCCCCGGGCGGGAGGTCCGGGACGTCGTCGGCGAGCACGCCGTCCGCGACGACCACGGCGACGTGCACCGCGGCGGCGCCGTCGTGCTGTGCACCGGCGCCTGGCTCTCCGGCCTCGTCCGGGAGCTCGCCGGCCCCGACCTGCCCGTGCGCCGAGTACGGCTGCAGATGATGCAGACCGACCCCCTGGGCGAGCCGCTGACCACATCCGTCGCCGACGCCGACAGCTTCCGCTACTACCCCGCCTACCGCGGACCGGCCCTGGACCGGCTCAACGCCGAGCAGCCGCAGCCCGCGACCGCCGCCGCGCACCGCATGCAGCTACTCATGACGCAGCGCGCCGACGGCGGCCTCACCATCGGCGACACGCACGAATACGAACACCCCTTCCCCTTCGACACCCTCGACGACCCCTACGACCACCTCAGCCGGGTCGCCGAGGGCTTCCTCGGTCGGCCGCTCCCCAGGGTCCGGCGCCGCTGGGCCGGGGTCTACGCCCAGTGCACCGAGCCGGACCGGGTCGTGTACCGCCGACGGCTGCGCGAGGGCGTCTGGCTCGTGACCGGACCCGGCGGGCGCGGGATGACCTGCGCGCCCGCGATCGCCGAACGGACCGCCGACGAACTGGGCTGGTGAGGAGACCGACCATGAGCCACAGCATCCGACTCGTCGTCCTCGACATGGCCGGCACCACCGTCGCCGACGGGGGCCTCGTCGAGCAGGCCTTCTCCACGGCCGCCCGACGGATGGGCGTGGAACCCGGCACCCCCGCCCACGCCGCGCACCTCGACTACGTCCGCGCCACCATGGGCGAGTCCAAGATCTCCGTCTTCCGCCACCTCTTCGGCGACGAGACCCGCGCCCGGCAGGCCAACGCCGCCTTCGAGCAGGCCTACGGCGACCTCGTCGCCGAGGGCCGCATCGCCCCCGTGCCCGGAGCGCGCGACGCCATCGAGGAGCTCACCTCCCACGGCCGCGCCGTCGTGCTGACGACCGGCTTCGCCCGCGCCACCCAGGACGCCATCCTCGACGCGCTCGGCTGGCGCGGCCTGGTGGAGCTCACCCTCTGCCCCGCCGACGCGGGGGGACGCGGCCGCCCCCATCCGGACATGGTCCTCGAAGCGTTCCTGCGCACCCGCGCAGCGGACGGGGTCCAGCAGGTCGCGGTCGCGGGCGACACCTCCTACGACATGCTCAGCGGGCGGCGCTCCGGCGCCGGGGTCGTCGCCGGGGTCCGCACCGGCGCCCACGACGAGGCGGAGCTGCGCGCGGCCGGTGCCACGCACGTCCTCGGCTCGGTCGCCGAGCTCCCCCGGCTGCTGGAGGGCCTCGACTGATGGGCAGCGGGATCCGGTTCGAGCGGGTGTCGGTCGCCTACGGCTCGGCCACCGTCCTCGACTCCTTCGACCTCACCGTCGCGCCCGGGGAGGTCATGGCCCTGCTGGGCCCCTCCGGCTCGGGCAAGACCACGGCGCTGCGAGCCGTCGCCGGGTTCGTCCGGCCCGCCTCCGGGCGGGTCTTCATCGGCGAACGGGATGTGACCGACCTGCCGCCGCACCGCCGCGGTGTCGGCATGGTGGTGCAGCAGTACGCGCTCTTCCCGCACATGCGTGTCGAGGACAACGTCGCGTTCGGGCTGAAGGCGCAGAAGGTCCCGCGGCGGGAGATCCCGGGGCGCGTCGCCGAGGTGCTCGACATGACCGGCATGGCCGCCTACGCGCGTCGCCACCCGCGCGAACTGTCCGGCGGGCAGCAGCAGCGCGTGGCGATCGCGCGGGCGCTGGCCATCCGGCCCCGGGTGCTGCTCCTCGACGAGCCGCTGTCCGCGCTCGACGCCCAGCTGCGGTCCGGGATGCTCGCCGAGCTGGCCCGGCTCCACCGCGAGCTGCCCGACCTCTCCATCCTGTACGTCACCCACGACCAGGTGGAGGCGCTGACCCTGGCCGACCGGATCGCCGTCATGGACGGGGCGCGGCTGCGCGACTGCGGCACACCGCAGGACCTGTACCGGCGGCCGCGCAACGCGTTCACGGCGTCCTTCGTGGGCAACGCGAACCTGCTGCCGGTGACCGTGCGGTCGGGAGGCGCCGAGTTCGCCGGGGTCGACCTCAAGGTCGGCACCGGGGAGGCGGCCGACGGCGCGCGGGCCACGCTGTGCGTGCGGCCCCACCTCGTCGGGCTGGGCGCGGGGCCCAACGCCCTCACCGGGTCCGTCGCCGAGGTGCAGTGGCGGGGCGCCGCGCACCGGCTCCTCGTCGACGTGGGCGGCCACCGGGTGACCGCCGACCTGCCCGAACTGCGGATGCCTCCGGCGGTGGGGGACGAGGTCACGGTGCACTTCGCGGCCGAGGACGCGGTGCTCCTGGCAGCGGGGGCGGCGGGGGTGGCCGATGGCTAGCGCCCCGACGGCCCTGCCGACGCGGCCCCCCGGCCTGCGGGTGCCACCCGCCCGCCCAGGCCCTGCGAAGCGGACGCCCGCGGCGGCCCTGTGGGCCCTGCCGCCCGTCGTCCTCATCGGTGTCGTCTTCCTCTACCCCCTGGCCCTGGTCGTCCAGCAGTCCGTCCGACCGGACCAGCTGAGCGGACCGGGGCAGGCGGAAGGCGGGGGATGGTCCGTCGCCGCCTACGCCGACGTCCTCGCCTCCCCGGCGTTCCGCGACGCACTGGGCACCACCGTGTGGCTGGCCGTCGGCGCGACCGCCGGTTGCCTGGTGCTCGGGTTCACGCTCGCGCTGATCATCGCGTTCGTGCCGTTCCCCGGTGCCAAAGCGGTCGCCAGGTTCATCGACGTGTTCCTCTCCTTCCCCTCCTTCCTCATCACGCTCGCGCTGCTGTTCATCTACGGCGGCACCGGCATCGCCAACGGCCTGTGGGCCGACGCCACCGGGGCGTCCGAGGGGCCCTTCGGGTTCCTGGCGACGCCGTGGGGCGTGCTGCTCGCCGAGATCAGCTATTTCACCCCCTTCGTGATGCGGCCGCTGCTCGCCGCGTTCGCGCAGCTCGACACCGCCCAACTGGAGGTCGCCTCCTCGCTCGGAGCGCGGCCGACCCGCATCATCCGGCGGGTGATCCTGCCCGAAGCCCTGCCCGCGCTCGCCGCCGGGGGAAGCCTCGTCCTCGTCCTGTCCCTCAACGAGTTCGGGATCGTGCTCTTCACCGGAGCCAAGGACGTCACGACGCTTCCCATGCTCGTCTACGGCAAGGCGATCCTGGAATCCGACTACACGGGCGCGTGCGTGGTCGCCGTCGTCAACGTCTGCATCTCCGTCGGTCTGTACGGCCTCTACCGGGTGGTGAGCCGCCGTGCTGGTGCATAGCCGGACGGGCAGGTGGGCCGTCTGGGCCCTGTTCGCCGCCCTCTTCCTCCCGTTGTTCGCGCTGCCGCTGCTCGTCGTGGTCGCCGCGTCCTTCGCCACCAGCTGGTCGGGTGCCTTCCCCACCGGGTTCACCGTCGGGCACTACGCGGCCGCCACCAGCGGGGAATCGCTCCAGGCCCTGACCACCAGCCTGGCCACCGCCACCACGGCGAGCGTGCTCGCCCTGGCCGTCGGCACCTGGGCCGCGCTGGCCGCGCACGCGCTCGCCCGGCGCGGGAAGCGGGTCCTCGACGCGCTGTTCATGCTCCCGATCGCCGTGCCGTCGGTGGTCGTCGGGCTCGCCGTCCTCGTCGCGTTCAGCAGGCCGCCCGTGCTGCTCAACGGCACGCCGTGGATCGTGATCCTCGCGCACACTGTCCTCGTCACCGCCTTCGCCTACCAGTCGGTGTCGGCCGCGATCGTGCGGCTCGACCCCGCCTACGCGCAGGCCGCCGCCTCACTCGGAGCCACGCCCGCCTACATCCTGTGGCGCGTGAAGCTGCCGCTGCTGCTGCCGTCCCTGAACGCCGCGGCCGGGCTCTGCTTCGCCCTGTCCATGGGCGAGCTGAGCGCCACCATGATGCTCTACCCGCCCGACTGGGTGCCGCTCCCGGTCCGGATCTACGCCGCCACGGACCGCGGCGCGCTCTTCACCGGCTCCGCCGTGGCCGTGGTCCTCATGGGCACGACGCTGCTCGTGCTGCTCGCCCTCTCCCGTATCCGCACCCGCGCCTCCTACCGCTGACCCGGCCCCGCGCCGCCGATCGACCCGCCCCGACCGACCCGCCCCGACCGACCCGCCCCGACCCGTCCGCCACCGCAAGGAGTACCTGCCGCCATGCCCGAGAACACCCCTCGGTCCAGTACGACGACGCCCTTCACCACCGTGCTCGCCGCCCTGGGCGCTCTCGCCCTCACCGCGTCCCTCACCGCCTGCGGCGGCTCCGCCGCATCCGACGCGGCCGGCGTCACCGTCTACAGCGCCGACGGCCTCAAAGGCGAGAACGGCGACGGATGGTACGACCAGGTCTTCGCAGACTTCGAGAAGGAAACCGGGATCGAGGTCAAGTACGTCGAGGGCGGCTCCGGCGAGATGGTGCAGCGCGCCCTCCGCGAGACGTCCAACACCCAGGCCGACGTCCTCGTCACCCTGCCGCCGTTCATCCAGCAGGCGCGCGGCGCCGGACTCCTGGAGCCCTACGAGCCCAAGGGAGCCGACCAGGTCGATGACGCCGACAAGGCCGCCGACGGCAGCTGGACCTCCGTCGTCAACAACTACTTCGGGTTCGTCTACAACACGAAGGAGCTGACGACGCCCCCCGCGACGTGGGAGGAGCTGCTGGACGACAGGTACGAGGGCAAGCTCCAGTACTCCACCCCCGGCGTCGCCGGAGACGGCACCGCCGTCGTCATCAAGGCCATGCACGACTTCGGCGGCCGGCAGCCCGCCATGGACTACCTGGAAAAGCTCCAGGCCAACAACGTCGGACCGTCGTCGTCCACGTCGAAGCTGGCCCCCAAGGTCGACAAGGGCGAGCTGCTGGTCGCCAACGGCGACGTGCAGATGAACTACGCACAGTCGAAGTCCATGCCGAACCTGGGCATCTGGTTCCCGAGGACGGCCGACGGCGCGCCCACCACCTTCGCCCTGCCGTACGCCGCCGGACTCGTCAAGGACGCCCCGCAGCCGGACAACGGCAGGAAGCTCCTCGACTACCTGCTCAGCCGCGAGGCCCAGGAACAGGTCAGCTCCGTCGGCGGGGGTTTCGCGGTCCGCGAGGACGTCGAGGCCACCGACGCCAACGCCGCCGAGCTCACCGAACTCATGGACGGCGTCGAGGTCATCGAACCCGACTGGGACGACATCGACGCCAACCTGCAGGACTACATCGACGCCTGGAAGACCGCGACCGGCAGCTGATCAACCCTCCCGCCACCCCCGCCCTCCCCCGGCCCCGTCGCCACTCCCACCACTCTGGAGGATCACGTGTCATCCGGCATATCCCGACGCTCACTGCTCGCCTCCGCAGCCGCACTCGCCGCCGCCGGCCCTCTCGCCTCCGCAGCCCACGCCGCCCCCAGGACCCCCAAGGTCCTGCTGATCGGGCTCGACGGAGCCATGCTCGACCGGATCACGGACGCCGAAGCACCCCGCCTCGGCGCCCTCATGGCCGCCGGGCTCACCGCGCCCAGCAGCATGCCCGTCAACCTGTCGGTCCCCACCGTGTCCGGCCCCGGCTGGTCGACCGTCCTGACCGGGGTCTGGCCCGCCAAGCACCGGGTACGGGACAACTCCTTCGGCGGCAACCGGCTTTCGCGGTACCCCGACTTCCTGACCCGCATCGAGACGGTCCGGCCCGAACTGGCCACCCACGCCGTCTCGTCGTGGGCACCGATCACCGACACCCTCCTCTCACCGAAGGTCGACGAGCGCGTGTCCACACCGGGCGACGAGTACGACGAGGGCACCACCGAGCGGGCCGTGGCGCGACTGCGCGACGCCGACCCCGACGCGATGTTCGTGCACCTCGACAACATCGACCACGCGGGCCACCGTCACGGCGCGGCGAGCCGCGAATACCTGGAGGCGATCCGTGGCGCCGACGCCCAGGTCGGGCGGATGCTCGACGCAGTCGCGGCCCGCTCCTCCCACGGCGGGGAGGACTGGCTGATCATGGTCACCGCCGACCACGGGCACACCGCCTCCGGCGGCCACGGGGGATTCAGCCGGGCCGAACGGCAGACCTTCCTCGTCGCGGCGGGCGGGAGCATCACACCGGGTTCGGAGCGGTCCGACGCGAAGATGCCGGACGCGGCCGCCTCCGCGCTCGCCCACCTGGGCATCACCCTCGACCCGGAATGGAACCTGGACGGCCGCCCCCTCCTCCGTTGATCTCGGGGATATCGGGGTGATACCGGCGAGTATCACCCCGATATCCCCGAGATCAACGGACGAGAAGCGCAGATCGGGCCCGTGGCCGGGGCGCCCCCCGGGCACGGGCCCGATCATGCGTGTTCGCGGAAGCTCAGTCGTCGGTGGTCAGCGCCTGCCGGAGCTGGGCGAGAGTGCGCGCCAGCAGCCGGGAGACGTGCATCTGGGAGATGCCCAGCTCCTGGGCGATCTGGGATTGGGTCATGTTGCCGAAGAAGCGCAGCAGCAGGATGCGCTTCTCGCGGGGCGGAAGCTGCTCCAGCAGCGGCTTCAGCGACTCGCGGTACTCCACGCCTTCGAGCGAGTCGTCCACGATGCCCAGCGAGTCGGCCACGGCCGGGGCGTCCTCGTCGCCGCTGTCCGGCGCGTCCAAGGACACGGTGGAGTAGGCGTTGGCGGACTCCAGGCCCTCCAGCACCTCTTCCTCGGTCATCTGCAGGTGCTCGGCGAGCTCGTGCACCGTGGGCGCACGACCCTCGCGCTGGGAAAGGTCGCTGACCGCTTTGGTCAGCGACAGCTTCAGCTCCTGCAGTCGGCGTGGGACGCGGACGGCCCACCCCTTGTCGCGGAAGTGCCGCTTGATCTCACCGACGATGGTGGGCGTGGCATACGTGGAGAACTCCACGCCGCGTTCCAGGTCGAAGCGGTCGATCGACTTGATCAGGCCGATCGTCGCCACCTGGGTGAGGTCGTCGAGCCACTCGCCGCGGTTGCGGAAGCGTCGCGCGAGGTACTCCACGAGGGGCAGGTGCAGCTCCACGAGCTCGTCGCGGATCCTCTGCCGCTCGGGGGCATCCTCGGGTAGCTCGCTCAGGCGCTCGAACAACTCTCGTGCGCGGGCACGGTCCGGCACCGCGTGCTCCGTTTTCGCCGTCAGAGCGGGCCCCCTTTCGCTCACGCCGACTCCACCTGGCCGCGTCGTTTGTGAAGAACGATCGAAACCCGGTCATCGGCATCGGCGGTGGCGTCGACCTCGCCCGCTAGCGCGGACAACACCGTCCAGGCGAAGGTGTCGCGCTCGGGCAGCCGACCGTCGGCGGTCAGAACCGACACCGAGATGCGCATCCCGTCGCCGGTGAGTTCGAACTCTGTGGTCAGGTCGGTTCCGGGCAGGGCTTGGGACAGCAGCATCGCGCAGGCCTCGTCGACCCCGATTCGCAGGTCCTCGATCTCGTCGAGGGTGAAGTCGAGCCTGGCCGCCAGACCGGCGGTCGCCGTGCGCAGAACAGAGAGGTACGCGCTGTCGGCCGGCATCCTGACGGTGACAGCGTCCCGTACGTCCGTGGCGCCCGACAACGGCGCGGCGGTTTCTTCGGTCACGTCCCTCCTCCGGGAAGTGGGATTGCCGCTTGAGAGCAATCTATCTTGTTTCTGCATGGTCCCGGTGCACACGGTCACATACGTGTTCCTGACCCGATGCTTACCGTTCGTCGGGCACGGTGCGCGGCCGTCGGATCGCCGCCCCTGCGCGGGTCCCGAGTTCGGCGAGGTCGGCGCCGGCGAGCCGGTAGACCGTCCACCCGTCCATCGGCACCGAACCCAGGGACGTGTAGAAGTCGATCGAAGGGATATTCCAGTCGAGCACCGACCACTCCAGGCGTGTGTAGCCCCGCTCGACGCAGATGGCGGCGAGTTCGGCCAGCAGCGCCTTGCCGTAGCCGTGGCCGCGGAACTCCGGGCGGACGTAGAGGTCCTCCAGGTAGATCCCGTGCTTGCCCGTCCACGTGGAGAAGTTGCGGAACCACAGCGCGAACCCGGCGGCCGTGGTGGAGCCGTCGCCGCCGGTGTGCTCGGCGATGTGGCAGAAGACCGCCGGGTCGGGCCCGAACAGGGCGTCGGCGAAGTCCTCCTCGGTCGCCACGGCGGCGTCCGGTTCCTTCTCGTACTCGGCGAGGTCGCGCACGAGCCGGTGGATGGTGGGGATGTCGTCGGGGCGTGCGGGGCGGATCACGGTGCTCCTCGTGGCGTGATGTGGCGTGGTGTGACGTGGGGCGAGCGGTGTGCGGCCGGGGCCGGTGGTGCGGGCGCGGTGGAACCGCGCCCCGTTCGCCCCACGCTACCCAGTGCGCGCCGATTCGTGATCACTTCGCATCCGTATCGATGCGTGGCGTGGGGGAGTGGGGACGTGGGGGAGTGGGGACGTGGGGACGTGGGGGAGTAAAGACGTCGGGAAGGCGGAAGGCGGAAGGCCGAGACGGGGTGGGACCGCGCTACAGGACGCGGGACAGGAACGCCTGGGTCCGTTCCTCCCTGGGGTCGGCCAGCACCTCGCGGGGCGGGCCGGACTCCACGACGACGCCGTCGTCCATGAAGACCAGGGAGTCGCCGACCTCGCGGGCGAAGCCCATCTCGTGGGTCACGACGACCATGGTCATGCCGTCCTCGGCGAGGCCCTTCATGACCGCGAGCACCTCGCCGACCAGCTCGGGGTCGAGCGCGCTGGTGGGCTCGTCGAACAGCATCAGGTCGGGTTCCATGGCCAGCGCCCGGGCGATCGCCACCCGCTGCTGCTGCCCGCCCGACAGCTGCCGAGGGTAGGAGGAGGCCTTCTCGGCCAGTCCGACCCGCTCCAGCAGCCGCATGGCCTTCTCCCGGGCCGCGGCCCTCTTCTCCCGCTTCACCTGCACGGGGGCTTCCATGATGTTGCCGATGACCGACATGTGCGGGAACAGGTTGAAACTCTGGAACACCATTCCGATGCCGCGCCGCTGCTCGGCCACCTGGGCGTCGTGCAGCTCGTAGAGCTTGCCGCGCTTCTGCCGGTAGCCCATGAGCTGCCCGTTCACCCACAGCCGGCCGCCGTCGACCTTCTCCAGGTGGTTGATGCAGCGCAGGAACGTGGACTTGCCCGAGCCGGACGGGCCGATCACGCACATCACCTCGCCGCGCCGCACCTCCAGGTCGATGCCGCGCAGCACCTCCAGGCGCCCGAAGTGCTTGTGCACGTTCTCGGCGATGACCATCCGGTCGTCGACGGCGGCCGGGTCGGTGCCCGATCCGGACGACGGTGCGGTGTCCCCGGCGGAACCGGCGCCGGTTCCGGTTCCGGTAGGTGTGGTGTCCTGTGTCAATTCCCCGCCTTGGTCTCGATCGCCTTCAGCGCGGCCTGGGCCTGGCGGTCGCCCTTGGTGAACGACCGTTCCAGGAAGTACTGGCCGATCATGAACACGCTGGTGATCGCGAGGTACCAGATACACGCGGCCACCAGCATCGGGAACGCCTGGAAGGTGCGTGAGCCGATGGCCTGGAGTTGGAAGAACAGCTCCGTGGTCACCGGTACGAAGGCGACCAGCGCGGTGTCCTTCAGCATCGCCACGGTCTCGTTGCCGGTCGGCGGGACGATCACCCGCAGCGCCTGCGGCAGGGTGATGCGGCGCATCACCTGGGAGTGGCGCATGCCCAGCGCCTGGGCGGCCTCGGTCTGGCCCTTGTCCACCGACTGCAGCCCCGCCCGCACGATCTCGGACATGTAGGCGCCCTCGGACAGCGCCAGGGCGAGCAGGCCGGCCATGAACCCGCTGAGGAAGGTGCGCGCGTCGATCGTGAAGATGGCCGTGCTGTAGCCGTCCAGGCCCAGCAGCGGCAGCCAGTACATGTCGAACGGCAGCCCGAACGACACCGTCGAGTACAGGATGCCGAGGTTGCCGAACAGGACCGCCAGCACCAGCCGCGGGACCGCCCGGAAGAACCACGTGTAGGTCCAGGCCACCGCGACCAGCACGGGGTTGCCCGAGAGCCGCATCAGGGCCAGCACGATGCCCAGGACGATGCCGATGAGCATCGAGAGCACGGTGAGGATGAGGGTGGTGCGCACGCCGATCAGCACCGGCGGGGTGAACATGTTCGCGAACATGAACTCCCACTTGAACGCCTCGTTCGTGACCAGCATGTGGACGAACATGGCGATCAGCACGAGGATGACGCCCGCCGCCACCCAGCGGCCCGGGTGGCGGACCGGCACGGCCTTGATCGGGGTGGGCGGTGCGGTCCCGGGGGCGCCCGGGGACACGGGGGCCTGTTCTGTCGAGCTCACGCGTGCCCGTTCTACTCGTCGACGTCCGGGTTGACCGCGGGCTGGGTGATCGCGCCCTCGTCCACACCCCACTGGTCGAGGATGGAGGAGTAGGTGCCGTCCTCGATCAAGGCGGTGTAGGCGGCGGCGATCGCCTCGGCGAGCTCGGTTTCGTCCTTGTTGATCACGGCGCCGTAGGGGGCGGCCTCGTACTGGTCGCCGAGGGTCTCCAGCTGGTCGCCGGTCTGCTTGATCGCGTAGCCGGCCACGGGCGTGTCCGCGAGCGCGGCGTCGTTCTTCCCGGAGACGATCGACTCGGTGGCCTGCGTCTGCTCCTGGAACTGCTCGATGGTGATGGTGGGCTTGCCCTCGTCGTCACACGTCTGGCTGCGCGCCTCGATGTCCTCGACCTGGATGGTGGCCCTCTGCACCGCGATGCGCTTGCCGCAGGCGTCGTCCGGGTCGACCTCCTGCGGGTTGCCCGTCTGGGTGAACCACTGGGTCCCGGCCGTGTAGTAGCTGACCATGTTGACCACTTCGAGGCGTTCCTCGTTGATGGTCACCGAGGACATGCCGACGTCGAACTTGCCGGACTGCACCCCGGTGATGATCGCGTCGAAGGGCGACGGCTTCCAGTCCGCCTCCAGGTCGAGCTTGCCCGCGACCGCCTCGAACAGGTCGACGTTGAAGCCGGTGACGGTGGTGCCGTCGGCTTCCAGGAACTCGCCGGGCGGGTACTCGGCGTTCACACCGATCTCCAGCTTGCCGGCGTCTCTGTACTCCTGGGGCACCATCGCCGCGAGCTCGGCGTCGGCTTCGACCTCCACCTTGGGCGTGGTGTCCGGGGCGGCGTCGCCGTTGCCGTTGCCGTCGCCGCACGCGGCGGCGAACAGGGCGAGACCGGCGGCGAGTGCGCCCATGCGGTAGGTGCGGTCGCGGCGGGCGGCCGCTGCGGCCGGGTGTCCTGCGATGGTCACGGCAGTCTCCTTCGTGCGGCCCCACCGCCGGTGAGCGGACGGCCGGGTCCGGTCGGACAGCGGGCTTGTGACATCCCACAAAAGCGTGGTTGACGTGGGCGTTCTATCGTGCACAACCCGCCATGTTCGGTGGGTCACCGTTGTGAGATGATTGGGTAACGGGTCAACCCCGTGGTATCGGCAGCGCCGCACTCGCATAAGAGCCGAGCGGAGTCCGACTCCCCCGAGTCCACCCAGGTCATGGCCGACCGGATCGGCGGAGTCCCCCCTAGCACCCAGGCCTCCGCGCGCTGACCGGATCTGTACGCGGCCGTTCGTGTCATGGCCGGCATGAACGCGCATGATGACGAGGGGTTTTCAACGTTGACCATCGATTCCCACGATTCCCATACCCGTACCCAGGCGCCGACCGACCCCCGGGATGAGCTGGACAGGGATCCGGCCTTCGCCCTGCACAGGGGCGGCAAGCTGCGGGTCCAGTCCTCGGTCGACGTCAGCGACCACGAGGGCCTGTCCCTCGCCTACACCCCGGGCGTGGCCCGGGTCTGCAGCGCCATCGCCGACTCCCCGGAGCTCGTCGACACCTACACCTGGAAGAACAAGGTCGTCGCGGTCGTCACCGACGGTTCGGCGGTGCTCGGCCTCGGCGACATCGGCCCCGAGGCGTCCCTCCCCGTCATGGAGGGCAAGTCGCTGCTGTTCCAGCAGTTCGGCGGCGTCGACTCGGTGCCGATCGCACTGTCCTGCCAGGACGTCGACGAGATCGTCGAGACGGTCGTGCGGATGGCGCCCTCCTTCGGCGGCATCAATCTGGAGGACATCTCCGCCCCGCGCTGCTTCGAGATCGAGCGGCGGCTGCGGGAGCGGCTGGACATCCCGGTGTTCCACGATGACCAGCACGGTACCGCGATCGTCACGGTCGCGGCGCTGCGCAACGCCGCCCGGCTGACCGGCCGCACCCTCGGTGACCTCCGCGCCGTGGTGTCGGGCGCGGGCGCGGCCGGGGTGGCCGTCACCAAGATGCTGGTCGAGGGCGGCATCGGCGACATCGCCGTCGCCGACAGCAAGGGGCTCATCTACGCGGGCCGCGAGGGCCTCAACCCCGTGAAGGCCGAGCTCGCGCGCACCAGCAACAAGGCCGGGATCAAGGGCTCGATCGAGACCGCACTGGCCGGGGCGGACGTCTTCATCGGCCTGTCGGCCGGCGAGGTGCCGGAGTCGGTCGTCGCGACGATGGCGCCCGACGCCATCATCTGCGCGATGGCCAACCCCACCCCGGAGATCCACCCGGATGTCGCGCGCAAGTACGCGAGTGTCGTCGCGACGGGACGCAGTGACTTCCCCAACCAGATCAACAACGTGCTCGCCTTCCCGGGGGTGTTCCGCGGAGCGCTGGACGTGCGCGCCCGTGACATCACCGAGGGGATGAAGCTGGCCGCCGCCGACGCGCTGGCCGGACTCGTGGGCGATGACCTCGCCGCCGACTACATCATCCCGAGCACGTTCGACGAGCGCGTGGTTCCGGCGGTCGCGTCGGCCGTCGCGGAGCAGGCGCGCAGGGACGGCGTGGCCAGGGGGTAGTCGCCGTTCGTCATCGGCCGACTGTTCTCGGTGACCGGTCCGGGGCGGGGGGACCTGCTCCGGACCGGCTTGTTCTCTGCTGCTACCGGACGGGGGAATGACGTCCGGTCCCGGACGGGGGAATGCGTCCGGTTGCGTCGGTTCCCTCCCTGTTCCGGCCGTGGGGGCGGCCGGGGTGCGGTTCCGCTGCGGTGACCGCCGTCAGAGCCGCTCGCGCGTGGCCGCGCTCAGGAAGGCCGCCCAGGCTTCGGAGGGGAAGCTCAGAACGGCCCCCGCGGGGACCTTGGAGTCGCGGACCCGGATGGCGGGCAGGGCGTCGGCGACTTCGACGCACTGCCCCCCTCCGGTACCGCTGTAGGAGCTCTTGCGCCAGAGCAGGGGGTGGGGATCGATCGCGGGCATGCCGCGCCTCCGTTCATGGTTCGGCTGATTCCGAGGGGTCCTGCTGCCGTAGGCGCCGCTCCACGTCGCTGATGAGCCTTCGCGAGGTTTGGGGATGCAGCGCAGCGGTACGCAGGTGCTCGAAGGCCACGGTGTAAAAGTGGACCTCCTTCGCCTTTTCTATATAGAGGCTACTGGTCAGGTTTTCCAAATGGACCAGGCGAGGTGCGTAGATATCGGACTCCGTGAACTCCAGGATGTCGAATGACCCGTTCAATCCTGAATTCGCCCCGCGGTCGAAGGGTAGGATTTGTATGGTGATCTGTGGCTTCTTGTCCACTTCGAGAAGGTGCTGAAGCTGGTCAGCCATCACGTGGGGGCCACCGATGAGGCGGTGGAGGACCGATTCGTCCAAAACCACCCATGTGTCGGGTGGGTTGTCCTGGAAAATGAGTTCTCGGCGTCGGATGCGCAATTCCGTCCGTCGGTCGATTTCGCCCGGATCGGCCGGCGAAGGATGGGATTCGAGGAGGGCGCGGGCGTAGTCCTCGGTCTGGAAGAGGCCGGGGACGGTGTGCGACTGGTAGAAGCGCAGCGTGCTCGCCTCGGGCTCCAGGCCCAGGTACACCTCGAAGCGGTCGGGCATGACGTCGCCGTACACGTGCCACCAGCCGCGCCGACGCGACTCGCGCGCCAGGGTGACCAGCGTCCGGCGCAGCGCCTCGTCGGTGACCTCGTAGAGTTCCAGCAGGTCGCGGACGTCGTCGGAGTTGGTCGCGACGAGTCCGCGCTCGATCCGGGAAAGTTTGCTGCCGGACCACGACATGCGCTCGGCGGCTTCCTCTCCGGTCATTCCGGCGTTTTCCCGCAAACGTCGCAATTCCACACCAAGGCGACGTCGGCGAACCGTGGGGTTGTTGGCGCTGGCCATCGGGGCCTCCGAATCAGGGGGTCATCGGGGAGGGGGAGAGACGCTGAATCCTAAAGGTGAGCAGGCTACGCGAGGTTCCGGACGGGGATCCGTGCCGAGAGTAGTCCGGTGAAAATTCGGCAAAGCAATTGCAGGGGGTGCCGTGCGTCGGCAAGATGTTGGCAGGCGCACGGGTGATCGATGGCCCGCGGGCCGCCCCCTCATGACGACCATCCCCCCGGACCGAGGCGGATCGATGATCACGGACACCCCACCCGCCGGCATCCGTTCGGCGCGCACCCGCGGTCGCCGCAGCACCGGCCGCCCCGGCGCCGTCGTCGTCGCCCGCTGCGGATTCCCAGGCGAGGAAGGCCAGGTACGCGAGGCGCGAGCGTTCGTCGAGGCCGCCCTCGGCCTGTGTTTCCCGGCGGGCACCGAACTCCTCGACTCCGCGCTGATCGCCGCCGGCGAGCTCGCCGCGAACGCCGTCCGCCACACCCGCAGCGGCGAACCCGGCGGGCGCTTCGGCATCGAGATCTACCGGCGCCCCGGCGCCGTCACCATCGAGGTGCGCGACCAGGGTCCGCGCCGGAACGGCCCGGAGAGCGAGCCGCACGTCCGCCGCCAACCCCTCGACGTCGAGCACGGGCGCGGACTCGCCCTGGTGGAAGCCCTCACCGACGAGTGGAGCACGCGGCGGCTCACCGACGGCCGCGTCGTCAGCTGCACCCTGCGCGACGAGCGGCCCGGCCACGAACTCGTCCGCTCCGGGCGGCCGGTGTAGCCCGGAGGGCAGCCGATCGTTACTGTCGATGCCATGTTCGCAATCACCGCCGCGCGCACCGACAAGGACGACCCGCTGTCCGGACTGGAAGCGGGCGAACGACCGGACCCCGAGGCACGGGACGGCTGGACCACGGTCACGGTCCGGGCCGCCGCGCTCAACCACCACGACATCTGGAGCCTGAAGGGCGTCGGACTGCCCGCCGAACGCCTACCCATGGTGCTGGGCTGCGATGCCGCCGGAATCGACGAGGACGGTCGGGAGGTCATCGTCCACTCCGTCATCGGCGACCCGGACGCGGGCGGCGGAGACGAGACCAGGGACCCGCGCCGCAGCCTGCTGTCGGAGGTCCACGACGGCACCTTCGCCGAGAAGGTGGCGGTGCCCAGGCGCAACCTCGTGCCCAAACCGGCCGAGCTGTCGTTCGAGGAGGCGGCGTGCCTGCCCACGGCATGGCTCACCGCCTACCGCATGCTCTTCGAGAAGGCGCGGCTTGAGCCGGGCTCGACCGTCCTGGTCCAGGGCGCGGGCGGGGGCGTCAACAGCGCCCTGATCCGCATGGCGAGCGCGGCCGGACACCGCGTGTACGCCACCAGTCGGAGCGAGGCCAAGCGCGAGCGGGCGCGTGCCCTGGGCGCCTATGCCGCCGTGGAGACGGGCGAGCGGCTGCCGGAGAAGGCCGACGCCGTCTTCGACAACGTCGGCGCGGCGACCTGGGGCCACTCCGTGCGCTCGCTCCGACCGGGAGGCCGCATCATCACCTGCGGCGCCACGAGCGGTGACGCCCCACCCGCCGAGCTCACCCGCGTCTTCTTCCTGCAACTCCAGGTCATCGGCTCGACCATGGGCACCCGCGACCAGCTCAAGCGCGTCGCCGAGTACTGCGCCCGAACGGGAATCCGCCCGGAGATCGACCGCGTGCTGCCGCTTGCCAACGCGAAGGACGGCTTCGCGGCCATGGAGCAGGGGGATGTGTTCGGGAAGATCGTCTTCACTGTCTGATCGGGGCTTATGTCAGCAATGCCTGAATCTCAAGAAGTTGCATATTCCGGCCCCCTGACCGGATAGAGTCCCAGGTCAACGAGGATGCTCCCCGCCCGCGCGGGGATGGACCCGTTTGGCCGCCTCGCAGGGCAACAGGGCCCAGATGCTCCCCGCCCGCGCGGGGATGGACCCGCTGGCATTCAGGGCAGCGAAGCAGGAACAGCATGCTCCCCGCCCGCGCGGGGGATTCGGGGCACAGGCGCGAACACGTCGAGAGGCGCCGCCCTGCGGGCGGCGCCTCTTGGTGGGAGCAGGGCGTCGGTCAGCTCTGGGGCTTATCCGAGTCGGGGTTGTTCTTGTCGTCCCGGTCGTCCTTCTCCTCTTTGGGTGACGGCTCCTCTGCGACCGCGGTGCTCCAGGGGTCGCCGTGGGGTGGGGTGGTGGACTCGTCGTCCGGCCGCTTCGGGGAGGGTTTGGGGCGTTCCTCCGGCTTGGGCTCGGTGGTGTCCTGCCGCGGTTCGGTCTCCTCCACCTTGGTTTCCCCCGCCTGGTCGGCGGGGGAGGGCGGTGGGCCCCACGCGGAGACGTCGCGGCGGATGACCTCGATGGTGTCGTCGAGGATGCGGCGCAGGTCCTGGGCCGCCGACTCGCCGACGTGCCCGGCCTCGCGCACCACGTCGCGGACGCGGTCGCTGAAGTCGTGCAGCGCCTTCTCGAACTCCAGCGGCTCGCCCCGGCGGCCCTGCTTGGTCCAGGTGCTGCCCCAGGAGCCGATGTTCTCGGCGAACCGCTCCCAGTCGCGCTCCCACCAGGTGCCGTCGCGGCGGTCGCGCTCCTCGCGCTCCTCGGTCTTCTCCGAGCCCTCGGCCGCCCCGGTGGCGTCGGGTGCCGACGCGCGCTCCCGCTCTTCCTGCTCTTCCCGTTGGTCGCGTTCCGTGCGGGCGTTGCGGCGGCCGCCGCCCGCCGCGAACTTCAGCTCCTCGCGCAGCGAGCTGATCGTGTCGCGCACGTCCTCCTTCACCGCGCGGGCGACGTCGCGCACCGACTCGGTGATCTCGCGTTCCAGGTCGTCCAGGTCGGAGCGGCGGCTGTGCAGCTCCTCGCGTCCCTTGTCGGTCAGGCGGTAGACCTTGCGCCCGTTGACCTCCTCGTGGGTGACGAGCCCCTCCTCCTCCAGTCGGGCCAGCCGCGGGTAGATGGTGCCGGGGGAGGGCGAGTACACGCCGAGGAAGCGGTCGCGCAGCAGGCTGATGATCTCGTAGCCGTGCCGGGGACTCTCGTCCAGAAGCTTCAGCAGGTACAGCCGGAGCCGACCATGCCCGAAGATGGTGCTCATGCGTCGTTCCCCCTCGGGATCTCGGCGGGAGCGTCGGGCTCGCGGCGCAGCAGCGAGACCGGTCCCGAGACGGTCGTGGTGGAGATGTTGGCCGGGTCGACGCCGACCCCGATCTTGCCGGACATCTGTCTGCGGCCGCGCAGCTCGCGGCGGTCGAGGGTGAAGGCCGAGTCCAGTTTTCCGGTGGCCGTCCGCAGCTCGACGCCCGCGGAGGTCTCCGCAGGGACGCGCAGCGCGATCTCGCCGGAGATCGACGCCAGCCGCACCCGCGCCGACGGCGCCAGGTCGATGTCCCCCAGCAGCTGCCCGGAGGCCGTCTTGCCGGAGAAGTCGGAGAAGCGCCCGCCGGCGACCGCGACCTGCCCGCTCACGCTGTTGAAGCGCAGGTTGCCCTCCAGATCGCGGGCGGCCAGGTTGCCGGAGACGGTGTTGACCTCGACCTCGCCGCCCAGGCCGTCCAGGGTGACGTCCCCGGAGGCCGTGCGCAGCTGGGTCCTGCCGGTCAGTCCGGCGGCCACGATGGGGGCGGAGAGGGTGGTCACCTCCACGGGGCAGTCGTGGGGGACGCGAAGGCCGATGGCCGCCGAACGGCGACCCACGTCCTTGTACCCGGACAGTTGGACCGGGCGGAGGCGGTCGAGCAGGCCGGCACCGGTGAGGTCCTCGTAGGTGATGGTGAGGATGCCCGCGTCCTGGGTGGCGAGGACGGGCTCGCCGACGATGTCGGACACCTCGAACGTTGCGGGATCCGTTGTCGGCAGGATGTTGACGTGACCGCCGATGATGCGGATGCGCAGTGCCACGATCCCGTCGAGGACCCGTGTCATCGGCTGGTCGATGGTCCATCGAGCCATCGCGAAACCTTTCGACTCGAAGAGCTGATGGGGATCACGATATGTCGCGTCCCCCTAGACTTCAAGATATGTCGCGATGAATCAGGGGTGGGTCAGGGGAACCCCGACATCATCTCAAAACGGACCGCACGGGGTGAGGCCGGGCGGACGGTGCAGTTCGGGGCCCTATCGGCCGTGCCGCCCGGGCGCGCAGCGTCGCGCATGGCCGATCCCGGACACGCGAAGGGGCCCCGGCCGCGAACGGCCGGGGCCCCCTGATCCGTCGTCGGATCACTGACTCACCGAGTCACCGACCCCGCCGGTGCTCACTCGTCATCGTCGTCCAACCGGGCCAGCCAGGTGGCCAACCGGTCGACGGCGGTCTCGAACTCCGGGTTGAGGTCGGTGAACGTGCGCAGCTGGTCGGCGACCCACGCCAAGGAGACCTCCTCCTCGCCGCGGCGCTTCTCCAGCTCCTCGATCCCGCGATCGGTGTAGTACATCGCTCGCCCCGACCTAGTCCGCCGGCGGGAACACGGTGTTGACCAGCGCCTGCTGCTCGACCTCGTGCCGCTTGGCCGACCCGGCGGCCGGGGAGGAACCGGCCGGACGCGACACCCGGGTGAAGGGGCGGTCCAGCTGCTCGGTGAAGACCAGCGAGACGAACGGCCACGGGCCCATGTTCGCCGGCTCCTCCTGCACCCACAGCACCTCGCCCGCGTTCGGGAAGGCGGCCAGCTGCTGCCGGATCTCCTCGATCGGCAGCGGGTAGAGCCGCTCCACCCGGATCAGCGCGGTGTGCCGGTCGCCGGTGCGCTTCCGCGCCGCGTCCAGGTCGTAGTACACCTTGCCGGAGCACAGCACCACGCGGCGGACGTCCTTCGGCTTGAGGCCGGAGGAGTCCGGGATGATCGGCTCGAAGGCCGTCTTGCCGGTGAAGTCCGCGACCGCCGACGTCGCCGCCTTGTTCCGCAGCATCGACTTCGGAGTGAACACGATCAGCGGGCGGCGGTAGGTCGACTTCACCTGCCAGCGCAGCAGGTGGAAGTAGTTCGCCGGGGTCGTGGGCATGGCCACGGTCATGTTCTCCTGCGCGCACAGCTGCAGGAAACGCTCGACGCGAGCCGAGGAGTGGTCCGGGCCCTGGCCCTCATAGCCGTGCGGCAGCAGCAGGGCGACGCTGGAGCGCTGCCCCCACTTCTGCTCGCTGGCGCTGATGTACTCGTCGATGACGCTCTGCGCACCGTTGACGAAGTCGCCGAACTGGGCCTCCCACGCCACCAGGGCGTCGGGCCGCACGACCGAGTAGCCGTACTCGAAGCCCAGCGCCGCGTACTCGCTCAGCAGGGAGTCGTGCACGTAGAACTTGGACGTGCCCTTGTCGAACTTCTTCAGCGGGGTGTGCACCTCGCCGGTGTTGCGGTCCACCAGGGCGGCGTGCCGCTGGCCGAAGGTGCCGCGGCGGCTGTCCTGACCGACCAGCCGGACCGGGTGCTCCTCCCGCAGCAGCGAGCCGAACGCCAGCATCTCGCCGGTCGCCCAGTCGAGCGCGTCGTCCTCGATCATCTGCGCGCGGCGCTGCAGCTGCGGCTGCAGGCGCGGGTGCGGGGTGAAGCCCTCGGGGAGGTTGACCTGAGTGTCGACGATCTCCTTGATGGCCTCGTCGTCGATCGCGGTCGCGACGGCGCCGTGGTCGATCCGGCCCTCGTCGAACACCTCGGGCTTGATGACCGACCCCGGCTCGATCGGCTTCTTGTCCGCCTCACGCGTCTCGGCGAACGCGCGCTCCAGCTCGTGCTGGTAGTCGCGCAGCGCTGCCTCGGCGTCCTCCACGGAGATGTCGCCGCGGCCGATCAGGGCCTCGGTGTACAGCTTCCGGGTGGACCGCTTGGCGTCGATGATGTTGTACATCAGCGGCTGCGTGAAGTGCGGGTTGTCCGACTCGTTGTGGCCGCGGCGCCGGTAGCAGACCAGGTCGACGACGACGTCCTTGTTGAACGCCTGCCGGTAGGCGAACGCCAGGTGCGCCACCCGCACGACCGCCTCCGGGTCGTCCCCGTTGACGTGCAGGATCGGCGCCTGCACCATGCGCGCGACATCGGTCGCGTACACGCTGGAGCGGCTGTCGGCGGGGGAGGTGGTGAACCCGACCTGGTTGTTCACGATGACGTGCACGGTGCCGCCGGTGCGGTAGCCGCGCAGCTGCGACAGGTTCAGGGTCTCGGCCACCACGCCCTGGCCCGCGAAGGCCGCGTCGCCGTGGATGAGCAGCGGCAGCACGGTGAAGCCGTGCGGGCCCTTGTCGAGGATGTCCTGCTTGGCGCGGACGATGCCCTCGGCGACCGGGTCGACCGTCTCCAGGTGGCTGGGGTTGGCCGCCAGCGAGATCGCGATCTTCTCGCCGTCGGGCGTCTCGAAGGTGCCCTCGGTACCCAGGTGGTACTTGACGTCGCCGGAGCCGTGCGCGCTGCGCGGGTCCATGTTGCCCTCGAACTCGCCGAAGATCTGGGCGTAGGACTTGCCGCAGATGTTGGCGAGCACGTTGAGGCGGCCGCGGTGCGCCATACCGATGACGACCTCGTCGAGCTCGGCCCGGGCTGCCCGGGAGATGACGCCGTCGAGCAGCGGGATCAGCGACTCCCCGCCTTCCAGCGAGAACCGCTTCTGCCCGACGTACTTCGTCTGCAGGAAGGTCTCGAACGCCTCGGCGCTGTTGAGCCGGCGCAGGATGTGCAGCTGCTCGTCGCGGCTGAGCTTCTCGTGCTCACGCTCGACGTGCGACTGGATCCACTCCCGCTCCTCCGGGCTCTGGATGTGCATGTACTCGATGCCGACCGTGCGGCAGTAGGTGTCGCGCAGCACACCGAGCACGTCGCGCAGCTTCATGACCTGCTTGCCGCCGAAGCCCCCGGTCGGGAACGTGCGGTCCAGGTCCCACAGGGTCAGGCCGTGCTGCAGCACGTCGAGGTCCGGGTGGCGGCGCTGCTTGTACTCCAGCGGGTCGGTGTCGGCCATGAGGTGGCCGCGGACCCGGTAGGCGTGGATGAGCTCCTGGACCCGGCTGGCCTTGTCGAGCTGGTTGCTCGGGTCGACCGAGATGTCCTGGACCCACCGCACCGGCTCGTACGGCAGGCGCAGCGACTGGAAGATCTCGTCGTAGAAGCCGTCCTCGCCCAGCAGCAGCTGGTGGATCCGGCGCAGGAACTCGCCCGACTGGGCGCCCTGGATGATCCGGTGGTCGTAGGTGGACGTCAGCGTCATGACCTTGCTGACGGCCAGCTCGTTCAGGGTCTCCTCGGACATGCCCTGGAACTCGGCCGGGTACTCCATGGCCCCGACGCCGAGGATGACGCCCTGGCCCGGCATGAGCCGCGGCACCGAGTGGACGGTGCCGATACCGCCCGGGTTGGTGAGGCTGATGGTGGTGCCCTGGAAGTCCGGGACGCCCAGCTTGTTGTTGCGCGCCTTGCGGACGAGCTCCTCGTAGCCGCTCCAGAACTCCTTGAAGTCCATCGCCTCGGCGGCCTTGATGCTCGGCACCACCAGCTGCCGGGAGCCGTCGGGCTTCTGCAGGTCGATGGCGAGACCGAAGTTGACGTGCTCGGGCTTCGCGACGCCCGGCTTTCCGTCGATCTCGACGTAGGAGTGGTTCATCTCCGGCATCGACTTCAGCGCCTTCACCATGGCGTAGCCGATGAGGTGGGTGAAGGAGACCTTCCCGCCCCGGCCGCGGCGCAGGTGGTTGTTGATGACGATGCGGTTGTCGAAGAGCAGCTTCACCGGCACGGCGCGCACGCTGGTGGCGGTCGGCAGGGTGAGGCTGGACTCCATGTTGGTGGCGGTGCGGGCCGGTGCGCCGCGCAGCCGCTCCTCGTGGACCTTCAGCGCGTCGTCCGCGGGACCGGCGTCGCCGGTCGGGGTCGATGCTTCCGGCTTCTTCTTCGGTGCGGCGGCCGGCTTCGTCGCGGCGGCACCGGAGGCCGGGGTGGCGGACGTGGCTGCGGCGGCCGGCTTGGTGCCGGTCGCGCCGTTGGTCGTGGTGGTACCCGCCTTGTAATCGGCGAAGAAGTTCCACCAAGCCTTGTCAACCGAGTTCGGGTCGTGGAGGTACTTCTGGTAGAGCTCCTCGACCAGCCACTCATTTGGGCCGAAATCTGTCAGGGGTTGAGACGCCTCAGACGACACGGCGGAGATCGCCCTCTTCCGCAGCTCGCTTGTGAATGTGTATATGCAGAGATGGCCGCTACGCAGGGCGGGCTCAACGTGCGGCGGCATCCACATGGCCGCCTGGACACACGCCCGGCCAGCAATCTCGACTTACAGGCTACTTGTCCGGGCATGAAGATGTAGCCCCCTGGCCACGTGAGGACTGGGATATACCTAACAATCGTTCACACCGGAGTGGGCGACACGTAACCGCCACGTGGTCCCTTTGTGACGTTTTTGCTGGTTGCAGACGTGCGGACGGGGGTGCTGCGGCGCGGGGCGAGGGCGGCCGCCGGGCCGGTTCCCCGTGTCCATGCCCACTTCCGGCCGCATCCAACCGCGCGGATCTTCGTCGATTCACATGGAACCGCGGCGACGGGTGCGACGTCTCACCCAGTGTGCGCGACCGGGCAGGACGGCCGCGCCCGCGGTCGGCGGACCGGTGGAGTCGGATGCGAGAACGGCGGCACCGGCCCCTGTCGGCCCCCGGCCGCGGGTGCGGGCCCGGCGCGCCCTTCATTCCCCCCGCGCCGAGGGCTCAGAGCTTGCCGTGGTCCCAGCTCGCCACCCGGTCGACGGACAGGAACACCGCCGCGCGCTTGCGCCCGGCCCGCGCCAGTTCCGCCCGGGCCTCGGGCGTGCGCAGGTCCGCTTCTGCGGCGCCCGCCATCACGGCGGCGACGGCGGCGCCCACCCTCAGCACCGTGTCGGGGTCCTCGCTCACCTCGGCGGTGCCGTACAGCGCCACCCCGCGCAGCTCCGCGTAGTCCTCCCCGTCCTCCACCAGGCAGGTCAGCCGCGGGTCGCGCCGCAGGTTGACGGCCTTCTGCGAAGCGGCGTAGGTCCAGAAGGCCAGGCGGCCGTCCACCATCGCGTAGAACAGCGTCGACAGGTGCGGCTCACCGTGCCGCCCCACCGTCGCCACCTGCACCTTGCGGTGGGTGGCGAGGAACGCGTCGACCTCGGCGCCGCTCATCCGGATCCGCGCCCGGCGGTGACCGGAGCCGCCGGATCCGTCCGGCCGGGCCGAGGCGCCGGTCCGCCCGCGCGCCCGCTCGTTCTCGTGGGTCCCTGCTCTGTCCTGCATCCGCACTCCACTCCTCATCGGTCGCTCGGCGGCGGACGGAGGCGTTCCCCGGTGAGCGCGGCCGCACCGCGCCGCGCTGTGCGGCCCCGGAAACCCGGGCCCGCGGCCCGCAGCCCGTATTCTGACCGCCGCCGGAACCGCCCGCCACCCCCGTGCCGGGAACGGGAAAACGGGTACGGAACACCGCAGCACGGGCCCGCGCGCACGCGGACGCGTGCCGCGTTTCCCGGACCATCCCACGCCTCGGAAGGAACAGCCGACATGACCGAACTGCGGCTCGACGGGCGCATCGCCGTCGTCACCGGAGCCGGGCACGGGCTCGGCCGGTCGCACGCCCTGGGCCTGGCCGCGCGCGGCGCCCGACTCGTCGTCAACGACACCGACGGCGCGGCCGCCGCGCGGGTCGTGGGGGAGATCCGGGACCGCGGCGGGCTCGCGGTCTCCGACGACGGCGACGTCTCCGCGGAGGACGAGGCCGACGCCCTCATCGAGACCGCCGTGGAGTCCTTCGGACGGGTCGACATCGTCGTGAACAACGCGGGGCTGCTGCGCGACCGCGCTTTCAAGAACATCACGGTGGCCGAGTGGGACCGTGTGGTCGGCGTCCACCTGCGGGGCACCTTCCTGGTCACCCGGGCCGCCTTCGGGCACATGCGGGCGAACGGCTTCGGCCGGATCATCACCACCACGTCCCCCTCCGGGCTGTTCGGCAACTTCGGGCAGAGCAACTATGCCGCCGCCAAGATGGGCGTCATCGGGCTGACCAAGACGCTGGCCATCGAGGGCGCCGGCTACGACATCACGGCCAACGCCCTCGCCCCCGTCGCCTACACCCGGTTGACCGAGGACCTGTTCCCGCCTTCGGCGCGGGAGAACCTGGCACCGGAGCGCGTCACCCCCCTGGTGCTGTGGCTCGCCCACGAGGACTGCGAGACCACCGGGGAGATCTACTCGGTCGGCGGCGGCCGGGTCGCCCGCGTGTTCGTCGCCGAGGGGCCCGGGGCGGCGCCCGCGGAGGACAGCCCCGAGGCGCTGCGCGACTGCTGGCCCGAGGTCAACGCCGAGCGCCCCTACGTCATCCCGCGCAACCTGTCCGAGCAGGCCGGGGCCTACCTGCGGGGGCTCGCCTGAGCCGGTGGAGCAGCCCGCCCGGGCCTGGACGATTCCCCCGAATCGGGCCGCAGTGGGGATCTTGCCACCGAAACGGCGGTAGGGCGTGGTGGAATCGTTAGTGAATACCCGGCCGGTGTAGACAAATCAGCCACAACGCCCCCATCGTGGCTGCGGATCCGTTCCCTAGGTCCGGTTTTACCCCGGCGCCCGGCTTCCGCTCTTAGCATGTCGGAACGGAGGTGGGGCGGGTGAAAGGTTTCGGGGAGCTCGAAGCCGCGATCATGGACGCGCTCTGGCGGGCCGACGGACCCCTCGTGGTCCGGGAGGTCCGCGAGTCGATGATCTACGACCGCGACGTCGCCTATACGACGGTCATGACGGTGACCAACATCCTCTACCACAAAGGGCTGCTGCACCGGGAGAAGGCCGGCCGCGCCTGGCTGTACTGGCCGCGCGAGACCCGCGAGGAGCACACCGCGCGCGTCATGTCGGAGGTCTTCAGCGGCTGCGGAGACCCGGGCACGACCATGCTGCGCTTCGTCGAGAGCTTCTCCGACGAGGAGATGGCGCGCCTCAACGACGTCCTCCGCGAAGTCCGCCAACGCCGCACCGAGCAGGCGCGCACCCACGGACTGACGACCAACGGCTGAGGTGACCCACGCCACCCGAGGTCTATGCTCCCAAGGGTGGACGAACCTCTTGTGGAACGCATGCGCCCGTTCGGCGAGACGATCTTCGCCGAGATGACCCGCCTGGCCGTCGAGACCGACTCCGTCAACCTCGGCCAGGGCTTTCCCGACACCGACGGCCCGCGGTCGCTGATCGACGCCGCGGCCCACCACATCCGCGACGGCGTCAACCAGTACCCGCCCGGCCTCGGCCGCCCCGAACTGCGACGCGCCGTGGCCGCCGACCGCTCCCGCCGCTTCGGCCTCGACCACGACCCCGACACCGAGGTCTACATCACCGTCGGCGCCACCGCCGGAATCGCCGCCGGGGTCCTCGGCCTGGTGGAACCCGGCGACGAGGTCGTGCTCTTCGAGCCCATGTACGACTCCTACGCCGCGGTCATCGCCATGGCCGGAGGCGTCCGCCGCCCCGTCACCCTGCGGCCCGGCCCCGACGGGCGGTTCACCTTCGACCCCGACGAGCTGCGCGCCGCCGTCGGCCCCCGCACCCGCATGATCATCGTCAACACCCCGCACAACCCCACCGGCACCGTGTTCACCCGCGCCGAACTGGGCGTCATCGCCGACGTCTGCGCCGAACACGACGTCATCGTGCTCACCGACGAGGTCTACGAACACCTCACCTTCGACGGCGCCGAGCACGTCCCACCGGCCACCCTGCCCGGCATGCGCGAGCGCACCCTGTCGATCTCCTCGGTGGGCAAGACCTTCTCCGTCACCGCCTGGAAGACCGGCTGGGTCATGGGCCCCGCCGCACTGGTGCGCGCGGTGCGCACCGTCAACCAGTTCCTCACCTTCACCGCCAACGGCGCCCTCCAGCTCGCCATCGCCGACGCCATCACCGCCGAGGCCGACTGGGTGCGCGCCCAGCGCGACGCCCTGCAGGCCAAGCGCGACCGGCTCGCCGCGGGACTGCGCAGCGCCGGGTTCGACGTGCAGCGCAGCCAGGGCACCTACTTCGTCATGGCCGACATCCGGCCCCTCGGCTTCGACGACGGCATCGAACTGGCCCGCGCCCTGCCCCGCACCGCCGGGGTGGCCGCCGTTCCCGCCCAGGTCCTCTACGACGACCAGGACGCCGGCCGGCACCTCGTCCGCTTCGCCTTCTGCAAGCAGGACAAGGTCCTCGACGAGGCCGTCGACCGCCTCACCCGCGCCTTCGCCCCCTGACCCCCGCCCCTTCCGTTGATCTCGGGGATATCGGGGTCTCAGCGCCGATTCTTACCCCGATATCCCCGAGATCAAGGGTGGGGCTCGGCGCGCGACCGGGCGGCGGGTGCGGATAGCGTGCTCGGCGGGGCGCCCGGACCGGCCGTGACCGGGCACGCCGCCCCGCCGACGACGGCCGACGACGGCCGACGACGGCCGACCATCGAACGAAAGGCTCCCGCACCGTGACCACGACGATGCCCGCCGACCTGCTGCGCGTGGCCGAGCAGGCCAAGGGCTTCATGCCCGCCGACGAGGGCACGGCCCTGTTCGAGACCGCGCTGGCCTACGCCCCGCTGGGCCCCGTCCTGGAGATCGGTACCTACTGCGGCAAGTCCACCGTGTTCCTGGGCGCGGCGGCGCGCCACGTCGGCGGCGAGGCCGCCGTCATCACCGTCGACCACCACCACGGATCCGAGGAGCACCAGGTCGGCTGGGAGTACCACGACCCCGACATGGTCGACCCCGTCACCGGGCGCCTCGACACGCTGCGCGACTTCCGCCGCACGATGGCCGCCGCCGACCTGGAGGACCGCGTCATCGCCGTCGTCGGCCGCTCCGCCGACGTCGCCCGGCTGTGGAGCACCCCGCTGGGCATGCTGTTCATCGACGGCGGCCACACCGAGGAGGCCGCCCAGGCCGACTACGCCGGGTGGAGCCCGCACGTCGCGGTCGGCGGCGCGCTGGTCATCCACGACGTCTTCCCCGATCCCGCCGACGGCGGCCGCCCGCCCTACGACATCTACCGGCGTGCCCTGGACTCCGGCGCGTTCACCGAGGAGCGCGCCGCCGGGTCCCTGCGCGTGCTGCGCCGCCTGCACTGACCCGCCCGCCCGACCCCGGCGACCCCCTGCGGCCGCCGGGGCCCGCGGCCGCCCAAGCCCGACCCCGCACCGCTTTTTCTCTCGTGTATGCGTACGCACGCAGCGCGCCGAGGACATAGGCTCGGTGAGCAGACGAACACCACTATCGGCGCGGGCAAGGGGTGCAAGAACTGGTGACGACCAACGGTGCGGCGGGACAGATCGGTCGCTTCACACTGGACAACGGGCTCCGCCTGGTGACGGCCCCGGCGGCGACCGGTCAGGTGGCCGCCGTCAACCTCTGGTACGGGGTCGGCTCACGGCACGAGGTCCCCGGCCGGACCGGCTTTGCCCACCTGTTCGAGCACCTCATGTTCCAGGGCAGCGGCAACGTCAAGAAGAGCGAGCACTTCGACGCGGTCGAGCGGCTCGGCGGCGACATCAACGCCTCCACCTCCAGCGACCGCACCAACTACTTCGAGACCGTGCCCGAGCACGCGCTGGACCTCGTCCTGTGGCTGGAGGCCGACCGCCTGGCGACGCTGCGCGACGGCATGACCCAGGACGTCCTCGACAACCAGCGCGACGTCGTCAAGAACGAGCGCCGCCAGCGCTACGACAACGTGCCCTACGGCACCGCCCTGGAGCGCATCCTGCGGCTCGGCTACCCCGAGGGCCACCCCTACCACCACCCGACCATCGGGTCGATGGAGGACCTCGACGCCGCCGACCTCGACTACGTCCTCTCCTTCCACGAGCGCCACTACGGCCCGGACAACCTCGTCCTCACCATCGTGAGCAGCCTCGACCCCGAGGACGTGCACGAGCGCGTCAAGCGCTACTTCGGCGGCATCCCCGCCCGCGAGACCGTCGCCGAGGCGCCCGACGCCACCCTCGACGGCCCCATCGGCGGACCGGTGCGCGACATGGTCGTCGAGAACGTCCCCGCACCCGCGGTCTTCCTCGGCTTCCGCACCCCCGCCTACGGCGAGCGCGAGTTCGACGCCATGCTGCTCGCCTCGGCCGTCCTCGGCCAGGGCCAGGGCAGCCGCCTCTACCGGCGACTCGTCGTCGAGCGCGGCCTGGCCGCCGACGACGGCGGCGGCGCGGCCGACCTGCTCCCGTTCCGCTACACACCCAGCCTCATGCTGGTCAACATGATCGCCCGCGAGGGCGTCAGCGGAGACGAGCTGGAGGCCGCGATCCTAGAGGAGATCGTCCTGCTCACCCAGGGCATCTCCGACGAGGAACTGGAGCGCGCCCGCGCCGTCCTGGAGCGCGACCACCTGCAGTCCGTCGCCCACCCCAGCGGGCTCGCCGACACCATCGGCAGCTGCACCATGCTCTTCGACGAGCCGGAGCTGGCCTACACCTGGCCGCAGCGCTGGGCCGAGATCGGCACCGACGAAGTCGTCGCCGCCGCCAAGCGGCTCCTGGGCCCGGAGAACCGGCTCACCGTCCGCTTCGACCCCGAGGAGACCCCGGCGGAGGCCGAGGGCGAACCCGTCGGCGCCTGACCCGCCAGCGGGAGCCCGGGGCACACCGCCGCCGCAGCCGCCCGACCCGCACTCGTCCACGTCCGTACGGCCCGCGTCCCAGAGCCGAAGAGCCGAAGAAGAGAGTCGTTTCCTCCATGCTGCAGACCCGTCCCGAGCCCGGCGCCGCCCAGCCCTACACCTTCCCCAAGCCGCAGCGACTCCAGGTCGGCGGGGGAACCGTGGTCGCCATCGACGTGCCCGGCCAGTCCTTCGCCGCGATCCGCCTGGTCCAGCCCGCCGGCGGCGCCGCCGAACCGCTCGACCGCATGGGCGTCGCCACCCTCACCGGGGACGTGCTCGAAGACGGCATGCACGGCAACAGCTCGCTCGCCCCGGCCCTGGAGCGGCACGGCGCGGAGTGGGTCTCCCGGGTGAGCTGGGACGGCTTCGTCACCGGCGTCGACGCCCCGGTCAACCGCATCACCGACGCCACCGCGCTGTTCGCCGAGGCCGTCCGCACCCCCGCGCTGCGCGCCGAGGACGTGCTGCGCCGCCGCGAGCAGCTGCTGGAGCGGTTCTGGCTGGACGTCTCCCAGCCCTCCACGCTGGCCAGCCGTGCCGTAGGCGGGCAGCTGTTCACCGGCAGGTACGCCACCCCGCTCAACGGCGGCCCGGTCCGCCTCGCCGACGTCACCCCGGAGATCGTCGCGGACTTCCACGCCCGGTCCATCGCGGGCGTGGCCGGGACGCTGGTGGTCGTGGGCGACCTGTCCGACGTCGACCTGGAGGCGCTCGGCCGCACGGTGTTCGGTGATGCCGCCCCGGCCGAGCCGGCGCCCGTCACCCCGCCGGAGCGCGCCTCCGGCGAGCTGCCGCGGATCCTCCTGCTCGACCGGCCCGGCTCGGTGCAGTCGGCGATCTTCATGGCGCACCACGCGCCGTCCCGCTCCGACATCGACCTGCCCCGGGCCGAGGGCATGAGCGACGTCCTGGGCGGGATGTTCACCTCGCGGCTGAACATGAAGCTGCGCGAGGAGCTCGGCTACACCTACGGCGTGGGCTGCCGGTTCGACCTGCGGCGCGACAGCGGGGTGTTCTACATCAGCACCCAGGTGGAGGCGCCCACAACGGCCCACTCGATCACGGCGAGCCTGGAGGAGATCGAGAAGCTGCGCACGGACGGGGTCACCGAGGGCGAGCTGTCGGCCGTCCGCGAGTCCAACACCGTGGGCCTCCCCGTCACCTACTCCACCGCGCGCAGCCTGGCCTACGCCATGGTGGAGATGGTCGTGCACGACCTGCCCGAGGACCACGTCGACCGGCTGCGCGCCGGGTTCGAGCGGGTCACCGCCGACGACCTGCGCCGGGCGGCGGTCGACTACCTGAAGCCCGAGGAGGTCGTCGCGGTGGTGGTCGGCGACGCCGGCCAGCTGGAGGGGCCGCTTCGGGAGACCGGCGTGGGCGCCGTGGAGGTGCGCGACCCCGAGTCGCTGTGGAGCTGAGCGGACCCGAGGGTGTCCGTCCTGTTTCGAATATCCCCTATGGGCAAGATCAGGTAAAAGAGCGGTCAGTGTTCGCATAAGGGGCTTTTGTGCGAGATAACGAAACCGAACCCATGTGAGTGTGATCTTGCAACTACCAGCTCGGACGCTGCTCACAGCTGATATAACGAGTGATCCGACCAGTAACCGACGCGCCCGCGACCGGAAAAGCCCGCAGGAGGCCGACGTGGCCCGTGATCAGACTCGCGACTAGCCGTGTCCTCCATCGAGAAGCCCGAAGCAGAGCGGCACGACCAGCCGCAGGAGTCCGCACGCCCGAGCACGCTTGAGGCAGGTCCTCAGGAGCGCGTGCTCAAGGGGCGGTATCAGCTGCTGGAAGAAGTCGCCCGCGGCGGCGTCGGAACCGTCTGGCGCGCCACCGACCTCGTCCTCGACCGCGAGGTCGCGGTCAAGGAGCTGCGGCTGCCCACGGACCTGAGCACGGCGGAGCGCGAATCCCTGCTGCAGCGCACCACGCGCGAGGCCCGGGTGGCCGCACGGTTGACCCACCCGGGCGTCGTCACCGTCCTCGACGTCGTGGACGAGGACGATCGCCCGTGGATCGTCATGGAGTTCATCAACGCCCGGACCCTGGACGGCGTGATCAAGCTGGCCGGACCGCTGCCCTACCAGCGGGTGGCCGAGATCGGCCTGCAGCTGATCGAGGCGTTGAAGGTCGCCCACGACGAGGGCATCGTGCACCGCGACGTCAAGCCGGACAACGTCATGATCAGCGACACCGGGCGCGTGGTCCTCACCGACTTCGGCCTGGCGGCGTGGACGGGTGAGTCCGCGCTGAGCAGTTCGGGCCGCATCATCGGCTCGCCGTCCTACATCCCGCCGGAGCGGGCCAAGGCGGGGCCGGTGGGCCCCGAGTCGGACCTGTGGTCGCTGGGCGCCACCCTGTACGCGGCGGTCGAGGGGCACCCGCCCTACGACCGCAAGGGCTACATCCGCATCCTCAAGGGCGTGGAGCTGGAGGAGCCGCCCGCGGCGGCGAACGCGGGCCCGCTGGCCCCGGTGCTGGCCGGCCTGCTGCATGTCCAGCCGGAGGACCGGCTCACCCACGAGAACGCCACCAAGATGCTGCGCATCGCCGCACTGGCCCCGTGGGCGCCGGAGACCAGCCCGGAGACCGCCGCCCAGAACGCGGCGGAGACGGGCGCGCAGGCGGTCATCCCCGCCCAGCCGGAGGGCACGGAGGCCGACCGCGGCGAGGCCGGCAACTACGACACCGCCCGCGACCACTTCCGCCAGGGAGCCCAGGCGCTGCGCCACTCCCTGCACGAGTCGATGTCGGAGTCGATGTCCAACCTGCAAGAACGCCTGCAGAGGCACCGCCCCGAGTCGGTGAGCCACATGCTCACCTCGATCCGCGAGTCCACCGACACCCTCGGCCTGACCAGCTCGGGCAAGCACCGCAACAGCAACCTCATCCCGGTGGCCGCCGCCGTGGTGCTGGGCGTCGCCGTCCTGGTCGCCTTCGTGGTGTGGATGCTGGTATCCCGGTAGCACCCGACCATCCGACGAAAACGAAAGGGCGGGGGACGCTACAGTGTCCCCCGCCTCGTCACATGTGGGGCCGGCGGGATTCGAACCCGCACTGTCACGGATCTAAACCGTGTGCCTCATGCCCGTTGGGCTACGGCCCCCTACGTGACCCGGCGCTCTTCCCGTTCTTCGAGCGGCCGGAGTAGTTGTCGGTCTGAGAATGGCAGTTCGGGCACAGGAACCGCAAGTTGGCCCGTCGGTCGTCGAGCCAGTCTCCGTTGATGTGGTCGACATGGAGTCCCAACGGTGCGCCGCGCCACTTGTCGGTGAGCCCGCACAGGGCGCACTCGTAAGGCACACCGGCCTCGATCAGGGCACGTCGGAGGGTCCGCCCTTCAGCCCGCCGCGCCCCGGGCGGCTTCAGCGCAAGGACGTGCTCGGAGGGCTTCCGCTTCGGAGATGTCTCGCCCTTGTCGTGGGGGATACGGCGGAAGTGGGACGTGTCGATGTCGAACTCTTCGAGCTTCCTGCTGATGTGCGCCTGGGTGCCGCCGGCCTGAGCGAGGCCGAGATACCGGAGGATTCCGGCGAGGCTGGTGGAGGCTGCTGCGGCTTCAGAGAGAAGTTCGGGGGTGTACTTGATGTGCTTGGCCATGCGCGAAAAGCAGTGGCTGCCTAGGACATTCCTAGGCAGCCCGCTTTGTGCCTGCGCAGACGCTGTCTAAAGCCCCAGCTCGCGCTTGATGCGGTCGACGTGGCCGGTGGCCTTCACGTTGTAGAAGGCCTTTTCGACCTTGCCGTCCGGGTCGATGACCAGGGTGGAGCGGATGACGCCCTGGACGACCCTGCCGTAGTTCTTCTTCTCGCCGAAGGCGCCGTAGGCGCGCAGGACGTCCTTGTCCGGGTCGCCGAGGAGGGGGAAGGTCAGGCCCTCCTTGTCGCGGAAGCGGGCGAGCTTCTCGGAGGTGTCGGGGGAGATGCCGAGGACGGTGAGCCCGGCGGCGTCGAAGTCGCGGAGGTTGTCGCGGAAGTCGCAGGCCTGGGTGGTGCAGCCGGGCGTCATGGCGGCGGGGTAGAAGTACAGGACGACGCGCTTGCCGGTGGATTTCAGCAGTTCGCTGAGGGTGACCGGGTTGCCGTCGGCGTCGCCGAGGGTGAAGTCGGGTGCGGGGTCGCCGGGCTGCAGGCGGACGGTCGGGTCGCTCACGGTTCTCCTTGTCACGGTGGCTGCTGTCCTGATCAGCCTATGCACGCCCGGCGTCGGCGGTGCGCCGTCCACGGGGCGGCGGGGAGAGGACGTGCGGCGTGCACGGCGCGCCCGGGTGGGGTGGGGGTCGGTGTTCCGGATCCGCGCCGCGCAGCGGTGCTTTGGGCGCGCTTCGGTTGCGATCCCCACTCGGTTGGTCCGGTCAGGGTTGATCTTGCTCGTCAATGGCCTATTGTTGTCCGAACTCGTGTATCCGGCGTACCCCCACCAGGGCGGCGTCCTGTACCTAGACTTCAGGCGCTACACCCCCTCATGATCTCGGCGCTCCAGTCGATGCCGCAGGTCCGGAGCACGTCCACTTCGCGTTTGGGAGTATCAGGCAACGATGGCTGGTTTCACTCTGGACGACGTCCGGGAACGCACGTGCCGGGAGCGCGACTCGTGGTGGACCGTGGGGCTGGTCGATCCGGTGGCGATCCGCCTGGTGCGGGTGATCGCCAACCGTACGGCGATCACGCCGAACCAGCTGACCGTGGCCGCCCTGTTCCTCGGGCTGGGGGCCGCGGCGTGCTTCGCGATCGGAACGTGGCACTACCTCGTCCTCGGGGCGCTGCTCTACTACCTGTGCTTCCTGCTGGACTGCATGGACGGCAAGTTGGCGCGGCTGACCGACCGGGAGTCGCTGTTCGGTTCGTGGATGGACTACGTCTTCGACCGGTTCCGGGTGCTGATCTGCGCGATCGCGCTGATGGGCGGGCAGTACGTGCTGACCGGCCAGGTGGTGTTCGTCTGGCTGGCGCTGGTCGTGGTCTTCCTGGACATGCTGCGCTACCTCAACGCGCTGCAGGTCTACAAGATGCGCCGGGAGATGCGCTCGCACATCGCCGGGGCCGTGGAGCGCGCGCGGGCGACGCTGTCCATGCTGGAGCCGGAGGACGAGGGGGCGGCCGCCGGTCGTCCCATGAGCGACCAGGGCGAGCAGGCGGTGCTGCGGCACGGCATCTCGGTGCTGGAGCAGATGCTGCGCACGCAGACGGAGAGCGAGGCGCACTGCGCCCGGGTGAGCGGCAAGCAGCCGGACGTGGAGCTGCCCAAGATCGACCTGCACCAGGAGTTCCGCAGCCGCTTCCCGTGGTACCAGCGGGCCTGGGACCACCTGCGGGCGCGGCGGATCCGGACGCACCTGGTCAGCGGCATCGAGTTCCAGATGGCGGTGTTCGTGATCGCCCCACTCGCCGGGGTGGTGTCGAGTGCGGCGATCGGGTGGATTACCGTCGTGGTGGGCGTTTTGCTCCTCGCGTTCGAGATGGCGATCGTCTATAAACTGTGGTTGTCCACGCGGGACTTCTTCCGGGTCGTGGACGGAATCGAAGGCGCACTGGGCTTCACGCGCCCGTCCGATCGCGTGGCCGATGGGGCGGTTGCGGCGTCACCTGCGGATTCGACTCAAGAGACCCTGCGGTAGCGGAAGGAAGCGGCTGTATGGAGGATCGCGACCCCGCGGGGGCGCGCCGGGACCCTGCCAGTGTGCAGGCGGAGATCGAGCGCACGCAGCAGCGGCTGGCGTGGGCGATCGACGAGATCTCGGACCGCACGAACCCGAGGAATGTGGCGCGGCGGAGCTGGGACCAGGTGCGCCAGACCGGCGCCTACCTGGCCGAGGAGGCGCGGGCGCTGGTGGTCGGCGGTGGCGCGGTCCGGGTCGAGAGCCACGTGGAGGAGCCTCCGGAGGGCAGCATCCGGCTCAAGGGCGATGAGGAGGTCGTGTCGACCTACACCACGCGCGGCCAGCTACCCCCCGAGGTCGTGCTGCTCGGGATCGGTGTCGGCGTGGTGGCCGCGGTCGGTGTGATCGCCATGGTGCGGCGCAGGCGCAAGCGGTAGCGCGGCCGCCGACTCGTTGCGGTGTCCGCCGCGCAACGGCGGACGGGCACAGCGGTACAGACTTGACGACGGTGCGCGGGCCTTCGGGCCCGCGCACCGTCGTCGTGTCCGGGGGCGGGGCGGGTCAGAGGAAGGTGCGTCCTTCGCCGCGGTAGGTGGGGACGGTGGCGACGACGCGGGGCGCGGCGTCGGCCGCGCCGTCGGCGCCGTCGCCGGGGACCGTGTCGATGAGGTGCAGTTCGGCGAAGCGCTCGCACAGCTCGCCCGCCTTGGCGTGGCGCATCCAGACCCGGTCGCCGATGGCGAGGTGGTCGGCGGCGGCGCCGCGCAGCGGCGTCTGGGTCTCGCCGGGGCCCTCGGTGGGGCTGTAGTGCAGGCCGCGGGGCAGGTGGGGGCGGGGGAGCGCGGCCGGGCCGGCGGGCCCGGAGGCAGGGTAGCCGCCGCCGAGTGCGGTGGCCCAGCCGGGGCCGGGGCGGCGCACGACGGGCAGGGCGAAGAGGGCGGCGGGTCGGCCGGTGAACGCGCTGAAGTCGTCGAACAGGGCCGGCTGGTAGAGGCCGGATCCGGCGCCGATCTCGGTGACGGCACGTTCGCGGCAGGTGGTGTGGGCGCTGCCGGTGCCGCCGCCGTTGACGAAGCGGACGTCGGCGACGGCGCGGACGGCGCGGACGATGGCGGCGCGTCGGCGGGCGAGTTCGGTGCGGGACCTGGCCTGGATCCAGCGCAGGGCGCGCCCGTGGAGGGGGTGGCCGGGCGGGGCGTCGGCGACCCCGGCGATCTGGGCCTCGTAGGCCATGATGCCGTCGAGGCGGAGGTTGGGGCGGTGGGTGATGGCGCGGGCGAGCGCGGCGGCCTGGGCGGGGGTGCGGAGGGGGGAGCGGTGGGCGCCGATGCGCAGGCGGGGGCCCAGCGGCTGCCAGCTGGTGTCGACGTCGATGCAGACCTTGATGGGGTGGGCGGGGTCGGGTGCGGCGGCGGTGATGAGGTCGAGATGGGCGGTGTCGTCGACCATGAGGGTGATGGTCCGGGCGGTGTGCTCGTCGGCGGCGAGGCGGGCGATGGCGCCGGTGTCGGCGGTGGGGTAGGCGACGAGGATGTCGTCGCTGAGGGGGCCGTGGGTGTCGTCGGTGGCCAGCCAGAGGGCTTCGGGGAGGGTGAAGGCCATGATCCCGGCGTAGCCGGGGAGGTCGAGGGCGGCGCGGATGAGGTGGCGGCAGCGGAGGGACTTGCTGGCGACGCGGATGGGGGTGCCGGAGGCGCGGCGGGCGAGGTCGGCGGCGTTGGCGCGGAAGGCGGCGAGGTCGACGACGGCGAAGGGCGGCTCCAGGTGTGCGGTGGCGGTGTCGTAGTGGTCGCGGGTGGTTCTGCTCATGGAGTGGGGTATGCCACCGAACCGTGAGAATTATTCATGTTGTGCTGCCGTGCTGCCGTGCTGCCGTGCTGCCGTGCTGCCGTGCTGCCGTGCTGCCGTGCTGGCGGGTGGCGGGTGGCGGGTGGCGGGTGGCGGTGGCGTACGGGTCCCGGCGTTCTCCCACGGCCGCGTCCGCGGCCGGATAACCTGGAAGATCGTCCCCTTTCAGCAGATCCGAACAGTCCGGGAGAGTTGCGACCGATGAGTGATCGCGAATACGTACTGACGCTGTCCTGTCCCGACAGCCGGGGAATCGTCGCCGCGGTGGCGAACCTCCTCAACGGGCACGGTTGCAACATCACCGAGAGCCAGCAGTACGGCGACCACTACACCGGTCGGTTCTTCCTGCGCATGCAGTTCGTCGCCGAGCCCGCGCCGGGGGACGGGGCAGGCGGCGGGGTCGTGTCCGAGGAGGCGCTGCGCGCGGCGGTCGCGGTCCTGGCCCGGGACTTCGACATGGAGTGGGAGCTGTGGCGGTGCGCCGTGCGCCCCCGCATGCTGGTGATGGTGTCGAAGTTCGGGCACTGCCTCAACGACCTGCTCTACCGGCAGCGCAGCGGGCTGCTGGACATCGACATCGCCGCGGTGGTCTCCAACCACCCCGACCTGGAATTCCTCGCGCACTCCTACGGACTGGACTTCCACCACCTCCCGGTGCGGCCGGAGACCAAGGCCGAGCAGGAGGCACGGCTGCTGGAGCTGGTCGGCTCCTACGACGTCGACCTGGTGGTGCTGGCCCGCTACATGCAGGTGCTCTCCGAGGACCTGTGCGAGAAGCTTCCGGGCAAGATCATCAACATCCACCACTCGTTCCTGCCGAGCTTCAAGGGCGCGCGCCCCTACCACCAGGCGCAGGCGCGCGGCGTGAAGCTGATCGGTGCGACCGCGCACTACGTGACGGCCGACCTGGACGAGGGGCCGATCATCGAGCAGGAGGTCTCGCGGGTCGACCACACCCACACCCCCGAGCAGCTCACCGCGATCGGCCGCGACCTGGAGTCGCTGGCGCTGGCGCGCGCCGTCAACTGGCATGCCCAGCGGCGGATCCTGCTCAACGGCGGCAAGACGGTGGTGTTCCGCTAGGGCGTGTTCGGCGGATGCTTTCCTCCTGAGCGAGCGTCGTTCCGGTGGCCGCGAGTGAGGAAATGATCCGTCGAAGACGCCCTGGAGGCGCCGGCGCCCGGGGGCGGGGATGGCCCCGGGCGTCTGGCCCCGCTCCGGGCCCGGAGTTCCGGCCGTTGGCGGCCACCGGGATTCGGTCGCTTCACGGCGGTTTTCCTTGAGAATCGCCGTGGACCTCGGTGTCAGCAGGCTATTCTCATCGATCACACCCAGAATTCTCTACTTCTAGTAGTTCACTGGTTACCATGTGTGATGCGGGGGTTCGGTGGTCCGAGCGCGAGTGAGGGTGCGATGGGGGGCAGCGTCGACGCGGCGACGGTCGCGCGACGCATCGCGGCGCGAGTCCGGGAGCTGCCGGATGTCGTCGACCTCTCCCCGGGTGCGTTCCGCACCACGGTCACCCCGGCTCCCGAAGGCAGGATCATCGGGGTCGCGGTCCGGGCGACCACCGTCGAGATCGGCGTGGTCGTGCGCTACGGGCGGCCGCCGCCGCAGATCGCAGCGGAGATCCGCGAGGACGTGCGGCCGCTGGCGATGGGGAGGGTCGTCCACGTCTCCGTCGAGGACGTCGTGGCCGGAACGAGCTGACCACCGGGTGCGGACCGCCGCACGGACCACACACGGACACCCGCACCGCGGCCCCGCCCCTGCCGGGCCGGGGGCCGGGAGGACGACGAACCACTGAGGCGGCCCACGCCGCACGGCCGGAACGCCTGCCGGGCCATGCGGAGAGGGTTCGCCGCCGACCGCGGCGTCGGAGGTCTTCGGGGGGAGCCTCCGGCGCCGCTTCCTCGTTTTCCACGCCGCCCTCTCGGCCGGCTCGGTCGACGCCTCAGCCGTGCAGGGCCTCCAGCACGGCGTCGGTATCGGAGAGGTCGTCGAGCACGGTGTCGGCGCCGAGCGAGCGCAGCTCCGCGGCGTCGGCCTCGCCCGTGGCGACGGCGACGATGCGCGCGCCACCCTCCTGTGCGGCCCTGATGTCGTTGGCGCTGTCGCCGACGAGGACGGTGGTCGCGGCCGTGAACTCGATGCCGGTCCGCTCGTAGACGCGGCGGCGGGCGATGGAGACGAGTTCGGGCCGCTCCATGTGGTCGTCGCCGTAGGCGCCCAGCGTGAAGTCGACCATCGGGTGGAGGCCGAACGCGGTGAGCTTGCGCTCGGCGTTGCGCCGCGTGTTGCCGGTCAGCAGTGAGGAGACGATGTCGCTGGAGTCGGCGCAGTGCCGCAGGATCGGCTCGGCACCGGTGAGGACGCGGCCGCGTTCGACCATGTCGGCCTCGCGCGCGTCGAAGAGGCGGTCCTGCACGTCGAGGAAGCGCACGAAGCCGTCGTCGGCCGGGTCCACGCCGTTGGCCACCAGGGTGTCGTGGAACCAGCGCCACTCGGTACGTCCCGGGCCGCGGGTGTCCCGATGCCCGGTGAGGCCGCTGTACTCGGCGAACGCGGCGGAGAAGATTTCGAGGCCGATCCCGTCGACGTCGATCAGGGTCTTGTCGATATCCCACAGCACCAGGCGCTTGCCCACGTGTTCTCCCATCGTGTCACGGGTGGCGTGCTGTCACCGTACCCAACGGACTGTGGTGGTTCCTGCTGTTCGCCGGGAATTGTGGGGGAGGCGCCCGATACGGGGTGGGTCGGCGGCGCAGAGCACGGTTGGGTGAGGATAGGCTTACCTATCGAACGGTCCCGCGGGTCGCGCCCGCGTCCCCCTTACCCCTTGCTCGCAGTCCCCTGACCCCCTCCGACGCATCGGGAGGCCCCGTGCAGAGCTGCCATCCGCTGGTCGGCGTCGCGCGCTGGACCAGCACGCGCGAGCTCTACATCGACATCGACCTCCTGGGTGCCGCCGATCCGGCCCCCGGCGGCTCCGCGTGGACACGGCTCGACCGAGTACCCGACCGGGTCCCCGAGCTCATCACCCTCCTCCTTGAGGGCTCCTGCGCCGGCCACACCACCTCGGCCGCGGCGTTCCTCGCCGCCGACGCCGGCCGCCAGGTACTCGCCTTCGCCTGTGTGGCCGCCTACCTGACCGGGCGCGCCCCCGACCTCGCGCCGGACCGGACGTGGGTCCGCCACGACCCGGCGACCGGCCGCCTCGACCGGCTGGCCCTGCGCCAGGGGGCGGTCGCCGTCCTGGACGGCGACCCGATGGGGCGCCGCCCCGGCGCCCGGTGCGTCGCCGACGAGGACGCGCTGGACGCGTGGTTCGTCGGCCGGGCCGTGGCCGCCCTCGAACCGGTGGTCGAGGCGGTGCGCTCCCACACCCGCTTCGGCGCTCGGCCGCAGTGGAGTGCGGTCGCCGACGCCCCGCACGCCGCGCTCATCGCGGCCTCCTACGAGGTCGGCGCGGACCAGTCGGCCGCCTGGGAGAGGGCGCGCCGCATGGTGGAGTGGATCAACGCCGACCGCGTCCGCGTCGCGCCCAAGCAGCGCCCCTTTCCGCTGGCGCTGCGGGGACTGCCCGAGGGCCGGTCCGAGCGGATGTTCATGGTGCGTGGCGGGTGCTGTTTCTACTACCGGTTCGGTGACCGCAAGTGTGCCGCATGTCCACTGTCGGGCGACGAGGAGCGCGAGGGTGTGCTGCGGGAGGCCTTCGAGTCGGCGGCGCTCCCGACCGCCACCTGACCGCCCACCCCGGCGGCACCCCTGCCACCCCCTATCGCCGCGCCCTCTCGTCGCGGCTCCTCATCCCTCGCGCCGATCGGCTGCGGGGGCGGTCTCCATCTGGCAGTATGACTCTATGTAGTTGTTTGATGACGGAAAGAGATCGCTCTCGTGTACTCCACACCCCGCCGCCTGGCCGCGGCCTGCGGTGCCGTACTCCTGGGCAGCCTGCTGTCGGTGGCCGTCGTGGTCCCTGCCCACTCCGCGCTCTTCGACGAGTGCTCGGTCGCCAAGGGCCTGAAGCAGGGCCGGCTCGTGTTCCCCGACCCCTACGACGAGACGGCGCTGCACCCCTGTGTCAAGAACATCCCGGTGCTCTTCCAGTGTCCGCACGGCTTCCTGTACAACCACATCGACAACGTGTGCGACCGGCCCGGCCTGAAGTCCTGAGCGGGTGGCGCCGACCCGCGGCCGGCCGCGCGCGATCAAGGGACGAATAGGGGGAGGGGTGCGGCGGGGATCCGCGACTTTCGTCACAGCCCCTTGCTAGGTTCTGCGGCATGGCGAGAAAAATGTTCCTGAACCTGCCCGTCAAGGACCTCAAGAAGTCGATCGACTTCTTCACCGCACTCGGCTTCTCCTTCGACAAGGACTTCACCGACGAGAACGCCACGTGCATGATCGTCGGCGACGACGCGTTCGTGATGCTGCTCGTCGAGGACTTCTTCACCACGTTCACCCAGAAGAGCCTCTGTGACGCCTCCACACACACGGAGGCCATCGTCGCGCTGTCCACCGACAGCCGCGAGGAGGTCGACACCCTCATCGAGAAGGCCCTGGCCGCCGGCGCCACCGCGGGCAAGGAGCCCATGGTGGAGGAGACCGGGATGTACGGCCGGTCGTTCTACGACCTGGACGGCCACCACTGGGAGGTCTTCCACATGGACTTCAGCGGCTGACCGGTCGTCGTCCCGTGATGGCGCGGCCCCCGCTCCGGTCTCGGAGCGGGGGCCGCTGCGTGCTGGGGGCCGGGTGTCGCCAGGCGCGGGTCGGGGTAGGCCCAATGCTGGGGCGGGACGTCGAGATCCAGGGGGAATCCATGACGACCGCTGCAGACATCATGCATTCAGACGTCCAGTGCATCGACGAGGACCAGACGCTGGACGTCGCCGCCCAGATGATGCGCAACCTGGGGGTGGGATCGCTCCCCATCTGCGGTAACGACCGGAAGCTCAAGGGCATCATCACCGACCGCGACATCGTGATCCGCTGCGTCGCCGAAGGCAGGGACTGCCGTTCGACCACCGCCGCCGAACTGGCGCAGGGCAAGCCGTTCTGGGTGGACGAGGACGCCGACATCGACGTCGTCCTGCAGGGGATGATCGAGCACCGCATCAAGCGGGTCCCGGTCATCCGCGACTTCCGGCTCACCGGCATCATCAGCGAGGCCGACCTCGCCCGCCACCTGCCGGAGCAGAGGCTCGGGAAGCTGATCGAAGCCATGAAGTCCGGCCCCGCCGACCAGGTCCCCGGTGCCGGCGACCGACCACACCTCACCGCCCACTGACACCCGACCCACACCACCGACCGGAGACCCCACCCCGCCACCGCGCCCGGTGGGGTCTCTGCCGTCGAACGTGGGCCACTTCGATGACCTTGGCGAGTGCAATGGTCAACAGCGCCTGTGCGGTCACCTCTGATGGATGTAACCTGGTACCAAGTTAGGTACCAAGTGGGGTGGGAGTATGCCTGCGCTGAACATCGAGTTTTCCGAAGAAGAGATGGAGCAGATCCGCCAGGCGGCCGCGGCGGAGTCGACCAGCGTCAAGAAGCTCGCCAAGGAGAGTGTCCTCCACGCGATCCAGCGCCGGAGGGTCATGGAGGCCGCAGCGCGGGTGACCCGAATCTCCGCTGGGCTGAACCGGAGGCTCGCCCAGTAGATGTCCTCCGACGCCGTCGTCTATCTGAACGCACCCCTCATAGTCGAGATCACGACCCTCACTCTGCGCCAGAACGAGCAGGGCGACGCGGTAGTGCGAGACTACGGGCTCCTTGAGAGCGCGGCACATCGTCCGCGCTCGTCATCGTTCGGAGTGGAGCACTATCCGGGGCTGTTCGACAAGGCCGCGGCACTCATGCAGTCGCTTGCCCGGAACCACGTGTTCGTCGACGGCAACAAGCGGGCCGCGTGGAACTGCGCGGCCACCTTCCTGGAGGTGAACGGGGCTCCGCTGATCGAACCCGTCGACGAGGACAGGGCGGAGGCGTTCGTCCTCGACGTCGCCACGGGAAGGCTCGGCGACATCGAGGACGTCGCGGCGACCTTGCGCACGTTCCACGAGGTGGCCTGACGCCCCCTCAGCACTCGATGACGTTGACGGCCAGCCCGCCTCTACTGGTCTCCTTGTACTTGTCGTGCATGTCGCGGCCGGTGTCTCTCATGGTCTTGATGACCTTGTCCAGGGAGACGAAGTGGCTGCCGTCGCCGCGCAGGGCGATCTTGGTGGCGCTGATGGCCTTGACCGAGGCCAGCGCGTTGCGTTCGATGCAGGGGACCTGGACCAGGCCGCCGATCGGGTCGCAGGTGAGGCCGAGGTTGTGCTCCATGGCGATCTCGGCGGCGTTCTCCACCTGGGCCGGGGTGCCGCCGAGGGCTTCGGCCAGGCCGCCCGCGGCCATGGAGGAGGCCGAGCCGACCTCGCCCTGGCAGCCGACCTCGGCTCCCGAGATGGAGGCGTTCTCCTTGAACAGGATGCCGATCGCGCCCGCCGTCAGCAGGAAGCGGACGACGCCCTCGTCGCTCGCGCCGTCGCTGAAGTGCGAGTAGTAGTGCAGCACCGCCGGGACGATACCGGCCGCGCCGTTGGTCGGGGCCGTCACCACACGGCCGCCCGCCGCGTTCTCCTCGTTGACCGCCAGGGCGTAGAGGGTGATCCAGTCGCTGCCGCGCATCGGGTCGCTCACGTCGGTCGTGTCCGGCCTGGCCAGGCCCGCGGCGTCGCACCGCCCGCCCAGCTGGCGGTAGAGGCGGTGCGCCCGCCGAGGAACCTTGAGCCCGCCGGGCAGGGTGCCCTCGGTCATCACGCCGCGGCGGACGCACTGCCGCATCACCCCCCAGATCTCCAGCAGCTCGTCGTGGATCTCCCGGCGGGACCGGCCGAACGCCTGCTCGTTGGCGAGCATGATGGAGCTGATCGACATGCCCGTCTCCTCGCACAGCGCCAGCAGCTCCGCGGCGGTGGCGAACGGGTAGGGCAGCGGGGTGTCGTCCGCCTTGATCCGGTCGGCGCCGGCCGCCTCCTCGTCGACGACGAAGCCGCCGCCCACCGAGTAGTAGACGCGCGAGCGCAGCTCCGCGCCCTCGGCGTCCAGCGCCACGAACCGCATGCCGTTGGGGTGCCCCGGAAGGCTTTCCTTGCGGCGGAAGTCGACGTGCTCGGCGGGGGTGAAGGTGATCTCGCGGTCGCCGCCGAGGGACAGGCGCTCGGTGGTGCGCACCTCCTCCAGCAGCCGCGGCACGGCGTCGACGTCGACGTCCTCCGGGGTCTCGCCCAGCAACCCGAGGATGACGGCGGTGTCGCTGCCGTGCCCCTTGCCGGTGAGTGCGAGTGAGCCGTACAGCTCGGCGCGGACGGTCGCCACGTCCTCCAGCAGGCCGCCGTCGGCCAGGCCCGTGACGAACGTCCGGGCCGCCTTCATCGGGCCGACGGTGTGTGAGCTGGAAGGTCCGATGCCGATCTTGAATAGGTCGAAGACGCTGATGGCCATGGGATCCTGCCCTCCTCGTTGAGTAACAGGTGCGGTTGTCGTGAACGATGGTGGGGGGCAGCGGCGCGAACGCCGACAGCCGGGCCCTGCGCCGAACACGGTGCGACGGCGCACGGCCCGGCTGTCCGAGTGCGGTGGCGGCCGCGCGGCGGCTCAGCGCCGCGCGACCGCTCCCGTTCCGCCGGGGGTAGCGGGGATGTCCCGCTACAGGCCCGGGTAGAGCGGGTGCTTGCGCGCGAGGGCGACCACGCGGTCGCGCAGGGCGTCCGCGTCGTACTCCGGCTTGAGCGCCTCGGCGATGACGTCGGCGACCTCGGTGAAGTCCTCCTCGCCGAAGCCGCGGGTGGCCAACGCCGGGGTACCGACGCGCAGCCCGGAGGTGACCATCGGCGGGCGCGGGTCGTTGGGCACCGCGTTGCGGTTGACCGTGATCCCGATCTCGTGCAGGCGGTCCTCCGCTTCCTGGCCGTTGAGCCGGGAGTTCACCAGGTCCACCAGGACGAGGTGGACGTCGGTGCCGCCGGTGAGCACGTTCACGCCGGCCTCGATGGCGTCGGGCCGGGTGAGGCGCTCGGCGAGGATCCGCGCGCCGGCCAGGGTGCGCCGCTGGCGGTCCGCGAACTCCTCGCCCGCCGCCATCTTCAGCGCGACCGCCTTCGCCGCGATCACGTGCTCCAGCGGGCCGCCCTGCATGCCGGGGAAGACCGCGGAGTTGATCTTCTTGCCCAGCTCCTTCTTGGCGAGGATGAGCCCGCCGCGCGGGCCGCCGAGCGTCTTGTGCGTGGTCGTGGTGACGACGTCGGCGTAGGGCACGGGGTTGGGGTGCAACCCGGCCGCCACCAGGCCGGCGAAGTGCGCCATGTCCACGAAGAGGATCGCGCCGACCTCGTCGGCGATCTTGCGGAACCGGGCGAAGTCCAGCTGCCGCGGGTAGGCCGACCAGCCGGCGACGATCATCTTGGGCCGGTGCTCCCGGGCCAGCTCCTCGACCTCGTCGTAGTCGACGGTGCCGTCCTCGTCGCGCACGTGGTAGGCCACGGCGTTGAGGATCTTGCCGGAGTAGTTGATCCGCATGCCGTGGGTCAGGTGCCCGCCGTGCGCGAGGTCCAGGCCCAGGATGGTGTCGCCCGGCTTGAGCAGGCCGAAGTACACCGCGGTGTTGGCCTGGGCGCCGGAGTGCGGCTGCACGTTGACGTGCTCGGCGCCGAACAGCTCCTTGGCGCGGTCGATGGCGAGCTGCTCGACGACGTCGACGTGCTCGCAGCCGCCGTAGTAGCGGCGGCCGGGGTAGCCCTCGGCGTACTTGTTCGTGAGGACCGTCCCCTGGGCCTCCAGGACCGCCCGCGGGGCGAAGTTCTCCGAGGCGATCATCTCCAGGGTGTCGCGCTGGCGGGCGAGCTCGGCGTCGACGGCGGCGGCGACCTCGGGGTCGTACTGCGCCAGGGTCTGGTCGATGATGGTGCTCTTCTCGGTCATGGTGATCAGCCCTCGCCTTCGGTGACCTGGGTGTACTGCTCGGGCGTCAGCAGGTCGGCCGGGTCCTCGGCGAGCTCGACCTTGAAGAGCCACCCGCGGCCGTAGGGGTCCTCACCGATGATCTCGGGGTTGTCCACCGCGTCCTGGTTGGTGTCGACGACCTCGCCGTTCACCGGTGCGTAGATGTCGCTGACCGACTTGGTCGACTCGACCTCGCCGCAGGTGTCGCCGGCCGCCACCGTGGCACCCGTCTCCGGCAGGTCGACGAAGACGATGTCCCCCAGCGCCTCGGCGGCGTAGGCGGTGATCCCGACGGTGGCGACACCGTCGTTGATGGCCACCCACTCGTGCTCTTTCGTGTAGTTCAGCTCAGCGGGAACGCTCAATTCAACTCCCCAGGAGATCTTTCGTTGTCGTCCGGCACCGCGGGACAGCTCCCGCACGGTCGTGTCCTGTACACGTTGCGGCGCGCCCTCGGCCCCGGCGGAGATTCTGCCGGGTGTCCGACGCCGCCCGCACCGCGGCTCGCGCCTGGCCGCAGCCGGCCAGGGGCATCAGCGGTCCCGTTTGTAGAAGGGCAGCTCGACGACGTCGACCTCTTCGGCGCGCCCCCGCACGTCCACGGTGAACGTGCCGGAGGCGGTGTCGAGGTCGCCGTCGACGTAGGCCATCGCGACGGGCTTGCCGAGGGTGGGGGAGGGGGCGCCGCTGGTGATGGTGCCCACCGGGGACCCGTCCCGCAGGACCTGCTGGCCGTGGCGCAGGGGGCGGCGGCCGCGGCCGACCAGGCCGATCAGGCGGCGGGTGCGCTCGGTCTCCGCGGCCTTGGCCAGTGCGGCGCGGCCCACGAAGTCGCCGTCCTTCTCGAACTTGACCACCCGGCCCTGACCGGCGTCGAAGGGGGTGATGTCGGCGCTGAGCTCGTTGCCGTACAGCGGCATGCCCGCCTCCAGGCGCAGCGTGTCGCGCGCGGACAGCCCGGCCGGGACCAGGCCGTGCGGCTCGCCGGCGGTGAGCAGCGCGTCCCACACGGCGGGGGCGTCGGAACCGGGGTGGACGAAGATCTCGAAGCCGTCCTCACCGGTGTAGCCGGTGCGGGCGAGCAGCACGGGGTGGCCGGCCACGGTGTGGTGGTAGCCGGCGTAGTACGTGATCTCCGACAGGTCGGCGTCGGTGAGGGGGGCCAGGATCCGCACGGCCTCGGGGCCCTGCAGGGCGATGAGGGCGTAGTCGGCGGACCGGTCCTCGACCCGGACGTCGAACCCGGCGGCGCGTTCGGTGAGCGCGGCGACGACGGTGTCGTTGTTGGCGGCGTTGGCGACGACGAGGTACTCCTCCTCGCCGAGCCGGTAGACGATCAGGTCGTCGAGCACACCGCCGTCCGCCGCGGTGATCATGGTGTAGCGGGCACGGCCGACCTTGACCTTGGACAGGTGTCCGACCAGCGCGTAGTCGAGGAACGCGGCGGCCTGCGGGCCGGTCACGGCGATCTCGCCCATGTGGGACAGGTCGAACAGTCCGGCGCGCTCGCGCACCGCCCGGTGCTCGGCGGTCTCGCTGCCGTAGCGCAGCGGCATCAGCCACCCGGCGAAGTCGACGAGGTTGGCCCCCAGCCGCTCGTGGACCGCGTGCAGCGGTGTTCTGCGGGGGGCGCTTGCGGGCTCCGTCATGGGCACTCCCGAGAGGATGGACGTCGTATCTGCAAAGGCGTTGCCATCCTCCCCCTCTGTCATCGGTGCCTGAGAGCTTCACCCCGCGCACGGCGTGGCTTGCACCTTCGGCGAGGAGCGGTGCGCTCCTGCTTTCCAGAGTGGTCTCGCCCGTACGGTCCTGTGCGCCTGAGAGGTTGTCTTCGGGGAGGAATTGCTCCTTCGGCGGCCCGTGCTGGATGCGCGGACACTCTCCCGTGCGGGGTCAGCAACTAGCGGCCAGCCTAGCAGCGGCGACGGGCGGCGCCCAGCGGCGGGTCCGCTCAGGCCTTGCGGCGGGTGCGGACGGCCTCGGCGAGCTCGCGCAGGACGCTCTCGGTGGTCTCCCACCCCATGCACTTGTCGGTGATGGACTGGCCGTAGGTGAGGCTGTCCGGGTCGCCGTTGAGCTTCTGCGCACCCTCGACGATGTTGCTCTCCAGCATCACGCCGACGATGCCCTTCTCCCCGGCGGCGACCTGCTCGCCGATGGCGTGGGCGACGCTCGGCTGGCGCGTGTGGTCCTTGCCGCTGTTGGCGTGGCTGGCGTCGATCATGATCCGGCGGGGCAGGTCCGAGCCCTCGATGACCTCCAGCGCCGCGCCGACGCTCTCGGCGTCGTAGTTGGGGCCGGAACGGCCGCCGCGCAGGATGACGTGGCAGTCGGGGTTGCCGTGGGTGACGACGACCGACCCGGCGCCGCTGGGGTCGACGCCGAAGAAGGTGTGCGACGCGGCGGCGGCTCCGCAGGCGTCGACCGCGACCTGCACGTCGCCGTCGGTGCCGTTCTTGAACCCGACCGGCATGCTCAGGCCGCTGCTCAGCTGTCGGTGCACCTGGCTCTCGGTGGTCCGCGCGCCGATCGCGCCCCACGCCACCGCGTCGGCGATGTACTGCGGGGTGATCGGGTCGAGGAACTCGGTGCCCGAGGGGACGCCCAGCGAGCCGACGTCCAGCAGCAGCTTGCGCGCGGTGCGCAGGCCGCGGTGCACGTCGTAGGTCTCGTCCAGGCCGGGGTCGTTGATCAGGCCCTTCCAGCCCAGAGTGGTGCGCGGCTTCTCGAAGTACACACGCATCACGATGCACAGCTCGCCGCTGAGCGAGGGGATGAGGTCCTTGAGGCGGCGGGCGTAGTCGAGCGCGGCCTCGGTGTCGTGGACCGAGCACGGTCCGACGATCACCAGCAGCCGGTCGTCATCGCCGTCGATGATCCGCTTGATCTCGGCGCGCGCGTCCTCCACCAGGGTGCTGCGCTCGGGGCCCATGGGCAGTTCGGCCAGGACGTCCTGCGGTGCGACGAGCGGAAGGTAGCTCTCGACCCTGGTGTCGTTGGTGTTCGGCATGCCGTCTTCCTCTACCCCTCGTTCGCCGCTGTTCGCCTTCGGCAACACTAACGCGGCGGCGCACGTCAGGCTTCCACTGCCCGACGTTTGTGGCGTGGGTCATCGGCGCCGGGCACGCCCTCCGGCGCCGGTCGTCCTCGCGTCCTTTCCCCGGCCTTCTAGCCCTTTAGTCCTTTAGCCCTTTAGTCCTTCAGTCCTTGAGGTCGGGGAAGTCCTCTTCCCAGTACTCGTGCTCGTTGCGGCCGCCGGCCTCGGCGTCGCGCCCCTCTTCGGCCTGGCGCAGCTGTACCCGGCGGATCTTTCCGGAGACGGTCTTGGGCAGCTCGGCGAACTCCAACCGCCGCACCCGCTTGTAGGCGGACAGGTTCTCGCGGGCATAGCCGAGGATGTCGCGCGCGGTCTCGGCGTCGGGTCTCCGGCCCGCGACGAGGGTGACGAAGGCCTTGGGGACGGCCAGGCGCACCGGGTGGGGGGAGGGCACGACGGCCGCCTCTGCCACGGCCTCGTGCTCGATGAGCACGCTCTCCAGCTCGAAGGGGGAGATGCGGTAGTCGGAGGCCTTGAAGACGTCGTCGCCGCGTCCGATGTAGGTGATGTAGCCGTCGGCGTCGCGGGTGGCCACGTCGCCGGTGTGGTAGCGGCCGCCGCGCATGACCTCCTTGGTGCGCTCGTGGTTGTCGCCGTAGCCGGCCATCACTCCGACGGGGTCGTCGGCCAGGTCGACGCAGATCTCGCCCTGGTCGCCGACCTCGCCGGTGACGGGGTCCTCCAGGGCGATGGTGAACCCCGGCATGGGGCGGCCCATCGAGCCGGGCCGGATCTCCTGCCCGGGGCCGTTGCCGATCTGCAGGGTCGTCTCCGTCTGCCCGAACCCGTCGCGCACCGTCAGCCCCCAGGCGCGCCGGACCTGTTCGATGACCTCGGGGTTGAGCGGTTCGCCCGCCGCGACCACCTCGCGCATGGGCACGTTCCATGAACCAAGGTCCGCCTGGATCAGCATCCGCCACACCGTGGGCGGCGCGCAGAAGGTGTCGACGCCGCACCGCACGATCTGGTCCAGCAGGTAGGAGGCGTCGAACACGGCCTGGTTCACCACCAGGACCGTGGCCTGGGCGTTCCACGGGGCGAAGACGCTGCTGTAGGCGTGCTTGGCCCAGCCCGGCGAGGAGATGTTGAGGTGCACGTCGCCGGGGCGGATGCCCGCCCAGTACATGGTGGACAGGTGCCCCACGGGATAGGAGAGGTGGGTGTGCAGCACCATCTTGGGTCGGGAGGTGGTGCCCGAGGTGAAGTAGAGCAGCAGCGGGTCTCCGGCGGGGGTGGGGCCCTCCGGCGCGAAGTCCAGACCGGCGTGGAGCGAGTCGGTGTAGTCGAGCCAGCCCTCCATGATCCCGACCGCGATCCGCGTCCAGTGCCCGCCCACCCCCTCGAACTTGGGGGTGTCGACCGCGTTGACGATCACGTGGGCGATCTCGCCCCGCTCGATCCGATCGGTGATGTCGCTTTCGGACAGCAGCGTGGTGGCGGGGACGACGACCGCTCCCAGGCGCATCGCGGCCAGCGTCGCCTCCCACAGCTCGACCTGGTTGCCGAGCATGACCAGCACCCGGTCGCCCCGGTGTACGCCCTGGGCGAGCAGCCAGTTGGCGACCTGCCCGGAGCGCTGCGCGAGCTCGCCGTAGGTCGTCTTGGTCTCGGTGCCGTCCTCCTCCACGATCCACAGCGCGATCCGGTCGGGGTGCTCGGCGGCCGCGACGTCGAAGTGGTCCAGCGCCCAGTTGAACTCCTCGGGCCGCGGCCAGCGGAATTCGCGGTGGGCCAGGTGCTGGTCCTCGCGGTGGTCGAGGAGGAAGTCGCGGGCGGAGCGGAACTCGCGGGCTGCCGGGCTGGACATGGGCGAAACCTCCACGTCGTCACTGTGACTCTGGTCACCTTACCCGGGCGAAAGGTGCGTTTCCGAGGCGACCCGCTCAAGATCGTCGGGCGGCGGAATGGTGTCTAGGATTGGCATGACGGCCGCCGCTGCCGCGGGACGTCGCCCCCTGTGCCCGCTCGCCGGCGGGATCCACGCCCCTTTCGCCCTGTCTTCTTTCTGTCACACACGACCGTCCACGTCTGTACGGAAGGTGCATGCCCCATGCGCACGCTGTACCCGCCGATCGATCCCTACGACACCGGCATGCTCGATGTCGGTGACGGGAACCGGATCCACTGGGAGCTCTGCGGGAACCCCACCGGCAAACCCGCGGTCTTCCTGCACGGCGGCCCCGGCGGCGGGTGCGGGCCGGTACACCGGCGGCTCTTCGACCCCGAGAAGTACCGCATCCTGCTGTTCGACCAGCGCAACTGCGGGCGGAGCACGCCGCACGCCAGCGGCATGGACGTCGATCTGAAGTCCAACACCACCCAGGCGATGGTCCGGGACATGGAGCGGCTGCGCCGGATGGTCGGCGTGGAGAAGTGGCAGGTCTTCGGCGGGTCCTGGGGGAGCGCGCTGGCACTGGCCTATGCGGAGGAGCACCCGCACCGGGTCAGCGAGCTGATCCTGCGCGGCATCTTCACCCTGCGCAACGACGAGCTGCGCTGGTTCTACCAGGAGGGCGCCTCCCACCTCTTCCCGGAGCAGTGGGAGGCCTACCTGGAGCCGATCCCCGAGGACGAGCGCGACGACCTCATCGGCGCCTACGCCCGGCGGCTCAACTCTCCCGACCCCGGGGTCCGGCTGGAGGCGGCGCGGGCGTGGAGCATGTGGGAGGGCGCCACGGTCACCCTCGTCCCCGATGAGGAGATCCGCGCCCAGCACGCCGACCCGGAGTACGCGCTGGCCTTCGCCCGCATCGAGAACCACTACTTCGTGCACGGCGGCTTCTTCACCCCGGGCCAGCTGATCGCCAACGCCAAGCGGCTGCGCGACATCCCCGGCGTGATCGTCCAGGGCCGCTACGACGTGTGCACCCCGGCGCGCACCGCCTACGACCTCCACCGGGCCTGGCCCGAGGCGCGGTTCACGATCGTGGACGACGCCGGGCACGCCTTCAGCGAACCCGGCATCCTGCACCACCTCATCGAGGCGACCGACCGCTTCGCCGACCGTCCCTGACCCCCACCCCTCCGATGGTCGCGGGCGAGCGGTTCGAATCACGACGAGAATTCGAACCGTTCTCCCGAGGTCATCGGAGGCGAGGGCGGACAGGCGGTGGATAGGGGTGGGCCGCACGTGATCACGCGCATGGAGCGCCGCTAGGCTCGGAGAAAAGACACGGGAAAGTGAGGAGCGCCACATGCGGGTGAACGTGGACTTCGACCGCTGCGAGAGCAACGCGGTCTGCATGGGGATCCTGCCCCAGGTCTTCGAGGTTCGCGACGACGACTTCCTCTACATCCTGCAGGAGGAGCCGCCCGAGGAGCTGCGCGGCGGACTGGAGGAGGCCGTGCGGATGTGCCCCAAACAGGCCATCAGCATCGAAGATTAGGGCGCGATCCAACGGGACACGTCCTAGGGCGTGTTTGGCGGATGCTTTCCGGTGAGCGAGCGGCCGTCCGGGGCGGCGCTCGCAAGCCGCTTCACGAAGTCAATCCAGGTCGGCTTTACGAGTGGAGCGGCGCAGCGAGCGTCGTTCCGGTGGCCGCGAGCCGGGAATGATCCGTCAAACACGCCCTAGTGTCCTGATTGGTTAGTTCGTTTGTTGATTTGTTGGCAGTAGAAGGCAAGGCTGTCGAGGATCTCCTCGGCGGTCTTGGTCCACACATATGGGCGGGGGTCCTCGTTCCAGGACGCGGCCCAGGCGCGGATGTCCTTTTCCAGGGCTTGGACGCTGCGGTGGGTGCCGCGGCGGATCAGCCGCTCGGTGATCTCGGCGAACCAGCGTTCGACCAGGTTCAGCCAGGACGAGCCGGTCGGGATGAAGTGGAGGTGGAACCGGGGGTGGCGCAGCAGCCACCTGCGGATCTCGGGTGTCTTGTGCGTTGCGTAGTTGTCCAGGACCAGGTGTACCTGCAGCTCGGCAGGGACCTCGCGGTCGATCTTGGCCAGGAACTTCTTGAACTCCGTGGCGCGGTGCCGGCGGTGGATGGAGGTGATCACCCGGCCGGTGGCGGTGTCCAGGGCTGCGAACAGGCTGGTCACTCCCGCGCGCACATAGTCATGGGTCGCGCGCTCGGGTATGCCGGGCATCATCGGCAGGACCGGCTGGGTGCGGTTGAGGGCCTGGATCTGGGATTTCTCGTCCACGCACAGCGCGACCGCCCGTTCGGGAGGGTCCAGGTACAGGCCGACCACGTCGCGGACCTTGTCGATGAAGAACGGGTCGGTGGAGAGCTTGAACGACTCGGTGCGGTGGGGTTGCAGGCCGAAGGCGTTCCAGATCCGCCAGACCGCGTTCTGGGTGAGGCCGGTGTGCTTGGCCATGGAGCGTGTGGACCAGTGGGTGCCGTGGGCGGGCCTGGTCTCCAGGGTCGCGGCCACGACCGCCTCGACCTGGGCGTCGGTGACGGTGCGCGGCCGGCCCGGCCGTGGTTCGTCGGTCAGGCCCTCCAAGCGGTGCTCGGCGAAGCGCTGCCGCCACTTGGTCACCGTGGGCGCCGACACCCCCAGCTCGCGCCGCACTTGGGCGTTGGACATGCCCTGGGCGCAGGCGAGCACGATCCGCGCCCGCAGGGCCAGGTCCTGGGCGGTCTTGCGGCGTCTGACCCACCGCTGGAGCTCGGTGCGCTCGTCCTCGGACAGGTCCAGCGGTGGCGGTTTCGGTCCGGGAAGACTCATCCCACAACCATAAACGAACTAACCAATCAGGACACTAGCGTCCGGCCGCCGCCAGGGCGTCCTCCCACGTGGTCGGCTGCTCCAGGAGCGTGCGGTAGCGCATCGTCTTCGGGGTGGAGCGCAGCCCCAGGACGCCGACGAGCACGTCGGCGCGTCCGAGGAACGCGACGAACTTGCGGTCCTCGGGCGCTCCGTGCACGAACTCCACGGTGTCGGCGGGTGCGGCCCGGCCCAGCAGCTGGATCTTCATCCCGTACTGGTCGGACCAGAAATAGGGCACCGGGGTGTAGTCCCGCCGCTCCGCCTCGGCGGGGGTCAGCAGGTTGTGCGCCACCACGGCCGCCTGCTCTCCGGCGTTGGTCCAGTGCTCCAGGCGGATCCGGCCGCCGTAGCGCGGGTGCGGCCAGCTCGCGAGGTCCCCGACCGCATACACGTCGGGCACGGCCGTCGCGCAGCGGGCGTCGCACAGCACCGCGCCCTCCTCGTCCAGCTTGACCCCGGACCCCGCCAGCCACTCGGTGTTGAGGTCCACTCCGAGGCCGGCCACCACCATCGACGCCTCCACCGCGGTGCCGTCGGCCAGCCGGACGCGCTCCACCCGGCCGCGGCCCTCATAGGCGGTGACGCCGGTGCCCAACCGCACATCCACTCCGTTGTCGCGGTGCAGCTCGGTGAGGACCGTGCCGACGCGCGGGTCGACCACCCGGGTGAGCGGGGTGGGTGCCGCCTCGACCAGGGTCACCTCCCAGCCGCACGCGCGGGCGCTCGCCGCGACCTCCGAGCCGATGAACCCGGCACCGACCACCACCACGTGCCCTCCGGGCCGCGCGAACGCCGCGCGCACCGCCTCGGCGTCGTCCAGTGTGCGCAGGGTGTGCACGCCCGCCAGGTCGGTCCGGGGGCGGCGGGCCCGGGCCCCGGTCGCGATGACCAGGCCGTCGTAGTCCACGCGGGTGCCGTCGTCGAGCAGAACGGCCCGCTCCTCGGCGAGCAGCCGCTCGGCGCGGCGCCCCAGCCGCAGATCGAGGCCGAGCGCGTCGATCTCGCCGTCCTCGCGCAGCTGCAGGCTCCTGGGGGAACCCTTCCCGGTGAGGACCTCCTTGGACAGCGGAGGGCGGGAGTAGGGGCGGTGCGGTTCGTCGCCGATGAGGGTGACCGTGCCGTCGAACCCGGCCGAGCGCAGTGACTCCGCCGTGTGCAGCCCGGCCATCCCCGCTCCGGCGATGACGATGTCGCGCATGTGAGTGTGCTCCGCCCCGTTCTCCGTCGATGGCCGTGTCGCCGGGCCGTCGGCCGCCCGTCGGGCTCCGGCCCCGTGAAAGCCCAACGAGCGGTGCGCCGGGGGGATTCCCGCCCCGGTCTCCGTCGTGCGCCGCTCCCGGCGGAGCGCACCGCGGGCCCGCCGGTGCCCGGTGACCTTCGCCGAGACCGGCGGGGGAGGTCAGTCCGTGAGGGGGCGGATCTCGCCCACCGGCTCGCCGCCGCCCAGGACGGGAGCCGACAGCATGTGCCGGACCGGCGTGATGTCGACGCCGAGCGCGCGCAGCGCGGTGAGCGCGACCATGGTGCGCGCGCGGGTCAGCGGGTCGCCGTCGCTCAGCTTCACCGCGACGGTCTCACCGGTGGGCGCGGCCACGACGATGACGCCCTCGGCGCCGATCTTGGAGATCAGCCCCGGGACGCCGCGCATCAGCGCGGTGTCGTCGCGGCCCTCGCCGGCGACGTACTCGGGGAAGTCGCGCATGGCCCGCACGACCGCGGCCTCCTGGGTGCCCTCGTCGGCGAGCACCAGGGACCGGATGCCGCGGGCCAGCCCGATCAGGGACACGGCCAGCTGCGGCGCCCCGCAGCCGTCGACGGCCGTGTGCGCGACGGGCTCGCCGCACTTCTCCTCCAGGACCGCGCGGACCTCCCGCTGCACCGGGTGACCGGGGTCGAGGTAGGTGGAGGTGTCCCAGCCCCGGGCGACGCAGGCGGCGAGCATCGCGGCGTGCTTTCCGGAGCAGTTCATGTGCAGACGGGTCGGCTCCTGCCCGGAGAGCACCAGTGCGGTGCGGGCGCGCGGCGACACCGGGCGGTCGGCGGGGCAGCCCAGGGCGTCGGGCGTCAGCCCGGAGGCGGAGAGCATCTTCGTCGCCAGGTCGGTGTGGATCTCCTCACCGTTGTGGCTGCCCGCGGCGATCGCGATCTCGGGGCCGGTGATCGGCGCCCCGGCCCGCAGGGACGCCAGCGCCTGGAGGGGCTTGGCCGAAGACCGGGGGAACATGGGGGCCTCGATGTCGCCGCGCGCGTAGCCGACCTCGCCGGAGGCGGTGAGCCCGACGACCGTCCCGAAGTGCACGCCCTCCCGGAGCCCCGAGCGGATGACCTCGGCGAGCGGGGCGTAGACGTGCTGCTGCGGCGTGGGCATGGGGGCTCCTGGGCGTCGTTGGGGCGGGCGGCGTGGACGGGGGCGATCCGGCGGCAATCGTCGGATCATGTGGCGGGGTGCCAGACCAGAGGATAAACGCGCACGCGGGCCACTCTCATCCCGCGGGTGCCGTAGGGTCGGTCCCTGATCCGCCAGGGTGGACCGGGGCGCGGCACCGGCCGGGATCGGCCGCGGACCGCACGCGGGCCCACCGTGAACACGAGCAGACAGGGGATGGTCGAGGTGCCGGACGAAGGCCCTACCGGTCCGCGGGCCTTCCGCAGGGGAGCCCTCACCCGGAGCCGGTCGGCGGGCCGCAGCGCCAGGGGGCTCGACTACGCGGTCGTCGACGTCGAGACGACCGGCCTGGACCCGGACCGGGGCGCGCGGGTCTGCGAGATCGCGGTGGTGCGGATGCGCGGCGACGGCACGGTCACGCGCGAGCTCAACACGCTGGTCAACCCCGGCCGACCGGTCACCGGCCAGGAGTTCCACAGCATCGGCCCCGGCGACGTCATCGGTGCGCCGCAGGCCGCCGACCTCGTCGGCGTGCTGGCCGAACTCTTCTCCGGCGCCGTGGTCGTCGGGCACCACCTCGACTTCGAAGGGGCGTTCCTGGCCGCCGAGTTCGTTCCGGCCGGGCTACCCGCGGACCTGCCGGGCCTGTGCACCCTGCGCACCCTGCGCTCCCAGGTCGACCTGAACCGCTACGCCCTGCCCCGGGCCAGCCACGCGCTCAGCGGGCACTGGCCGAGCGGCCAGCACACGGCCCTGGGCGATGCCCGCGCCTGCGCCCAGCTGCTGGCCGAGTTGCTGCACAACGCGCCCGGCGAGCTCCGCTACGTCGGCCCCGAGCCCGAACGCCTCGCCGACGGCGCCACCGAGCCGGCCGCGACCGGGCCCGGGGAAACGGTCCGGCTGAAACCGCGTACCCCGGTGGTGAGCGGCCTGCGGCTGTCGGCTGTACGCGAAGGGCCCGCCCGGCCGCCCGCGACCTGGCCGCGCCGCTGGCGCCCGCTGGAGTTCGACCCCGGGCTGTGCGGGGGCCGGTTCGGTGAGGCGGAGCGTGAACAGGCCGCCCACGACGCGCGGCGCCGTGCCGCCACCCGGAACCTCCTGGCGGCCTCGGCCGCGCTCACGGGCACGCTGGCGTCGACGGCCGCGGCCCGGCTCCTGCTCCGCCGCCTGCGCTGACCCCGCGAGGCGGTCAGGCGCCGGAGAGGGCGAGGAAGAAGGCGGCGATGAGGACGCTGCCGCCGAACGTGGTGAGCACGGCGCGGCCGGTCTCGGTGAGGCGGGCCGGGACGAACGCCAGGCGCAGGCCCTGGGCGCCGGAGCGGGCGCGCTGCGGGGGCGCGGCGACGCGGCCGCTGCGGTCGGCCGTGCCCGGTTCGGGCAGGTCGACGGGGAGCAGCCGCGGGACGCGGTTGAACATCGCGATGCAGACCAGTGCGGCACCGGCAAGGATGAGCAGGAGGGACACGTCTCGGCGGCCTTTGCGGAGAGTGAGCGGACACCAACGCCCGCCGATTCTCCCGCATCGGGCGCCTGCTGGGGAGGGGCGGGTTCAGATGCGTCCGGTTATGGCCGCGCCCCAATGACGCAGCGTGGCCGCCGACCGGATCAGTCCTGACGCTCGGTCACTTTCTGTGGGGGCTCCGACACGCATCGCCGCACCTTCTCCTCGTCGACGCCCAGCGCGCGCAGCGTGAAGGCGGTCACGAGCACGTGCGCGTCGGCGATGGTGGTCTCGTCGCTCACCAGCGGGACGCGCTGCGCGCCGATCATCGCCAGCACCAGGCGTGCGGTCGCCTCCACCGGGCACTCGCGGAACTCCCCGCCCTCGGTGCCGTCGTGCAGGATCCGCACGAGCAGCCGCTGCATCGGCGCGACGTGGTCGGCCAGCGCCTGGTAGGCATCGGGCCCCAGGCTGGCACCCAGTTCGGCGGCGGCCGGGTGCGGGTGCTCGGCGATGCCCTCCAGCTGGAAGCGGACGAACGCCGAGAGCCGCTCGGCCGCCGTGGCGTCGCCGGGCAGCTCCTGGCTGTAGCGGTCGACGAAGCCGTGGGTGACCTGCTCGGTGAAGGCGAGCAGCAGCGCCGCCTTGTCCGGGAAGTAGTTGTACAGGGCCGTTCGGGTGATGCCGGCCTCGGCCGCCACGTCGGTCATGGAGATGCCGTCGATCCCCTGGGTGCGGGTGAGGGTCGCCACAGCCTCCAGGATGCGCTCGCGGGTCTGGGCGCGGTGGGCGGCGATGGTCGGCGCGGAGATCTTCGGCATGCCACCTATGGTGACACGATTCAGGCGGCCGCCCCAGGTGCGTGGCTGCGGCCCAGGTCGGCGAGGACCTCCACGTTGAGCTGATAGGCGAGCTGGGTCTCGCGGACGATCCGGCGCCGGGTCGCCTCGTCGAGGTCGAGCGCGTCCAGGCGGGACCGGTACTCGGCCTTGAACCGGGGCAGGCTGCCCAGCTCGTCGAAGACGTAGAAGGAGACGCCCTCTTCGGGGGTCAGCCCGTAGGCGCGCGCCGCGACCCTGCGGATGAACTGGCCGCCGGACAGGTCACCGATGTAGCGGGTGTAATGGTGGGCGATGTAGCCGCCCGGTCGGTCGGCCATCTGCTCGATGCGCGCCACGTAGGTGCGGGTGGGCGGGGTGGGGGAGATGCGGTCGCGCCAGTCGGGGCCGTAGAGCGCGGCGAGGTCGCGGCGCAGCGCCGGGACGCGGAAGAGCTCGGGGAAGACGACGCGCCCGGCGACGGGGTCGTCGGCCAGGGTGCGGCCGACCTCTTCGAGTGCGACGTAGGCGAAGTAGTGCTGGGCGACCATGGCGGCGTAGCCGTCGCGGGGGAGTGTCCCGTCCAGGAGCGCCCGGGTGAAGGCGTGCTCCTCGGCCTCCTCGTGGTGCGCCCAGGTCGCGGACTTCAGCTCGGCGGAGAAGGGGTCGGTGGGGGCGGGGGGCTCGGGGGTCGGCTCCGTCGTCGCTGCGTGCTGGTGGGTCTCCACGCCTGTCCCTCTTTCCTGTCCATATCGGACACGTTTCTGACATGATGTCAGCAAGAAGGGTGTGGCTGTCAAGTCGATGATGACACAGTGTCGCGAAAACGGGGTGGGATGACGCCCACGTCGACGGCGCGGTGGGGCCGGTATCCTGGCGTTGCACCAGGGTGCGGTGCGCGTCGGCCCGGCCGGTCAGGACGTTGGATGTCTCTCGTGCAATCCCGCTGGCGGCGAAAAGGGCCGGGCGATTATCGTTTGACTGCCGCAAAGGATCATCGGGCCTCGCTGAGCCGGCGGTCACCGTCTCGGAGAAGTCACTGGGGCCGATGCCCCGCGATCCTGGTCCGGGGGTGGGAGGGACCCCCGTGCGCCGGGTGGAGCACGACGATGGTGCCGGGGAAGACCGGTCGACGTAGAGGCGATGTGTGGATACAAGGAAAACAGGACACGAGCCCGTGACCATGGTAGATCCCGATTCCGCGGGGCCGGCGGGGACCGGCCGCGCATCGGCCGCCGTTGAATCGGTCGACATCCTGTTGATCGAGGACGACGCGCAGGACGCATTCCTCGTCGAGGAGCTGCTCGCCGACACCGCGCTGGACGCCCGCATCACCTGGGTCGACACGCTCGGCAAGGCGCGCGAGCACCTCGACGACTTCCGCGGCTGCGTGCTCCTCGACCTCAACCTGCCCGACGCCGGCGGCATGGACCTGCTGCGCGAGGTGCTGACCACCGCCGAATCCGCGGCCGTCGTCGTCCTCACCGGACTCAACGACGAACACGAGGGCGTGGCCGCCGTCGCGGCCGGTGCCCAGGACTATCTGGTCAAGGGGCAGGTCGACGGCTCCCTCCTGGCCCGAAGCCTGCGCTACTCCGTCGAGCGCCAGCGCGCCGACGAGAACGCCCGCCAGCTGCGCGAGGCCGAGCTCCACGCCCGCGAGAACATGCGCCTGGAGCGCGGCCTGCTGCCCCAGGTGCTGCTGGACGAGTCCCCGCTCAGCCACCGCTCCTTCTACCGCCCCGGCCGCAAGCGCGCCCTGGTCGGCGGCGACTTCTTCGACGCCGTGCAGAAGGACGGCACCACCCACGCCATCATCGGCGACGTCAGCGGGCACGGCCCCGACGAGGCCGCCCTCGGCGTGAGCCTGCGCATCGCCTGGCGCGCCCTGGTCATGGGCGGCGTGGCCGAGGACGCCGTGCTGCCCGCGCTGGAGGAGATCCTCACCAGCGAGCGCGCCCAGGACGAGATGTACGCCACGCTCTGCCAGGTCAGCCTCGACGTGGCCAGCGAGAAGGCGCGGATCCGCCTGTTCGGGCACCCGCCGCCGCTGGTCATCAACGGCGGCGCGGTCGAAGAGGTGCCGGCCGTGCCCCGCCCGCCGATGGGCGTGTTCCCCGAGGCCGAGGTCGACGTCGAGGAGTTCCCCTTCCCCGAGGGCGCCACCCTCATGCTCTACACCGACGGCCTGGTCGACGCCTACGACGGCGCCGCGCCCGCGCGCCTGGAGGTGCAGGGGCTGTGCCGCATCCTCGACGGCGTCCTGAAGAGCGGGTGCTCCATCGTCGACCTGCCCGAGCACCTGGTGGACGAGGCCGAGCGGCACAACGGCGGCCCGCTCCAGGACGACGTCGCCATGCTGCTGCTCACCCACGGGGATGAAGGGTGAGTCCGATGGAGCCGCCCCTGGGGGGCAGCGGGGGGCCGTGGTCGCTGCGCCGCCGGGTCACGGTCCTGCTGGCCTCCGTCGCGGTGGTGCTCGTCGCCTCGGTGTCGACGATCACCTTCGCCGCGTTCAACGCCCGTGAGTCGCTGAACCGGCAGGTGGACCAGCTCACCCCCGCCCAGAGCGCCGTGCAGCAGACCATGTCCGCCTACCTCAACCAGGACAACGGGATCCGCGGGTACGCGCTCACCTCCGAGATCGAGTTCCTCGCCCCCTATGAGCAGGGCAAGCAGGCGATCACCGAGAGCAAGCCCGTCCTGGACCGGATCGCCCGGGACGACAGCGACATCGCCTCCGACATCCACGAGCTGCTGGAGGCCGGCGACGCCTGGACCACGGACTTCGCCGACCCCACCCTGGAGAAGGTGCACGAGGGCGAGGAGGTCAGCGCCGAGGACTACCGCCTGGGCCGCGAGCGCTTCGACGAGCTGCGCGCCGCCGGCACCAAGGCCCAGACCCGCATCGACCAGGAGCTCACCCAGGCCCGCGACGGCCTGACGGTGGCCACCCAGCAGGTGGTGGCGCTGCTCATGCTGGTGGGCTTCGTCGTCGTGGTGATGTCGGTCTTCCTGTGGGTCATGCTGCAGCACTGGGTGCTGCGCCCGCTGGACGAGCTCGCCGGGCACCTCTCCCAGGTCTCGGAGGGCTACTACGCCCACCGCGTCGCCCTGCACGGCCCGCCCGAGATCGAGCGGGTCGGCCGCGACGTCGACGCCATGCGCGAGCGCATCGTCAGCGACCTGCACGAGGTCCGCGCGGCCCGGCGCCAGTTGCAGGAGCAGTCGGAGCTGCTGGAGCGTCAGACCGAGGAGCTGCGCCGGTCCAACCTGGAGCTGGAGCAGTTCGCCTACGTCGCCTCCCACGACCTGCAGGAGCCGCTGCGCAAGGTCGCCAGTTTCTGCCAGCTGCTGCAGCGCCGCTACCGGGGCCAGCTCGACGACCGAGCCGACTCCTACATCGACTTCGCGGTCGAGGGTGCCAAGCGCATGCAGACCCTGATCAACGACCTGCTCGCGTTCTCGCGGGTGGGCCGGACCAAGAACTTCACCCATGTGGACCTCAACGTCGCCCTCCAGGACGCGTTGAGCAGCCTGGAGACCCGGCTCGACGAGGCCGGGGCGGTCGTCACCGGCGATGACATGCCCACCATCGAGGGCGACAGGACCCTGCTCACCCAGGTGTTCTTCAACCTCGTCGGCAATGCCGTGAAGTTCCGCGGCGAGGATCCGCCGCGGGTCTATGTGAGCTGTGAGCGCCGTGAGGGCGAGTGGGTCTTCTGCTGCGCCGACAACGGCATCGGCATCGAACCCCAGTACGCCGAGCGCATCTTCGTGATCTTCCAGCGGCTGCACACCCGCGATAAGTACGGCGGGACCGGCATCGGCCTGGCCATGTGCAAGAAGATCATCGAGTTCCACGGCGGCCGCATCTGGCTCGACACGGATTCGGACCACCCGGGGACCCGCATATGCTGGTCGCTGCCTGTTGAGGAGGGGAGCACGGAGGACACCGACCCGTCGCGCCCCGCCGCGACCGACGTCTCCGGCCCCGATGAGGCGGGGGACGACAGCACTCCCCGTGACTCCGGGGACCGTACCGAGAAGGTCTGAGACGTTGAGCGAGGTCACTTTGGTGCAACCCATAGAGGTGCTGCTGGTCGAGGACGACCCCGGTGACGTCCTGATGACCAAGGAGGCCTTCGAAGAGCACAAGGTGGGCAACCGCCTGCACGTGGTCTCCGACGGTGTCGAGGCGCTGCGGTTCCTGCGCCGCGACGGGGAGTACGCCGACGCGCCCCGCCCGCACCTGATCCTGCTCGACCTCAACCTGCCCCGCAAGGACGGCCGCGAGGTGCTGGAGGAGGTCAAGAAGGACGAGGAGCTCGCGCACATCCCGATCGTGGTGTTGACCACGTCGGAGGCCGAGGAGGACATCCTGCGCAGCTACCGGCTGCACGCCAACGCCTATGTGGCCAAGCCGGTCGACTTCGACCAGTTCATCCAGGTCGTGCGGCAGATCGACGACTTCTTCGTCACCGTGGTGCGGCTGCCCAAGGGGTGACATCACCCCCGAAAACGGTGATCCGGGGGTGAAGGGGATTTCGGGGGTGGAACGCCGCGGCGCGGTGCCCGGACCGGTCCGCGCGACCGGGCGATGTCCGCGCGCGGGAGCGTTCGTCCCGTTCAGGCGGTCGATCCTCGGTTACGGTAATGACCATGAGCTTGCCGGAACCTCGTGACCCCGCCGGGCCCTACCGGATCGCCATCGTGTGCCTGGGCAACATCTGCAGGTCCCCGATGGCCGAGAAGGTCGTGACGGCCGACCTGGAGCGCGCCGGGATCGGCGACCTCGTCGAGGTCGACAGCTCCGGAACCGGGAGCTGGCACATCGGCTCACCGATGGACGCGCGCGCCGCCTCGACCCTGCGCGTCCACGGGTACCTCACCGACCACGTCGCGCGGAAGTTCGACCCCGACTGGTTCGCCGAACGGGACCTCATCCTCGTGATGGACCTCGACAACCTCGACGACGTGCTGCGGCTCGCCCCCGACCGCGCCGAGGCCGCCGAGCGCGTCATGCTGTTCCGCTCGTTCGCGCCCGGCGGCGGTCCCAACCCCGAGGTGCCCGACCCCTATTACGGGGGCGACGACGGCTTCAGCACCGTTTTGAGCATGGTGGAGGCGGCCGCCAAGGGGCTGACCGGCGAACTGGTCGTCCGCTTCGGCCCCCGCGCCGGGCTCGCCCGCGGCCGCGACGACCGGGACACCCCCGGTGCGCTCTGAGGAGCGGGTGGCGCCGACGGTCGCCGACCGGGTCGCGGAGCTGACCGGCCGCGCCGTCGCGACGCTCGCGCCCCTGGGGTCGAGCCACGCCTGGGAGCTGTACCGCGCCGAACTGGACGACGGCGCCCGGGTGTTCGTCAAGGCGCTGCCCGATGCCGCCCCCGAGGGGGAGTTCGCCGGGATGTTCGCCACCGAGGCGCGGGGGCTGGCGTGGCTGGGCGGCTCGTTCGGCTCCCCGGTACCGGAGGTGCTCGGCGCCGACGACCGCACCCTGGTGCTGCCGTGGGTGGAGGAAGCCCCGCCGACCCCCGAGGCGGCCGAGCGCTTCGGCCACCAGCTCGCCGCCATGCACGCCACACCGGCCGAGTACTTCGGGGCGCCCCGTGACGGCTTCATCGGCCCGCTGCCCCTGGACAACACCCCGCGCGACTCCTGGCCGGAGTTCTACGCCGAGCAGCGGCTGCTGCCCTACCTCGCCCGTGCCACCGACCGCGGCGCGCTGACACCGGCCGACGTACGCGTCATCGAGCGGGCCGTCGACTCCATCGGCGACCTGGCCGGCCGGCCCGAACCGCCCGCCCGCATCCACGGCGATCTGTGGAGCGGCAACGTCATCTGGCAGGACGACGGCGCGGTGATCGTCGACCCCGCCGCCCACGGCGGCCACCGGGAGGCCGACCTCGCCATGCTGGCGCTGTTCGGCCTGCCGCACCTGGACCGGGTCCGTGACGGCTACAACGAGGCGTTCCCGCTGGCCTCCGGGTGGCGCGAGCGGATCCCCCTGCACCAGCTCCACCCGCTGCTGGTGCACGTGTGCCTCTTCGGCGCGGCCTACCGCATCACCGCACTCAACGCCGCCCAGGCCGTCCTGCGCGGGGACTGAGCCGACGCCGCGCGGCTCCGGCTCCGGCTCCCCAGGTGACCGGGAAGTTATGGAGACCCTCTAGAGTCGGCGCCGTGACTTGGCCAGGACATCCGCAGAACGGCGACAACGGCGAATACGGCTACCCGCGGCACCCGCAGCCGGCGGCACCGCGCTCCGCGGGTGGGCCGAGCCCCCTCATGCTGGGCCTGCTGGCCCTGGTCATGGTCGTGGCGGTGGCCATCGCCGCCGTGGTGGTGTGGAACGCGCTGAGCGACGATCCGCAGGCCGCCGCGCCCCCGCCGGTGCCGGACGCCACACCCGCCGCGGAGCCCGAGGACGAGCCCGCCGACGGGCCGTCGCCGTCCCCCCGGGAGACCGAGCGGCTGATCAACCCGGGGTGGCGGACCGTCGCCTCCGACAAGTGGGGCTTCACCTACGAGGTGCCCCCGTCCGACGACGACTGGATGGCCAAGGGCGACGGGACCATCATCGGGCAGGGCGAGGACGAGAACGGCATGCCCGAGATCGCGATGAGCGGCGTCGCCGTCTACAAGGACAAGCCCTGCGAGGGCTGGGGCGACCGGGCGGTCACCGGGGCACAGGGCATCACCGAGACCCGGGACACCTCCGCCATGGCCGAGGGTGTGGCCTCCAAGTGGGCCGAGCTCAGCTTCACCACCGACGCCGGACCGGGGGAGACCGAGGTGCGGTCGGTGGAGCCGTTCTCCAACAACGGGCTCGAAGGGCACCGCGCCATCGTCGACGTGAAGCTGAAGGACCCCGAGAAGGGCTGCCAGCCGCCCACCGCCGAAGTGCACACCGTCGTCGTCCCCAACCCCGCGGAGGACGACGCCGTCCGCGCCTTCACCGTCCTCACCGACACCGGGATCTCCGACGCCGCCGACTCCGACGTCATCGAGAGGATCGTGGACAGCCTGCGCGACCAGGAGTACGAGGTCGGCGGCTGACCCTGTGCCCGCGTCGACCGCGGTGAAGCGGGCCCGACGGTCGCCGGTCGTCGGTGCGCTGCGCCGCGTTCGACGACAGGGCACGACAGGGCACGACAGGGCACGACAGGGATAGGGGTCGGCGCCCCTCCCCGGGTGAGCGTGCCGGTAGTAGGGTGAGGACCTCCGGTAGCGGCCCCGCCACGCGCGTCGTGCGCGGATTCCCCCGCGGCATCGGGGACCCGGCGCCCGGGGGCGAGCCGCCGGAATCCCTGCAGAAGGAGCCCCCGATGCGGTACGAACTGCCCACCCGGCTCTCCCTGACCCTGCCCGGCCCGTTCGCCGCCTGGATGGCCGCGACGGCGGTGGCCACCACCCGCGACGCCAACCCCTTCCACCAGGCCGCGCAGCAGGCGCTCGCCGAAGCCAGGACCGACTCCTCCGGCCAGACCGTCGTCACCGGCACCGTCGACGCGATCTGCGTCATCGCCGACCACGCCTACAACCTCCTGCACAACCCGGCGATCGGCGGCGACCTGGGTGACGCCGCCATCACCGTCGTCAACCGCTTCCACGCCGCGATGGCCCCGATCACCGGCAAGGAGGGGTTCTGCGTCGACTGCGGCGGAACCGGGCGGACCCGCTCCGGCACGACCTGCCCCATCTGCAAGGGGACCGGTCGGCTGCCCACGGGCTGGTAGCCGGTCGGTCCTCGGACCGCCCGCGCGGCTCAGCCCTTCATGCTTCCGGCGAGCAGCCCCCGCACGAAGTAGCGCTGCAGTGAGAAGAACACGATCAGCGGCACCACCATGGACACGAACGCGCCGGCGGTCAGCCGCTGCCACTCCTCACCGCGCGTCCCGGCCATCTCGGCGAGCCGGACGGTCAGCGGGGCCACCTCGACGCTGCCCCCGGCGAAGATCAGCGCCACCAGCAGGTCGTTCCACCCCCACAGGAACTGCAGGATGGACAGCGACACCAGGGCGGGCACGATCAGGGGGAGCACGATCCGGCGGAAGATGACGCCGTGCCCGGCGCCGTCGGCGCGCGCCGCCTCGATGAGGCTCTTCGGCAGCTGCGTGATGAAGTTGTGCATCAGGAAGATGCCCAGCGGCAGCCCGAAGATGGTGTGCGCGACCCACACCCGGGTGAACTGGAAGGCGCCGGGCAGGTCCCACGGCGGCAGGACCTGGGTGGTGCCGATCGTGACGCCGTCGGAGAACAGGCTCAGCAGCGGCACCAGCGACATCTGCAGCGGGACGATCTGCAGTGCGAAGATCCCGATGAAGATCCAGTCGCGCCCCGGAAAGTTCATCCAGGCCAGGGCGTAGGCGGTGAGTGCGGCGAGCACGACCACGAACACCATGGTCGGCAGCGCGATGACGAAGGAGTTGACGAAGTAGCTCGCCAGTTGCCGCTGGCTGGTTCCGCCGAACAGGACGTCGTCGTAGTTGCGCAGGGTCAGCACCGGTTCGGCGAAGAACGTCCACCAGCCGGTGGTCTTGATCTGCTCCTCGGGCCGCAGCGAGGAGATGAGCAGCCCGGCGGTCGGCAGGGTCCACAGCACCGCGATGACGATGGCCGCGGCGCTGGCCCCCGAACCCGAGAGCCGGCGCCGCACGCGCTGGACGGCGGTGGGGCGTGGAGCGGCCCGGGCGGGCTCGGGCGCGGCGCGGGGCGGGGACAGGATCACAGCGACTGCGCCTCCCTGGTGCGTCGGGCATTGCGGATCTGGACCAGCACGAGCGGAATGACCAGAACGAACATGAACACGGCCAGGGCGGAGCCGTGCCCGAGCTGGCCGTAGCGGAACGCCTGGCCGTACATCTCGTTGGCGATGACCGAGGTGCCGAACTGGCCGCCGGTCATGGTGCGGACGATGTCGAAGACCTTGAGGGTCTGCACCGAGATGGTGATGAGCACGACCATCACCGTGGGCCAGATCGACGGCAGGGTGATGCGCCAGAACAGCTGCCAGCCGTTGACGCCGTCGATGCGCGCCGCCTCCACGATCTCGGCGGGGACGGCCTTGATGGCGGCCGACAGGATGACCATGGCGAATCCGGCCTGGATCCAGATGAGCACGACGATGAGCAGCAGCGTGTTCAGCGGGCCGTCGAGCAGCCACGGCCGCGGTTCGCCCCCGGCCCACACGACGAGCTGGTTGAGCACGCCGATCTGGTCGGCGCCGGCCGGGCGGTAGGCGTAGACGAACTTCCAGATGATGCTGGCGCCGACGAAGGAGATCGCCATCGGCATGAACAGCAGCGACTTGGCGACGGACTCGTAGCGGGAGCGGTCGACGAGGACGGAGTAGACCAGGCCGGTGGCGGTGGCCAGCAGAGGGGCGAACACCACCCACAGCAGGGTGTTGCGCAGGACCAGCAGGATCTCGGGCCGGGTGAACATCCACACGTAGTTGTCCCAGCCGACCGGTGTGTCGCCGCCCGGGCCGTGGAAGGAGAGCACGGTGGTGCGCACGACGGGGTAGACCAGGCCGACCAGCAGCAGGATCCCGGCGGGGGTCAGGAAGCAGGCCGCCTGCCACCAGTCGTAGCGCGTGCGCGGGCCGCCGTCGACGGCGACGAGCAGGACGCCGATGACGGCGAGGAACGCGGCCACGGCGATGACCAGCCAGAGAAGCTTGGGCAGCTCAGCGAAGATGTCGAATGCCATGGGTGCCGCCGGATCCCTCCCCTGAGTACTGCCCCTGAGTACTGCCCCTTCACCGTGTCCGCGTGCGGTGCGCCGCCGTCACGCCCGCGGCCAGGAGTCCTCGACGTAGCCGAGTACCTCCTCGGTGTCCGAGCCGTTGATCCAGTTGGTCATGGCCCGCCACAGGGTGCCGGAGCCGACGGCGGCCGGCATGTAGTCGCTGCCGTCCCAGCGGAACACGGTGTCGGGGTCGCGCAGCAGCTCGGCGGCCAACCGGTCGTTGGGGTTGTCCAGCGCGTCGAGGTCGAGTTCCCGGTGCGCGGAGAACCAGGCGCCCTCCTGGGCGCGGCGGTCGGCGTAGTCGACGGTGGCGATGTACTCCTGCACGGCGACGACCTCGGGGCGGTCGGAGAAGGCGGCGGCGAACTCCCCGCCGCCGAGGACCGGCGTGCCGACCTCCTCGTCGATGGCCGGAAGATTGAAGGCGAAGACGTCTCCGTCCTCGGCGACCTCGGTGCCTTCGGGCCACTGCGCGGCGTAGAAGGAGCCCATCAGGTACATGCCGCACTGCTCGTCGAGGATGGGCAGCCCGCCGTCCTGCGAGGAGGTGGTGGCGATGCTCTGCACACCGCCGTGGCCGCCGTTGACGTAGTCGGGGTTGCGCAGGATGCCGTCGACGCGGTCGAGGGCCTGGACCACCTTGGGGTCGTCGAACGGGAACTCGTGGTCGATCCACTGGTCGTAGACGTCGGGGCCGTGCTCGCGGAGCATCACGTTCTCCAGCCAGTCGGTGACCGGCCAGCCGGTGGCCTCCCCGGACTCGATGCCGGCGCACCACGGCTTGACGCCGTCGCCGGCGATCGTGTCGCTCAGGTCGATGAGCGCGTCCCAGGACTCCGGGATCTCGTAGCCGTTCCGCTCGAAGAACCCGGGCGAGTACCAGACGAACGACTTCACATTGGCGCCGAGAGGGGTGCCGTAGAGCTCGCCGCCGTGTTCGACGTACTGCAGCCAGTCCTCGGGGTATCCCTCGCGGGCGCGTTCGGCGACGCCGTCGGGCAGCGGAACGGCGTCGCCGGAATCGACGAACCGCGTGAGCAGGCCCGGCTGCGGGAAGAACGCGATGTCCGGTGCGTTTCCGCCGTCGACTTTGACCTGGACCTGCGCCTCGAACTCCCCGCTGCCCTCGTAGCGGATGTCGATCCCGGTGCATTCTGCGAAGTCCTGCCAGGCCCGCTGCATCCGCTCGCCCTCCTCGTCGCGGATGGAGGCGTAGACGGTGACGGTGCCGCCCTCGACGTCGGACCACTCCTCGAAGGGCTCGCAGCCGGCACCGTCCCGCCCGGCCGTCGTCGCGCCGGTGCCGCCGATGTAGTCGCATCCGGTGGCGAGGAGAACCAGTGACAGCGCGGAAGCCGTGACAGCGACTCCCCGCGGTGGACGGTTGGGCATGGCCATGCTCGCACCTCCTGCTACAGCCCCCACGACTGGTATAGACCGGGGGAATCGATGCAAGTCCCTTTCCCGTCCCGTGTCTATGTTTTCGCCCTTAACAGTTCCGTCACAGTACGCGAAATCGCAGGTCGAAGCCGCTATCCGGACGGCGATTCGAAAGCTGGGAGTTTCCCTCGGAAACGTCCCCCTCCCGGCCGACTCAGGTCAACGGCCTCATCCGGACGTCATATGAAAATCATTCGTCTTTGTTGAAGATGTGGCGAATATAAACCGGTGTTGCTCATGTTGCGCAGGGTGGTCGGCGTTTTCCCGTATCGGTCCCCTGCCCCGCTCCCGCCGGTGGCGGCCGCGGGGTCGGTGGGCCGGCGCGGGCCGGTGGTGCGCTCCCCGGCTGCGGCCGGGGCGGATCGGGTATTTCCTACTTTTTTGGTTGACAAAGTGGGGATGTGGGGCCAGGGTGGTCTCGGGCCCATCGGGGGCACCCGCCCGCAGGCCCCACCCGGGCCGGGTGTCGCGGCCCCACCCCATCAGCGGAAAGGACCGGTCTCCCCATGGCACTGACGTTCCACTGGTTCCTGCCGACGCAGGGCGACGGCCGCGGCATCGTCGGCGGGGGCCACGGCGTCGACGTCGACTCCGCCTGGCGCGCCCGCGAGCCCACCGTCGGCTACCTGGCCCAGGTCGCCCGTGCAGCCGAGCAGTTCGGCTTCGAGGGCGTGCTCACCCCCACCGGGGCCTGGTGCGAGGACGCCTGGCTGACCACGGCCACCCTGGTCGAGGCCACCGAGCGGCTGAAGTTCCTGGTCGCGTTCCGCCCCGGGCTGCTGTCCCCCACGCTGGCCGCCCAGATGGCCGCCACCTTCCAGTGGCTCAGCGGAGGCCGACTGCTGCTCAACGTGGTCACCGGCGGAGAGGGTGCCGAGCAGCGGGCCCACGGCGACTTCCTGGACAAGGACGCCCGCTACGCGCGCACCGACGAGTTCCTGCGCGTCGTGCGCCGACTCTGGTCGGGGCAGACCGTCGACTTCACCGGGCACCACATCTCCGTCGAGGGAGCCCGCCTGCACCGCCCGCCCGACCCGCGTCCGCCGCTGTACTTCGGCGGCTCCTCCCCGGCCGCGCTGCGGGTGGCGGCCGCCCGCGTCGACACCTACCTGACCTGGGGCGAACCGCCTCCTGCGGTCGCGGACAAGATCGACCGGGTCGCGGCCCTGGCGGCCAAGCGCGGCCGCACCCTGGACTACGGGATCCGGCTGCACGTCATCACCCGCGACACCGCAGCCGAGGCCTGGGCGGACGCCGAACGGCTGCTGTCCCGCGTCGACGACGCCACCGTCCGGTCCGTCCAGCAGGGTCTGGCCGCCAGCGAGTCCGAGGGGCAGCGGCGGATGAGCGAACTCCACGGCGGCAGCCGCGACCGGCTGGAGGTCCACCCCAACCTCTGGGCCGGGATCGGCCTGGTCCGGGGCGGCGCCGGGACCGCACTGGTGGGTAGCCACCGCGAGGTCGCCGACCGGATCGAGGAGTACCACCGGCTCGGCCTCGGCGAGTTCGTCCTCTCCGGCTACCCCCACCTGGAGGAGGCCTACCGGTTCGGTGAGGGCGTGCTGCCGATCCTGCGCGAGCGCGGACTGTGGAATCCGCCCTCCGCCCTCCCGGCGGCGGCCCCGGCCGTCCCCCTCGCCGACTCGGACCGGGACCCCGCCCCTGCGGCGACCTGACATCCGGCCGACATGACCACCACCGACGGCGCCACCGCATCCCGGCGCCCGCCGTTCCACGAACACCGGGGGGAGAGCACATGACCACCGTGCCGACGATGCCGCTGCGGTCCGCGGCCGCGCACCGCGGCGCATCGGGGCAGGACCCGCAGGACCCGCCGAGCCTGGGCGCCGACCGCCTCCGCGGACTGATGGCGCACCACGCCGCGGGCGTCGTGATCATCACCGCCGACGTATCGGGCGAGCCGGTGGGGCTCACCGCGACCTCGTTCACCAGCGTCAGCCTCGCACCGCCCCTGGTCGCCTTCTACATCGCCGACACCTCCACCACCTGGCCGAAACTCCGCAGAGCCCGGCACTTCGCCGTCCACCTGCTGGCCGCCGACCAGCAGGACCTGGCGTGGCGCTTCGCGGCCAAGGGCGTCGACCGGTTCGCCGCGCCCACCTCCTGGAGCCGCGGCGCCGAGAACGTCCCCCTGCTGGGCGGCACGGCGGTGCACATGGTGTGCCGCCGCCACGACAGCCGACTGATCGGCGACCACTGGCTCGTGGTCGGCGAGGTGGAGCACGGCTACGAGCTCAGCGAACCCCGCCCGCCGCTCGTGTACCACCAGGGCGCCTTCGGCGGATTCACCCCCCACCGCTGACCCGTCGCACCGCCCGACCCACCCGCCTTTCCCACACGTCCCAGGAGCACCCCGTGGGCCCACCATCCACGTCCACCGTCCGGACGCCCGCCCCCGACGGACGGATCCCGCCCTCAACGGAGCCGCCGTCCCCGCCGCGCAGCGAAGGCACCGCCGCCCGCGCACCGCGGACAGGTCGCGTCGGAGCCTGGCAGCTGTGGATCAGCCCGGTGGCCCTCCTCGTGCTGTGGCAGCTGGCGGCCTCGGCCGGGCTCATCCCCGAGCGGCTGCTGCCCTCGCCTGCCGCCGTCGCCACCACCGGGATCGACCTGGCCCGGGACGGCACCCTCCTGTCGGCCGCGGGGACCTCGCTGCAGCGCGTCCTCGCCGGATTCGCCGCGGGGGCGCCCGTCGGTCTTGCCTGCGCCGTCGTCGCCGGGATGAGCCGCTGGGGCGAGAACCTGGTGGACCCGCCGCTGCAGATGCTGCGCGCCGTCCCGATCTTCGGCCTGATCCCGCTGTTCATCCTGTGGTTCGGCATCGGCGAGACACCCAAGGTCGCCCTGGTCGCCATCGCGGTCGCCGTCCCGCTCTACATCAACACCCTCGCCGGTGTCCGCGGGGTGGACGCCGAGCACCTTGAGGTCGCCCGCGTCCTGGGGCTCGGCCGCGCGGCGGTCGTCCGGCACGTCATCCTGCCCGGCGCCCTCCCCGGCCTGCTGACCGGGCTGCGCCTCAGCCTCGGCGGGGCCTGGCTGGCCCTCATCGTCGCCGAGCAGATCAACGCCGACGCCGGACTGGGCTTCATGATCAACAGCGCCCGCGAGTTCCTGCGCACCGACGTCGTCGTCCTCGGGCTGGTCGTCTACAGCCTGCTCGGCCTGGCCACCGACGCGATCGTCCGACTCCTGGAGAGGAAGGCCCTGGCATGGCGGCCCCGCAACCGGACCTGAACACGGCGCAGCGCGCGGCGGCATCGGTGCGCGTGCGCGGCCTGGAGAAGACCTTCGACGGCGACCACGTACTGCGCGGCCTCGACCTCGACCTGGCGCCGGGGGAGTTCACCGCCCTGCTGGGGCGCAGCGGCTCGGGGAAGTCGACCCTGCTGCGCGTGCTCGCGGGCCTCGACGGCGAGCACGCGGGGGAGGTCGCCACCGGCGGCGGCGTCGCCGTGGCCTTCCAGGAGCCGCGGCTGCTGCCCTGGAAGAAGGTGTGGGCCAACGTCGTCCTGGGGGCCGCGGTCCCCGCACCGCGTGAGGCGGCGCTGGCCGCGCTCGCCGAGGTCGGTCTCGCCGACCGCGCCGACGCCTGGCCGCTGACCCTGTCCGGCGGCCAGGCCCAGCGCGCCTCCCTGGCGCGCGCCCTCATCCGCGAACCCCGGCTGCTCCTGCTGGACGAGCCCTTCGGCGCCCTGGACGCGCTGACCCGCGCGACCATGCACCACCTGGTGCTCGACCTTTGGGAGCGGCACCGGCCGACCGTCCTGATCGTCACCCACGACGTCGACGAGGCACTGCGGCTCGCCGACCGCGCGCTCGTCCTCACCGACGGGCGCATCTCCCACGACATCGTCGTCGACCTGGAGCGGCCGCGCCGACGGGACGACCCGCGGGCCGCGCCACTCCGCGCCGAACTGCTCACCGCGCTCGGCGCAGCCCCCACCACCCCGTGAACGACGAAACGGACCACCACCGATGACTCCGAAGACCCACGCCCACCTCCCGGCCCCGATCGCCGCCCTGTCCACGGCCCTGGTGCTGCTCCTCACCGGGGCGGGGTGCGCGGCGGGCGCCGATGAGGCCGGCGGGCTCGGCGACGTGGTGCTGCGCGTCGGCGACCAGATCGACGGCGCCCAAGCGCTGCTCGACGCCGCAGGGGAGCTCGACGACGTCCCCTACACGATCGAGTGGTCCACCTTCACGGCCGGGCCGCCGCTGCTGGAGGCCGTGAACGCCGACGCCGTCGACGTCGGCCAGGTCGGCAACACCCCGCCCGTCTTCGCCGCGGCGGCCGGCTCGGACATGCGGATCGTCGCCGCCTTCGAATCCTCGCCCGACGGAACCTCGATCCTCGTCCCGCCCGACTCCGACATCGACGACCCGGGCGACCTCGCCGGCCGGTCGATCGCGGTGACCAAGGGCAGCTCCGCCCACGGCCAGCTCCTCGGTGTCCTGGACGCCGCAGGAATCGGCTTCGACCAGGTCGACGTCGACTACGTGCAGCCCGCCGACGCCCTGGCGGCCTTCTCCGAGGGGCGCACGGACGCGTGGGCGGTGTGGGACCCCTACATCGCCCAGGCCCAGGACCGCGCGGACGCACGGATCCTGGTCAACGCGGACGGGTACGGCAACACCTTCACCTTCCAGGTCGCCGCGACCGACGCCCTGGAGGACCCGGCGCGCGCGGCGGCGCTGGAGGACTACCTGTCGCGGGTACACCGGGCGGTCCGGTGGAGCGCCGACCACCCGGACGACTACGCCGCGGCGTGGTCCGAACACACCGGCCTGCCCGAGCAGGTCACCCGGATAGCCGCCGAGCGGCGCTCCCCGGTGCCCCGCCCCATCGACGACGCCCTGATCGCATCCGAACAGGACCTGGCCGACGCTTTCGCCAGGGCCGGAGAGATCCCCGCCGCCCCGACCATGGCCGACTACGTCGACCAGCGGTTCAACGACCTGGTGTCGGCTGACATCGGCGCGTGAACCCCGCCCATCCACGCCGACCCCCTTCTTGGGAGTTCGCTCAGATATGTCCCGTGCAGTGGTTGACGCGTTTTCATGACCGGATTCGGCCACCATGTGAATTCTGCTCGCCTTTGCGGGGGATGGGGTGCAGGTAGAGGTACGTTTTGTGATGATATGACGACCTAAGGTGAGATCGCCTGTGATGTGCGCCACTTACGGCGACTCCGGGTGAACTGTTAGCTTCACGTCCGATTCAGGCGCCGCGCGCTTCCTCACGCTTCTCGGTGGCATGTCGGTGTTCCCACTCTGATTACTGGACGGAATCACCCCATGTACCGCCGGATGTCCGTCATGGTCGCTGTCGCGGTCATGGCCACGGTTCTCACCGCCCCTGGCGCCACCGCCGATGAGCGCGCAGCAGATGATCCCGACGCGCCGCCGAACGCCGCCGAAGGGAGTTCCGCCGCCGCACAGGCCGCGACCACGGGCGAGCGGGTCGAGATCGAATCGGCGACCGACGAGCGGTCGCAGGTCTTCGCCGAACCGGACGGGTCGTTCACGCTGGAGCAGTCGGCGGTGCCTGAGCGGGTGCGCACGCCGGGCGGTTGGGTTCCGATCGACACCACCCTGGAGACATCCGGTGATGGGACTGTGCGTCCGAAGGCGGTGTCGGCCGACGTGGTGTTCTCGGGCGGCGGGGAGGTGCCCATGGCCCGGGTGGGGCTGGGATCCAAGGCCGTGGAGCTGGACTGGCCCGGCGAGCTGCCCGCACCCGAACTCGACGAGGACCGGGCGACCTACGCTGACGTGCTGCCGGGGGTCGACCTGGTGCTGACCGCGGGCACCGACGGGTTCTCCCAGGTGCTGGTCGTGCACACCCGCGAGGCCGCCGAGAACCCCGAGCTGGCCGAGTTGGAGCTGGCGCTGGGCACCACCGGGGTGCGGATGGACGCCGATGAGGCGGGCAACCTCGAAGCGCTGGGCGAGAACGGCGGCGAGTCGGTGTTCACCGCCTCCAGCCCGGCGATGTGGGACTCCTCCGGCGACGACATCCCCGAGGAGGAACTGAACAACCGAGCCGCCACTGGCGCGCGCACCGCGCTCCTGCAGGCCAGGACGACGCCGACGTCGATCAAGCTGGTGCCTGACCACGCGATGCTGACCGACCCGAAGACGGAGTACCCCGTCTACATCGACCCGTCGGTGTCGGTCAGCCGCAAGGCCTGGGCCTATGTCGACAAGAAGTACCCCTCGACCGTGTACTACAACCGATCCGACAAGGACACCGGTGTGGGCTATGAGCCGCAGTACGGCCACACCAAGCGGGCGTTCTGGCGGTTCAGCGTCTTTGAGCGCACCAAGAAGCCCACGACCACGATCCAGTCGGCCACCCTGCGAGCCGAGGTCACCCACGCCTTCGGCTGCACGAACGCGACCTTCACCCTGTGGCGCACTTACGCGCTCTCGTCGAAGACGACGTGGAACAAGCAGCCCGGGAAGATGACCAAGCAGGACACGGTCAACGTCGACAAGGGCCGCCCGGCCTGCGGCGGCAAGGGCGTGGAGTTCGACGCCACCCAGGCCTACCGGGCGGCGGCCCAGGCCGGGCACCAGTCGGTGACCTACGGGCTGTACGGCAACGAGAGGGTGTCGGGCTCCAACTGGGACTGGCGGCGCTTCGCCAAGAACCCCAAGCTCGTGGTCAGGTTCAACAACAAGCCCGAGCAGCCCTCGACGGCCAAGATGTCGGACTCCCACGGCGGTGTGTGCTCCACGGACCCGAAGAAGCCGCGGCTGATCAACACCACCTCGCCGACCTTCCGCGCCTATACGCGCGACTACGACTCCCACTGGTACGGCCAGAAGCTCAAGACCCGCTTCGAGTGGAAGATCGAGGGCAAGGGCGACCGTGTCGGACACGTGGACACCGCCTACAAGGACGTCGCCAAGTGGCCCAAGGGCAGCTACTACAGCGCTACGGGCAGGAACCTCCCGGAAGGAGAGCTGCTGGGCTATAGGGCGATCGCCCACGACCAGACCGTGTGGGGCTACCCGTGGTCCGACTGGTGCTACATCAAGATCGACACCACCAACCCGGAGACCGGCCCCAAGGTGACCTCCGAGGACTACCCCGCTGGACACACGGAGACCGGAACCGTCGGGAAACCGGGCGAGTTCACGTTCTCCGCCAACGGCGTGGACGACGCGGCCGCCTACCACTACAGCGTCAACGACGCCTCCTGTTCCACCAAGATCACCCCGTCCACACCCGGCGGTTCGGTCACCACGACGATCACGCCTCGGATGGCGGGGCCGAATCTCATCCATGCCCGCACGAGCGATGCGCACGGCAACTCATCGGACTGCGTGCTCGTCTACACCTTCACCGTCGCACCGCCCAGCAACCCCCTCGCGCACTTCACCTTCGACGAGGGTGAAGGGAGGACAGCCGCAGACTCGGCGAAGAGTGGGCGTGCTGCGGCGGGATTCGGCGGGGTGGAGTGGACCCGCGGAAGGATGGGCGCGGTGGAAGGCGCCTCGCACCGACTGAACGGCACCGCTGTGGCCACCGACGGCGAGAACGGGCGTTTGGCCACCGAGGGGCCGGTGGTCGACACCTCCACGACGTTCAGTGTCGCTGCATGGGTCCGACTGGACGGCAAGAACGGAAACCACACCGCGGTCTCCCAGGACGGCGATGTCAACAGTGCCTTCATACTCGGCTACCAGGCCACCCAGGGTCGGGATAACTGGGTGTTCAGGATGCCTCCCGCTGACGCCCACAACGCTCCAGGCTGGGCGACCGTCCCCTCCGACGACCCTGCCCAGGTCGGAGTGTGGACGCACCTTCTGGCTGTCGTCGACTCCGCCACCGGTCAGGCGAACTTGTACGTCGACGGGGTCAGGCAGTCCGGTACCGCCACCGTGACGAGCCCCTGGCGGGCGGATGGCTCCCTGGTGATCGGCGGTGACAAGTACCGGGGTGCAGACGGCGGAGCCTGGCCCGGCGCCATCGACGACGTCCGTGTCTGGGACCGCGCAGTGCTCGACGAAACCGTTGGCGAAAGCGAAGAGCAGCCCGAGACGTGGAGGCTCGCGAACCGTCCGCCGATGTTGGAGGGCCGCTGGGAGCTGGACGAGACGTCGGGCACATCGGTGGCCGACTCCAGCGACCACGGGCTGATCGGCACCCTGCATGGCGACCCCGAGACCGCGTGGGGGAGGGCGGAGAACGACCACACCATGTCGAGTGGGGTGACCCTCAACGGTACCGATGAGCGGATCACCACCGATTCCCCGGCGATCCGCACCGACCGCAGCTTCAGCGTCGCCGCCTGGGTGCGCCTGGACGAGACCGGCACCAACTCCACCGCCGTCTCCCAGGACGGCAAGTCGAACAGCGGCTTCTACCTCGGCCAGCAGAACACCTACGACTGGGACAACTGGGTGCTGAAGATGGCTCCGTCCGACACAGAGGGAGCCAGGGATTGGCCGCGCGCCCTCTCGAGGAACAAACCGGAGCTCGGCACCTGGACCCACCTGGCTGCGACGTACGACCACACCAACCGCGAGATCGCCCTTTATGTGAACGGCGAACGACAAGGGACAGCGGCACAGGAAACCCCCTGGCACGCGAACGGGCCTCTGGTGATCGGTGCCGCACGGTTCGAAGGACGACTCGCGGGTGCCTGGGGTGGCGACATCGACGAGGTCCACGTGTATCAGGGCGTGCTCGACCAACTCGACATAGAGCAGGTCATCCAGGGAGCCGTGGCCATGCCGTAGCTCACCATCCACCTCGACATGACCACCCCCCGCTGTCGTAAGGCTCTGCGGAGAGCAGTCCGTAGGGCCAGGAGGACTCCTGTGTCTGACATCCCCCGGACGACCGTGCCGCCGCGTTCGCGAACACGGAGTGCGATCACCTATGGCCTGTCGCTGCTCATGGTCGGCGGACTGCTCTCGGCGCTCCCCGCATCGGCGATCGCCAACAACCACCGACCCGGCACCCAGGAGGAAGCCGCGGTCCCAGGAACTGACGTGGTCCAGAGCGTGCCTGACCACGAGGACGCGGAGGCCACGACGGCAACCGAGCTGGATGAGCCGGAGTGGCCCGAACCGGAGTCAGTACGGCTCGACCCAGGAACCGATGCGGACCATGCGGAAACCTTCACAGCGCCAGACGCCAATGAGTCCGGGACCGTGTCCCTCGGTCCTGCTTCCGACGACGATTTGAGGGATTGGCAGCACCCGCTCGGCGAGGGCTATGGGGACGAAGGCACAGCCGGGGACAGCGGGGATACGCGGAACGCCCTCGCACAGCCCCGGCCTGGACCCTCGGAGAGGAACCCCGCCCCTGCGGATGAGGCCGGAGAGCCCGAAGACGCCGGGGAGACCGAGCACGGCCCGGACTCGTCCCCCCTGGACGATCCTTCCGATCACTCTGCAGAGCACGGAGCCGAGGAGCCGGAGGCGCAAGAAGACTCCACACAGGAAGAGGAGTCCGCCGAGGACGTCACTACGGAGTCCGAGCCGGTCGAGGATGCCTCGCTGCAGATTCTCGACCGTGGGCAGGCCGAACGGATGGGCGTCGATGGCCTCCTGCTGCGCCTGACACGGACCGATGGCGGTGATGAGGTCGGTCCCGTCCAGGTCGGCGTCAACTATGCCGACTTCGCGTCCGCCTACGGTGGCGACTACGGTTCTCGCCTGCGACTCCTGGCTCTGGATGACTGTGTCGGCGGTGGTTGCGGGGCGAGTGTCGACCTGGGAGCGGTGAACGACCCGGGAACGCAGACGCTGAAGGCAGTGGCTCCTGCCGCGCCGCGCGCCGGGACACTGCTTGCCGTGACGGCTGCGGGCGGGAGCGGCAAGGGGACCGGTGACTACTCCGCCACCCCGCTGGCGCCCTCCTCGAAATGGAACGTCGGAGTGCAGACCGGCGATTTCTCCTGGTCCTACCCGATGGCCGCTCCTGGCGTGGCTGGGGACCTCATCCCCCAACTGAGTCTCGGCTACTCCTCGCAGAGCGTGGACGGCCGCACCGCCTCCTCCAACAACCAGACCTCCTGGATCGGTGAGGGGTTCGAGTACCAGCCGGGCTACATCGAGCGGCGCTACAAGCTGTGCCAGGACGATGGCAAGGACGTCCCGGACCAGTGCTGGGGTCGGCAGAACGCGACGATGTCGCTCAACGGGACCTCCACCGAGCTGATCATCGACTCCGACGGGAACTGGCACCCGCGCAACGACGACGGCTCCAAGATCGAGCGGCTGACCGGTGCGAAGAACGGCGACAACGACGGCGAGTACTGGAAGGTCACCACGACCGACGGCACCCAGTACTTCTTCGGCCGCAACCGCCTGCCCGGTTGGTCCTCGGGCAAGCCCGAGACCAACTCGGCCTGGACGGTCCCGGTCTACGGCAACGACAAGGGCGAGCCGTGCCACGCCTCGTCCTTCGCCGACTCGTGGTGCCAGCAGGCCTACAAGTGGAACCTGGACTACGTGGTCGACGTGCACGGCAACGTCATGACCTACTACTACGGGAAGGAGACCAACTACTACGGCCGCAACTTCACCAGCACCGCCACCCCTTACACACGCGGTGGCTACCTCAAGCGGATCGAGTACGGCCTGCGGTCTGACGACGTCTACGGCACAGCCCCGGCTCGGGTGAGCTTCTCCGTCGGCGAGCGGTGCATCCCCACTGGCGGCTTCGACTGCGCGCCGTCCAAGCGCACCAAGGCCAACGCCAAGCACTGGCCGGACGTGCCCACCGACCAGGAGTGCAAGAAGGGCGAGAAGTGCGCTGGTAAGCACTCTCCGTCCTTCTGGTCCACCAAGAAGCTGGACAAGGTCACCACCCAGGTGCACAACGGCGACAAGTACGCCACCGTCGACTCCTGGAAGTTGGAGCACAGGTTTCCGAAGACCGGCGATGGCACGGACCCTGCACTGTGGCTGGAGTCCATCGCACACACCGGCCACGTTGGTGGCAAAGCGTCCTACCCCAAGATCACATTCAACGGCACCGAGTTCGAAAACCGGGTGGACTCCACCCGGGACGGCCTCGCGCCCATGCTGAAGCGGCGTATCACCGCGATTTACACCGAGACCGGTGGGGAAGTGCATGTCAATTATTCGGCGCCGCAGTGCAGGGCCGGCTCCACCCCGAAACCGCATGAGAACACCAAGCGCTGCTATCCGGTGATCTGGACGCCTGAGGGCGAAGAGGAGCTGACGGACTGGTTCCACAAGTATGTCGTCACGGAGATCGTCGAGGGCGACCTGGTCGCCGACCAGCCGGATGTGCTCACGTCCTATTCCTACGTGGGTGGTGCCGCCTGGCACTATGACGACGCCGACGGCATCGTCCCGGAGAAGCGTAAGACCTGGTCACAGTTTCGCGGCTTCGAGAGGGTGAAGGTCCGTCAGGGCCGAGGCGACGAAACCCGAACGGAGACCGAGCACCTCTTCTACCGAGGGATGGACGGTGACAAGCAGCCCTCAGGAAAGCGTTCGGTGAGCATCACCGACTCCGAGGGTGGCAAGAAGACCGACCACGCCGCTTTCAACGGGCAGACACGCGAGGTCATCACCCGCAACGGCGTGGGCGGTGACGTGGTCACCAAGACCATCACGACACCGTGGAAGAAACAGACCGCCGAGCGCACCTACAAGTGGGGGACGGTGCGCGCCCACCTGACGGACATCGAGTCCACGGAAGTGTATACGGCGCTGGAGAAGGGGTGGCGCAGGACGAAGACGGTCAACACCTTCGATGACCACGGGTTCGTCACTCGGACCAACGACCAGGGCGATGTCACTGACAAGGGCGATGACCGCTGTACGCGCATCACCTACGCGCGCAACACCGATAAGTGGCTGTTGAACACCGTCGCGCGCGTGGAGACGGTGGATGCCGGGTGCGGAAACTCCGTTTCACGTCCCGACGACGTCATCAGTGACGAGCGGACCTCCTACGACGGCAAGAAGTTCGGCGAAGCGCCCACACGGGGCCTCGCCACCCGAACCGAACGCATCGCCGACTACAACGGCGACACCCCCAAGTACCAGACGACGGCCGAGACCACCTACGACTCCTACGGGCGCGTCCTGACGGACTCCGACGCACTCGGCAACACCACCGCGACCAAGTACACGGCAGCGCTCAAGGGCGGTGCGGCGACCACCGTCACCACGACCGATCCGCTCGGCCACACCGCGACCAAGCACCTCGACGTCCGGTCCAGCGCAACAGCCGAGATCGACGCCAACGGCAACCGCACCGACCTCACCTATGACCCGCTGGGGCGCCTGACACAGGTGTGGCTTGCCGACCGGGCCAAGGCCGACCACCCCGACCCGAACCTGAAGTTCGAGTACAACGTGCGCAACGATGCGCCCACCACTGTCGTCACGCACAGGTTCAACCCGGCCGGGGAATACATCACCAGCTACGAGCTCTATGACGGGATGCTGCGGCTCCGCCAGACACAGGAGCCGAGTGGAGTCGGCGGCCGCGTCCTGACCGACGTCTTCCATGATTCTCGGGGACTCCAGGTCAAGAAGCGTGAGCCGTACTTCAGTGATGGTGACCCCGGCGAGTCGCTGTTCGTTGTGAACAACGACAAGGAGATCGACCGCCAGACCGAGACCGTGTACGACGGTGCAGGCCGCGCGACCGATGTCATCCACGTCGCGCGAGGCACCGAGCGCTGGCGGACCAGCACTGAGCACCTGGGAGACCGGACCAAGGTCACCGTGCCCGATGGCGGGACGGGGACGACCACCATCACCGACGCGCGCGGCCGGACGGCCGAGGTACGCCGTCACCACGGGACCACGCCCGAAGGCGACTACGACGCCACCGCGTACACCTATGCCAAGAGCGACCAGATCGCCACGGTGACCGACCCGGGTGGCTACACCTGGCGGTACACCTACGACCTGCGTGGGCGGAAGGTCAAGGAGGACGACCCCGATGCCGGGACCTCCACGTTCACCTACGATGCGCTGGACCGCGAGGTCTCCGGAACCGACGCCCGCGGGGAGACAGTCGTCCAGGCCTACGACGCCCTCGGCCGCGTGACCGAGCGGCGTGACGACTCGGCCGAGGGTGCACTGCGTGCCAAGTGGGTCTACGACACCAAGGCCAAGGGGCTCTTGACGTCCTCCACTCGCTACGTCGAGGGTGAGGCCTACACTTCCGAGGTCGTCCGCTACGACAAGCTGAACCGGCCGCTATGGGAGAGGATCACCGTCCCGGCCAGGGAAGGAGAACTCGCGGGAACCTACAACTTCTCCCGCCACTTCAAGGCCGACGGCAGTGTGGGTGGCGAGACCTTGCCGAAGGTCGGCGGCCTTGATAAGGAAGCGATCGCATACGGATACGACGACCTGGGACGCCCGACAGAGGTCAAGGGCCTGTCCCGGATCGTCACCGGCGTCAAGTACAGCAAGGTCGGCAAACTCACGCAGCGTGAGTTCAGCCTGGGGGCCTTCGCCGGTGGCAAGAAGACATGGGTCACCTACGACTATGACCTGACCACGGACCGGCTGTCCGAGGCGAGTGTCACGCCGCAGGCGGGCAGTGGATCACTGAGCAAGCAGAGCTACGACTACGACGACATCGGCAACATCCTCCGGATCAGCGATGAGCCGACCGCAGAAGGCCTGCTCAAGGACGTCCAGTGCTTCACCTACGACCACCAGCGCCGCCTGACGGATGCGTGGACCCCGAACGCCGACGGGGAGACCGCCTGTGAGGGCGAGCCGTCCACCGATGAGTTGGGTGGGGCAGCCCCCTACTGGCACTCCTACGCCTACGACGCGACGGGCAACCGAACCGAAGAGGTTCGACACACCGATTCCGGCGGCATCGTGCGCAGCTACACGGCGCCTGCAGAGGGCCAGGGGCCGGCACACGGCGTGGCCAAGGTCGAAAGCTCCGGTGGCGGAGAGACAGAGACCTCGACCTATGAGTACGACGTCTCGGGCAACATGACCCGCCGTGTGACCGGTGACAAGGACCAGGAGCTCACCTGGGACGCCGAAGGCGAACTCGTCAAGGTCAAGGACGGAGCCACCGAGACCGACTACCTTTACGACGCCGACGGCGACCGCTTGATCCGGCGCGAGGGGCCGGTGACCACGCTGTACCTCCCGGGTACGGAGGTTCAGTGGACCGCTGGCGACGACACTGTCGAGGCGACACGCTTCTACCAGCATGGCGGCGAGACCGTCGCGGTGAAGGAGAATTCCGGCAAACTGCACTGGCTGGCCTCGGACCACCACGGGACCGGACTGCTGGCCGTCGACGCAGCCAGCGGTGAAACCGTCCAGCGCCGCTTCACCGCCTTCGGTGAGGAACGGGGATCCACGGGCACGTGGCCCAGCGACAAGGGCTTCGTCGGAGGCACCAAGGACGAGTCCACCGGCCTCGCCCAACTGGGCGCCCGGATGTACGATGCCACCCTCGGCCGCTTCATCTCGGTGGACCCGATCTTGGATATCCACGACGCCCAGCAGATGAACGGCTACGCGTACTCCAACAACAACCCTGTGTCATGGAGCGACCCGAGCGGCCTGCTGCTTCCGGGGGGTTACACTGTCAGGCCCTCCTCAGGGCCGTCCGGGCGCCGAGACGTCGACGACATCAAGCGTCAGACCACGCAGTATCGCTACTACGGCGCGGCAATCCCTGTTTCCCACTACTACACCCCGCGCTACAGGCAGCCCTACGTCCCCACCCTTCGAAAGGGCAAGGGGCTCGTATACAAGAAGAACCCCTCCTACAAGCCGGGTTACGTAAAGCCGAAGTCCAAGCCGAAGCCGCGGGTCGACCCCTATGCCAACACTTCCTACGCCGACCCCAGGGGTGCAGCTCTCAACAAGAGTAAGAGCGGGGTCGGAGACTGGGCCGTCAATCGATATACCCACAAGGGCGGTGGCTTCAATTGGGGCCAGGCATTGGATGATGCCGGACTCGTTCTCGGCGTGGCGGGTATGTTCGGATGTGCACTCTGCGCGGTAGGAGCGGCAGGGATCGCGGCTGGCAGGGCCACCTACAAGTTCTTCAATGACGAAGAAGGCTGGTATTGGGACATGATAGCTGCCGGTACATTTGGCGCAGGGAGAGGTGCGGGATACCTATTGTCAAGAGGGAAGTATTACAAGGAGCTAGCGGACTGGTATCCCAAGGGCATTGGTGGAAGCAAGGGGAAGGTGTATAAGAAGAGCAGAAGGCAAAACGCATCTAAGTATAGGAACCACAACAAGACTTTTGGGCCGCTTGCTGAATGGAGTTCGCGCGTAGACTTCGCATATGGAGGTTTCAACACGGCTAGATCCATCTATGGAGATGTCTCCTGAACTTCGACTGTAGATTGAGTGAGAAGTGTGAAGCATTGGGAATTTCGGGATCTTGGTGTGTTCGGCATTCCTCATTGGTGTGTCGGTAAACTAGTTCCTTCGCTCCGCAGGCCGCTGCTTGAGCTGAGGGAGGGAGGGAGAAAGGCCTCGAATGAGGGGGTGGACTGCGAGTCTGCTGAGTTCATATATGGAACCAAGTTCTGGTTTGCTTTTGCTGTCTGCTGCTTCTCGATACCCGTAGCGCACTCCCTGGCGAATCTCCTCAAGATCATTGGATCTGGTGTTCCTGTTCTGGTCATGAGCCTGGGATTGGTTTTGTTCTTCTATAAGGCCTCGCAGATGGTTCTGTTTGGCATAGAAAAATTTAGATTGTGGAGTCTAGGCTACTCCGAGGAATCTCTTTTTCAGGCGATGTCGAGGGCTGTTTATGTTTGTGCCTATGTTGCATCGATATCCATTTCCTTGCTTGTGATACTCACATGGGACGGGATGTCGAGGTATGGGTGACTCGGGTCGAATAAAGCCTGAATCATCTTCACTATGCGCCATATGTCTTCTAGCGAAGCTATTTCTATAACTGGAACTGGAGACTTCGGGTCTGAAATTGGAGAATTTGCAGTGTTCCAGATCGACACCAAATATGGGTGGAATCCACCCTAATGGGAGGGCGGATCGCCTGTTCTAACTCTGGGGCTTTGGCTGGGAAAGTGAGGGTGTGCGGATGGCGGACGTGGCGCTGGGTCTGGTGTTGGGTCTGTTGCTCGGGGCTATTGGACTCTGGGTTCTTTGCGCTAGTGATGAGAAGTTAGAGAAGGTGGTGATAGGATATTCGAAGCAGCCGTTGATTCTGAAGTACTTCTCGCGGTATTGGGGAGGGGCTGGTTTCGTGGTGGCGTCTGGCTTGATAATTCTGTGGGGGTTGCGCAAATAATTGCTGGATTATAGCAAGCAAAAGAGGCTTATTGGAAAATCAAAGTGAAGAAATGCCCCAAGCTCCAATGGTCGCTTTGAAGCGGTGTCGCGTAAGTACTCAAGGGATGCCGATGGTCGGTGTGTAGGATATTCCAAGAATTGATCCAGGCGATCGCCCGCCCGGCCGGTGCTCGAATCCCTGATATCTCGGAATTCCACGTCTTGTCGTTCTTGCTTGCCTTCCCTTCTTCGGTTTCTGTCGGAGCGGGACGTACCCGTATCCCTGGAAGTCGCCTGATTCCATCATCTGGGCCTATTGGTTGCCTTGAATATTGAACTCCGACAGGATTCTGATGCCTGGATTCTGAAATGGGGGCGCATGAATGGGTGCTCGTTCTTTGTGGTGATCGTCCTCCTAGTGGGCGTGGGGGTCGGGATCTATCATGTTTCTCGGGTTTTACACTTCGCGATCTGGCTTCTCTTTGCGGTGGCGGCTGCTTTTTTGGAAAGCAAAGGGCATGTTCTTGCTCCCGGGTCGCCGGGGCGGATTGCGGAGGGCCCTGTCTCATTAAGTGTGCTGATCGGGAGAGTGGTGCGTCCATATTCGGGTGTAAGATTCTCAATTGCGCTAGCAGCTTTTTCGGGAATATGGGGCAGGCACATGAAAGGGGGTCTGGGGTATGATTGGATCACCACACTTGCCATGGTTTTGTGTATTTTTATTTTGGGGTTTCCTTCTTTCTCGATCGAACGAGAGGGCGACTAGAGATAGGTCGGGCTTCTTTCTGAGTCCGGTGTCGATAAGGGTCGCCCGATCGTGGGTCGGGTGGTGTTCGGTGCCCGGCCCACGATTTCCTAGCGGGCTCCAGTGCCCTCGACGAGAGCTGCGAAGCGGTTGAGGGTGTCGCGGAGGCCGGATTCCATGCCGGAGGCGACCATGGCGTCGCGGTCTTCGATGGATTGGAAGACGGAGACGCTCGTGTACCGGGTCTTGCCGTCGATCTCCTCGAAGGTGGCGGTGTCGAGTTCGACGTGGCCGGGCGCACCCTCGAACTCGAAGGTGGAGACGACGCTCTCGGGAGCGACGAGGTCGTGGTAGACGCCCTTGAAGGCGTATTCGTTGCCCTCCGGGTCGCGGCTGATGTAGCGCCATTGGCCGCCGGGGCGGACCTCGGCGCGGGTGGCGACCGTGGTGTGGTCGTAGGGCCCCCACCACTTGGGAACCAGTTCGGGGTCGGTGAACGCCGCGTAGACCACCTCGCGCGGGGCGTCGAAGACGCGGGTGACCACGATGTCGTGGCGGCCCGGTTCGACGATGAGTTCGGTCCTGTCGGTCGGGTCGGGCTTATCGGTCATGGTGCTCGTTCCCTTCGTGCCGTCGGTCCTGTTGCTGATTCCCGTGGTTCTCGTTGTTGGCCTGCATGCGCTGCTGGAGCTTCTTGATCTCCTGGTCGAGCCGGTCGAACCGCTCTTCCCAGCTCGCGCGGTACCGCTCGATCCACTCCGAGGCCGACAGCAGCGGGGCCGGCTCCAGTCGGCAGGGCCGCCACTGGGCGTTGCGGCCGCGGCTGATGAGGCCGGCGCGTTCCAGCACTTTCAGGTGCTTGGAGATCGCCTGGAGGCTGACGGAGAAGGGCGCGGCGAGTTCGTTGACCGTCGCCTCACCCTCGGCCAGGCGGGCCAGGATCTTCCGCCGGGTGGGGTCGGCGAGTGCGGCGAACGTCAGGCTGAGCTGATCCTCTGCCATACCCTATTCAACCTCTCGATTGTTCAACTTATGGGTTGAGTATCGACGTCGGGGGTGCAGCGGTCAAGAGGGGGAGGAGACGTGTTCGGCCGTCCGCCCGGCTGCGCCCTGCCTCGGCCGGCTGTGGCAGGGCAGGTCCGTCGGCCGTCAGTAGGCCCCGGCGGTGATGGTCGTGATCGCGGTCGCCAGCCGTGCGCGCAGGTCGCTGTGCTCGGGGCCGGTGCGGTGCTGCTCGGCGTACCGTTCGACGCCGTAGCGCCACACCGGGCCGCCGCGGAATCGGTCCGGTTCCCACCGGTAGCGGGCGTGCACGTGTCCGTGGAGGTGCGGCCAGTGGTTCCCGAGTACCTCGTAGTTGATGCGGGAGAACTCCGGATCCCGCGCCCGGCATGCGTTCTCCACGGCTTCGCCGAGGAGGGCGAGGTCGAACAGGAACTCCGCGCGCCGGGCGCGCGTCAGGTCGGTCAGGTGATCGGCCTCCCCGTCGAACAGCAGCACGCAGTACCCCGGCAGGTGCTGGGTGTCGCCGATCACCGCCCAACCGGTGCGCATCCGCAGCAGCACCATCGGATTCTCGCCGCGGCGCGCGGCCCCCACGCGGTCGTGCGTCCACCCGTCCCCGTCCGGCGAACCCGTCATGGTCGACCGCCCTCCCGGCTTCCGCGCCCTGCGGCCCTGGTGCGCGCGGCGCTCTTCCGCATTCGTCCCCGGAACGCCCACCGCACACTCCCACGTGATCGCTCACGGCGAACACGCGCAGGGGAACAAAACCCGACTCTCCTTTATTGAGTCTTAGTGACTCAACAAGGAGGGTCTGATGAGTGAAGCCCAGTCCAGCGTGACGTTGCCCGTTCTCCCCCTCGACGGTGACGTGGTCCTGCCCGGCATGGTCGTGCCCGTGGACATCTCCGCCTCCGAGGTCCGCGCCGCGATCGACGCCGCACAGGCGGGGAGCGCCGGAGACACCGGCGACGACCGAGGGGCCAAGGTCCCCGGCATCACCTCGGCCGGGAACGCGGTGAACAGCGGAACCAAGGCCGGCAAGCCGCGCGTGCTGATCGTGCCGCGCATCGACGGCTCCTACGCCGGTGTCGGTACCGTCGCCGTCATCGAGCAGGTCGGCCGCACCCCCGAAGGCGAACCCGCCGCCGTTCTCCGCGGCACCGCGCGCGCCCGCGTCGGCAGCGGGACCACCGGCCCCGGCGCCGCCCTGTGGGTGTCCGTCGACATCCACACCGAGGAGGCGCCCGAGGGCGGCTACCCCGGGAAGGTCACCGAAGCGGCCCGCGAGTACAAGACACTGCTCACCACCTACCTGCAGAAGCGCGGCGCCTGGCAGATCCTCGACGGCATCCAGCAGCTCGACGACCCCGGCAGGCTGGCCGACCGCGGCGGGTACTCCCCGTTCCTCAAGACCGCCCAGAAGCTGCAGCTCCTGGAGACCTATGACGTCGCCGAACGGCTGCGCCTGCTCAGCGAGTGGACCCGCGAGTACCTGGCCGAGCTCGACGTCGCCGAGACCATCGACGCCGATGTCCAGGAGGGCGTGGAGAAGCAGCAGCGCGAGTTCCTGCTCCGCCGCCAGATGGAGGCGATCCGCAAGGAGCTCAACGAGCTGTCCGGAAAGCCCGGCAGCGAGGAGGACGACTACCGCGAGCGTGTCGAGGCCGCCGACCTCCCCGAGCACGTCCGCAAGGCCGCCCTCGCCGAGGTCGACAAGTTGGAGCGGGCCGGCGACTCCTCACCCGAGTCCGGCTGGATCCGCACCTGGCTCGACACCGTCCTCGACATGCCGTGGAACGAGCGCACCGACGACGCCTACGACATCGCCGGCGCCCGCGACATCCTCGACGCCGACCACTCCGGCCTCGACGACGTCAAGGAGCGCATCGTCGAGTACCTGGCGGTGCGCAAGCGCCGCGAGGACCGGGGCCTGGGCGTGGTCGGCGGGCGGCGCAGCGGCGCCGTGCTCGCCCTCGTCGGCCCGCCCGGTGTCGGCAAGACCTCGCTGGGTGAGTCCGTGGCGCGCGCCATGGGGCGGAAGTTCACCCGGGTCGCGCTGGGCGGCGTCCGCGACGAGGCCGAGATCCGCGGCCACCGGCGCACCTACGTCGGCGCCCTGCCGGGCCGCATCGTCCGGGCCGTCAAGGAGTCCGGCTCGATGAACCCGGTCGTGCTGCTCGACGAGATCGACAAGGTCGGCAGCGACTTCCGCGGCGACCCCACGGCCGCCCTGCTGGAGGTCCTGGACCCGGCGCAGAACCACACCTTCCGGGACCACTACCTGGAGGTCGACCTCGACCTGTCCGACGTCGTCTTCCTGGCCACCGCCAACGCGCTGGAGACCATCCCCGGCCCGCTGCTGGACCGGATGGAGCTGGTGCAGCTGGACGGCTACACCGAGGACGAGAAGGTCACCATCGCCCGCGACCACCTGCTCCCGCGCCAGCTGGAGCGGGCGGGCCTGGACGCCTCCGAGGTCGAGTTCGGCGAGGATGCGCTGCGCCGGATCGCCGCCGAGTACACGCGCGAGGCGGGCGTGCGAGGACTGGAGCGGACCATCGCCCGCGTGCTGCGCAAGGTCGCGGCGGGCGAGGCGCTGGGCGAGCGCGAGCTACCCGTGCCGGTGGGCGCCGACGACCTGGCCGACTTCATCGGCCGCCCCAAGCACACCCCCGAGTCGGCGGATCGGACGGCCGTCCCGGGTGTGGCCACCGGGCTCGCGGTGACCGGTGTCGGCGGCGACGTGCTGTTCGTCGAGGCCTCCCTGGCCGACGCCGAGTCGGGCGCGAACGGGCTGACCCTGACCGGGCAGCTCGGCGACGTGATGAAGGAGTCCGCCCAGATCGCCCTGTCCTATCTGCGCTCGCGCGGCGCTGAACTGGAGCTGCCGGTGGGCGACCTGAAGGACCGCGGCGTGCACATCCACGTCCCTGCGGGCGCGATCCCCAAGGACGGCCCGAGCGCGGGCGTCACCATGACCACGGCGCTGGCCTCCCTGCTGTCCGGGCGCGCCGCGCGCTCGGATGTGGGCATGACCGGTGAGGTCTCGCTGACCGGCCGGGTGCTGCCGATCGGCGGCGTGAAGCAGAAGCTGCTCGCAAGCCTGCGCACCGGAATCCCGAATGTGATCATCCCGGCCCGCAACGAGCCGGATCTTGACGACCTTCCCGAGGACGTCTTGGAACAGCTCAACGTTCACCTTGTGAGCGACGTTCGGGAGGTCCTGGAGATCGCTCTAGAGCCTGCGCAAAACGAGGTCTCTGTGGCTGCGTGACGGCAGGGTGGAACGGGGGCCATCGCTTGGGGCGGCGGCCCCCGTTCGTATGTCCGGATTCGGTCAGCCCAATGCGCCTCCTTGAGCAGTTGCTTGGCCTACACTCGCCACCATGTCCCAATCGCTGTTCGGTGCCGCCGACTTGACTGGCCTCCCCTTCGTGACCTACGCGAGGCAGAGCGACCGTCGGGAGGACGGGTCCGCAGCCTCCCCCGTAGCCCAGAAAGAGCGCGCTATTTCCACGGGGGAGGGGCGCGGTATGGTCCATGCCGGTCACTACGCGGACCTAGGAATTTCCGGATGGAACCCACACGTTGTCCGCCCGGATTTTGACCGGATGATGAGAGACGCAGCGGCCGGGAAGTTCAAGGCGGTCGTTGTCCTCGCTCTGTCGCGTCTCACGCGAAAAGGTGCCCGGGATGCCCTTGAAATTCACGACAGGCTGAAGAAATGCGACGTCGTACTGATTTCTGTTTCTGAGCCGTTTCTTGACACTTCGTCACCTCTTGGGGTGGCTCTCTTTGCTCTGGTTGCCGCGTTGGCGGAACAGGAATCAGAGAACAAGAGTGTGTTTATCGCGGAAGCGAAACAGGAGATCAAGAAAGCTGGTGGATTTGTCGGGGGGCACGTTGGGTACGGCCTCCGGGCAAAGTGGGTAACTCAAGGGGAGGGGGGTGATGCAATTCGCTTGCGTATATTCGAACCTCATCCCGAGGAAGGCCCTGTCCTTGCCAGCGTCGCGGATGGCATCCTTGGGGATGGGCGTGGAAAGAATGGAAAAAGCCTCCGATCGGAGGCGGAGCGTCTTAATAGGGAGGGTGTCCCTACTCGTAATCCAAGGGGCAAGGAAGAAGGTAGTAGATGGCACCCGGGGGGTCTTCGAAGAATGCTTCGAGATCCCCGGTTGGCAGGATACTCGGCTGTTCCTGAAGGCGCGCGAAATCCGGGGCGGAGAAAGGTTACTTACCGGTACGTAATTCAGCGAGACGCCGACGGGAACCCTATAAAATCGCATGAATCAATCATCGAACCTGCGAAGTGGTGGGAGCTTCAAGAAGTATTGGACATGCGCGCTGGGCATTCCGGCGGAACGGGGAGTTTGAAGCTGCTATCCGGGATCGACACGCTTTTCTGTTCTTGTGGTTGGCGCATGTCGTCCGGCGGCCCCACGCGTTACCAATGCAGGCGGCCACGGGGAACGATGGAAGCGCACAGCGCAAACGTGATTCAAGAAGCACTTCTAGATGAACACATCGCTAGGCGATTGATGGCACGACTCACTTCGCTGGACGAGGCTGATCCAGACGACCTAGGGCTACTCGCGGCAGCAACGCGCCGGTGGGCTGACACAGTCGACAATCCCGAGAACGCCAGGGAAAGGTCCGAGCTGCGCGCAGAATTGTCGGCTCTGGACGACGCGGAATCTGAACTTTATGAGGCCCGCCGTGAAGGACTGTATGGCGGCAAGGTGGGGCGTGCGGAATTCCTTAAAGATAAGGCCACTATCGAAGCATCACGCAAGACGCTGGAAACCAAGCTCTCTGCTCTGAATGAGGAAGAGAGCGCAGGAATTCCCTTGTCTGTCTGGACGGTACATGATGGCGATCCCATTGGGGAAGGTTCGTGGTGGGCGTCTGCCTCGCTTGAGGATAAGCAAGAAATCATCAAGCTTTTCGTTCGCCGCGTTGTAATCAAGGAACGGCCGGTGAACGCGTCAGGCCAGCCCATGGGAGGAAAGTACGATCCTGCGGAGCGAGTAGAAATCCATTGGCGTCGGCCCGATGCGGAGAAGGAAGAGAATACGGCCGGGGGCAATAATGTGATCGCGCGGGCGGAGTTGGCTGCCTCCGGGATCGACGTGGAGTCGATGGAGGGGACGCCGTCTCTGGAAGAGCTTGAGGCGTCCGGAGTTCAGGCGCTCCATTTGGACGACGAGAAGGCGTAAGCATTCAGAAGTGTGAGGTCGTGCAGGTCAGCACGGCTCAGGAACCCGCGGCATGGACCCTGCCCGGACCGCCCGCCGCCGACCTGGCCGCACGGCAACCGCAGCGCAGGAGCGTCACCTCCGACATCGCCGCGGGCCTGCGCGCGATCGCGGCCCGCCGCACCCTGCTGCGCGCAACGGCCACGTCGACGATCTCCTGCGCCGGTGCGGGGATGTTCGTCGTGCTCTGCCCGCTACTGGCCGAACGCGTCCTCGGCGACGCCCGCCACGGCGCCCTGCTGCTGGCCGTGGTCGCTGGCGCCGCTCTCGCCGCCAACGCCCTGCTCGCACGCCGACCGGGTGGGCTCGGCGCCCCGGACCGCATCCTCTGGCTCAGCACGGTCGTGCTCGCGGGCGGCCTCCTCCTCGCCGCGGCCGCGGCTACCCCCGCCATCGGAGCGGCCGGGTACGCGGCGCCGCTGCTCATCACCGGCGCCGTCATCGTCGGGGCCGCCGAGGGCCCGCAGCTGACCGCGCTCTTCGCGATCCGCCACCGCGACGCCCCCGACCGCCTCCGGAGCCAGATCTTCACCACCGGCGCGAGCTTCAAGATCACCGGCTTTGCCATCGGGTCCGCACTCGCCGGTCCGCTGTCGACCTGGTCCCTGGGCGGCACCGTCCTGGTGGCCGTCGGAGTCCAGCTCGCTGCCATGCTCGCCTATGCCGTGTGCAGGGCCGGTCGTCCTGAACACTCGGGGCGGCCAGGCGGCGAATCCAGGCGGAGCGGCTCGATAGCGTGAAGGTCATGAGCTCTGCGAACGGTGCCGAACGTGAACTGCATGGCGCTGTCATCGGCTACGGCAAGGGCGGCGAGGTGTTCCATGCGCCGCTCATCGACGCCACCCCCGGGCTGCGGCTGTCGGCGGTCGTGACGGGGAACCCGGAGCGGCAGGCCGCCGTGCGAGCCCGGTACCCGCACGCCGCCGTGCTCGACTCCGCCGAGGAGCTGTGGCAGCGCGGCGGCGAGTTCGAGATCGCCGTCATCACCACCCCGAACGCCACCCACGCGCCGCTCGCCCGCGCCGCCCTCCAGGCCGGGATGGCCGTGGTGGTCGACAAGCCGTTCGCGCTCACCGCCGCCGACGCCCGCGCTCTCACCGAGGAGGCGGAGCGGCTCGGCCACGTCCTCACCGTCTACCAGAACCGGCGCTGGGACAGCGACTTCCTGACCCTGTGGAAGCTCATCGAAGATGGTGAGCTGGGGCGGGTCCACCGATTCGAGTCGCGGTTCGAGCGGTGGCGGCCGACGGCCAAGGCGACCTGGCGCGAGCGCGGCGGAGCCGAGGACGGCGCCGGGATCCTCTACGACCTCGGCCCGCACCTCATCGACCAGGCGATCAACCTGTTCGGGCCGGTCGACTCCGTCTACGCCGAACTCGACGCCCGCCGCGCAGGTGTCGCCGCCGACGACGATGCCTTCCTGGCCCTCACCCACGTGAACGGCGTCCGCTCGCACCTGTGGATGAGCGCGCTGACCGCCCAGACCGGCCCGCGCTTCCGCGTGCTCGGCGACCGCGCGGCGTTCACGATCGACGGCCTGGACGGCCAGGAGGACCGCCTCGGGGCGGGCCAACGCCCGGACGACACCGGCGCCGACTGGGGTGTCGAGCCCGAATCCGGCTGGGGCCGCATCGGCGCCGACGGGGACCTGCGCCCGGTGCCGTCCGAGCGCGGCGCCTACCCGGCCTTCTACGCCGCCCTGCGCGACGCCGTCGCCGAGGGCGAGCCGATCCCGGTCGAACCGCACGAGGTCGTCCACGGCCTGGAGGTCATCGAGGCGGCCCGCCGCAGCGCCGAGACCGGCGAGCGCGTGAGCCTGCGAACACCCCAGGAGGCCTGACCGCCGCCACCCCCGCTCTCCAGCACAGACCGAGGAGCGCCGGCGGTCGCATCCAGGCGAACCGGCCCGGTAAGCCGCTGCGCGCGTGCGGATCGGTGTGCGCCGTCCTCCGACGGCCGACCCCCACCGGAGGGAGTACCGAGATCGCCCGGTCGACTCACCACTCCCTCAGGTCCGGGTGGACCGCCGTGTGGACCTGGTCTCTTGCGTGGGCCGGGGACTCGGCGGTCAGGGCGAGGTCGGCCAGGTCGCGGCATTCGGCGCGGGTGTGGCGGCCGAGGGCGTAGCGCACCGCGGGCAGGGCGGGGGCGGACATCGACAGGCTCGTCGCGCCCAACCCGACCAGGACCAGGGCCAGCAGCGGGTCGGCCGCGGCCTCCCCGCAGACGCCGACCGGGCGGCCCCGGCGCTCCCCGGCCGCGCCCACCGCAGCGACCATGGTCAGCAGCGCCGGCTGCCACGGGTCGAGCAGGTCGGGCAGGCTGCCCAGTGTCCGGTCGGCGGCCATGGTGTACTGCGCCAGGTCGTTGGTGCCGATCGACACGAAGTCGACCTCTCCCAGGACCTGGTCGGCCAGCAGGGCCGCCGCCGGTACCTCGATCATCACGCCGACCTCGCCGATGCCCGCGCCCCTGGCCAGGGCGGCGAACGCGGCGGCCTCGGCGGGCGTGGACACCATCGGCGCCATCACCCGCACGCGCGCCCCCGTGGCACGCGCCGCGGCGGCGATCGCCGCCAGTTGGTCGGTGAGCAGATCCGGGTGGACCCGCGCGGTGCGGAAGCCGCGCACCCCCAGCGCGGGGTTGTCCTCCTCGCCGGTGGCGGCGAACGACAGCGGCTTGTCCGACCCGGCGTCCAGCGTGCGGACGGTGACCGTGCGGCCGCCGAAGGCCGAGAACAGCCGGGTATACGTGCCGACCTGCTCATCCACCGAGGGCGCTGCGGCGCGGTCGAGGAAGAGGAACTCGGTGCGCAGCAGCCCCACGCCCTCGCTGTCGTGGGCGGCCGCCCGGTCGGGATCGCCCTCCCCGACGTTGAGCAGCAGCGCGACCGGGTGCCCGTCCGCGGTCCGACCCGGCCCGACCGCACCCGCCAGCGACCGCCGACGGCGCTCGGCGCGCTGTTCGGCCCGCGCCACCTCCTCCTCATCAGGGTCGACGTCCACCACCCCGGTGTCCCCGTCCACCGCCACCCGGACCCCGTCGGCGAGGCTCTCGGCTCCGTCGCACCCGACCACCGCCGGAATGCCCAGCGACCGGGCGAGGATGACGGTGTGGCTGGTCGGGCCGCCGCGCCGGGTGACGATGGCCCGGACACGGCGCGCGTCGAGCCGGACGGTGTCGGCCGGGGCGAGGTCGTCGGCCACCAGCACGTGGTCGCCTCCCGGGTCCGGAAGTCCCGGCATGGGCAGGCCCAGCAGGATCGCGACCGCGCGGTCGGCGATGTCGGCCAGGTCGGCGGCGCGCTCGGCGAGGTAGCCCCCGGCTTGGCGGAGAAGGTCCTGGTAGGCGGCGCAGGCGTCGCGCACCGCCCAGGCTGTCGGCTCGCCCTGGCCGATGCGTTCGTCGATCCGGCGCAGCAGTTCGGGGTCGCGGGCCATCAGCGCTTGGGCGCCGAGCACGGCCGCGCCCTCGCCCCCGGCGTCGGCGCCGCGCGCCCGGAGATCGTCGGCGACGCGTTCCAGTGCGCTGCGGGCCGCCGCGCGTTCGGCGGCGGGGTCGGTGGCGGCGGGCCGGTCGTCCGGCAGGCGGGGCGGGGCCGCCATCCGGGCGACGGGCGCCGCCGCGCTTCCCGGGGCGGCCGGGATGCCGCGCAGGCGGGGGGCGGCGGGGGAGCCGGGGCCGGTGGCCGTGCCCGGGTGGGTCGGCTGCGGGTCGCCGGTGGGGTGGCGTCGGTCGGTCGTGGGCATGTGCCTTCCCTCGTGGGCCCGGTCGATGGTCGCGGTCAGGGCTGGATGGTCACCTTGATGGCGGTGCCTGAGGCGACCGTCTCGATGGCCTTGTGCACGTCGGTGAGCTGCATCCGCTCGGTGATGAGGTCGGTGACCGGAACGGCGCCGGACGCGATCAGCTCCAGCGCCCGGCGGTTGTGGTCCGGGCTGGACCCGTTGGCCCCGAAGATCGAGATCTCCCGGTAGTGGACCAGGTTGGAGTCGAGGGAGATGATCGGGTCGTCCTTGGGCAGTCCGCCGAAGAAGCTGATCCGGCCGCTGCGCGCGACCATCCGCAGGGCGTCCTCCTGCGCCCTGCCGGAGGCCGCGGCGGTGATCACCACGTCGGCACCCCGCTCCCCGGTCAGACGGAGCACGTCGGCGACGGGGTCGGTCTCCGAACCGCAGATCGCGGCGTCCGGCCGCACGGCGGCGGCGGACATGTCGAGTCGGCCGCGGTTGAGGTCGACCAGGTAGACGGCGGACGCCCCGCGCGCCCGGGCCAGCCGCACGTGCAGGCAGCCGATGGGTCCGGCGCCGACCACGACGACCGTATCCCCCTCCCCGACCCCGGCGATCTCCTGTCCGTTGAGGACGCAGGCCAGCGGCTCGGCCACCGATGCTTCGGCGAAACCCACCCCCTCGGGGATGCGGTTGACCCCGTCCACGGCCAGCACCGCCTCCGGGACGATCATGTACTCGGCGAAACCGCCGTCGTAGTGGTAGCCCATGGACTCCTGCCGCGAGCACACGGTGAACCGTCCGGAGCCGCACTCGGCGCAGCCGCCGCACGGGATCGCGGCGATGACCTGGACCGGGTCGCCGGGCGTCCACCCGGTGACGCCGTCGCCGACCTCGGTGACCCGCCCGGCGATCTCGTGGCCGATCACCCGCGGCGGGCGGATGTGGTGGTGGCCGTGGCGGTGGATCTTGACGTCGGTTCCGCACGTGGAGCAGTTGGCCACGGCGATCTTGAGCTGGCCGGGGCCGGCGTGCGGCTCGGGTGCCTCCTCCAGGCGGATGTCCCCGGGGGCGTAGAAGCGGGCGACGAGCATGGTGGTCCTCAGTTCTCGGTCGGGTGGTTCGGGTCTGCAGGGCCGGTCGGGGCGAGCAGGTCGAGCACGGTCCGGGTGTCGGCGGCGCCGCGCAGCCGCGCCGCCCGTTCGGGGTCGCTGAGCACCCTGGCCAGGGACGACAGCACGCCCATGTGCTCGTCACCGGAGGCGGCGATGCCGATGGCGACGTGGACGGTGGCACCGCCCCAGTCCACGCCGCCGGGGAACTGGATGACGGCGAGCGCGGTGCGCCGGACCAGCGGGCGGGCGGCGTCGGTTCCGTGCGGGATGGCCACGCCCTCCCCGATGTAGGTGGAGATCGAGGCCTCGCGCTCGTGCATGGCGGCCGGGTAGCCGGGCTCGACGGCGCCGATCTCCCGCAGCAGGGCGCCGCACTGGTCGATGGCGTCGTCGCGGCCGGCTGCGGTGCACCCCAGGCGCACCGCCTCGGCGCGTAGGGCGGATTCAGTCGGCAAGGGTGCCTCCGTCCCGGATCGTCTCCTCCAACCGGGTGAACGCGGGGTCGCCCAGGTACATCTGGAACGGGACGACGACGGTCCCGGGGACCCGGCCGCGGGCCCGTTCGGCCAGGCCGGAGTGGCACAGCACCACGTCGGCGTCGTCGGGGACCCGGTCGACGGGGGAGTGCTCGACGCTCACTCCGTAGGCGGCCAGGGCGCGGGACAGCTGGGTGGTGAGCAGGACGCTGCTGCCCATCCCCGCGTCGCAGGCCACGATGACCTTCTTGATGTCGCTGCCGTGGATGGTGCTCATGTCGCGGACTCCTCCTGGTTCGACTGCTCGCTGCGCGGCGCCTGCGCCGCGCCCTCCTCCTGGCTCTCCTTCTCCTTCTTCTCCTCCTGTGCCTCCTGCTGTGCCTTCTGCGCCTTGCGTTCTCCCCGGCCGAAGCCCAGCAGCGCCGAGGCGATGAGGAAGGACACGACGGTCGCGACGGCCACGCCCGCGAGGACGGACAGGTGCTCGCCGCGCGGGGTGACGGCCATGTAGGCGATGATGCTGCCCGGCGACGGGGTGGAGATCAGCCCGGTGTCCAGCAGCAGGAACGTGGCCACCGCGGACATCCCGCCGCCGATGGCGGCCAGGATCAGCTTGGGCTGGGCGAGGATGTAGGGGAAGTAGATCTCGTGGATACCGCCGAAGAAGTGGATGACGATCGCGCCGGGGGCGGTGGCCCGGCTCACCTTGGGGCCGAAGAGCATGCAGGCCAGCAGGATGCCCAGGCCCGGGCCGGGGTTGGTCTCGATGAGGAACTCGATGGCCCTGCCCTCTTCGGCCACGCGGGCCACGCCCAGCGGGCCGAACACGCCGTGGTTGATGGCGTTGTTGAGGAAGAGGACCTTGGCGGGTTCGACGATGATCGACACCGCGGGCAGCAGGTGCATGTCGATCAGGAACTGCACCCCGGCGCCCAGGGCGCGGGTGACGCCCTGCACGACCGGGCCGACGGCGTAGACGCCGACCACCGCCATGGTCCCGCTGAGGATGCCGGCGCTGAAGTTGTTGACCAGCATCTCGAAGCCCGGGCGGATGCGCGGTTGCACGAGGCGGTCGAACCGCTTCATCAGGTAGGCGGCGAGCGGCCCCATGACCATGGCGCCGAGGAACATGGGGATCTCGGATCCGACGACCAGGCCCATGGTGGCGACGGCGGCGACGACGCCGCCGCGCTGGTCGTGCACGAGGCGGCCGCCGGTGTAGGCGATGAGCAGCGGCAGCAGGTAGAGGATCATCGGGCCGACGAGCTCGGCCAGGCGCTCGTTGGGCACCCACCCCGTCTCGATGAACATGGCGGTGATCAGGCCCCAGGAGATGAACGCCCCGATGTTGGGCATGACCATGCTCGCCAGGAAGCCGCCGAAGCGCTGGACGCCGGCGCTGCTCTTGCTGAGCAGTTGGTTGGGCGATCCGGACATGGGGGATACCTCCTAGATGGTCCGGCCTGTCGGGCTGCCCGCCGGGCCGGTGATGGCGGCGGTCGACCCGCGGGTCGCGCGACGGTCGCCCCACCTGCGGTGGCGGGGTCAGACGACGAGAACCCCCGGTCCCGCCGTCTGGATCTCGTCGGCGAGTCCGTCGGCGAGTCCGTTGTCGGTGATGAACAGGTCGATGTCGTCGAGTGCGGCGAAGCGCGCGAAGTGGTCGTTGCCGACCTTGGTGTGGTCGGCGAGCAGGACGGCCCTGCGGGCGGACCGGATCATCGCCCGCTTGACCTCGGCCTCGGCCGGGTCGGGGGTGGTGAGTCCGCGCTCCACGGAGATGCCGTTGGTGGCGACGAACGCGACGTCGGCGAACGACTCCTCCAGGGCGCGCAGCGCCCACGCGTCGACGGTGGCCTGGGTGCGGGTGCGCATCCGCCCGCCGAGCAGCATCAGGGTGATGTTGGTGCGCGGGGTGAGGGTGAGCGCGATGGAGAGGGAATTGGTGACCACGGTGAGTTCGCGGTCGGTCGGCAGCTGCTCGGCGAGTCGGCCGGTGGTGGAGCCGGCGTCGAGCAGGACGGCGCCCTCGTCGGGCAGTTCGGCCAGGGCCGCCTTGGCGATCCGCTCCTTCTCCTGGGTCATCACCGAATCGCGCATGTTGAGCGTGGGCTCGAAGCCCAGCCGCTCGACGGGGATCGCGCCACCGTGCACCCGGCGCAGGACGCCGTGGCGCTCCAGCGCGGTGAGATCGCGCCGGATGGTCTCGTAGGTGACGTCGAACTCCGCGGCGAGACCGGTGACGTCGACCCGGCCGTCGCGGCGGGCGCGTTCCAGGATCGCCTTCTGGCGTTCTTCGGCGTACATGTGGGATCACCTGTGTTTCGGTGTTGGTTTGTGTGAGCTTAGACGTGTTGCGTGGGACACACAAGTGGTGTCTTCGTCCAATATCCCAGCACGCCCACGGACACGGAACCCCCGGCCGCCCTCTGTGGCGTGCCCGCGGGGTCCGATGTGACGTGCGACTTCTGCGATCGTCGGCCCGGGCTGCAGGGGGTTTGGGGCGGGTGTTCCGGTCCGCCAGGTGTGCCCGGTTCCGCCGAAGCGGTGTTGACACCCCTCGTGAAACACACATAATCAAAGACAACCCAACATTCGGTTGGGGGTGTCGGACCCGAGAATCGAGCTCGCATGATCGTGACGGTCACACCGAACCCGAGCGTCGACCACACCCTGGAGGTCGACGGGCTCGTCCGCGGCGAGGTCCTGCGCGTGCGCAGCACCTGCGCGCAGGCGGGCGGGAAGGGCGTCAACGTCTCCCGCGCGCTGCGCGGCAGCGGTGTCCCCACCCGGGCGGTGCTGCCCGTCGGCGGCGGTGGAGGCGCGGAGTTCACCGCGCTCCTCGGGGACCTGCCGTGCCGGGCCGTGCCCATCAGCGGCGAGACCCGAAGCAACGTCGCCATCACCGAGGCCGACGGCACCACCACCAAACTCAATGCCGCCGGTCCGGTGCTCACCCCGGCCGAGATCGAGGACCTGCTGGCCGCCGTCGATGACGAACTCGGGCGCGGGCCGCGCTGGCTGGTGGCCAGTGGAAGCCTGCCGTCAGGGGCGCCGACCGACCTCTACGTCCGCATCGCGGAACTGGCGGACAAGCACGCGGTGCCGCTCGCCCTGGACACGTCGGGGACACCGCTGACCGCGGCGGCCCGCGCCGGATCGGTCGCGCTGCTCAAGCCCAATCTCGACGAGCTCGCAGCGATGATCGGCCGCCCCCTGCCGACAGTGGGGGCGGTGGTCGGCGCCGCCCGGGAGGTCGTGGCGCGCGGCAACCAGGCGGTGCTCGTGACCCTGGGGCGGCACGGCGCACTGCTCGTCGAGGCGACGCACTGCTGGTGGGCGAGCGGCCCCCGGGTGCGGCCCCGCAGCACGGTCGGCGCCGGGGACTGCGCCCTGGCCGGCTACCTGGCCGCCGGGCCGGACACGCAGGAGCGCCTCCGCCACGCCGTGGCGTGGGGAACCGCCGCCGTCTCCCTGCCCGGAACCACGGTCCCGAGCCCCGACGCCGTCGCCGCCGACTCGATCACCGTCGTCCCCGAGCCCGTCCTGGAGCGGCGGATCGACTCCCTCTGAAGGCCACCACCGCAGCCGCCCAGCGGCCCCGCCACCGCACACCCGACGCTAGGACATCCCATGCCGCAGCGAACCGCCGTCATCGGCGCCGAACACGGCCTGCACGCCCGCCCCGCCGCCCTGTTCGTCGAGGCGGTCACCGCGACCGGCCTCCCCATCACCATCGCCAAGTCCGACGGAGGCGCCCCGGTGGACGCCCGCAGCGTGATCGCCGTCATGACGCTGGGAGTGGGGCGCGGCGAGCAGGTCACCCTTGCCTGCCCCGACCCGGACGCCGAGCCGACTCTGGAGAAGCTGGCCGACATGCTCGCCTCCGACCTGGACGCCGCCTGAGCCCTGGCGGCCTCACCGTCCCCTTTCCCCTTCGTCCACCTCGGTCGCGAGCTTGCCGTTCCTGTCCGCGACGACCGTGGCGCGGATGAAGAGGGCCAGCACCGCGACGTATCCGGCGACCGGGACGATCCACAGGAGCGGGGCCGGGGAGCCCGCCGACGCCGGGAGGAGGGCACCTGCGGCGGTCACCCCGCCGAAGACGAAGCCGACCCGGGCGGCGGCGAGAAGTACGGGACCCGCGGCCCGGTGCCCCGCGCGCCACGGGCGCCCGCCCCGCTGCTCGGTGCTCGGCCGGTGCCGGTCCGGAGCTAGAGCGCCCTCACCCGCTGGGCGTGGGGGCCCCGTTCGCCCTCGACGAGGTCGAACTCGACCCGCTGCCCGTCGGCGAGGATCCCCGACTGGGGGAACCTGATTCCGCTGAAGTGGACGAACACGTCCTCGTCGCCCTCGTCGGGCGTGATGAACCCGTAGCCGTCCTCCGCGCTGAACTCCTTGACGGTGCCCTCCATGGCCGTTCCTCCCTGGTGGCTCGATCCGGGTGCCGTAAGGGGGGACTCGAATGCTACGTTCCGTCACGAGCTCGGCTGGGGACGACACGCGAGCGGCGCGCAGGTGGGGGATGGCCGCCCGCTCCGGTCCCGGGGCCGGGATGGTTCTCACGGCCGGGGGCGGCGTTCTTCGCCGGGGGAGGGCCGAGGCCTAGGTGACCAGCCAGGAGGCGAGGCGCTTGGCCGTCTTCTCCCCGGCGCGCTGCCTGATCGCGCCCTCCTTGGCGGCCGCGCGGAGGTGGACGCCGGAGACGTCCTTGCGCGTCTCGGTCACCTGCGCCGTGACGACGACCGGGTTCATGTCCCAGATCCCCCCGCCGGTCAGCACCCGGATCGTCTGCCCCGGGTCCTCCGGTTCGGCGTGGGGCGGCTCGATCCGCTGGCCGGTGCCTTCGAGGACGCGGACGACGTGTTCGACCGCGTCGTCGAAGGGCAGCGGGATGACCAGGTCGATCTCGTGGACGTTCTTCCTCATCCTCCTGGCGATGAACGAGTTCGCCCGGGGGCTTCCCCCATACGCGGCGGACACGGCGCCGTTCGCCTGGGCCAGGATCTCGTCTTCGCTGCGGTGCACGATGCCCCTCCCTGCCACCGCCCTGATCAGCGAAAACGCCGGTGACGACGGCGACGGGACCGAGGGGCGGTAGGTCAGCCTTCAACATCACCTACTACCGCTGTGATGCGGATGGGAGCGGTCATGACCGCCCCCTGACGTGGCCGAGTCCGGCCAGCCCGCCGGCGCGGAGCGCATCCGCGCGCCAGAGGAGGCCCTTCGCGCTGTTCGGGGCCCGAGTGGGGTGAACGAATGATCCGACCTCTAATGTCGGGTGGGTGAGCGACACCGTTGCCGGGCACGGACCACACGACCGGGTCGGACATCGCGCCGGGACCCCGGGGTACCGGAGGGTCATGGTGGCGATGACCGCCGCCGGTATCGCGACGTTCGCGCAGCTCTACGCCGTTCAGGCGGTCCTTCCCGGGCTCGCGGCGAGCTTCGACGCCTCCGCCGCCGGCGTCGCCCTCAGCGTCTCGTTCGCGACCGCCGGGCTGGCCGGGTTCGTGCTGGTCTGGAGCGGCATCGCCGACCGGTTCGGGCGGGTGCGGGTGATGACCGTGGCCCTGACCGTCTCCACGGTGCTCGGGCTGCTGGCGCCCTTCTCCCCGGACCTGTGGGTACTGCTGCTCCTCAGGGCGCTCCAGGGCGCGGCCCTGGGCGGCGTCCCGGCCGTGGCCATGGCCTACCTGGCCGAGGAGATCCACCCCGCCCACCTCGGCCGGGTCGCCGGGATCTACATCGCGGGCAACACCGTCGGCGGCATGAGCGGGCGCCTCGTCGCCGGGGCCGTGGCCGACATCGGCGGGTGGCGCTGGGGCGTGGGCGCCGACTCGCTGCTCGCGCTTCTCGCCCTGATCGTCTACCTGGCGGCCGTGCCCCGCGCGGCCGGGTTCACGCCCCGGTCCCGCGCCTCGGCCGGCCCCGGCCTGTTCCGGCGCATTCTCACCGGCATGGCCGATCCCGGGCTCGTCGCCCTCTACTGCCAGGCGCTCTTCCTCATGGGCGCGTTCGTGACCGTCTACAACTACCTGGGGTTCCGCATGACCGGGGCCCCCTTCCACTTCTCCCAGACCCTGGTCGCGTTCCTGTTCGTCGCCTACCTGGCCGGGACCTTCGGCTCGGCGGTCGTCGGGCGGGTCACCGAGCGCATCGGCCGCCACCCCGTCCTGCTCGCGTGCGTCGTGGCGATGGCGGCCGGGGCGTGCCTGCTGCTCGTGCCGTCCCTGGCGGCGATCATCCTCGGGCTGCTCGTGCTCACGTTCTTCTTCTTCGCCGCCCACGCCACCGCAGCCGCCTGGGTCGGGCACCGCGCGTCGGCCGCCACCCGCGCCCAGGCCGCGGCCCTCTACACCCTCGCCTACTACCTCGGCTCCAGTCTCTTCGGCTGGTTGGGCGGCGTCTTCTACGACCACTCAGGCTGGCGGGCGGTCGTCCTCTACGTCGTCGGGCTGTGCGCCGCCGCCGCACTCACCGGCCTGGGCCTCCGCTCACGCAGCGTCCGCGACTGATCGCGATCGCATCCATGGCCTGGGCCTGCCCTGGCGGTTCCCCATATGTTGGGGTTGACCCGCCCGTGAAACACGATTGACATCTAGGAGCCTCGCCGTGGTCCAGGTCCTCGTCGTCGCAGACGATCTCACCGGCGCCACCGCCACCGGTGCACGATTCGCGCGTACCGGGATGCGCGTGGCCACGGTGACTCCCGAGCACGTCAGCGCGGTCGCCGACGAGTACGACGTCGTCGTCGCCAACCTGGACAGCCGCCACCTCCCGCCGGAGCAGGCCTCCGACCTGGTCACCGACGTCATCGAGGCGGTCTGGCCGGTCGGCCTGATCGTCAAGCGCACCGATACCACCCTGCGCGGCAACGTCGGCGCCGAGGTCGAGGCCGCCTGGCGCGCGGTGCGCGAGCGCGTCCCCGCCGACACACCGGTCCGGGCGCTGATGGTGCCGGCCTTCCCCGCCTCCGGCCGGATCACCGTCGACGGCGTGCAGCTCCTCAACGGCGTCCCCATCGACCACACGGAGCTGGCCACCGACCCGTTCAGCCCGATGACCACCGCCGACGTCACCGCGATCCTCGCCTGGCAGACCGACCTGCCCGTCCGCCACATGCCCATCCGCCAGGTCACCCAGACCCTGCTGACCGCCGAACTGATGACCGGCGACGAGCCGATCGTGCTCTGCGACGCGCTGGAGGACCGCCATCTGGAGGAGATCGCCGAGGCCGCCGCCGAGGCGCACCGCCGCCACGGCACGGTGTGGGTCGCGGTGGACCCGGGTCCGACCAGCACCCTGCTCGCCTACGCGCTGCGCCTGCGCGGCCAGGCGGGGTCCCCCGGCCCGCTGCTCGCCGTCACCGGAAGCAACACCGGGCTGACCCGCCGCCAGCTCGACACCGTCGCGCGGATCGGTCCGGCCAGATTCGTCGACTTCGAACCGGCCCGCCTCGCCGACCCCAAGGACGACCACTTCGACGAGGTCGCCCGATCGCTCACCGACCACCTCACCTCGGCGATCTTCCCCGAAGTCGTCATCCTGCGCGGCGCCGCCCCCCAGGAGCGCGACGGCGCCCCCGGAACCCCCCTCGAAGCCCGGCGCCGCCTGCCCCAGCGCCTGGCCGAACTGGTCGCCGAGGTCGTCCACGACGTCGCGGCCGAGCACGGGCAGCACGCCCTGCCCAGCGGCCTCTACATCACCGGTTCCGACGTCACCTCCAGCCTGCTCGACGAGCTCGGTGTGCACGCCCTGGCGGTCGGCGGCGAGGTGGTCCCGCTGACCGTGCACGGGACGCTGAGCGGCGGCCCGCTCGACGGCGCCCCCCTGGTCACCAAGGGCGGCCTGGTCGGCGACGACACCACCGCCGTGGAGTGCCTGCGCAAGCTCCGCCGCGCCGCGCAGGCCCGCCTGCAGCAGGTGCGCTCCGAGGTCTCCGAGCATGTGATGCCGACGGGTGCGGCCCCCTCCCGGATGTGACACCGCCACCCCGGGCGGGGGCGGGGAGAGGGGAGTCACAGGGCGTCGACGCGGCACGACCGGGGCAGATCGTCTAGAATCGCGGAAATTTATCCACGTTCACCCACCCCTCGACGAGGAGGACGATGACTCGACCCGCTACCGACACGATCCGCCGCCTGCCCAAGGTGCTGCTGCACGACCACCTCGACGGCGGGGTGCGCCCCGCCACCCTGCTCGACCTCGCCGCGCAGTCCGACTACCAGGGCCTCCCGGAGACCGCCCCGGAGCGGCTGCGCGCCTGGTTCGCCGCCCGCACCGCACCGGAGGAGGTCCGCACCCAGCAGGCCCACCTGGCCCGCCTCACCCCCATCCTGGACCTGCTGCAGACCGCCCCCGCGCTGAGCCGGGTCGCCGCCGAGTGTGCCCAGGACCTCGCCGAGGACGGGGTCGTCTACGCCGAGGTCAAGGTCGCCCCCGAGCAGCACACCCGCGAGGGACTCACCCGAGAGCAGGTCGTCGATGCGGTCCTGGAGGGCCTGCGGATCGGCACCGCCAAGGCGCGCCTGTTCGGCCGCCGTATCGACGTGCGGCTGCTGCTGACCGCGATGCGCCAGGCGGCCGACTCCCTGGAGATCGCCGACCTCGCCGTCCGCTACCGGCACCTCGGCGTGGTGGGCTTCGACATCGCCGGCCCCGAGGCCGGGTATCCCCCGACGCGCCACATCTCCGCCTGCGAGTACATCAAGCGGGAGAACTTCAACCTCACCCTGCACGCCGGTGAGGGCTTCGGCCTGTCCTCCATCTGGGAGGCCATCCAGTGGTGCGGTGCCGACCGGCTCGGCCAGGCCGTGCGCATCGTCGACGACATCGCGGTGGCCGATGACGGCAGCGCCAAGCTCGGCGACCTGGCGGCCTACGTGCGCGACAAGCGCATCCCCCTGGAGCTGTGCCCGACGTCGAGCGTGAGCACGGGCGCGGTCCGCGACATCGCCGACCACCCGGTGGACGTCCTGCGGCGGCTGCGCTTCCGCGTCACCGTCGGAACCGACAACCGGTTGCTCGACGGAACATCGATGAGCGGTGAGTTCACCCGGCTCGTCGAGGCCTTCGACTACGGCCTGGACACCCTGCGCTGGTTCACGGTCAACGCGATGAAGTCGGCGTTCATCGGCCATGACGAGCGTCTGGACCTCATCAACGGGACCATCAAGCCCGGGTACGCGGCCGCTCAGACCGACCACGTGGGCGCCGCGTTCTTCCGCATGGAGGACCAGTGGTGAGGTGACCCACCCACCGGACCTGTCCGCGGGCGGCGCCGTCCTCCCCCCTGTCCTCCCGTTGATCTCGGGGATATCGGGGTGATACTCGCCGGTATCACCCCGATATCCCCGAGATCAACGGAGAGACGGGGGCGGGGTCGCACCGGGCGGCCGGCGGTCCCCTTGCCTTTTCACTGATCCCGGCCGCCCGGTGCGAGTCTCGGGAGGACGCCTTCAGGCGTCCTCGGCGTCCGGATCCACCTCCGGGACGGCGAACGGGGGCGTGCCGGTCCCGGTGACGGTGTGACCGCCCCAGACGTTCGGCTCGCCGAGCCGCCCGCGCCCCTCGCGGCCGTCGGCCGCGCGCACGGTGACCTGGGTGCGCCCGGCCACGAACGCGGCGCTCACCGCCGGGTCGGCGGCCAGCCGCCCCACCCACCGGTAGCCGCCGGTGAGCGGGTCGAAGTGTCCGGCCAGGTGCGCGTCCACGGTGGCGCTGACCGGCTCGGTGTCCGGCTCCGCGCCGCCGATGAGGAGGGTGACCGGTCCCCGGTACTCCTCCTCATCGGCGTCCATGCCGCTCATCGGCCTGCTCCCGACACGGCGCTCCCCTTGCGCGCGCGGGCCGAGGCCGCCTCCCTGCGCAGGTGGTACTCGCCCGGGTCGAAGCGGCGGGTCCGCAGCGCGAACTCCCAGCTGAACCCGGGCCACAGCGTGGTGTTGCGGCCCTGGGAGTTGAGGTACCAGCTGTCGCAGCCGCCGGTGACCCACACCGTCCCGCGCATCTTGCGCTGCACCCGCGCGCAGTAGGCGGCCTGCGCCTCGGGGCGGGGGACGAGCCGGTCGATCCGGTTGCGGCAGGCGTAGCGCAGCGCGGACATCGCGTAGTTGATCTGCGCCTCGATCAGGAAGACCTGCGAGGTGTGCCCCGGCCCGGTGTTCGGACCGGCCAGCACGAACAGGTTGGGGAAGCCGGCGACGGTGGTGCCGCGCAGTGCCTGGGCGTCCTCCCCGTCGCCGCCCCAGTGCTCGGCCAGCGAGACGCCGTCGCCGTCGAAGACGCGGTGGGCGATGGGGATGTCGGTGACGCGGAAGCCCGTGCCGAAGATGACGGTGTCCACCTCGCGCTCGGTGCCGTCGCTGCTGACGATCGAGTTCGGCCGCACCTCGGCGATCCCGTCGGTGACCACCGAGACGTTGGGCCGGGTCAGCGCGGGGTAGTAGTCGTTGGAGATCAGGATCCGCTTGCAGCCCGGCAGGTAGGACGGCGTCAGCTTGGCGCGCAGCGCGGGGTCGTGGACCTGCCGCTTCATGTGCGCGGTGGCGAGCCGGGCGACGAGCTTCATCAGCCGCGGGTTCTTCACGAAGCCGAAGACGTAGTTCTCCCGCGCCCAGTAGATGCTCTTGCGGGCGACCTGCTGGGTGACGGGCAGGTGGTGGAAGAGCCAGCTCTCGGCGCGGGTGATGTCGCGGTCGGTGCGCGGGATGATCCACGGCGGGGTGCGCTGGAAGAGGTGGAGGGCGCCGACCTTCGGCTGGATCTGCGGCACGAACTGGATCGCGGAGGCGCCGGTGCCGATGACGGCGACGCTGCGCCCGCTCAGGTCGTGGTCGTGGTTCCAGGTGGCCGAGTGGAACACCGTGCCCTGGAACGCGTCCATCCCGGGGATGTCGGGCGTGGCCGGGTCGGCCAGCGCGCCCGACCCGCTGACCAGGAACTGGGCGGTGATGGTGCCGCCGGTGGTCTCCACCCGCCAGCGGTTGGCGCCGGGTTCCCAGTGGGCGGCCGTCACTTCGTGGTGGAACCGGACGTGCCGGACGACGTCCTCGTCCTTGGCCACGCGGCGCAGGTAGTCCCAGATCTCCGGTTGCGGGGAGAAGCTGCGGCTCCAACCGGGGTTGGGCGCGAACGAGAAGGAGTAGAGGTGGGACGGCACGTCGCAGGTGGCGCCGGGGTAGGTGTTGTCGCGCCAGGTGCCGCCGATGTCGTCGGCCCGCTCCAGCAGCACCAGGTCGTGCAGCCCGGCCCGCTTGAGGCGGACCGCCATTCCGATGCCCGCGAACCCGGTGCCGATGATGGCGACCCGGTGGTGCGGGGGCGTCGTCTCCTGTTCGGTCACGGCGACGGATCCTCTCACAAGGGGGGGAGGGGGCAGGGGAAGGAGGAAGGGGGAAGCCGGCCCGGACCCCCGGCGCATGGGTCTCCGGGCCGGCGGTCTCATCGGGCCGCGGCGCGGGTGGGCACGGCCGGGCGGTTCCCCGGGCGTCCCAGCAGGCCGGCCTTGCGCCAGAAGTACCTGCCGGGGCCGGAGATCGCTCCGGCGCCGCCGAGGGTCGCCACGACCTTGCGCGCGGCCCAGGTCTTGGTGTCGATCCAGTGGGGGTTGCGGCGCGCCGCACGGCGCGCCTCGCGCGGGTCCAGGCCGACGTGGGCGTAGGCCCGGGGGTTGATCAGCCGGGTCGTGGAGTAGTAGACGACCAGGCCGAGGACGAGCCTGCTGTAGGCCCGGGCCACGGGGTTGTGCCGCTGCCAGGTGCGGGCGAACTCCTCGCGGGCGTAGCGCATGTGCCGGGCCTCCTCCACGACGTGGATGCGGGAGACGGCGCGCACCAGCGGCTCCAGGCTCTCGTCGACCATGGCCTCGCGCTGGATCTGGTCCAGGATCTCCTCGACGAACAGCGCCCCGCCGAAGATCAGCGGCCCGTGCGCGATCGACTTGAAGACGCGGCCGAGGAACTGCGTCACGGGGTCGAGCTTGTAGTGGGGCGCGCCGAGTTTGCCCACCATCTTGGCGAACATGACCGAGTGGCGGCACTCGTCGGCGATCTCGGTGTAGGCGTACTGCACGTGGTTGGAGGTGGGGTCCCGGTCGTAGGCGTGCCGGACCAGCATCTGCATGAGGATGGTCTCGAACCAGATGCCGATGCTGGCGATGCTGGCGACCTCGTGGCGGCTGAGCTCCTTGCGCTGCTCTTCGGTGAGGCGCTCCCACAACTCGGTGCCGTACAGGGAGACCCGTTCCGGGCGGGTCGCGTAGCGGTCGCGGTCGATGGGGGCGTCCCAGTCGATCTCCACCAGCGGGTCGAAGGACGCCTTGGCAGAGGAGCGCAGCAGGCGCTTGGCGATGTCCTCGCGGTCGGTGATCCGTGGCTCGTCCTGAACGGTCATGGCGGGTACTCCAGTGGGGCGTCGAGCGGGCTGGGGCGGTCAGGGGGCCGCGGAGGCGGCCGCGAGCGGCGAGCCGTGGCGTTCGTGCAGGCCGCGGGCGATTTCGGCGTCGCCGAAGTGGCCGCAGCGCACGAGGTCGGAGATCTGGGCGGCGGCGAGCCGGTCGGTGACGCCGGGGCAGTGCCGGGTGAAGCGCAGGACGGCGGTGCCGAAGCCGGTGGAGGCGAGGTCGCGCGGCGGTCGGGCCGCGGCGGCGGCGTGCACCACCCGCATGACCGTGTGGCGCGCGAGTTCGGGAGGGACCAGGCCGTCCAGGCAGACGCCGGCGGCGCGTGAGCTGTCGTGGATGGGGGTGTCGACGTATCCGGGGTAGACGGTGGTGACGCCGATGTGGGTGCCGTACTCGGCGCGCACGGTGTCGGCGTAGGCGGTGAGCGCGCGCTTGGAGACGGTGTAGGCCCCGGCGAAGGGGAGGGGGAGACCGGAGAGGAGGGACGCGGTGAGGATCACCCGGCCCCGGCGGCGGAGCAGCGCCGGCATGGCGGCGGCGGTGACGCGCCAGGCGCCCAGGAGGTTGACCTCAAGCGCCTCGTGCACGTGGCTGTCAGGGGCGGCGCCGACGTCGACGGCGGGGCCGACCCCGGCGTAGTGGATGAGCCGGTCCAGGTGGCCGCCGAGCCGGTCGACCGCCTCGGGAACGACCGCCCGGACCTGCTCGTCGTCGGTGATGTCGCAGGCGAGGACGGTGTCGTCGGTGGATTTGCGGTCGATGCCGACGACGTGGGCGCCGAGGTGGCGCAGGACCTGGACGGTGGCGCCGCCGAAGGCGCCGGAGGCGCCGGTGACGATCGCGGTGCGTCCCTCCAGGGTGCGCAGTGCCCTCAGGCGCCGCGGTGTCGCAGCTGGCATATGTGACCTCCTCCACACGTTGTGCGTTGGCTGAACGTTACAATGGTCATTGTCACGATGCAATGGGTCAAGTTCGCCGAGTTGCGGAGGATCCGGTCCGGGCACGGTCCGCGACGCCGTGCCCGACGGGCGAGCACGCGCTTCCCGCGGTCCATAAGGTGGACGCATGGCCGAATACCGCATCGATGAGCTCGCCCGGCTTGCCGAGACCACCGTGCGCAACGTCCGCGTCTACCAGGACCGGGGGCTGCTCTCGCCACCGCGCCGCGAAGGGCGCGTGGGCATCTACACGGAGGCGCACCTCGCACGGCTGCGGCTGATCGGCCAACTGCTGAAACGCGGGTACACCTTCGCCAACATCCATGAGCTCGTCACGGTGTGGGAGCGGGGCGGCGACCTCAACGACATCCTCGGCTTCGAGTCGGCCGTGGGCGATCCGTGGTCGGACGAGATCCCCACCTACATCACCGTCGCCGAACTCAGCCAGCTGTTCAACGGCGAGATCACCCCGCCCAACATCGCCCGCGCGCTCCGCCTCGGCCTGATCGAACGCGAGGGCATCCGGTTCCGCGTGCCCAGCCCGCGGCTACTCAACGCCGGCGCCGAGCTCGTCGCCGCCGGCATGAGCGTCGCCACGGTGCTCGACATCGCCGAGCGGCTGTGGGGCCGCGTCGACACGGCGGCCGGTGAACTCGTGCACACCGTCGCCGAGCACATCCTCGCCCGGCACGCTCCCGAAGGCATCCTCGCCGGCCAGGACGTCGCCGAGGCCGCCGCCCTGGTCCGCCGCCTGCGCCCGCTCGCCGAGACCGCGGTGGACGCGATGCTCGCCAGGTCCATGGCCCGGCACCTCAACGACGCGATGGGCGATCACTTCGCCGACGTCCTGGAGCACCTGGGCACCGAGAACGCGGAGGAGCCGGAGCAGCAGAACCCCGCCTGACCCCGACCCGCCCCCGTTGATCTCCGCGCAGTGCACCGAATGATCGGCGATTTCCGGTGCACTTCGCCGAGATCAACGGGGAACCGGTGACATCGCCGGTGGAAGTTCAGTGGTGGGCTCGCTGGTCGGGCGCGTCCACGACCTCCAGCGTCAGGCTGCGGCCGAAGCGCAGCTCGGCGAAGGCGCCCGCGGGTACGGCCGGGTCGTGCGGGTGGACGGGGTCCACCCGCCGGTAGGCGGTGCCCGGTGCGGGGCGCGGGTCCTGCTCGCCCCTGTTCGGCCAGAACGACATCGCCCGCTCGGCCTGCGCGGTGATCGTCAGTGAGGGGTTCACTCCGAGGTTGGCGGAGACCGCCGACCCGTCGACCACGTGCACCCCCGGGTGGCCGAAGAGGCGGTGGTAGGGGTCCACCACGCCCTCGTCGGGGCTCCCACCGATCGGGCAGCCGCCCAGGAAGTGCGCGGTCAGCGGGATGTTGGCGATCTCGCCCACGGTGCCGCCGGGGAACCCGTCGATGCGCTCGGCCAGCCGGCTCATCACCTCCTGGCCCTGCGGGATCCAGGTCGGGTTCGGCTCGCCGTGGCCCTGGCGCGACGTCAGGGTGCGCCCGCCCAGGAGCCCCCGCTTGGTGTAGGTGGTCAGCGAGTTGTCCAGGGACTGCATGATCAGCCCGATGATGCTGCGCTCGGAGAAGCGCCGCACCGAGAAGCTGCGCGCGAAGACGTAGGGGTGTCGGGCCGCCCGGAGCAGGAAGTTCATCCAGCGCGGGGCGGGACCGCCGCCGGGCACCTGGATGGTCGCCAGCAGCCCCATGGCGTTGGAGCCCTTGCCGTAGCGCACGGGCTCGACGTGGGTGCGATGGTCGGGGTGGATGGAGGAGGTGATGGCCACGCCCCGGCTGAAGTCCTCGGGCGGGTCGACGCTGCGGGTCATGGCCCCGTTGATCGCCTCGGAGTTGGTGCGGGTCAGGGTTCCGAGCCGGTCGGAGATGCGGGGGAGCAGCCCCTGGTCGCGCATGGCGTGCAGGAGGCGCTGGGTGCCGTAGGTCCCGGCGGCGACGACGACCTGGCGGGCGGTGAACGTGCGCGCGTTCTCCTTGCGCCGCGGTGCGCCCGTCACCAGGGTGTCCACCGCGTAGCCTCCGCCGCGCGCGGCCGGGCGCTCGCGCAGCCGCTCGACCGTGGTCATCGGGTGGATGGCGGCGCCCTTGCGCTCGGCGAAGTACAGGTAGTTCTCGGTGAGCATGTTCTTGGCGCCGTGGCGGCAGCCGGTCATGCACTCGCCGCACTCGATGCACGCGCGCCGCTTGGGCCCGGCCCCGCCGAAGTAGGGATCGCCGACCAGGCTTCCCGGCTCGGCCGCCGACTCCGCGGCACCGTCGCGCCCGTCGCCGAAGTGCACGCCCACGGGCGCGAGCCGGAAGGTGTGGCCCACCCCCATGTCCTCGGCGACCTGCTTCAGGTGCACGTCGTGCGGCGTCATGGTCGGGTTGGTGCGCACCCCCAGCATCCGCTTGGCCTGGTCGTAGTAGGGGGCCAGCTCGGCGCGCCAGTCGGTGATGTCCCGCCACTGCGGGTCGGAGTAGAAGTCGTCCAGCGGCTCGTACAGCGTGTTCGCGTAGTTGAGCGAGCCGCCGCCCACCCCGGCCCCGGCCAGGATCATGACGTCGCGCAGCAGGTGGATGCGCTGGATCCCGAACATGCCCAGGGCGGGCGCCCACAGGAAGTTCTTCACGTCCCAGGAGTTCCTGGGCAGGGTGTCGGGGGTGTAGCGCCGGCCGGCCTCCAGGACGGCGACGCGGTAGCCCTTCTCGGTGAGGCGCAGCGCGCTGACCGATCCGCCGAAGCCGGACCCGATGACGACGACGTCGTAGTCGAACCGGGCTTCGCCGTCGGTTGCGCGGGGCTGCGGCCGCTTCCTCTCGGTGGGCACGGGCGGACACCTTTCAGCGGGGCGGAATCGGGGCGGGGAGGGGGATGGTCGCGGTCCGCGACCGATCTGTTACGTACAAGGCAAAAAATGGCACTTGGAAGTGTGACATTCGCTATTGTAATGTTCGTCACCTACCTGCGAGTAGGCGTGGTCCATGTAACCCCCGGGGCAGTGTGCGGCGCAACACCCCCATCCCTCGGCACCGCCGTCCACCTGCGGTGCGGGAGCAAGGAGGCGAGCCTCATGTCCGACGACTCCATCCCCCAGGCCCCCGACGGCGGCACCCGCTGGCGCCGCTTCGGCCTCGCGGTCATCCCCGGCCTCGCCGCGGCGGTCATCCTCGGCGCGGCCACCACCCAGGGCCTCCTCGCCGCCTCGTTCGCGGTCTCCGGCGACAGTTTCAAGCTCTCCGCCGACTCCCTGCGCGGCCAGGGCTTCGCCCAGTACGGTGACGTCGCCACCTCGATCGACGACACCTCCCGGCCCGTCGGCCTGTCCGTGATCGACAGCGCCGAACTGGACAACCTCTGCATGTCCTCGCTCGTGGACCTCCCCATCGGACAGGCCACCCTGCTCATCACCGCCGGGCAGAGCAAGCCCGTCGCAGCCTCCGGGATGCTGGTCGACGTCGAGCAGCTCGACGGCAACGCCACCTTCGACACCATCGAGATCGGCCGCGACGCCAGCACCCTGGACAAGGTGTCCGGCGGCAACGGCCCGCGCGGGGCCTTCGGGCTGCAGGCCGACGGAACCGTGATCGACGACCTCGAACTCACCGCGTGGTCGGTCAACGCAGGCACCCTCAAGCTCGCCGGGCTCCGGCTCGCCGCGAAGCCCGGCAACCACGAGTGCTTCTAGTCCCATGGCCGACACCGAACACGGGTCGGGCCGGGGGCTGCCGCCGCGGGCGATGTTCCGGCCCCGCGCCGCCACCCGCGGACGCCGGGCGGCGCGGACCGGGCGGAGCGCATTCCGCGACTGGCGCCGCTCCCGCCCGTTCTGGGGCGGCCTGCTGGTGGCCGCCGCGGGCGTGGAGCTCCTGGTCGCGCCGGCCGCACAGTCCCTGGTCCTCCCCGTCAACCTGGTCATCTACGCCGGGATCGCGGGCATCGCCGGGTACCTCATCGGGCTGCTGCTGATCGCCCTGGGCCTGCTGGTGTGGGTCCAGCCCCAGCAGCGCGTCTTCTTCGGCGTCACCGCGACCCTGCTCTCCCTCGCCTCCTTCCTGGCCTCCAACTTCGGCGGGTTCGTCATCGGCATGCTGCTCGGCATCGTCGGCGGCGCGCTGCTGATCGCCTGGGATCCCGAACGCGGGTGCCGTGGCCGGGACCGGACCGAAGAAGAGGATGCGGACGAGGACGAGGACGAGGCCGACGCCGCGGATACGGACCTGCTCCCGGTCGAACGCGACCGGCGGCACGGCGGGGACCTGCGGGCCGTGGCCGCCCTCCCGATCGCCCTCACCCTGGCCCTCCCCGGGGCCGCACCCCATCCGCCGTCCTGGCCCTGGGACTGGTTCCTGCCCGGCGGCGGCCAGGAGGAGACCGCCCCCGCGGCTCCCGGACCCGCGACCACTCCTCCCTCGGCGTCCCCCTCCCCCTCTCCTTCCCGGGGGGAGGGGGACGCCCCTCGCGGTGAGGACGGCGGCCGGGAGCCGTCCGGCGCCGAGGACGGGGGTGACACCGCCCCCGGCACCGACACCGGCGACGCCGAGGACGGCGCGGACGACACCGACGGCGCGGACGACACCGACGACGCGGGCGGCGTCGAGGCGCGGGACGACGGGGAGTGCCGGATCGGCGTGGGGGAGGAGTCCGTCGCGCAGAGCGAGGAGGAGTTCCTCGACGCCGTGGCCGCCTGCGAGGCCGCCCGCGAGCGCGGCGACGCCCCGCAGGTGCGGTCCGCCCCGGCCGACTCCCGGTTCACCGCCGCCGTCGCCGAGTCCGGGCTCTCCGGACGGCGCTTCACCATGAGCGGGGCGCGGTTCGAGGGCGTCGTCTCCTACCCGACGACCGACGGCCCCCGCCGCTACCTGAAGATCTCCATGCGCAAGGGCGAGCTGCGCGACGGCGAGCTGTGGGCGCGGCACGACGGCGCCCTGAAGACGCTCGCGCTGCCCTCGATGGAGCTGTCCGGCGACGTCGTGCTGCACGTGACCCGCCTGGAGGCGCGCATCCTCGGCATCCGGCTGGTCTTCACGCCGGACTTCCCGCCGCCGCTGCTCCTGCCCTACATGGTCGTCACCGACCTGAAGGTGGACCGCCCGCTGGCCCAGGCGCGCACCCTCGCCATCGACGGCCTGAGGGAGCGGGTGCGCCCTGACAGCGGCTGAGTGCGTGCCCGCAACGGGCGTTCGGCCGCCCGAACCCGCCCGGGGCGGTGCGGACCGGGTGTCCGGTACCGAACCGGTGCCGGACACCCGGTGGTCAGGCTTGCTGAGGCTGCCCCGCGGCGCCGGGCAGCAGGCGGCTGGGCGCGCCCACGTAGGACACGTACAGCGCGTCGCGGGCCCGTGTGAAGGCGACGAACAGCAGGTTGCGCTCCTGCTGGTGGACCTGCTCACACGCGACCGGGTCGCCCTCGGCGGCATCCAGCGCGGCCTTGGGCGGCAGCAGCGGCTCGCTCATGCCGATCACCGCCACGCACCGGAACTCCTGCCCCTTGAGAGAGTGCAGGGTGCCCACGCGCACCGCCCGCGTCCCCTCGGGCGAGTCCGGCGGGGCGGTCGGGATACCCAGTGCCTGCAGCTCCTTGCCGATCTGGCGGACGATCCAGTGGTTGCGCCCGGCCACCGCGATCGCCGACGGGGGAACCCCCGCTTCCAGCCACACGCGCACCCACTCGCCCAGCGCCGCCCTCTCCTCGCCGCGGTCGGCGCAACCGCGCAGCACCGGCTCGGTGCCGCGCAGCAGCGAGCGGTATCCCACCAGCGTGTCGGCGTTGTCGTCCATACCGATGGCGGTCGGGCGGCCCAGCGTCGGCATGGCCCAGTCCAGGATCTCCTGGGTGACCCGGTAACTGACACGCAGCCGGTGGCTGCGGCCGCGTACGTTGATGCCCAGCGAGGCCAGCGAGACGCGGTTGTCGTAGATGCGCTGGTGAGGGTCGCCCACGATGAACAGGTCGTCGGGCCCCGCGGGGACGGCCGCCCGGAGCATCCGCCACTGCGCGGGGTGAAGGTCCTGGGCCTCGTCGACGATGACGTGCCGGTAGCGTGCCCCCGAGCGGAGCAACAGGCGCGCGGCCTCCAACGCGATCTGCGGGTAGGACCACTCGCCGGCGACGCGCAGCCGCGCCGCGTAGCGCTGGATGGTGTCCCACACGTGGGCGCGGTGCTCGGGGGCCAGGTGCAGCACCCGTCCGCTGCGTTCGCAGCGGACGTAGGCGGGCATGGTGGTGAGGTTCTGCGCGAGGATCACCTGCTCCCACTCGTCGGTGAGGAACCGCCCCGAGTAGGGGACGCCGTCGGCCCAGGCCGCCTCGCGCCACCGCTCGCTCAGCGTCTCCTTGCCGACGGCCTCGGGGGTCCGCCCGGTGTGCTCGTAGACGACCCCGCGGGCGAGGCCGTCGACGGTGACGACCTCGACGCGGGCGCGCACGTCGGGGTCGGGGAGGAGGCGGTCGAGCTGACCGGAGAGCGTTTGGGCGAGCAGCCGGTTGAACGTGGTGAGCAGGATGGATCGCCGGTTCTCGCCGGGGAAGCGGGCGGCGTCGCGCTTGGCCAGATGGGCGGCGCGGTGCAGGGCCAGCACGGTCTTGCCGGTGCCGGGGCCGCCGGTGACCTGTGCGGACCCGGCGAAGCGGGCGTCGACGAGGCGGTGCTGGCTGGGGTGCAGGGTGATCTGCCAGTCGCCGAAGGGGCGGTCGAGGTCGGGGGCGATCTCGTCGGGGCCGGTCACCCTCGGCGGAGCGGGTGCAGGTACGGGGCGCGGGTCGGCGACCGCCAGTGCGGGTTCGCCCGCGGGGGTGAACGCGCGGGCATAGCCGACGGCTTCGTCATGCGGGCGGATGGCCACCAGGCAGTCGGCGCCGTCGGCGGCCGGGGCGACGACGCCGGACCAGTGGGGGTCGATGCGCAGCAGGCGGACCCGGGGGTCGGCGGCCTGTGCGGGCTGCTCCAGGGGTTCGCCGCCGCCGGTGAGGTAGGCCTGGACGGCTGTCAGGGCCGCTGTCTGGGCTCCGGTGTCGAGCCGGGAGAATTCGGAGAGGAGGTTCGGGGCAATCGCGAGCTCAGGCACGTCGTGTGTTCCTCCGGTCGCTTGCCTGACGTGGGAAGTCGCGTGGGGAAGGGGTTGGTGCCAACCAGCGCGTCTCACCGTGGACATGCTCGCGGCGGAATTCCGGCAAACGCCGCGCTGCAGGCGGTTGCACGTCTGGTGCGGGCGGGCGATACAGGCGGCATACGTGCAGGTCATGGCGGATGCTTCAAGAGTCTTTCGAAGGTCTTTTCGAGTGGATTCCCGGCGTTCCGCTGACCTGCGCGTCCGCCGGGTGCCCTGGTGTCCGTAAAGCCCGATATGTCGTAACCGAAACCCGGTCCTACGATGGATGCGGGCGGAGTTCCAGCCGGTTCCCGGTGACGCAGGGGTCTGTCGGAAAGCGTGCTCGTGGTGTGTGGCGGCGCCGTCGCCCGGTGAAACCACCCCTGTAGCGGCGAACCGACCGTACAGGTTGTTTTCGGATAGTCTCCGTGCGGAACCGGTGGCCCGAACCCGCGGTCGCCCTCCGCCCCCACCCCTCGTGACCTGCGCGCCGGCACCCGTCCGCGACGTCCGCATCGAACAGGAGCCCACGTGTCCCTCGCGTCCACCGTCTCTCCCCGGCAGGTCCTGACCGCCTTCCGGGCCATCGCCGCCGTCGAGGCCGTCACCTGGGCCGGGCTGCTGGTCGGGATGTTCTTCAAGTACGTGGTCGTGCACAACGAGATCGGCGTGCAGATCTTCGGCCCGATCCACGGGGTCGCGTTCATCGTCTACGTGGCGGTCGCGGTGCTGGCCTGGTACCGGCTCGGCTGGAGCACGCTGACCGCCGTGCTCGGGCTGGTGGCGAGCGTGCCGCCGTTCGGCACCGTCGTCTTCGAACGCTGGGCGTCGCGCACCGGGCGCATCGACCCCGCGGGCGGCGGCGGGGCACCGCAGGAGGCCGCCCTACCGTCCGCGCGCGCCTGACACGCGGACGCGGGCGACTCAGGGCCCTGCCGGGGCCCGTCCTACCCCGGCAGAGGCCTCAACCGCCCCTGACGACCGTCTCAACAGTGGTGACCCTATGACCGGCCGCCGACATTTCCTCACGGAACGTCGCACCGGATGAGCTGACAATCATCGCATGAGAACCGTCGGAGGGTGGGGTTTCGGTTAACTGTTGGGGCGCAGGAGCGGCTGCGGCGTCCCGACTGGCTGGAGGCCCCTGCACCGATCGCCTCTACGTATATGCACAGTCAACAGGCAATCGATTCAGTTGCTATGTACAGTTGGCCCCATGGAGCGCACCCTGCGTCTGACCGCGACCATCACGCCTGACTCCGAGCTCGGCGGATACGTCGCTCGGGCTGTCGAGGTCGAGGTCGCCTCGCAAGGCGAGACCATCGAGGAAGCCGTCGAGAACCTGAGAGAGGCCCTCGAACTGTACTTCGAGGACGAAGAACTTCCGATGGAAACTCCCGATGAACCCGGCTTCGTCACGTCCGTGGATGTGCGTTTGTCCGCGTGAGTCCTTCGCGATTGCCGATCACTTCAGGCCAGAAGGTCGTGCGTGCCCTGGAGAAGATCGGGTTCACACAGGTCGGTACTCGTGGCGATCATGTGAAGCTGCGGAGAGACAGTCGGCGGGTCATCGTGCCGCTGCATAAGGAGATCAAGCGTGGCACGATGACGTCGATCCCCACCCAGGCCGGGTTGAGCGCAGACGAGCTCCGAGAACTCCTGTGACCCTGAGGTCCCCTCGAAGACGACAGAAATAGCGTCGCTGTGAACGTCTCCTTGACGGGGTCGGCTCCGAACAACAGGCGCGGCCCCACCGACCGCGTCCGCACCCGAGAGCCGTCCCCGGAACCGACAGGAGACCCGTGATGTCCCTGACCATCTCCAAGCGGCTGCGTCCGCTGATCTGGGCCACCGCCGCCGTACTGACCGTCGTGGTCGGCGTGGGGCTGTGGGCCTTCCAGCCCTGGCGGGTGTTCACCAGCTCGACGGTGAACGAGGAGCTGCCCGCAGCCGCCCCCGCCGCACCGGGCGACGGGGCCGGACCGGGGGAGGACGGCGCGGAGGACACCGCCGACGCCGAACCCCGCGTACTCTCCGAGGGCGAGTTCGTCAGCCAGGAGCACGAGACCACCGGCACCGCGAAGATCGTCGAACTGGCCGACGGCAGCCGCATCGTCCGCCTGGAGGACCTGGCCTCCAGCGACGGCCCCGACCTCAAGGTGTGGCTGACCGACCAGGAGGCCGGCGGCGACTGGTTCAAATACGACAACGGCGACTACGTGCCCCTCGGCGCCCTGAAGGGCACCCACGGCAACGCCAACTACGAGATCCCCGCCGGCGCCGACATCGACGATATGACCAGCGTCGTCATCTGGTGCGAGCGCTTCTCCGTGGCGTTCGGATCGGCGCCCGTCGAGCTGTGACCACCGCGGTGCGGCCCGGGGCTCAGCCCGTCCCCGCCGCCAAGGCGTCGCGGTACCAGCCCTCGCGTGCGGCCAGTTCGGCGGGGGTGCCGTGCTGCAGCACCCTCCCCTCGGCGACCACGTAGACCTCGTCCACCCGGTCCAGCCCCGCGAGGTCGTGGGTGATCAGCAGCGTCGAGTACCCTTCCGCCGCGTCGAGCAGGTCGGTGACCACGGCGTCGCGAGTGTCGGGGTCCAGGTGGGCCGTGGGCTCGTCGAGCACGAGTACCCGGGGCGCGGCCAGCAGCGCGCGGGCCAGCGCCAGCCGCTGGCGCATGCCGCCGCTGAGTCGCGCCCCGTGCGAACCGACCTCGGTGTCCAGGCCGTCGGGCATGGCCTCCACCTCGTGGGCCAGCCGGGCGCGGCGCAGCGCCGCCCGGATCTCCTCGTCGGTGCAGCCCGGCCGGGCCAGCCGCAGGTTCTCCCGTAGCGTGCTGGCGAAAACGTGCGGGTCCTGGGGCACTCCGCTGATCACCCGCCGCACCTCGTCCACCGGGACGCCGGTGATGTCGGTGCCGCCGAGCTCCACCGTCCCGGAGTCCGGATCGCGGAACCGCAGCAGGACCGCGGCCAGGGTGCTCTTCCCTGCGCCGCTCGGCCCCAGCACCGCCACCGTGCGTCCGGGGGCGATGTCCAGGTCCACCCCGTCCAGCGCCCAGGGCTCCTCGGGGCCGTAGCGCACCCGCAGGCCGCGGACGCGCAGTGCGGTCGCGTCGGCCGAACCGTCGAGGAGGGGGCGCTCGGTCACGGTGCCCGACCCGGGCGCGGTCACCGACGGCGGGGTGTCGAGCACGCCGAACAGCCGCTCCCCGCCGGCCCGAATGGCGCCCAGACGGGCGGCCACCGCCGGCAGCGGGGCCACGATCTCGAAGGCGGCCAGCGTGGTCAGCACCAGCACCGCCATCGGGATCGCGTGCAGTGTGCCGTCCTCCACCGCGGCGACACTCAGGGCCAGCGCGCCCCACACGGTCAGTCCGGTGATCAGTGCGGTGGCCCCGGCGCCGAAGCCCAGCAGCGCGGAGTCGCGGCGGGCGACCCGGGTGAGCTCGGCGTCGGCCTCCTCGACCCGTCGCACCGCCCGGTCCATCGCACCGTAGGCGACCAGGTCGGGGGCGCCATGGAGGGTGTCGACCAGCGCGGTGGACAGTTCGCCGCGCGCCGCGGCCTGGCGCCGACCCGGCCCCCGACCCAGTGCCGCGGCCATCAGTGGGACGGCCAGCCCGGCCAGCAGCAGCCCGGCGAGGAGCAGCAGGCCGCCGGGGGCCAGCAGCGCCGTGCAGAACGCCACCGCCACGCCGCCGGTCAGCACCGCCACCAGCGGCGGAGTCAGCCCCCGGACCAGCAGGTCCTGGGTGGCGTCGGTGTCGCTGACCAGCCGGGAGACCAGGTCTCCGGAGCGGAACCGACGAACCGGCTCGGTGCGGGCGAGACGCTCGTAGACCCGCACCCGCACGTCGGCCAGCGTCCGGAACGCGGCGTCGTGGGTGACCAGGCGCTCCAGGTAGCGCGTCAGGCCCCGGGACACGCCCAGGGCACGGGTGGCCACCACCGCCACGCTCAGCGCCGTGATCGGCGGGTGCTCGGCCGCGGTGGCCAGCAGCCATGCGGCCACGCTGAGCAGCGCCACGCCGGACCCCGTGGCCAGGGCACCCAGCAGCACGCCGAGCGCGAATCGGCGGCCGCGCGGCCACGCCAGCGCGATCATCCGCCGCAGCGGATCGCGTCCGGCGTCCGGCGTCGGCAGGGTGTCGGGCGTCGCGGTCATGGCCGGGCCTCCAGTCCGGTGCCGACCCGTCCGGCATCGACGTGCACGACGGCGTCGACCAGGTCGGCCCAGCCGGTGTCGTGGGCGACGATGATGCCGGTACGGCCCTCCAGCAGGCGCCCGACGGCGGTGCGCACGGCCGCGGCGTTGTCCGGGTCGAGGTGCGCGGTCGGCTCGTCGAGCAGCACGACGGGGGCGTCCCGCAGGAACGCGCGGGCCAGGGCGATGCGCTGGCGCTGCCCGGCGGAGAGCCGGGCGCCGCGCTCGCCCAGCCGGGTGTCGTAGCCGTCCGGGAGGGCCGCGACGAAGGCGTCGGCCTCGGCGAGGCGGGCGGCGCGCCGCACCTCGTCGAGGGCGGCATCGGGGGCGCCGAGGCGGATGTTGCCGGCGACGGTGTCGTCGAACAGGTAGGGGTGCTGGGGGACCCAGGCGATCCGCCGCCGCCACTGCTCGACGGGGACGTCGGCCAGCGGCGTCCACCCGGCGCCGTCTCCGGAAGCCGCCGCGGGGTGGGCGGCCGCGTCCTGCACGCGGATCGCTCCCTCGGTGGGCTCGGTGAACCTCAGCAGCAGCGCCAGCAGCGAGCTCTTGCCCGACCCGCTGGGGCCGGTGAGCAGCAGGCGGCGCCCCGGCTCGATACTCAGGTCGACCTCGCGCAGCGCGGGAACGTCGCGGCCGGGGTAGGTGAGGGACACCCGCTCCAGGTCGATCCGCGCGGGGCCCGCGGGAGCGGTGGGCGCAGGCGAGGCCGCTCGGTGGCCGCCACGCCGGCCGACGGGGGTTCCGCGGCCGCGGTCGAGCTCCTTGAACACCTGCTCGGCGGCGGCGACGCCCTCCATACTGGCGTGGAAGCGCGCCCCCACCTCGCGCAGCGGCAGGTAGGCCTCGGGGGCGAGGATCAGCACCAGCAGCGCGGTCTGGTAGTCGAGCATCCCGTACATCAGCCGCAGCCCGACCTCGACCGCGACCAGCGCGACCGACAGCGTGGCCAGCAGCTCCAGGACCAGCGCCGACAGGAACGCCACGCGCAGCGTCGACATGGTGGTGCGGCGGTGCTCGTCGGTGATGCGGCGGATGATCTCGGCCTGGGCCTTGGCGCGGCGGAAGACGGCGAGCGTGGGCAGCCCCTCGACGACGTCGAGGAAGTGCCCGCCCAGGCGGTTGAGCAGGTGCCACTGGCGCTCGGTGCGTGCCTGGGTGTGCCAGCCGACCAGGGCCATGAAGATCGGGATCAGCGGCAGCGTCACCGCGATGATGGCGCCGGACAGCATGTCGGCGCTGAACACGACGATGAGGACGGAGAGGGGGACGAGCACCGCCAGCACCAGCTGCGGCAGATACCGGGCGAAGTAGTCATCCAGCGCATCGAGGCCACGCGTGGCGAGTGTGACCAGTTCACCGGCGCGGGGAGTGCCCGCCCCCTGATCGGTTCCGGCCTGCCCTGACAACCAGACCGGCCCCGAGGTCCCGACGCCGTCCGCATCCGGGGATGCGGCGGCGTCGGAGCTTGTGTGCGTCCCCGTCACGTGGGCGACGAGGCGGCGGCGCAGCTGCGATTTGGCTTGCGCGGCCGAGCGCAGGGCCGCCGCCTCGGCCCCGTACGACAGGACCCCGCGGGCGACCGCGACCGCCGCGACGGCCGTGATCGCCCACGACAGGCCGTCCGCCCCCGCCCCGGCCGTGACACCGGCGATGACGTGCGCCAGCAGCCACGCCTGGGCGAGGATCAGAGCGGTGATCGCCAGTCCGCTGACGACGGTGACGACCAGGTGCACCCGGACCGCCCGCGCGGTGCGGACGAGTCGTGGGTCGAGGGGCTTCATCGCGGGACGCGGATCCTTTCTCAGCCGGTGCCGGGCGATGCGGCGGGACCGTCGGCGTCACCGCTGCCGGATCCACCGTAAGCGGGGACCGGCTCGATGTGCTCGCGGGTGACGCGCTTGCGGAACACCCAGTAGCTCCACGCCTGGTAGGCGAGCACCAGCGGGAGGAACACGACCGCGACCCACGACATCACGGTGAGCGTGTAGGGCGCGGAGGACGCGTTGGCGATGGTGAGGCTGTAGGCGGGGTCGGTGGTGGAGGGGAGCACCGTCGGGAACATCGCCCCGAAGATGACGACCGAGAGCGCGATGATCGTGGCGGCGGTGGCGGTGAAGGACCAGCCCTCGCGGCCCCGGGCGCCCAGGATCACCCCGATGACCAGTGCGGTGCCCGCGACGACGGCGACCGGCCAGGTCCACGGCTTGCCGTAGGCCAGCTGGGTCCAGGTGAGGAACGCCAGTGTCACCGGGATCGCCACGCAGGCGACGCGGATCAGCAGCGCGCGGGAGCGCACGCGGACCTCGCCGTCGGTCTTGAGGGTGAGGAACACCGCGCCGTGGAGCACGAACAGCGACATCGTCGTGGCCGCGCCGAGCAGGGCGTAGGGGTTGAGCATGTCGAGCAGCCCGGCGGAGACGACGTGGTCGGCGTCCATGGGCAGGCCGCGGATCAGGTTGGCGAAGATCAGGCCCCACAGCAGGGCCGGGGCGGTGCTGCCGAAGATGATGGCCGCGTCCCACCGTGCGCGCCACCGATCGGTGTCGCCCTTGCCGCGGTACTCGAAGGCGACGCCGCGCACGATCAGCGCCAGCAGGATGATCAGCATCGGCAGGTAGAAGCCGCTGAGCATGGAGGCGTACCAGGCCGGGAAGGCGGCCAGCGTGGCGCCGACCGCGGTGATCACCCACACCTCGTTGCCGTCCCAGATCGGGCCGATGGAGTTGATCATGACCCGGCGGTCGGTGTTGTCCTTGCCGATGACCGGCAGCAGCATGCCGACGCCGAAGTCGAATCCCTCCAGGACGAAGTAGCCGGTCCAGAGGATCGCGATGGCGAGGAACCAGATGAGTGCGAGGTCGAGGTCCATTGCGGCGGCTCCTAGTAGACGAACGCGGGGACGGGGCGGTCGCCGGAGTCGCCGTCGCCGTCGTCGCCGTCCTCATCGAGGTCGGGGACGACGTGCGAGGGTCCGGCCTTGATGTAGCGCCACAGCAGCCCGGCTTCGATCACCGCGAGTACCCCGTAGGTGAGGGTGAACAGGGTGAGGCTGGTGGCCACCATGCCGAGGCTCACACCGGGGGAGACGCTGTTGGCGGTGAGCAGTTCGCCGCGGACGGTCCAGGGCTGGCGGCCCATCTCGGTCAGCAGCCAGCCGAAGATGTTGGCGGCCAGGGCGGCGGGCAGCGCCAGCATGGCGGCGAAGTAGAAGCCGTTCTTCGTCCAGCCCGGCAGCCAGGCCGGGGTGGTGCGCGGCTCGGGCATCCGCTGCTTGCGGGTGAGCAGCAGACCGATGGCGGACAGGGCCACGCCGGCCAGGCCCAGCCCCATCATCAGCCGGAACGACCAGTAGGTGACGAAGACGTTGGGGATGTAGTCGCCCGGACCGTAGAGCTCCTCGTAGGCGTTCTGGAGGTTGTTCATGCCGTGCACTTCGCCGTCGAACTCGCCGGTGGCCAGGAAGCTCAGCACGTTGGGGATGGTGACGTCGATCGTGTTGACGCCCGCGTCGGTGTCGCCGACCGCGTAGACGGAGAAGTCGGCGCCCTCCTCGGTGTCCCACAGGGCCTCGGCGGCGGCGAGCTTCATGGGCTCGTACTCGGCGGCGAGCTTGGCCTGGTGGTCGCCGGAGAAGACGACGATGATCCCGGCGAGGAGGGTCACGACCATGCCGGCTCGCATGGTCTTGCGGAACAGCTCGTGGTCGTTCTTCGGCGGGACGACGCCGGGCTCGCCGGTGTCGTTCTCGGCGCGGTTGCGCCAGAGCTTGAAGGCGCTGACGGCCACGACGAACAGCCCGGCCGTGATGAACGCGGCCGAGACGACGTGTAGGTAGGTGGACCAGGCCTGCGGGTTGGCCAGGACGGCCCAGATGTCGGTGAGTTCGGCGCGGCCGGTCTCGGGGTTGATCCGGTAGCCGACGGGGTTCCGCATCCAGGCGTTGGCGGCCAGGATGAAGTAGGCGGAGAGGTTGGTGCCGACGGCCACCGCCCAGATGCAGGCGAGGTGGACGCGGCGGGGGAGCTTGTCCCAGCCGAAGATCCACAGGCCGATGAAGGTGGACTCCAGGAAGAACGCGAGCAGCGCCTCCATGGCGAGCGGGGCGCCGAACACGTCGCCGACGAAGGTCGAGTAGGCGCTCCAGTTCATTCCGAACTGGAACTCCTGGACGATGCCGGTGACGACGCCCATGGCGAAGTTGATCAGGAAGAGCTTCCCGAAGAACTTGGTCGCCTGCAGGTACTCGTGCTTGCCGGTGCGGTACCACGCGGTCTGCAGGGCGGCGACGATGACGGACAGCCCGATCGTCAGCGGTACGAACAGAAAGTGGTACACGGTGGTCAGTCCGAACTGCCACCGCGCGAGATCCAACGCGTCCATCTGAGCGCCTCTCCAGGGACCTATGGGCGACGGGCCGTAGTACTACGAAGTGTAGTACTACCCAATGTCAGTGATCGAGCGAGGGCCGGGAGGCGTGGATCACGCGTGACCCTGGGACCTGCGCGTGTCGTGCGTACGCGGCCGCGGACTCCGATGCCTCCCTGTGGTGACGCTAGACCTGCGTCCCGAAGCCCGAGCAGAGCCGGACGGACGCGATATCCCAGGTCACTCGGTGCGCCCACGGGGAGCCGAAGGTCCCCCGTCCACAGCGGTGCCGGTCCGGTACCACCGGCCCCACACGCAAGAAGAAGCCGCAGGTGCCTCCTTGGCACCTGCGGCTCCCCGACCCCCGGTGATCACGGCCGCAGGCGTCGATTCCCCCGGCGTCGTCCTGCCCTTCGTCCCGGTCATCGCCGTTCTCGGCGTGTTTCGTGGAACACGCCCTAGGCACCCCGGTCGGCGAGCATGTCCTCCATCAGCTCGATCTCTGCCTGCTGGGCCTCGGCCATGCCCGCCGCGAAGTCGGTGACGAGGGGCCGGTCGGCGGCCGACACCGCGGCTTCGGCCATGTCGATGCCGCCCCTGTGGTGGTCGATCATCAGCTGCAGGAAGAGGACCTCCGCCTCGACGCCTTCGGCCTCCTCCAGGCGCTTCATCTCCTCCTCCGACGCCCAGCCGGGCATGGTGTCCGGCGCCTCGCCGGAACCGTGGGCGCCGTGGCCGGCCATCCAGGTCATGGGGGGTTGGGCGCCGCGGATGTTCAGGCCCCACTGCACCAGCCACCCCTGCATGCGGCCGATCTGGGACTGCTGGGTGCGGGCGATGTCCTGGGCCACCGTACGGAGTTTCGGCTCGTCCGTCTTCTCCAGGATCACTATCGACATGTCGACGGCCTGGGAGTGGTGGACGCTCATGTCGCGCAGGAAGCCCGCGTCGGCGCTGGTATCGAGCGGGACCGCGGGGCGCCCCAGCAGGAAACCGCCGAGGAGGGCGAGGGCCGCCACGGCCGCCGCGAGCCACAGCGGTACCGGGCGTCCCGCCCCTGACCGTTGCGGGCGGTCGGGCGCGCCTTCGGTCTCGGTTTCATTTCCCACGGAACCATCCTGCCTCAGCCGACGTTTTCGGGCATGTAGGCAAAGCATAGGGAAAGTCCGCACGTCGCCGCCCCAGGGAGACACCGTGAGCAAGAAGTCCGAGGAACGTCGGCGCCGAGCCGCCGAGATGCGCGCCCAGCGGGAGCGACAGGAACGCCGCCGCAAGATCGCGACGGGCGCCGGGGTCACCATGGCCGGACTCATCGTGCTCGGCCTCGTCGGATTCGGTGCCTACACCGCCTGGGACCGCGGCAACCTCGAAGGCCTGGAGTCCTTCGACGTCGACCGGGGCCACGTGCCCGCCGAGGTCGACTACGAGCAGACCCCGCCCGCGGGGGGCGAGCACAACGCGGCCTGGCAGAACTGCGGCGTCTACACCGAGCCGGTCGTCGACGAGTTCGCCGTGCACTCCCTGGAGCACGGCGCGGTGTGGATCACCTACCGGCCGGACCTGCCCGAAGACGACGTCAAGAAGCTCGAAGACCGCTACACGCCCGGTAGTTACGTCCTGGTCAGCCCATTCGAGGACGACCTCCCCGCGCCCGTCGTCGCCTCCGCCTGGGGCAAGCAGGTGCGACTCGACGGCGCCGACGACGACCGGCTGGACAAGTTCCTGCGCACCTACGAGCAGAGCCCGAACGTGCCCGAGCCGGGCGGCTCCTGCTCCGGTGCGATCGGCTTCACCGCGAAGGAGTTCGACGAGGCCGGCGGGTTCGACGCGCTGAACCAGGCCGGGCAGCAGGACCCGCACGAAGACTAGGGCGTTTTTGGCGGATGCTTTCCGGTAAGTGAGCGGCCGTCCGGGGCGGCGCTCGCAAGCCGCTGCACGAAGTCGATCCAGGTCGGCTTTACGAGTGGAGCGGCGCAGCGAGCGTCGTTCCGGTGGCCGCGAGCCGGAAATGATCCGTCAAACACGCCCTAGGGGCGGGGAACACGTGACCGACGTTCCCGGCCGGGGCGCGGGCCGGGGCACGATCCACCGGACACGCCCTAGAGCTCCCCGTCGGGGAGCGCGGGGATCTCGTCGGCGACCAGGTCGCTGATCGCCACCAGCCCCTCGGCCGGTGCACCGTAGGACGGCGGCACCGACATCTCGACGTAGGCCTCCCGCCCCACGACGGTGAACAGGTTGGGGCGGTCCTCCGGTTCCGGCAGCCACGCGATGTCGTTGACCACCATCAGCTCCGAGTCGGGCCGCAGCCCGGCGGGGCGGTCCACCCCGCAGCGCAGCGCGATCGGGGGATCCCCCCATGCGGCGGCGAAGTCGGACCTGGGGCTCACCTCGACCCGGTTCTCGCCGAACAGGGCGGAGGGCACCCGCTTCACCAGCGCGCGGCACTGGTCCGCCGCCTGGCCCTCGGGGTCGGGCGGCGGAACCTCGACCGAACCGGCGGTGCAGCCCGCCAAGGCCAGCCCGAGCGCCAGCACCGCACCCGTTCCGCTCACCGTCGCCCCGCGTCGCATCACGTCACCGCACTCCTGAGAACTCAGATCTTGACGATCGGACAGGTCAGTGTGCGGGCGATACCGTCGAGCCGCTGGATCCGGGCCACCACCAGCCGGCCCAGCGAGTCGATGTCGTCGGCGGACGCGCGCACGATCACATCGTAGGGCCCGGTGACGTCCTCAGCCTGGGCTACGCCGTCGATCGCGGCGATCTCGCGCGCGACGTCGGCGGCGCGCCCCACCTCGGTCTGCACAAGGATGTATGCCTCCACCATGAAACCCCTCCAGGACAATGACGAACGTGCCCGTCGGCACCGGGCCACCCGGACCGCCGCGGGGTCTAGACCACTACGGCGCGAGCGTCACCGTACCCTGTGGTCTGTGGCGAGCACCATTGGGGACCTGGGTGAGTTCGGCCTGATCGAGCGCGTGACGGCGAGATTCCCCCGAACCGACGACGTAATCCTGGGGCCGGGGGACGACGCGGCCGTGGTCAGGGCGCCCGACCGGCGCGTCGTGGCCTCCACCGACATGCTCGTCGAGGGTCGGCACTTCCGCCGCGACTGGTCGACGCCCCGCGACATCGGCCACAAGGCCGTCGCGCAGAACTTCGCCGACGTCGCCGCCATGGGCGCGCGGCCGACCACACTCCTCATCGGTCTGGGCGTCCCCGCCGACCTGGCCGTGGACTGGGCCGACGAGTTCGCCGCCGGCGTGGCCGCCGAGTGCGCCACCGCGGGCGGCACCGTGGTCGGCGGTGACACGGTGCGCTCCGACACCGTGGTGGTGTCCGTCACCGCGCTGGGCGACCTGGGCGGCCGAGCGGAGGTGCGCCGGGACGGGGCGCGTCCCGGCGACGTCGTCGCGGTCGCCGGGCGGCTCGGGCTGTCGGCGGCCGGGCTCGCCCTGCTGGACCGGGGCCTGGACGCCCCCGAGGCGTGCCTGCGCGAGCACCGCCGCCCGCGTCCCCCGTACGCCGAGGGGCCGCGGGCGGCCCTGCTGGGCGCCACCGCGATGCTCGACGTCAGCGACGGGCTGGTGCAGGACCTCGGGCACCTCTGCGCCGCCTCGGGCGTGACGATCGACCTGGAGCGCGCCGCCCTGGTCCCCCCTCCCGAGCTGCGCGCGGCCGCGGCCGCGCTGGCCGGGGAGCGGTCGGCCGACGCGACGGCGCTCATGCTCGCCGGAGGCGAGGACCATGCCCTGGCGGCCACCTTCCCGCCCGGCACCGAGCTGCCCGACGCATGGACGCGCATCGGTACGGTGGCGCCGCGGAGTGCCGAGGCCGATGCGGCGGCCGCCCCCGCCGTCACGGTCGACGGCCGCCCGACCGACGCGGCCGGGTGGCGGCACTTCGGCTGACCGCCCGGGCCCCTCGCACCCCCTCGGTGGGCCGGGCCGAGACAAGGACGAGGTGGGCGGAGGAAGCGTCACGACTATTTCGGTGGAAAACTTCCGTCACTCTGGGTCAGTATTGGGTAACGGGTCGAGGGGTGTCGGTTTTAAGGGGTAAATCACGCTAAGCTGCTGCCCCGAACGGCCCGGGGGAGAATGGGGAGAATGCAGTGCACGCCCGCGACGACGCCGGAACCGACACCGGTCGGCGGGGCGACGAGCGAGCGAGGGCCCGTCGGCGCGACCGGGCACGGATGTCACCAGGCGCGGTGTCAACCTGGAAGGCAGCGAGGACAGCCGCATCAAGCGCGGATGTGTCGGAAGGCGGTACATGGGGCGGCATAGCGGGGCTGGCGGCAGTCGGCGCGGCGCGCACCGGTCCGAGCCGGAGAACACCAGCCCACTGGCGAGCGTCGGGTACGTGTTGGAGAGCACCGTCCCCAAGCGTGTCCAGCCGCCGCGTCTCCTCACCGTCCTGCTGATCTCCGGCGTCACCCTGGCACTCACGCTCTTCGGCTACAGCACCACCCAGATCTACCTGCGCTTCAGCGACCCTCCCGCGGGCAACGAGACCGGGCCCGGCGCCGGGACGAGCGAGCGGCTGGAGCCGCCCAAGGCCGAGTCGTCGGCCTCGGCGGTCCCGGACGGCGGCGACCAGCCGCGTTCCGCCGCCGGGACCGCCCCGCCCGGTCAGGGAGCGTCGGCGTCCGGCGCGGTCACCTACCGGATCGTCGAGACCACCGACACCGGCTTCACGGGCGCCGTCACCATCACCAACACCAGCCCCACCGCTCTGGAGAGCTGGGAGCTGGTCCTCGGATTCGCCGACCTCACCCTGGGATCGGCCTGGGACGCCTCCTGGGAGACCACGCCGAGCGGGCTGATCGCCCGCCCCCTCGGCGGGCAGGCGGCGCTCGCTCCGGGCGACTCGGTCACCATGTACTTCACCGCCGAAGGCTCCGCCCGGAACCCCACCAGCTGCTCCCTCAACGGCGATTTCTGCGACCTGTAGCGCCTTTCCTGCCCGTTGTTCTCGGGGGTATCGACCGAACACCGGCGAGGATTCGGTCGGTACCCCCGAGAACAACGGACGAGGGCAGGACGAACGCCTGAGGGCGCCACGGCGGAGTCCGCCGTGGCGCCCTCAGACGCGCGTATGGAATTCAGGTCGTCAGCGACCGTCCGCCGGGCTCAGCGGTCGACCTTGCCGGCCTTGATGCACGAGGTGCACACGTTCTTGCGCTGGGGCGTACCGCCCACGCGGGTGCGCACGGTCTGGATGTTGGGGTTCCAGCGGCGGCGGGTGCGGCGGTGCGAGTGGGAAACTCGGTTACCGAACCCTGGTCCCTTGCCGCAGACGTCGCAGACGGAAGCCACGGTAACTCCATTCAAGCGCTCGGGTCCGCTCGCTGGCGCACGCGCGGTGAACGACCCGAGAGAGGTCTGATGAGTAAAGCGAACACAGTCGGCGCGGGAGCGCCAACCGTGGAAGCGTACACGACAGCCGACGCTTTCCCCCAACCGGAGGAGGGGCACCGGCGCGATGGACCGTATACGCGCTGCCGGGAACCGGCAGGCCGGTCCCCGCAGCCCCGTGCGGGCGGCCGGTAGGGCGGCGCCGCAGGTGGGGATGCTGGATCGAGTATAACCCGGTGCGCGTCCCCCGGAGTCACGCCCGGATCGCCGCGGGCCCGCCACCGGCCTTCGTCCCCTCTTCGCTGTACACACGTTCTACCGTGGTGCAGGGGGCGCGGGTGGGGCCGCGGCACCCGTGGACAGGGCTGTGCGTGAGGAGAACACCGGTGATCGCTTTGGACGAGCCGCTGCGCAGGACGATGGGCGACACGACCGCCAAGAAGCTCGCCGCCGAACTCGACCTGCACACCGTCGGCGACCTGCTGCGCCACTACCCGCGCCGGTATGCCACCCGCGGTGAGCTCACCCCGCTCGGCGCGCTGGCCGAGGGCGAGGACGTCACGGTCGTGGCCGACGTGCACAGCGTGCGCCGCCGCGAATTCCGGCAGCGCGCCACCGGGCGCAGGACCGAGCGCCTGGAGGTCGTCATCACCGACGGCTCCCACCGGCTCACCCTGGTCTTCTTCCAGAAGGCCGGGTACCACCTGAAGTACCTGCGCGTCGGTGCCCGGGGCCTGTTCGCCGGGCGGGTCAACGACTACCGCGGCACCGTCCAGCTCGCCCACCCCAAGTACGAGATGCTGCCCGAGGACGGCGACGAGGAACAGCGCGTCCGCGAGTTCACCGACCAGATCATCCCGATCTACCCGGCGACCAAGGACATCTCCTCCATGGACATCGAGCGGTGCCTGCGCACCCTGCTCGACCAGATCGACGACATCCCTGACCCGCTCCCCGCCGACCTGCGCGAACGCCACCGCCTCCAGCCCCTGCACACGGCGCTGGAGCAGATCCACCGGCCCGCCGACCAGGCCGGCATCGGCCGCGCCCGCAAGCGCCTGAAATGGGACGAGGCGTTCGTGCTGCAGCTCGCCCTGGCCCGCCGCCGCCACGAGGCCGCCGCGCTGCCGGCCCGGCCCCGGCCCCGCTGCTCCGGCGGGCTGCTCGACGCGTTCGACGCCCGACTGCCGTTCACGCTCACCGACGGCCAGAGGCAGGTCGGCGACATCATCGCGGCGGGGCTCGACTCCACCCACCCCATGCACCGGCTGCTCCAGGGCGACGTCGGCGCCGGCAAGACCCTGGTCGCGCTGCGCGCCATGCTCCAGGTCGTCGACGCCGGGGGGCAGGCGGTACTCCTCGCCCCCACCGAGGTCCTCGCCCAGCAGCACCACCGGTCCATCAGCGCGATGTTGGGGCCGATGGCCCGAGCCGGGCAGCTCGACGCGAAGCGGTGCGAGCGAGTGGAGCCGTCGTTGCCGTTCGCCGAAGGCCGATCCGCGTCGGCGGTGGAGGCGAGGGAGGAGGCTGAGCGCGCAGGCGGCAGCGACGCGAAGCGGTGCGAGCGAGTGGAGCCGTCGTTGCCGTTCGCCGAAGGCCGATCCGCGTCGGCGGTGGAGGCGAGGGAGGAGGCTGAGCGCGCAGGCGGCAGCGACGCGAGGCCGAACGAGCGAGCGGAGCCGCCGATGCCAGCTGCCGAAGGCCGATCCGCATGGGCGGTGGAGGCGAGGGAGGAGGCTGAGCGCGTAAACAGCACCGACAGTGCCGAGCGGGCCACCCGGGTCGCCCTGCTCACCGGGTCCCAGGGGGCCGCGGCCCGCCGAGAGGCGCTGCTGGACGCCGCCTCCGGCGCCGCGGGGATCGTCGTCGGCACCCACGCCCTCCTCCAGGACCGGGTGGGCTTCGCCGACCTCGGACTGGTGGTCGTGGACGAGCAGCACCGGTTCGGCGTGGAGCAGCGCGACGCCCTACGTGCCAAGGCCGCCGATGGGCGCCCGCACGTGCTGGTGATGACCGCCACACCCATCCCGCGGACCGTCGCCATGACCGTCTACGGCGACCTCGACGTCGTCGCCCTCACCCAGCTGCCGTCCGGTCGCTCGCCCGTGGCCACGCATGTCGTCCCGGCCCGGGACAAACCGCACTACCTGGCGCGCGCCTGGGAGCGGATCCGAGAGGAGGTGCGCCAGGGGCGGCAGGCCTACGTGGTCTGCCCGCGCATCGGCGGGGACGACAACGGCGACGGCGACGCGCCCGAGGAGTCGGCCGTCCCCGTGGACGAGGACGCCGGGGCGGCCGCGCGGCGCCCGCCGCTGGCGGTGTCGGACGTCGCCGCCGGGCTCGCCGGGGGGCCGCTGTCCGACCTGCGGGTGGCCGCGCTGCACGGCAGGCTCGCCGCCGAGGAGAAGGACGCCGTCATGCGCCGCTTCGCCGCCGGCGAGGTGGACGTGCTGGTGGCGACCACCGTCATCGAGGTCGGGGTGGACGTCCCCAACGCCACCGTCATGGCGATCATGGACGCCGACCGCTTCGGTGTCTCCCAGCTCCACCAGCTGCGCGGCCGGGTCGGCCGGGGCCGGCTGCCCGGCCTGTGCCTCCTGGTCACCGAGGCCGACGCCGAGAGCGCGGCCCGCGAGCGGCTGGCCGCGGTGGCGAGGACCACCGACGGCTTCGAGCTGTCGCGAGTCGACCTGGAGCAGCGTCGGGAGGGCGACGTCCTGGGCGGCGCCCAGTCCGGGAAGCGATCCTCGCTGAAGATGCTCACCCTGCTGCGTGACGAGGAGCTCATCCGCGAGGCGCGCGGCGAGGCCCAGCAGTACACCGAGGCCGACCCCGAGCTGGCCGGGCACCCGCTGCTGGCGGCCGCACTGGAGGAACTCCTCACCGAGGAGCGAGCGGAGTACCTGGAGAAGACCTGACCGCCGGCGCCGTCGGAGCCGCGGGGCCGCCGCACGGCCGCGCAGCCCGGGGCGCGCTAACGTGTCGCACATGACCCGCATCATCGCCGGCACCGCGGGCGGGCGCAGGCTCGCGGTCCCTGACGGCCGCACGACCCGGCCCACCAGTGACCGGGCCCGCGAGGCCCTGTTCGCCTCCGCGCTGCACGACCTCGGCTCGTTCGACGGGGTCCGCGTGCTCGACCTGTACGCGGGGTCGGGCGCCATCGGGCTGGAGGCGCTGTCCCGCGGGGCCGAGCACGCGCTGCTGGTCGAGGCCGACCGCAGGGCGGCGGCGGTCATCCGGAAGAACATCGCCACGCTGGGGCTGGCCGGGGCGGGGCTGGCGGCGGAGAAGGTCGAGCGGGTGCTGGAGCGCGGCCCGAGCGGCGGCGCCTACGACCTGGTGGTGGCCGATCCGCCCTACGCGATCGGTGAGGCCGAGGTCGAGGTCGTGCTCGCGCTGCTGCGGGACCGCGGCTGGCTGGCACCCGACGCGCTGGTCGTCCTCGAACGCGCGAGCCGCGGCGCGGAGCCGCGGTGGCCCGAGGGGTACGTTGGGGACAGGGTCCGGCGTTACGGTGAAGCGTCCCTTTGGTACGGTCGCGCCGCCGACATTCCCGAACCCACCTGACCGTCCGGGCGCCCGCGTCCCCGCAGGGAACGACCGCCCGCACCCACCGGTCGCCAGAGAGGAGCGGTGCACCGTGCGCCGTGTCGTCTGCTCCGGGTCGTTCGACCCGGTCACCAACGGTCACATCGACATCATCGGTCGCGCCGCGCGGCAGTACGACGAGGTGGTGGCCGCGGTCCTGAACAACGTCAACAAGCGCGGGCTGTTCACCGTCCCGGAGAAGCTGGACATGCTGCGGGAGTGCACCCGCGAGCTCGACAACGTGCGGGTCGCCGAGTTCGACGGGTTGCTGGTGGACTATTGCCGTGCCAACGGCATCGACATGATCATCCGCAGCCTGCGTTCGGTCAGTGACTTCGACTACGAGTTGCAGATCGCCCAGATGAACTACCGGCTCTCCGGTGTTGAGACGATGTTCATGACGGCCAACCCGCAGTACTCCTTCCTCAGCTCCAGCCTGGTCAAGGAGGTCGCGCAGTACGGCGGCGACGTCAGCAGCCTGGTCAGCCCCTATGTGGAGGCGCGGCTGCGGGAGAAGTACGCCGAGGTTCGGCGGGGCGGGGAGCCGAGCCGCTGATTTGGGGGAGGCCTGGACCGATCGGTAGAATCCAGGGTTGACCATGGTCACGGATCCGGTTGCGGGGGCGACCCCTGCTTGTCAGAGCCGGATCGGTGTCGGTGACCGACCACACCGTCGCCCGCGCGAGCGGGCCGACGGACCCCGATGACCGAAAGCGCGATCACCCTGTCTCCTTCAGATCTCCGTTCCCCCTTCGCGGTCGACACCCGGCCTCTGGGGCGCCAGCCGGGTTCGATGCGGACCATGCATCGTGTCGCTCCCGCCCCCGAGTCGTTCGCGACCGGGATGGCCGGTGTGCCCGAGGGGGCCGACATCGAGTTGGACTTCCGGCTTGAGGCGGTCATGGAGGGCGTGCTGGTCACGGGTACGGCGCAGACGGTCACGGCAGGGGAGTGCTCCCGCTGTCTGGACCCGGTATCCGATTCGCTTGAGGCCTCCTTCCAGGAGCTCTTCCACTACCCGGGAGAGGACGAGGCCTTGAGGGGTCGGGCCGCGGACGGGGTGGACGCGAAGGACGACGAAGAGGACTACTATCTTGAGGGCGAAGTTCTCGACCTCGAACCGGTGGTCCGCGACGCGGTCGTTCTCGCCCTGCCGCTCTCTCCGCTCTGCCGGGACGACTGTCCCGGTCTGTGCGTCGAGTGCGGTGAGAAGCTTGCCGAGGCGGGCCCCGAGCACGACCACGGCGAACGTGTCGACCCCCGGTGGGCGGCACTGCGGAAGCTGAGCGACGGGCTCGGCGACCGATGAGTTCTTCGGTTTCGCGGATGTGAGGCACCGCGCGCACGGCGCGCGTTGGACGATCCGGTGGAACACGAGCGTTTTCCCGCGACCGCGGGGATGTAGGAGAGATTTCCCGCGACCGCGCGGGTGACCCAGGAGGATTGAAGTGGCTGTCCCGAAGCGGAAGATGTCGCGGAGCAACACCCGCACCCGCCGTTCGCAGTGGAAGGCGTCGCGCCCGGTACTGGTCGACTGCCCGCGCTGCCGCGACCCCAAGCTCCCGCACGTGGCGTGCCCGACGTGCGGCACCTACAACAACCGCCAGGTCATCAACCCGGCGTAAGCGCGTGCTGAGGCGGGCCCGGTCAACCGGGCCCGCCCTTTCGGCTACCCGAGGGTGTGCCGAACAATGTGGACAAGAGAAGTGGATGCGCCGACACGGGCATACCCGAGGCCGTGGTGGCCGTCGCGGAGGCGGGAGGACCTGCTTTCCGCGACGCTCACCTCGTTCTCAGGGCTCCCGGATCGGCTCCCAGGACGCGCGGCGCGGTCGCCCCCTCGGCCACGGCTGTTCGCCCTTCGGGCCGAAGGTACGCGCGGCGCCGGAATAAGGGGTGTGAATAGGTCCAGTGGCCACGCAGCTCAGTGCGGCCGAGGCGCGGGAGTTCCATCGCGCGATCGGCATCGAGTTGGATTCCAAGGTGCTCACCCGCGCGCTGACGCACCGTTCCTACGCCTATGAGAAGGGCGGCCTGCCCACCAACGAGCGCCTGGAGTTCCTCGGTGACTCGGTGCTGGGCCTGGTCGTCACCGACACGCTCTTCCGGGAGCACCCGGACCTGCCCGAGGGCCAGCTGGCCAAGCTTCGCGCGGCCGTGGTCAACATGCGTGCCCTGGCCGACGTGGCGCGCAGCCTCGACATCGGGCGTTACATCCGGCTGGGCCGTGGCGAGGAGGGCACCGGAGGCCGGGACAAGTCCTCCATCCTCGCCGACACCCTGGAGGCCATCATCGGTGCGGTCTACCTCGACCGCGGCCTGGACGAGGCCTCCAAGCTCGTGCACCGCCTGTTCGATCCGCTGATCGCCACGGCCTCCGGGCTCGGCGCGGGCCTGGACTGGAAGACCTCGCTGCAGGAGCTGACCGCTTCCGAGCTGCTGGGCGTGCCCGAGTACCACGTCGACGAGAGCGGGCCCGACCACCAGAAGACGTTCCGGGCGACCGTGCGCGTCGCGGGCGAGGACTACGGCCTGGGGCAGGGGCGCAGCAAGAAGGAAGCCGAGCAGCAGGCCGCCGAGTCGGCGTGGAAGGCCATCCGCGCCCGCGCCGCAGCCCAGGAGGCCCGGCACCGGCAGGCCGACGAGAAGGCGAACTGAGGCGTACATGCCCGAGCTCCCCGAGGTCGAGTCGGTGCGGATCGGCCTGGACCGGTGGGTGGCCGGCCGCACGGTCGAGGCCGTGGAGGTGCTGCATCCCCGCTCCGTGCGCCGCCACCTGAGCGGAGCCGGGGATTTCGCCCGGCGGCTGGCCGGGCGCAAGATCACCGCGACCGCGCGGCGCGGCAAGTACATGTGGCTGACGCTCGACTCCGGCGAGGCGCTCCTGGCGCACCTGGGCATGAGCGGCCAGCTGCTGGTGCAGCCGCCGCAGCGCGCGGACGAGAAGCACCTGAGGGTGCGGTTCGGCTTCGACGACCGCGGTACCGAGTTGCGCTTCGTCGACCAGCGCACGTTCGGCCACCTGATGGTGGAACCGCTTGTCACCGATGCCGGGGGCGCCGCGGTGCCCGGCGCCGTCCGGCACATCGCGCTCGACCCGCTGGACCCCGCCTTCGACGACGACGCGTTCGCCGCGGCGCTGCGCCGCAAGCGCACCGAGATCAAGCGCGCCCTGCTGGACCAGTCGCTGATCAGCGGGATCGGCAACATCTACGCCGACGAGGCGCTGTGGCGCTCCCGGCTGCACTGGGCACGAGCCACCGGCGGGCTGCAGCGGCGGCAGGTGGCCGAGCTGCTGGGACACGTGCGGGCGGTGCTGGGGGAGGCACTGGTCGAGGGGGGTACCTCGTTCGACGGGCTCTACGTCGATGTCAACGGGGAGAGCGGCTACTTCGAGCGGGGCCTGAAGGCTTATGGGCGCGCGGGTTCGGCGTGCGAGCGCTGCCGCACGCCGATCCGTCGCGACGCCTTCATGAACCGGTCGTCGTTCAGCTGCCCGAAGTGCCAGCCCCGGCCGCGGGGCGTGCGGGTGCCGAGCGGACCCGCTCCCCGCTGACCGCAGTCGAGGAATGAACGGGGATGAACGGGTGAGCGATGTGCGGATGACCGCATGGGTGCGCGGGCGTGTGCAGGGGGTCGGCTTCCGCTGGTCGGTGCGGGCCCGCGCACTGGAGCTCGGGCTGGTCGGTGCGGCCACCAACCTGTCCGACGGCCGCGTGGAGGTCGTCGCGGAAGGGGCGCGAGAGGCGTGTGAGCAACTGCTCGGCTACCTGCGCAGCGGTGAGACGCCTGGTCGTGTGGATTCGGTCGTTGAACGTTGGGGAAAACCGGGGGGTTCCTTCTCCGGATTCGCGGAGCGGTGAGTATGCTGGAAGGACAACGCGATTCGTGGGCGCCGTTGCGCCGCGTCGTGATCCGCCTGCCCGCTGCTGCGACGGTTCGGGGCGCATCCGACCGGGGGTACCCGATGCCGAATCGCGCGAAGTGACATGCCCGGTTACTGTTTGGTTACTTACGGTTTCAGTCAATCTTGACCAGGGGCGCCCATAGTGAGACGCTGGAAGGCAGACCGCGCGCCTTTCCTTTCACGACGCGGACGGCGAGCAGCGCCCGCCCGCGGATTCGTGGCTCAAATGTGCGTGCCAACAGTCTGGTCACTCAGTGTGGAGGACCCACATCATGGCGAAGGCTCTGTTCGGCCACGTTGGCGGTCCTGATCCTCGTATGGTTCAGGAGATGCGTCGGCTGCAGAAGCGAGTACGTGACCTCGAAGACGAGATCGGACGACTTCAGGCCCACAACGATCAGCTTTCGGCAGCCGTCACCGACGTCACGGTAAGTGCGACCGATCGCGAGCCCGCACTCGCGTAACGCCCACCCCGCATATCGCGAACCCGCCCTGACACAACGGCCGGTCAAGGGACGCCCGGCGTTCCGGCGTCCCTAGGGTTCGTGTAGGGGTTCTCCTTGCCCGTTCTTTTCCGACCCTTGACCCTTTCTCTAGGGCATACCCCCGGGGCGATTCCCACAACCTTCGGTGGATCCTGCAATCGGCTATGCCCAGGGTCGGACTCCCTATTCCCCCGGCCCGCCCCCCGAACACCGTCGCGCCACCCCGCTGTGGCTATGACCATGGCCGACACCGCGGCGATCAGGCGGCATCCGCGCGGCGTTCATGGCACCCTTGTGGGGCACGAGCCGATGAACACAGGCGTGCGGGGGCGCGCAGGGGAGGAGGGCCGCCGGGCGTGTACCTGAAGAACCTCACGCTGCGGGGATTCAAATCCTTCGCGTCGGCCACGACGCTGCGCTTCGAGCCCGGAATCACCTGTGTCGTCGGCCCCAACGGCTCCGGCAAGTCCAACGTCGTCGACGCCCTGGCCTGGGTCATGGGCGAGCAGGGCGCCAAGTCGCTGCGCGGCGGCAAGATGGAGGACGTCATCTTCGCCGGGACGTCCTCCCGCCCCGCGCTCGGCCGGGCCGAGGTCAGTCTGACCATCGACAACACCGACGGCGCCCTGCCCATCGAGTACTCCGAGGTCACCATCAGGCGGACGCTGTTCCGCAACGGCGGCTCGGAGTACGCGATCAACGGCGACACCTGCCGCCTCCTCGACATCCAGGATCTCCTCAGCGACTCCGGCATCGGCCGCGAGATGCACGTCATCGTCGGCCAGGGCCAACTCGACACCGTCCTGCACGCCGGCCCCGAGGAGCGGCGCTCGCTCATCGAGGAGGCCGCCGGCATCCTCAAGCACCGCAAGCGCAAAGAGAAGGCGCTGCGCAAGCTCGACTCGATGCAGGGCAACCTCGACCGCGTCACCGACCTCACCGCCGAGCTGCGCCGTCAGCTCAAACCGCTGGGCCGCCAGGCCGAGCTCGCCCGCCGCGCCGCCGTCATCCAGGCCGATCTGCGCGACGCCCGCCTCCGGCTGCTCGCCGACGACATCGTCACCCTCACCGAGGCGCTGCAGAAGGAGGAGGCCGACGAGTCGGCCGTCCGCGCCCGCCGCGAGGCCGCCGAGAAGGCGCTCGCCGACGCCCAGTCCCGCGAGACCGAGCTGGACGCCGCCGCAGCCGCCGCCGCTCCCGTCCTCTCCCAGGCCCAGGACACCTTCCACGGTCTGTCCCGGCTCAAGGAGCGCCTCAGCGCCGTGGCGGGCCTGGCCGCCGAACGCCACCGCAACCTCGCCGCCCAGCCCGAAGAGGAACGGCACGGCCGCGAACCGGAGGAGATGGAGGCCGAAGCCGAAGAGGTGCGCGCCCAGGAGGAGGAGCTGGAGTTCCGCCTGGACGATGCCCGAGAGCGCCTGGAGGCCGCCGTCGCCGAGCGCAGCGCCGCCGAGGACGGCCTGAAGGAAGAAGAGCGGCGTATCGCCCACCTCGCGCGTGCAGCCGCCGACCGCCGGGAGGGCATGGCCAAGCTCCGCGGCCGCGTCGACGCGCTGCGCAGCCGCCTGGCCGCCAGCGAGGCCGAGGTGGAGCGTCTGGAGGACGCCGCGGCCGAGGCCCGCGAGCGCGCCGAGATCGCCCAGGCCGAATACGAGCAGGCCGCCGAGGACTCCGCCGGGCTCGACGAGGGCGACGCCGAACTCGACGCCTCCCACGAGCATGCCCGGCAGGTACTGGCCGCCACCGAGGCGCGGGTCAGCGAGCTGCGCGACGCCGAGAGCATGGCCGAGCGCGAGCGCGCCGCGATCGCCGCCCGCAAGGAGGCCCTGGAGATGGGCCTCGACCGCAAGGACGGCGCCGCCGCCCTGCTCTCCGCCGCCGAGCGGCTGCCCGGCCTGCTCGGCTCGTTCGCCGCCCTGATCGAGGTCGAGCCCGGCCACGAGACCGCCGTCTCCGCAGCGCTCGGCGTGGCCTCCGACGCCGTGGCCGTCGCCGACGCGCCCGCCGCCGCGGCCGCACTCGACCTGCTCAAGAACGACGACGCCGGGCGCGCGGGGATCGTCGTCGCGGCATCGGCGGGGAGCGGCGGCACCGTGCCCCCGCGCGACCGGTGGCCGCGGCTGCCGGACGGCCTGCGCTACGCCGCCGACGCCGTCACCCCTCCGCCGTCCCTGGCCGAGGCCGTCGCCGCGCTGCTGGACCGGGTCGTCCTCGTCGCCGGCGCCGCCCAGGCCCGCGCGGTGATCGGCGCCCACCCGGGTGTGCGGGCCGTCACCTCCGACGGCGACGTGTTCACCGCCGCCCTGGTGCACGGCGGCTCCTCTTCCGCCCCCAGCCTGCTGGAGGTGCAGGCCGCCGTCGACGAGGCCGTCGAGCGCCTGGAGGAGGCCGTCAGCGCCGCCAAGCGGGCCGCCGCCGACCTGGACGAGGCCAGGCGTGAGCGTGCCGAGGCGGCCGCCGCCGTGGAGGAGATCGCCGTCCGCCGCCGCGCCTCCGCCAAGCGCCGCAACGAGGTCGCCCAGCAGGTCGGCAAGCTCGGCGGGCAGGCCCGCTCGGCCGCCGCCGAGGTGGAGCGCTACACCGCCGCCGCGGCCAAGGCCGCCGCCGGGCGCCAGAGCGACCTGGACCGCCTCGCCGAACTGGAGGAGCGCCTCGCCGAGGCCGAGGCCGAGCCCGTCGACGACGGCGAACCCGACACCGGGCAGCGCGACGCCCTGGCGGAGCGCGCGGCCGCCTCCCGCGCAGCCGAGATGGAGGGGCGGCTCGCCGTCCGCACCGCCGAGGAGCGCGTCCGGTCCATCGCCGGGCGCGCCGAGAGCCTGATGCGTGCGGCCGCCGCCGAGCGCCAGAGCCGCGAGCGTGCCGCGCGCCGCCGCGAACGCCGCCGCCGCCAGTCCGTCATCGCCAAGGCGGTCGCCCAGGGGGCGGCCGAGTCCCTCCGGCGCATCGAGTCCTCCCTGGCCGCGGCCGACGCCGAGCGGGCGACGGCCGAGGAGGAGCGGTCGGTGCGCGACGCCGAGCTCAAGACCGTGCGGGCGCGCGTACGGGAGCTCTCGGTGGAGCTGGAGAAGCTGGTCAACGTCGTCCACGGCAGCGAGGTCGCCCGCGCCGAGCGCAAGCTGCGGCTGGAACAGCTGGAGACCAAGGCCGTGGAGGAGATGGGCGTGGATGTGCCCACGCTCATCGCCGAGTACGGCCCCCGCGTCCCGGTGCCGCCGCCGACCGACGCGCCCGAGGGCGAGGCCGTGCCCGTCCCCTTCGTCCGGGAGGTCCAGGAGAAGCGCGCCCGCACCGCCGAGCGGCAGCTCAACCAGCTCGGCAAGATCAACCCGCTGGCCCTGGAGGAGTTCGCGGCCCTGGAGGAGCGCCACGCGTTCCTCACCGCGCAGCTGGAGGACATCAAGAAGACCCGGCGCGAGCTGCTGGGCATCGTCGAGGAGGTCGACGCCCGGGTCCGCGAGGTCTTCACCGCCGCCTACGCCGACGTGGAACGCGAGTTCGCGGCGATCTTCGGCCGCCTGTTCCCGGGAGGCGAGGGCAAGCTCGTCCTCACCGAGCCCGACGACATGCTCACCACCGGCGTCGAGGTCGAGGCCCGGCCCCCGGGTAAGAAGGTCAAGCGCCTCTCCCTCCTCTCCGGCGGCGAACGCTCCCTGACCGCGGTCGCGTTCCTCGCCGCCATCTTCAAGGCCCGGCCCTCGCCCTTCTACGTCATGGACGAGGTCGAGGCGGCCCTGGACGACACCAACCTGCAGCGTCTTCTGGTGATCTTCGACGAGCTGCGGTCCTGCTCGCAGCTGATCGTGATCACCCACCAGAAGCGCACCATGGAGGCGGCCGACGCGCTCTACGGGGTCACCATGCAGGGCGACGGCATCTCCCAGGTCATCAGCCAGCGCCTCGACCGCCGCTGACACCGGTCGGCCCCGGATTCGCGCGGGTGGGCGCCCCTGCCTCCGGTGACCTCGGGAGAACGGTTCGAATCGTGGCGGAGAGTCCGACCGATCTCCCGATCTCCCGAGATCACCGGGGGAGAAGGCGTTCTGCCCGAAACGGGGCGTGGGTCGCGGCCGGGAAGGCCGATGGGCCCGCCATGGAAGTGGCCACAAGGGATAAAGTGGACACGTTGTGTCGGCGGTACGTACCGGCGGCACAACGGCACTGGGTGAGCGAAGTCCGGTCGGCCGCCGTGAGGTGGTCGGGGAATCCGGCGCTGTCCCGCAACTGTGGAGCCCGACGCCCGTGACCGGGTGCCGGGACGAGCCAGGCCGCCTCGCCCAGCCGCCGACGACACCTGTCCTCGTGGGAAAGGACGGTCCGTCACCACACCGGCGGACTCGGAGCCTTCCCCCAGCCCTTGAGTCCCTCGAAGGAGACCCGTGCGCAACGCACGCCGCCTGTCGGCCGCCCTCCTGCCGGCCGCGCTGGTTCTGACCGCCGCCTGCGGCGGCCCCGACACCGCCGATGGCGCCGGGGCCGGCGACTCCGGCGGTGCCTTCCCCGTCACGGTCGACGACGCCCGCGGTGAGGTGACCATCGACGAGGCGCCGCAGCGCATCGTCTCGCTGTCGCCCAGCACCACCGAGATGCTCTTCGCGATCGGCGCCGGCGACCAGGTCGCCGCCGCCGACGAGTACTCCGACTACCCGGAGGAGGCGCCCACCACCGACCTCTCCGGCTTCACCCCCAGCGTCGAGGCGATCTCCGAGGAGGACCCCGACCTGGTGATCCTCGCCGGGAGCGCCGAGGACGCGGCCGAGCAGCTGGACAAGCTGGGAATCCCGGTCCTGGTCCTGGACGCGGCCACGACCCTCGACGACACCTACGACCAGATCCGTCTGCTCGGCGAGGTCACCGGCGAGGCCGAGAGCGCCGACGCCGAGGCCGACCGGGTCGAGTCCGAGATCACCGGCATCGTCGACGAGACCAAGGAGAAGCTCGGCGACACCGACCTGAGCTACTACCACGAGGTCGACGACACCATGTACTCGGCGACCTCCGACACCTTCATCGGGCAGATCTACAACGAGTTCGGTCTGACCAACATCGCGGACGAGGCCGACGACGCCGCCTCCTCCGGCGGCTACCCGCAGCTCTCCCCGGAGTTCATCGTCGAGGCCGACCCCGACCTGATCTTCCTCGCCTACGGCGGCGCGGACGCCGTCGAGGATGTGGCCGAGCGCCCCGCCTTCGACAAGGTCAGCGCCGTGCAGGACGACGACATCGTGCAGCTGGACGAGGACATCTCCTCCCGCTGGGGGCCGCGCGTCGTCGACCTGGCCCAGGAGGTCTCCGACGCCGTCCTGGCCGCGTCGGGCGAGGAGCGCTAGACCCCATTGTTCGGACGTTCCCGGCCGTCGTGGGCGTGGCTCCTCGGCGGACTCGCCGCCCTCGTGGCGGCGATGGTCCTCGGCGTGGCCGCCGGGGCGGCCTCCATCACCCCGCTCGACATCGCCGGGGCCCTGCTCGCCCCCGTCTGGCCGGGAATGGAGTCCCCGCTCGACGACCGCCAGGCCGCGGTCCTGGTGGAGCTGCGCCTACCGCGTGTCGTCCTCGGCGCGATGGTGGGCGGCCTGCTGGCCTGTGCGGGCGCCGCCTACCAGGGCGTGTTCCGCAACCCGCTGGCCGACCCCTACCTGTTGGGGGCGGCCAGCGGGGGCGGGCTGGGGGCGACCCTGGTGATCGCCTTCGGTGGCGACGTGTTCGACTCACCACGCGCCCTGGTCCCGGTCGCGGCGTTCCTCGGCGCTCTGCTGGGCGTCGCCGCCGCCTACGCCCTGGGCCACAGCACCGCGCGCGGCGGCACGGCCTCGCTCGTGCTCGCCGGCGTCGCCGTCTCCTCCTTCCTGTCGGCGGTACAGACGCTGCTGCAGCAGATGCGCATCGAGGAGCTGCAGCGCATCTACGCCTGGGTGCTGGGCGGACTGGGCAGGAGCGGCTGGGATGACATCGTGATGGTCACGCCGTATGCCGTCGCGGCCATGGTGGTGCTGCTCGGTTGCGGCTACCTGCTCGACATGCTCGCGCTCGGCGACGAGAAGGCGGTGAGTCTCGGGCTCAATGCGACGGCGGTGCGGCTGATCGTGATCTCCGCCGCCTCCCTGGCGACCGCGGCGGCGGTGGCGGTCAGCGGGCTGATCGGGTTCGTGGGCATCGTCGTTCCGCACATCGTGCGCCGACTGGTGGGCACCGGCTACCGGATGATCCTGCCGATGTCACTTCTGGTCGGCGGCGCCTTCCTGGTGCTGGTGGACATCGTGGCGCGCACCGTCATCGCCCCGGCCGAACTCCCGCTGGGGGTGGTGACGGCCTTCCTCGGCGCTCCGTTCTTCATCATCGTGCTGCGGGGGACACGCGACCGTTCGATGTGATGTCATCCCACGTCACCCCCGCAGTGATCCGATCGTGCCCGTGCTTCTGCGAAACTGGACGACGTTATGGACTACTCGATCTTCGCCGTTGCGATCTTCCTCATCGCCGTCCTGGTGTTCGGCGGCGTCTTCCTGATCCGGCCCCGGCGCCCCGGGGTCACCGACGAGAAGCCGTCCGCCGAGGTGACGGACGCGACGACCGCGGAAGCGGGCACCGCCGTCGCCGAACCGGAGGAGCGGGAGGAACCGGCCGGGGCACCCGCCACCGCCACGGCGGAGGCACCGCCCGTCGAGGCCCCGGCGGCTCCGGAGCTGGAGACCCCGCCGCCGTCGGCCGGGCGGCTGGTGCGGCTGCGCGCCCGGCTCGCCCGCTCGCAGAGCACCTTCGGGCAGGGGCTGCTGTCGCTCCTTTCCGCCGACAAGCTCGACGACGACGCCTGGGACGAGATCGAGGACACGCTCATCACCGCCGACGTCGGCGTGACCGCGGCCTCGCAGATCGTCGACAACCTGCGCACCAAGGTCAAGGTGCAGGGCGGCCGCACTCCCGAGGAAGTGCGCGGGATGCTGCGCGAGGAGCTGATCGCGCAGATCGACCCCCGGCTCGACCGCGCCGTGCGCACCGACCCGCACGGCGACCGGCCCGCGGTGCTCATGATCGTCGGGGTGAACGGCACCGGCAAGACCACCACCACCGGCAAGCTCGGCCGCGTGCTGGTCGGCGACGGGCGCAGCGTGGTGCTCGGTGCCGCCGACACCTTCCGCGCGGCCGCCGCCGACCAGCTGGAGACCTGGGGGTCGCGCGTCGGTGCCCCGGTGGTCCGCAAGGACGAGGGCGCCGACCCGGCGAGTGTCGCCTTCGACGCGGTGGCGCGCGGCATGGACGAGGGCGCCGACACGGTCATCATCGACACCGCGGGGCGCCTGCACACCAAGACCGGCCTGATGGACGAGCTCGGCAAGGTCAAGCGCGTCGTGGAGAAGAAGTCCCAGGTCGACGAGGTGCTGCTGGTGCTCGACGCCACCACGGGGCAGAACGGGCTGCGCCAGGCACGCGTGTTCGCCGAGGCCGTCAACATCACCGGCATCGTGCTCACCAAGCTGGACGGCACCGCGAAGGGCGGCATCATCATCCAGGTGCAGCGCGAACTGGGTGTCCCGGTCAAGCTGGTCGGGCTCGGCGAGGGACCGGACGACCTGGCGCCCTTCGACGCCGAGGCGTTCGTCGACGCGATCCTCGGTGAGGACTGACCGCCCGACGGCGGCGGGTGGCCGCCCTCGTGGCAGGGCCCGGTCGGGGTGCGCCCGACCGGGCCCTGCCACGTTATCGACCGGTGCCGATACCGGCCGTGCGGTGTTCAGACCGCGATGTCGCGGCGGGTGAACGCGCCCAGGCCGAGGGCGACCAGCACGACCGGAACGGCGACGAGCACGGCGGCGTAGGCGGGGTCGAAGCCGTTGACCAGCGGGTTCGGGTCGAACCCGTAGTAGAACGGCGAGAGGAACCGCATCCACTCCAGCTCCTCGACCTGCAGGGCGAAAGTGTTGCCGAGGTAGCCGATCGCCGCGAGCAGGACCGCGCCGCCCAGGGCGTAGGACCGACGGCCGGTGGCCGCGCCGACGGCCAGCGCGACCGAGCCGTAGACGAGCGCGATCAGCACCGTCGTGGCGGTCGCCGCGAACAGGTGGTAGGGCCCGATACCGAGGTCGAGAAGGGGTTCGAGCAGGAGGAGGGTCGCCAGGGCGGCCAGCCCGATGACGGCCAGGGCGACCACGACCGCGGCGAACCGCTGCAGCAGCACGCTCACCCGGCCGACCGGGTGGGCCAGGACCAGTTCCAGCTTGCCCTCCTCCTCGTCGGCGGCGATGGCCCGGGTGCCGAACGCGATGGCGGCGATCACCATCAGCAGGGGCGCGAGCAGCCCGAAGACCGTGGCGTTGAGGTAGCCGGCAGGGGAGGACATGTCCTCCCAGCCCATGGCCCGGGCGACCTCGGGCATGGCCTCGACGTAGGCGTCCATCAGCTCGGCCGAGTCCGCCATGGCCGGCCAGAAGGCGCTGTACATGGCGGTGACCGCCGCGACCGCGACGGCCCAGGCGATGATCGACCGCCGCATGTCCTGAAGGAACTTGCCGAAGACGTTACGCATCAGCATCCCGCTGTGTCCCCTCCTCACCCGTGCCGTTGTCGTAGTGGGTGAAGAACAGCCGTTCCAGGTCCGGTTCCTCGCTGTTCAGCATCAGCACGGTGTGTCGGGCGGCGAGCTTGATCAGCGCGTCCGGGCTGCCGTGCACGACGCAGGTGAGCGTGTCGCCGTGCACCGCCAGGTCCTGGACGTCGGCCTCGTCGCCGAACCGCTCCACCTCGTCCGCGGACGGTTCCTCGGCGAAGCGGATGGTGAACTCGCGGGCCACCCGGTCGCGCAGTTCCTCCATGTTCTCGGTGGCCGCGATGCGTCCGTCGCGGATGATGGCGGCGCGGTCGGAGACCGCCTGCACCTCGGAGAGCACGTGCGAGGACATGAAGACCGTGCGGCCCTCGGAGCGGGTCTCGCGGACCAGCGCCAGGAATTCCTGCTGCAGCAGCGGGTCCAGCCCGCTGGTGGGCTCGTCCAGGATGAGCAGCGCGGGATCGTGCATGAACGCCTGCACCAGACCGACCTTCTGCTTGTTCCCCTTGGACAGGCCGCGGACGGGCCTGTCCAGGTCCAGCTTGAAGCGCTCGGCCAGTGCGCCGATGCGGGAGGGGTGCACGCCGCCGCGCAGGTTCCCGTAGTAGGTCAGCAGTTCGCGGGCAGAGCGTCGGGTGCTCATGGCCAGCTCACCGGGCAGGTAGCCGATGTCGGCGCGGAGCCCGGCCCCGGCGGTGCGCGGGTCGTGCCCGAGCAGGGTCACCTCGCCGCCGTCGCGCCGGATCAGGTCGAGCAGGATGCGGATGGCGGTCGTCTTCCCGGCCCCGTTCGGGCCGAGAAAGCCGAAGATCTCGCCCTGGCGCACGTCGAGGTCCACGCCCGCCAGCGCCCGGGTGCGGCCGTAGCTCTTCGTCAGGCCCCTGGCCGAGATCACGGTCCTGCGGTGTGCGGTCATGGGGGTCCGTTTCGATTCATGAGATTCACAAATTTCAGTGGTTTTCGAATCCAGTGAAAATCGTTCCCGATCCGGGCGGGTGGTCCCGCCGGCTTCACGCGTTCTTAACGCCCTCCGGCGCTTCCGCCGACGCCTCCCTTCCCTGACGCCCGTCGCCGCACCGCGCCGAGGGAGCGCTATTTCCCCTGTGTGGTGGTTCGACCTGTCGATTCACCTACCCGTAACACGCGGGTCCATCTCTTCATATACGCGCAATACCGCCTGCCGCACGGAGAAACACGCTGGCAGGAGGGTTACGTCCCGACGAAGATCCCCGCCGGGCCCGACGACGTGCTCGCCCTCCATCTCCTCGGATCTCCGCATCGCACACCCCCCACCTCGTTTTTCTCGGAGGCGACATGATCGACAGCGGCAACACCGCGTGGTTGCTCGTCAGCGCCGCGCTGGTGATGTTGATGACACCGGGCCTGGCCTTCTTCTACGGAGGCATGTCCCGCGCCAAGAGCGTGCTGAACATGATGCTGATGAGCTTCGCCAGCATCGCCATCGTCAGCGTCCTGTGGGTGGTCGTCGGATACTCGCTGACCTACGGCGGCGGTGCCGGACCGCTCACCCCCTTCATCGGCGGACTGGAGTACGCCGGGCTCAACAGCCTCGTCGGCGAGGTCGCCGACGACGGCCACCCCGAGCTCGTCGACGTCGGATTCCAGATGATGTTCGCCGTCATCACCGTGGCCCTCATCAGCGGCGCGATCGCCGACCGCGCCAAGTTCGGGGCCTGGCTCGTGTTCGTCCCGGTCTGGTCGCTGCTGGTCTACTTCCCCGTCGCCCACTGGGTGTGGGGCGGCGGCTGGTTCGAGTCGCTCAGCATCGGCGGCGCCGAGGTCATCGACTTCGCCGGCGGCACCGCCGTGCACATCAACGCCGGTGCGGCCGCGCTCGCCCTGACCTTCGTGCTGGGCCGGCGCAAGGGCTTCGGGTCCACCGAGATGCGCCCGCACAACCTGCCCTTCGTCCTGCTCGGCGCCGCCCTGCTGTGGTTCGGCTGGTTCGGATTCAACGCGGGCTCGGCCTACGCCGCCGATGAGGTCGCCGCGCTCGCACTGGTCAACACCCAGGTCGCCACCGCCGCGGCGGTGGGCGCGTGGATGCTCGTGGAGCTGCTGCGCTACGGCAAGACCACCGCCCTGGGCTTCGCCTCCGGCGCCATCGCCGGCCTGGTGGCCATCACCCCGGCCGCCGCCAACCTCACCCCGCTCGGCGCCATCGCCCTGGGGCTCGTCGCCGGTGGCGTGTGCGCCTACGCGATCAGCTGGAAGTACCGCTTCAAGTACGACGACGCCCTGGACGTGGTCGGCGTCCACCTGGTCGGCGGCATCATCGGCTCGCTCCTGATCGGCCTGTTCGCCTCCTCGATCACCGGTGACGGCGAGCCCAACGGCCTCTTCGGTCCGCTGCTCGCCGGGCAGGGCTTCATCGACACCTCCGGGCTGGCCCTCCTGGCAGTCCAGGTCATCGCGGTCGTCGCGGTCCTCATCTACTCCTTCGTTGTGACCTACGTCATCGGCAAGGTCATCGACCTGGCCATGGGCTTCCGGATCGCCGAGCACATCGAGACCAACGGCCTGGACCACGAGCTGCACGCCGAGAGCGCCTACGCCTTCGACGAGCTCGACGAGCTCGAAGGCGGAGACAAGCTCTCCTCGCCGACGCCTCCGGGCGAGGAGGTGACCTTGCGGTAGGTCCTCCGGTGTGCTCAGCGCTGAGCACACCCCGAGCACCGCGGTTCGCCGCAAGGTGGAAGACGCCGGACCGGTGGGGGAACGCCCTCGCCGGTCCTGGTGTGTGTCGGGCGGTTCCGCGCCCTGTAGGCCACGTGTGACCGGATAAGGCCACGTGGCCGATGTGGTATGTGAGTGCGGCTACGATTCGTAGGCGGAACCCGTCCACTTCGTGATCTTCTCTGTGCCAGGAGGAGCTGAGGGGTTCGATACGCTTGGCAGGCGACGGGGGCACCGCGCCGATCATGTCAGGGATGATCTCCCCACCGCGCGCGGAGGAACCCTTGGGCGCCCCCGTGTCCACCCGGAACCGTGACCGTGCTCCCGCGCGTCCGAAGATCCGAACACAGCACAGCCCGAACGATCCCGTGTACCCCGTTGCCGTGGGGGACTGGAGGCAAGATGGCGCCGGTCAATCTCAACAGACGCCGATCGAGCGGACCCCTCAGGGTCGCGGTCGTGACGGCCGCGCTCGCACTCGGTGCGTCGGGCTGCGCGATCGACCTGAGCGGGTTGCGCCCCGGCGGCGATGAGGAGCCGTCGCCGTCGCCCACCCCCGTCGACGCCAAACCGGTGCTCGACGCCGCGGTCAAGGCGCTCGGCGAGATGCCGGCCGTGGCCGTGCAGGGCCAGGTCGCCCCGTCCGGCGAGGACCAGGGCGCCGTCAACGAGGTCGCGCTCACCGTTACCGGCTCCGGCGCCGTCTCCGGCACGGTCCAGGAGAACGAGAACGAAGCCCAGGTGATGGAGGCCGACGACAAGCTCTTCATCAACGCCCCGGCGGAGTATTGGCTGGACCAGGACGTCGCCAACCCCGACTCCGACAAGTACGCCGGCAGCTGGGTGCGGGTTTCGGGTGGCCAGCTCGGCATGGACCCCTCCGAGGTGCTCGCCCCCGGGAAGCTGGCCGGGATCCTCGGCGGGCTCGCCCCGGCCGAGGACACCGCGACCCTGGAGAACCTCGACGGGACCTCCGCCTACCGGGTGGACCTCGACGGCGGGGAGAAGAACCGCGTCTGGATCAGCGAGGAGGAGCCCTACCGGCTGCTCCGTATGGAGATCGAGGAGCTCAACCCGGAGGACGGCGACGGCGGCCCGCGCACCCGGCTGAACTTCGCCGAGCCGGAGAGCGCCGACGTGGACAAGGTCTACGACGACCTCATCGCCGCGGCCGAGGACGACCTGACCGGATCGCGCGATGCCCGCGTCCCGGTGGCCTGGGAGAGCCAGCTCAAGCTCGACTGCGCGACCGGCGGCAAGTGCACGGTCAGCGGCACCGTCAAGGACGACTCCTCCGGCGGGGACGAGGCCGAGGGCACCGTCCTGGTCCGGCTGGACGCCACGCTTGAGAACGACGAGCTGGGCGAGAAGAAGTGCGACGACACCGCCTCGCTGAAGGCCGGGTCCACCGCCAAGGTCTCCTGCAGCGTCGACTACGCGCTGGGCGCCAGCTCCACCCCGAAGTCCTACGAGGTCACCGGCCAGGGCCTGCTGTCCACCCGCGGCCTGAGCGGCAAGCAGAAGGACGAGCTGGTCACGTCGCTCAAGGAGCAGAAGAAGACGGCCCAGGAGGGCGGCGGCGAGCAGTCGGACGACTCCGAGGACGCGGCCGACGACTGACGGCCGCGGCACGGCTCCGCGGCGCGGGGGCGGATCCGGGCGGCGGCGCCGGCCCGCGGGTCCGCCCCCGCGCCGTGTCCGGGGCGTCTCCGCCCCGCCTCCGGGCGCACAGGGGCGCACCGGCAGGTAACCTAGGAAGCCAATCCCGAGACGAAGGACTGGCCAGACTCGTGTTCGAGACGCTTTCCGACCGGTTGACATCGGTCTTCTCCTCGCTGCGCGGCAAGGGCCGGCTGTCCGAGGAGGACATCAACGCCACCGCGCGCGAGATCCGTCTCGCGCTCCTGGAAGCCGACGTGGCGCTGCCCGTCGTCCGCGAGTTCATCGGACAAGTCAAGGAACGCGCCCGCGGCGAAGAGGTCTCCAAGGCGCTGAACCCGGCGCAGCAGGTCATCAAGATCGTCAACGAGGAGCTCATCCAGATCCTCGGTGGCGAGACCCGCGAGATCCGGTTCGCCAAGAACCCGCCGACCGTCATCATGCTGGCGGGTCTGCAAGGTGCGGGTAAGACCACGCTCGCCGGCAAGCTCGCCAAGTGGCTGGCGGCACAGCGCAACACCCCGCTGCTGGTCGCGGCGGACCTGCAGCGCCCCAACGCCGTCACCCAGCTGCAGGTGGTCGGTGAGCGCGCGGCCGTCCCGGTCTTCGCCCCCGAGCCCGGCAACGGCGTCGGCGACCCGGTCGCGGTCGCGCGGGCGTCGGTCGAGCACGCCGAGCGCAACAACCACAACGTCGTCATCATCGACACCGCGGGCCGCCTGGGCATCGACAGCGAGATGATGCAGCAGGCCGCCGACATCCGCGACGCGGTGAAGCCGGACGAGATCCTGTTCGTCGTCGACGCGATGATCGGCCAGGACGCGGTCAACACCGCGCAGGCGTTCCTCGACGGCGTCGGCTACGACGCGGTGGCCCTCACCAAGCTCGACGGCGACGCGCGCGGCGGTGCCGCGCTGTCCATCCGGCACATCACCGGTCGGCCGATCATGTTCGCCTCCACCGGTGAGAAGCTGGAGGACTTCGACCTCTTCCACCCGGACCGGATGGCCGGACGCATCCTCGACATGGGTGACGTGCTCACCCTCATCGAGCAGGCGCAGCGGACGTTCGAGGAGTCCGAGGTCGAGAAGATGGCCAGCACGCTGGCCTCCGACGAGGACTTCACCCTCGATGACTTCCTGCAGCAGATGGCGATGGTCCGCAAGCTGGGGCCGATCAGCAACCTGCTCGGCATGATGCCCGGCATGGGGCAGATGCGTGACCAGATCAGCAACGTCGACGAGAAGGACCTGGACCGGATCGCCGCCATCATCCGGTCGATGACGCCGGCCGAGCGTGCCAACCCGAAGATCATCAACGGGTCGCGGCGGCTGCGCATCGCCAACGGTTCGGGCACGCAGGTCAGCGACGTCAACGGCCTGGTGACGCGGTTCTTCGACGCGCAGAAGATGATGCGCCAGGTGAAGAACGGCGGAATGCCGGGCATGCCCGGAATGCCGGGCATGCCGGGCGGCGGCAAGAAGAAGGCCAAGGCCCAGGCCAAGAAGGCGAAGAAGGGCAAGCAGCGCAGCGGCAACCCGCTCAAGGCCAAGGAGCAGGAGGCGCAGAAGGCGGCCGAGCGCCGGAAGCGCCGTGAGGAGGGCGGCGTCCCGGACCAGCCGCCGCAGCTGCCCCCGGGCCTCGGCGGCGGCGCGCCGCTCCCGCCCGGCCTCGGCGGGGGGAAGATGCCCGACCTGTCGGGCTTCAAGCTGCCCGAGAAGTAGCGGCGCTCGCGCGAGCGCCCGCGGGGGGTGCCATCCGGGACGACCGGGTGGCACCCCCCGCGTTTTTTCGCGGCGGCGCCGTCGGGCCTGCCCGAGGCCGGGGCGGCCGACGTGATCTCCCGCTCATCGGCGCGGAAAGGCGGGCCGCGGGTACCGCTACCGGGGCCGTCCCGGGGCGCCGTATCCGGTACGGACGCGCCGAGGAACGTGCGGACGCGCACGCGCGGCCGCTGGCATCTGGCACAATTGAGTGTTGACTAACGGCGTATCGGACCGGCCCTCTACTTGTCCGTACGCCCACGTCCTCGCTCCGGTGGCGTGTCGCAACCCCACGTGGCGCCGAACTGGGCATACCAACCGTAATCAGGAGAAGACCGCTCCGTGGCTGTCAAGATCAAGCTCAAGCGACTTGGGAACATCCGCAACCCCAAGTACCGCATCGTTGTCGCCGACGCGCGCACCAAGCGCGACGGCAAGGCCATCGAGGAGATCGGCCTCTACCACCCGAAGGAAGAGCCGAGCCGCATCGAGGTGAACTCCGAGCGGGCGAAGCACTGGCTGTCCGTGGGAGCCCAGCCCACCGGCCCGGTGAAGACGCTGCTGCTGCGCACCGGCATCTGGCAGGAGTTCAAGGGCCTGCCCGCGCCGCAGAACCCGCTCAAGGTGGCCGAGCCGCGCGACAAGGAGGCCGAGGAGGCCGCCTTCCAGGCCGTCCTCAAGGAGCTCGTCCTGCCCGGTGACGAGGCCAAGGGCAAGGGTAAGAAGGCGGACAAGAAGGCCGACAAGGCTGAGAAGGCCGAGAAGGCCGAGAAGGCCGAGAAGGCCGAGAAGGCTGAGAAGTCGGAGAAGGCCGAGGAGAAGACCGCCGAGGCCGCGGAGAAGTCCGAGGGCGAGGCCTGACGTGCTGGAAGAGGCGCTTGAGCACCTGGTCAGGGGGATCGTTGAGAACTCTGACGATGTCCAGGTGAGAGCTCGCAGGCTCCGCAAGGGCAAGGTGCTCGAAGTCCGGGTCCACCCCGATGACCTCGGGAAGGTGATCGGCCGCAACGGCCGCACCGCCAAGGCGCTGCGTACCGTCGTCGGCTCGCTCGCCGGCGGGCGGTACGTCCGCGTCGACCTGCTGGACCTGCACGAAGTGCGCTGAATCGCGCGCTAGGGCGCCGACCGATCACGGATGGGTCGGCGCCCTAACGTCATGCCCGTGTCCCGTTTCCTCTGCGAGGTGCGGGCACCCGTTCCAAGGAGAAGGATGCGTCTCGTCGTCGGCCGGATCGGCCGGGCGCACGGTATCCGCGGCGATGTCGCGGTGGACGTGCGCACCGATGATCCGGCGGAGCGCTTCGCCGCCGGTGTGAAGCTGCTGACCGACCCGGATGCGGCCGGGCCGCTCACCATCAGGTCGGTCCGCACACACTCGGGCCGACTCCTCGTGCGCTTCGAGGGGATCGCCGACCGCAACGCGGCCGAGGAGCTGCGCGGCGTGGCCCTGCTGGTCGACTCCGAGGACATCCCGCCCCTGGACGACCCGGACGAGTTCCACGACCACGAGCTCATCGGGCTGCGCGTCGTCACCGCCGAGGGCGGCGATGTGGGTGTCGTCGACGACATCCTGCACAACGCCCAGGACGTCCTGGTGATCAAGGACGCAGCCGGTGAGGAGGTGCTCGTGCCGTTCGTCCGCGAGCTCGTTCCCGAGGTCGACACCGGAGCCGGCCGCCTGGTGATCGACCCGCCACCCGGCCTGCTGGACCTCGGCCACTGAACACCGGCCCCGCCGGGCCCGCGCTCATTCGACGCGGGCACCCACCGGGGCCGCGGCCACGGAAAGGCCGTACTCGGATATGCGCATCGACATCATCACCATCTTCCCCGACTACTTCGGTCCGCTGGAGCTGTCGCTGATCGGCAAGGCGCGGGCGTCGGGCATCCTCGACGTGCGCCTGCACGACCTGCGCTCGTGGACCCACGACCGGCACAACACCGTCGACGACACCCCCTACGGGGGTGGACCGGGCATGGTCATGAAGCCCGAGCCGTGGGGCGAGGCCCTGGACGCCGTGACCGCGGACCCGCCGGGCGGCGCGGGGCAGGCCGGTGCCGCCCCGGCGGTGCCGCGGCTGATCCTGCCCACCCCCAGCGGTGTCCCGTTCACCCAGGCGCACGCCGACCGGTTGGCCGCAGAGCCGTGGCTGGTCTTCGCGTGCGGCCGCTACGAGGGCATCGACTCGCGCGTCGCCCGGGACGCGGCCCAGCGGATGCCGGTGGAGGAGCTGAGTATCGGCGACTACGTTCTGGCGGGCGGGGAGTCGGCGACCCTGGTGATGGTGGAGACCGTCTCCCGGCTGCTGCCCGGCGTGCTGGGCAACCGCGACTCGGTCGACCAGGACTCGTTCGCGACCGGCGAGATGCAGCACCTGGTCGAGGGGCCGGTGTACACCAAGCCGGCGGTCTGGCGCGGGCACGAGGTCCCGCCGGTCCTCCTGTCCGGAAACCACGGCGCCGTCGACCGCTGGCGGCGCGACGAGTCGCTGCGCAAAACCGCGCGCAACCGCCCGGACCTGCTGGAGCGCATGCCCGCCGAACGGCTTGACCGGCACGACCGGGAGGTCCTGGAGGAGGCTCGGGTACAGACCGGGGCCGAATCTATGGCAGACTAGACGAGTTGCCCCTGCCGATGAACATCGTCCGCGTGCCGTCATCGCCGTTGGTACCGGCGCGAACGGCTGCGGATGAGCCGCCAGAGGCACACGTTTTCGACCCGAGCAGCAGATCCGCCCGCGCGAACCGCCATGTCCGTCGCCGCGGCGCGCAATCGATGAGGAACCGCTGAGATGCACACCGCTATTCAGGAGCTTGAGAAGGCGCAGCTGCGCTCCGACGTCCCCGACTTCCGCCCGGGTGACACGCTCAACGTTCACGTTCGGGTCACGGAGGGCAACCGCTCCCGGATCCAGGTCTTCAAGGGTGTCGTCATCCGGCGGCAGGGCTCCGGGAACCGCGAGACCTTCACGGTCCGCAAGATCAGTTACAGCGTCGGCGTGGAGCGGACCTTCCCGATCCACACCCCGGCGATCGAGAAGATCGAGGTCGTCTCCCGTGGCCGCGTCCGCCGCGCCAAGCTGTACTACCTGCGCGACCTGCGCGGCAAGGCCGCCCGCATCCGCGAGCGCCGCGAGCCGTCCGGCCGCTAGGGCGTGGTCGGCCGATCATTCCCGGCTCGCGGCCACCGGAACGACGCTCGCTGCGCCGCTCCACTCGTGAAGCCGACCTGGATCGACCTGGATCGACTTGGTGAAGCGGCGTGCGAGTGCCGCCCCTGAGGGCCGCTCGCTCACCGGAAAGCATCGGCCGAACACACCCTAGGACCGCTGCGGCCGAACGCGGCCCGTCTTTACCGACGTCCGGCAGCGGGCTCGGCTAGGCTTCGTTGCCGATGAGCAACGAGGAATCGCAGACGCGACCGGCCGGGAGGCCCGGCGCCGACACCACTCGGTGCGAGCCGGGCGGCCCGTCCGATGAATCTGGCTCCCCCATGCCCGTGCGTGGGGGAGCCAGAGTCGTATGCGGAGACACCGCCGTGGAGGAGACCCCAGGCCCCGGCCGCAGGAGCGGTCGGCACGAATGGAGAGCGCTGGCACGACCATGAACGCCAAGAACGAGGGCTCGGGGGAGAAGCAGGGTTCCTTCTGGAAGGAACTGCCGATCCTCATCGTGATCGCGCTGGTCCTGGCGTTCGTCATCAAGACGTGGGTCGTCCAGGCGTTCTACATCCCGTCGAAGTCGATGGAGCCGACGCTGCTCGTCGGCGACCGGGTACTGGTCAACAAGCTCGTCTACCAGGTGCGTGACATCGAGCGCGGCGACGTCGTGGTCTTCAACGGCTCCGGCTCCTGGGACGAAGGCGACACCGTGGTGGTCGAGGAACCGACCAACCCGGTCTCGAAGCTGTTCACCTGGGTGGGTCAGCAGCTGGGGGTGCAGCCCACCGGCAAGGACTACATCAAGCGCGTGATCGCGCTGCCCGGTGACACCGTCGCGTGCTGCGACGCGGACAACCGGGTCACCGTCAACGGGGTCCCGCTGGATGAGGAGGACTACCTCTTCCCGGGCAGCACCGCCACCGAGTCGGAGTTCGGCCCGGTGACCGTGCCCGAGGGGCGGGTGTGGCTGATGGGCGACCACCGCTCCATCTCGTACGACTCCCGGCTGCACCAGAACGACCCCGGGGAGGGGAGCGTCGCCGTCGACAGCGTGGTCGGGCGCGCCTTCGTGGTCATCTGGCCGCTGGACCGGATGGGTACCCTGCCGGTCCCCGACACCTTCGAGGAGCTCGACGAGGCGGACGAGGCCGGTGCGGACGGCGGGGACGCAGCGGGCGCGCGCGAGGTGGCGAGCGACCCCGCGGCCGCGGGTGCCCCCGTGGCCGCCGCCGCGCTCCCGTTCGCTCCGCTCGCGCTGGGAGCGGCCGCGGCCGTCCCCGTCCACCTGGCCGGGCGCCGCGTGCAGCGGGCGATCCGTCGACGGTTCCGAGGGTCACACGCCCAGGATTCCGGGGATTGATCGCGCGCGGTTGACATGTGCCGCATCATGGATTCAGTGGCGAAGTCGCATAGGCCCGCCGGTACTCAGCGGCGGAACGGTGCCACGGACACGTGTACAGCGATCGGGTCGAAGGGGGCCGGAGAACCGAACCGGGAGTGCACGACGAAAGCGAGCGCGAAATGAGTTCTGAGGACCTGGAGAAGTACGAGGCGGAGATGGAGCTGCAGCTCTATCGCGAGTACCGGGACGTCGTCGGTCTCTTCGGGTACGTGGTGGAGACCGAGCGCCGGTTCTACCTGACCAACCACGTCGACCTGCGGCCGCGCAGCACGGAGAACGGCGAGATGTACTTCGAGGTCACCATGGAGGACGCCTGGGTCTGGGACATGTACCGCCCGGCCAGGTTCGTCCGCAACGTGCGCGTGGTGACGTTCAAGGACGTCAACGTCGAGGAGATCACCAAGTCCGACCTCGAAGTCCCCGGGGCGGGCCACTCGGTCTAGGGCGTGGTCGGCGGATCGTTCTCGGCTCGCGGCCACCGGAACGGCGCTCGCTCACCGGAAAGCATCCGCCGACCACGCCCTCGGGGGAATCCCGAAGGGAGCTCCCGCTACCGGCGCCGGCCGCCCGACGCCTCCGCGGCGGACGGCCCCAGGCCACCGGCGATCGCATGACCGGCAACGCCGGCCATGCGATTCGTCTTTCTCGAAGGGTTGTCCACAGCCGGCGGATCGTCCTCGCATCGGTGGTGCGCAGCGCCGCACCCTGGGGCGTGGAGGTGATCGCCATGGCGGTCGACGTCGGGGGATGGGCCCGGCACCGGAGGACGCTCGGGCGGCGCGGGGAGGAGCTCGCCGCCGCCTATCTGGAACGCCGGGGGATACGCGTGCTGGCGCGCAACTGGCGGTGTCGTGAGGGTGAGATCGACATCGTCGCCCGCTGTGGTCGCACCCTCGTCGTCGTGGAGGTCAAGACCCGGGCCAGTGTGCGGTTCGGGTCGCCGCTGGAGGCGGTCGGCCACACCAAGCGCGAGCGGTTGCGCACCCTGGCCCGGCGGTGGGCGGCGGACAACACGGTCCCCGCCTCGCGCGTGCGGGTGGACGTCATCGCGGTCCTGGTCCACACCGACGGCCGCACCTACATCGGCCACCACCGGGCGGTGGCCTGAGATGGGCCTGGCACGCGCCCGGTCCCTGGCGCTGATCGGGGTCGAGGGCCACACCGTCGAGGTCGAGGCGCACATCGGGGACGGCCCCGCGGGCCTCACACTGGTCGGGTTGCCCGACACCGCCCTGCGCGAAGCCCGCGACCGCATCCGGGCGGCCATCGTCAACTCGGGGGAGCGCTGGCCGGAGGGCCACATCACGGTCAGCCTGTCGCCCGCCAGCCTGCCCAAGCGCGGCAGCGGATTCGACCTCGCCATCGCCGCCGCCGTCATCGCGGCAGACGGCGCCATCCCGGTCGAAAGCGTGCACAACACCGTCTTCCTCGCCGAACTCGGCCTCGACGGCAGGACGCGCCCGGTCACCGGCGTGCTGCCCGCGGTGCTGTCCGGTGTCCGCGCCGGACACCCGACCTTCGTGGTCGCCCGGGGCAACGCCGCAGAGGCCCGGCTGGTGCCGGACGCCGAGGTCGATGCCACCGGCTCACTGATCGAACTCTTCGCACGGCTGCGCGGGCATCCCCTCGAACCTCCACTGTTCGACGACGAGGCCGAGCCGATACGCCCGGAACCCCGCCCCGCCCGCCGGGTGGACCTCGCGGACGTCCTCGGCCAGCCCGTGGCCCGGCGCGCGGTCGAGATCGCCGCCGCCGGCGGCCATCACCTGCTGCTCGTCGGCCCACCCGGTACCGGCAAGAGCCTGCTGGCCGAGCGTCTGCCGACGATCCTGCCGCCCCTCACCCAGGAGGAGGCGATCGAGGTCACCGCCGTCCACTCGGTCGCGGGACAACTCATCGACGGAGGGTCGCTGGTCGAGCGGCCGCCGTTCTGCGCCCCCCACCACACCGCGACCCGGGCCGCCATGGTCGGCGGCGGAAGCACGCGCCTCCGCCCCGGCTGCGTCTCCCTGGCACACCGGGGGTGCCTCTTCCTCGACGAGGCCCCGGAGTTCGACCGCAACGTCCTGGACTCGCTGCGCCAACCCCTGGAGAGCGGGGAGGTGACCGTCTCCCGGGTGGCGGCGACCGCGCTCTTCCCCGCCCGCTTCCTGCTCGTCCTCGCCGCCAACCCGTGCCCCTGCGGCAGGGGAGGATCCGCCTGCGTGTGCCCGTCGTCCCAGCGCCGCCGCTACCTGGCGCGGCTGTCCGGCCCCCTGCTCGACCGCGTCGACCTCAAGGTCGAACTGCAACCCGTGCCCCGCGCCGAACTCCTCGCCGACCGCGCGTTCGCGGAGTCGTCGGCGACCGTCGCCCACCGTGTGGCGCAGGCCCGCGAACGCGCGGCCAAGCGGCTCGCCGGGACCCCCTGGGCCACCAACGCCCAGATCCCCGGCGCCGAACTGCGCCGCCGCTTCCCCGTCCCGGCCGGTGCGCTGCGCCTCCTCGGTGCGGCCCTCGATCGCGGCGAGGTCAGCGCACGCGGCGTCGACCGGGCGCTGCGGGTCGCCTGGACCCTGGCCGACCTCGCCGGGCGCGACGGACCCGGCATCGACGACACCGCCTACGCCTTCGCACTGTGGTCCGGGCGGGCGCAGTGAGGGGGGAGCCGACGGACGACGCCGCGGCGCGCGCCTGCCTCACCGCCGCCGCCGACGCCGGAGACCCGCTCATGGGCGAGCTGATCGAGGAGCACGGCGCCGCCGACATCTGGGCCGCCCTGCGCGACGGGGCCCGACTCCCGCTTCCGGACGGGGACCGGGGGTCGCGGCAGGCCGCCCGGGCGCAGCGCTGGCGGGCGCGGGCCACGGGCATCGACGCCGATGCCCTGCTCTGCGCCGCCGCCGAGCTGGGCGGTCGGCTGGTCGTCCCGGGTGACCCGGAGTGGCCCGGTCGGCTGGACCGCCTGGGCGAGCGGCGCCCCTACGCGCTGTGGCTGCGCGGTGTCCACGACCTGCGCCACGCCTGCCTGAGGTCGGTGGCGATCGTGGGCTCCCGCGCGGCCACCGCCTACGGGCTGCACGTGGCGGCCGGTCTGGCCTGCGGGCTCGCCGAACGCTCGTGGACGGTGGTCTCCGGCGGTGCCTACGGGATCGACGGTGCGGCGCACCGCGGAGCGCTCGCGGGCGGCGCCCCCACCGTCGCCGTGCTGGCCTGCGGGCTCGACATCGACTACCCGCGCGGCCACGCGGCCCTGTTCGCCGACGTCGCCGCCCGCGGCACCCTGGTCACCGAGCACCCGCTCGGCACGCCGCCCACGCGCCACGGATTCCTGGTCCGCAACCGGATCATCGCCGCTCTGACGCCCGGCACCGTCGTGGTCGAGGCGGGCCTGCGCAGCGGCGCGCTCAACACGGCCCGCCACGCCCAGGACCTGTGCAGCCAGCTCATGGCCGTTCCCGGCCCGGTGACCTCCGCCCTGTCCGGCGGGTGCCACCGGCTGCTCCGCGAGTGGCAGGCCACCTGCGTGACCGACGCCGCCGACGTCGCCGAACAGCTCGGCCCCATCGGCGAGGAGCTGCGCCCCGGCCGTGGCACGGCGCTGGCCCGCGACGGCCTGGACGCAGAGTCGCAGCGCGTCCTCGACGCGGTCCCCGACCGAGTCGGCGCCGGAACCGCCACGGTCGCCGTCGCCGCCGGCCTGGGTCTCGACGCGGCCCTGGGCCGCCTCGGCCTGCTCGCGGCGGGCGGCTTCATCGAACGCTGCCCCACTGGCTGGCGCACCCGCCCGGACAGCGGAGGGCAGGGGCGGTGAGACGGGGAACGCGGACGAGAGGCGGACGGGCATCGGATCTCCGGTCCCGTCGGGTCCGTAAACCGGTCCTGCGCGTGCCCCGAACGATACTGTTGCGCCATGACGAGGAACTACAGCGCCGCATTTCTGGCGGATGGACCGCTCGTTTTCGTCTCCGGACAGACGCCCCAGGCTCCGGACGGCAGTGTCGCCGGGGACGCGGTGGAACAGACCCGGCAGGTGTTCCGCAACGTCGAGTCGGCTCTCGCCCCCTACCAGGCGGACCTGCGGCATCTGGTGAAGGTCAACTACTACCTGCGGCGTATCGCCGACCTGCAGGCCGTGCGGCAGGTGCTGAACGAGTTCCTCGTGCAAGAGCCCCGCCCGGCGAGCACCCTGCTGGAAGTGACGGGGTTGGTCGACTCCCGCTTCCTGGTGGAGATCGACGCGGTGGCGTCACTGCCGCGTCCGGACGGCTCCGGCGGGTCGAGATGAGCGAGGCGCGCTCCGCCGCCGAGGAGGACCCGGCCCCGGCGGGTGGCGGCCCCGGGGGGCGGACCCCGGGGCACACCGCGCTGCTCGACGAGTTCCGCCGCCACCTGCGGAGCACGGGGCGCTCCCCGCACACCGTCCGTGCCTACCTGGGTGATGTGCGTAGTCTGCTGGACCACCTCGACGAGGTCGGCGGCGGGATCCACGGCATCGACATCGCCCTGCTGCGGGCCTGGCTCTCCCGCGCGCACGGCGCGGGCGCCGCACGGTCCACGATGGCGCGGCGCACCGCCGCCGTCCGCGGGTTCACCGCGTTCCTGCACCGCACCGGTCGGATCGAGGCCGACCCCGGTCCGCTGCTCGCCGCGCCCGCGCCCCGGCGTCCGCTGCCCGCCGTCCTCGACGAGGAGCAGGCCCATGCGGCGCTGCGCCCGACCGAGGACGACGACACCCCGACCGGCCTGCGGCGCACCGCCGTCGTCGAGGTCCTCTACGCCACCGGCATCCGCGTGGCCGAGTTGTGCGCCCTCGACCTCGACGACGTCGACCGCGAACGGCGCACCCTGCTCGTGCACGGCAAAGGCGGGAAGGACCGGGTCGTGCCCATCGGCACTCCGGCACTGGACGCGGTCGACCGGTGGCTGCAGGCAGGCCGCCCGAACTGGGCGGACGCCGCGAGCGGACGCGCCCTGTTCATCGGGGCGCGCGGCGGTCGGCTCGGCACCCGAACGGCCCGCCGAGACGTACACGAACGCATGCGGAGCGCCGAGGCCGGTGACGGCGTCGCCCCGCACGACCTGCGGCACAGCGCCGCCACCCACCTGCTCAACGGCGGGGCCGACCTGCGCAGCGTCCAAGAGATCCTCGGCCACTCCTCCCTGCGCAGCACCCAGATCTACACCCACGTGTCCATCGAACGGCTCACCCGCGCCTACAACCAGGCCCACCCCCGCGCGTGACGCGCCCCTGCCGCCCCACCACCCCGCTGCCCGTCACCGGGAGCAGCCGGACCTCGCCCATGCCGAGCAGCGCCAGCGGATCCAGGTAGGTGCGGTCGCGCAGCAGCCCCCAGTGCAGGCAGGAGCGGGCGGCGCAGTGCCGCGGCGCGTCGGCCACGGTGCCGAGCATGTCACCCGCCCGGACCGCGGTGCCGCGCTCGACCGCGGCCTCGACCGGCAGATAGGTGGTGCGCAGGTCGCCGTGGACGACGCTCACCGCGCCCGTCCCCGCCACCCGTCCGGCGAAGGCCACCCGCCCCGTGCCCGCGGCCACGACCTCGTCCCCTTCGTCCGCCGCGAGGTCGACGCCCCGGTGCCCGCCCAGCCACCGCTGCGCCGGAGGGGCGAAGTACCGGAGCACCTCCGGCTCGCCGGTGAGAGGCCAACGCCACCCCCCGGTGTCCGCCGGCGTGGGCGCCGCCCGCGCCGGCGCGGTGCCGAGCACGCACAGCAGAGCCGCGGCCACGGCGACCGCGGCGGAGGCGATGGGTGGTGCGGCCGGGGCCGGGAAACGCCGCGGGGGCGAGCAGGGCGAAGGGGAGCGGGGCGACGAGAGGAGCGGGCGGGGGCGGACGGTGGACGGCCGGGGCCTGCGGCACGGAATCTCCATGGCCTCCAGGGTGGAGCCCGAGCCAGCCGTCTCCCCAGCCGGATTCCGCGCCCTGTGGACGGCTGCGGGCGGCCGGGTCACCGACACCATCCCGATCCGCTTCGGCCGAATTTCCCCGACGTGCTTGACATCTCTCCGCCGCGGCGGCTAAGCGGCGCGCGAGGCCGCTGCTCCGGTTAGAATCTTCTGTGGCTCACCATGGGCCGCCAACTACGCACGTCCCCGTGCTTTCCCCGGAAGGGGTCGGTCTCACGGTCCGCGTCGCCTCGGGCGCCGCGGCGGGTCGGCCGGGACGTCAGGAACAACCGAGGCGGGACACCTCCCGCCGCACCAGGAAGGACCAGGTCATGGCCACCACAGTCGTGACGATCCGGCAGCTGCTCGAAAGCGGCGTCCACTTCGGGCACCAGACCCGTCGCTGGAACCCGAAGATGAAGCGCTTCATCTTCACCGAGCGCAACGGCATCTACATCATCGACCTGCAGAAGTCGCTCGCCTACATCGACCGCGCCTATGAGTTCGTCAAGGAGACGGTCGCCCACGGCGGCACCATCCTCTTCGTCGGTACGAAGAAGCAGGCCCAGGAGGCCATCGACGAGCAGGCCCGCCGTGTCGGCATGCCCTACGTCAACCAGCGCTGGCTGGGCGGCATGCTCACCAACTTCTCCACCGTCCACAAGCGGCTCCAGCGCCTCAAGGAGCTGGAGGAGATCGACTTCGACGACGTCGCCGGCTCCGGGCTGACCAAGAAGGAGCTGCTCGGTCTGCGCCGTGAGAAGGAGAAGCTGGAGCGTACGCTCGGCGGTATCCGCGACATGTCCCGCGTGCCCAGCGCCGTGTGGATCGTGGACACCAAGAAGGAGCACATCGCGATCAGCGAGGCTCGCAAGCTGAACATCCCGGTCGTCGCGATCCTGGACACCAACTGCGACCCGGACGAGGTCGACTACCCGATCCCGGGTAACGACGACGCTATCCGCAGTGTCAGCCTGCTCACCCGCGTCGTCGCCGACGCGGTCGCCGACGGTCTGCTCGCTCGCTCCGGCGCCTCCGCCGAGGAGTCGAAGGCCGCCGCCGAGGAGCCGCTGGCCGAGTGGGAGCGGGAGCTCCTTGAGGGCAAGGGCGAAGAGGCCAAGGCCGAGGCTGCGGCTGAGGCTCCGGCCGAGGCTGCGGCCGAGGCTCCGGCTGAGGCCAAGGACGAGGCGCCGACCGAGTCCGAGGCCAAGGACGAGGCTCCGGCCGCTGAGGCCGACGAGGCCCCCGCCGCCGACGCCGAGGCCCCGAAGGAAGCCTGAGCCGCCGGCTTCCTCAGGTAGAGACGCGTCCGCCCTCCACACGCAACCGTGCACGCCGCCCATGCGCCACGTGCCCCGCGCCACGGCGCGAGCGCGTGTGGAGGGCACCTTCGAGACCCCGTAGACCCATCTCCTAGGGAATCAGAGAAACAGCTATGGCGAACTACACCGCCGCCGACGTCAAGAAGCTGCGCGACCTCACCGGCGCCGGCATGATGGCCTGCAAGAAGGCGCTGGAGGAGCACGACGGCGACTTCGACAAGGCCGTCGAGTTCCTGCGTGTCAAGGGCGCCAAGGACGTCGGCAAGCGCGCCGACCGCACCGCCGCCAACGGCCTCGTCGTCCTCAAGCAGGACGGGGACTCCGCCGCCGTCCTGGTCGAGCTGAACTGCGAGACGGACTTCGTCGCCAAGAACGAGCAGTTCAAGAGCCTCGCCGGGGACATCGCCGACTTCGTCGCCCGCAACGACTTCGCCGACTTGGAGACGCTCCTCGCCGCCGAGCTCGCCGACGGCAAGTCCGTGCAGAAGGTCATCGAGGAGACCAGCGCGGTCATCGGTGAGAAGCTGGAGCTGCGCCGCTTCGCCAAGTACGAGGGCGCCTACGTCGCCAGCTACATGCACAAGTCCGACCCGGACCTGCCGCCGACCATGGGCGTGCTCGTCGAGCTGGACAAGGCCGACGCCGAGATCGGCAAGGACCTCGCCCAGCAGATCGCCGCTCTGGCTCCGAAGTACGTGAGCAAGGACGACGTCCCCGCCGACATCGTCGAGAACGAGCGCCGCATCGCCGAGGCCACCGCCCGCGAGGAGGGCAAGCCCGAGCAGGCCCTGCCCAAGATCATCGAGGGCCGGGTCAACGGCTTCTTCAAGGAGGCGACCCTCCTCGGCCAGCCGTTCGTCAAGGACAGCAAGCAGACCATCCAGAAGGTGGTCGACGGGGCCGGCGTCAGTGTGCGCCGCTTCGTCCGGTTCAAGGTCGGCCAGGCCTAGACCTTTGACATGATGGAGGTGCCGGGGGATTGATTCCCCGGCACCTTCGGTGGATAAAGGCGGGGTTGACCGGACCTGGGAGGGGACCCCGCGCCGTAAACCGCTCGGGGGAACCAGAAGGAGGCCGATCGCCGTGCCGGACAATGTTGGTCATAGCAGCACGAAGGATCCGGACATGCACGACACGGGCTGGAAGCGCGTGGTGCTGAAGCTGTCGGGGGAGGCCTTCGCCGGTGGCAGTGAGCTGGGCATCGACCCCAGCGTCGTGCAGTTCGTGGCGGAGGCCGTGGCGGAGGCCGCGTCCGAGGGCCTGCAGGTCGCCATCGTCGTCGGCGGCGGCAACTACATCCGCGGCGCGGAGCTGTCCGAGGGCGGCATGGAGCGCGGGCGCGCCGACTACATGGGCATGCTCGGCACCGTCATCAACTGCCTGGCGCTGCAGGACTTCCTGGAGCGTCTCGGCGTGGAGACGCGCGTGCAGACCGCCATCCACATGAGCCAGGTCGCCGAGCCCTACATCCCGCGCCGCGCCGTGCGCCACCTGGAGAAGGGCCGCGTCGTCATCTTCGGCGCCGGGCTCGGTGCTCCGTTCTTCTCCACCGACACCACCGCCGCCCAGCGTGCCCTGGAGATCGGCGCCCACGCCGTGCTCAAGGGGACGCAGGTCGACGGTGTCTACGACTCCGACCCGCACCGCAACCCCAACGCGGTGAAGTTCGACCGCCTCGACTACAACGAAGTGCTCACCCGCGGACTGAAGGTCATGGACGCGACCGCGGTGAGCCAGTGCATGGACAACGGTCTGCCGATCGTCGTCTTCGACCTCATGGGGCAGGGCAACATCGTCCGCGCCGTCCGCGGGGAGAAGATCGGCACCATCGTGTGTCCGGCCGACAGCTGATCCAGCGCAGATCCACCAGCGCAGACCTCGAATCGACGGACCACAGCGACACACGGGAGCCGCAATGATCGAAGAGACACTCCTCGAAGCAGAGGAGAAGATGGAGAAGGCGGTCGTGGTCGCCAAGGAGGACTTCGCCGCGATCCGTACGGGCCGTCCCGGCCCCGCGACGTTCAACAAGATCACGGTGGACTACTACGGCGCCCAGACCCCCGTCAACCAGCTCGCGTCGTTCGCTGTGCCCGAGGCGCGCATGGTCGTCGTCTCGCCGTTCGACAAGTCCGCCCTGGCCGCGATCGAGAAGGCCATCCGGGAGAGCGACCTCGGCGTGAACCCGGCCAACGACGGCAACATCATCCGCGTGGTCTTCCCGGAGCTGTCCGAGGAGCGCCGCAAGGAGTACATCAAGGTGGTCCGCGGCAAGGCCGAGGATGGCAAGGTCTCCATCCGCAACGTGCGCCGGCACGCCAAGGACGCGCTGGACAAGGCCGTCAAGGCCGGCGAGATCGGTGAGGACGAGGGACACCGTGCGCAGGACGAGCTGGACGAGACCACCCAGAAGTACACGGGTGAGATCGACGAGCTGCTGAAGCACAAGGAAACCGAACTGCTTGAGGTCTAGGGTCAGTGTCCTACTCTGAGCCCGGTTCGGATTCCACCGACGACGACGGGCGGGCCGCATCGGGCCCGCCCGCCGACTCCGAGGGCGGCGGGGGCGACGGCAAGCCGCGCAAGGGGCTGCGCAAGCCCGGCGGCGGCCCGATCCGGACCGGCCGCAACCTCCCGCTCGCCATCGCGAGCGGAGTCGGCCTCGGCGCCCTGGCCCTGCTGTCCATCTACCCGTTCCCCGCGGCGTTCGTCCTGATCACCTCGGCGGCCGTACTCATCGGCATGCGCGAGCTGAACCGAGCCGTCGCCGAGAAGGGTGTCTCCCTGGCGCTCCTCCCGCTCCTCGCGGGTGGAATCGCGATGCAGCCCGCCGCCTACTTCGGCGGCGCGGGATGGCTGGTGGGCACGACCGCGATCACCGCGATCGCCGCCCTGTCCTGGCGGCTGCGCGACGGCGCGGACGGCTATGTGCGGGACGCCTCGGGAAGCCTCTTCGTACTGCTGTACCTGCCGTTCCTGCTGGCCACGTGGCAGCTGCTGATCTCCACTCCGGGCGACGGCCAGGAACGGCTGATCGCCTTCATCATCGTGACGATCAGCAGCGACATCGGCGGCTACTTCGCCGGCATCACCACCGGCCGGCACAAGATGGCGCCGAACATCAGCCCCAACAAGACCTGGGAGGGCTTCGCCGGCTCGGTCCTGGCGTGCACGCTGGCCGGTGCGCTCACCGTCTCCCTCATGCTCGACGGCGCGGTCTGGGCGGGTGTGGTCCTCGGCCTCGCGGTGGTCGTGGCCGCGACCGTCGGCGACCTGATCGAGTCGCTCATCAAGCGCGACCTGGGCATCAAGGACATGGGCCGGTTCATGCCCGGCCACGGCGGCCTGATGGACCGCATCGACTCCCTCCTCATCGGAGGAGCGGTGTCCTGGGTGGTCCTGAGCCTCCTGGTGTAACCGGACGAACCCGTGATCCTCGGGGGCGGAACGCAGAACGGCGCTCCGCCCCCGTCCCATATCCGGGCCACTCTCACCTCACCCGCAACGTCCGCACACTCCGGCTGCCCAGCGCCCCGGCGGTGGCGAGAAGAAGGAGCGACCCCATCCCGAGCAGCGTCGCCTCCATCCCCACCGCCTTCGCGATCGGGCCGACGGCGATCTCGCCGAGCGGCATGGCGGCGAACGACCCCAGTGCGTCGTAGGAGTAGACGCGGGACAGCCGATCCGCCGGGATGTTCTGCTGGATCGAGACTTCCCAGGCCACACAGAACTGTTCCACGGCCATCCCGGCCAGGAACATGGCGGTGAACAGGAACGGGATGCCCGCCCCCGTCCCCAGCACCGCCATCGGCAGCGCCTCGACGGCCGCGAGCGCCACCCCGAAGCCCAGCGCACGCCGCGGCTGCCGGCGGGCGGCCAGCACACCGCCGACGAGCATCCCGATGCTGTTGGCGGCGAGCACCAGCCCCCAGGTCGTGCGGCCGAAGGACGCGTCGGCGATCGCCGGGCCCAGGACCGCGACGGTGCCCGACCAGGTCGCGTTGACCACCATGAACTGCAGCACCACGACCCACACCCAGGGCCGCGAGGCGACCTCGTGCCATCCGTCGCGCAGGTCCCGGAGCACATCGGAGCGCTCGTCCGCGCGGCCGTCCTTGGACGGCAGCCGCAGCAGCAGGAAGCCGAGCGCGGCCAGCACGAACACGAGCGCGTTCACCGCGAGCGCCCACCCCGACTCGACCAGGCCGGCCAGGCCGGCGGCCGTCGACATTCCGACGAACATGCCCATGTGCAGCCCGATGCGGACCAGTGCGTTGGCGGGGCGCAGCAGGGACGCGGGCACGGTCTGCGGCGTCAGCGCCGCCGCGGCGGGCAGGTTGGCGGCGGCCGCGGCCCCGTTGACCACGCTCAGGGCGATCATCACCGGCAGCGAGGCGAAGCCGAGCAGCACGCTCGCCGCGAGCAGCCCCTGGGACACGGCGGCCACGGCACACCCGCCGCGCAGGATCAGGTCCCGCGGAAACCGGTCGGCGAGCACCCCGCCGACGAGGAGCAGCACCACGTTGGCCACCGACCGGGCACCCACGACCAGCCCGAGATGGATCAGCGACCCGGTCGCATCGAGCACGGCGAACGCGAGCGCGACGGTGGCGACCCCGTTGCCGAAGTACATGAGCGTCCGCCCGGCGGCCAACGCCCGAAAATTCCGATACCGCAGCGGCGCCGTGATGGGAACCCGCTCATCGGGCAGGAGAGTCAAGCCACCCCTACGATGCCGTCATGCGCGTCTGGGGGAGTCGAACACACGACACGAGAGCATGCGCGAGAGGGCGGTCGGCCGTCAACGGATTTTCGTCCGTCCTCAAGCGCAAGATTCCGTGGAAAGTCCCTCGCGTTACGGTTCGTAGGCAATACCTTCACCCTATGGTGAGTAAGGGCAGGCATCCGAAGAAGGAGATTGCGGCGGCTCTCGCTTCATTGGACAGGAGTAGATTCGAGGTGAACGAGGTACACCGCGGTCATCGGTGGGGTCTGGTTCGGTGTCTGGCCTGCAAGGAGACGATCGCTGTCTACTGCACACCCCGGGTCCCGGCGAATGACGCCAAGATGATCATTCGCTTCGCAGCATCCCATGAGCACTGAGAGGACGGGGAACACGGTGCCGACGCACGATTTCACGTTGCTGCTCGATCGCCTGCCGAGTGATGAGGACTACGATCGGCTGTTCGAGGCGGGATGCGATGATGCTCAGCCGGAGACCAGTGGAGATGCCTGCCTACTCCACTTCATGCGTGAAGCACCGACTCTCGCGATGGCCGTGGTGACGGCCCTGCGTGATGCCGAAACCGCGGGATTCACCGTCACCGGCCTGCGAGCGGAGGATCTTGTCACGTTGGAGGGCATCGCCGCGAGGGTGGGGCGCAGCGAGGAGGATGTTCGCCGCCTCAGCGCCGGTGAGGACGGGCCCGGGGACTTTCCCGCCCCGGTGACCGATGCGCCGTGGGCGCTGTACCGGTGGGACCAGGTGGCCCCGTGGTTCGAACAGCACCCTGAGGAGGGGGAGGGCGCCGCCACGTTCGAACGCTGGATCGCTGCAGCGGACCACGTGATCCAGGCACGCGTGCTGTTGGTCGGCGATCCGTCACAGGACACGCTCGCCGAAATCCTGCACGCGGCGTAGCCCGACTTGCGCTGCTGATGAGGGCTCTCCGTCAAGTTCCACGCGTAACTCCCGGCCGTCGGTCGGCGGCATGTGGGCGGTTGCGCGGAGGGCTTCTGTTTCGGAGACGAAGCTGCGGTGTCCCAGAGGGCGCCGTTCTGCGAGACGAACGCCGTTTCGGGCACCCCAACCGCCTGCGGAGCCCGAAAGGCAACCGGAAAGCGCTTTCCTGCCCCTTCCTCCGTTGATCTCGGAGATATTGGGGTAAAAATCGCCGCTGATACCCCAATATCTCCGAGATCAACGAGGACAAGGCCGCCCAGCGAACCCCACCGCAGTGAGGATCGCCGGGGTCCGAGGTACTCGGCGCGGAGTAGCGTTCTCAGCGTTCCCCAGGATTCCGTCCACGAGCCGGGGCTGGTCTTCGCTGTCTGGGGCGACGGCCTACCCCAGCACCCAGCTGCGGCCTTCTGCGGCGAGTTTGGCGATGAGGGTGGCGGCGTCGTGTTCCTTGGCGAAGAGGTGTTCGGGGCGGGTGATGGGGACGATCCAGAGCCAGTGGACCGGGTCGCCGTGGAAGGTGAGGCCGGAGGTGTCCGGGGGGAGGTGGCCCTGGGGGCCGGACAGCGGGGTGGGGTCGCTGGTGAGGAGGACGGCGGAGTTGCCGCCGCGGATGGCGCGGTCTTCGGGGTTGTCGAGCCACTTCACGCTGTGGCCGGTGCCGAACCAGGTGACCGCGCGCCAGGGGAACGCGCCGATCCAGCGGAAGATGCGGGCGGCGTGGTGGGCCGGCCGGGTGGTGGCCAGGGCGAGCTCGATCCGGGCGTAGGGCGATGTGTCGGCCATGTAGCGGTCGAGCGTCGGCATCCGCTGGCCGCACATGCCGACCGTGCTGAGGACGGTGAAGGGGCGGTGCCGTTCCGGGGGCCGTTCCGAGACGCGGATCAGGGGCGGGTGCCCGTCGGAGACGTCCCAGTAGTGGCCGGCCGCGCCCACGCGTCTGTTCAGGTGGTTGAAGACGGCGCGCTGGACGCTGCGCCAGGCTCCCGGCACCGCGCGCCAGTCCCAGTAGGCCTCGGCGTGCACCACGCGCGGCCACAGCCGGTCGGCTTCGGGGTCCAGCGCCCAGGCGTACGCGCTGCGGCCGATCGCCTCGCGGGCGTAGCCCGGCAGCCCGCTGTCGGCCTCGGCCCACCCGGGGATGACCGCGAGGAGGCCGTCGTCGTCGAGCAGGGCCAGTCCGTCGCCCTCCTCGAACCACACGACGCGCAGCCGCTCGGGGTCGAATCGGGCGCGGCCCTGGGGGTGCTTGGTGTGCGCGGCGGGCATCAGGGGGGCCTGTCCCTCGTACAGCCCGCTGGGATCGCCGGTCTCCGGGGCGATCCGGTGGTTGGCGAGCCACACCGGCACGCGGATCCGGTCGCGGGCGTCCAGCAGGTAGGCGGCCGTCGTGCGGGAGTCGCACTCGACGATGACGCGGCGGCTGCGGTAGGGGCTGAACTGGTCCAGCAGGATCTGCGCTCCGCTCAACTGACCTCCCGACCTCACCCGTCCCACCGCCATCACCGGACGGCGGCGTCCGCGCGTCGCATAGCATGAACGGTAATGCCCGCGCGGGCGGTGCCGCATCTCAGAGTGCCCAAATGGCCGCGGAATCGCGGACCGTGCGGACGTCGCCGCCCGAATCCTTTTCGCCACCCGACTGATCCTTCTAGGACCTGTATGCCTGCCGAGCTCACCTTCGTCGCCCCGCGCCGTGCCAAGCCGCCGCGGCACCTCGCCGACCTCAGCCCGGAGGAGCGTCGTACCGTCGTCACCGAGCTCGGCGAGAAGCCGTTCCGGGCCGAGCAGCTGGCCCGGCACTACTTCGGCCACCTGGAATCGGACACCTCCGCGATGACCGACCTCCCCGCCGAATCCCGGGAACGCCTCGGTGAGGCGCTGCTGCCCCGGCTGCTGACGCCGGTCAAGCACATCACCTGCGACAACGGCATGACGCGCAAGACACTGTGGCGGGCGTTCGACGGCGTCCTGTTCGAGTCGGTGCTGATGCGCTACCCCGACCGCGTCACGCTGTGCGTGTCCTCCCAGGCGGGCTGCGGGATGAACTGCCCGTTCTGCGCGACCGGGCAGAACGGGCTGACGCGCAACCTGTCCACCGGGGAGATCGTCGACCAGATCGTGGCGGTCGCGCGCGACCTGGCCCGCGGCGAGGTGGCCGGCGGCCCGGGGCGCATCGGCAACATCGTCTTCATGGGGATGGGCGAGCCGCTGGCGAACTACCGGCGCGTGCTCGACTCGGTGCGCCGGATCACCGACCCGGTCCCCGGCGGGCTGGGCATCTCGCAGCGCGGCGTCACCGTCTCGACGGTCGGCCTGGTCCCGGCCATCGAGAAGCTGACGGCCGAGCGCATGCAGGTGCGCCTGGCGATCTCGCTGCACGCCCCCGACGACGAGCTGCGCGACGAACTCGTGCCGGTCAACAACCGGTGGAAGGTCTCCGAGGTGCTGGACTCGGCGTGGAAGTACGCCGCGACCACCGGCCGCCGGGTCTCCATCGAGTACGCCCTGATCCGCGACATCAACGACCAGGCCTGGCGCGCCGACATGCTGGGCCGCCTGCTCAAGGGCAAGCTCGTGCATGTGAACCTCATTCCGCTGAACCCGACCCCCGGGTCGAAGTGGACCGCGTCCCGCCCCGAGGACGAGCGCGAGTTCGTCCGTCGTCTGGAGGCCCACGGCGTCTCGGTCACCATCCGCGACACCCGCGGCCAGGAGATCGACGGCGCCTGCGGGCAGCTCGCCGCGACCGAGAACTCCTGACCTGACGGTCTTCCCACCGCACTCATCCCGGGGGAGCCCATCCTGTGACCGAGACTGCGCTGGCCTTCGGTTTCGGTGTGCTGGCGGCGCTGTTCCCGTTCCTCAACGTGGAGATCTACCTGCTGGGGGCGGCCGCGCTCATGGGCGACGGCGCGCTTTTCGCGATGGCGGTGGCGGCGGGGCTGGGCCAGACGCTCGGCAAGATCGCCTACTACTACCTGGGGCGGGGAGCGCTCGACATCCCGTGGCTCAAGCGGCGGGCGCAGAACCCGGGGCGGTGGAGCGCCCGCATCGCCCGGTTACGGGCCAAGGCCGAGGGACGTCCGTGGTGGACGGCGGGCCTGCTGGCGGTGAGCTCGTTCTCCAGCATTCCGCCGTTCATGTTCGTGGTCGTCCTGGTGGGGGCGCTCCGCTTCCCGCTGTGGGCGTTCGTGTCGGTCGCCATGGCGAGCCGGACGGCGCGGTTCCTGCTGGTGGTCTATGCCCCGGGGACGGTCATGGGGGTGCTGGCCTGACCGCTGCGGCCCGCCCTCAGCGCGTTCCCCAGGCGTAGGTCTGCTTGCGCAGCTTGAGGTAGACGAAGCTTTCGGTACCGGTGACGCTGGGGACCGCGCGGATGTCGGCCAGCACCTCCAGCAGCTGCTCGTCGTCGGCGACCACCACCTCGACCAGGAGGTCGAAGGATCCCGCGGTGATCACCACGTACTCCACACCCGCGACCGCGGAGAGTTCGTCGGCCACCCGGTTGAGGTCCCCGTTGCACCGGACGCCGATCATGGCCTGGCGGCTGAACCCCAGCATCATCGGGTCGGTGACACCGACGACCTGCACCGCGCCGGACTCCAGAAGCCGCTGGACGCGCTGGCGCACCGCCGCCTCGGAGAGGCCGACGGCCTTGCCGATGGCCGCATACGAGCGGCGTCCGTCCTGCTGCAGCTGCTCGATGATGCGCTTGGCGGTCTCGTCGAGCGCGGCGCCCGACGCGTTCTTCCGGGCCGGTGGCTGGGGGGCGCCCATATCGGTCACGTGCTCCTCCGCACTGCTCGGGGTGCTGCTCGGGGTGCTGCTCGGACTTCCGTCGGAACTTCGCAAAGTATCGATTCCGGCGGCGTTAATCCAGGAATTGGTTGTTCTGTCTGAGTTCAACCACGGAATCAACGGTTCCCAGCAGTATTTCACGAGTCACTGGGAGAGCCGGTCGCGCACCGAGTCCAGTGACAGCAGAGCCACATGCAGGGACAGGCACGTCTCCACCGACTCCAGGTCGGCGTCCAGGACGTGGGAGATCCGGCGGAGCCGCTCGTAGAACGCCGGGCGCGAGAGGTGCGCCCGCGAGGCCGCCAGCGCCTTGTTCCGCCCCGCCGACAGGTAGTGGCGGAGCATGTCGGTCAGGTCGCTGGAGTGGCGGTCGTCGTAGGCCAGGAGCGGCCCCAGTTCGCGCTCGACGTAGGTCTGCAGCCGCTCGTCGTCGCGGAAGAGGTGGAGCAGCCCGCGCAGGTGCAGGTCGGGCAGGCGGTAGAAGGGGCGCTGGTCGGTCTGGTGCACGGCGACGTCCCCGACCTGGCGCGCCTCCAGGAAGGAGCGGCGCACATCGCGGATGTCGTCGGTGCCCGAGCCGACCGCCAGGACGCTGGTGCCGCCGACGCGCTCGCGGATCCGGTCGGCCAGCCGGTGCAGGCAGGAGTCCGGTTCGTCCTGGGGGCCCAGCGCCAGCAGGATCCCCACGCGCAGGTCGTCGAGCGAGCCCACGAGCGCGGGCAGCCGCAGCTCGCGGCAGGCGCGCGCGGCCCCCTCGGCGGTGTCGGCGAGCCGGGCCTGGGCCGCGAGCCCGGTGCCACCCTCGCGCAGCCGCAGTACCAGGCCGACGAGGTGGCGGCCCGACAGCGGCACTCCGACCGCCCGCGCCCGGACCAGTGCCTCCTCCGGGTCGGAGTAGGCGCGGTCCACGATCCCGGCGATGATGGTGCGGTGGGTCTGGCGCTCCAGGCTCTCCTGGTGGCGTTCCAGCAGGCGGCCCAGCGCGAGCGTGGTCGCCGCCCGCTCCACCAGCATGGTCTGCCGGGGCGCCGGGGACGCGCCGCAGACCAGGATCAGCCGCCCCCAGTCCTGGCCGCGCGCACCCACCATGGTGACCAGCCACCCGGTGGCCGGGTCGTGGACGGTCCTCGGGCCGCCGCGCACCGCCCGCGACCGGCCCTCCCAGGAGGCGAGGACCGTGGCGGGGTCCTCTCCGTTGAGGTCGCAGGCGAGCACCTGGTGGGCGAGGTTCTCCAGGACGACCGGGCAGCCGGACAGGTGGGCGACCTCCCGCAGCACGTGCGCGGGGCGTGCTCCCTCGACCGAAAGCTGGGTGAAGACCTCGTGCAGCCGTTCGGACTCGCGCAGCTCCTCCAGCTGCTCGTTGACCACCCGGATGTGCACGGCCTCGGTGATCTCGACGAAGCGGGTCTCGCGCTCCAGCGAGATGATCGGGATGCCCGCCTCGGTGGCGGCGTCGAGCAGTGCCTTGGGCAGGTCGGTCTCGGAGGGGTATTTGCGGCCCAGTTCGACGGCGATGCCGCTCACCCCGACGGCGGCCAGGTCCTCCACGTAGCGGCGCAACTCCTCGGGGGAGTCGGGCATGGCGATGCCGGTGGTGAGCACGAGCTCACCACCGCGCAGCAGGTGGGCGAGGTCGGTGACCTCGGCGATGTGCACCCACCGCACCGCCGTGTCCAGGTGCTTGGCACCGGCCACGACCTTGGGACGGGCGCGCTGGAGAGCGGGCAGGCGGAGGACATCGGCAAGGGTGGGCAGCACGGCATCAGTCTAGGTCGGCACGTCAGGGCCGCTACGGGACGGTTTACAGGGTGATGGCGTCGGCCGACGACGGGCCGCTGAATGTGCGGGGGAGACGGTCCGAACCGCGGTCTCCCGTCACGGAACCCGACGGATTCATCACGCTGCGTCCGTGGCGCATTGACAGCCTGTCAGATCCGCTCCCTCGAAATCAACAGTGTGACGCTGGTCAATCGGGGGCCGGGGGCGTGAGACTGAGGTCATGTCGGAACTTCTCGCTCGCCACCGCGCTGTCATGCCCGCCTGGCTCGCCCTCAACTACGAGTCGCCCATCGAGATCACCAGCGGCGGCGGAAGCCGCGTCACGGACGCCGAAGGCCGCACCTACCTGGACTTCTTCTGCGGCATCGTGACCAACATGCTCGGCTACGACGTCGCCGAGGTCCGCGAGGCCGTGGAGCGCCAGCTCGCCAAGGGCGTCGTGCACACCTCGACCCTCTACCTCCTGCGCGGCCAGGTCGAGCTGGCCGAGAAGATCGCCCGCCTGTCCGGAATCCCCGACGCCAAGGTCTTCTTCACCAACTCCGGAACAGAGGCGAACGAGACGGCGCTGCTGCTGGCCACCTGCGCCCGCGGCACCGACCAGGTGCTGGCGCTGCGCAACAGCTACCACGGCCGGTCGTACGGCACCGTCGCCGTCACCGGCAACCGGGGCTGGAAGAACTCCTCCCTGTCCCCGCTCAACGTGCACTATCTGCACGGCACCGACCGCACCGCCCCGGCCTTCCGCGCCATGTCGGACCGGGAGTACATCGAGGCCTGCGTCGCCGACCTGCGCGACGTGCTCGTCACCGCCACCGCCCCCGACGTCGCCTGCCTGATCGCCGAGCCGATCCAGGGCGTCGGCGGCTTCGCCATGGCCCCCGACGGCCTGCTCGCCGCCTACAAGGAGGTCCTGGACGAGCACGGCATCCTGTTCATCGCGGACGAGGTGCAGACCGGATGGGGCCGCACCGGCTCCAGTTTCTTCGGCATCGGCGATCACGGGGTGGTCCCCGACGCCATGACCTTCGCCAAGGGGCTGGGCAACGGGTTCGCGGTGGGCGGCGTGGTGGCGCGCGGCGACCTCATGGACGGGCTCACCGCCAACGGGGTCGCCACCTTCGGCGGCAACCCCGTCTCCATGGCCGCGGCCAACGCCACCCTCGACTACGTGCTCGACCACGACCTGCAGGCCAACGCCGCCCGCAGGGGAGAGCTCATCATGGCCGGGCTGCGCCCGCTCACCGAGCTGTCCAGCGTCGCCGACGTGCGGGGAAAGGGCCTGATGTTCGCCATCGAGATGGCCGACCCCGCCACCGGCGCGCCCGCCCCCGGGCTGGCCGCCGCGGTGATGGAGGGCGCCCGCGAGCGCGGGCTGCTGGTCGGCAAGGGCGGGGTGCACAACAACGTGCTGCGCATGGCGCCACCGCTCAACCTGAGCGAGGAGGACGCGCGGGAGGGCCGCGACATCCTCGTCGATACGGTCACCGCGGTGGATTCCAAGGTGCGTAGCGCCTGACCCCCTGCCCCGGCACAGCAACACCAGGACACCAGGACACCAGGAAAAAGGTCGACTTTCCATGAGCAAGCACGTCACCCACTGGATCGGCGGCAAGCCGTTCACCGGAACCGCCCGGCGGCGCGGAGACATCTACAACCCGGCCACCGGCGAGGTCACCGGAACGGTCGACTTCGCCGGGGCCGCGGAGGTCGACGCGGCGGTGGCCGCGGCGAGTGCCGCGTTCCCGGCCTGGCGCGACACCTCGGTGACCAAGCGCGCGTCCGTGCTCTTCCGGTTCCGCGAGCTGCTGCACGCCAACCGCGAGGAGCTGGCCCGGACCGTGAGCGCCGAGCACGGCAAGGTGTACTCCGACGCCCTGGGCGAGGTCTCCCGCGGGCTGGAGGTCGTGGAGTTCGCCTGCGGCATCCCGCACCTGCTCAAGGGCGGCTACTCGGAGAACGTCTCGACGAAGGTCGACGCGTACTCGATCCTGCAGCCGCTGGGCGTGGTCGCCGGGATCACCCCGTTCAACTTTCCGGCGATGGTGCCGATGTGGATGTTCCCGATCGCCATCGCCTGCGGCAACACCTTCGTGCTCAAGCCGAGTGAGAAGGACCCGTCGGCCGCGCTGCTGCTGGCGGAGCTGTGGGCCGAGGCCGGCCTGCCCGAGGGCGTGTTCAACGTGGTGCACGGCGACAAGGCCGCGGTCGACGGGCTACTGGAGCACGCGGACGTCACGGCGGTCAGCTTCGTCGGCTCGACCCCGATCGCCCGCTACATCTACGAGACGGCCGCCCGCCACGGCAAGCGGGTGCAGGCGCTGGGCGGCGCCAAGAACCACATGGTGGTGCTGCCGGACGCCGACCTGGACCTGGCCGCGGACGCCGCGGTCTCGGCCGGGTTCGGCTCGGCGGGGGAGCGGTGCATGGCGATCTCGGCGGTGGTCGCCGTGGAGAGCATCGCCGACGACCTGGTGGAGCGCGTCCAGGACCGGGTGGCCAGGTTGCGGGTGGGACCGGGCGACGACGAGCGCAGTGAGATGGGCCCGCTGGTGACCGGTCCGCACCGGGACAAGGTCGCCTCCTACCTGGAGTCGGGGGTGCGCGAAGGAGCGACGCTGGCCATCGACGGCCGCGTCCACCCGGTGCTGTGCGGCGAGAACGGCGGGTTCTGGCTCGGTCCGTCGCTGCTGGACCACGTGGCGCCGGAGATGAGCTGCTACCGCGATGAGATCTTCGGTCCGGTGCTGAGCGTGCTGCGGGTACCCACCTACGACGCGGCACTCGACCTGGTCAACGCGAACCCGTACGGCAACGGGACGGCCATCTTCACCAACGACGGCGGCGCTGCGCGGCGCTTCCAGAACGAGGTGGAGGTGGGGATGGTCGGGATCAACGTGCCGATCCCGGTGCCGATGGCGTTCTACTCGTTCGGCGGGTGGAAGGCGTCGCTGTTCGGTGACTCGCATGCGCACGGCGCCGAGGGCGTGCACTTCTACACGCGGACGAAGGCGGTCACCGCACGGTGGCTGGACCCCAGCCACGGCGGGGTGAACCTGGGGTTCCCGACCAACGGTTGAGCAATGCCTGACCCGTATCGCGGGTTATTCGCCATCGAAATGCCGCGTTCACTGACCGCAGGGCGCGTCAAGGAGTAAGGTGGGCACCGGTTCGTCACTCCACGGTTCCGATGGCCGAGGCCGTGTATGACGTCCGTGAAGCCGATCAGGGAAGACGTACTCATTTCCCCTCCTCCCCCCATGGAAGCGGGTGCGTCGGCCGAGGCGCTCCGGGTCCTGTCTCCCCCTGGACCCGGAGCGTCCTCGCCCTTTCGCGCTCATGGGATGGCCCTGTGGTCCTCCCTTTCGGCCCGCGCCGGGCCTTTCGTCCCGCCGGCCCTCGTGTGACCCTTCGTTCGGGTGGACGTGCGGCCGCCCGTCAGTGCAGGACCAGTTCCTGCTCCCGGGATCGGGCCGCGTGCGCCTCGACGATTCCGGCGCACTCGTCGCATCCGTAGACCTCGTGACCCTCGGGCAGCCCGCCCAGTGGAGTTCGGGGCCGCGGCCACTTCACGTGGCAGATCGCACAGGCATCCCCCATGATCTGTGCGGTGCTCAGTGACCCCGGGTCGAAGATGTACCTCTCGGTAGTGGCTGTGGTGGCTGGTGCATTCTCTGCGTCCGATGGGCGCATGGTGCCAAGACCGCTCAACGTCCCTGCTCCCCCCGTGGTTTAGGACAGTCTGGCGGGCCTATCGATTCGGGCTCTTATTGAACCAGAAACAGTCTGCTATCGGAATAGCTCGGTCCGATTTTCGTGACTGTGAGCTTACCGAGAATGACTCTCGGTAGCAATAGTGGCAAGGAAACGGACAAGTGCGTCATAGAACGCGAAACTTGTCCGTTATGACCTAGTGCTTAACGGCAATCGTGAACCGCCGCAGCCGCAATGCGGGGTTTTTGGCCCGGACCTCTGCCACGCGGTCCGCGGTGATCCGGCCGACCGCTACTCCGGTCTGCTCACCCAATGCGACGACCGGTGTCCCCATGGGGTCGATGATCATGCTGTGCCCGGCGCCGGTGGGGGCGTTCTGTCCGGCGGCCGCCACGTACATGGTGTTCTCGATGGCCCGCGCCCGCGCCAGGGTGATCCAGTGGTCCTCCTTCAAAGGTCCCGGCACCCAGTCCGCGGCGAGTAGCAGCACGTCGGCGCCGGCGTCGGCGATCCGCCGGGTGACCTCGCAGAAGCGCAGGTCGTAGCAGGTCTGCAGGCCGAAGGTGAGGTCGTCGACGGTGAACGTCCGCGGCTCCTCGATCCGGCCCGGCTCGACGACCGCCGACTCCGTCATCCCGAACGCGTCGTACAGGTGCAGCTTGCGGTAGACGGCCGCGATCGTGCCGTCGGGCGCCACGGCCACCAGGGTGTTGCGGAACCGCTCCGCGTCCGGCCGCCCCTCCAGCACTCCGGCGACCACGTGCACCCCGTGGCGCCGGGCGACCTCGGCCAGGCCGGAGACGAACGGCCCGTCCAGCGCCTCGGCCGCCGCGAGGAACCGCCGGTCGATGGCGGGCGCGGTGAACATCGCGTACTCGGGGAGCAGTACCACCTGTGCCCCCCGCTCCGCGGCCTCGGCGACCATCCCGCCCACCGTGGCCAGGTTCTCCCTCTTGTCCTGTCCCGGGGCGAACTGCCCCACCGCCACCTGCACCATGCTGTCCTCGCTCCCTCGTACACGTCGGCCGACCCGGTCCGCCGGGCACCGGCGGGGCGTCGCCGGGCGGGTCCCATCGTGGCAAAAACGGTGGGGTGCCCGCAGTGGTCGCGGGCACCCCACCGTTCGGAGGGAGGGGGCGGGCTCGTCATCCGAGCCGGGCGAACGCCTCCTCCAGGATGGACAGCCCTTCGTCGAGCAGGTCGTCGCCGATCACCAGCGGCGGCAGCATCCGGATGACGTTGCCGTAGGTGCCCGCGGTCAGCAGCACCAGGCCCTGGCCGTGGCAGTGGCGCACGACCTCGGCGACGGCGTCGGTCGCCGGGGTCATGTCACCGCCGCCCTTGACCAGCTCGATCGCGATCATCGCGCCGCGGCCGCGCACGTCGCCGATGATGTCGTGCTCGGCGGCCAGCGCGCGCAGGCGGCCCAGCATGGTCTCGCCGATGGCGCGTGCGCGCGCGGTGAGGTCCTCCGACTCGATGACCTCCAGCGACGCCAGCGCGGCGGCGCAGGCCGCGGGGTTGCCGCCGTAGGTGCCGCCCAGGCCGCCCGCGTGCACGGCGTCCATCAGGTCGGCGCGCCCGGTCACCGCCGCCAGCGGCAGTCCGCCCGCGATGCCCTTGGCCGTCGTGATCAGGTCCGGGACGACGCCCTCGTGGTCGCAGGCGAACATCCGCCCGGTGCGGGCGAAGCCGGTCTGCACCTCATCGGCGATGAAGACGATGCCGTTGTCCCGGCAGAACTCGGACAGTGCCGGGAGGAATCCCGCGCCCGGCTCGATGAAGCCGCCCTCGCCCTGGATCGGCTCGACCAGCACCGCCGCGACGTTGTCCGCGCCGATCTGCTTGCCGATCTGGTCGATGGCCTGCCGTGCCGCCTCCGGTCCGCAGTTCTCCGGGCCGGTCGGCCACCGGAACGGGTAGGCCATCGGCATCCGGTACACCTCGCCGGCGAACGGGCCGAACCCCTGCTTGTAGGGCATGTTCTTGGCGGTCAGCGCCATGGCGAGGTTGGTGCGGCCGTGGTAGGCGTGGTCGAACACGACCACGGCCTGGCGCCCGGTGGCGCTGCGCGCGATCTTCACCGCGTTCTCCACCGCCTCGGCACCCGAGTTCAGCAGGATGGAGCGCTTCTCGTGGTCGCCCGGGGTGACCCGGTTGAGCGCCTCGCACACCTCGACGTAGTTCTCGTAGGGGTTGACCATGAAGCAGGTGTGGGTGAAGCGCGACAGCTGTTCGCCGGCCCGCTCGACCACGCGCGGGTCGGCGTTGCCCACGTTGGTCACGGCGATTCCCGACCCGAAGTCGATCAGGGCATTGCCGTCGATGTCCTCGACGATCCCGCCGCCGGCCCGCTGCACGTAGACGGGCAGGACACTGCCCACGCCCTGCGCCACCGCCCGGCGGCGGCGCTCCTGCAGCGCGCGCGATTGCGGTCCGGGGATCTCGGTGACGATCCGCCGGGCCTGCGGGATCTCGGTCGTGGCCATGGGCTGTCCTCCCTCAAGTACGCGAGTCGGCTCGACACTACGGTTCGGCGGACCCGCCCGGTTATCTCCGCTCTGGATAAGATCGGGGGAGTTCTTGGCCAATGTGGTGATCGGGAGAGACCGTGCCGCCCACACTCGGCGCCCTGCTGCGCACCCCGCGGCTCCGGCTGCGCCTGCTCGCCGGGGATGACCGGCTCGACCGGGAGGTGCGCTGGGTCGCCGTCAGCGAGCTCACCGACCCCACCCCCTACCTGGAGGGCGGCGAACTCGTCCTCACCACCGGCGTGCGCTGGACCGAGGGGGCGCAGGCCGCGCGCGACTACGTGCGTCGGCTGGTCCGCCGCGAGGTCAGCGGCCTGGGCTTCGGCAGCGGGGTGGCCCACGACGACGTTCCCACCGATCTGGTCGACGCCGCCCGGGAGCTCGGGCTCCCACTCGTCGAGGTGCCGCGGCCGACGCCGTTCATCGCGGTCGGCAAGGAGGTCTCCCGCCTCCTGGCCAAGGAGTCCTACGAGGGGCTGAGCCGGGCCTTCGCCGCGCAGCGCCGCCTCACCCAGGCGGCGCTGCGCGGCGCCGAGGCCATCGTCGACCGGCTCTCCGGCGAGGTCGGCGACTGGCTGCTGCTGCTCGGCCCCGACGGCGCGCCCCGGCACGCGGTTCCGGCCCGTGCCGCGGCGCGCGCGGCCGACCTGGCCGCCGAGGTGCGCCGCCTGCGCGAGGCGCGGCAGCGGGCCGGCGCGTCGGTGTCGGCCGGCGGGGAGACGGCCGCGGTGCAGCCGCTGGGTGTGGGCGGCCGGGTCCAGGGGTTCCTCGTGGTCGGGGGCGCGGACCGGCTCGGTTCCGAGGAGCGGACCCTGGTCAACGCGGCCGTGTCGCTGCTCTCGCTGGAACTGGAGCGCACCGCGCCCGACCGCGGAGCAGGCCTGCGCGAGGGTCTGCTGGAGGCGCTGCTCGACGGCGCGGTGGAGGTGGAGCGCGCGGCGGCGGAGGGGCTGCTGGCCGCGCTGCCCGTGCCGCCGGTGGCCGTGGCGCTGGCCCCGGCGGAGACGGGCCGCGCCGCGCTGCGCGACCCGGCGCTGGACCGCTGCCTGGCAGCGGAGCTGGACGACCGGGTGGCGGTACTGGGCGCCGCCGCAGACGACCCCGGGGGAACGCTGGCCCGGCTGACCGGCGGCCCCGTGGGCGTGGGCGGGCCGGGGGGCTATCGGGACCTGCCCATGGCCGCAAGCCAGGCGGAACGCGCTCTGGAGGCGGCGCGCCGCGACGCCCGCACGCTGGTCCGCTCGGCCGACCTGCCCGGCGGCTTCCTCGGCCTGGTGGACACCCCGGCCGGCGCGCGGCTCGCCGGCGACCTGCTGGCCCCGCTGCTGGCCCACCGGTCGGCCGACGACCTGCTGCGGTCGCTGCGCGCCTACCTCGCCGCCGCGGGGCGGTGGGACGCGGCCGCCGAAGCGCTGGGGGTCCACCGGCACACGCTGCGGTACCGGATCACCAGGATCCGCGAGCTGCTCCCCGGCGACCTCGACGACCCCGACTACCGCGCCGAGCTGTGGCTGGCGCTGCGCACCCTGGAATCGGGCTGAGGCGGCGCCCTCGGCCGGGGAGGCGGGAATCGGTCGTGCGCCGGGGGAAGAATCCGCTGGCCACAGTGGCGTGATTGGTATCCCCGACGAATCGGAAAGCATGGGAAAGCATCGGTGGGCAATGTCCGGGCGGTTTATCGCCCCGACTCGCTGATCGTTTCCACCGCTCCCCGTTCGCCCGGTTCAATGGGGACTCCGTGAACTGCGGAATCGGATCGGAAGCGGATCGGAAACGGGTCGGGATACGGGCGGTGCGGCTCGCGGTCGCGGCCGGAGTCGGACCGATGAACGGAGGGCGTACGGCGGAGGAACGCGCGGGGACGGGCGGAAGAGCCTGTAGTGCAGGGGATCGCGCGTGCGTCGTCGGCCCCGCGGGATTCCGACACTCGTGCGTCGAGGGCGATTACCGGATAGAGGGCATGGAACCTCGGAATCGTCCGCTCCACCGGAAAGAAATCTTCGAGAAACGGTGCGAAAGGCGGTCGGGTAGCAATACGCTCACAATCCCATGACGCGAACGATTCGCGCCGGGGCGCCCCGAGGAACCCGGACGCGGATCGGACATCTGGAGGCGTGCCTTGCTCGCGATCGGTGACCAGTTGCGCGAAATCCTGGCAATACCCGGCGTCTGCGGGGTGGCCCTGGTGGATTACCGAAGCGGCCACGTCCTCGCCGCACTCGGGCCGGACCCCGTCGCCGAGCGGGAGCAGGCCCGCCGGTCGGCCCGCTCCATCGGCCGGGTCGTGGGCGAGCGCCTGTTCCGGGCGCCGTGCGGGAGCGGCCGCGGTGTGCCGGAGGACCTCCTCGTCACCCGGAGCGACACCCACCTGTTGGTCGCGGCCGTGCGCGCGGGGCCGGGCACCCGGCTGGGCGTGCAGATCCGGATGGGCCGGAACGACGGCGCCCTCGCCGTCGTCCGCAGGAGGGTGCGCGGCGTGCTGCGCGGTTCCCGCCGCGGTCGTCCGGCCCCGGTCCCCGAACAGGCCCCACGACCGCTTCCCCCCCGACCCCGTCCCGCCCCCTGCTCCACCGCCCCCGCGGACCGCGGCGGCACACTGCTCGCCGACCGCCCCGACACCGCGACCCTGCACCGCGTCCTGGCGGCGCTCAAGGCGCTCTGACCCGCCGCGCCGCCCGGCCCGCGGGCCCGAACCCGCGGGAGCCGACGCTCCCGACCGGGGCCCCGGACCGCCCCTTTCCCCGTGCTACCAGGAGTTTTTTCTCCGTTCTTCCTGCACGTCGACCGCCGCGGGAGCACAATAGGGGCCACTGACCGGGGGTGGTCGGCTGATCACGTCCCGGTCGAGCCGGTTCTCATCCGCGATTCGACATGGGGTGCGACGTGTCGGTCCCTTCTCCCGACTCCTTCGTCCGGGACCGCCGCCGAGGCGGCCCGGCGCGTGCGGAACGCGACCCGCGCTCGGTGCCGTCGAACGGCTCCCGCGGTTCCAACGGATCCGGCAGACCCACCGGGCACGACGGCGACGTCACCGTGCTCATCGTGCCGCCCGCGGCACCGTCCCGCCCGGCCGCCGCCCCACCGCAGCCGGAACCCCATCCCGGGCACCACCGCACCGGCGACGGCCGTATCCGCGCCCTGCTCGACTACTACAGGGCCTGCGTGCACCGCGAGGCCGTCCTCGACCACCTCATCGAGCTCGGCGTCACCGACTCCGCCACCGCCTCGCCCACCCACATCTGCCTGCCCGCCGGCGCCGAGGCCCTGTTCAGCGGCGCGGGGGAGGCCCTGCAGGTCCCGCCGGAGGCCGGGGCGCTGCTGCGGCGGGCCGAACGCGACGGCCGCCCGCTGCGCTACGGCTACCCGGTCGTCCTGCTCGCCCCCGAGGCCGACGACGGCACCGGCCCCGGCGACGTCATCGACTCCCGCTGGCGGGCCGCCCCGCTGCTGGTCGCCGATGTCGAGGTCGTCCCCGGCACCGGCGAGTCGCGGGTGCGCGCCGTCTCCGAGCCCGACATCAACCCCGCGCTGCTGCGGCGGGCCGGCATCACGCACCCCGACGAGCTCGCCGCACTGCGCGGCGTTCTGCGCCAGGGCAACCCCGAGGGGGCGCGCCCCCACGACGCCGTCGTCGGCGACCTGGAGGCCAAGGTCCGCACCCTGCTCACCCGGCTCGACACCGACCGGGTCGACGACATCCTCCCGCGCGCGATGCGCGGCACCCTCCCGCAGGTCTACCCGCGCGCGGGCGCGCACAACGTCGCGATGCTGTTCCGGGCCGGCCCCGCCGCGAACACCGCCGTCGAGGAGGAGCACCCGGGGACGGTGGCCGGCCTCCTCGCCGACCTCGACTCCGGCCACCGCGACGGCCCGCGCCCCGGCCAGGCCGTCGGCACCGCGCTGGAGGCGCTGCTGGAGGGCGAGCTCGCGGCGGAGCGGTCGGCCGCCGACGGCGGGGGCGCGGGAGGCGACGCGGTGCCGCCCGTGGCCGCGGCCCGCCTCACCGAGGCGCAGTACGCGATCCTGCGGTCGGCCATGCGGGAGCGCCTGACCGCGGCGGCGGCTCCACCGGGGACGGGTGTCGACGACCTCGTCGACGCCGTCGTGCGGACCGCCGTGGTGGCCGGGCACACCGTGCTGGTCGCGGCGGCCGAGGAGAGCCTGCTGGACCGGGTCGTGTCCCGGGCCGGAGAGGCCCCCGGCCACCTGATCCTGCGCACCGGTTCGCCCGAGCACCGCACCCGGGAGATCCGCAGCCTGGAGCGGCTCGCCGAGCAGCCCCCGGCCGCGCCGGAGCCCGCTCCCCACGACGGCGGCCTGCGCGACGACTGGGCGCGGGTGGACAGCGCGTGGAGATCCATCGACGCGATCGCCCGCAACGGCCACGTCCTCGCGCTGCTCGCCGAGGAGCGCGACCGGATGATCTGCCTGGGCTGGGACCCCGACGTGCTGTTCACCTCCGAGCGCGGCGATCCGGGCTACTGGCTGCGGCGCGCCGAGCGGGCGCGCGGTGGCGGCTTCGTCGCGCTCGCCCACCGCTCCGCCATCCGCCGCGAACTCGGCGTGGAACCCACCCCGGACAACCTCCGCCAGCTGTGCCGCGCGGCCAAGGTGGAACTCGACTGGCGTACCGCACTGGACCGCCGCGGCCGCGTCCCCCGGCTCACCGACCTGGTGGCCGACCTTGAGGCGGCTCAGGCCTGCCACCGCCTGTCCGGCGCCTCGCGCCTGCACAGCGCCGTCACCCGGCGGGCCGGTCAGGGGCGCCAGGCGCTGCTCAACCGTCTGGAGACGCTCAACTGGCACCACACGACCGGCTGGCCGGGCTTCGCCCACCTGCTGGCCGTCGTCCCGGCCTGGGCGGTCGGGGTCGGCTCGGCCCGCGCGCTGCCGCCGCAGGCCGGCCTGTTCGACCTGGTCGTCGTGGCCGGCGCGGACCAGTGCCGGATGGCCGAGGTGCTGCCGCTGCTCTACCGTGCGAAGCGGGCGCTGGTCATCGGCGACCCCGCCCAGTCGGCTCCCCCTACCCTGTTGGAGCCGGCGGAGGAGCGCCGGCTGCGCGGTGCAGCCGGCCCCACCTGGCTGGAGCGGCGCCCGGAGCTCGCCCACGGCGGCTCCTCGGCCTACCGGGCGTGTGCCGCGGCCACCGCGGCCGCCGGGCGCCCCGAGCTGTGGCTCGACGAGCACGACCGCTCCCACCCGGCCATCGCCGCGGTGGCCTCCCGGCGCTGCTACGGCGGCCGGATCGCGGTGGCCACCGACCCCACCCGGGACCGGGACACGGCGCGGGAGAGCGGTGCCCCGCCGCTCGAAAGCGCCATGGGCGGGCGCGCCGTGGAGTGGCGGCACTTCTCCGGTGAGTGCGAACCGGTGCCCGGCGCGTCCGCGGTCAACCGGGAGGAGGCCTACCGGGTCGCCGTCGTCCTGCAGGAACTCGACGGGTCGCTGCCGGAGGGCGCCGTCGTCGGCGTCATCGCCCCCTTCCAACCCCAGTGGGCGCTGCTGCGGCGGCTGGTGCGGCGGCAGCGCTTCCGCCGGGAGGTCAGGGTCGGCGGTCCCGAGGACTTCCGCGGTGCCGAGGACGGCGCGGTGGACGTCATGGTGGTCTCGCCGACGGTGGCCGTCGGCGCGTCCGCCCGGCTCGCCGACCGGGCCGTGGGCGCCGACCAGGTGTGGGCCACCGCGCTCACCCGCGCGGTGTCGCGACTGATCGTCGTCGGCGACCGGGTGTTCTGGGCGGGGACCGACGGTCCGCTGCGCGACCTGTGCGCCAGCGGCCACACCGGTGACGGGGAGAACGCGGCGCTGCGCGCGCTGCGCGGGGCACTGGGGGAGCGGGGCGCGCCCTTCACTCCCGGCCCGTCGTTCCACGGGCACGCGGCCGACCTGTGCGTCACCGCCGAGGCGGGCCAGGTTCTGGTCCTGCTGGACCAGGCGGAGAACGGCCCCGAGCTACGCCGCCTCATGGCCCATGGCGACCTGCTGACCAGGTTGAGCGGCCACCCCAGTGTGTGTGTTCCGGCCTGGCGCTGCCTGCACGACCCGGGATCGGTGGCCGAGGAGATCCTGCACGCCGACCCCCGGGAACGGTAGCGCCGATCCCGTCCCCCTTCCTTTCCGCGGGGCGCGGAGCGACCGGGGGTGGGAGCGGCCCGTGAGCCGCCGATACCTCCGGGATCACCGCAGGATCCGGAGGGACCGCCGCTGGAAGGCCAGCAGCTCGTCGGCGACGGCGCGCGCGTCGGGTGCGCGGCGCAGCGCGGTGCGGAAGTCGGCGCGGACGAGCATGCGGGCCAGCCCGGACAGGATGCGCATGTGGTCCTCGCCGCCGCTGGCGGGGGCGGCGATCAGGAAGACGAACCGGGCGGGCCCGTCCGGGCCGGAGAAGTCGACACCGTCGGCGCACACCCCCACGGCCAGGCTCGGCACGGGGACGTGTGTGGAGCGTGCGTGCGGAAGCGCCACTCGCCCGTGCATGCCGGTGGGCATCCGCTCCTCGCGGTCGCGCACGTCGGCGAGGAAGCCCTCCAGGTCGGTGACCCGGCCCGCGACGTAGAGCAGCTCCGCGAGCCGCCGTGTGGCCTCGTCCCAGTCGGCGGCCACGAGCCCGGTGTCGACGAGGTCCTCGGTGACCAACGGCGTCTCCGAGACGAACATCGCGCGCCTTTCTCGATCGGGGGGTACGCACGGGGGAGGAGGGCACAGCCGGCTCGGGCGAGGGGTTCCCGGCGGCATGGTCCCGATTACACACCTGTGTGAACACGCTGTGTCATCAGGTTGGGTGCCGGACAGGCGGGGTGTCAATGGGACACTCTCCGGCGAGCTGCGCTGACAGCCTGATGGCGGTTCAAATGCGGAGGAAACGCCCGAGATCGGGCGGGGTTCGGGGTGTCCGGATGGGTGAAGTGGAACCAGACCGTTTGCCCCGGTTCGGCGCGTCCGGCGGATAGAGTGCCAGACGGCCGGGCGCGAGCGCGGCGAGGACGAGCGGACGGCAGGTGAGGCCGTCGTGGGAGGAGCGACGTGCCCGAGGGACACACCCTGCACCGGCTGGCGAGCCACTTCACCAAGCACTACGGCGGTTCCCGGGTGCGGGTCAGCAGCCCGCAGGGGCGGTTCGCCGACGGCGCGCGGCGGATCGACGGGCGCACCCTGATGGGCGCCGAAGCCCACGGCAAGCAGCTGTTCTGCGGGTTCGACTCCGGTGACTGGCTCCGCGTCCACCTCGGCCTCTACGGGGCCTGGACGTTCGGTGACGCCGACGGCGAACGCTACCTGGGCGCACCGCGCGCCGAGAACGGCGAGCGGCGCGAGCTGGACCGCGACGGCGACGGCTTCGTGGTGGCGCCGCCCCCGGTGGGCGCCGTCCGGGTGCGGATCGTCACCGCCTCGAGCTGGGCCGACCTGCGCGGCCCGACCGCCTGCGAGGTCATCACCGAAGAGGAGAAGCTGGCCGTCCAGGCCAAGCTGGGGCCGGACCCGCTGCGTGACGATGCCGACCCCGAGCGGGCGTGGCGGGTGGTCAGCCGGTCGCGCACCACGATCGCGGCGCTGCTGATGCGCCAGGACGTCATCGCGGGGGTGGGCAACATCTACCGGGCCGAGTCGCTGTTCCGCGCCGGGATCGACCCCTACCGCGCCGGGCGCGACCTGGCCCGCGAGGAGTGGGACGCCCTGTGGGCGGACCTGGCCGACCTGCTCCACGACGGGGTGCGCGACGGCTACATCATCACCACCCGGCCCGGGCACCGCCCCGACCCCGAGGCGCGCCCCGTGCCCCGGCCCGACACCCTGTACGTCTGCTACCGCACGGGCGAGCCGTGCCGGGTGTGCTCGACGCCGATCAGCGCGGCGGAGCTGGCCGGGCGCAACCTCTTCTGGTGCCCGACCTGCCAGGCCCGGTGACGGCCGGGCCGGTGCCGCCGGGCCACCCGCGCGGGTGGCCTCAGTCGGCGGGCCGGCGCTGCTCGATGATGCAGTCGGGGCCGGGGAACATCAGGGTCTCGTGGCCGTCGTCGAAGCGCACGCGGTAGGGCGGACTGCCCTGTGAGCCGCGCACCTCGACGATCTCCCCGACGTGCTCCTTCATCCCGACGACGCGGCCCTTGATCCGCACTCGGTCGCCGACGGTTGCGTGCATTGCGATCTCCCCGGGTAGCGGTCTGCACATCCAGGTCGGCGCCCGGGTCGCCCCGAGCGCCGCACAGCCGGGGACCTACCCACCCGCGACGATGCTCGAACGTGTCCGACCGGACACGGGAACGGCGCCCGGCGCGGAACCGGGCGCCGCACATCCTCGACGCCTCGGCGGGAAAGAGGCGCGGGGGTCAGCTCACCGGGTAGTCCTCGGCGATGTCGACGTCGTGCTCGTCCTCGAACTCCTCGACGATGCGGTCGGCCTCGGCCTGGGTGTCGGCGTCCTCCAGGTCGTCGACCAGTTCGACGAGGACCTCCACCTTCTCCTCGACGTCGCCGTTCTCCAGGGCCTCGTCAGTGGTGGTTTCGAAGCCGCCGAACTGCCGAACCGCGTGGTAGTAGATGTCGGCGATACCCCGGCACAGCCAGTCGCCGCCGCACTGGCCGTAGAGGTCGTCGCGGAACTTGTCGTCGATCTTCAGCCGGTTGGGCTCGGTGAACCGCACCTGCAGCTTGTAGTTCCGGTAGCCGAAGTCGTGGCGCTTGCACCCCGGGTCGAAGTCGTAGCCCAGGGGGCGGTTCGGCGCCATCGTGCAGGAGTCGGAGCTCCAGTCGAGCTGGCCGGCGTGCGGGGCCTGGTCGCGGATCTCGATGAAGCGGCCGAGGCCGACGCCGAAGAGGTACTCGTCGGTGACGCGGCGCAGCTCGTCGGGTGTCAGGTCGGCGTGCGCCGCCGCGGCCGTGCCGAGAGCGAGCACGGCGGCGGAGACGGCGGCGATCGCGGATCGGGACGCGCGTCGTGCAAAGGGACGCATGTGGGGGATTCCCTTCCGTCGTTCGGTGAAGACGCAACCATTGAGTAATAGAGGAGATGTGCGTCACACGGAAGGGCCGGAAGGAGAAGGGGCGGTGACGGTTCGGTTGCCGTTCGGCAACGGCGGTGCACCTCGGTGCGACCGAGCCGTCACCCCGGGGAGACCTCGCTGGTGAGCTCCCAGGCGATGGCGTCGGCGAGCTCGTCGGTCAGCTCCGTGCCGCCGAGGCGCGTGGCCAGTCGGGCGGCGTCGAACACCACGTGGAACCCGAGTGCTCCGGCCTCCCCTGCGCTCATCAGCGCGTACTCCTGCCACAGGGTCGGGTCCACCGCGATCACGTGCATGTCCTCGTTGTGCGGCACCGCGTCGGGCTCGTGGGCGTCGTACAGATCACGGATGTCGTCGGCCTCCACGACGGGGACGTCGCGCTCGGTGAGGTAGACCTCCTCCAGCACCGCGGCCTGCTCGACGGAGAGGGCGCCGGGGTCGTAGCCGAAGTCCGCGGCCAGGACATCGAGGCGTTTCGCGATCACACCGGTCTGCCGGTCGACGGCCTCCGCGCTCGCCGGACCGTAACTCGCCGCCCTGACGCGCGCCGCCAGCTCCTGGACGTCCACTGCCTGTCGCTCCCTGGGTTCTCGAAGACGGGGTGTTCCCCCTGCCGGGGCGGGCGCTCTGCCGCCCCCACCATGCTCCCATTCTCCAGGGGTCGCACGCGCCACAATGGCGATATCGGAATTCCGCCTACCGATAAACGGACGTGTGGGGCAAAGCGCGGAAAGGACACGGTTCCATTGATGATGCGTTACATTTTCCCGATCTCGGGTCGGGGCGATTAGGGTTCCTCTCAACGACCGCAGCGCCACCAGCCCCCCAAGTGAGGTGGACCGTGTTCATTCCGGAGTCGGCGAGATCGCTGTCGATCACCGCGTCGGCGTTGATCTTGGTATTGATCGTCACAGGTTGCGCAGAAAGTACACGAGACGGCGGCGACGGTGGTGAGCGAAATGAGACGCAGCCGCTGGTGTTCGCGGGAGCCGGAGACCCCCGCACGGTGGACCCGGTCCTGACCAGTGACGGCGAGACCTTCCGCGTCACCCGGCAGATCTACGACACCCTGCTCGCCCACGAGCCCGGCGGCACCGAGATCATCGGCGGGCTGGCCGAGTCCTGGGAGCAGTCCGACGACGGCACGGAATGGACCTTCCACCTGCGCGACGGCGTGAAATTCCACGACGGCGAGGACTTCGACGCCGCGGCGGTGTGCGCGAATTTCGACCGCTGGTACAACTTCACCGGCAACTACCAGAACAGCAACCAGACCTACTACTGGCAGAACATTTTCGGGGGATTCGCCGAGAACGAGGACGAAGACACACCCGATCCCAACTTCGAGTCCTGCAGCACACCCGACGACCTGACCGCGGTGATCGAAGTCAAGGAGCCCTCCGCGAATTATCCGGGCGCCTTCAGCCTCGCCTCCTTCGGGATCATGAGCCCGAAGGTCATCGACCAGGTCGCCCAGGAGGAGGTCACCGGCGACCCCGGCTCCCCGGTTCTGCCCTCCTACACCCAGGAGGCCGGAACGGTCGCGGGCACCGGCCCCTACCGGCTCGTCGACTGGGACCGCGACGCCCAGGAGGTCGTCCTGGAGCGGTTCGACGACCACTGGGGAGAGAACGCCAAGGTCAAGACCCTGATCATCAAGACGATCTCGGAGGAGGCCGCCCGCAAGCAGGCCCTGGAGGCGGGCGACATCCACGGCTACGACCTCGTCGGGCCGGCCGACGTCGAGCCGCTGAAGGACGCCGGGTTCCAGGTGCCGGTGCGCGACGTCTTCAACATCCTCTACCTCGCCTACAACCAGGAGGCCGGTGAGGAACTGGGCGACGAGAAGGTGCGGCGGGCCATCGCGCACGCCGTCGACCGCCAGCGCATCGTCGACACCATCCTCCCCGAGGGCGGCCGGGTCGCCACCCAGTTCATCCCCGAGACCGTCGAGGGCTGGTCGCCGGACGTCACCACCTATGACCACGACCCCGACAAGGCGGAGGCGCTGCTCCAGGAGGCCGGGCAGTCCGACCTGGAGATCGACATGTGCTTCCCCACCGAGGTCACCCGGCCCTACATGCCCGCCCCGCAGGACATCTTCGACATCATCAAGGCCGACCTCGAATCCGTCGGCATCACCGTCACCGCCGACTCGATGCCGTGGGGAGACTACATCCCGCACACCGACAGCGGCGGCTGCAGCCTCTACCTCCTCGGCTGGACCGGCGACTTCAACGAGGCCTACAACTTCCTCGGCACCTGGTTCGACGGCTACGACAGCGCCTGGGGCTTCCGCGACGAAGAGCTCTTCGAGCGGATGAGGGAGGTGTCCACCACCCCCGACGCCGACGAGCGCACCGCCCTCTACCAGGAGGTCAACCAGGAGATCATGGACTACCTGCCGGGTCTGCCGATCTCCCACTCGCCGCCGTCGATCGCGTTCGCCCCCGACGTCACCCCGCCCGCCGTCAGCCCGCTCACCCAGGAGAACTTCGCCGAAGCCTCCTTCTCCTGACCCCACCCCCCGCCCCGCCGATCTCGGGGATGTCGGTGCCGATCCGCGCCGATATCCGCTCGGCATCCCCGAGACCACCACCGGGGCGGGGAGCAGAGCACGGATAACGGAGGGGAGGCGGCACGCAGGTGCTGCGCTTCATCGTCCGGCGGACACTGCAGCTGATCCCGACCCTGTTCGGCCTCTCGGTGCTGCTGTTCTTCTGGCTGCGCCGACTGCCCGGCGGACCCGAGTACGCTCTCCTCGGCGAGGACGCCTCCCCCGAGCAGCGGGCGGCGCTGCGTCGGGCCCTGGGCCTCGACGACCCCCTGGCCGTCCAGTACTGGCGGTTCCTCACCCGACTCGCCGAGGGCGACCTCGGCACCTCGCTGCAGACCGGCCGCCCGGTCCTCGACGAGTTCGCGCTGCGCTTCCCCGCCACCGCCGAACTCGCCGTCGCCGCCATGGTCATCGCCGTCGGCATCGGCATCCCACTCGGCTACCTGGCCGCGCGGCGCCGCGGCGGCCTGCTCGACTCGGCCGTCGTCGGCGGCTCCCTCATCGGGATCTGCACCCCGGTGTTCTTCCTCGCCTTCGTCCTCAAAGTCGTCTTCGCCGAACACCTCGGCTGGTTCCCCTCCGCCTTCCGGCAGACCCCCGGCCTCAGCGCCACCCGCGTCACCGGCTTCTTCGTCCTCGACGGCCTGATGACCCGCGAGTGGGACGCCGCCTGGGACGCGATCCTGCACCTGGCCCTGCCTGGACTCGCGCTGTCCAGCATCCCCCTCGCCGTCGTCGTGCGGATGACCCGGGCCAGCGTGCTGGAAGTCCTCGGCGAGGACTACGTGCGCACCGCCGAAGCCAAGGGACTCCACCGCCACGTGGTGCGCACCCGGCACGTGCTGCGCAACGCCATGCTGCCGGTGATGACCGCGATCGGCCTGCAGACCGGGGCGCTGTTCGCCGGCGCCGTGCTCACCGAGAGCGTGTTCGCCTTCGGCGGCATCGGATCGTTCGTCTACGCCTCCACCCAGACGCGCGACTACCCCGCCCTGCTCGGCTTCATCCTGATCATCGCCGCCATGTACGTGCTCATCAACCTGCTGGTGGACATCTCCTACAGCCTCCTCGACCCGAGAGTGCGGGTGAGCTGATGTCGAGAAAGGCCGACAGGATCGACCGGCTCGCCGAACTCACCGCCGCACGCGCCGAGGACGGACGCGGACACGGTGTCTGGCGCGAGGCCTTCGACCGGACGCGCCGCAACCCCATGGCCATCGCCGGGGCCGGAACCGTCTGCGTCTTCCTCTTCTTCGCGATCTTCGGGCCCTGGCTCGCCCCCTACAGCCCCACCGCCCAGACCTGGGGAAACGAGGTCTTCCCCAACCAGAACGTGTTCGTCGGGCCGCGCGCCGAGAACTGGCTGGGCCTGGACAACCTCGGCCGCGACCAGTTCTCGCGCATGATCATCGGCGCCCGCCAGACCCTGCTGGTCGGGGTGGTCGCCACCCTGCTCGGTTTCACCGTCGGCGCCCTCCTCGGCGGCACCGCCGGGGCCGCCCACGCCCTGGGCGGGGTGTGGGGGCGGCGGCTGGACGCGGCGCTCATGCGCGTCACCGACATGATGCTGGCCGTCCCCGCACTGCTGCTGGCCGTCAGCGTGGCCGCGCTGCTCGGCCAGAGCCTCGCCACGGTCATGATCGCCGTCGGCGTCGCCCAGATCCCCATCTTCGCCCGGCTGCTGCGCGGCGCCATGATCGCCCAGGCCGGGCGCGACTACGTGCTGGCCGCCCGCGCGCTGGGCGTGCGCAAGCGGCGCATCGCACTCGGCCACATCCTGCCCAACTCGCTGGGACCGGTCCTGGTGCAGGGCACGCTGACGCTGGCCACCGCCATCATCGACGCCGCGGCCCTGTCCTACCTGGGGCTGGGCAACCCCGACCCGTCGACCCCCGAGTGGGGCACCATGCTCGCCGACGCGCAGCGCTTCCTGAGCGGCGCACCGCAGCTCGCCGTGTACCCGGCGCTGGCCATCATCGTCACGGCGCTGGGCTTCACCCTGCTCGGTGAGGCGATGCGGGAATCCCTCGACCCCCGACTCAGGAAGTGACGCCGATGCCCCTGCTCACCGTGGACGAGCTGTCGGTCACGTTCACCGCACGCGGACGGCGCGACGTCCGGGCGGTCGACCGGGTGTCGTTCACCCTGGACGAAGGGGAGGTCGTCGGCCTGGTGGGAGAGTCCGGGTGCGGCAAGAGCGTGACCTCCCTGGCGCTGATGGGGCTGCTGCCGCGCCACGGTGTCAGGGTCGGCGGCCGCGCCCTGTTCCGGGCGGGCGGGGCGGCGCACGCCGGGGGCGGCCCGGCCGACCCCGGCGCCGCCCCGGGCACGCTCGACCTGCTCGCCCTGCCGCCCGAGCGCATGCGCGACCTGCGCGGGTCCCGGCTGGCCATGGTCTTCCAGGACCCGCTGTCCTCGCTCAACCCCGTCGTGCCCATCGGCGTGCAGGTGACCGAGATCCTCACCCGGCACCGGGGGCTGCGCCGCGACGCCGCCCGGACCGAGGCCGCCGAGCTGCTGCGGCGCGTGGGCATCCCCGACCCCGACCGGCGGCTGCGGGAGTACCCGCACGAGCTGTCCGGCGGCATGCGGCAGCGGGCCCTGATCGCGATGGCGGTCGCCTGCCGCCCCCGGCTGCTCATCGCCGACGAACCCACCACCGCGCTCGACGTCACCATCCAGGCCCAGATCCTGGAACTGCTCAAGGACCTGGTCGCCGAGGAGGGGACCGCACTGCTGATGATCACCCATGACCTGGGCGTGGTGGCGGGCCTGTGCGACCGGATCAACGTGCTCTACGCCGGGAAGGTGGTGGAGGCCGCCGAACGGCGGCGGCTCTTCGCCGCGCCGACGCATCCCTACACCGTCGGGCTGCTGGCCTCGATCCCGCGGCTCAACGCGCCGCGCCATGAGCCGCTGACACCGATCCGGGGGTCGGTGAACGACGACATCGCCTGGGCCGACGGCTGCGCGTTCGCGCCCCGCTGCGACCGCTACACCGAGCGGTGCCTGGGCGGCCCCCCGGGCCTGCGAGACGCGGCGGCGGACCACCGCCACCGCTGCGTCAACCCCGCCACCCCCGGCGGGCTTGACGCAGCGGGCGGCGGAGAGTGGACACCCGGCGCGGAACCCGCACGGGAAGGAGACCCCCGATGACGCCCACGGAGCCGGCGGGCGGGGCCGGCGGCGGGCCGGACCTGCTGGAGATCGCCGATCTGAAGGTGCACTTCCCGATCCGGCGCGGCATCCTCGTCGACCGGACGGTCGGCCACGTGTATGCGGTCGACGGGGTGTCGCTGGCCATCCGGCGCGGCAGCACCTACGGCCTGGTGGGGGAGTCGGGTTGCGGCAAGACCACGCTGGGCCGGGCGGTGCTGCGGCTCGTCGACATCACCGACGGCCGGGTCTGGCTGGACGGCGTCGACCTGGCGCACCTGCCCGCCGAGGAGATGCGGCGCACGCGCCGCAGGGCGCAGATGGTCTTCCAGGACCCGCTGGGGAGCCTCAACCCCCGGCAGAACGTCGAGTCGATCCTGCTGGAGGGCCTGGCCGCACACCGCATCGGACGAAGCAGGGACGAGCGGCGGTCCCGGGTGATCGAGGCGCTGGAGGCGGTCGGCCTGTCCGGTGCGGCCCTGGCGCGCTACCCGCACGAGTTCTCCGGCGGGCAGCGGCAGCGCATCGGCATCGCCCGCGCCCTGGTGCTGGAGCCCGACCTGATCATCTGCGACGAACCCGTCTCCGCACTGGATGTGTCCATCCAGGCCCAGGTGCTCAACCTGCTGGAGGACCTGCAGCGGGCGCGGGGCCTGACCTACCTGGTGATCGCGCACGACCTGGCGGTGGTCCGGCACGTCAGCGACACCGTCGGCGTCATGTACCTCGGCGGCCTGGTGGAGGAGGCCGAAAGCGACACGCTGTACGCCGAGCCGCTGCACCCCTACACCCGCGCCCTGATGTCGGCGGTCCCGGTCCCCGACCCCGACCTGGAGGACGCCCGCGAGCGCGTCCTCCTCCCGGGCGACCTCCCCTCCCCGGCCGCACCGCCGCCGGGCTGCCGCTTCAACACCCGCTGCCCCTGGCGCCAGGAGGCGAGATGCGCCACCGAGCGCCCCGCACTGCGAACGGTCGCCGAGGGCCACCGGGTGGCCTGCCACTACGCCGAGGAGATCGCATCGGGCGCGATCCAGCCCGACACCACCCGCCTCGCCGCCCGCCCCTGAGAGGTCAGGACCGCCGCAGGATCTCCCGCAGCACCAGCACCGCGGTCGCCCCGGCGATGGCGGCGAGCGGTACGACGAGCGACAGCGCCGGGTGCCGGGTCGGCCTGAACACCGCCCCGCCGTCCTTGATCTCCAGGTACCCGACGGGGTCGGTCATCCCCATACCGCCCGTGCCGCCATCGGCGTCACGCGCGCCGCTGCCGCCCGAGGCGCCCCCGCCGATCATGAAGCGGCTCCGGGCGACCGGGACGACCGTCACCCCGTCGCGCTCGATCGGCTCCCCGAAGGCGACGGACACCGACGGAGTTCCGCCCAGCCGCCGGTTCACCCGGTCCAACCACCCGATCACGGACGCTCCCCGGTCCTGCTCGACCTCGCCCGTGGCCGTTTCCTTCGGCTCGCTCACGGCAGTCCTCTTCTCTTTCTCTGTGCGTTGTGTTCGGCGGTGGCGGTGCTGCGGACCAGGTGGTCGACGACGTCGGTGAGGCGGTGGCGGCGGCGGTAGGCGCGCCGCTGGCGGTCGGCACCGTTTCCCTTCGCGCGGAGGCGTTCCCGCGCGGCGCGGAGGGGTGCGAGGTCATCGGCGCCGAGGGCGGGGAGCGAGGCGGCCCAAAAGCGTTTGAAGTGCGCGGCGACGGGTTCGAGCCGTTCGGTGTGCACATCGACGCTCTTGCCGTTCAAGCCGTCGCGGGCGGCGCGCCAGCATGCGGCCCGCAGCATCTCCGGCTGCGGCCGCGGGGCGGGCCGGCCCTCGCGTATCGCGGCCAGTGCACCGGTGGCCAGACCCTTGACGGCCCCGGCGAGCAGGACGGTGTCGTCCACGGTGGGGGTGGCGTCCGCGACGCGGACTTCGAGCGTGGGCACGTGGTGCGACGGGCGGATGTCCCAGTAGAGGCCGCCGCGGTCCATGAGGGTTTCGGTGCGCAGGAGGCTGTCGAGCAGATCCTCATAGTGGGTGCGGGACTCGAAGTAGGGGGGTGGTCCCGCCACCGGCCAGCGCCCCCACGTCATGGTGCGCCAGCTGGCGTAGCCGGTGTCCTGGGCCGTCCAGTAGGGCGAGTTGGCGGTCAGTGCGATGAGCGACGGGAGCCAAGGCCGCAGGTGGTTGCTCAGCTGGAGCGCGGTGGCCAGGTCGGGGATGCCGACGTGGATGTGGCACGCGCAGGCACTCTGCTCATGGTCCAGGGCGCGGAACGTGGCGATGCTTCGGGAGTAACGGGGACCGGGGGACACCGGCAGGGGTGTGTGCTGGCCCAGGATGGGCGTCCCACTGGAGATGATGCGCAATCCCAGCTCGGTCGCGGCGCGCGCGACGGCGGTCCGGGCCGTGCGGAGCTGGCCGTCCAGGGCGGCCAAACTCGTGTGCGGATCGGTGCGGATCTCGATCTGGTAGCGGGTGAGCTCGGTGGTGACCTGGTCGCCGAGTTCCCCGGCCGCCCGCGCCACCACCTGGTCGGCCTGCGTACTCAGCTGCCGGGAGGAGGGGTCCACGAGCAGATACTCCTCCTCCACTCCCACAGTGACGGGAAGTTTTCCGTCCGAGGCCGAGTGGCGGTCAGGGCCGCTCGTCACCAGGGGCTGCGCCTTCGCGTCGGACCGCCTCGCACTCTTCATGGTGACATGATGTCACCTAAAGTGCACAAATAGGGGTATGTGCCGACCGCTCACCTGGCCTGTCACACGACCCGATCCGGATGAAGGCACAGGCGCTCGTTAACGGTGGCGGCGCCGCGGGCTCGGCGATCGTCGTGCGGGTGGGAGCGGGCTGGGGTGGGCGGGGTCGGATGGGCGGCCTTGTCGACGGTTGTCTGCGGGGTGTCCGGTGGGAAAAAGCGGCAGCGACGAGGGCGGCAGGGGCTTGGGGCGGCCGGTCGTCGTACGGGTGGACGGGTGGCCGGGCCGGTGGTGGGGGCCGAGGCCTGCGGTCGCCCCCGGCCCCGTACCGAGGGGGCGGCGACGAGGATGGCGGGGGCGGGGCGCCCCGCGCTGATCAACGCAGGAGAGGGCGGGAACGGGCGGTCCGGTTCCTTTTCGGGCCCGGTGGGCGGCTGCGGGCGAGCGGATGGGCGGTTGGGGACCGCCCGGAAGCCCGGGTTTCCGCTTCGCGTGCAGCAGTTTCCACGATCCGGGAGGCCCGGAGCCTCCCCCGAGATGACCATGGGGCCGCATCCGATCGCGTCCGTTTCGTCCGATTAAATCCCATGCTCATCGCAGGAGGGGACGCCGGGGCGGGGAATCCTCCCGCATGGCGGAAGTCGCTTCACGCGAAGCGGAACAGCGCCGTTCCGGCCGGACGGCAGCCCTCGATTCGGGCGTCCGGACCCCCGCGCGCCTGGACCCTCCCCTTGGGAGAGCGCTTTCCCGCGCCCTGCTTCCGTTGATCTCGGAGACATTGGGGGCTCGCAGGCGATTTTCCCCCGATATCTCCGAGACCAAAGGAAACAAGGGGCCGTCCGGGCCGGGGGACGGGAGGGGCGCCCCGCCCCCGCCATCCTCGTCGCTGCCCCTCGGTACGGGGCCGGGGGTGACCGCAGGCCTCGGCCCCCACCACCAGCCCGGCCACCCGGCCACCCGTCCACCCGCACGATGACCGGCTGCCCCAAGCTCCTGCCGTCCTCGTCGCTGCTTCTCGTCTCCGCAGGACACCCCGCGGACAATCACCAACAAGGTCACCCAGCAGGCTCTCGGCATTAGCCCTGAACAGGAACATCTCGCTGCGGAGCGGACTCACCTCGCCGCCGGTCCCTGGCTTCGTGTCATGACGGCGGCGCCGATCCCGGCGATGGCGGTGTCGATGTCGGCGTCACCGATCTCCAGGTGGACGACGAAGCGGATGAGGTCCGGGGCGATGGCGAAGGCCCGGACTCCCTGGTCGGCGAAGGCACTCGCGTGACCGGGCGCTTTGCCGGGGGCGGTGGACAGCAGCACCATGTTGGTCCGGGACTCGGCACTCAGCCCGGTGGTCGAGGTGATGCCTTTGGCCAGGCGGGCGGCGCGGGCGTGGTCGTCGGTCAGCCGGTCGAGATGGTGGCGCAGGGCGTACAGCGCACCCGCCGCGATGATCCCGGCCTGGCGCATGCCGCCGCCGAGGAGCTTGCGGGCGCGGCGCGCGCGGTCGATCGTGTCGGCGTCGCCCGCCAGCGCCGAGCCGACCGGTGCACCGAGCCCCTTGGAGAAGCAGACGGAAACGGTGTCGAAGCCCTCGGCCACCTCGGCGGGTGCGGCCCCCAGCGCCGCCGCCGCGTTCCACAGCCGCGCGCCGTCCAGGTGGGTGCGCAGGCCGTGGGCGCGGGCGAGGGCGGCCGCGCGCCGCTGTCCGGCCAGGGGAACGGCCCTGCCGGTGAACGTGTTCTCCAGGCAGAGCAGGGCCGGGCGGGCGCGGTGCACGTCATCGGTGCCCGTGGCCCAGCGTTCGAGGAGGGCGTCGTCGGGCACCGCGTCGGGGGAGTCGAACGTCCGCGGCAGGACGCGGGCCAGAACGGAGCTGGCGCCCTGCTCATTGCCGAGCACATGGCTGGTGGCGTGCGCCCAGACCTCCTCGCCGCTGCGCGCCGAGCAGTAGACGGCGAGTTGGTTGGCCATGTGGCCGGAGGGGACGAACAGCGCCCGCTCCTTGCCCAGCAGCCGCGCGGTCTCCTCCTCCAGCGTGCGGAGGGTGGGGTCCTCCCCGAAGACGTCGTCGCCGACCTCGGCCTCGGCCATGGCCCGTCGCATCTCCGGGGTCGGTCTGGTGACCGTGTCCGAACGCAGGTCGATCATGGCGCGCTGTCCTTCCGTTCGCTCACGTCCGAGCAGAGGCGGGATCACCCTATGGGAAGGGGGGTCCGGCGTATGCGGCGCGGGGGAGGGGGCACCGTGTCCGGCCGTCTCAGCCCTCCCCCTGCCGCGCCGCCTCCAGGGTGTCGGCGAGCGCGGCGAAGATCAGCGCGGTCGAGGTGGCGCCCGGGTCCTGGTGGCCGATGCTGCGCTCGCCCAGGTAGGAGGCGCGTCCCTTGCGGGCGAGCAGGGGGATGGTGGCCTGCGCCCCCTCGTCGGCTGCGGTCGCGGCCGCGCGGGCGGCGCCCGCCGGGTCGGCGCCGTCGGCGACGGCCGCTGCGAGCGCGTCCACGGCCGGGGTGTAGGCGTCGACGATGGTCTTGTCGCCGGGCTGCGCCCCGCCGAGCTTCTGCACCGCCTCCAGCCCGTCGCGCAGCGCCTCGGCGAGATCGGCGGTGGGCTCGGCGAGGCGTTTGCCCGCGGCGCGGAAGATCGAACCGTAGAGGGGGCCGGAGGCGCCGCCCACGGTGGAGATGAGCGTTCGGCCCGTCAGGGTGAGCAGTTCGCCCGCGGTCGCGGGCTCGGCCGCCGCGAGCTTGTCGGCCACCGCGGAGAACCCGCGCCGCATGTTGGTGCCGTGGTCGCCGTCGCCGATGGCCGCGTCTAGGGCGGACAGGTGGTCCGCGTGGTCGTCCATGCTGGTGGCCGCGGCCTGGAGCCAGGCGCGGGCGGTGGCGACATCGACGTCCAGGGTGCCCATGGTGGTGTTCCTCGTCTGAAGTGTGTTGGTCGTGGGTGGGGGAGGGAGCGGAGGAGAGGGGAGCGGTCACACGCCCCAGCGCAGGGCCGGGGTGCGGACCGGTGCGTCCCACAGGTCGATCATGCGGTCATCGGCGCGGCAGGCGGTGAGGGACGCCCCCGCCATGTCCAGGCTGGTCACGTAGTTGCCGACCAGGCTTCGGGCGACGCGCACGCCCCGCTGCTCCAGCCGGGCGCTCACCTCGCCGAAGAGCACGTAGAGCTCGATCAGGGGGGTGCCGCCCATGCCGTTGAGCAGAACGATCGCGGGCTGGTCCGGGGCGGAGGCGAGGTCGTCCACCACCGTGTCCACGAGCAGGGCGGCCAGCTCCGCCGCCGGGCGCACTTTCTCCCGCCTGCGGCCGGGCTCGCCGTGGATGCCGACGCCGACCTCGATCTCGTCCTCGGGGAGGTCGAAGCCGGGCTTACCGGATGCGGGGGTGGTGCAGGCGGTCAGGGCGATCGCGAAGGAGCGCGAGGCCTCGTCGACCCGGCGCGCCATGTCGGCCACCGCGGCGAGGTCGGCGCCCTCCTCGGCCAGTGCGCCGGCGATCTTCTCGACGAAGAGGGTCGCGCCGGTGCCGCGGCGCCCCGCGGTGAACGTGGAGTCCTCCACGGCCACGTCGTCGTCGACCAGGACGCTGGCGGTCTCGATACCGTCGTCGCCGGCCAGGTCCGCGGCCATCTCGAAGTTCATCACGTCGCCGGTGTAGTTCTTCACGACGAACAGCACGCCCGCACCGGAGTCGACGGCGGAGGCGGCGGCGAGCATCTGGTCGGGTACGGGCGAGGTGAAGATCTCGCCCGGGCAGGCCGCGTCGAGCATGCCGGGGCCGACGAACCCGGCGTGCAGCGGCTCGTGGCCGGATCCGCCGCCGGAGACCAGGGCGACCTTGCCGGAGCGGGGCGGCTCGGCGCGGGCGACGAACCGGCGCTCGATGTCGACCGAGAGCTCGGGGTGGGCGGCGGCGAGCCCGGTGAGGGCGTCCCGCAGGACCGTGTCGGCGGTGTTGACGAACTTCTTCACGGTGGTTGCCTCCTGCTCGAACGGGGCGGCCGCGGTCCCACCCGCCCCGGCGGGCGGGACGGCGGGATCGGTGGGCGGCCCGACCATGGCCCGGTAGGGGAAGTGTGACGGAAGTGGTGGCGATGGGACAGGGGTGAAGCGGAGTGTCGGGTGGCGAAACGGTGGCGAAACGGTGGCGAAAACGACCTACCCGTTGGCCCGCACCTGGAACACCCCTTTTCACGTCGTGAAACGCGGGGGTAGGGTCGGCTTCCATGACAGACAGGGTGGGTATCGTCCTCGTCTCGCACAGCGCGGAGCTCGCCGCGGGAGTGGCCGCGATGGTCGGCGAGCTCGGCACGGAGCACGTCGACGTCGCGACGGCCGGGGGGACGGACGACGGCGGACTCGGCACCTCGTATGACAAGGTGAGCTCCGCCGTGGACACGGCGGAGTCCGGCGCCGGGGTGATCGTGCTCATGGACCTGGGCAGCTCGGTGCTCACCACCCGGATGGTGCTGGAAGACCGCCCCGAGGTGCGGGCGCGTCTGGTGGACGCGCCGTTCGTGGAGGGGGCCGTCGCGGCCAAGGTGGCCGCCGGCGCCGGTGCCGACCTGTCCGCGGTCGCCGCAGCCGCGGAGGAGGCCCGCGACTTCCGCAAACTCTGAGGCCCGCCACCCGGGGCCGCCCCCGACCTCTCCCCCTCCGGCGCGGGACCTCCGACCGGGGGCGGCGTGACCTTCGGGGACTGCCGTGGCGGCCCTCCCCGTCCCATCGTCGAAGTGTGGGCCCGCGGCGCGGCGTCCGGCCGGTCGGCGGCCGCGCCCACGGACGACGGGAAAGGGGCAGGACGGATGAAGATCTCGTTCTTCGAAGTCGAGGAGTGGGAGCGTCAGGTCCTCAAGGTTCTGGCGGGCGACCACGAGGTGCGGTTCGAGGCGGAGCCGCTGAACGAACGGCTCGCGGTGGAACACGCCGACGCCGACGTCATCTCGACCTTTATCTACTCGGATGTGTCCTCCGGCGTCCTGGACCGCTTCCACTCCCTCGGCCTCATCGCCACCCGCTCGACCGGCTACGACCACATCGACATGGGCTGGTGCCACGAACACGGTGTGGATGTCGACAACGTTCCGGCGTACGGGGAGCGGACCATCGCCGAGCACGTGTTCGCGCTGCTGCTGGCCATCAGCCACCGCATCGTGGAGGGCGTCGACCGGACGCGGCGCGGCGACTTCTCCCTGTCCGGGCTGCGCGGCTTCGACCTGCACGGAAAGATCATGGGGGTGGTCGGAACCGGCGGCATCGGACGGCACACGGTGGAGATCGCGCGCGGGTTCGGGATGGACGTCCTGGCCACCGACCCCCTGCCCGACGCGGTGCTGGCGGCCGATCCGCGGGTGGGCTACGTGGACCTGCCGACGCTGCTCGCGTCGGCGGACGTGGTCAGTCTGCACGTGCCCGGCGGTGAGGCGACCCGCCACATGCTCGGTCAGCCGCAGTTCGCCCGGATGCGCCGCGGGGCGGTGCTCATCAACACGTCGCGCGGTGAGGTGGTCGATTCCCAGGCGCTGTTGCGCGCCCTGGCCGACGGCACCGTGGCGGCGGCCGGGCTGGACGTCATCGAGGCCGAACCCGCCCTGCGCGAGGAGGCCGAGCTGCTGCGGTCGGTCTTCACCCGCGGCCACGACCTGGAGACGCTGCTCACCGACCACATCCTGCTGCGGATGCGCAATGTCATCATCACCCCGCACAGCGCCTTCTACACCGAGGAGGCGGTGCGGCGCATCCTCGACACCACGCGCGACAACATCGAGGCCTACGCGGCCGGGCGCCGCCTCAACGCCGTCGCGTGAGTGTCCGTCCGGGCCTGTTCGGGCCGCGGGTCAGTCGGCCGTTCGCGACGGTGCCAGTGCCTGCGGCCGCGTCAGGAGCACGCACGCGGCGCAGGCCGCCAGGGACATGGTGAGGATGGTGGCGGCCATCGGCAGCGCGCTGCCGCCGTCGCCCAGGCCGACGAGCGGACCGGCCGCCGCGCCGATCAGGAACTGCGCCGTTCCCAGCAGCGCCGACGCCGCGCCCGCCGCGTGCCCGGCGCGCTGGAGGGACAGCGCGGTGGAGTTGGGCAGGATCAGCCCCATGCCGGAGGCCAGGACGAACAGCGCCGCCACGACCGCCCACAGCGGCGCGTGTACCAGGGCCAGGGCGACCAGGGCGGCCCCGGCCGCGGTGATGACGGCGAGTCCGGCGGCCAGCAGCCGCTCCATGCGGAACCGGCCGAGCAGTACGTGCCCGTTGAGCTGCCCGGCGATCACGATGCCCACGCCGTTGAGGCCGAACAGCAGGCTGAAGGTCTGCGCCGAGGCCCCGTAGATGTCCTGGATGACGAAGGACGAGCCGGAGATGTAGCCGAACAGCGCGGCGAAGGCGAGGGCGCCGGTGAGCACGTAGCCGGTGAACACGCGGTCTCGCAGGAGCCCGCCCATGGTGCGCAGGGTCGCGCCGAGGGCGCCTCCGGACCGCCGCTCGGGCGGGAGGCTCTCGCGGACGGCCGCGACGGTGAGTACCAGGATCACCGCGCTGACGGCGCCGAGCACGAGGAAGATCCCGCGCCAGTCGGTGACGCGCAGCAGCTGCCCGCCGACGAGCGGGGCCGCCACCGGCGCCGCCCCGGAGACCAGCATCAGCGTCGAGAAGAACCGGCCGGCGGCCACCCCGTCGAACAGGTCCCGGACGATGGCCCGCGCGATCACGATGCCCGAGGCCCCGGCGATCCCCTGGAGCACCCGCAGACCGAGCAGTGCCGTCGCGTCGTGCGCGAAGGCGCACGCGAACGTGGCGGCGGTGTAGACGGCCATTCCCACGATCAGCGGCGGCCGCCGCCCGAGCGCGTCGCTCAGGGGCCCCACCACGAGCTGCCCCACCGCCAGGCCGACCAGGCACGCGGTCAGCGTGAGCTGCGCGGTCGAAGCGGCCACCCCGAGGTCGTCGGCGACTCCGGGCAGCGCCGGCAGGTACATGTCCAGGGACAGCGGCGCCAGCGCGGTCAGCGCCCCGAGGGCCAGCACGATCAGCAGCGGTGCGCGCCCGCTGTCGGTCGCGGGTTCCTCCTCCGTGTCGGCGCGCTCGGTCCGGGTCGATTCCATGCGTTCTCCATCGGTGGCGTGGGTGATGGTTCCAAGGGGCGGAGCCGCGACCATCCCGCGCGAGGTCCGGTGATCCCACCACTATGCGCGACGGCTCCGCCGGGGTCGTGGGCGGGGGGCGGCCGGTGGCGCGGTGGAGGGGGTCGGTTGCGGTGGTCGAGCTCCGCATGGGAAACGATATCTACATAGGAAGATATTTCCAAAGAAGTGGTGTTCGTCGTCACCCGGATGCCGTCGCATCCCCGCGTGGGCGAGGAACACAGGGGGCCTCCCGGGCGCACCGGTCACGGCCCCCTGCGGCGGGGTGATAGTCATGACGGGTGAGCATGACAGCGTTGCAGGACCTCCTGGCCGATTTCGCCGCCCGCCGCGACTGGGAACCGTTCCACACCCCGAAGAACCTCGCCATGGCCCTGACCGGCGAGGCGGGAGAACTCGCCGCCGAGTTCCAGTGGCTGACCCCCGAGGAGGCGGCCCGCGTCATGGACGACCCGGACAAGGCCCACGCCGTCCGGATGGAGATGGCCGACGTCCTGAGCTACCTGCTGCGCCTCGCCGACGTCCTCGACGTCGACCTCGAAGCGGCGCTGAAGGAGAAGGTCGCCATCAACGAGCGCAGGTTCCCGGCCGACGATGCGGCCGCCGCCGATGGCACGGATGCCGCCGATGGCACGGATACCGCCGGGCGGTAGTAGCGCGACCGCGACCAGGGCTGACGCGGTCGAGTGCCGGCCTCCTTGGGTGCGGTGGGAAGCCCGCACGGCGGCGGACGCCGTGGCCCTTCCGACCACGCCGTGGAGGCGAGGAAACGTGGTGAATGCGCCAGGTGCGGCAGACATGGGATATGTGACGCGACTTTCGGGTGGGGCGCGGGTGGTAACAGCGATGCGACCCGAATTTCGGCAGGGATATCGGGCTGATTTCGCAGGGTATTTCCGGGCATAATCCGCGCATGCGTGTGCCGCCCCGAATCGCCCCCCTGGCCGCCACGATGGTGATCACCGGTGTGCTCGCGGCCGCGATCTGGGCCGGGGGCGGGCCGGAGGGGAACCTCGGATGGTGGATCGCCCTGCGGGCGGCGGCCGTCGTCGGCGCGGCGGGGCTGTTGATCGCCGTCTGGCGCCAGGACGTGGCCGGACGTCGGATCTCCTCCGGCGCGATGAAGGATAGGAAGGACGAGTCTCCTGGGGCGGGGACGCGGAACACCGTCACGGCCGATTCCGTCAGTGGGGTGACCGTCCAAGGGCGGGATATCTCGAATCGGACGAATACCACCATCCATGGTCCGGCCACCGTTGTCTCGTCGTTTCTCACGCTGAATCTGCAGGGCCGCCTCGGCACCCCCGCGTTTCACACGTTGGTGGCCGTGTGGGCGATCGTCTTCGTGGGCGCGACCGCCGGTGTCGTCGTGACCTTCACCCCGTCTAGGCAGGGCGGAGGGGGTGCCGCGGGAACAGGGCCGAGGGAGGTCAGTGCTCCGCCGACGCCCATCGCGGACGTCCCCGTGGACGTCGACGACCCGAACATCGACCGGAACGCCCCTGCCGATGGCGAGTACCGGTGCCTTCCGACCGGGCGCCCCGGACAGCGCGTGGAATCACCGTCCCCCGCCACTGTGGACGTCTGGCCCTATGCCTGCAGCATCAGCGCGCCCTTTGGGCCGTCCTTCGTCTTCCCGGCGAGCGCAGGAGAGGTCGAGATCGGGAAGGTGGACTCCTGGCGACGGGAGCAGTGGGCGTGGGATCAGGGCTATGAGTACGGTTACCGCGAGTGGGCCTACGAGCATGGGGGAGTCGACGCGAACTGGACCGACGTCAGTTTCTCCGTGGCGAACGACACCGCAGAGCGCGTCGACATCCTGCTGGTCGATGTGCGCGTGGTCGAGAGGTCCGAGCCATTGGATGGCGCGGTCCTCCTCGCACACGGGGCCGGGCTGGGGCCGCCCCGAACTCTGGTCATCGACCTCGACGATCCGGATGCCCCGCCCCGAGTGACCGCCGGCGGTATGCATCCCGAGCCGTGGAACTTTCCGTTGAGTGTCGACGACACCGTAGAGGCCAACGATCGGGAACTGTTCAGCATCCTTGCGACGACCCGGCGGTCGTACGTCGAGTGGGTGATCCGGGTGCATCTCCTCATCGACAACACCGCACAGGTGGTGGAGGTGAACGACAACGGATCCCCGTTCCGGACCAGCGCGGTCGACCCCGCGGAGCACGCTCCCTCACCCCACGCGTCGTCCTCCGGTCGGCCCCGCTAGGCACGCCTTGACGATTTCGGCTGATACGCGGCCGGCACGTTGATCGACGGTGACAGCGTGGCAAGGCCCCGAACGGGGTAGCAGAAAACAGCGATTTCGCCGCATTCACAGTGGAACGTGTGGGAACCGATAGGGCATGCGCCTGCCTCCCCGCCGCGCCGCCCTCAGTGCCACAGTCGGGATCATCGGCGTGCACGCGGCCGCGACCTGGGCCGGAGGAGGAGCAGGGGCGCCTCCCCGGCGGCCGCTCCGGACACGGCGTCGCCTCACCGTCCCCGGCGTCCATCGACGTGTGGCCCTACACCTGCAGCCAGGGCTCCCACCTTGAGCCGTCCTTCGTCTTCCCTGCCTCCGCGGGGATGCCGGTTCATCGGCCGATGCTGCCCTACGAGATGGACGACTGGGCACAGAGCCGGGGGTACGACGGCTACCGAGATCGGGCCTACGCCCGCGGGGGTGTCGACGCGGACTTGACCGCGCCGTCCTTCGTGGTGGAGAACGACACAGCGGAGAACGTCGACATCATGCGGGTCGAGGTGCGCGTGACCGATACGGCCGCGCCGCTGGACGGCGCCTCCTCGTAGAGGACATGCGCGGCGAGGGCAAAGAGGACTGGGACTTCCCCTGAACGTTTTCGACGCCGAGAGCACACGGGAACTGTTCACCGTCGTCGCGACCACCCAACGGTCACTGGTCACCTGGATTCTCCGGGTGCACGTCCTGGTCGACGACACCCCCCACGTGATCGAACTCGACGACAACGGCTCCCCCTTCCGCACGAGCGCGTCGGTTCGCGCCCGCGGCGATACGCGATGACGGCGCGCGAAAGCGCGCGGCAGCGGAATAATTGCGCGGGATCCGTAACGAACCGATGCGTCGTAGAGGACACGATGACGAAACTCTCCACCCTCCTGGACCATGTCGACAGCGGCGCGATGCTGCTGCCGGAGTTCCAGCGCGGCTATGTGTGGAACCGCGACCAGGTCAGGGGCCTGATGCGGTCCCTGTATCTCGACTACCCCGTCGGGTCCCTGCTGGTGTGGGAGTCCGAAGTCGATCCGGCCGCCGTCCGCGGTACGCAGAACGCCTCGGGGACGCGCGCCCTGCTGCTGGACGGCCAGCAGCGCATCACCTCCCTCTACGGCGTGATGCGGGGCCGGCCGCCCGAGTTCTTCGAGGGGGACGCCAACGCCTTCACCGGCCTCCACTTCAACGTGGAGACTCTGGAGTTCCAGTTCTACATGGCCACCAAGATGCGGGAGGACCCGCGCTGGATCGACGTCTCGCGGCTCTTCGCCGAGGGAGTGCGGCCCATGCTCGAACCCCTCAAGGGGCTGGACTCAGGGCCCGACATCCTGCTGTGCATGGAGCGCCTGGCCAACCTGCACTCCATCCAGGACCGCGACTTCCATGAGGAGAAGATCACCGGCAAGGACAAGACCGTCGAGATCGTCGTCGACATCTTCAACCGGGTCAACTCCGGCGGGACCAAGCTCTCCAAGGGCGACCTGGCCTTGGCCAAGCTCTGCTCCGAGTGGCCCGAGGCACGGGCCACCATGCGGGAGCACCTGGCCAGGTGGGAGCAGGCCGGGTTCAAGTTCACCCTCGACTGGCTGCTCCGCTGCGTCACCGCCGTCGCGACCGGCCGCGCGGTCTTCTCGGCGCTGAAGGACGTCAGCCCCGACCACTTCCGGGAGTCCCTGGAATCCACCGTCCGCTACATCGGGAAGTTCCTCGACGCCCTGGCCGGGCGCCTGGGACTGGACCATGACCGCGTGCTCATGGGCAGGATGGGGATCCCCGTCGTCTGCCGCCTGCTGCACCTCAACGGCGGCGACTTCGACGACGCCGGGCACCGCGACCGCGTCCTGTACTGGTATGTGCACGCCTCGCTCCGCGGGCGCTTCACCGGCCCGATCGAGACCGTCCTGGCGCAGGACTACGCCGCCCTCCAGTCCGACGGAGTCGACGGGCTCATCCGGATCCTGGAGGACTCCCGCGGCGGCTCCCTGCACATCCGGCCGGTCGACTTCGCCGGATCGACGATGGGCTCCCGCTTCTACCCGCTGCTGTACCTGCTGACGCGCATCGGCGAGGCGCGGGACTTCGGTTCGGGGCTGCCGCTCCACGCCGAACTCCTCGGCCACCTCAGCGGCCTCCAGGTCCACCACATCTTCCCCAAGGCCCTGCTGAAGGAGCGGTACCCGCGCAACAAGGTCAACGCGATCGCGAACTTCTGCTTCCTCACCCAGGACACCAACATCAAGATCGGGAAGAAGGCGCCTGCCGCCTACTTCGCCGACGTCGAGCAGCGCCACCCGGGCGTCCTGCGCTCCCAGTGGATCCCCGCCGACTCCGGACTGCGCGACGTCGAGCACTACGAGGAATTCCTCGTCCAGCGCACCGAGCTGCTCGCCGACGCCGCCAACCGCTTCCTGGACGAGCTGCGCAAGGGCGGCGCCACCACCCGCAGGGACCTGGGGCGGCTCGACGCGGTCACCGACCAGGAATCCGAGCAGGACGCCCGATCGGCCCAGCTGACAGAGCTGAGGGGCGAACTCGCCTCGCTGGGGTGCGCCACTCCCGAGCTCGACGTGGAGATCTGCGACCCCGTCAACGGCCGCGTTCTCGCCGTTGCCGAGGCCTTCTGGGCCGATGGCCTGCAGGTCGGCCAGGACGACCCGGTGGTGCTGGAACTCGACCCCGACGAGGCCGACATCGCCGCGCTGGAGGGGCTGGGGTACCGGGTCTTCACCTCGGTGGAGGCGATTCTCGACTACGCGCGGCGGCGCAACGCCGTCGCCGCGGGCCTCACCCCGGGGGCCGACGCACCGATGCCCCGCGACGGGGAGGAGGCGGCCGCTGCCCCCGAGGTGCGGGCCGCCTTCGACGACGCCCTCCACAGCGCCTGCGACCGCGCGCAGTACGAGGCCGGGTACCGGGCGCACTTCTTCCGGCGGATGCTCCACGAGAACGGAGCCCTGGCCACGGCCAAGCAGCTGCTGGCCAAGCCGACGATCTCCGACGGCTTCGTCGAGCTCTGGGAACGCGGCCGGCTCGACCTCACCGTCGAAGCCGTCGTCCTCAGCCACCCCTCCTATGCCCGGCTCTTCACCCCGGCCGAACTGGACGTCGCCCGCAGCCGGATCGAGGCGCACAGGGCACGGCCCTAGCCGCAGGTCCGCGCGCGTCGGGCGCCGTCACGACCGGGGAAGGAACGGGCTCGGCTCCCCGGCATAGGAGACATGGAGCGCGTCGCGGGCGCGGGTGCAGGCGACGAACAGGAGGTTGCGCTCGCGCTGCAGGTCGTGCCCGTGCGCGATGGCGTCCTCGGCGGCGGGTGTGACCCGGGCCTCCAGCGGCACCAGGTCCGCACCGACCCCCACCGCCGCCACACAGCGGAACTCCAGCCCCTTCATCGAGTGCATGGTGCCCCCCCGTACGCCCTCGCCCCCGGTGAGCCCGCAGGTCGCGATACCCGCCCCCGCCAGCTCCTCGCGGACCCGCCGGGCGACCTCCTCCGTTCGTGCCGCGACGCCGATGGAGCCGGGCTCCACGCCCTGGCCGAGCCACACCTCGACCTGGTCGGCCAGGGCGGCGAGCTCGGACGCCCGGTCGCGGTGGCCCCGCACGGTCGGCCTGCGCCCGCGCAGCGGCGAGGTGTAGGCGTCCAGGTCGTCCTCAAGGTCGTCCATCCCCGTGGTCGGCGCCGCCCCCAGCAGCCCCACGGCCCACGACAGGATCTCCTGGGTGCTGCGGTAGCTCACCGTCAGCTTCCGGCTGCGCCCGCGGACGTCGATGCCCACCCCGCCGAGCGAGACCCGGTGGTCGTAGATGCGCTGGTGCGGATCCCCCGCGATGAACAGGTCGTCGGCGCCTTCGGGTGCCAGCGCCCGCGCCAACCGCCACTTGGCCGGGTGCAGGTCCTGCGCCTCGTCCACGACGACGTGCCGGTAGGGGCGCTCACCGGTGCGTTCGAGGATGTCGGCGGCCTCCGCCGACGCCTGGACGAACGTCCACTGGTCGGCGGCCGCCATCCGCGCGGTGGCCGCCAGGATCGCCTGCCAGACGCGCTTGCGCTGCTCGGCGCCGAGCCGACTGCCGCGCCCACGCCGCCGTGCGGCCAGGTAGGCGCGCTCGGTGCGCAGGTTCTGGGCCAGCACGACCTGCTCCCACTCGGAGAGGAGGAACGCGCCCGAGCAGCCCGCATCGGCACCGGCCTCGTCCCACAGCCGTTCGAGCTCGCGCCGCTTCGGGAAGTCCGGTCCCCTGCCGCGCTCCTTGCGCAGCACCTGGTAGGCCACCTTGTCGAGGTTGCGCACGTCGACGCGCGCCAGCTGCGCCGGGTCCTCGATCAGCAGCTCCACCTGGGCGCGCAGCGCGGCGTCGAGGGTCGTGGTGAAGGTCGTGAACAGGATCTGCGGCGGGCCGTCCGCGTACCTGCGGGCGAGGTGCGCGACCCGGTGCACGGCGGTGACGGTCTTTCCGGTCCCGGCGCCGCCCGTGACCATGGTCGGCCCGTTGTAGGAGGGGCGGTAGGCGATCCTGCGCTGCCGCGGGTGGAGGAACGTGCGCCACACGTCGAAGGGATGGTCCAGCATCTCGCGGAGGCTCTCCGGGCCTTCGACGAACACGGCCTCGCCGGGGGTGCGGCGGATCGCGGTGGCGAGGTCGTCCGGGTCGATGTGCTCGGGGCCGACCGGATCGACGAGGTCCTTGCTGACCTCCGCCCAGGCCTCCTCCACGGTCATGCCGGAGGACAGCGCGACCAGGGCGTTGTGCTGGGCGGCCGGCATCATCCCCGAGATGGCGTCGAGGTGGCTCTCGTCGGGCAGCAAGCGGACGATCGCCCGCGTCTGCGGGTCGATCCCGAGCTGGGCCAGGTGCTTGTCGGGCACGTGGTCGAAGAGCCGCGACTCGACGGCCTCGGCCGCGGGCGCCAGCGCCGTGGCCAGCACCTCCAGGCGGCCTTCGTCGCGCACCTCCAGCACGCCCAGGGCCTGGTTGACCGAGAACCGCTTGTCGCGGATGTAGGCGTAGGCGTCATCGTGCGGTAGGACCGTGACCAGGAGGTAGGTGTCGCCCGCATCGGGGGCGAGGACCACACCGCGATACCCCTGCGTGATGCGCAGCGTGCGCGCCCGCGAGTCACGGGCATCGGTGACCTTCTCCAGGTGCCCGCCCGCGTAGTAGGTGTCGGCGAACTTGTCGAGGGCATCGTCCACCGCACGCTGGAGCCGCTTCTCCAGCCTCGCGTACCGGGTCAGGAAGTCCTTGGCGATCGCGAGCTGAGGCACGAGGGAGTCCTCTTTCCGTCCGGCGGTGTTCGGTTCGATCCCGGCCGCGAGCACGGCCGCGTACGGCGCCGCCGGATCATCCCCGAGCGGTGCGGATCGTGACAGATCCCTTACAGGGTAGGGAACGCGGCGCGCAGTCGTCCCCATGTCCGCCCGGAACCGGGCGCGACCAGCGCGTTCCTCACCGAGATCGGGCGGCGGGCCGCCCCGGGCACCCGGCGGTTACCCCACCCGCCCTCTCGGAGCGGCCCACGGGCGGCGCGGATCGCTGGTATGACAGGAGGATCGGAGACCCGGCCAAGTGAGGAGCATCGGGAACATGACCATGGAGGCGACCGGGATCGCCGGACCCGAAGCGGAGACCGCCGTCCCCGAGACCGGCCAACTGGTCACGGTCCGCAACCGCCGGTGGGTGGTCTCCGACGTCAAGCCGGGATCGATCGCCTCCAGCGACCCGTACGCCGCCACCGCCCGCGCCCAGCACGTCGTCTCGCTCATCAGCATCGAGGACGACGCCCAGGACGACCGGATCGACGTGCTCTGGCAGCTCGAACCCGGCACCGCCATCCACGAGGTGCACGAGCTCCCCGACCCGGGCCGCGGCTTCGACGACCCCGCCGAGCTCGACGCGTTCCTGCACGCCGTCCGCTGGGGCGCCATCGCCTCCGCCGACACCTCCGCCCTCCAAGCCCCCTTCCGCTCGGGCATCGAGATCGAGGAGTACCAGCTCGAACCCGTGGTGCGCGCCCTGTCCATGCCGCGGACCAACCTCCTCATCGCCGACGACGTCGGCCTGGGAAAGACCATCGAGGCCGGGCTCGTGATGCAGGAACTCCACCTGCGCCACCGCGCCCGCACCATGCTGATCGTGTGCCCGGCCGGACTCACCACCCAGTGGCACGACGAGATGCGCGACAAGTTCGGGCTGGAGTTCCGCATCGTCGACACCTCCCTGGTGAAGCGGCTGCGCCGCGAACGCAGCCTGTACGCCAACCCGTGGACCCACTACCCGCGCCTCATCGTCAGCATCGACTGGCTCAAGCGCGAGCGGCCCCGCCGCCTGCTGCGCGAAGTCCTGCCCGCGAGCCCCCGCTACCCGCGCACCTTCGACCTGCTGGTGGTCGACGAGGCGCACACCTGCGCCCCCTCCGGCAGCGGCCGCTACGCCGTCGACTCCCAGCGCACCCTGGCCATCCGCGAACTCGCCCCGCACTGCGAGCACCGGCTCTTCCTTTCCGCCACCCCGCACAACGGGTACCCCGAGTCCTTCTCCGCGCTCCTCGAACTCCTCGACGACCAGCGGTTCGCCCGCGGTGTCGCCCCCACCCAGGAACAGCTCGCCCGGGCCATGGTCCGCCGCCTCAAGCGCGACCTGCCCCCGCGCTGGGACGGATCGCCGCGCTTCCCCCGACGGGAACTCGGCTACCTGGAGGTCGCCTACGGCGACGCCGAGCGCGACGCCCACGAACTCCTCACCGCCTACGCCGACAGCCGCCGCCAGCAGGCCGGGCGCCGGGGACGGCACGCCGCCGACTTCGTCACCACACTGCTGAAGAAGCGGCTGTTCTCCTCGCCGAAGGCCTTCGCCGAGACCGTCGACACCCACCTCGCCACCATGACCGCGCGCGATGGCGATGCCGAGGGCGGCGCGCGCCGGCTGCCGGAGGAGGCCGTCCGCCCCGTCCTCGCCCCGCTCGCCGAGCGGCTGGAGGCCACCGCGGAGCACGAAGAGGACTACCGGGAGGCCGAGGCCGAGGCCTTCGGCGTCGCCCGGCGCGGTGCGCCGCCGCTCACCCCGGAGGAGCAAGAGCTGCTGCGGCGGCTGCGCACCTGGGCACGCGACGCCCAGGACCGCCCCGACGCCCGGTTCCGGGCCATGCGCAAGTGGCTGGACGAGGTGCTGTTCACCGGCGGCCGACCCGGCGATGACGCGCAGTGGGGGGACCAGCGCGTCATCGTCTTCACCGAGTACCGCGACACCCAGCGGTGGCTGCACGAGCAGCTGAACGCCGCCGGCTACGGCGGGTCCGACGGCCGCCGCATCGCCCTGCTCCACGGCGGCCAGGACCCCAGGGAGCGCGAGCGCGTCAAGAGCGTGTTCACCGACCGCCCCGACCTCGACGACGTGCGCATCCTCATCGCCACCGACGCCGCCAGCGAGGGCATCAACCTGCAGCGCCACTGCCACCGGCTGCTGCACTGGGAGATCCCCTGGAACCCCAACCGGCTGGAGCAGCGCAACGGCCGCGTCGACCGGCACGGCCAGTACGCCGAGCGGGTCGAGATCCTGCACTTCGTCCCGCGGGGATGGGAGGGGGCCGAGTCGGGCAGCCTGGAGGACGAGCTCGGCTTCCTGCGGGTGGCGGCCGAGAAGGTCGACCGCATCCGCGAGGACCTGGGCAGCGCCGGAGACGTCATCGCCACTCAGGTCGAGCAGAAGATGCTGGGCGCCCGCTCGGACTGGGCCGAGACCGACGTCGAGATCCGCGCGCGGGCCACCAACGCGCGGCTGAGGATCGAACGGGACCTCGCCAAGGAGCTCAAGCGGCTCAGCGAGGAGCTGACCGGCAGCCGTGTCCGGCTCGACCTGCGGCCCGAGACCCTGGAGCGCGTCGTACGGACGGGGCTGCGGCTCGCCCACCGCAAGGACCTGATCGAGGCGGAGCCGCCCGAGGGCGTGACCGCCCCCTGCTTCCGGCTGCCGGAACTGGCCGGGGCGTGGGCCGGTGCCCGCAACGACGGCCTCATGCACCCGGTGACCGGCGCCGAGCGGGTCGTCACCTTCGACCCGAACGCGGTCATCGGGCGCAACGATGTGGTGCTGCTGCACCTCAAGCACCGCCTGGTCGACCTGTGCCTGACCCTGCTCCGCCGCGAGCTGTGGTCCGACGGTGACCGGCTCACCCGGGTGACGGCCCGTGTCGTGGAATCGGATGTGCTGCGCACCCCGGCGGTCGTCGCCCACGGCCGCGTGGTCATCACCGGCGCCGAGGGCAGCCGCCTGCACGAGGAGGTCCTCGTCGCCGGCGGCCGCATCGAGGAGGGGAGGTTCAAGCGGGTCCCGGAGACCGAGGTCGAGGCGTGGCTGGGCGCCGCCACCGCGACCCCCGTCCCCGAACCGATGCGCGAGCGCCTGTCCGCCATGTGGCCGAACCTGGCCGGCGCCGCCCGCGGCGCGTTGCAGGCCCGGGCCACGCAGCGCGCCAGGACCCTGGAGAAGGGTCTGGCCGGCCGCTGCGACGAGGAGGTCGCCGCCATCGAGGCCGTGCTCGACGAACTCGCCGAGAGTATCCGCGCCGCGTTGGCCGACACCCCCACGTGGCGCCAGGACAGCCTCTTCGAGTTCACCGAGGGGGAGAAGGACCAGCTGCGCAAAGACCGCGAAGCGCTCACCGAGCGCCTGGAGGCCATCCCCGACCAGAAACGCGACGAGACCGCCGCCCTGCGCCGCCGCTACGCCGACCCCGAGGCCCGGTGGTTCCCGGCCGCCGTGACGTTCCTCGTCCCGGCATCACTGGCCAAAAGCGGACGCTGATGGTCCTACCGTGATCGACGCGGCATTTCATCAAGTGGGTCCTTCGCGCTGTCCTAACCCCAGTTAGGCATATGGCTATACGGTCGGTCGCCCCACCCGTTTCCCCGTGCGGGAAACGACGACGGCGGCTCGGGGCCTTCATAGAACCACTGTTTGCGTGGGTTGTCCTGAGATCCGATACCGAGCACCCAGCCGGATACCGTCCGCCGGTAGGCGTACCAGGCTCGCCCGTCGTTACGTACCTTCATGACGATACCGTGATCCTCCGGGAGACCGTAGCGGGCAATGCGTTTCGGACTACCAGGAAAATCGAGGAGATCGGGTCGGTACCGGCCACCTAGATTGTCGTACCACCCCATCTGGTCGAAGGAGAGGCGGAGGAGAGCGTCCTTGCTCTCCTTGAATTCTCGCTGGTCCCGACGCCGACCCTTCTCGTCGGTGCCGTCGACGTCGGCGTATCGCGCCGGTCGTTCGGTCCTGGTCTGTTCTGCCGCCGCCCGTTCCGCGCGTCGATTCTTGAAAGTACGGACGGCTGTGATGCCCTCTCGTAGCGTTGTGGTGCTATCGGAATGATAGGCGGCATTGCTGAAATCGTGAATATCCCGGGGCCTTCCACGCAAGGCAAGGATGACGCCGAGCCGGGCTCGCCGGCCAGGCCGAAGGCGTTTCGGCCTCGTCCTCCATGATTTCGTCAGGACCTCGTACTGGGCGAAGACCGCGAGCGCGAACAGGAAGGGAAGAGAGCCGAGCGTCAGCCAGATCGGCATGAAGAGTTTGAGTGCCTCTTGGTATTTGTCGACCTGCTGCCACTGGTTGATGACGAAGTGGGAAACATGGATCAGAACACCGACGGCGATGATGGTGAGGATGACGTCGAACACACGTCGCGCAGGTGCAAATTCCTCTTTTTCGCCCACAGTGAGGCGGAGTGCGGTGAGTACGCCGACGGACGCCTGGAGAAGTAGCTCTCCCAGCAGGCTGAAGGGCTTGATGTTGACGAAGAACGCAACGAAAGCGGATGCTTTTACCACACTGAGTGCTTGAAGCCGGAAGATTCGTGACTTGCTTCCGGCCTCTGGAATCCTCCAGAAGATGGCGAGTCCCGATGCGCCGTACCAGAAGATCGACTCGCCGAGAAGACGGATGTTCCAGAACCCGAGCTTCAGGGCGAGGGCGTGCAGCAGCGCCACCCAGATCAGATAGAGGGTGACGGCGACGAGAATGCTCGGGCGGGTACAGGCCCTGATGACGCGCCTGCCCGCGGCGCGGACGGGAGGTGCGAGTGCTGAGGTGATCGTGAGGAGAGCGAGCAGTATCAGGGTGGCGAGCTGCCGTTCGTCGAACACAGTGCTCCTCGGTTGCTCGTGTGGCCAAGCAAAGTGTCTTCAGTACCCTCAGCTCCGCAGTTCGGAGAAGGGATTCCTCTGACGCCCGGCGCGGCTGGTCGGCCTGCCGGCGCAGGGGGTTGCTGAAGCCGGACCACCGCGGTTCGCGGTGTCCGTGGTTGCGAACAGCGTGGGATGCTCACTGCCCACGCGGTGATCCTAGGGCGCCCCGGTGACGATTCTTCTGGTCGACCTCATGATCGTGGCCGGTGGACTGCCTCGACGAGGATGAGGCGCGTCGCCCGCGTAGGCCCCGACCCGGATCGTGAGCCAGTCCGCGATGGCGCGCTGCCAAGCCGTCTCGCTTGCCAACGGCGGCAGGCGCTGGGTGGCGGACTGACGACCGCCTGCATGGGCAGAGCCACGGCGGTCAGCATTTCGCGGGGATGACGCCCGGGACGGTGCCGGAGGTGTGTCCGCGAGTCTCCCCGAATATGGCCGATCACGACGCGGAATGCCGTGATGTACGAATCGGTCACGGCGAAAAAATCCGTCGGATTCTGCATGGAGGCCTGCTTTCCCGTGCAGAAGGGGGCAGCTGTAGTAGGCTTCGGCTGAAGCTTGCTTTTCACCCGATCAGGCTGTGATCGACACTCTTGGGGAGGCGGGTCAGACGCTTAGTAAAGCTGCCATCGCTCTCGGTGCTCCATGTCGACGGCGTTTCATGCGTTCGATCTCGGGTGCGCTTATGTTCCCTGCCGGGTGCCGTACGTGAATTCGTTTCGGAATTGGATCGGCTGATCGGCTTCTCGTATGGCTTGCCCCTGGCTGGATCGTCCGCCGTGCGCCTGTGATGGAATGCAGGCACGACGCATCATGGGCGGGCGCTGTGCTCAGGATCGTCGGTTGCTGCCTGCCTTCGCGATGCTTGAGAATGTCGACTCCGAAATATCCGGATGTCTCTGCTGGGAATCAAGGCTGCGACGGGACTTTGCCCTGCCTTCATGCGAAAGGGCGTGCGGGTGGAGCTGTATTCCGACTGGTGGGATAGCCCCCTGCATCAAGCCGCAGCCGCCCTTCGGCGGGCGTATGCCCATGGAAGGCATTCTTTCCCCGGCGCTCTTGCAAATATACGTAGGAGAATGATCCTCGGGATCACGACGGTGTATTGGAAAGACAGCGATGGGCCTTGGGAAAAAAATAGCGGCAATCAGCGCCGGGCTGGCGGCATTTTGCGGGATAACCGGAATTACCGGGGTGTGGATCTACGAGAACGCCAACAGTGAGGATGGGCCGGCGCCGGAGCCGCCCTCGACCACGCCTCCTGTCCCCACACCGTCCTCCCCGCCGACCGAGCCACCGGACGAGCCCCCTACCCCGACCCCGCATCCGACCCGGACTCCGACCCCGACTCCTCGCTCCGGCGATGATGGCTTCACCCCTGGCCCGGGAGTTACCCGAGGTACTCCGCCGGTTCCTCCGGAGCATAACGATCCTCCCGGCCCAGAGGAGGTCCGCAACGCGAACACCCCCATCACCGTCACCATCGAGATCGACAACAACTCCCAGGTCGGCGTCAACACCTGGCGACAGGTGCACAACATGCGGGTGGGGGTCCGTGTATCTGACCGGATCGGCAGTATCAGGCGCGACTGCTACACCAGCCTGGAGGTTGTCAAGAACGGCTCCGTCGTCGACACCGGCTCCGCCACATGCGCGGGTGCGTATGGGCTGTCGACGCGACGCTACGGTACCGGCGAGATCACCATCCGCATCAGTGTCGAAACAGCGTGGGGCGCTACCGGCGCTGATGAGCGGACGATCAGTATCGTCGAATAGCCCAGGCGTGGAGCAACGTCGCCTCGAACCGACCCCGCGCGAGTGCACGCGGGAACCCCACGCCGCCCCGTCCCAGCGGGGTAGCGGTGCATCCGTCCCAGAACGTCACCGCGGGTCGGCCGTGCTCGATAATCTCGGTGTCATGCCACCAGCCCGCCGTCGCCCCCGCGTTCCCCAGCAGTCGCCCGCCGAGCAGCACGCCGAATGGCTCCGCCTGCTCGCCCCCGACGGCCCGTTCCTCTCCGTTGACGTGCTCGTCGAGGCGTTCGGCGCCGGACTGCCCGTCGTCGGCAAGGAGCGCCGCGACCGCGTCCGCCAGGCATGGGACGAGGTGCAGGGAGCCCCCGACCTCCTGGGCAGCCAGTGGACGGAGCTCATCCTGGGCGAACTCCTCGGCTGGGCCGCCAAGTACCGGACCGAGCCCGAGCGGCACGGCTCCGGCCCGCACCCCGACTTCGTGCTGACCGGACCCGGGCAGCGGGGCGGCCGCGAACCCCGCCTGCTCTTCTACCGGCTGGACTGGGGGAGCGGTGTCGCGACCTCCCGCGCCGACCGCCCCGCACCGGTCGAACAGGCCGCCGCCCACTGCCGGCGCGACGGTGTGCCGCTGGCCCTCGTCACGGACGGTCGGCTCTGGGCGCTCGTCCACGCCCGCGCCGGTGAACCGACCTCCTGCGGCGTCTTCGACGCCGACCTGTGGCTCGAAGAGCCCCTGCTGCTCCAGGCGTTCGCGGCGCTGCTCGCCTCCGAGCGCGTGCAGATCCCGCCGGTCAGCAGGGACGGCAAGGAGTCGTCGGACTCCACCGCCGCACTCTTCTCCCGCACGGCAGGCGCACAGGGCAAGCTCACCGAGGAACTGGGCCTCCAGGTCCGCCAGGCCGTCGAACTCCTCGTCGGCGAGCTGGCCCGGCTCGACCGGGAGTCCGGCGGGCGCCTCCTCGCGCACATCGACGAGCGCGACATCTACCGCGGCGCGCTCACCGTGCTCATGCGCATGGTGTTCCTGCTGTACGCGGAGGAGCAGCGGCTTCTGCCCACCGACGACCTCTACGCCGACCACTACTCGGTCACCCGCCTCTACGACCAGCTGGAGGAGGAGCGCAACCGCTACGGCGACGAGGTCGGCGACCGCCGCGCCGCGGCCTGGCCGCGCCTGCTCGCCCTTTTCACGGGCATCCACGGGGGAGCCGAGCACCCCGACCTCCGGTTGCCCGCCTACGGCGGTTCCCTCTTCTCCCCGGGGCGCTTCGCGTGGCTGGCCGACTTCGCCATCACCGACCGCGTCGTGTTCGAGATCCTCGACGCGCTGCTGATGCTACGCGGGAAGCGGAAGAAGGACGCCGCCACCCGCATCTCCTACAAGGGCCTCGGCGTCGAGGACATCGGCCACATCTACGAGGGCCTGCTGGAGTTCTCCTGCATGAAGGTCGACGAGCCCTACGTGGGGCTCATCGGCAAGCTGGAGCCGGAGCTGCCGCTGCGGGTGTTGGAGGAGCGGTACCGGGAGTACTCCCCGATGGAGGAGCACGGCCGCAAGCTCCTCGTGGAGTGGCTGAAGGGGGAGACCGGCGCGACCGCGCGGCAGCTGGAGAGGGCGCTCGACGCCGAGCCGACCGCGGAGCAGCGGGCCGCCCTGCACGCCGCCGGGGACTCGGATGCCGAGCTGGCCGAGCGGGCGCTGCCGTACTGGGGGCTGCTCCGGACCGACCTTCGCAACGACCCGACGATCTTCCCGACCGACTCGGTGCTGTTCACCCAGGTGGGGGAGCGCCGCAAGACCGGCACCCACTACACGCCGCGAGCGCTCGCGGAGGAGGTCGTCGAACACACCCTGGCCCCGCTGTCCTACCGCCCCGGCCCGGCGGACGGGGCCGAGGAGTCGCAGTGGCGGGTGAAGCCCGCCGCCGAGCTGCTGAAACTCAAGGTCTGCGACCCGGCCATGGGGTCGGGGGCGTTCCTGGTCTCGGCGGTCCGGTACCTGGCCGACCGTGTGGTGGAGGCCTGGCAGCGTGACGGCCTCCCCGACGACGTGCTGGAGGCGGTCGGTACCCGCTACGAGCTGGACGAGCTGCGCCTCTTCGCGAAGCGCAGGGTCGCCGCCGGGTGCATCTACGGCGTCGACCGCGACGATATGGCGGTCGAGCTGGCCAAGCTGTCGCTGTGGCTGGAGACGCTGGCGAAGAACAAGCCCTTCAGCTTCCTCGACCACGCCCTGCGGTGCGGCGACTCGCTAGTCGGACTGGTGAGCGAGGAACAGGTCCGGACCTTCCACACCGACCCGGGGGAAGGGCGCAGGATCAACAACCAGATCACGGGTGACATCAGCGAGTACATCGACCGCGTGCTGAAGGACGTCACCGACCTGCGAACCCAGATCGAAGAGTCCCCGGTGGTGGACCAGGGCGATGCCGAGCGCAAGACCAAACTGCTGGACCGAGCCGATGAGCAGTCCCAGCGGCTGAAGCTGGCGGCCGACGCGGTCATCGCTGCGGCCCTCGCCGCCGACCGGTACACGGAAGTCGAACGCTGGTGGGTGGACGGCGACGCCGAGAGCAAGAAACTGAACTGGCGCGAGGCCTACAACGACCTGCTCGTCAATATCGCGGGGGATGTACAGCGGCTCCTGGGCGAGGACACGTACAGCTTCCTGGAGGAGGAACGTCTCCGGGAACGGATCACCGACTGGCTGACAGGCGAGCGCGACCAGCCGATCCGCCCGCTGCACTGGGCACTGGAATTCCCTGAGGTGATGGGGGAAGGCGGATTCGACGCGGTGGTGGGCAACCCGCCGTTCAGTGGAGGAAAGCGACTGACCGGGACGCTCGGCACCGACGTCCGCGAGTACCTTGTGGTCGACATCGCGGGTGGTAAACGTGGCAGCGCCGACCTGTGCTCGTACTTCCTGCTCCGCAACCTGAAAATCGCCCCGAAGGGGCGAACCGGCATCATCGCCACCAACACCATCGCCCAGGGCGACACCCGAGAGGTGGGCCTCGACCAGGTGACCGACCGGGGATGGAGCATCTACCGGGCGATCAAGTCCCAGGTCTGGCCGGGAACCGCGAATGTGCATGTGTCGCTGCTGTGGGCGGGGCACGCGGGAGAGGGCGAACAGCCGGTTCTCGACGGGACAAAGGTCAAGGGGATCACTCCATCACTCGACCCGAGAACACGGGTGACGGGGAAGCCGTGGAATCTCGTGGCCAACGCGGATCAAGCGTTTCAGGGTTCTATCGTGCTGGGCGAGGGCTTCATCCTGGAGCCGGAAGAGGCGCAGGAACTCATCGAGCGTGATTCGCGGAATCGAGAAGTGTTGTTTCCATACTTGAACGGGAAAGACCTTAACTCTCGCCCGGATTGTTCGCCGAGCCGCTGGGTGATCGATTTCTATGACCGGACCCTGGAAGAAGCGATGTCGTATCCGGACGTCTTTGAAATTGTTGAGAACAAAGTTCGTCCGGTTAGGCAACGAAAGAAGCCCAACGGGGAATACGTACTCCGGCGGCCTCTTCCGGAGCGTTGGTGGCAGTACGCGGACAAACGTCCCACGCTTCGTGAAGCAATCACCGGGCTTGAGCGTGTTCTCGTAATTGCGCTGATGAGTCGTACTGCGCTTCCTGTTTGGCAGAAAACGGGTCAGGTTTTTTCTCATGCGCTTGGCGTATTTTCTGATCAGAGAGATGAGATGTTCTCGCTGTTGAGTAGTGATATCCACTACTCGTGGGCTGTGGCTCGCGCGTCTAGTATGAAAGGTGACTTGCGGTATACGCCCACTGACGTCTACGAAACACTTCCCAAGCCTGCATTTACGTCACACATGGCTGCGGTTGGTGTAGAGCTAAATGAGTTCCGTTATCGTTTGCTGGGAACTCGGCAAGTTGGACTGACTAAACTCTATAATCTAGTCCACGATCCTGATTATGCCGACGGCGAGATTGACCGACTTCGTGAGATGCATGCGCAGATCGACGAAGCCGTGAAGCAGGCCTACGGCTGGCTTGATCTCGATCTTGATCATGGTCACCATGAGACTCCACAGGGTGTGCGCTGGACCATCAGCCCCACCTCCCGTATCGAGGTGCTAGACCGCCTCCTGGAGCTAAACTTCGAGCGCCATAAGGAAGAAGAACGTAAGGGAATTTTTCCGCCGAAGAAGCGGAAGAAACGATCTGCTTCATCCAAGAAGGATGACGAAGCTTCACTCTTCCCGGACGGTGCGCTCTTCCCGCCGCAAGGCACGATGTTCTAATCGTTCAAGAAGAAGGCCTTGCCCTCAGTTGAAGGGGCAAGGCCTGGTCGTTGTGAGGTGGTTACAGCTCACCGTGACGCGTGTTGCTGAGGAACGCTGCCCACTCGGAAGTGGGGAAGGTGAGATGGCCGCGCTCGGGCTGCTTTGAGTCGCGGATAGCGATTCTTTGAGGGAGATCCGCTACCTCGACGCAGTTCTGGTTCTGGGCACTGTAGCTGCTCTTCCAGAAGTCGGCGGGGACGTGAGCCACTTCGACACAGGCTTGGCCTTGGGCGCTGTAGCTGCTCTTCCGGAGTCGGGGGCCTAGGTTCGCCACTTCGACACAGTTCACGCCTTGGCCGCTGTAGCTGCTCTTGCGGAACTCCATTTGGTCGGTCATCGAGGACTCTCTAAGGACTTCAGCACGTCGGTGATGATGGTGGCGGATCGGGTGGCGCTGACCGCCGAGCCCTGAATGTCGCCAAATGTCACGCTATACCGTTCCACGTCCTCAGGGAGTTCCAGATACAGGGCGTCGGTCAGCGTCTCGATGCACACGATGGTGGGGTCGAGAGGGTTGGGGAAGTCCAGGATGGTGAAGGGAGCCGTCAGGGCCGCGTGGGACCCCACATCGAAGGGCAGCACCTGAAGGTGGATATGGGGCATCCTCGCCATGTGCAGCAGGTGTCGCAGCTGTTCGGTCATCACCTGTGACCCGCCGATCAGGCGGCGGAGAGCGGCTTCGTCCATCACCACACGTAGGTGGACTGGATCAAACTTGGTCAGGATCTCGCGTCGGGCCATGCGGGCCTCAGTCCGGCGTCGGACCTCCTCTGCTCCGGTGTAGAGGCCACCTTCGAAGATTGCTCGCGCGTAGTCCGGGGTCTGCAAGAGGCCCGGGATGACCTGGGACTCGTAGGTGCGTAGACCTGAGGCCTCGGCCTCGAAGTCGGGAAGCGTCTCATCTTTGAAGACGTCGCGGTACTTCGACCACCAGCCCCGCTCCTTGGCGTCGCGGGCCAGCTGATGCATGGCTTCGCGCACCGTGGGGTCGGTGACCTTGTACAGGTCGAGCATCTTGTCGAGATCGGCCGCCTTGACCGTCTGGGTCTCGGCGTTCTCGATCTTGCTCAGCTTCCCGGCCGCCCACTTGAGCGACTTGACCGTCTGGGTCGTGGTCAGGCCTGCCCTCTCGCGTGCGCGGCGGAGCTCGGTCGACAGGCGGCGCCGACGCAGGGAGGGGCTGTGCGGATGGTGCATGCGCATGAGGGTAACGCCTTCGATCCTTCTTTGGAAATCTCACGAGAATCGCTTGACGATCGTGAGATTCACTTTTAACTTCGGAGGTGTCAGCAGTGATCGCAGCGCTACCCGGTGTCGATGCTCACCACGCTACGACGCGTCCGCCTCCAGCGTCCTCACAACAGCAACTTCAGCGGCTGTGGTCATACACCCCTCTTGCCGAACGTCCATGACCGGTGCATCTAGGAGCACTTCATGTCCGTCCTGACCCCCGTACCCCCGATGCCCGAGGTGACGATCCCGCTCAACCTGCTCATCCCGCACGGCTACGAGCACTACTTCAACCGCAGCACCGACCGCCCCTACTTCACCCGGCGCTGCTTCTCCTTCCGGGGCGAGCCCGTGTTCATGCCGCTGGTCCACGCCTACCTGCACACCTGCGCGGCGGCCGGCAGCCCCGAGTACCGCTACATCTTCGACCTGCTGGGTACGGAGCTGGCGACCAACGCCATCAAGCACACCCGCTCCGGCACGCCGGGCCGCACTTACACCCTGAAGGTGGAGCGTTCGGTCGACGGCCTCACTCTGATCTGCGCCGACTGGGGCAGCCTCGACGAGCGGTGCGACCGCAGGGAGCAGCGCTACCTCACTCCTCTGGACCCGGAGGACCGCCTCACCGCCGAGTCCGGCCGCGGCCTCGGGCTGGTCGACCGGCTCTCCACCGCGTGGGGCGACAGCGGGCAGTCCAGCTTCCGCCGGGTCTGGTTCCGCCTCGACTACGACCTCACCAACAGCGCCTGGCTCACCGTGTGAACCACCGGCACCGGGCGTCGTCCGGCAACGCCCGGCCCGCATGAGCTCCGGGGCATCCTTCGGGACGAGGTGCGGCGGCGGGAACGGCGGACGGCAGGCGACAGCGGCAACTGAGGGCGCCCGGTCCCGCTTCCCCTCGGGGACCGGGCGCGTCAGGTCACTGAGGCCGGTACACGACAGGACGCCCCGGGCCGGGTGGCGCAGCCGCGCCTGTTGAAGGCCCATGGCGAATTGCTGGAAGCCATGCGCCGGGTCGTGCAGGGCGCGCAGCGGTGCCTGGTCGTGACCGGGTCGCGCTCTCGCGACGTGGCCTACCTGGACGGAGTGTGTCAAGTCGAATCGGACAGGGGCATGTGATCGTCAGGCCGCTTCGCGCAGGTCAGCGCCGCGCTGCACCGCGAGCCGGATTTCGCCGGACAGCTCGTGGGCGTGTTGCATGCCCTAGACACCGGATCTGCTCCGACCGACACCTTCCCCAAGGCGCCGAGGGTGACGGTGACCGGGATCGAGGGGGGCGACAGCTGGTCGGTGGTGCCTGACGCGTGCACGGTCAACGTGGATGTGCGCACCTCCCCGGCCGCCGATGCCGCGTGGGCGGAGAAGACCGTGGCCGCTGCGGTGGCCGAAGTGGACCGTGGCTGGCCGGGAACTCCTCCGTCGTCGGTGGAGCCGGTGCTGTCGTGGCCGGCCTACGCCCTGGAGCCGGAGCACCGGCTGGTGGCCGCACTGCTGCGCGGGGCCGTGGATGTCGGGCTGGCGGTGGAGCCGAAGGTGGCCGGTCCCTCCAACATCGGCAACTACCTGGCCGCGCTCGGGATCGCGGCTACCGCAGGATTCGGTGCGGACTACGAAGGGCTGCACGGAATCGATGAGCGGGTCCGTGTGGACTCCCTGGTGGCGGTGCAGGCCGCATACCACCTGGCTGTGCTCCGCCTACTCGACGGCTAGGACCAGGTGCGCGCCTCGTTGACCAGCTCTTTTTCCCGCAACGCGTCACAGAGGTCGATTCCGGCCCGGTTGGCGATCGCGGCGAGGTAGATGAGCACGTCGGCGAGTTCGCCGGCAAGGTCACCGGTGGCGCAGGCATTCGGCCAACGGCCAGCTCAGCCCGGCCGAGTATGAACGTCGTCACGCTGAAGCGACCAAGAGTGGTCTGCCTGACCTGGCTGAAGCCGCGTAAAACCCAAGCTCACAGGCGTCTACCGAACTGAAGCAACTCCACCCCGGTTCCCGGCCGCCGAGCCTGGACGCGGCTGGCACTGGCGCAGTCTGTGAGACGTTCGGCTGGATTCGGCCCGTGTTCGTGCGAGTCCAGCCGAAGGTAGGAGATGCTGATGCCATGGAGAAGCGGCTGATCGAGCTCGAAGTCGAGAACTTTCGCAGTCTGCGAAAGATCAGTGTCCCACTCGGCCCGCTCAACGTGCTGGTCGGCGCCAACGGTGCGGGCAAGACCAACGTGCTCGACGTGTTCCGTTTCCTGGCGGACATCATCCACACCGACATCGAACCCGCCCTGGAGAGCCGAGGCGGATACGCCAGCGTGGCCTTCCGTGGGGCCGATCGCATCCCCTCCTCCATAGAGATCCGCTTGAAGGCGACCTGGACGAGGCACAGCAGCCTCAAAGCGCCCGACGAGTACCAGTTGCGGATCAGTCGCCGGGCGAGGGGGGAGGGCGAAACGCTCTCGCGTAGGGAGTCGTTCAAGTTCAAGCGGACTCAGGGCCGGGGGAGACGGATCACGATCAGTGGCGAGAAGGCCCGCGTCGTCGACCGGGGCGGGCAAGGCGGCGAAGAAGAGCGTTCCATCGGTCTCCGCCGACTCAGCAGTGGCCTCTCGACCCTGCCCCGGTTGGCCGACGACGCCGGTGGAAGCGAGGTTGCGGCCCTGGCGCGGCAGCTCGCCTCGTTCCGCGTGTTCGATGTCGACGTCGCCACAGCCTGTACCGCGTCGCGTATGACGCGCTACATGCACGAGGACCGTATGCGGCTGGACGATGACGCAGCCAACCTCGCGGAGTTCCTGTTCGCACTGCATCGGACCGATGTGCGTGCGTGGCAGCGCTTGGAGGCCGACGCCAGGCAGGTTCTTCCCCAGCTGGAAGGGATCGACTTCAGTTTTCCCTCGGGGCCGGCGCGCGAGGTCGTCGTGGTGCTGCACGAAAGCGGACTGCGCCAGCCGACGGAACTCGCCGATGCGTCCTTCGGAACGATCCGGCTCCTAGGGCTGCTCGCACTCCTCTACGACCCTGAGCCGCCCGCACTCACCTGCATCGAAGAGATCGACCACGGCCTGCACCCCCAGGCGCTGGAACTGCTGGTCGAACGTGTGCGGGACGCGAGCCACCGTACGCAGTTCCTCATAGCGACGCACTCGCCCGCGCTCGCCGATCGCCTCCGGCCGACCGAGTTGATCGTGTGCGAGCGCGACGACAGGGGCGAGTCGCAGATTCCGGCCGTATCGGTCCGCGACATCAAGCGGATCGTTGACGCGAGCGAAGACCAGCCACTCGGCGAGCTCTGGTTCTCCGGCAGCCTTGGTGGAGATCTGTGAGCCGCGGAAAGGGGAGGAAGGGGACAGCGAAGCGGCCGACGAAGCACCCGGTTGTGGTGGTCGCGGGGGAGGACCGCAATGATCGCGCCAGCCTTCGCATCCTCTTGGAGGCCGTCTGTCCGCAGATGCGCGGGCGGATCGTCGAGATCAGCGATGATGTGCGGCTGCACAAGGCGACCGGTGAGAACCTCACGTCTCGGATCCGTACGCTCGCCCGCAAGGTGAAGGCGCGCGCCCAGCGCGAGAAAGCCGATGTGGCGTGTGTATTCATCCATGAGGACTTCGATCGGCCAGATGGAGCGGCCTGGACCGCGGCACATGCCAAGGTCGAACAGGAGTTGAGCAAATCCCTCGGCACCGGGCACTACGTACTCGCCGCGGCGGAAATGGAAGCGTGGCTTCTCCTCTTCCCTGGCGCGCTTGCCGACACCGTGACGACCTGGCAGATTCCCGAGCGCCGCGTGGGTCGGGATACCGGACGGATGGCAGACCCCAAGCGAATCCTCATGACGGAAGTCACCGGGAAGGGAGGGCGTAAGTATCGCGAGTCGGACGCTCCAGAAGTCGTCCGCAACATCGTCGACAATGGCCACCTGAGTGCTCCGCAGGGAACCAACCGCTCATTGGACCGCTTCAACGAAGACGCCCGAGTCTGCGGTGAGAAGCACATCGGCTCAGGAAAGGGCTGAGTCTGCCGACAGAGATCCCGGCCCGTAGCGGCGCGGCCGCCGCCCGGTATGACGTTATCTTGGCGTTGATCATGGGCTGGTATCTGATCGTGCCCCTTTTGTCCGATCGAATCCCATGGTCATCGGTGGCCTCCGGCGACCTTGCCACCTGGGATGGCGCAATGGCCGGACGGAACGTCACAGATCGCCTCTAAGGTTGTCCCATGGGTGATCAACCGGTGCTGAAACCCCCGACGCCGCAGGAGATCCGGGGCGAGTTCGAAGACCTCGTCGTCACCGACCTCTACGGGCCGATCGGCGGGGACGAGGAGGAGCTGGGCGGGGACCGGCCCACCGACTACTACATCCTCGGCAGACTCGCGCCCAACGGGGCCCTGTTCCAGCCCGAGGAGCAGGACAACCTGGCCGAGAACGGCCTGGAGGACACCTCGGTCCCCATCAACGAGCCCGATGACCCCGACCCCGAGCCCGAGGCCCCCTCCGTCCCCAGCATGTACTGCTCGGCCTACGGGCTGACCGCGGCCGTCGATCCCGACGTGGGTGAGCTGCGTGCCCGCGCCTCCTGGGGGAGGTACGTCCAGCAGCAGGCATCCGGCGCCGGAGCGGCGAGTGACCCGCGGTCGAAGGAGCGGGTGTACCGGCGCGAGCCCGGGACCGGCGAAGTGGCCATCCCGCTGACCGACGGCGCCTTCGGCCCCCTGCCGCTCGACCCCGAACAGCCGCGGGTGTGCGTGCGCGGCCGCGTACGCACCCACAAGAAGGACAAGCTCGTCACGGTCTTCCTGGTCAACGGCGAAACCGGGGAACCTCGTGAGCAGCACAAGTGGCTGTTCCAGGCCGAACTGGAGCTCACCGCGGCCGACGGCTCCGCCCCGGTCTTCCGCCCCCGGGACGACCACGTCTCCGGCGGCGACGCCATGGACCGCGCGGAGCAGCGGCGGCTCGCCATGACCCACCGGTACTCGGCCGAGTTCGCCATCGGGCACAGCACCGCCGTCGCCGTCGACACCCTGCCCGACGACCCGCGGCGCGCCACCGCCGTGCGCACCGCCGCCGTCCCGCGCCACGAGCTCGCCCACACCGACGTCCCCAGTGCCGACGCCGATCCCGACCTGCCCGAGCTCGCCGACGTCGAACTCGACATGAAGCGGCTGGCCGCCCTCGGCGCCGCCGACGTCCGCGGCCGCCTCGAACCGCTCGTCACCGGGTACCGGGCCTGGATCGCCCGCCAGCGCGGCCGCCTCGCCACCCCCGCCGCCCACCACCTGAACGGTTTCACCAAGGACGCGGAGGCCAACCTCGCCGACGCCGAGGAGGCGGCGGGGCGCATCGCGGCCGCGATCGACCTGCTCGCCACCGACGCCGAGGCACTGCGCTGCTTCCGGTTCGCCAACGCGGTCATGTCCGGCCAGCGCGTGCACACCCTCCTCGCCGAGGAGCGGCGCAGGGCCCAGAGCAGCGGTGAGGACCCGGACCTCGCGGAGCTGAAGGCCGAGCTCGACCGCCCGAAGAACCACAGGTGGCGCCCCTTCCAGCTCGCGTTCATCCTGCTCAACCTCCCCTCGCTGACCGACCCCGGGCACCCCGAGCGCACCGGCGACCACGGCCGCATGGCCGACCTGCTCTGGTTCCCCACCGGCGGCGGCAAGACCGAGGCCTACCTCGGCCTGACCGCCTACACGCTGGCCATCCGGCGCCGACAGGGCGAGGTGGCCGGCCTCTCCGGGCACGCGGGCGTCGCGGTGCTGATGCGCTACACGCTCCGCCTGCTCACCATCGACCAGTTCCAGCGCGCCGCCGCCCTCATCTGCGCCTGCGAGGTCGAGCGGCGGGAGGACGAGTCCACGTGGGGAAGGGAACCGTTCCGGATCGGCCTGTGGGTGGGCAACAAGTCCACTCCCAACAGGGTCGACCAGGCGCACGACTGGCTCAAGGCCGTCCGCAACCCCAACCGGGGCTCGGGCAACCGCGCGATCGGCTCCCCGCACCAGCTCGTGTCCTGCCCTTGGTGCGGCAGTGCGATCACCGCCGGTCAGGACATCGACGTCGACATGGTCGAGCGCCGCGCCCACATGTTCTGCCCCGACCTGGAGTGCCCGTTCAGCAGGTGGGCCAGCGGGGGCGAGGGACTGCCGGTCCTCGTCGTCGACGAGGAGATCTACCGGCTGGTGCCCTCGCTTGTCATCGCCACGGTCGACAAGTTCGCCCAGCTCGCCTGGAAGGGGGAGACGCAGGCGCTGTTCGGGCGGGTCGAGCGCGTCTGCACGCGCCACGGCTACCTCTCCGGTGAGTTGCAGCGCGACGCCTGCGGCGGGGCCTCGGCGCACCAGGCCGAGAAGGGGACCGGCGGCGCCGGACACCCCGCCGCCACGGTCCGGCGCACCGGTCGGCTGCGCCCGCCGGACCTGATCATCCAGGACGAGCTGCACCTCATCTCCGGCCCGCTCGGCTCCATGGTCGGCCTGTACGAGACCGCGGTCGACCGCCTGGCGGCGTGGAGCTACCCGCCGCCGGGCAGCAAGGTCGAACGGCAGGTCCGCCCCAAGGTGATCGCCTCCACCGCCACTGTGCGGCGCGCCGCCAAACAGATCGGGTCGCTGTTCGCCGGGCGCACCACGCGCGTGTTCCCACCCCAGAGCCTGGACGCCGCCGACAACTTCTTCTCCCGGCAGCGTCCCACCGACCGCACCCCCGGCCGCCGCTACGTCGGGATCTGCGCCCACGGCGTGCGCATCAAGTCGGCGCAGATCCGCGTCTACACCGCCGTTCTGGCCGCCGCGCAGAAGCTGCACGACAGGTACGGGGCCAACGAGGTCACCGATCCCTACATGACACTCGTCGGGTACTTCAACAGCCTGCGCGACCTCGGCGGCATGCGCCGGCTGGTCGAGGACGACGTGTCCACCCGCCTCGGGCGGGCCGACGGCCGCGGACTGGCCCGGCGCCGCGACCCCATCGTCGAGGAACTCACCTCGCGCATGTCCAGCGACGACATCCCCAAGATCCGGGAGCGCCTGGGGCGCCCGTTCACCCGTGTGAAGAGCGCTCCGCGTCCCATCGACGTGCTGCTGGCGACCAACATGATCGCGGTCGGGCTCGACGTGCCCCGGCTCGGTGTCATGGTCGTCAACAACCAGCCGAAGTCCACCGCCGAATACATCCAGGCCACCAGCCGTGTGGGCCGGCGGCACCCGGGCGTCGTCTTCACGGTGTACAACTGGTCGCGCCCTCGCGACCTCTCCCACTACGAGCGCTTCGACCACTTCCACGCGACCATGTACCGGCACGTCGAGGCGCTGTCGGTGACCCCGTTCGCGCCCCGCGCGGTCGACCGGGGGCTGATGGGGCTGCTCGTCGCCCTGGTCCGCAACCTGGAGAGCACCTACAACGCGAACGCGACCGCGCAGATCTTCGACCGCAGCGGGAAGGACGCCGCCTACGTCCTGTCCGAGGTCAAGAACCGCGCCCGCGACGTCACCGGTGACCAGGCGGCGGCGCGGAGCGTCGAGGACCAGCTCAACACCCGCCTGGACATCTGGGACAAGCGGCGCCGGGAACAGGGCGCCGACCTCGTCTACAAGCTGTCCGGCACGAGCGATGACGTGATGGGGCTGCTGGCCGAGCCGCGTGGCGGCGGATGGGGCCGGACCACCTGCCCCACCTCGCTGCGGGAGGTGGAGGACGGAATCCGCCTGGTGCTGGACACCGCCGACGACCTCGGAGACGACGACGCGCCGGGGTTCCGGCCGCGGGGCGCGACGACCGCGAAGATGGAAACGGGGCAGGGCGCATGAGCGAGCGTGGAACCGAGCGCGCGCACGAGACGCTGCGGGTCGGCGAGCTGCGGGCCAGCCAACTCCTGCACACCTTCGGTATCGGCGCGGTCACCGACATGCCGAACCTTTCGGTGATCATCCGGGGGCTGGACCGGTGGGACCGGCAGCACGCGGCGCGGATCACCGAGAACCGGCTGCTGGCCGCCGTGCGGAAGCGGCTCGGCGACCAGGTCGCCGAACTGCGCATGCCCCCCTACACCCCCGCGTCCACCGACGTGTTCCAGCCCTGGACACAGGTCGGGGTGCCCGTCGCCGCGTTTCCGCGCTGGCTGCGGTGTACCCGGCGGGACTGCAACCGGCTCGGCCGCGTACCGGTGGCGGGGGTGTCGAGCGGCGGGAGCTTCGAGATGGTGCCCAACGCCTTCAGGCCGGAGAAGAGCCGCTACGTCCACAACTGCTACGGCAGCGGCAACAAGCGCCCCACGGCCGTTCCCGCGCGCTTCGTGATGGCCTGCGGCAACGGCCATCTCGACGACTTCCCGTGGATGTACTTCGTGCACCGGGGCGCCGAACCCGACTCCGCCGACGTCGGGCACACCCTGAAGATGGTGGAGTTCGGTACGTCCGGCGAGGCGGCCAACGTCATCGTGAAGTGCGGGTGCGGCGCGTCGCGCTCGATGGTCGACGCCATGGGGCAGAAGAACGCCGACGAGAACCTGCCCGCCTGCCGGGGCCGCCACCCGCACCTCGGCGTCTTCGAGGGGTGCGGGGAGGAGCCCCGTGCCATGGCGCTGGGGGCCACCAACGGCTGGTTCCCCCTGCAGATCCCCGTGTTCAGCCTGCCGGAGCAGGATGAACCGCTCGACCACGAGATCGAGAAGCACTGGAACCTCGGGCTGTCGACCGTCGCGCGGCTGCCCCAGGAGGCGGCGCGCGACGTGTTGCCCGCCATGGCATTCTGGCCGGAGTTCGAGCCCTTCGGGTTCGAGAAAGTGTGGGCGGCGGTCCAGGGCCGGGCCGCCGAGGACCGGGCCGGCTCGGACGGCGACGGCGACGACACCGACGACACCGGCGACACCGGCGACGCGATCGATATCGCGGGTCCGGAGTGGGAGGCGTTCACCCGCCCGGAGCCGGTCGACGTCCCTGACTTCACCACGGCCCGGCCCAAGCGGATGCCGCGCCAGGCGGCGGAGTTCCTGCACCGGGTGGTGCTGGTGCCCCGGTTGCGGGAGGTCAGTGCCCTGTACGGATTCACCCGGGTCGACCCCCCGGAGTTCGACGTCCTGCACACCGAGGAGAGCCGAGTGGCGCGGCTGTCCGTCGAGCCGCCCACCTGGGTGCCGTGCGCGGAGCAGCGCGGCGAGGGCGTCTTCCTCCAGTTCGACGAGGACAGGATCGCCGCCTGGGAGCGCAGGCCGGAAGTGCGGCGGCGCGAGGAGCGGCTGCGCCGGGGGCACATCGCGTGGCGCACCGCCCGCGGGCTCGACCCGAGTGAGTGGCCGGGGGCACGCTACGTGCTGCTGCACTCCTTCGCGCACTGCCTGATCCGCGAGTTCTCCTTGGAATCGGGGTACAGTGCGGCCGGTATCGCCGAGCGGGTCTACGCGCGCGGAGGCGAGAAGCCGATGGCGGGGGTGCTCCTCTACACCGCCGCCTCCGACAGCGAGGGAACCCTCGGAGGCCTCGTCTCCCTGGGGGCCGACCACGCCCGGCTGGACTCCCTCGTCTCCCAGGCGCTGGAGGCCGCCCGGCTGTGCAGCTCCGACCCCCTGTGCGCGGAGTACGACCCCGCCGACCACGCCCGCCTCTCCGGGGCGGCGTGCCACGCGTGCCTGTACGCGGCGGAGACCTCCTGCGTACGCGGCAACCACTACCTCGACCGCGCGCTGGTCGTCGACACCATCGTCGACGCGGAGGCGGGGATCGGGTTCTTCGGGTGAGGGGGAGAGGGGGTGCGCCCCGGACTCCGGGCCGGGGAACCGCGGAGGGCGGGACGTTGCCCGCCGCCCTCGCGGAGGTCGCGCAGGAGCTCGCCCCAGGGCACGCCGCCGCGTGGGCGCGGGTGCTTGAGGAGGCTTCCGGGCCGAGCGCCGCCGGCCTGACCGCTCATCTGCTCGCGTCTCGCCCGGGGTACGGGCTGGCGCCACTGGCCGACCGACTCGTCGCGGCCTGGGCCGGGTCTCCCGACACTCCCGGCTCGGCCGTGGCACTCGCCCTGCTGGCCGCCTCCCACGTGAGCGAGCGGACGGCCGATCGGCGCGGTGACGTGGTCATCACCGGGCCATCCGTGGCCGATGTCCCCACACGGCTGACCTCCGCCGTGGTCGCCGAGGTGATCGGGAAGGCCGAGCGCGAGCTGCTGATCGTCAGCTACGCGGCCTACCGGGCCGACGGCGTCATGGACGCACTCGCCGCCGCGGCGGGGCGCGGAGTCCGGATCAACGTGGTGTTGGAGGACGCGACGGGGGCCGTGGACGCGTTCGCACGCGTGGCCGGTCTGGCGGACTTCTGGCGCTGGCCGCGCGAACACCGAGGAGCCGACGGAAGAGCCTCACTCCACGCGAAGGTGATCGCGGCCGACCACCGCGTCGCCCTGATCGGCAGCGCGAACCTGACCGGCCACGCCATGAACGAGAACATCGAAGTCGGCGTGCTGGTACACGACCCGGACACGGTGCGCCGCATCGTCGGACACTTCCGCGCCCTGATGCGCGGCGACGCGCGCATGCTCGTCCCTGCGGCAGGGGCCTGAACGGGCGGGCCGTACGTCCGTGGTGGAGCCGAGGCAGCGCTTCGCGTCCTTGCCGCCGTGGGCGCGTTCATGCTCGGGGGATCTTCGGTTCGCTCGCGGCGACCGAGGAGGCCGCGGATCCTTCGACTCGGTCATCACCGACAGTGTGGGCTCCGGTCCCCAGGTCGTGACCATCGATGCCCGCGACCACGCCTTCGAGACGTCGAGGTGCGGCACGTGGGCCCGTTCCGAATGACGGGACTCCGCGTCGCCTCCGCCACGGCCGTACCCGGGTGGCACAGGGGCGGCGCGAAGTACCGGGAACGATGGTCTCCCTGCCTTCTCGGGGCCGCTGCGCGTCGGGCGGTCGGGGGCATGACCCGACGGCGTCGGGGGTGCGCCGGGTCATGGGGTGAGGGCGTCCTCGTCGAGGACGCGTTCGTAGCAGACGCTGGCCTCGCAGCCGACGTAGTAGCCGTAGCGCTCGATGCGGTGGTAGCCGCAGGTTTCGTACAGCCGCATCGCCTCCGGCTGCTTGTCGCCGGTCTCCAGTCGGACCCGCGCGGCGCCCCGTTGCCGCGCGGCGTCCTCCAGCGCCCGCACGAGTTCCCGGCCGATGCGGCGCCCGCGCCACTCGGGAACCACATACATCCGCTTGATCTCGAATGTGGCCGGGTCCAGCCGCCGGAGCCCGCCGCAGCCCACGGTCTCGCCCGTCTCGGCCTCCGCGGCCAGCAGGAACACGTCGATGTCGGCCGCCGAGGGCTTCGGCCCCAGCTCAAGGTCCCCGTCGTAGCGGGAGATCGTCTCCCGCTCCTGGTCACGGCGGAGCCGTACTCCTGTCGGGTGGTCCCACGCGGCCTCATGGATGGAAATCGGCATGGACGACAGCGTAGGAGGAGGCACGCGCCTGAGGTGGCGGTGCCTCCCCCGGCTCCGCCACCCGAGCGGTCGCGACGCGGGGGTTCACCCCGTGATGCTCGGGCTGCCGTTCTCGATGTGGCCCATGAGGCGGCGGGAGAACCCCTCGTCCTCGGCCAGTGTCACGTCCAGGTCGTACCATCCGTGGCCGTCCCTGGTCGGCCACACCACCGTCCGCTGGGAGGACGGGGCCACGGTGACGGTCCTGCCCGACCGATCCGTGTAGGCACGCGGCCGCAGGGAGAACGTCAGCGTCCGCTCGCCGCGGTTGGCGAAGCGCAGCCGCAGCGTACGCGCGTTCGGTTCGATCTCGGTGGCGACCTCGGCGGCGCGGGAGGCCCCGTCCGCCACCGACCCCGCGAACTCCCGGCGGAACCCGTTGGGGCCGGTCAGCACGAGCCGGTAGGCGTCGCCGCCGACGCCGATGCGCTCGCTCGCCTCGCCGGACACGTCGAAGTGGCGCGGCCGCGGCAGCTCGCCGCCGTAGGGGAAGAGGATGAAGTGGACGCTCTCACTGCCCGTGTTGCGCAGGGTGAGCTCGACGGCGCCGTCCACCACGCGGGCGGACGCGTCGGGCTGGTAGGGCAGCGGGCGGGCCGGCCGGGTCCCCGGCTCCTGCTCGGGCATCCGCTGCTCGCGGGGCGGCAGCGGCCGCCAGCGGCCCTCGAAGGGCGGGACCGGGCCGGGTCGGGTCGGCCGGGGTGGCCTACCGGCCGCGGTGAAGTCGAACACCGACGTCAGGTCGCCGGAGACCGTGCGCCGCCAATCGCTGATGTCCGGCGCCGTCACCCCGAACCGCCGTTCCAGGAACCGCACCACCGCGGTGTGATCGAACACCTGGGAGTTGACGTACCCGCCCACGGTCCACGGCGAGATCGCGATCATCGGCACCCGCATGCCCAGGCCGATCGGATCGCCCCGGTAGAACTCCTCCGCCACGTCGTCGGGCGGAACCGGTGGCGGCATGTGGTCGAAGAAGCCGTCGTTCTCGTCGTAGTTGATGAAGAGCACCGTCGAGTCCCATACCTCGGGGTTCGACGCGATCGCGTCCAGCACCTGGTAGGTGATGGTGGCGCTCTGGATCGGCGAGGACACCGAGGGGTGCTCGGAGTCGGCGGCCGACGGGACGATGTAGGAGACCTGCGGAAGCGTGCCCGCCTCGACGTCGGCGCGGAAGGCCGCCGCGGTCCGTCCGGTGGGGTGGCGCCGCAGGGCCCGCTCGAACAGGCGCCGCTCGTGGTCGCCGAGCCGGGCGACGCCCTCCTCCAGGCGCGCCTCCATCCGTTCGCGCTCCGCGGGTGACGCCTTGGCCAGCGCGTCGTAGTAGTAGACCATCGCCGGGTGATCGCCCTGGAGCGCCTTGACCGCGATGTCCTTGAACGATGCGAAGAACTCCAGCTGGTTGTCGGTGAAGTTGTCCCACTCCTGGTACACCTGCCAGCTCACCCCGGCCTGTTCGAGCAGTTCGGCGTAGGTGGCCCAGTCGTAGCCGGGGTGGGTGTCCTCGGCGTAGGCGTCGTTGGCGATCGCGCGGCGCCGTGTCCCGGGTTCGTAACCGGTGTAGCCGGTGAAGTGGTAGTTGCGGTTGGGGCTGGTGGACGACAGGACCGAGCAGAAGTAGTGGTCGCAGATGGTGAAGGTGTCGGCCAGCTCGTACTGGAAGGGGATGTCGCGGCGGTCGTAGAAGGTCATGGTGGCGGCGCTCTTGGCCGGGATCCAGCCGTTGTGCCAGCCGTCGCCGCGGGACCGCTGCCCGTCGGGCCACCCGTGGGGGAGGGCGTCGATGTACTGCAGGTCCTTCCCGACCAGTTCGGCGGCGTCGCGGACCGGGAACGGCAGCACGGCCTCGCCCCAGTCGTTCGGCTGCTCGAAGACGCCGCCGCCGTCCGGCAGCTCGATGGCGTTGCGGTCGCCGAAGCCCCGCACCCCCTTCATCGTGCCGAAGTAGTGGTCGAAGGACCGGTTCTCCTGCATCAGGAAGACGACGTGGCCGATGGCCTCCAGCCCGCCCTGCGGGATGGGCCGGGCCAGCGCGGTGTGCACCGACGGGGGGAGGAGTGATGCGCCGAGGGCACCGGCCCCGGCGGCGATGAACTGGTGCCGTGTGAGGGTCATGGCGGTCGTTATAGGCGGTGGGGAGGGCGCCGCCATTTCCATGGTTTGAACGGGCGTGGTATGTGGGCTTACGGGTGGGATTGGACCGTTATCGGCCGCACGACTGAGGGGTGCGGAATCCCCTCCCCGCGTCCGGAGGCCGGACAATGGGGACGAAGGCGCAGCCCGCCCGAGCTCTCCGTTCGTCCATCCGTCCACCCGTCCACTCGTCCGCATGTGGCCGCGGCAAGGAGGTCACATGACGCACCCGGCCGGATATCTCCCGATCGTGATCCTCGGCCTTGAGATGCTCGTGATCGTCCTGATCCTCGGCATATTCCAGATGCGCGGATACCTCGTCCACCGCGCCGAGGTCCGGGGCGCGACCCCGATCGCGCCGCCCGACGCCGATGACCTGCCCCCTGCCGAGCTGGCGTTCCTGGCCGGCGGGGCCCGGCGGATGGCCGAGGTGGTGTTCACCGACATGTACCTGCGGGGCCGGGTCGCCCGTGGGCGCGACGGTTCCTTCGCCGGCGTCGGGGGCCTTCACCCTGTGACCGGCGAGGACCACCCGATGGAGCAGGCGATCCTGCGCGCCCTGCGCTTCCGTGGGCATGCCGGCGCGAAGCGGCTCATCGCCGCGGCCATGGCCGACTACGGGCGGCGCTCCGTTCCGAGTGGACTCACCGCCCTGCGCCTCTACGTCGGCTCGGCCGAGCTGTCGCGGGCGCTCCGCATGCGCTCCTGGACGCTGGGCCTGCTGAGGTGGATCGCCTACGTGGGCATTCTCGCCCTGCTCGCCGGGGGAGCCGTGTTCGTGGTCGCACCGGATGCCTGGACTCGGGACATGGGGGCGCAGGCGCTGGGTATCGGCGTGGTCCTGGTCGTGTCCTGGGCGGTGCTGCGCATCCTGGGCATCCTCACCGGGGGTGAGCTGACCGCCCGTACCGCCGCCGGTGACGCCGTTCTGGCACAGGCACGGCGGCGCCACGTCCGGGCGCGGCCGAGGGGCGATGAACGCCTCGCCGTGGCGGCCGCCCTGCGCTTCACGGCCCTGACGGGCTTGGCCGACATGGGGCGCATGCCCGTCGATCCTGCGACCGGGAGCGATCTTGCCGCCCGAGCGATCGCTCCGGGCACGGGCGAAGGAACGTCCGGGGCACACGGAGACGTCGCCCTCGGGGACCTCTGCGGCTTCGCCGGGGACTGCGTCGGCTCTGCCGACGCGTCGGGTGCGGGCGGTGGCAGCGGGTCCGGCGGGGGCGATACCGGCGGCGACGGCGGGGGCGGTAGCGACGACGGAGGGGGCGGTGATGACGGCGGCGGCGGTGACGGCGGTGACGGCGGTGGAGGTGCCGACTGAGCAGCGCCGGGGGCCGGTGGACCGCGCCTCGGGTGCCGGAATGGTCCCTTGATGCCGCTATCCTCCTTTCCCCGCAGGTCAGTGGCTGCGCGCAGCCGGGGAACCAGAGGGGGAGCATCCATGCTCGTACGCCGCATCCACGTGCCCGAGCCGTGGCAGGGCGAGGACGGGATCGACCGAGAAGCGTGGCCCTACACGATTCCCGCCGTAGCCGAGATCGCCGACAAGGGGCTGGAGTTCCGTCGGCCGGTGACCTTCCTGGTCGGTGAGAACGGCTCGGGCAAGTCGACCATCGTCGAGGCGATGGCCGAGGCCTACGACATCGACCCGCGCGGTGGCCGGGGGCGGATCCAGCGGCGGAGGGACCCCGGGGACAAGTCCGTCCTCGGCAGGGACATCGAGCTGGAGCCGACCGCGCTGGGCGCGAAGTACGCCGCCAACCGGAAGCTCAAGTCGCGCAGCTACTTCCTGCGCGCCGAGACCGCGTTCGACTTCATCGAGTTCATCAGCTCCTCCGACATCATCATCCCCGGCTACTGGCAGGACGACCTGCGCGTCCGCAGCCACGGTGAGGGGTACATGACCGTGCTGCGGACGATCCTCGGTGAGCCGGGCCTCTACCTCCTGGACGAGCCCGAGTCCGCGCTGTCCTTCGCCTCCTGCCTGCAGATGGTCGGCCTGCTGCATGACGCGGGCCGGGCGGGTGCGCAGATCATCTGCGCGACCCACTCGCCGGTCCTGGCGGCCACGCCCGGAGCGGACATCGTCGAGGTCGGCGAGCACGGTATCCGGCGCCCCGCGTGGGACGAGCTGGAGGTGGTCGACCACTGGAAGCGCTTCCTCGCCGTGCCCGACAAGTACCTGCGGCACATCGTGGACGCGTGACACGGCCCGGTCGACGCATGACATCCGTCACCGCCCGGCCGGGTGATCCTCATCCGCGAGCGGTGGCATGGCCCTCTACCAAGGCCTGCCGACTTCGACAGGCCGTGGGGCATGCCATCCGAACACTCCGTCGCCCAGGGTTCCGTCCTGCCCGAGGCCGCGCCCCGGCGCGTGTGGGCGGTGGTGCGGGCACGCCTGGTCTGGCTCGGGGCCGCGTTTTTCGGGCTGTCCGTAACGGGCGCAGCGGTGATCGGAACGGTGATGGTTCTGGCGCAGGCCGCGGCGAGCGCCTGGCAGGGCGGCCCGCCGCGCGGGCGCGACATACCGGGAACGCGGCGCGGCCAGGCCCGCGCCGTGCGCGCTCCGCGTGGCCGGGATGACGCTGCGTCGAGTTCCCCCACCCCGTTCATACGTACGTTTTCGCAGATCACGCAGGTGTTATGGGACCGTGACGGAAGCTGTGTCGGATGTCCGAAACCAACCGCTAAGTTGAGCCTCCTCATCCCCCATCCTCTTGGGAGTCATCCCTTGTCTACGTGGCACACCCATGTCTCACGCGCCTCCCGCGTCGCGGTGGGCGCCGTGCTCTTCGTCGGAGCGACGCTCGGCCTGTCCGGTGTGGCCGTCGCCGCCGACTCCACCAATGTCGCCGCCGAGAAGGAGACGCGCGGCGGACCCCCCGGGGACAACGGGACCGTGAAGGTCCACGACGCGACGACCCCCGACTCCGACATGCGCAATGAGCCGCGCGTCTGCGAGTTCACACTGGTCGGCTCCAAGTTCGACCCCGAGCAGAAGGTCACGTGGGAGATCCGCGAGTGGCCGCCGGGGACGGGCGCCAAGGACCGCCCGGTCGTCCTCGACGGCGAGCTGACCCTGGACGACGCGGGTCACGGCAGCACCGGGACCCACACCCTGCCCGATGGCCACTACAAGCTCTTCTGGAACTTCGAGGGCCAGAAGGGCCGCGCCAAGCAGAAGGTCTTCTGGGTCGACTGCGCGACCGCGGACAAGCCCTCCGAGGAGGAGAAGGAGACCGGCAAGGGCGGCGACGGCGACAAGGGCGAGGAGACCGAGGAGAAGGAGGCCCCGCAGCAGCCCGGCGGCACGTCCGAGAGCGGGGCCGAGGAGTCCGGGAAGGGCGGAGAGGACGGCGCGAAGACCGGGTCGGGCGCCGGACCCGAGGGCGAGACGGCGCCGTCGGCCGACGAGGGCGACGCGCAGGGCCCCTCGCCCGCCGCGGAGGCCGACGAGCAGAAGGCCACCACCTCCGGTGGCGGCGGCCTTCCCGTGACCGGTGCCGCGCTGGCCGGACTCGTCGCCGCGGGCCTCGCGGCGATCGGCGGCGGCGGTGCCGCCATGTACTCCGCGCGGAAGAAGAAGGCCGCGGCACAGGCGCCCGCCGACGACGAGGCGTAGCGTCCCACGACCGGGCCGGAACCGCGGAACGGCAGGGGCGGGGACCCATGGGTCCCCGCCCCTCGGTGCGCGGGGGACGGGCGCCGACGCGCCGGGCCGCCGCTCAGTCCTCGTCGGCGGCGTCGGACGGGACGAGCGGGGCCAGGGCCTCAAGGAGGCGCGCCCGCAGGACGGCGCCCCGCTCGGCGAAGGCCTCCTGGGCGGCCATGTAGTCGGCCTTGCCCTGCGCGGTCTCGATGCGGACCGGCGTGTAGCCGTGGTCGCCCAGGTCGTAGGGGGAGGCGCGCATGTCCAGTTCGCGCACGTCGCGGGAGAGCTCGAAGCAGTCCAGCAGCAGCTCGCCGGGTACGGCGGGGGCCAGCTTGTAGGCCCACTTGTACAGGTCCATGGTGGCGTGCAGGCAGCCGGGCTGGTCCAGCTCGACCTGGGTGTCGCGGGACGGACGGAGCCGGTTGAGCGGGCGCGCCTCGGGGGTGAAGAAGCGGAACGCGTCGTAATGCGAGCACTGGATGCGGTGCGACTCCACCACCCGGTCGGTGCCCTCGGGGCCGAGGCGCAGCGGGACCGCGGAGTGCCGCACCTCTTCGGGCGACTGCCGGTAGACCATCGCCCACTCGTGCAGGCCGAAGCAGCCCAGGTGGGCGGGGCGCGAGGCGACCGCGCGGAGCAGGGACACCACGAACCGGGCGGTCGGGGCCCGCTTGGCCAGGAACGCCTCCATGTCGAGCCCCACCCCGACGACCGTCCGCCCCGCGGCGTCGGCGGAGCGCACCTCGGTGAAGAAGCGCTCGTCGAGCCGGCTGCGGGCGGCCGCGCCGAGCAGGACCGCGCCCGCCCCCGGATACCACCGGCGCAGCTGGGTGGGCTTGTAGCTGTAGTAGGTGAACAGGAAGTCCTCGACGGGGTGCGCCACGCCGCGGAGGCGGCGTTCGAGGTGGCCGGCGAGCAGCGCGTCGGCGCGCTTCCGGTGCCGCGCCTCGCGCTCCTGCCAGACGTGTTCCTCCAGGGGCGCGGTCGGCGCGGTGCCGGCGGCCGTGGAGTTCGCGGTGCGGGTGTTCATCGGATTCCAGGTTAGGTCGTGTTCCGCGGGGCGGTCGACCGCGGAGTCGTCCACAGGCGGGCGGATCGGGTTGGCCGTGCGGGGGAGGCGGTTGCTTGGCTGGTGGTGCGCCGGCCGATCGGCCGGCGCACCACCAGCCAAGCAACCGCCTCCCTGACGCTGGAGGGATGCCCTGTGTACGAGACCGTCGTCACCGTGGTCGGCCGCCTGGTGCGCGATCCGGATGTCCGGTTCCTGGAGGACGGTACGGCGCTGTGCCGCTTCACGGTCGCGGCCACCTCCCGGGTGTTCGACCGCGCCGCCGGTGGGTGGCGCGACGGCGAGACCGCGTTCGTGGCCTGCTCCGCGTGGCGGGCCCACGCGGAGAACATCGCGGAGAGCGTGGGGCGCGGCACGCGGGTGATCGTCGTCGGCGAGCTGCGGCAGCGCAGGTACACCGCGGCCGAGGGGGTGGCGCGGACCGCGTGGGAGGTGCGGGTGCACGAGGTGGCTCCGGCGCTGCGTTGGACGGCGGCCGAGGTCAGCCGGGTGGGGAGGGCGGGAGGGTGGGGTGCGGGGGCGCGGCGGTCGGTGGTGCCGCCGCCGCGGACGGAGGATGCCGCGGGTGACACCGGTACCGCGTCGGCCGCGTCGCGGGCGCCGTCCCCGGTGCCGGCGCCGACCGGGGGATCGGGGGAGTCCGCGGGGGACCCTCCCTTCTAGGGCGTGTACGGGGGCCGGCGCTCAGTTGGTCCGCTGGACGGGGAGGTGGCGGCCGAGGTAGCCGATGTAGATGCGGTTGGTGGTCTGCGGGCCGAGGTGGGGGTAGAAGTACAGCCGCGGGCAGATGCCGTACTCGGTGTCGAGCTTGATGTGGGCGAACATGGGCACCTCGCCGCGCGGGTCGACCTCGTGGGGCACCTTGAAGACCCGCTTCTCGCTCAGCTTCTCGCGGTTGCGCACGTGGTCGCTCTCGCGCGAGGCCAGTCGCCGGACCGGGATGGCGCGGTAGCCGTCGGGCGGTTCACGCAGGTAGCCGTGGAAGTTCAGGCCGCTGCCCGGGTTCTCCAGTTGGAAGCGCGCGTAGTCGTCCAGGGCGAGCAGTGCCTCCCAGGCGCGCGCCACCCACAGGTTCTCCTTCCGGCTGCCGGTGAGCTCGCGGACGGTGTCGTGGTCCTCGATGGTGAAGTAGAGGTGCGGGAAGTTGGAGCCGTCGGTGATGCGGTCGAGCAGGTCCTCCACCTTGTGTGGAGGGCGGCGTCTGGGGTCGGGCGGCGGCGACTCCGTGGCCAGCCGGTACAGGCCCTCCTGGCAGAGGCGTTCGCGCAGCCAGGCGATCTCGTGCTGGGCCGCGTGCAGGGACTCGCGGGCGGCGTCGGTCTCCTCGGTGAGCTCGGTCAGTTCGGCGTTGAGCCGCTCGTTCTCCTTGACCTGCTCGGCCAGGCGGGTGCCGAGCCGCTTGGCCTCCGTGCTCAGCCGGTTGGCCTCGTGGGACTTGTCGGCCAGCCGGGTGCGGAGCAGTTCGATGAAGTCGGCGGCCTGCTGGTCGCCTCCGGCGGCCACCGGGGAGGGGCGCGACGGGACGCTGGGGTCGTCCTCCGCGTCGTGGATGAATGCGTCGATCTCCTCCTCGTTGAGCAGTGCGTCGATGTCGTGCAGCGCGGGCGGGAGGGGGGATTCCAGGGCGTTGTCGCGGACCGAGCGGGCGAGCGCGAGGCTCACCCAGGCGCGCACCCGGTCGCCGTCGCGGGCGGTGTCCAGGGTCTGTGCGCTCATCCTGGGATGTCGGAGCGAGTCGGCCGCGTCGTTGAGGTCGACCCGGGGGAGGAAGGTGCGCACACCCCCGGCCGGAACGTCGAAGCCCCGGGGCAGGATCCGCCCCAGGGCCTCGTGTGCGGCGGCGTCGAGCACATAGCCCGCGCACATGCCGGTCGACCGTGCCAGGACGCTTCCCATGGTCTCGCACCACCCGGCGACGGTCATGTCCTCCGGTGCGGCGGTGACGACGATGGCCAGGCGGCGGTCGGGGTCGTTGACGGAGTCGAGGAGCGTGCGGACCGCGGTGTCGTCCTTGCCGCGCACGATATGCGGTACCGCCGGGAGCCGGTGGCCGCCGTCGAACCCGGGGACCTTGTCGAGCAGCATGCGCACCGCGTCGGGCGGGGCGATGTCGAGGCGCTCGCTGCCGGAGATGCCCGCGCGCGGGTCGACGGTCATGTCGATCCAGATATAGCGGTGGGTGAGCCGCTTGGGGTCCCGCACCGCGGTCACCGTGGTGCGCCAGACGCCGTCCGGTTTATCCGACTCGGTGGTCAGCCGCAGGAAGGTGATGTCCTCGTCGGGGTTTTCGTGCCGCAGCACCATCGCCCGCGAACGCTTACTCAATTCATAGGCGCCCGACCGGGCGAAATCGACCCGCGCACCCGCTGTTCCGCGCTTGCTCAGCCATTCGGAGAGAACCGCCGAGGTCGACGCGATGACGTCGTGATCCTGCGGGACCGTGACGATACTGCGGTAAACGAGGGACACTCCTGATCTCCTGTCGGTGGCCGGCTCCGGAGGGCTGTGGAACCTCGTGGCCTGCGGCATGGGCGTACCTGGATCGGCCCTCAAGGACAACTGTGGCCTAATGGGTGATGCTTTGCCAATCCAGCTGCGGTTTCGCCGCCGGCGGGCGGAGTGCCCCGCACCGCGGGTCGCGGACGGTCGGGGACCCGTCCGCGACCCGCGGGCTCAGCAGGCTTCGGCCCAGGTGCACTCCAGGTCGCCCCGGCCGTGCCGCTGGGCGTCAGGGGCCGGGGCCACGGATCCGCCCCGGTAGTCCGCCGGAGTATCGCCGCTGGTCGGTGCGGTGCGGGAGAACTCGGCCAGGCGCACGGCGATCGCGTCCTGGACGCCGCGCGGAGCCGGTCCCCGGTGCCCGTTGTTGATGATCGCGAAGGCCAGTTCCTCGCCGTCGGCCGCGGTCGCGTAGCCCGACAGGGCGCTGACCCCGGTCAGTGTGCCGGTCTTGGCCCGCACGTTGCCCTCCGCCGGGGTTCCGGCCATCCGGTTGCGCAGCGTCCCGCCGACCATGCGGTCCGAATCCCCGGCGACGGGCAGCGACCTCAGCCAGGCGTCGGCCCACGGCTCATCGCGCACGGCGTCGAGCAGGCTGAGCACCCCCTCGGCGCGGATCAGGTTGCCGCGCGACAGCCCCGAACCGTCGGCCTGGCGCAGCGCGGTGACGTCGGCGCCGATCCGGTCGAGCGCCGGTTTGACCTGGGTGAGCCCGGCCTGCCAGGTGCCCTCGCCACGGGTCTCGGCGCCCATCGCCTTGATCAGGATCTCGCCGTGCCCGTTGTTGGAGAGCTTCATGAACGGGATCAGCAGGTCGCTCAGTTCGGCGGAGTGGCGCACGGCGACCTCGTCGGCGCCGCCGGGGACGGTGCCCCGTCCGACGGTGCCGTGCACCTTGACGCCCGCGTCGGCCAGCGCGTCGGCGAAGACGTGCGCGGCATGGTCGGTGGGTTCGTGCACGGTGCGCAGGGTGGAGTAGGGGGCCCCGCCGAGCGGGAGGGATCCGGTGGCGGTGAACACGTTGCTTCCCGAGGGCCGGCGTACGTCCACGGTGCGCTGGCCGCCGGGTCGGCCGGTGCCCGCCCGGTTGTCCAGCGAGAGGTTGTCGGTCATCGGCTCCAGCGCCACGTCGGCCGGGGCGCCGACGCGGGGGCCGGGGACGGCGGTGACGTTGACGACGCCGGTGTCCAGGTCCTGGTTGGCGGCGACGGTCAGCGCGGAGATCTGCGCGGCGTAGTAGAAGGGCTCGTCGCCGCGCTCCCAGTCGGGGTGCAGGCGGGTGTCGTCGAACCAGGTGTCGTCGGCCAGCAGGTCGCCGGTCACCTCGGCCACGCCGCTGTCGGCGACCTCTGCGGCCAGTTCGGCGAAGGCGTCGACGGTGAGGCCGGGGTCGCCGGTGCCCTCGATGTAGAGGTCGCCGTCGACCGTGCCGTCGGAGGGGTCCTCTCCCGCCCAGACGGTGGTGCGGAAGGTGTACTCGGGGCCGAGGACGTCCATGGCGGCCGCCGCGGTCACCAGCTTCATGTTGGAGGCGGGGATGAGGCGGGTGGCGGCGTCCCTGCCGTAGAGGGTGTCGCCCTCGGACAGACTGCGCACGAGGACGCCGGAGACCGCTCCCGCGAGGGCGGGGTCGTCGAGGATGGCGTCGATGTCCCTGCGGAGGTCGGCGAGTGCGTCGCGGCCGTCCGATGCGGTGTCGGCGGTTGCGGGAACGGTGGTCGACACGACCAGAGCCGCGCTGGTGGCGATGGTGAACAGCAGGGTCCGAGCGTGGGGGATGACCCGTCTGACCGGCATCTGACGCCTTCCTATTCATCTGTGTGCGGTGTCGGGTGGAGCGGGTGGTGCGGCGCCGCTGCCATTTTTCGCTCACGATGGTCCGGGTACGGCGGCAGCGGCGCCCGTGCGTTTCGGATTCGCAATTTACACGCGCCGGTGGCCGTTATAGGGAAACCGCGGGCGCGTGTGGTTCGGTTTTCACGTGTCGCGGCCGGTGAACCCGATATTCCTCGCCGAGTTTCGGTCAGTACAGAAAATGCCCGGCCGTTCTGCCATTCCGCGCCGGGGCGGGCACCCCTCCCGTCTTGTACGAACGGGCCAACCCGCCCTCGGTCCCACTCCGTGGTGGACAAGATCCGAGGCGGCGGCGCGGACTAGCGTCGTCGGCATGACTACGCGTCCGTTCTGGCTGGCCGGGGCTGCTGCCACCGGCGACGATGAGATCACGGTGACCGACCCCTACACCGGGAAGGTCACGGGAACCGTGGCGGTGCCCTCCACCGCCCAGATCGAGCAGGCCGTGGCCGCCGCGGACGCCGTGGCGGCCGAGGCCGCGGCGCTGCCCGCGCACGTCCGCGCCGCAGCCCTCATGCACGTCTCCCGGCGGCTCGCCGAGCGCACCGAGGAGATCGCCGACATCATCACCGCCGAGAGCGGCAAGCCCGTGAAGTGGTCGCGCGGCGAGGTCGGGCGGGCCGTATCGGTGTTCCGCCTGGCCGCCGAGGAGGCCCGCCGCGACAGCGGGGAGCTGCAGCGCCTCGACACCGACCCCGGAGGCACCGGCCGCATCGCGCTGATCCGCCGCGTCCCCAAGGGCCCGGTGCTGGGCATCTCGCCGTTCAACTTCCCGCTGAACCTGGTCGCCCACAAGGTGGCTCCGGCCATCGCCGTCGGCGCGCCCATCATCCTCAAGCCCGCCCCCGCCACCCCGATGACCGCCCTGGTGCTCGGCGAGATCCTGGCCGAGACCGACCTGCCCCGCGGCATGTTCTCCGTGCTGCCGATGCCCAACGAGCGCGCCGCCCCGCTCATCACCGACCCGCGGCTGCCCGTCATCTCCTTCACCGGCGGCCAGTTCGGCTGGGAGCTGCAGCGCCTGGCCCCGCACAAGCACGTCACCCTGGAGCTCGGCGGCAACGCCGCGGCCGTGGTCCTCGCCGACGCCGACCTGGACTGGGCGGCCCGCCGCATCGCCCTGTTCGGCAACAACCAGGCCGGGCAGGTGTGCATCGGCGTGCAGCGGGTCATCGTCGAGGACGCCGTCTACGACGCGTTCGTCGAGCAGCTGGTGCGGCGGGTCGAGGAGCTGCCGACCGGTGACCCGCGCGACCCGGCCACCGAGGTCGGGCCGATGATCGACGAGGCGGCCGCCGAGCGCGTCGCCGGGTGGGTCGAGGAGGCCGTGCGCGGCGGCGCCGAACTGCTCACCGGGGGCGGGCGCGACGGCGTCACCCTGGCCCCCACCGTCCTGGCCGACGCGCCCGCCGACTCCCGGGTGGTGCGCGAGGAGGTGTTCGGCCCCGTGCTGGTGGTGAGCCGCGTCAGCGGTGTGGACGCGGCGTTCGCCGCGGTGAACGACGGTGACTTCGGGCTCCAGGCCGGGGTGTTCACCCGCGACGTGCAGGTGGCGTTCCGGGCGCACCGCGAGCTGGAGGTGGGCGGCGTGGTCATCGGCGACGTGCCGACCTTCCGCGCCGATCAGATGCCCTACGGCGGGGTGAAGAAGTCCGGCGTCGGCAAGGAGGGCGTGCGCCCGGCGATGGAGGACCTCACCTACGAGCGCGTCCTGGTGCTGACCGGCGTCGACCTGTGACGAGTGTCACCCGTCCCGCGCGGTGGTGACCGGCGGGTAACTTGCAGGGGGCGCCAGGGTATCCGCAGGTCGTCCCCGAACTCCCTGGATGGCGGCACGTCCGGAAGCCACGACTTCCGGACGTGCCGCCTTTGCTACTGAGAGTGACTACGGTGGGGGTGGCCTCGCCTGTCCCGCCGTGTCGCGTGCGTACTTACGAGTCCCTTACGGGGCATAGCATCGTGGCGCCGTTACCTGCGGTGTGGCTCACATCGAAGTGGAATGCGAACGCCATCCGGGCGCGGTGGCGTGGACACACTCCGTAAGCGCTCCCACGTGGAAAGGACAAGGATGTCCCCCGACACCATCGGATTCGCGCTCCTCCTGCTCGGAGTGCTTCTCCTGGTCGCCAAGCTCATCCGGGTCAGATGGCGTCTGGCGCAGACGCTGTTCATCCCGAGTTCGATCATCGGTGGCGGCATCGCCCTGATCCTCGGCCCGGACGTGCTGGGGGCCATCGCGTCGTGGCTCGGCACCGACCGCTTCGCCGAGGCCGGGATCTTCACCGAGGACATCCGCGAGGTGTGGTCCAAGCTGCCCGGCCTGCTGATCTCGGTGGTGTTCGCCGGCCTCTTCCTCGGCCACCGCATCCCCAGCGCCCGCGAGGCCGGCCGCATGGCCGGACCGCAGATCATGTTCGGGCTCACCCTGGCCAGCGGCCAGTACGTCATCGGCCTGCTGCTGGCGCTGATCGTGCTCGGACCCGTGTTCGGCCTGCCGCCGCTGACCGGCGCGCTGATCGAGATCGGTTTCGAGGGCGGGCACGGAACCGCCGCCGGCCTGGGCGACACCTTCGCCGACTTCGGCTTCCCCCAGGGCCAGGACCTCGCGCTCGGCATGGCCACCGTCGGCCTGCTCTCCGGCATCATCCTCGGCATCGTCCTGATCAACTGGGGCGTGCGCCGCAACAAGACCGCCGAGCTGAAGAAGTCCGCCACGCCGTCGGTCTCCCAGCAGATGGGCATCGTCGAGCGCGAGAACCGCCGCTCGGCCGCCACGCTGACGGTGCACCCCTCCTCGATCGAACCGCTGGCCCTGCACTTCGGCCTGCTGGCCATCGCCGTGATCGTCGGCCAGGTCATCCTGTCGGCCATGCAGTGGGTCGAGCAGCTGTTCTGGGCCGACACCATCGAGCTCTTCAAGTACGTGCCGCTCTTCCCGATCGCGATGATCGGCGGCATCATCGTCCAGGCCGTCATCGACCGGTTCGACCGGCACCAGGTCGTCGACCAGCAGATGATCGAGCGCATCCAGGGCTTCTCGCTGGACATGCTGATCATCTCCGCCCTGGGCACGCTCTCCCTGCAGGTGCTGGCCGACAACTTCATGCCGTTCCTGCTGCTGGTCGTCTGCGGCCTGGCCTGGTCGGTGGGCGCGTTCCTGTTCCTCGCGCCGCGGATGCTGCCCGACTACTGGTTCGAGCGCGGCATCGGCGACTTCGGCCAGTCCATGGGCGTGACCGCCACCGGCCTGATCCTGATGCGCATCGCCGACCCCGAGCTGCGCACGCCCGCCTACCCCGCCTTCGGCTACAAGCAGCTGGCGCTGGAGCCGTTCTTCGGCGGCGGGCTGGTCACCGCGGCGGCGATCCCGCTGATCGTGGCGTTCGGCCCGATGCCGATGCTGGTCTTCATGGCCGTGCTGCTCGCCGTCTCGCTGGCGTTCGGCCTCATGGTGTTCGGTCGCAGGCGCGGAGCACCCGAAGCGCCCGCACCGGCGGCCAGTACGGATCACTGACCCACACCGTCCCGCCTCCGCCCCGGCGGACCCGGGAGGACGGTCCGGACCCCCGATGGGACCGCGGCCCTCCCGAGCCCCCCGGGGCGGCGTGTCACAGGGACTGGGCGAGCCGGTACAGCCGCCGGGCCTCCGGGCCGAGGCGGGGGCCGTACTGCGTCGTCGGGTCGGTCACGTACTTGAAGCTGATGACCGAGACCAGTGTGCCCACGCCCGTCGCCGGGTCGAAGTCGGCCAGCCAGGGGCCGCCGCTGGACCCCTGGGTCATCACGCAGCGCATCCCGCTGGCGGACGTGCGGCCCCGGTCGGCGCGGGTGGCGCCCGAGCAGTAGTGCAGGTGGGCGCCGCGGTAGTGGCCGGTGGCCGGGTAGCCGAACGAGTAGGTGTGCTCGTGCTGGCGGCCGAAGGCGACGTGCTGCGCCCCCGTCCGGTCCTGGACGTGCACCCCGCCGGAGGTGTCGAGCACCGCCGCGCCGAAGTCGTAGCTCTCGTCGGTCCGCTGTGCCCATTGGCCGGGCACCAGCATCTCGCGGGCGGTGAAGCGGCCGTAGGGCGCCTGCCCGTCGGCGTAGCCCGGCACGAACGTCCAGTTCTGCGCCCACGATCCCGTCCCGTCCTTCAGGCAGTGCGCCGCGGTGAGGACCGTGTCCCGGTTGTCGGCGTGCACCACCGACCCGCTGCAGGTGAAGTCCCGGCCGTCGAGCGTCAGGTAGGCCTTGCCGGTGGTCCGGGTGACCCGGCCGCCGTGGGTCCACCGCTCACCGGTGCTGTCGGCGCGCGGAGCCGGGGCCTGCGGGGCGGCGAGGATGTCGTCGGCGAGCGGGACGAGCGAAACGAACGGCAGCACGTCGTCCAGGAGCCGGTCCAGCGGGACCGCGGCGTCCATCCGCTCGGGCGTCCAGTAGGCGAGGATGTCCGCCCGGGCGAGCGGCCCCCGCTCGGCGGACTGGCGGGCGATCCCGGCCGCGCCGTCGGCGGCGTCCGCGCCGGGTGCGGGGGCGGTGCCACCGGGGGGCTCGGCGGTGCCGACCGCGCCGGCGGGCGCGGCGGCCAGGATCAGGCCGAGCGCCGCGACGGGGCCGAGGACCCGGGGGATGAGGGGCGAGAACATGATCATGAGCATGCCATACACACCGTTATCCCACCCCTACTTCGAGTGGGGGCGGTGGGGGTCGGACGACGAAAAGTGCGCCCCACCCGAAGATGGGGCGCACGTCGCGCCGTCCGGCGTGTCGGAGCGGGATCAGGCGGTGGGCACCGTCAGGCTCGACGGGCTGTCCTCGGGTGAGCTGAAGACCACCCGCTGGCCCACCCGGCTCTCGCTCGTGTAGCGCCTGTCGGCGGTGTCGACCACGAGCGCCAGCCGGTGCCCGGCCGGGACGTCCCACACCACCGGTTCAAGGTCGACGTCGACCGTCACCGGGGTGCCCGGTTCGGCGCCGCGCACCGTGTAGGGCTTGTGCGTGAGCAGCGCGCCCCGCCCATGCCGGTCGATCGCGTACAGGTAGACGAAGAGCGACTGGTCCCGGGCCGTCGGGGCGACGGTGAACCGGGCGTGCGGCGCGCCGCTGACACGGACGCCGTCGGGGTAGGCGGGCCCGGTCCACACGCCCGCGCGCGAGCGGTCCACCAGGGGCAGGCGCACTCCGGTCGGGATGTCGGCGAACTGCTGCAGCGCACCGGAGACGAGCAGGGTGCCGCTGCGGGCGGTGGTGCCGACACCGGCGCGGATGCCGTAGGTCCAGTCGGTCTGCGGCTCGTCCTCCAGGCCGCCCGTGGCCTGCCAGCGCGTCCACGAAGCGCTCGGCTTTCCGAGGTAGAGCGTCGTGGCGTCCGGCGACGCCGACTCCCAGTCCGGATAGCCGGTCCACGGGCCGCGCCCGTTGTTCGGCTTGAGCTGGACGGGGGCCTCGGCGTCGATCCCGTTGTCGACGCCCTTGAGGTGGTGGTCCATCCAGCGGGTCAGCGACTCCCAGGTCTCGTTGGGCAGCCCGGCCGCGCCGAACGCCTCCGGGGTGGCGTGGTCGCCGGGCGAGATCATCATCCGCTTGGCGCCGGTCAGCCGGTCGAACAGCTCGGTCTGCTGCGCGGGCGGGAAGATGCCGTCGTTCCAGGCGTGGGCGATCATGACCGCGGTGCCGTTGGCGTTGAGGGCGTCGGCCCGGTCCAGCACCGAGCGGGCCTGGGCCATGTCGAGTGCCGGCTGGATGTTGCCCCTGCGGTACTCGCGCTCGACCTCCCGCAGGGTGGCGCCGGGGCGGCCGGCGAGCTTGCCGAGGCCCAGCAGCACCTCGACCGCCTGGAAGCTGATCGTCTCGTTGGGGTAGAGGGAGGATTCGAGGTCGGTCCAGCCGCTCATCGCCCCGACGGCCTTGATCCGGTCGTCCTGGGCGGCGGTGAGCATGCTGATGCCCGAGCCGTAGGAGATCCCGGCCATGCCGATCCGGTCGGGGTCGGCATCGGTGTTCTCCAGGCCCCAGTCGATGACCTTGCGGGCGTCGGCGATGTCCTCCGGGCCGGCGACCTCGATCTGGCCGCCGGAGTCCCAGAAGCCGCGCGAGGTGTAGCTGATGACCTGGTACCCGGACTCCTGCGCGAGCTTTCGGCCCGCGCCCACGTAGAGCAGGTTGTTGGTCCCCCACGCCGATGGCATGACCAGCAGCGGGTAGGGGCCCTCGGCGTTGGTCGGGGTGATCACCATCGCCCGGATGCCGACGCCGTCGTGGCCGGGGATGGTGCGGTACTGGACGGTGGACGCGACGGCGGCATCCGCCGTGGCGGGCGGTGCGAATGCGACCACGGTGAGTAATGCGACGAAGGTAGCGGACAGTGCCGCCCACAGTCTCTGCATTGTGCGACCTCGGGAAGTGCGGGGCGATCGGGGGATCGGCAGGCCTGGGGTCGGTCGGGTCGGCCCACCGGGCATCGGGTGGCCGTGACCGCGCCGGTGTTCGGCGGTCGTGGCCCGGGCGCCGGGCGCCCGCTGCGCGTCTCGGGTCGGTGCCGGCCGTCTGCCGTCGGCCGACCCGTGGGTAGGTGAATGCGACGTAGTTGACTGTTAGGTAACTTACGTCGGAGTTAAATTAAGACACGGCGGCCAGTTTTGTAAAGGGCGTGGTCCGCGAACGTGTCGCCCCGGGGACGGAGTGTGTCCGGCCCCGCGTCCCGGCGCAGACGTTCAGCCCCGCGGGTACGGGAGAATGGGACCGTGCGTATCGCGGAACAGCTACTCGCCCAGGACGTCTCCTCCCCACCGCGGCGGGAGGTGATCATCCTCGGGTCCACGGGGTCGATCGGCACCCAGGCCATCGACGTGGTCAATCGCAACCCCGACCGGTTCCGGGTCGTGGGGCTGGCGGCCGGCGGCGGACGCCCGGACCTCCTCGTCGACCAGGCCTGCGCGCTCGGCGTCGAGGTCGTGGCCGTGGCCGACCCCGACGCGGCCGCCGACCTGAGCCGGCGGCTGCGCGAGCGCGGCCACCCCGCCAAGGTCCTCGCCGGGGCCGAGGGGGTCGCCGAACTCGCCGCATGGCCGTGCGACGTCGTGCTCAACGGCATCACCGGGGCGCTGGGCCTGGAGTCCACCCTGGCCGCGCTGCGCGCCGGGAGCCTCCTCGCCCTGGCCAACAAGGAGTCGCTGATCATCGGCGGCCCGCTGGTGCGGGCCGTGGCCCAACCCGGCCAGATCGTCCCCGTCGACTCCGAGCACTTCGCGCTCGCCCAGTGCTACCCCCGGGCCCTCGGCGACGAGCTGACCAGCCTGGCCATGGGCCAGGTGCACGCCCCGACGGCGGAGGTGCGCAAACTCGTCATCACCGCCAGCGGCGGTCCCTTCCGCGGCCGGTCGCGCGCCGAACTCGGCGCGGTCACCCCCGCGGAGGCGCTGGACCACCCCACGTGGAGCATGGGACCGGTCATCACCGTGAACTCGGCAACGCTGGTCAACAAGGGCCTGGAGGTCATCGAGGCGCACCTGCTCTTCGACGTCCCGCTGGCCAAGGTCGAGGTGGTGGTGCACCCGCAGTCGGTGATCCACTCCATGGTCGAATACACCGACGGCTCCACCCTGGCCCAGGCCAGCCCGCCCAGCATGTGCATCCCCATCGCCTACGGCATCGGCTGGCCGCACCGCGTCGACGCCGCCGCCCCGGCCGTCGACTGGACCGCCGCGCACACCTGGACCTTCGAACCCCTGGACGGCGAGGCGTTCCCCGCGGTCGATCTGGCCTGCGAGGTCGGCGCCGCCGGGGGCACCGCCCCCGCCGTGTACAACGCGGCCAACGAGGAGGCGGTCGACGCGTTTCTCGCCGGGAGGCTGGCATTTCCCGCGATCGTGGACACCATCGCCCAGGTAGTCTCAGAGCACCAGCAGCCGGACACCGGCTCCACTCTCACGTTGGCCGATGTCTACGCGGCTGATGCGTGGGCCCGCGACCGGGCCCGGGAGCTGATCTCCCGGTCCGCATGACGAGAGGCATGGAAGGTCTATGGTCACGCTTCTGACCACGCTCGGGATCATCCTCTTCTTCCTCGGGCTCCTGTTCTCCATCGCCTGGCACGAGCTCGGGCACCTCGGCACCGCGAAGATGTTCGGCATCCGGTGCACCCAGTACATGGTCGGCTTCGGCAAGACCCTCTGGTCGAGGAAGTGGGGCGACACCGAGTACGGCGTGAAGCTGATCCCCCTCGGCGGCTACGTCCGGATGGTGGGGATGATCCCCCCGGCCGCCGAGCGGCGCGACACCTCCGGCAAGCCGATGTCGCGCTGGCGGGCGATGATCGAGGACGCCCGCGAGGCCAACCACGTCGAGATCCGGCCCGGTGACGAGGACCGCCTCTTCTACCAGCGGGCGCCGTGGAAGCGGCTGATCGTCATGGTGGCCGGCCCGGCGATGAACCTGATCCTCGCGGTCATCCTGTTCTCGATCGTGCTCATGGGCATCGGTGTCATGCAGCCCACCACGACCGTCGGCTCCGTCAGCGAGTGCGTCGTCCCCGCAGACGCCACGTCGACGGAGTGCCCGGCGGACGCCACGCCGAGCCCGGCCGCCGCGGCCGGGTTCCGGCCCGGCGACGAGATCGTCCGGGTCGACGGCGAGCCCACGCCCACCTGGGCGGCGGCCAACCTGGCCATCCGCGACGCGATCGGGCCGACCGAGATCGAGGTCCGGCGCGACGGCGAGATCCACACGCTCACGCCCGACCTCATCGAGAACCAGGTCGTGGCGCGCGACGCCGACGGCGACATCGTCTACAAGACCGACGCCGACGGGAACCCGGTCAAGGACGACCGGGGTATACAGGTCCCCGAGCTGCAGACCGCCGGATTCCTCGGTATCACCTTCGACCGCGAGCGCCAGGCGATGGGGCCGGGCGAGAGCGCCGCCTACATGGGCGACATGGTCGTCGGTGTCGGCAAGGCGATCATCGCGCTGCCGTCCAAGGTCGACGACGTGTTCCGGGCCGCCTTCCTCGGTGAGCAGCGCACCATCGACTCCCCGGTCGGCATCGTGGGCGCCTCGCGCATCGGCGGGGAGATCCTCTCCCAGCCGATCCCGCTCGTCGAGCGCACCGCCTTCCTGCTGAACATGCTGGCCGGCGTCAACCTGTTCCTGTTCGCCTTCAACATGCTGCCGATCCTGCCGCTGGACGGCGGCCACATCGTGGGGGCGATGTGGGAGTCGCTGCGCCGCAACCTCGCGCGGCTCTTCCGCCGCCCCGACCCCGGGCCGTTCGACGTCGCCCAGCTCATGCCGGTGGCCTACATCGTCGTGGTGTGCTTCATCGCGTTCAGCCTGATGCTGCTCGTCGCCGATGTGGTGAACCCGGTCCGCCTGGTCCAGTGACGCCGGGCGCGGGCGAGGTGCGGGCGTGAGAAGACACAGGACGCAGACGTCTCATCACCCGTTGTTTCGCCCACATTCGGCGCACTGTCCCACGCAGGGCCGGTAATCTGGCATACGCGGACGCAGGCACGCGAGGTCCCTTCCGCGTCCGCCCGAGGCGCCGCGCGCGTGCCAGGACGGTACGTCGGTGCCTCCCGGTACCGTGGTGCCTCGTCGGCCCCCGCGTACCGCCAGGTGCCCAAGTGCCCCTAGGTACTCATGACTTCGTCAAGCGACGCCGCCGGCCGACTCCGGTGGCCGAGGAGTGAGACTGCGTGACCATCGATCTCGGAATGCCCTCAGCGCCCCCGCGCCCGCTCGCGACCCGGCGCCGATCGAGGCAGATCATGGTCGGAAACGTGCCCGTGGGCGGCGACGCGCCGGTGTCCGTCCAGTCGATGACGACGACGGTGACCGCGGACATCAACTCCACGCTGCAGCAGATCGCCGAGCTCACCGCCTCCGGCTGCCAGATCGTGCGGGTCGCGGTGCCCAGCGCCGACGACGCCGAGGCACTGCCGATCATCGCGAAGAAGTCGCAGATCCCGGTGATCGCCGACATCCACTTCCAGCCCAAGTACGTCTTCGCCGCGATCGACGCGGGCTGCGCGGCGGTGCGCGTCAACCCGGGCAACATCAAGAAGTTCGACGACAAGGTCGGCGAGATCGCCAAGGCGGCGAGCGACGCGGGTGTGCCGATCCGCATCGGCGTCAACGCCGGGTCGCTGGACAAGCGCCTGATGGCCAAGTACGGCAAGGCCACCCCCGAGGCGCTGGTGGAGTCGGCGCTGTGGGAGTGCTCGCTGTTCGAGGAGCACGGCTTCCGCGACATCAAGATCTCGGTCAAGCACAACGACCCGGTCGTGATGATCAACGCCTACCGCCTGCTCGCCGAGCAGTGCGACTACCCGCTGCACTTGGGCGTCACCGAGGCCGGCCCGGCCTTCCAGGGCACGATCAAGTCCTCGGTGGCCTTCGGAGCGCTTCTCGCCGAGGGCATCGGCGACACGATCCGGGTGTCGCTGTCGGCGCCTCCGGCCGAGGAGGTCAAGGTCGGCAACCAGATCCTGGAGTCGCTCGGCCTGCGTGAGCGCGGCCTGGAGATCGTCTCCTGCCCGAGCTGCGGCCGCGCCCAGGTCGACGTCTACACGCTGGCCGACGAGGTCACCGCCGGCCTGGAGGGCATGGACGTGCCGCTGCGGGTGGCCGTCATGGGCTGCGTCGTCAACGGGCCGGGCGAGGCGCGCGACGCCGACCTCGGTGTGGCCTCGGGCAACGGCAAGGGCCAGATCTTCGTCAAGGGCGAGGTCATCAAGACCGTCCCCGAGTCCAAGATCGTGGAGACGCTGATCGAGGAGGCCATGCGGCTGGCCGAGGAGATGAAGGACTCCGGCGCGGAGTCGGGCGAACCCAGCGTCTCGGTGGCCGACTGACCGAGTTCCCGGTGTCGCGGACACCGCACCCGACCCCACGAACGGGCGGAGAGCCGACGGCTCCCCGCCCGTTCGTGCTACTTCCCGAAGGTGAAAGGGTCGAGCAGGTCCACGCCGGGTCGACGGACGTCCTTGGTGTTGCGGGTCACGAGCGTCAGTCCGTGCACCTTTGCCGTCGCCGCCGACAGGCCGTCGATCACGGGCAGAGGGTCGGGAACGCTCAGGCGCCCCCACTCCTCGGTTATGTCCGCGGTGATCGGGAGCACACGGTCGGAGTAGGAGACACAGAAATTTACCACCTCGCGTTCTGGTGTGGGGTGATGTCGATCATGACGTCCGCGCCACAGGCAAATGTGACATCACGCACAATTGCGTGCGTTTCATTGCGCGTGGGGGCAACGTTTGCAGGGTGTTCACCTTGATCCTGCAAAGGATGATGGTTCTGTTGCCCAGGTAACACGGGTACCGTTGCAACGGTGCTTTTCCGGCATATCGGTACATGTGTGGCGCATGATGCCGACCTTCCCGTGTCGCCGGAGGCGCTCTCCCGTACATCCACGTGCGTCCGTACGTCGTCGTGCACGCCGTGCGTTCCCTCCGACACCCCCCGAGGAGCATGCAGTTGGTCGAGGACACCGCGCAGAAACAAGCCGCAGCCCCGGCTCCGACCGGGATCGGTACGCGCATCAAGCGGTGCAAGCCGGTGGAGCGGCTGGTCGACGAGACCGGCCAGGGCCAGGGCGGCAGCCTGAGGCGGTCGATGGGACTGGCGCAGCTGACGATGATCAGCATCGGCGCCACCCTGGGCACCGGCATCTTCGTCGTGCTCGGCGAGGCAGTGCCGGTCGCCGGGCCGGCCGTCATCCTGGCGTTCGTGATCGCGGGCATCACCGCGCTCTTCTCCGCGCTCGCCTACGCCGAGCTCGCCGGGATGATCCCGGCCTCCGGCTCGGCCTACTCCTACTCGTACGCCACCATGGGCGAGCTCGTCGCCTGGGTGTGCGGCTGGTGTCTGATGCTCACCTACGGGGTGTCGGTGGCCGCCGTCGCCGTGGGCTGGGGTGAGTACATCAACCAGCTCCTCTTCCTCGTCACCGGCATCAGCCTGCCGGAAGGCCTCACGCAGCCGCCGGGCGCCGAGGGCGGGATCATCAACATCCCCGCGGCCGTGGTGGTCGTGCTGGCGATGGCCGCGCTGCTGGTCGGCATCCGCGAGAGCGCGTGGCTGAACAGCGTCATGGTCGTCATCAAGCTCGGCGTGCTGGTCATGTTCGTGGCCATCGCCATCACCGCCGTGCAGGACGGCAACTTCGCCCCCTTCATGCCGCTGGGCATGGCGGGCGTGAGTGCCGCCGGCGCCACCCTGTTCTTCTCCTATATCGGGTTCGACGCCGCCTCCACCGCCGGTGAGGAGGCCAAGAACCCGCAGCGGGACCTCCCGCGCGCGATCATGCTCTCGATGATCATCGTGACCGCGCTGTACTGCCTGGTCGCCTTCGCCGCCGTGGGCGCGGTGCCGTGGGGCATCTTCGGCGAGACCGAGGCCACCCTGGCCCAGATCCTCACCGAGGTCACCGGCACCCCGATCTGGTCGGTCGTCTTCGCGGCCGGCGCGGTCATCGCGATCGCCAGCGTCGTGCTGGTCGTGCTCTACGGCCAGACCCGCATCCTGTTCGCGATGTCCCGCGACGGCCTCATCCCGAAGATCTTCTCCAAGGTCGACGCCAACGGCACCCCGCGGTGGAACACCATCATCATCACCGCGTTCATCGCCGTGCTCGCCGCCCTGGTCCCGCTCGGCCACCTGGCCGACGCCACCAGCATCGGCACCCTGTTCGCCTTCGCGCTGGTCAACGTGGCCGTGCTGGTGCTGCGCCGGAACCGCCCGGAGCTGCCCCGCAACTTCCGGGTGCCCTTCGCCCCGCTCACCCCGGTACTGGGCGTGCTGTCCTGCGCCTACCTGATGCTGAGCATGGGCGTGGCCACCTGGGTCACCTTCGGTCTCTGGCTGGCCGCCGGCCTGGTGATCTACTTCGGCTACAGCATGCGCAACTCCCGGCTGGAGGCGGAGGCCACCGCCGCCCCCGCGGAGCAGCGCCCCTAGGGCGTGTTTGACGGATCATTCCCGGCTCGCGGCCACCGGAACGACGCTCGCTGCGCCGCTCCACTCGTGAAGCCGACCTGGATTGACTTCGTGAAGCGGCTTGCGAGCGCCGCCCCGGACGGCCGCTCGCTCACCGGAAAGCATCCGCCAAACACGCCCCAGGGCGTGAGCCGGCGACGCGGGGGTGGTGCCGACGGTCCGACCGTCGGCACCACCCCCGCTCCCGTTTCGTCCGTGATTTCCCACGAGTCGTCAACGATTCGCTTGAGCGTTCCGGAACAACGCAATGAATATCCAGGTGGAGCGCAATATTCTGGCCGGGCATTGCGTCTACAGTGGATCGGGCGGCCGGCCACCGCGGATCGGCCCGCCGTCGACGGGAACGATGGGAGGACCCCCATGACCAGGCTTGCGAACCCGACCGGTGCCGGTGCCACCGACCCGGGAGCGGTGCTGCGCGTCGCCCTGGACCAGGGCACCGGCACCAGCGGTGACGTCGACAGCGCCCTGCGGCGGCTGGAGGGCCGCGCCCACGCGGCCGCCGCGGCCGGAGCCCGACTCATGGTCGGCCCCGAGATGTCCATGACCGGCTACAACATCGGCGACGGCATCGCCCGCCTGGCCGAGGGCGCCGACGGACCGCTGCACACCGAGGTCGCCCGGATCGCCGCACAGAGCGGCATCGCCCTCCTCTACGGGTATCCCGAGCGCGACGGCGATCGGGTGTACAACACGGTGCGCCTGGTCGACCCCTCCGGCGCCGTGCTCGCGGAGTACCGCAAGAACCACCTCTTCGGCGACCTCGACCGCGCCGCCTTCGCCCCGGGCGGCCGACCGGTCGTCCAGGCCACCCTCGACGGTGTCCGCCTCGGCCTGCTCATCTGCTACGACGTCGAGTTCCCCGAGATCGTCCGGGCCCACGCGCTGGCCGGCACCGAACTGCTGCTGGTGCCCACCGCGCTGATGCTCCCGCACACCGGCGTGGCCACCACGATCGTCCCGGCCCGCGCGCTGGAGAACGGGCTCTTCGTCGCCTACGTCAACCGCTGCGACCGCGAGGGCGAGTTGGACTACTGCGGGCTGAGCTGCCTGGTCGGGCCGGACGGCGGCGAGGTTCTGCGCGCCGGGGCCGACGAGCGGCTGCTGGTGGCCGACGTCGACACCGCCGTGCTGCGGGCGGCCCGCGCCGCCACCCCCTACCTCGACGACCGCCGACCCGAGCTGTACTCGGCCCTCACCGCCCCCTGACCCGGGCCACCGGCCGCGCTCCCGCGGTCGACGCCATCCGACACCCCGCGCCGCTCATCCGCTGACCGCGCCCACCTGGAGGAACCACCCCCATGACGTCCGCTGTGCCCACCGCCGTGCCCAACACCGAGGCATCGGAGTCCGCCGCCGCGTCGTCGCAGGCGCCGCTGAACATGTGCGGCCCCGACTTCCCGTTCGCCTATGACGAGTTCCTGGCGCACCCCGCCGGCCTCGGCTCCGTCCCCGCCGAGCACCACGGCACCGAAGTGGCCGTCATCGGCGGCGGCCTGTCGGGCATCGTGGCCGCCTACGAGCTGATGAAGATGGGCCTCAAGCCGGTCGTCTACGAGGCCGACCGGATCGGCGGGCGGCTGCGCACCGAGCGCTTCCCGTCGGTCCCCGACTCCGCCGAGAACGTCGTGGCCGAGATGGGCGCCATGCGCTTCCCGCCGTCCTCGACCACCTTCTTCCACTACGTCGACAAGATGGGCCTGGGCACCACCCCGTTCCCCAACCCGCTGGCCCCCGACACCCCCAGCACCGTCATCGACCTCAAGGGCGAGTCGCACTACGCCCGCACCACCGACGACCTCCCCGAGGTCTACGGTGCGGTCGCCCGCGCCTGGAACGACACCCTGGAGCGGGGCGCCCGGCACACCGAGATGCAGCAGGCCATCCGCGACCGCGACGTCGCCCGGATGAAGGAGATCTGGAACGGGCTCGTCGCGGAGCTGGACAACCAGACCTTCTACGGCTTCCTCTGCGACTCCCCGGAGTTCTCCTCCTTCCGCTACCGGGAGATCTTCGGCCAGGTGGGCTTCGGCACCGGCGGCTGGGACACCGACTTCCCCAACTCGATCCTGGAGATCCTGCGCGTCACCTACACCGGCGCCGACGACGACCACCTCAGCATCGTCGGCGGTTGCCAGCAGCTCCCGCAGCGGCTGTGGGAGGACGCGCCGGCCAAGCTGGTCCACTGGCCCACCGGCACCAGCCTCTCCTCGCTGCACGACGGCCGACCCCGGCCGGCCGTCACCGGGCTGCGCCGCACCGCGGCCCCGGGCGGGGGACCGGGCAACATCACCGTCACCGACGCCTCCGGTTCGATCCGCACCTACCCGGCCGCCGTCTTCACCGCACAGAGCTGGATGCTGCTCAGCAAGATCGAGTGCGACGAGGGACTCCTGCCCATCGACCACTGGACCGCGATCGAGCGCACCCACTACATGGAGTCCTCCAAGCTGTTCGTGCCCGTGGACCGCCCGTTCTGGCGCGACGTCGACCCCGCCACCGGGCGCGAGACCATGAGCATGACGCTCACCGACCGGATGACCCGCGGCACCTACCTGCTGGACGGTGACGGGGACGGCCCCGCCGCCATCTGCCTGTCCTACACCTGGTGCGACGACTCGCTGAAGTGGCTGCCGCTGTCGGCCAACGAGCGCATGGAGGTCATGCTCAACTCGCTGGCCAAGGTCTACCCGGACGTGGACATCCGCTCGCACATCATCGGCGACCCCGTCACCGTCTCCTGGGAGGACGAGCCCTACTTCATGGGCGCGTTCAAGGCCAACCTGCCCGGCCACTACCGCTACCAGCGCCGCCTGTTCACCCACTTCAAGCAGGACCGGCTGGAGGAGCACCACCGCGGCCTCTTCCTCGCGGGCGACGACATCTCCTGGACCGCGGGGTGGGCCGAAGGCGCCGTGCAGACCGCGCTGAACGCCGTGTGGGGCGTGATGACCCACTTCGGCGGCTCCACCGACCCCCTCAACCCGGGACCGGGCGACCGCTACGACGACGTCGCGCCGGTCGAGCTCCCCGAGGACTGAGCCGAGGGCCGACCGCCCGCCGACGGGCGGTCGGCCGACCCGCTCAGCATCGACTGGTCCACCAGCCGGGACAGCACCAGCGTGCTCTTGGTCCGCACCACGAACGGCTCGGCGCAGATGCGCTCGATGGTCTCCTCCAGGTGCTGCATGTCCCTGGCCCGGACCTGGACCATGGCGTCGGCCTCACCCGTCACGGTGCAGGCCGACGTCACCTCGGCGTACCCGGTCAGCCCGGCCTTGATCTCGGCCGGCGACGTGCGGGGGCGGCAGTACACCTCGATGAACGCCTCGGTGGTCCAGCCGATGGCGGCGGGCTCCAGGATCACGGTGAAGCCGCGCACGGCACCCGACTCCACCAGCCGGTCCAGCCGCCGCTTCACCGCCGACGCGGAGAGCCCCACGGCCGCGCCGATATCGGCGAAACTGGTCCGCGCGTCGGCGCCGAGAATGGCGATGATCCGCTCGTCGACGCGATCCAAACGCAATGTGGCTCCCTCGCTCCGCAGGTCGGAGAACGATGTTATCGAGCCATCACATCGTCGGCGGCCACCGTGTCGTTTCACCCCGCCGCGCACGATCACGTAGAGAATTCGAGTGATCACCGACGGGCGGAAGGCGGGGCGAGGTGCGAGGGAACGCACACAGGTATACGGCGGCCGGAACCGGGCTGCTCCTGGTGTCGACGATGGTGGCACTGGCCCACCCGATGGCCGGGGAGGCGTCGGCCGCCACCGCCCCACCGGGCGCGGCCGCGGACCCGCCCGCAGTCGGCGCCGGGCTCGACTGGGCGGCCTGTACCGACCTGGAGGCGCCCAAGGGCATCGAACTGGAGTGCGCCACCCTGCCCGTCCCCCTCGACCACCACGCCGGAGGGCGCAGCGCGGTCGTCGAGATCGCGCTGTCCCGTGTCCCCGCGCGCGCCGAAGCCACCGACGCCCTGCTGGTGAACCCCGGCGGACCTGGCAGCGGCGGGCGCTTCCTGGCCGCCCGGACGGCCGGCAGCCTCCCCGGCGACCTGCGCGACTCCTACGACGTGATCGGCTTCGATCCGCGCGGAACCGGGGCCAGCACCCCCGCCGTCGGCTGCGACCCCGACTACTTCACCGCACCCCGGCCCGACTCCGTGCCGGCCACCGCCGACGACGAGCGGCTGATGGTCAAGCGCTCGCGCACCTATGCCGAGGCCTGCGAGAGGACCGGCGGCGCGCTGCTGAACCACATGCGCACCACCGACAGCGCGCACGACCTCGACGCGATCCGCGCCGCGCTCGGCCGCGAGCGCATCGACTACCTCGGCTACTCGTATGGCACCTACCTCGGCGGCGTGTACGCCACGCTCTACCCCGAACGGGTCCGCCGCCTGGTCCTCGACAGCGTCGTCCACCCCGACCGCAGCTGGTACCAGGGCAACCTCGCCCAGAGCCGGTCGCTGGAGGCCGCCGCGGGCCGCTTCTTCGACTGGGTCGCGCGCCACGATTCCGCCTACGGCCTCGGCGACACCGCCGAGGAGGTCGCCGGACGCTACTACGCCACGCGGGAGGCGCTCCGCGCCAGGCCCGTCGACGACCGCATCGGACCCACCGAGCTGGAGTCCACCTTCCTCGTGGCCGCCTACGCCGCGCAGGCCTGGCCCTTTCTCGCGAGCGCCCTGGCCGACCTGTCCAACGACAACCGCCCGGCCCGGCTCGTCAGCGCCTTCGACCGGATGGGCGAGTCACCCGACCACGACCCGTCGTTCGCCGCCTACCTCGCCACCGAGTGCACCGACGCGCCCTGGCCGCGCTCCTGGCAGCGGTGGCGGACCGACGCCCGCGGCGTCCACGCCGACGCCCCGTTCCTCGGTTGGTACAATATCTGGTATAATGCGCCGTGCGCGTTCTGGCCGGCCGAACCGGGCGAGTGGTTCCAGGTCGACGGAGAGCGGGTGGAGAACGCCCTGCTGGTCCACGCAACCGGCGACGGCCCCACACCGGTGGGCGGCGCCTACGCGATGCACCGGCGCTTCCCGGAGGCGCGGCTGGTCATCGAGGACGGCGGGCTCTCCCACGGCGTCGCCCTGCGCGGCAACACCTGCGTGGACGACGCCGTCATCGACTACCTGCGCGAGGGGCGCCTCCCGGACGCCGGAGGGACCCCCGACGGCGGCGACCTCGTCTGCGGCGCCCGCCCCGAGCCCGAGCCGCGCAAGCCGTCGCCCGCACCGCAGCGGCAGGCGGCCCCGGACCCCGGCGTTTCGCTCGGATCGGCACCACCGAGCACGTCCGGCGCTTCCGCGGGCTTCCCCGTCATCCCGGCCATCGGCGCCCTTGCGCGGATCAACCGGTGAACGGGTCGGTAACCAGTCGATTAGGCTGGAAACGCGAGGATCACGACGGTTCGCGGCAGTGGCCGGATCCGCGGGAACGCCTCCTGGGCGCCCCCGAACGGACGACCGGAGCGGCCGCTACGAGGTGAGGTGATGCGGGTGCTGCGGACCTCGTCGGTGCGCGTCCTCGGCGAGCGCGACAGCGCCGCCGTGCACGCCCTGCTCGACGCCGACCCCGTCGGGAACGTCTTCGTCAGCTCCCGCGTGCGCGCCACCGGCCTGGACACCGGGCGACTGGGCACCGAGGTGTGGGGCTACATCGAGCGCGGTGCGCTCTCGGCGCTCTGCTACTCCGGGGCCAACCTGGTCCCCGTCGGCGCGTCACCCGCGGCCATCCGGCAGTTCTCCGACCATGCCCGCTGGCAGGGCCGCCGCTGCTCCTCCATCGTCGGACCGATCGACCAGGTCACCGACATGTGGGAACGGCTCGGCCCGGCCTGGGGCCCGGCCCGCGCGATCCGCGCCAACCAGCCGGTGCTCGAACTGAGTGAGGACCCGCACGTCCCGTCCGACCCGCTGGTGCGCCGGGTGCGGGTGAGCGAGATCGGGATGCTGGTCCCGGCCTGCGTCGCGATGTTCACCGAGGAGGTGGGGGTGCCACCGGACTCCGGCGACGGCGGCGCGCTGTACCGCGCCCGGGTCGAGGAGTTGGTGCGGACCGGGCGGGCGTTCGCGCGCATCGAGGAGGGGCGCATCGTCTTCAAGGCGGAGATCGGCGCGGTCACCCCCTACGCCTGCCAGATCCAAGGGGTCTGGGTCCACCCCGACCTGCGCGGCCGGGGGTACGCGGCAGGCGGTGTGGCGGCCGTCGCGCGCATGGCGCAGGCCGTGATCGCCCCCCGGGTCACCCTCTACGTCAACGACTACAACACCCCGGCGCGGGCCACCTACCGGCGCGTGGGGTTCCGCGAGGTGGGCGCGGTGATGTCGGTCCTGTTCTGACCCGGCGCCGCGTCCCGCCGCCGACCCCCGTGCCGTCCGCCGTCCGTCCGTTCCGGCGGCACACGGGAGCCGGGGGCGGGTCCGCCCGGAAGCCCCGGTCCCTCAGGCCCGCGGCCCCGCGCCTTCCGGGGGCGGCGCCGTCTATCCTCCCGGGGGAAGCGCCGCGGCCGTGAAGTAGCGCAGCGTCGCGTCGATGTCGGCCAGGTCCTTGGCACGCCCCAGGCGGCTCTTCCAGCGCAGGACCCGGTCGAGCGGCGCGAACGGCAGACCGTGCCGGATCTCCCGGTCGTCGATGAACTCGTCGACGGCCCACATGGAGGGGAACCAGCCGTTGAGGATCTCCAGCCGACCGTCGAACAGCAGGACGCGGGCGACGTCCTCCCAGGGGGCGGGCTGGATGGGCGCCATCGTCTGCACCAGTTCCCAGGCCGGGCCGCGCGCGACGATGTCGAGGTCGGTGATGTTGTCGCGGATGCCGTGGGCGAGGAGGGGGCCGCTGCCCGCGATGATGAAGTCCTGCCGGGGGAGATCGAGTTCTTCGAGTGCGATGAACAACGGGTGCTGATGAATTGTGATCTGTTCGGTCACCCTTGTGCTCCGTTATCCTAATGCATTTACCCCTATCGCGATGCGGACGATCACCGCTGTGAGTAACGCGACACCGATACTGGTCATCGTGCCGATGAGGAAGTACTCCGCGAATCTTTTCTGATGGCTCTGTAGTTCTGGGAATCGAGCCAGTGCCTTTATTGCGACGACGACGGCCACGGCCTCCGGCCGCCCGGCCACCACGAAGATGAAGGTGAGCGAGCGCTCCAGCCAGCCGATGACCGTGCCTGCCCCCTTCAGGGGCGCCATTTGTTCTTCGTCTACCTTTTTCAGTTCTGCGGAGAAGGGGCGAAGTATGTGTGTGACCACTTCACCCCCGACGAAGGTGGAGATCAGGAATCCGGAGATCACGATCGCCATCCCGTCATCCATGATAATCTCACCGGTCGCTTCCAGCATCTGAGGCACCCCGTACACCGCCGCGGCGGACAGAACCGTCAGTGCCGTCAGGCTTGTGGGTACGAGTGTGAACTTCTGTACCCCGTCCGGGAGGAAGATCCGCGGGGACCCCTGCATGTCCTCGTCGCCTCTGACCAGGTGTGCCAGGGCCCAGCTGGCGGCCAGGCACAGGGGGAGCAGGACCAGCGGTTTGATTGAAAGTGCAACGGGCAGCAGTGTGTAAACCGCATAACCGGTGCTCACGGCCAGTGCGACGGCCAGCCGCATGCGAATGGCCGGAATCGAATAAGGGAGCAGGATGGCGGTGATGAGGCCCAAGACGAGTCTTTCCAGCTCCATGCGGTGCTCTCTATTGTGGTTATCCGGCCACGGCGGGTCATAGATTATGGCCGGTTTCGGCCGTTTTTCCCATAGCCCGCGTTCCCCGTTTGGGAGGGGCCAAAAAAACAGGACCCCGTCGGGGTCCTGACGTGGCGGTTCACCAGCGGCTTCAGCCGCGGAACTCCGGGATGACCTTCTCCGCGAACATCTCCAGATTGCGCTTCACCGCGTCCAGCGGCAGGACGCCCTGCTGGCCCTGCATGAACAGCCCGAACCACTCCAGGTCGGGGACCTCGGCGAGCGTCTCCTCGATGCCGCGCTTGACGTCGTCCGGGCTGCCGACCAGTGCCATCCGCACCTGTGCCATCCGCCGGAAGTCGCCCTTCTCCGCGCTGATCGGCCGCCGGGCGTCGTCCTCCGCCGTGCGCAGGACCTCCAGGTAGCCGAACGGGCCGAAGAACGACGAGAAGTCGCGGTGCATGCCGGCGCCGTAGGTCGCGACGGCCTCCTCCTTGCTGCCGGCCATGCCGACGATCTTCAGGATCCCGGTGTGCTCTCCCAACCGGTAGTCGCGCCCGTGCCGGGCGGCCTCCTCCCGGTACAGCTCCGCCTTCTTGCGGTGCTCCCCCGGCAGGGGGGTGAACATCCACGGCAGGATGTCCTCCCGGGCGCAGCGTCGCACCGAGCGGTCGCTGATGGTGAACGGCTGCCACAGCTCGGGGTGCGGGTCCTGGTAGGGGCGCGGCACGACCGAGACGCGCCGGACGCGACCCTCCCCGTCCAGCTCACCGGGGGCGCCGAAGGTGCGCGTCCACTCCTGGGCCGGCCACCCCTCGATCCCGCTGTAAGGAGACGGGATCTCGTAATCCACGACATCGCTCTTATACCGCAGCGTCTCCTGTGTCCACGCCATCTTCATGATCTTCAGCAGCTCGCCGAAGACGTCGAAGTTCCGGTCGTCGCTCGCCGAGCCGTCACTGCGCGCGGCCTGCGACCGCCACCGCTGGCCCAGGACGTTGGCCCACCGCGACTGGTAGCCGCGGGCCACACCGAGGCGCAGGCGGCCCCGGCAGAAGTGGTCGAGCAGTGCCACGTCCTCCGCCGCGCGGATGGGGTCCCAGGCCGGCAGCACCAGGCCCAGCGGGGCGAGCAGGATGCGCTCGGTGCGGGCGGCGAGGTCGGCCAGGACCATCAGCGGGTTGACCGAGAACTCGAACCCCTCGGAGTGGAAGTGGTGCTCGGTGAGCATCAGCGCGTCGAAGCCGATCCGGTCGGCGTGCACGGCGATCTCCCGCACCTCGTGCAGCAGGTCCTGGTAGGCGTGCACGTCGCGCCCGATGGGCCGGTGGGCGCGGGCGTGCTCCTCGGCCGCGAACCCGGAACCGGGGATCTGCGGGTTCATGAAGATGGCGAACTTCATCGTGCCTCCAGTTCGTCGAGCCAGCGGGTGCAGACGAGCACGAACTCCTCGGGCCGCTCCTCGTGCAGCCGATGCCCCGACCCGGGCCAGCAGACCACCGCCGACCCCGGTGCGGTGAGCAGCGGCCGCTCCCACTCGGCCATGGCCGGGTCGACCCGGAACGACAGGGTGGCCTGCGCACGGCGCCGCAGATGCGTCTCGGCCTCCTCACGCGGCCCGATGGCGCCCGGATCGGTGAACATGGCCGTGAACGCCTCGGCGAGCACGTGCGGCGGGGTGGCGAGGAGCCGCCGGGTGTGCCAGGTGCGGACCCAGGACGGCGTGGCCGGCGTGGACCCCCAGGCGTCGAAGGCGAGCGCGGTCGCGGTCCCGCGCGGCCCGGCGAGCCTGTCGGCGAGGACGGGGAAGGAGTCGGCGAGCTCGGGGCCGAACCCGTAGGCGGGGTCGACCGTCACGAGGGCGGAGACGAGATCGGGGCGCTCGGTGGCCAGATGGCCGATGACCTGACCGCCCATCGAGTGGCCGACCGCGGCGACCCGATCCATGGCCGACCGCTCCAGCAGCAGGGCGAGGTCCCCGGCCATCGCGCGCGGAGTGTTCCCGCGCCGGGGAACGCCGGATGCCCCGTGCCCGCGGAGATCGGGAGCGATCACGCGACGCCGCGCGGCGAGCGCGGGGATGTGGCGCACCCACTCGTGGGAGTCGGACCCCCACCCGTGGACCAGCAGCACCGGAAGCCTACCCGGGGGGCCGGAGGACGGGTCGTCGGCCGGTCCGTCCACCGTATGGAAGATCCGCACATCGGGGAGGTCGGCGAACGGCACGGGGGCTCCTTTCCGTCGCCGCACGGCGGAACCCGCTTCGGTTTCCGCCCACGCCAACGGTAACCCGCCAGAAGCAACCAAGCAATTGCTTGGCTCGATCTCTCGAAGGGACGTGCGGGAGTGGAACCGGGGGACCGCCGAGCGGCCTTCTCCGCGGTGCCCCCTCATCTCATCCGTTGATCTCGGAGATATCGGGGTGAAAATCGGCCGCGAGACCCCGATATCTCCGAGATCAACGAAGGAAGGGGCGGGAACGTGCGCGCGTGGTTCGGGGCGGTCTCAGAACACCACGACGGACCGGACGACCTCGCCCGCGCGCACCTGGTCGATCGCGTCGTTGATGTCGTCGAGGCCCACCTGCTCGCTGATCAGGCCGCCGGGGTCCAGGCGCCCGGAGCGGCACAGGTCGACCAGTCGGGGGAGGTCGGCGGCGGGGGAACCGTCACCGCCCTGGCAGCCCATCAGGCGGCGCGAGGCGAAGAGCGCGCCGGTCGGGACGGCCGCGGTGGAGCCGGGCGGCGGGCTGCCGACCATGACCGTGGTGCCTCCGGGCCGGGTCGCCGCCAACGCGGCGGCCAGTACCGACGGGACGCCGGTGACGTCGAACGCGTGGTCGGCACCGTCCGGAAGCAGGTCGCGGACGCGCGTGCCCAGGTCGGCCGGGTCGGAGGCGGCGCTGATCGGCAGCGTGTCGGTGGCGCCGAACAGTTCGGCCGCGGTGAGCTTCGGCCGCGCGATGTCGGCCGCGATGACGCGCGACGCACCCGCCAGCACCGCGCCCTGCACGACGCTGAGGCCGACGCCGCCGCAGCCCACCACCAGCACGGTCGCGCCCGCCTCGACCCGGGCCGTGTTGAGCACCGCGCCGACCCCGGTCACCACGGCGCAGCCGAGCACCGACATCGCCACGAGGTCCGCTTCGCCGGAGAGCCCGACGAGCTGCCGCTCGTGCACCACCGCGTACTCGGCGAACGCGCCGATACCCAGGTAGGGGCGGATGGCCTCACCGTCCAGCCGCAGCCGGGTGGAACCGTCGGGCATGAGCCCCATGATCGCCCGCAGCCGCGCGCCGTCCGTGCACAGGTGGCCCCCGCCGCGGCCGCACATCCGGCACCGGCCGCACGACCTGTTCAGCGCGATCAGCACCGGGTCGCCGGGGGCGAAGGCGGTCACGCCGGCACCCACCGCCTCGACCGTGCCCGAGCTCTCGTGTCCGCAGACGACGGGTGGTCCGGCCACGACCGGGCTCGCGCCGTCCACGGCCTTGAGGTCGGATCCGCACACTCCGGACGCCGCGACCCGCACCCGGACCTCTCCGGGGCCGGGGTCCGCCACTTCGACTTCGCGGACCTCCAGCGGGGCGCCGAACTCGGCCAGGACCGCCGCGCGCATCTTCATCGTGGTCACCTTCCGTGCTCCCCTCCCGGTTCGATCCAGGCGGCCTTGAGGGTGAGCCACTCGTGCAGCCCGCGCACCCCGTTCGCCGGGTAGTTGCCGCTCTGCTTGTGCCCGCCGAAGGGGACCGCCCAGTGCAGTCGGCGGTAGGTGTTGATCCAGACCGTTCCCGCCCGGAGGGCGGCGATGGCGCGGTGAGCGCGGTCGAGGCTGCGCGTCCATGCCCCGGCGGCCAGGCCGTAGCGGGTGTCGTTGGCGATCGCGTAGGCCTCGCCCTCGGACCGGAAGGGGATCGCCACGGCCACCGGACCGAAGATCTCCTCCTGGCAGATCCGCAGCCCGTTGTCGGGGGCGGCCAGGAGCGTGGGCTCGACCCAGTAGCCGCCCGCGAGCGCCGGCCGCCCGGCCGCGTCCGCGCCGGTCCGGCCGCCGAAGAGCGGCTTCGCGCCCTCCTGCGGCCCGAGCTCCAAGTACCCGCGCACCCGGTCGTACTGTCCGGCGAACGCGATCGGCCCCATGTCGGTGGCGGGGTCGCGGGGGTCGCCCAGGCGGATGGCGGCGGCGCGGCCGCGCAGGCGCTCGGTGAACTCGTCGAACACGGTGTCGTGGATGAGGATGCGCGACCCGGCCACGCAGGACTGCCCGGCTCCGCCGGTGTAGATCCCCGCGGCCACGCCGCGCGCGGCGGCGTCCAGGTCGGCGTCGTCGAAGACGATGTTCGGTGACTTGCCGCCGAGCTCCAGGGTGACGTCCTTGAGGTCGGCCGACGCGCGCCGGACGATCCGGCGTCCGGTGTCGGTGGAGCCGGTGAAGTGCAGTTTGGCGACGTCGGGGTGGTCGACCAGGGCGGCGCCGGCGGTGGGTCCGGTGCCGCACACGACGTTGACCAGGCCGGGCGGGAGGTCGGCCGCGGCGAACAGCTCGCAGGCGGCCAGGATCGAGCAGGCGGCCTGTTCGGCGGGTTTGACCACGACGGTGTTCCCGGCGGCCAGCGCGCCGGAGACCTTGGCGAAGAACATGGCCAGCGGGGCGTTCCAGGGGATGATGACGCCCGCGACGCCGTAGGGCTCGTGGACGGTGAAGTTGACGGATCGGCCCAGGTGGATGGTGTCTCCGGTGATCTTGTCGGCGAGGCTCGCGTTGTACCGGATGTTCATCGCGCCACCGGGGACGTCGCCGCCCTGCGTCTCCTTGAGGACCCGCCCGTTGTCGCGGCTCTCGATGGCGGCCAGCTCGCCGGTGCGCGCGAGCACCGCTTCGGCCCATCGGTGCAGCAGGGCGGCGCGCTGCGGGGGAGGGGTGGCGCGCCAGCCGGGGAAGGCGTGCCGGGCGGCGGCGACCGCGTCGTCGATGTCGGCCGCGTCGGAGGCGGGGACACGCGCCCAGACCCGGCCGGTCGCGGGGTCGACGCTGTCCAGCCACTCTCCGCCGCGGGCGGGGCGGAACTCCCCGGCGATGAAGTTGCAGTAGTCGGTGAGGGCGCTCGGTGCGGTCATCGTCCATGGCCTCCCGGGGCGGTGTGGGCTGCATCCTAAACCGAGTGCCAAGCGAGCGCTAGGTTCATTGTGGGAGTGGGCGATGGTGCGGGTGGGCGGCCCGAGGAAGGGAAGGGGGGCGGCGAGAGCGTCCCACGCCATACCCCCCTGGGACGCACACCACCGCCGTGAACTGCGGAAACCGCCAGGAGACGGGGTAAACCGGACGTAAACTCGCAAATAGCGGTCGCCGTTTGCCCGCGACCCCTGAACACCGGCCGCCGGAGAGAGTGAACATGACGCACGGTGTCTATATCGCGTCCAGCGACGCGGAAAGCGACAAGGCGACGATCGCGCTCGGCATGGCCGAGCTGCTGTCGAGCACGGTGGGCTCGATCGGGGTGTTCCGCCCGGTCGTCGACGCGTCCGGGCGCGACTCCGTCATCGAGACGCTGCGCCGCCGCTTCAAGCTCAAGGCCAACTACTCGGACTGCGTCGGCGTCACCTACGACGAGGTCCACGCCGACCCCGACTCCGCCATGGCCGCGATCATGCGCTCCTACCGCGCCCTGGCGGCGCGCTGCTCGGCCGTGGTCGTGGTCGGCACCGACTACACCGACGTCGGCGCCCCCACCGAGTTCACCTTCAACGCCCGGGTCGCCGCCAACCTCGCCACCCCCGTCCTGCTGGTCGTCTCGGGCGCCGAGCGCGACTACACCGAGATCCGCGACGCCACCGGCCTCGCCCGCCAGGAGCTCGCGCGCGAACACGCCACCCGGCTCGCCACGGTGGTCGACCGCGTCGACCCGGGGCGCGCCGAGTCGCTGCGCAAGGAACTCGACGGTGCCGCCTACGTGCTGCCCGAGGTCCCCGGCCTGAGCGCCCCGACCGTGCGCGACCTGCAGCGCGCGTGCGACGGCCGACTCATCTTCGGCGAGGAGAAGCGGCTCGGCCGCGAGACCTCCGGCCTGGTGGTCGCCGCTATGTCGCTGCCCAACGTGCTCGACCGGATGGAAGCCGACCGCCTCGTCATCATGGCCGCCGACCGCGCCGGCGCGATGCTGCCCGCGCTGATCGCCGCCCACCACTCCACCGACTTCCCGTCGGTCGCCGGAGTCGTGCTGACCGGTGAGATCTACATGTCCGAACCGGTCTTCCGCCTGCTCGCCGGCATGGACGTCCGGCTGCCCGTGATCGCCACCGACCAGGACACCTTCTCCACCGCCACCCGCCTGGCCGCCGTCCGGGGCGGGATCACCCCCGGCGCGGAGGGCAAGATCGAGTCGGCGCTGGCGGCCTTCGCCGAGGCCGTCGACGGCGAGGCGCTGCTGGAGCGGCTCCAGGTCGCGCGCACCGAGACGGTGACCCCGCTGATGTTCGAGCACACGCTGCTGGAGCGGGCGCGGTCCGACCGCAAGCGCATCGTGCTGCCGGAGGGCACCGAGGAGCGCGTGCTGCGCGCCGCCGATCTGCTGCTGCGCCGCGACGTCGCCGACCTGGTCCTCCTCGGCTCCCCACGCGAGGTCAACGCCAAGGCCTCCGACCTCGGTTTCGATCTGAGCGCGGTCACCATCATCGACCCCGACACCTCCGACCTGCGGGAGAGGTTCGCCGCGGAGTACGCGCGGCTGCGCGCCCACAAGGGCGTCACCAAGGAACTGGCCATGGACACCGTCGGGGAGCTGTCCTACTTTGGCACCCTGATGGTGCAGTGTGGGCTCGCCGATGGCATGGTGTCGGGCGCTGCGCACACGACGGCGCAGACCATCCGGCCATCGTTCGAGATCCTGCGCTCGTCGCTGGTGTCCAGCGTGTTCTTCATGTGCCTGGCCGACCGGGTGCTGGTCTACGGTGACTGCGCCGTGAACCCCGACCCCACCGCCGAGCAGCTCGCCGACATCGCCATCGACTCGGCCGCCACCGCCGAGCAGTTCGGCGTGGAGCCGCGCGTGGCGATGCTGTCCTACTCCACCGGCGCCTCGGGGTCCGGAGCCGGGGTGGACAAGGTGCGCACCGCCACCGAGCTGGTCAAGGAGCGCCGCCCCGACCTGCTGGTCGAGGGACCGATCCAGTACGACGCCGCGATCGACCCGGGGGTCGCGCGGACCAAGATGCCGGACAGCCTCGTGGCCGGGCGTGCGACCGTGTTCGTCGTGCCCGACCTGAACACGGGCAACACCCTGTACAAGGGCGTGCAGCGGAGCGCGGGGGCCGTGGCGATCGGCCCGGTGCTGCAGGGGCTGCAGAAGCCGGTCAACGACCTGTCACGGGGCGCCACCGTGCAGGACATCGTCAACACCGTGGCGATCACCGCCGTCCAGGCCCAAGGAACACAAGGAAGTGGTTCATGAGCCACGTGCTCGTTCTCAACAGCGGATCGTCGTCGATCAAGTACCAGCTCCTCGACATGGCGCAGGGCACCCCGGTCGCCTCCGGCATCGTGGAGCGGATCGGTGAGGGGCGGAGCAGCCTCACCCACAAGGTCCCGGCCGCCGACCCCGGGGGAGAGACCCGCAGGTACGAGCGCACCGAGCCCTACGCCGACCACGAGGCCGGGTTGAAGGCGGTCCTGGACGCGTTCGCCGCGGCCGGGCCGGACCTGGACGCAATCCGGCCGGCCGCGGTCGGGCACCGGGTGGTGCACGGTGGCGACCGCTTCGGCGGGGCGGTCCTCGTCGACGACGGGGTGGAGAGCGCGATCGAGGAACTGGCCCCGCTCGCACCCCTGCACAACCCGGCCAACCTCGCCGGGATCCGGGGCGCGCGCAAGGCGTTTCCGAACGTGCCGCAGGTGGCGGTGTTCGACACGGCGTTCCACCAGACCCTGCCCCCCGCCGCCTACACCTACGCCGTGCCCGAGGAATGGCGGACCGGGCACAAGGTGCGCCGCTACGGCTTCCACGGCACCTCGCACGCCTACGTCTCGCGGCGCGCGGCCGCGATCCTCGGCCAGGACCCGGCGGACACCAACGTCATCGTGCTGCACCTCGGCAACGGCGCCAGCGCCACCGCCATCGAGAGCGGCCGCAGCGTCGAGACCTCCATGGGCCTGACCCCGCTGGAGGGCCTGGTCATGGGCACCCGCAGCGGTGACGTCGACCCCTCCCTCCCCGCCTACCTGGCGCGCAACGCCGGGATGTCGGCCGCCGAGGTCGACACCGCGCTCAACAAGCGAAGCGGGGTGCTGGCGCTGGCGGGCGCCAACGACATGCGCGAGGTCTGGCGCATGGTCGACGAGGGGCACGAGGGTGCCCGGTTGGCCGTGGACGTCTACTGCCACCGCCTGCGCAAGTACATCGGCGCCTACTACGCGGTGCTCGGCAGCGTCGACGCCCTGGTCTTCACGGCCGGCGTCGGCGAGAACGACGAGCGCGTGCGGGCGGGGGCCGTGGCCGGCCTGGAGCGCCTGGGCCTGCGGATCGACCCGGCGAAGAACGACGGCCTGGTGCGCGGCACCGAGCAGGTCATCTCCCCGGAGGGCGCGGAGGTCCCGGTCATGGTGATCCCGACCGACGAGGAGCTGGAAATCGCGGTCCAGTCCCTGGAGCTGCTGGGCCGCTGAGACCCTGAACCACCGCCCCCTGATCGAGAGGTCGGAGGGACGCGCGCAAGGCCCCGGCCCGCCGCCCCGGCGGGCCGGGGCCTTGCGTGTGCCGGGCGGCCTCCTCCGCCGACCCGGTCGCCCGCCCACCGGCCGGACGACCGGCGCCCCGGCCCCCACCGCCTTCGGCGCCACCTTCCGCCGCATATCGCAAAGGCCGATCACCGACAAGGCCGACCGGCGGGCCTGGATTTCTCGTCGGAATTCTGTTGAATTCTGTAGTGATATTCGGAATTCGCGATCATGTGTTATACATGGTCGCGTCCGTATTGGGGCGCACGACTTGTCGGCCTATCGCTTACCTGGCGTAGGACGTAGAAAAGAGGAAGACCCCTCATGAGCTTCTGGAAGAACTTCGGTGCGGTGGTGGGTGCGGCGGTGGTCGCCGGTGCGATGTCGACCGGGGCCGCGCACGCCGGGGTGCAGGACGGTGTCGACGCCGGCGCTGCCGCCTCGGTCTACAAGCTCACCGTCGTCCCCGGTTCGATGACCGACCCGCAGTGGCCGCTGGACTGGTCGAAGGCCGAGTCGGCGACGCTGACCTGCGACCCGGCGGGCGGTTCGCACCCCCAGGCGGAGAAGGCGTGTGAGCTCATCGCGGAGTCCGGATCCATCGCCCGCATCGCCCAGGGTGCGTACTGTCCGAGGATCTACTCCCCGGTCACCGCGTTCTCCGTGGGGTCGGAGAAATACCGCGAGACCTACTCCAACCGGTGGTGCCTGAACTCCGACAAGGGAGCGGTCTTCCAGTTCTAGGGGCGGCTACTTCTCCTTGTCGTTGAATTCCTGGTAGGCCGTGACGACCTCGTCGGTGGGGCCGTCCATGACCAGTTCGCCGCGCTCCAGCCACAACACCCGGTCGCAGGTGTCCCGGATGGACTTGTTGCTGTGGCTTACCAGGAAGACGGTTCCGGCTTTCTCCCGCAGTTCGCGGATGCGCGCCTCGGATCGCTTTCGGAAGGCGGCGTCGCCGGTGGCCAGGGCCTCGTCGACCATCAGAACGTCGTGGCTCCTGGCCGCCGCGATCGCGAACCGCAGGCGCGCCGACATCCCGGAGGAGTAGGTGCGCATCGGAAGCGAGCCGAAGTCGCCCTTGTCGTTGATACCGGAGAACTCCAGGATGCCGTCGTACTTCTCGCGCACCTGTTCCGGCGTCATCCCCATGGCGAGGCAGCCGAGGATCACGTTGCGCTCACCGGTGAGATCGTTCATCAGTGCCGCGTTCACGCCGAGGAGCGAGGGCCGGCCGGCCGTGTAGACGTGGCCGCTCGCGGGTGGCAGCAGCCCGGCGATGGCGCGCAGCAGGGTGGACTTGCCGGAGCCGTTGGAGCCGATCAGGCCGATCGCCTCGCCGCGATGGGCGGTGAAGCCGACGCCCCTGACCGCATGCACCGTCCGCGCTCCGGTGGCGCGCCGTCGGGTGAGGATGCGCGCGAGGGCCGCGGTGGCGCCGCCGCCGCGGTCGACCTTGCCGCCGCCCGCTCCGTGGACCCGGTAGGTGACGTGCAGGTCGTCGACGATGACGGTCGGCGGGGCCGGTGCGGCCCCGGGGGCGGTCGGCTCGGCGGGGGGGAGGGTCTGCTGGTCAGTCACGGCCGTAGCGCTCCTCTGCCATCCAGAAGTAGACGAAGCCGCCGACGGCCGCCGTGAGCGCCCAGGCCAGGGCGATGGCCCACACGTGCGGGGGCAGCTGTGCGGCGGTGAAGCTGTCGATGAGGGCGAACCGCATCAGGTCGATGTAGATCGCCGCGGGGTTGAGGTCGAGGAGGGTGCGGACGGCCGCCGGGGCGTGCGCCGCCATGTGGGCGATCGAGTACATGACCCCGGACGCGTACATCCATGTCCGCAGCACGAACGGCATCAGCTGGGCGAGGTCGGTGATCGTGCTGCCGAGCCGGGCGACGATCAGCGCCAGGCCGGTGTTGAACAGCGACTGGATGGCGAGCACGGGGACCGCCAGCAGCCAGGACCACTGCGGGACCTGCCCCATCGCCAGCACGATGGCCAGCAGGACCAGCATCGACACCAGCAGCTGGCGGAGCTGGACCAGTGTCAGGGCGATGGGCAGTGCGGCGCGGGGGAAGTGCAGGGCGCGGATGAGGCTGAGGTTGCCGGAGACGGCGCGGACGCCGCTGAGCACGGAGGATTGGGTGAAGGTGAAGATGAAGACGCCGGTGACCAGGAAGGGGATGAAATCGGGGACCCCGCGGCTGGTGCCGATCAGCAGACCGAAGATGAGGTAGTACACCGCCGCGTTGAGCAGCGGCGTCATGACGTGCCAGAGTCCGCCCAGCCGGGCGCCGCTGTACTTGGTGGTGGACTTCGCCCTGGCGAACTCGCTGATGAAGTGCCGGTGGCCCCACAACCGGCGAACGTAGTCGAGCAGCCCGGGGCGGGCGCTGGAGTCCGTGAGGCCGTGGAGTGCCGCGAGTGCCGCGGGGCTCACGGCCTGCTCTGCCGAGTCTGCCGGTACTGCTTGTGTGCTCACTGCGGATGGGCCCTCGAAGGTGGTGGAAGAGCGGTCGACCGCCCCAGCGATGGGACGCAACCGTTTCGTCGATACGTGAGCGTACGCGACACATCGATAGAACGCAACCGTTTCGTCGTCGCGCTCGGCTAGGGTAGGGGCATGTCCGCCGCCGCGATACCCGAGAAGGACGAACAGTCGGTGAACCGGTCGGGGAAGGAACCGGTGCAGGCGAAGCCGCCGCGCCGCCGCTCCCCGGCCGGAGCCGCCGTGCTCCAGGAGGACGTCACCCAGGCCATCCGCGCCGCGGTCTTCGCCGAGCTCGCCGCCGTGGGGTACGGGCGGTTGTCGATCGAGGCGGTCGCCAAACGCGCCGGAGTCGGCAAGACGGCGGTCTACCGGCGCTGGAACTCCAAGCTGCCGATGGTCATCGACGTGGTCTCGGTCGCCGCGGCCCAGGTCACCCCGGTGCCCGACACCGGTTCGCTCTACGGCGACGTGCGCGACCTGCTGGAGGCCGGGGCCTATGCGCTGCGGCATCCCCTGGCGTCCCAGATCGTTCCCGACCTGCTCGCCGAGGCCGCGCGCAACCCCGAGATCGCCCGGACGCTGGAGACCGCGATCCGCGACACCCAGCAGAACATCAGCTCCGTGGTGATCCGCAACGCGGTGGAGCGTGGCGAGCTGCCCGAGGGCACCGACGTGGACCTGGCGTTCGACATGATCCTGGGCCCGCTGTACTGGCGGCTCGCCGTGACGCGCGGCGCCGCGGCGGCCGACTACCTCGACCGCCTCGCTCACGCGGCGACGGCCGCGCTGGGGAGTGCGCGCGTGTAGGCGCCCGGCCGCCTCGTCGGGGACCCGGCGCCCCCGGCGCGGGGCGTCCCGGCGGATGGCGCGGGGCGAGAGTGGTCACTCTGAGTGTTTGGCCGTGAAAATTCGGTAGTCTTCCGCTGTGGCGCGTTCGTCGTGCCGCCCCATGGCCGGTCAGTGCAGGACAGTGCAGGAAAGGGGAAGGGAAACCCGATGAGGATTCGGCACACTCTCGCGGTCGCCGGTGCCTTCGCGCTCGCGGCGCCTCTCGTCACCGGAGCGGCCCATGCCGCGCCGCAGGGGGTGGACGGCCAGGGCGCCGATATCTACCACATCGCCGTCGTCCCGGGGTCGCAGTCCGACCGGGGGCGGTCGCTGGAGTGGGAAGGGGCCCGCAGCGCGGTGCTGACCTGCAACCCGGCGGGTGGCACCCACTCGCAGGCGCGCCACGCGTGCGAGGACATCGACGCCTTCGGTTCCATCGCCGGCATCCCGGCGCGGGGCGAGATCTGCCCCCTCAGCTACGACCCGGTCACGGCGTTCGCCCAGGGAGCCGAGCGGTACGCGGAGACCTTCCCCAACGAATGCGTGCTGCGCGACTCCACCCGCGCGGTGTTCCACTTCTGAGGGGTCGGAGCCGGGCGACGGACGACTGCGGGGACGACGCGTGTGCGCCGCCCCCACGGTGATGTGCGGCCCGGTGTCAGGCGATCGCGCGCCGCTCCGCGGCGGCGTCGCCGAAGACCGGCGTGTCGGCGATCAGTGCCCGGGTGTAGTCGTGCTGCGGGGCGGACACGACCTCGCCCACCGGCCCGTACTCCACGATCCGGCCCTTGTTCAACACCGCGACCTGCTGGGCGATGTTGGACACCAGCGCGATGTCGTGCGTGACGAACAGCAGGGACAGCCCGTCGTCCTGCAGTCCGCGCAGCAGCTGCACGATCTCCGCCTGCACCGACACGTCCAGCGCCGAGGTGATCTCGTCGCAGACGAGCATGTCGGGGCCGGTGGCGATCGCGCGGGCGATGGACACCCGCTGCCGCTCGCCGCCGCTCAGCTGCTCGGGGAAACGGTCCCCGTAGGCCGCCGGGAGCGCGGCGCGCCGGAGCGCGTCGGCCACGGCGGCGTCGGGGTCGGCGACCTTTCCCTGCAGGTGCGTGACCGGCCCCAGGATCAGGTCGCGCACCCGCTTGCGGGGGTTCAGGGCCTCGTAGGGGTTCTGGAAGATGTACTGCACCCGGCGCCGCTGCTCCGGTGTACGCCGGTAGCTGCTGGGCGGCAGTTCGTCACCGTCGAACGTCACGTTCCCGGTGAACTGGTGGTGCAGCCCTGCGATGGCGCGCGACAGGGTGGTCTTGCCCGAACCGGACTCGCCGAGCAGGGCGACGCACTGGCCGGGCATGACGTCCAGGTCGATGCCTTCCAGCACCACCGTCCTGCCGTAGCTGGCCTGCAGGTTGCGGACGTGCAGCAGGGGCGCGTCGGACAGGTCGGCGGTGCCGGAGGCGTCGGCGGTGTGCCCGTCCGTCTTCATCCGGGGCACGGCGCGCAGCAGCTTGCGCGTGTAGGGGTGCCGCGGGTCGGCGAACACCTCGGCCGCCCGGCCCCGTTCCACGACGTCGCCGCGGTACATGACCGCGATGTCGTCGGCCAGCTCGGCCACCACCGCCATGTCGTGGCTGATGTAGACCCCGGCCGTGCCGTAGTCGCGGGTCATCTGGCGGATGGTCTCCACCACGTGCGACTGGGTGGTGACGTCCAGGCCGGTCGTGGGCTCGTCCAGGACGATGAGGTCGGGGCGGCCCACGAACGCCATCGCGATGGCCACGCGCTGCTGCTGCCCGCCCGACAGCTGGTGCGGGTAGCGGGCCAGGAACGCGTCGTCGTCGGGCAGCACGACCTCGCGCAGCACCTCCCGGACCCGGTCCATGGCCGGCATCGCGGCCTCGTCCCAGTTGTGCAGCGCCTCGCCCAGCTGGGTGCGCAGCCGCAGCGCGGGGTTGAGCGCCGAGGCCGGCGACTGCGGGATGTAGGCGACCTTCCGCCCGCGGAGCCGCTGGATCTCGGTCGGCGTTCGGCCGACCAGCGAGGTGCCGGAGACCGTGATGTCCCCGCGGACGACCTCGGTGGCGCGCTTGCAGTGGGCCAGCAGGGACAGTCCGAGCGTGGTCTTGCCGGAGCCGGACTCGCCGACCAGGCCGAGGATCTCGCCGCGCCGCACCCGCAGGGTGATGTCGGAGATGATCTCGACGTCGGACGGGCGGCCGATGACGGTCAGGCCCTGGACGTCCAGGGCGATGTCGGCGGCGGGCTTGGCGGCCCCCGCGGGTTTCGCTGACGGTGCTGTCATCACTTCTCCACCCCTCGGTCGATGCCGATGGACGCCCGGGAGAGTCCGTCGGTGATGAGGTTCGCGCCGATGGTCAGGATCGCGACCGCGGCCACCGGCAGGGCGACCGCCCACGGCTGGACCGTGATGGCGACCCGGTTCTCGTTGATCATCAGGCCCCAGTCGGCGATGGGCGGCTGCAGGCCCATGCCGAGGAAGCTGAGGGTGGCGATGAGGCCGACCGAGTAGGTGATCCGCAGGCCCAGCTCCACCAGCAGCGGGCTGGTGATGTTGGGCAGGATCTCGGTGGCCATGATGCGCGCCCGGGGCAGGCCGATGGCCTCGGCGGCCTTGACGAAGTCCTGCTCGACCACCTTCAGCGTGGCCTCGCGGGCGACCCGGGCGACGCGGGAGGCGTGGGACACGGCGATGAGCACCATGATCAGCCACACCTTGGGGCCGATGATGGACATCACCAGCAGGGCCAGGACCAGCTGCGGGAAGGCGAGCATCATGTCGTTGGCGCGCATGACGAACTCGTCGGTCCTGCCGCGGAGGTAGCCGGCCACGATGCCCAGGACCGCGCCGGCCGTCACGCCGGCGAGCGCCGAGACGACGGCGATCGAGATCAGGGTGTAGCCGCCGTGCAGGAAGCGGCTGAGGACGTCGCGCCCGAACTGGTCGGTGCCGAACAGGGCCCCCTCCACGTCGGTGGAGTTGGGCGTGCCCACGAACTCGGTGGGGCTGTACGGGCTGACCAGGGGGCCGACCACCGCGATCAGGACGATGAGTCCGGCCAAGAGGACGCCGACCCGGGTGCGCCCGTGCCCCCAGGCGGTCCGGATCAGGCCGGGGCGCCTGGCGGGGGTGGGCGGGGCCGACGCGGCGGGGGTCACAGTGCTGCTCATCGGGACGACACCCTCACCTTCGGGTTGGCGGCCAGGCCCACGACGTCGGCGAGCAGGTTGACGACGATGTAGACGACCGCGATCAAGAGCGTCACCGCCTGGATGACCGGGATGTCGCGGGTGTCGATCGCGTCCATCAGCGCCAGGCCGATGCCCGGGAAGCGGAACAGGAACTCGATGGCGACCACACCGCCGGCGAGCCAGCCCAGCTGGAGCGCGATGACCTGGGCGACCGGGCCGATCGCGTTGGGGCCCGCGTGGCGCAGGATCACGGTGCGCTCGGGCAGGCCCTTGAGCCGGGCCTGCTGGACGTACTCGCTCTCCAGCACCTCGATCATCGAGGCGCGCATCATCCGGATGATCGGCGGGCTGACCGCCAGCACGAGCGTCGCCACCGGCAGCACCAGCTGCCGGGGGTCGCGCATGACGTCGCTCGCGCTCCCGGCGTAGACGGCCGGGAACAGCTGCAGCCATCCGGTGGAGAAGGCGAGGATCAGCAGGATGCCGACGGCGAACTCGGGGATCGCCGCCAGGATCAGCGTCGCCATCGAGGTGCCGTGGTCCAGGGCGCGGTCGCGCCGCAGCGCGCTGTAAGCGCCCAGCAGCAGCGAGATCGGGGTCGCCACCAGGGCCGCGATCGCCATCAGCGACAGGCTCGCGGTGACGCGCGGCGCCAGGTGGTCGGCGACCGGCATGTTGGCCGCGTACGACATGCCGAGGTCGAAGGTGAAGATCCCGGCGATCCAGCTGCCGTACTGGACGGCCAGGGGGTCGTTCAGCCGGAGCTGGTCGCGCAGCGCCGCGAGGCGCTCGGGGGTGGCCTCACGGCCGAGCATGGCCTGAGCGGCGTCCCCAGGCAGCGCCTGCGTCGCCAGGAACACCACGAGTGAGACCACGAACAGGGTCACTAACCCGTAGAAGAGGCGGTGCAGGATCAGGCGTATCATCGTTGGTCACTCTCTGGCGGAGTCTTCGTGGGCGGCCGGTCGCGTCAGTCGTCGATCCGGACCCGGCGGAACCCGTAGGAGGTCAGCGGGTGACCGGTGACCGAGGGCTCCAGGCCCTTCACCTTCTTGTGGAAGCCGTCGACGGTGTTGACGAAGCCCCAGACGATGTAGCCGCCGCGCTCGTACTCGATCTCCATGGCCTCCTTGAGGATCTCCGCGCGCTCGTCGTCGTCGACGGTGCCCCGGGCCTTCTGGATGAGCTCGATCCACTCCTCGTCGTCCCAGTGGGTCTCGTTGTAGGCGGCGTCGGGCATGGAGCCCTGGGCGGCCTGCGCGAGGTAGTTGCGGCTGCTCCAGTAGTCCTGGGCGAAGGTCCACTGCAGGTAGTTGTCGCCGAAGAACTCGGTGGAGGTCACCTGCTTGAGGTCGACCGTGACCCCGGCCTTCTTGGCCTGCTCCTTGAAGACCTGGGCCGCGCCCACGGCACCGGGGCTGATCTCTCCGGTGACCAGCTCGACCTCCAGGCCGTCGGAGTAGCCGGCCTCCGCCAGCAGCTTCTTGGCCTCCTCGATGTCCTGCTCCCGCTGCGGCAGGTCGTCGTTGTAGCCGGGGTCGAAACGGCTGTACATGTCGTTGCCGACGCTGCCGTAGCCGGACAGGGCCTGCTCGACCATCTCCTCGCGGTCCACGATGAGCCGGAAGGCCTGGCGGACCCGGACGTCGTCGAAGGGCTCCTGGTCGACGCGCATGGTGAACGGCAGCCACATGCCGGTCTCGGAGTCGAGGATGTCCAGGTTGTCGTCCGCCTCCACGACCTTGATCTGACTGTGCGGCAGCTGGCTGATCACGTCGACCTGCCCGCCGACCAGCGCGTTGACCCGGGCGGTCTCGTCGGGGAAGTTGAGGATCTCCAGCTCGTCGATGTGCGGCTCGCCGTCGCGCCAGTACTGCTCGTGCTTCACGAACAGGCTGCGCTCGCCCGGGGTGAACTCGGAGAACTTGAAGGGGCCGGCGCCGACCGGGTTCTGCGGGTCGTAGCCCTCCGGGACGATGCCCACGCCGTACTCGGCGAAGACCTCCAGCAGGTTGACGTAGGGATCGGTGAACGGCAGCTCGACCGTGAGCTCGTCGACCTTCTCCATGTTGTCGCGGTCGAGCGTGGCGAACTGCTCCGCGGTGCTGCCCGGGTCGTCGGGGTCGGTGATGCGGTTGAGCGTGAAGATGACGGCGTCGGCCGTGACGTCGGAGCCGTCGTGGAACTTCAGCCCCTCCTTGAGCTTGACGGTCCACATCGTGGCGTCGTCGTTGGGCTCGACCGACTCGGCGAGCACCATCTCGATGGAGTAGTCGGGGTTGAAGCCGCACAGGCCGTCGTAGAGGTTGTAGACGCGAGCGATGTCGGTGTTGTCGGTGGCCTTGTGCGCGTCCAGGGTGTCCTTGGCGGAGCCGCCGGCGACACCGACCCGGAGCCGCCCGCCTTCGGTGCCGCCCGAGTCGCCACCGCCGCAGGCGGACAGGGCGGGCAGGACGGCGGCTCCGGCGGCACCGGCCATCAGGACGGTGCGGCGGCTGGGCGCGGGGGTCGAGTGCGGGCGGTGGTCGGGCAGGGGCAGAGACGGCACTGGGGACCTCGTTCAGCCGGGGACAGGAGTGCGGGCACGGCACCAGGCGGCGGCCCCGTGCGGAGAGCCGACCGGGTGACGGGGGGATGAGCCCTGTGGGTGGGGGCGGCGCGCGCCGAGAAGCACCGCGGTCGGGGTCCACCGTGCGCACGGTTCGTGGTGAACGCAGGTCATGGTGGGCCCAGTCCGCGGCGCGCACGGCTCGCGCCAGACCTTGTAGATGTTCACCAGCCCCGATTCCTACGTCAAACCGTGTTCATCTGGTTACGATGAGTGCGAGTCGTGTCCGATCGGAGCATTTCGGGATGTGTCGGATTCGTGCGCGGAAGCGTTGGTGAGCAGCGGGGTTGGGCGTGTGGGGGAGTGGCGCCGTGTGGTCGGTGCGCATTGCGGAAAAGCGTGCGCCGGAGCCCCGAAAGCGCGTCTCGGGGCTCCGGCGGCGTGACGCAATCGATGTCGTCAGGTAGCGAAACCTTGTTGTTTAAGGTTGATTTGTGGGTTTTTGTCGCATATCAAGCGACTGCTTGGTTGGCGAGCGCCTCCGGCCCCATGACGAACTCCGGGTCCACCTGCGTCGCCAGATCGGCGCCGGTCGCCCGGTCCGCCCACGCGCGGGCGTTGCGCAGGTGGAACTCCACGCCCTGCCGGGTGAAGCGAGCCCAGTCCTTGGGCGTCGCGTCCACGGTGTCGCGCATCCAGGCGAGCGTCTTGAGGTTGTCCCCCTCCAGCCGGTCCAGCGGCGGGTGCTGCCCCTTCTCCATCGCGCGCACGAACCGCGACCGGCCGAAGCAGGCGGCGAGCGCGTCGCCGACCTGCTCCCGCAGGAACTCCACGTCCTCGGCGTCCTGGACCTTGTTGCCGATGACCCGGATGGCGACGCCGTGATCGCGGGCGTAGTCGGCGTACTGGCGGTACACACCGACGCCGCGCACCGTCGGCTCGGCCACCAGGAACGTCACGTCGAAGCGGGTGAACAGCCCCGACGCGAAGGAGTCCGCCCCGGCCGTCATGTCCACCACCACGTACTCCCCGGGGCCGTCGACGAGATGGTTGAGGTAGAGCTCGGCCGCGCCGATCTTGGAGTGGTAGCAGGCGACGCCCAGATCGCTCTCCTCGAACGGGCCGGTGGCCATGAGGGTGGCACCCCCCGCCGGGCACCCGAAGCGGCGGTGGAGGGGATTGGCGGCCGAGAGGTCGAGCAGCAGGGAGCCGCGCCCCGGCGGTGTCGTCTTGACCATCTCGTCGACGGATCCGATGCGCGGGTTGTCGCCCCGCAGCAGCTCCTTGATCTCGCGGACGTGTGCCCCCAGCGGGGGCACACGGGCCGACGCGCCGTCCTCGACGCCGAGCGCGGCGCCGAGGTTCTGGTTGATGTCGGCGTCGATCGCCACCACCGGGAGTCCGGTGTCGGCGAGGTAGCGGGTGAACAGGGCGGAGAGCGTGGTCTTCCCGCTACCGCCTTTACCGGCGAATGCGATTCGCACCTGGGGCCTCTTCCGTTTCCGTTTCGGGTGTACAGCCGGTCGGGATCCCCGGCGGGCGTGCGGCGGTGCCCGCGGGAAGCGGGTGGCCCGGTCGGGCCGGGCGCGACCGCTCGGAGGGCGGGCCGGATGTGCCGTGGGGGCGCCGCGGGAGCGCGCGGCCGGAACCGCGGCGGACGCGGGCGCCGCCGGGGGCATCCCGATGGAAACGATTATCGTTGCACATTCGGAGTGGTGACGGTGATTTCACCGGATCGTGTCGTTACCGATCCGCCGCGGCCGCGGCGGATCGGGCCGGTTGTGGCCGCGCCCGGCCGCCCGGACCGGGCGATTGCCACGAACTTGCTGGTCAGAGGTGATTTCGTGAAGCGGCGACCGTTTCCTTTGTCGTATCGCGATGGGACACGTGGCCATGTTTTGTGGGGTATGCGAGATCATCGGGGCCGCCGTGTGCTGTCCTGTTCATGGTGCGCCGTTGTCTAAGGTGAGGCCATCGGCCACAGCCGGGTGATGGGAGTGACACGGGGATGACCGATTCGCAGCGACTCCGGGAGTACGCCGCTGCCGACCCCTTCGACGCGCCCACGCTAGAGGCGACCGAGCTCGCCGAACCGGCCACCGACCACACGGTGTGGAGCTGCGTCGGAAACCTGACCGCCGTCCGTTCCATCCGCGCCCGGGTGCGCGACTTCCTCACCGGCACCGGCATCCCCACCCCCCTCCTCGACGACGCCGAACTCGCCGCGAGCGAACTGGCCACCAACGCGCTGCTGCACTCGCGCTCCGGCCAGGTGGGCGGAGTCATGACGCTGTTCATCCGCCGCGACAGCGACCGTGTCCGCGTCGCCGTCGCCGACCAGGGCGAAAAGAGCGACGGCGCGGCCTCCGGCGGCCACAGTCGCGAGGGGCACGGGGACTACGGCCGCGGCAAGCTCATCATCGAGAGCTGCACCTCGCGCAGCGGCGAGTACCGCACCGACAGCACGCACGTGGCGTGGTTCGAGATCGACGTCCCCGACCCGGGCGGGTCCCCCGGCGCCGGCTGAGCCCGCCGCCCCCGGCGGGCGGGCCGGTCGGCCGCGGGCCGGAGGTGATCGTCCGGACGCGCTGTCAGATCCGGGCGGGCACCGGCGAGCCGTGCACGGTGACGTCGAAGGCCTTGAGGTCCTCGCGCAGGTCGGCCTCGGTCTCGCTGGTCGTGGTGACCACCGACGCCCCGTTCCACAGCGCGACCGCGACGAGCGCGGACCGGACGGTCTCGGGCATGTGGGGGTCGACGGCGACGGTGTCCTCGGCGGTCAGCGTCAGGTCGGCGGAGAGCCGCCGGAAGGTACCGAGCAGGTCGGTGTGGCTGTGCAGGGTGGTCAGGACGCTGTTGGCGGACCCCTGGTAGGCGAGGATCCCGTTGTCGAACAGCCCGCGCGCGGGGTCGTACCCGCTGCCGTCGGGGCTGGGCAGCAGCAGCTCGCTGAACGGCGTGGTGTCGGGCGCCTCGCCGAACGCGATGATCTGCCGGACCCGCGAGCGGTCGGCGAGCTCCAGCGCGATCCCGGCGAGGGGGACCGTCACCAGCAGCAGCCGGACGTCCGTCCGCGTGAGCACCTCGATCAGGGTCTCCAGGTCGGAGGTGAGCTCCAGGGGCAGTGCGATGCCGCCGACGGCCATCACCGTGTAGATGGCGGTGTGCCGCTCGGGTGAGACCGGGGCGAGTACCCCCACGACGTCACCGGGGCACATCCCCCTGCGGCTCAGCCCGGCGGCGGCCCGTTCGACGGTGACCGCGAACGACAGGGTGTCCACCGGGCGGCCGTCCCGGGCCGGGGCCACCGTCGCGCGCCCGCCGCGGCGCCGCAGGCGGTCGGCCAGCCCGCCGGTGAGCGACCCCACGGGCCCGGTGCCGTCATCCGCCGGAAACGGCCATTCGAGGCCGGAGCGTCCGGTCAATCGGCCGACCCTCATACATCCCCCACATCCAAGCCGCCACTGCTGGTGAAGTCCGCACCGTCACCGAGGCCGACACCCGCGCCCCGACCGGGGCGGTTCCCGCTCCCGGAAGGGCCGGTCGTCATGGGAAAGCCGGTGCGGGCGCCGGCGCGCCGGCCGCGATATCGCCGTCCGGGCTCGTCACGCCCCCTCCACGTGGCGAGCCCGGAGGCACCGTGCCTGTCGGTGCCGCGGGTGCCTCCCCTCTGCGCACCCGCGGACGCACGGTTCTTCAGCGATGCCCCGGAGGTGGCGGAGGAGGCGGGCAGGGCCCGCCCCGTCGCCCCCGCGCCGGACGGGGGCCGACATCGGCCGGCTGTTCCATCCCACACGGTCGTCGCCTCCGCGGCTCCCTGGAGATCGGCGCTCCAGGGCGCATGAGGCGCCCTCGTGCCGGTCGCCGTACGGGTCACGGCGGAGTGCGATCTCATGGCTCAGACCCTAGCGTTCTCGCGCGCTTTTGCACATGCATCCTCGTGTGCAGTTGCATATGTAGTTTTTGCGGGTGCGTATGCATGCGACAACGAAAGTGCAGGTCGATATGGGTTTATCGGGAAGCCTTATGGTCGTTGAGCCACGCGGCGATCTGCTTGCGCGAGCTGAACCCCGTCTTGCGGTTGATGTTGGCGACGTGGCGCGCGACGGTGGCGGGAGTGATGAACAGCTGCTCGGCGATGGCGCGGTTGCTCCTGCCCTCGCCGACGAGCCGGGCGATCTCGTGCTCGCGCCGGGTCAGCGTCTGCTCGGGGGACGCCGTTCGGGTGGTCCGGGAGGGCCGCGGCCGCGGCACCCGGCCGGTCTCGGTGATGTGGAGCGCCAGGGCGGCCGCGTCGTCCACACCCATCGCGAACCCCTCGTCCCACCACTGCGACAGGGCCGCGGGCTCGCCGTCGCAGCCCGTACCCTTCAGCGGCCAGGACCGCGTGGCGGTGGCCGGCCCGGTCTCCTCCCGGATGGCGGCGGCCGCCCCGCCCAGGCGGCACGCACCCTCGACCATGCCCTCGCCGGCGGCGACCTTGGCGATGGACGCGAGCGCGGACGCCACGGCGCGGCGCAGCCCGGCGCTGTGGCTCAGGGACAGGCTCTCGGAGAGGTAGTCGAAGGCCTGGGTGGTGGCCCCCAGGGCGTGCGCGATGCGCCCCACGCCGGCCAGACAGCGGGCGAGCTCGGCGGCCGATCCGAAGTCGCGCTGGATGTCCAGCGACTCCCGGTAGCAGCGGTCGGCCCCGGCCAGGTCGCCGCGCGCCTCCGCGGCGATGCCCTGGCCGATGAGCATCGCCCCCACACCCCACCGGTGGTCCATGCCGCGCAGGATCATCATGGACGTGCTGTAGTGCACGTCGGCCCGGTCGAAGTCGCCGCAGCGGGTCGCGAGCATGCCCTGGGTGCCCAGAGCGACGGCCTCGTTCCACAGGTCGCCCGTCTTGCGGGACAGCTCCAGCACCTCGGTCAGCCGCTCGTGCGCCCGGTCGTCGGCGTGCTCCCGCACGTCGACCATGGCCAGCAGGTTCTGCCCCATGATCAGCGACTCGGTGTCGCCGGCGGCGCGGCACCGCTGCAGGCCGGCCTCGCCGATCTCCGACGCGTAGCGCCGGTCGCCCTCGGCTCGGGCGAGTTCGGCGCGGCGCACCATGGCGCGGCCGCGCAGCCCCTCCGCGGCACCCGGAAGTTCCAGAAAGCGGTCGCTCCACACGCCGCCCTCGATGAAGCGGGAGCCGGTCACCCAGAACGGGGACAGGCCGATGCACAGCCGCAGCCCCGCCTCGGCGTCCCCGCGCTCCGCCGACCAGTGCAGCGCCTCGCGGATGTTGTCGTACTCGGTCACGACCCGTGTCCAGGAAGCGAAGCGCTGCGCCCACGGCACGGCGCGGCCCAGCACGGCGCTGCGGCCGAGGTCCTCGGCGATGAGGACCATCTGCTCGCGGTGGCGGAGCCGGAACGCCTCCTCCTCGCCCGCCTCGGCCAGGCGGTGCGCCATGAACCGGCGTACGACGGCCGGGAACCGGTAGCGGACCCGGCCCTGTGCTTCACCGTTCAGCGTGATCAGCGAGCGGCCGGCCAGGGCGGACAGCAGGTCGAGGATCTCGGCCTCGGGCAGGGGGCCGTCCGGGCAGACCCGCTCGGCCAGCTCCAGGTCCCAGTCGGCGAAGACCGCCAACCGCCGCAGCAGAATGCGCTCACGCAGCCCGATCCGCTCGTAGCTCCACCGGATGACCTCGGTCATCAGCCGGGCGCGGTCGGCCGCGCCGGTGTGGCGCGAGTACAGCTCGCCGACTCGTGCGCGGATCTCCGCGGCGATCTCGGGCAGCGGAATCCGGCGCACCCACGAGGCCACCAACTCGACGCAGTAGGGGATGCTGTCGACCGCGCCGCAGATGTCGGCGACGACCCGAAGGTCGTCGGAGTCGGCGCAGAAACCCGGTGACGCCGCTCTGGCGCGGTCGACGAAGAGGCGGACCGCCTCGGAGGACGTGGGGTCGCGCTCCTTCTCGCGGGGCGGCGGGGACAGCGGCGGCACCCGCCAGATGGCCTCGCCCTCCAACCGGACCGGCTCCTCGGCGGTGATCAGCAGCGACACCGAGGGGCAGTCGGCCAGCAGCCGGTGGCAGATGTCGGGGAGCAGGTCGAGGACGGGTCCGCAGCCGTCGAGGACCAGCAGCAGGCGGCGCCGGGCCAGGGCGTCGCGCAGTGTGTACTCCAGGTCGCGACCGGCCTCCTCGGCGACCCCGACCGCGGCGGCGATGCGGGCGACGGCCTCGTCGCGGCCGCGGGCCTGGGCGAGTTCCACCAGCCACACGCCGTCGGGGAAGGAGCCGGTGGCATGGGCGGCGACCCGGAGGGCGAGCCGGGTCTTACCGATACCGTTCACGCCGCACAGCGTGACCACGCGATCCGCGTCGAGCAGCCGGAGGAGGTCGCTGAGGTCACGCTCTCTGCCGACGAAGCTGTCGGAGTCCAGTGGGAGGTTCTGCCGCGCCGGCGCGGTCTGAGGTGCCATGGCCTTCACGCGATAGGCGGTCGGGGGCCGCACTCACCTTGCCTGGAGGCGAGCGCGGTGTGTCGAGTTCGGTGTGGTTCGGGGCGAAACGGAATCTGTACCGGGGTTTTCGGGGGACTGCGGCGTCGATACCTTTGAGCTTCTGTCTTAGTAGGTGTCGATGGCCGGTGCAAGCGATACCGGGAATCTTGTGGACGCGCGTCGGAAGCGTGCTCGGGGCGAGCGGCTTCGGCGGACCGAATCAGGACCCGAGTCCGTGCCGCCGGGCCCATTCCGCGAGCTGGGTCCGCGACGTGAAGAGGAGCTTGCGGAAGATGTTGGCGATATGGCGGGCGACCGTCGCCTGGCTGATGATGAGCCGCTCGGCGATCTGCCGGTTGGTCAGCCCGCCGCCGACCAGCGCGGCGATCTCGCGCTCTCGCGGGGTCAGCACGGACGGAGCGGCCGAGAGCAGGGAGGACGGCAGCTCGGGGGCGCCCTGCGGAGTGTCGGGGGTCGGCGGCGCGTCGATGGGCGGGGGTGGCGCCGAGGGTGGGGTCTCCCACCGGGTGGCCGCTCCGGTGGGGAAGGCCAGGGCCCGCTCGACCACCTGCTCGATGGGCAGGTTGCGCCACGCCTCCCAGGCCTTGTCCGCTGCCTCGGGCGGCAGCATCTCCTTGACCTCGGCCAGCAGGCGCTTCGCGTGGTCGGAGGGCTGGTCGAGCCGGTCGCGCAGGTAGGAGGCGACACCGGCCAGCGAGGCGGCGCGGTCGGCCTGCTCCTCGGCGACCGCGAGCGCCGCCAGGGCCTCCAGGGCGCGGGCGATGCCGCCGCGGCGGCCGGAGGCCACGCTGATCCGCAGGCAACTGGAGAAGTGGCGGCGGGCCCCGGGGATGTCGCGCCGGGCCAGTTCGAGGTAGCCCACGGCGGCCGTGCAGCGGGCGGTCTCGGGGGCCACCCCGAGCTCGGCGAAGAGCCGCAGCGCCTTGTCGAGCCGGCGGGTCGCGTCGTCGAGGTCGCCGCGCTCCGTGGACAGGATGCCCAGCCGGTTCAGGCAGCGGGCCACCGACCACTGGTCGCCGATGGATTCGCCGATGCCGATGCTGGCGTTGAGCAGCTGCTCGGCGGCCTCGTTCTCGCCGCGACGCTTGGCGACGCGGGCGAGCACGTCCAGCGCCGTGACCTCGGTGAAGTGGTCGTCGACCTCCTTGGCGGCGCGGAGCGCCCGGTGGCCGTAGTCGTAGGCCTTGGCGTTCTCCCCGGTGCGCACCGCCATGGTGCACAGGGCGGACAGCGCGACGGCGGTGGCGTGCGGGTCGCCGCACGCGCGGGCCAGCACCAGCGCCTCCTGGGCCGAGGCGTCGGACGCCTGGGCACCGTCGACGTCCAGGCACAGTTCGGCGTACAGGGCCAGCCCCCGGGCGCGCACCGGCCGCGTCTGCCGCTCGGGGTCGGTGTCGAGCAGCTCCCTGAGGTGCGCGCTGCCGTCGGTGAACAGCTCGCGGACGAACCAGTAGGTGCGGAGCGCCAGGCACAACCGGATGCCCTCCTCGGCGCGGCCCTTCCGCTTCACCCAGTCGAGCAGGCGCGTGGCGTTCTCCCTGTCGTGGTCCAGCCGCCGCAGGTAGCGGAGCCGGTCGGGCCAGGGCAGTGGGCCGCCGACGGCGGCGGCCATGTTCTCCGCCCAGCACACCGACTCGCGCAGGCAGCGCTCCCACAGCTCGTCCTCCTCCCCGGCCTCGGCCAGCCGTTCGGCGGCGTAGGCCCGGACGGTGTCGGGGAGGCGGTAGTTCACGGTCCCGTCGACCTCGTTGTCGACGACGATCAGCGACTTGTCGACCAGGGAGCAGTGCAGGTCGAGGACGTCCTCGCGGTCGATGCCGTCGTGCGAGCAGACCTCCTCGGCCATCTCCAGGCTCCAGGTGCAGAACACGGCCAGCCGGCGCAGCAGCACCTGCTCGGCCTCGGTCAGCAGGTCGTGGCTCCACTCCAGGGCCCCGCGCATGCTGCGCTGTCGGGCCGGCAGGTCGTGGCCGTCGGTGGCGAGCAGCCGGAACCGGTCGTCGAGGCGGTGCAGGATCTGCTGGACGGACAGGATCCGGATCCGGGCGGCGGCCAACTCGATGGCGAGGGGGACCCCGTCGAGCATCCGGCAGACGTCGATGATCTGCTCGGAGTTCTCCCGGGTCATCGCGAAGCCGGGGCGCACCGTGTGGGCCCGGTTGACGAACAGCTGCACCGCCTCGTAGCGCAGTGCCTCGCGGTGCGGGAGCCGGACCAGGGCGCTGCCGGACACCGCCACCGGCGCCGGCCGGGCGGGCAGGGACAGAGGAGGGACCCGCCAGATGTTCTCGCCCGTCACGCGCAGCGGCTGGCGGCTGGTGGCCAGGATGCGCACGCCCGGGCAGCTCTCCAGGAACCGCCTGCACAGATCGCCGATGGCGGCCGTGGCGAGCTCGCAGGTGTCGAGCAGGAGCAGCACGCGCCGCGGGCGCAGCGACGTGACGACGGCTTCGGCCGTCTCCTCCCCGTGGCCCTCGCGCACCCGCAGCACCCGCGCCACCGAGCGGACCACCTGCTCGGCCGTGGTGCTCTCGCTGAGGTCGACGAACCAGGCGCCGTCGGGGAACGTGGACACCAGCCGGTCGGCCACGTGGACGGCCAGCCGGGTCTTGCCGATGCCGCCGGTTCCGGTCAGCGACACCAGCCGCGAGTTGCCCAGAAGGCGGCACAGATCGCTGATGTCGCGTTCGCGTCCGATGAAGTCGTCGGCGGACAGGGGCAGATTATGGCGAGGGTCTGACATGGCCTCGTTCACTGGGCGGCCGCGTTCCACGGAGCCGTTCGGGCGCGCAGGCGGGGCGCGCCGGCGCGGGCGTGGGCACTGGTTCGTAGTGTTCCATGCGGAGGGGCGCCTGTCTGCAGCGGTGACCGATTCCGGTTGCGGGGTGGACTCCAGGGGTCAGGTGAGGCCCATGTTCATCGGCTCGTCAGGCGCACGTCAAGGGAGCACGGGGACGGCGCGGGCGGACCGGACGCGCCGTTCGGCGGCCCGCCCGCCCGGTGCCGGCCCGCGCGGATCACCCTGCGGCGGGTCTGGCGGTCCAGGTCGTGGGGTCGGCCTCGTTCTGCTCGCCGGTGGTCAGATCCTTCACCTCGTGCTTGCCGCCGTCCTCGAACGGCGGGAACCAGACGAAGGGCACGCCCTTCTTGGACGCGTACTGGATCTGCTTGCCGAGCTTGGCGGCCTGGTGGAAGACCTCGGTGTTGAACCCCCGCCCGCGCAGCACCGCGGCGGTGCGCAGCGCCTCGCCGCGGCGCTCGGCGCTGGGCACGACGACCATGACGTCGGTCGGGCAGGTGCGCCCGCCGGTGATCCGACCCTCGGCGACGAGCTTGGCGAAGATCCGGGTCAGGCCGATGGAGATGCCCACGCCCGGAAGCCTGCGCTTGATGAACTGCCCGGCGAGGTCCTCGTAGCGGCCGCCCGCGCAGATGCTGCCGTAGCCCGGGTCGTCGTCGAACGCGGCCTCGTAGACCGTGCCGGTGTAGTAGTCCAGGCCGCGGGCGATGGACAGGTCGGCCACGACGCTGCCGTCGGGCAGGTCCGACAGCGAGTCCAGCACGAAGCCGAGCTCGTCGAGCCCCTCGGTGAGCAGCTCGGAGGTGACGCCGAGCTTGCGCACCTGGTCGATGACCGAGGTGTCGGCGCCGCGGATGCGGGCGAGCTCCAGGCAGGCCGAGATCTGCTCCTCCGACAGCCCCGGGTGGCCCTCGCCCGGGTCGGCCAGGATGGTGCGCACACCCTCCTCGCCGATCTTGTGCAGCTTGTCGAGGGCGCGGATCACCGCGAGCGGGTCGTCGATGCCCAGGCCCTCGTAGAAGCCCTGGAGTACCTTGCGGTTGTTGACGCAGATCGTCCAGGCCGGGATGTCCAGGCCGGAGAGGACCTCGTGCACGATGCGCGGCAGCTCGGCGTCGAAGTGCAGCGGGACGCTGTCGACGTTGATGACGTCGATGTCGCACTGGGTGAACTCGCGGTAGCGGCCCTCCTGCGGGCGCTCGCCCCGCCACACGCGCTGCATCTGGTAGCGCTTGAACGGGAAGACCAGCTCGTTGAAGTGCTGGGCGACGTAGCGCGCGAAGGGCACCGTGAGGTCGAAGTGGAGCCCCAGCCGGGCGGCGGTGTCCTCTTCGTCCCCGTCGTCGGCCTGCAGCCGCTGCAGCGTATAGACCTCCTGGGAGGTCTCGCCCTTGGCCAGCAGCACGTCGAGGTTCTCCACCGAGGGCGTCTCGACGGACGCGAAGCCGTAGCGCTCGAACCCGGCACGGATATGGTCCAGCCAGCGCTGCTCCACGGACCGGATCTCGGGCGACCACTCGGGGAAGCCGCTGATGGGCGTGGGACGGACGACGCGCTGATCGGACATGGGTGCGGAGGGCTCCTTAGGGCTGGCGCCGGCGACGCGGCGCCTCGGGATCTTTCGCGCCGGCCGCCCCTGGGGATCCGGTGCGGATCGGGTCGGCCGCGATGAGCTCAATGGTAGGCCCTCACCCGGCGCGACGGGGAACCGACAGCCGAGGTGAGCGGGCCCGGCACGCGCGGCGGAGGCGCCGGGTGGCGGCCGCGTGCCGCGGCGATGAGGCCCCACCGGCTCACGTGGACGGAGTGCGCGCCGGTGGGGCCGTCGGGCACGGGGGAGCATCGACCGATACGGGCCGGCGTCGCGGTGCGACGTCGGCGAACGGCCCCACGCTCGGCGTGCCGGCGAGGTCCGTCCCGTCGCGGCCGCGACACCGTCACGTGCCAGGTGCGCGGTCGCGGTCGCTGCAGGGGCGTGCCTCTTCTTCACGTTAGACCTCGGAGAGAGCGAGGCCCAGTATTCGCGGCGGCCGAAATGGGCCGCTCACAATGTCATAAAGCCGGGCAATGTGGGCATGACGTTTGACTGGGGGTCCTTGACATCGCGGCCGGGGGGATTCTGCGTGCGGATCCGGAGCCGCCGATACCGGGCACCGGATGTGCGCCGCGTCTCATGCCGGGGAAACTGTGGCGAAGCGGTCACCCGACGGAGCCCCGCGGTGCTAGGTTCACTCCGTGGTATTGCTATCCAGTGGGCCACGATCCCCGAACGGCGCAGGGTCCGCGTCCGCAGAACGCCTCCGAGAGAATTCGCTGCGCCGGACCACGTGCCGTGAGGACAAGAGGAACCAGTGAACGAGTCGCCGAAACTCTCCACCAAGATCATCGTCGCCGGCGGTTTCGGTGTCGGCAAGACCACCCTGGTCGGGGCGGTCTCGGAAATCCCGCCGGTGCGGACGGAGTCCGCCGTCACCTCGGCGGCCGCGGGGATCGACGACCTTTCCAAGACCCCCGACAAAACGAGCACCACGGTCGCGATGGACTTCGGGCGGATCTCGCTCGACACCGACCTGACCCTGTTCCTCTTCGGCACCCCCGGCCAGCAGCGGTTCTGGTTCATGTGGGACGACCTGGTCCGCGGCGCCCTGGGAGCGGTCATCCTCGTCGACACCCGCCGCCTGGAGGACTCCTTCCAGGCCCTGGACTATTTCGAGAAGCAGTACAGACTGCCGTTCATGATCGCGGTCAACGCCTTCGACGACGACCCGGGCTACACCGCCGACGACCTGCGCGACGCACTGGACCTCACCCCGGACGTGCCGGTGATGTGGTGCGACGCGCGCGACCGCCAGTCGGTGCTCAACGTCCTGGTCGCCCTGGTCAAGCATGCGATGGACGTCGAGGCGCGGCAGCGGGGCCAGCTCGTCCACTGAGTCCGCCGACCCCGCTCCGGTGCGTCGGCCGGCCTGACGCCGGGGCGCGGCCGCGGGCGGGAGGGCCGCCGGAACCCCGTCCCCGTGGGCGGTTTCGCGTTTCCGGGCCGTTGCACGACCCCTCTACACTTTCGCTCGCCACGGTCACCGTGATCACAGTCCAGAGGGGCGGGCTCGAATGCGCAGGATCCTGGTGTGCGGCGCGGGCCAGTCGGGACTGCAGCTGGCGCTCGGACTGCTGGACGACGGATACGACGTGACCGTCGTGTCCGCGCGCACGTCGGACGAGATCCGCGCCGGGTACGTCACCTCCACCCAGTGCATGTTCGGCCGGGCGCTGGCGATCGAGCGCGAGCAGCGGCTCAACCTGTGGGACTCCTCCGCCCCCGCCATCGAGGGCCTCGGGGTCTCGGTCGGCGCCGTGGGGTTCGGCGGACGCGCCATCGACTGGCTCGGGCACCTGGACGTCCCGGCGCAGTCGGTGGATCAGCGCGTGAAGATGGCGGGCTGGCTGGAGGAGTTCGAGAGCCGGGGCGGGAAGGTCGTGGTCCACGGTGCCACCGTCGGTGACCTTGAGGGCTACGCCCACCTGTACGACCTGGTGATCGTCGCGGCGGGCAAGGGCGAGATCGTCCACCTCTTCGACCGCGACGACGCCCGCTCCCGGCATACCGCGCCGCAGCGCTCCCTGTCGGTGGTCTACGTGCACGGCATGGCGCCCCGCCCCGAGCACCCCGGCGTCCAGGCGGTCCGCTGCAACCTCATCCCCGGCGTGGGCGAGCTGTTCGTCATGCCGGCGCTGACCCACACCGGCCCCTGCGACATCCTGTTCTTCGAGGGCATCCCCGGCGGCCCGCTCGACGTCTTCGGCGACATCCGCACCCCGGACGAGCATCTGTGGCGGACACTGGAGCTGATGCGGCTCTTCACCCCGTGGGAGTACGGGCGCTGCCGGAACGTGGAGCTGACGGATCCCCGAGCGGTGCTGACCGGCGGCTACACCCCGGTGGTGCGCGGCCCCGTGGGGCGGCTGCCCAACGGGCGGGCCGTGCTCGGCATGGCCGACGTCGTCGTGGCCAACGATCCCATCACCGGCCAGGGCTCAAATTCCGCGAGCAAGTGCGCGGCGCTGTACCGGCAGGCCATCCGGGAGCACGGGGACCGGCCGTTCGACGCGGAGTTCATGGCCCGGACGTTCGAGCGGTACTGGTCCTACGCGCGGCCCGTCACCGAGTGGACCGACGCCATGCTGGCGCCACCGGCACCGCACATGCTGCGGCTGATCGAGGCCGCCGAGCGCCACAGGGGGATCGCCGACCGCTTCGCCAACGGCTTCGACGACCCGACCGACCTGGAATCGTGGTTCCTGGACCCGGTCGGCGCCGCGCGCTACCTCGCCTACATCACCATGTACGAGGATTGAGTGGGGCGGCGGCCGCCCGATCCGGCGAGGGCGCGCGCCCGTGACCATCGGGGATGGAGTGGGAAGGTCGACGGACACGGGCGCGCGGGCTCATCGGCGACGGTGGCGCCGCACCCCTCGCGGTGCGGCCGGGTCTCCCCGGTGGCCTCCGGCGCGGTTTCCGGTGCGGATCCCGCCCTACCCGACGCCCTCGGTGAGCAGCACCTCGGTGCGCTTGCGGACGTCCTCGTCGTCGAGGCCGCGGATGGTGACCGTGGTGCGGCGGCGCAGCACGTCCTCGGGGGTGACCGCCCACTCGTGGTCGCGGGCGAAGACGACCTGCGCCCAGATGTCCGGGCCGTCGGGGTGGATGCGCTCACCCAGGGCGGGGTCGCGGCGCACCAGCTCGGCGATGTCCATCGACACGCTGCCGTAGTGGGTGGCCAGGTGCCGGGCGACCAGCGGGTCCATGCGCACCGGCGGCTCCTGGTCGACCACCAGCCGGTGGGCCACCGCGGCCGGGCTCCCCAGCCCCGGCAGCGGGACGGTCTTGAGGGTCGGGCTCATCTCCTCGGCCAGCGGCACCGAGCCGAGCGTCTTGAGCCGCTCGATGACCATCTGGCCGATGTGCCGGTAGGTCGTCCACTTGCCGCCGGCGACCGACAGCATCCCGCCGCGGCCGCGCGTCACCACGGTCTCGCGCTTGGCGGAGCTGGTGCCCCCGGGGCCGCCGGGCAGCACGCGCAGGCCGGCGAAGGCGTAGTTGATCTTGGCGGGGTCGAGCTGGGCGGAGTCGATCGCGGTGCTCGCCTCGCCGAGGATCTGGTCGATGTCGCTCTGCACCACGCCGACCTCGGCCGGGTCGCCGACGTACTCCTCGTCGGTGGTGCCCAGCAGCAGCTGGCCCTCCCACGGGATGGCGAAGGAGACGCGGTACTTGTCGACCGGGATGGTCAGGGCGGCGCGCCACGGTCGGTCGGCTTTGACGACCAGGTGCGCTCCCTTGGACAGCCGGATACTGGGGTCGGCGGCGGCGTCCTCCATACGGCGCAGGTGGTCCACCCACGGGCCGGTGGCGTTGAGCACCAGGCGGGCGTCGATCCCGAACTCCGCGCCGTCTACGCCGTCGCGCAGGTCGGCGCCGGTGACCCGGCCGTTCGTGGTGCGCAGGCCCTCCACGCGCGCGTGGTTGAGGACGACGGCACCGGCGTCGACGGCGGCGCGCACGGTCATGATGGCCACGCGGCTGTCGTTCATCTGGTGGTCGCCGTAGGCGGCCACGGCCTTGAGTCCCTGGGTCTTGAGACCGGGAGCCAGGCGCTGCGCGTTCTGCGGCGACTTGACGTGGCCGACACCGTCGCCGAAGGCGGACAGGGCCGAGTACAGGAAGACGCCGGCGCCCATCTTGGCGGCGCCGTGCGGGCCGCCCTTGTACACGGGCACGAGGAACGGCATCGGGTTGACCAGGTGCGGCGCGACGTCCTTGGACAGGGCGCGGCGCTCTCGGTGGTTCTCGGCGACGAGCTTGACGTTGCCGGTCTGCAGGTAGCGCAGGCCGCCGTGGACGAGTTTCGAGGAGGCGCTGGAGGTGGCACCCGCGAAGTCACCGGCGTCGACCATGGCGACCCGCAGACCGGCCTGCGTGGCCATCCAGGCGACGGACGTCCCGAGGATGCCGCCACCGATGACGAGCAGGTCGAAGGTGCCGCGGGTGATCTCGGCGCGGGCCTGCTCCCGTGTGGGGTGGGTGAGCTGGGGCGTGGTGGTCGTGCTCATCTGTGGGTCAACCTGTTCGATCCGGTGGTCGGGTGGGCTCGTCGGGGTGGAGGGTGGGCGCTGTCGGGTCGTGGGCGGATGCGTCGGCGGCCGCCCGCCCCCGCGAGACGCCGCCAGTGGTGCGGCGCGTGCCCTAGTGTCGGCTCTCTCAGGCCCCGACACCCCGGCGGGCGCCGCATCTTCGGCTGTGTCGGCCGACGTGCCGGTCCATCTACAGGCGGAAAGCGCGGATAACACTGTCGACCATCGTTCGACAATGTCGAACGTATAGGAAAAGAGTGCATCCGCCGAACGCGGGTGTCAACTCCCCCTTTTTCCCTATATGCGCTCCGCAACCGAACGTGGCGCCCCGGGGTCTCGGTGTCGCGGTCGGGCCGATGTTCCGCCTTCCGCGTGCGGCATCGCCGAAGGCAAGGGGCGCCCGGACCGGAGCCGCGGTCGCACGGTGCGGCACGGCGGGGAGACCCGGCGGAGACCCAATCGTGAACGTGCGAGGGAACCCGGTCGCGTCCGGCGGCGTTACTCTTGCGTGGTGTTCGGACGAATGGCTGAGAGCGTCCGCCGGCTCCTGGGCAAGCCCGGCGCGGTGGACGTGCGGCCCTATACCAAGCTTCTGCAATCGATCGAGGCCCGTGAGCCCGAGCTTCGCGAGCTCAGCGATGCCGAGCTCACCGAGAAGGCCACCGAGCTCGGCAACGCCGAGCTGCCCTACGAGCGCGACGATCTGATCGAGCTGTGCGCGGTGGGCCGCGAGGCCGCGCGCCGCACGCTCGGCGAACGCCCCTTCGACGTCCAGCTGCTGGGCGTCATGGCGCTGCTCGACGGACACATCGCCGAGATGGCCACCGGCGAGGGCAAGACGCTGGCCGGCGCGCTCGCCGCCGCCGGGTTCGCCCTGCGCGGCCGCAGCGTGCACGTCCTGAGCGTCAACGACTACCTGGCCCGGCGCGACGCCGAATGGATGCGCCCGCTCTACGACCTCCTCGGCGTGGCCGTCGCGTGGATCGGCGAGGAGTCCACGACGGCGCAGCGGCGCCTCGCGTACTCCGCCGACATCACCTACGCGTCGGTCAGCGAGCTCGGCTTCGACGTCCTGCGCGACCGCATGGCCACCGACCCCGAGCAGCGGGTCGTGCCCGAGGCGGGCGTCGCCCTGATCGACGAGGCCGACTCGGTACTGGTCGACGAGGCCCGGGTCCCCCTCGTGCTCGCGGGCGCGGCCGAGAGCTCCGAGGCCGACGAGGAGATGGCCGAACTCGTCCGCACGCTCAAGCCCTCCGTCCACTACGAGATCGACGGCGACGGCCGCAACGTCCAGCTGACCGACGCGGGCATCGACACCGTGGAGCGCGCGCTGGGCGGCGTCGACCTCTACTCCGAGGACGACACCTCCGTCCTGCCCCGCGTCAACCTCGCCCTGCACGCCCACGTGCTGCTGCAGCGCGATGTCCACTACGTCGTCCGCGACGGCGAGGTCCGCCTGGTCAACGAGTCCCGCGGCCGCATCGCGCTGCTGCAGCGCTGGCCCGACGGCCTGCAGGCGGCGGTCGAGGCCAAGGAGAAGGTCGCGGTCAGCGAGACCGGGGAGGTGCTCGACTCGATGACCGTGCAGGCGCTGGTGCTGCGCTACCCGACCCGCTGCGGCATGACCGGCACCGCCATGTCCGTCGCCGAGCAGCTGCGCGAGTTCTACGAACTCGAAGTCGCCGTCATCCCGCCGAACAAGCCCAACGTCCGCGTCGACGAGGACACCCGCCTGTACGCCACGCGCGAGGAGAAGGAGGACGCCCTCGTCGACGAGGTCACCGAGGTGCACGCCACCGGTCGGCCCGTCCTCATCGGCACCCAGGACGTCGCAGAGTCCGAGCTGCTGGCCAAGCGCCTGGCCGACGAGGGCCTGGAGTGCGCGGTCCTCAACGCCAAGAACGACGCGGACGAGGCCGCGATCATCGCCGAGGCCGGCCAGTACGGCGCCATCACCGTCTCCACGCAGATGGCCGGACGCGGTACCGACATCCGGCTCGGCGGTAGCGACATGAGCGACCGCGACCGGGTGGTGGAGACCGGCGGGCTCTACGTCATGGGCTTCGGCCGCTACCCCAGCAGCCGCCTCGACGACCAGCTGCGCGGCCGCGCCGGACGCCAGGGCGACCCCGGCGGATCGGTCTTCTTCGTCAGCGTCGAGGACGACCTCGTCGCCAACAACGTCCCGGAGACCACCGGCTACCGGCCCGAGGCCGACGGCGAGATCACCGACCCGAGCTGGCTGAGCACGGTCGACCACGCCCAGCGGGTCTCCGAGGGGCAGCTGCTGGACATCCACCGCAACACCTGGCGCTACAACAAGCTGATCGACGTGCAGCGCAGTGTCGTGCTGGAGCACCGCGAAGCGGTGCTCACCGAGGCCCTGGGCGACAAGCAGCTCGCCATCGACTGCCCGGCCCAGCACGCCGACCTGGTGGAGGAGGTCGGCGCGGAGGAGGTCGCCCGTGCCGCCCGGCTGATCACGCTCTACCACCTCGACCGCGGCTGGACCGACCACAACGCGTTCCTCGCCGAGCTGCGGGAGGGCATCCACCTGCGCTTCCTGGGCCGCCGTGACCCACTCGACGAGTTCAACCGCGACGCGGTCCCGGCCTTCAAGGGCTTTCTCGACGGCGCCCGCGCCCGCGCGGCGGAGACCTTCGCCGAGGCCGAGGTCGCCGACGGAGAGATCGACGTCACCGTCATCGGCGTCAAGCGCCCTTCCATGACCTGGACCTACATGGTCCACGACCACCCGTTCAGCACCGACTTCGAAACCGTGGTCGGCCGTCTCAAGGGCTCCGGCTCCCGCCGGAACGGCGACACCTAGCCCGAGCCGCGCCCTTTCCTCTCCTCCGTGCGATGATCATGGAAAAAAATCGCGCAATCCGGACACCGTGAGATGCGAGCCCCCGATCATCTTCGGGGAGCCCCGGTCCTCCCACCCCCAACCGTCCACCGAGTCCGAACAGCCGCCGATCGGCCGCGCGCGGGGGCGAGAAGGGGTGGGACGAGCGCCCTTCCGCCGGCGAACTCCTCAGAGGTCCGATCGCGCGCGGGCGACGGTCTTTCCGGCACGGATGGCCGCGGCGGCCGCCTCCAGTGTCGGGTAGGTCGGGACTCCGGCGGCGCGGGCCGTCGCGCGGGCGTCGTCGGCGACCTCGGGTGGGCCGCATTCGGTGTTGCGGAGTACCAGGGTGACCCGGGATCCGGGGAGCGCGGCCTGGAGGGCGGCGATGTGGTCGACGTACTCCAGGAGTCCCGTGAGTCCGGCCGCGGTGCGGGAGGGGGCACTGCGGCCGGACCCGGCGAAGGTGGTGAAGCTCTGCACGTTGACGTGTGCGACCACGTCGGGGAACGGTGGCCGGAACGTGGCCGTTGCGGCGCTCTCCACGCTCTCCACGGCCCGCCGTACGAGGTCCGTGGCCGACCGCGGGCCGAGGGGGACCTCCAGCGGGTTGGACAGCGGCGTCCCCGCGCCCAGGCCCAGGTCGCGCAGGGCGGCGCGGGCCTGGCCGGTGAGCGGACCCAGACTGAGGCCGACCGCGTCGAACACGTCGGCGGCCAGCACCCCGGCGCCTCCGCTGGGGCCGACCACCAGCACGTCCGGGCCGCCGCCCACCGGCCGTCGCGCGTGCAGGTCGCAGAAGTCCAGCGCGTCGATGAGCGCGCCGGGGCCGTCCACCAGCGCGACGCCGCACTGGCGGGCCAGTGCGCGCCACACGCGGGCGTCGCCGACCATGGCTCCGGTGTGCGACGCGGCCGCCCGACGCCCCTGCGCGCTGCGCCCGCCGACGAGCGCCACCACGGGCAACCGCCCCCGGGCCGCCGACAGCTCCTCGTACAGGGCGCGGCCGTCGCGCGGGTCCTCCAGGTAGAGCCCGAGGACGTGGGTGTCGGGGTCGGCGGCCAGGTAGCGGACCAGCTCGGCGGGGGTGACGTCGGCGCAGTTGCCGACCGTTGCCACCTTGGCGAAGCGCAGCCCGCGGCGCTCGCCGACCTTGACGACCTCTCCGGCGAGCCCGCCGCTCTGTGAGACCAGGCTGATGTGGCCGGGCGCGCCGTGCTCCCCGCCCAGGAACGTCTGCCCTCCGGCGGGGGAGTAGACGCCCATGCAGTTGGGGCCGAGCATGCGGGTCCCGCTCTCGCGGGCGGCGGCGAGCAGGTCCTTCTCCCACCGAGCCCCAGCCCGCCCGGCCTCCGCGAAGCCGCCGCTCATGACCTGGACGAACGCGATCCCCTGGGCCGCGCGCACCGCGTCGGCGCACGCCGCGGCGGGGACGGCGACGAGGGCGTAGTCGACGTCGTCGGGGACGTCCGCCAGGGAGGGGACGGCGCGCACGCCGCCGACGATGTGCGCCTCGGGGTGCACCGCCACCAGGCGGGGGCGGCGTCCCCCTTCGGCGTGCAGGGCGCGGTACTGGGCGAGGAACATGTTGCCGAAGGTCGTCTTGGAGGCCGACGCGCCGACGACGGCGATGCCGCGCGGTGCGAAGAGCGGGGAGAAGTCGGTGCCCGGCGGTTCCGCGGGGGGACCGGGTGAGCGCCCGGCCGCACGCTGCGGGGCCGGCGGCGCCGGCAGGTCGGCGGGCTCGGCGGCGCCTGGGACGAGCAGGAGCCGGGCGTCGACGGCGGTCGCCCCCTCAGGTGTGCACACCACGGGGTTGAGGTCGAACTCCCGCCAGTCGCGGCCGAGGCGGTCGACCAGACCGCCCGGGCCGCCGACGGCCAGGACCAGGTCGGTCAGCGCGGAGAGGTGGACGCCGGGTCGGCCGCGCACGCCGTCCAGGAGTGCCGCGCCGCGCAGCTCGGCCAGCATCGCCTCGACGTCGGCGCGCGTGACCGGGCACAGCCGCAGTGCGGTGTCGCCCAGCGCCTCCGCCCAGATCCCGCCGAGCCCCACCAGCAGGACGGGGCCGAACGACGGGTCGCGGACGGCGCCGACGATGAGCTCCAGGCCCGGCGCCGCCTGCTCCTCCACCAGGAACCCGGCCGGTTCGATCCCGTGTCCGGCCAGCTGTGCCCGCATCTCCTCGGCGGCCCCGACCAGCCGGACCGGGGTGGGGATACCGAGGCGCACCGCGCCCACGTCACTCTTGTGGTCGATCCCGGGGCCGAAGGCCTTGAGCACCAGCGGTGCGGCCAGCCCGGACGCGGCGGTCGCGAGGTCGCCCGGGGCCGCCGCCGTCGCGCCGCGTGGGACCGGGATGCCGGCCTGCGCGGCAAGCCGCTTCACCCGCGGTTCGGCGAGGGGGACGGGGGGCGCGGCGTCTCCGCCGGCCGCGGTCATGCGAGGTGCCCGTAGCGGGCCCGGATCTCGTCGCGCAGGAGTTTGCCCGGCCCGCCCGAGGCGTCCTGGCCGTGCGGCAGCCCGTCGACCAGCACGACGGCGTCGGGGCGCCGGTGCTCGGGGAGCCGAGCGGCCAGCTCGGCGCGGATACCCAGCTCGGTCGCGCTCGACCCGGCGCGCGGCACCACGGCCAGGAGCACCTTCTGCTCCACCGGCTCCCCGGATCCGGCGGTCTCCTCGTGGGCCGGGGTGCCCACCGCCCCGGCCTCGGCCACCGCGTCGAGTTCGGCGGCGGCCTCCTCGATCTCCGCGGGCCGGGTCCATCGGCCGCCCTTGAGGATGGCGTCGGAGCGGCGGCCCAGCACGTACAGGCGGCCGTCGGCGTCGAGGCGGCCGAGGTCGCCGCCGACGTACCAGCCGTCCCGCAGCACCCGCGCGGTGGCGTCGGCGTCCCCGTCGTAACCGGCCATGCGGTGCGCACCGGCCAGGTGGATCTCGCCCACCTCGCCCACGACCGGCTCACCGGAAGGGCGGGTGACCCGGACGGCGAAGCCGGTGCGGGCGCGCCCGGCCGACCGCAGGTCCTGGCTGCCGTCGTCGAGGCGGCCGCAGGCGGAGTAGGGGGCCTCGGTCTGGCCGTAGTAGCCGTATACCGCCGCGCCCGGCATCCGCTCCTTGATCCGCCGGAGCAGGGCCGGGGCCAGAGGTTCCCCGCCGAGGATGACGGTGGTCACCGACGACAGGTCGGCCCCGGTGTGCTCATCATCGGCGAACAGCGCGCTGAAGAAGCTGGGGATCAGGCTGACGTGCGTGACGCGCTCGCGGGGGACGACCGCCAGGAAGTCCTTCGGCCCCCAGTCCTGCTCCAGCACCAGCCGCAGCCCGCCGTACAGCGCGGGACCGGCGATGGCGGTGAAACCGATGCCCCAGATGATCGCCCCGGTGCCGAAGACGGAGTCGGCGCCGCGGGGGATGTCGAGCCACAGCCGGGCACTCGCCAGGGAGCTGGCGTGGGTGTGCACGACGGCCTTGGGCGGCCCGGTGGATCCGGAGGTGAAGAAGAGCGCCATGGGGTCGTCGCCGGTGCCGTGGATCTCCGGTTCGGTGTCCGGGGCGCGGGCGCTGAGCGCGTCGAGGTCGACGGTCTCCCTGACCGGGCCGCCCAGCCGGATCCACGTGTGGACGCGTGCCAGCCGCGGGCGCACCTGGTCGACCAGCGCGTCCATGCCGGGGTCGTAGACGAGCGCGGTCGCGCCGCAGCGCTCGACCACGCCGGCCAGCACGTCGGCGTCCCAGAACGGGTTGAGTGCGGCGGTGACGGCTCCCGTCTTGAACAGCGCGAGGTAGACCTCGGCGACGCCGAGTGTCTCACTGATCAGCGCCGCGACCCGCTGCCCGGGGCGGACCCCGGAGTCGGCCAGTGCGTGGGCGCGGCGGTTGACGGCCCGGTTGAGCCGGTCGTAGGTGAGGCTGCGGGTGCCGCAGTAGGTCAGCGCCACTTTGTCGGGCATGGCCAGCGCCCCGGCGGTGAGGACGGCGTAGCCGTAGTTGCCGAAGGAGTTGACGGTTCCGGTCCGCGTCACGGCGGCCTCCTCGGTGGCGTCGTGTCGGTGGGGGTCGGGCCGGGTGTTCGCCTACAGCACGGGGGCCGGGGCGGTCCGGTTCACCGCGGTTCGGTCATCGGGGGCGGAAGTCGGGGATCGGGCCGAAGCCGGGGAGTTCGGTGAAGGTGACGGCCACCGGCATGCCGATGGCGAGGTCGTCGGGTGCGCAGTCCCGGATCCCGCCGAAGGCGCGCAGGCCGGGCTGTTCGGCCAACTCCACCCAGGCCACGGGGTAGGGGGCCAGGTCGGCGAAGCCGGGGACGAAGGGGCGGTGGACGACGGTGTAGGTGACGACGCGGCCGCGGCCCGAGACGGGTTCGAAGCCGAGTGAGCGGGAGCGGCAGAACGGGCAGGCCGGCTCGGGGAAGTGGACGTAGCGGCGGCAGTCGGCGCACCGCTGGATGGCGAGCCGGCCCGCACGGCATGCGGCCCAGTAGGGCTCGGTCAGCGCGGTGGGGGCGGGGTGCGGTCGCTGCTGCTGGGTGTTCATCCTGCCGGCCCGCCTCCTCCCGTGCCGGTGGAGCGCCGACGGAGCACGTTCGGTTAACCAACCTAGCGTATGCTTGGGTGGTCGACAATATGCCGGAAACGGACCGGCGATGAGGCGCGTCCGGCGCCCGCGGAGCCAGGTGGGAGAAGGGGCGAGACGTATGGCCGAGTCGCTTGGCACACCGCAGGGAACCCGCGCCCCCACCGCGCTCGTCACCGGCGGCGCGGGCGGTATCGGTCGCGCCGTCTGCGCGGCACTCGCCGAGGCGGGGGCCGAGGTCATCGTGTGCGACCTCGACGAACACCGGGCGCGGGAGGTCGCCCGGACCCTGCCCGCGGGCCGGGCCGTCGGCATCGACCTGGGGGACCGGTCCCGGGTGGAGGCGGGCGTGGCACGGATCCGCGGCATCGCCCCGCACGTCGACGTGCTCGTGCACAACGCGGGCATCGGTGTCCTCGGCCCCTTCGCCGAGAGCGACCCCGCCGACTGGGACCTCATGTGGCGGGTGAACACCCGCGCCCCCATGCTGCTCACCCGCGCGTTCCTGCCCGGGATGATCGCGCGCGGCCGCGGCCGCCTGGTGTTCGTCTCCTCCGACGGCGCCCGCGCCGGGGCGGGCGGGGAGGGCGCCTATGCGGCCACCAAGTCGGCCCTGTTCGGCCTGGCCAAGACCCTGGCCAGGGAGACGGCCCGGTACGGGGTGACCAGCAACGTGGTCTGCCCCGGCCCGACCGACACCCCCATGCTGCGCGAGGTCGGTGCCCGCCACCCCGGTCTCGTGGCCGAGCTCACCCGGCGGATCCCCGCCGGCCGCCTCGGCACCCCCGCCGACGTGGCTGCGGCGGTCGCCTTCCTCGCCTCCCCGTCCGCCGCCTACATCACCGGCCAGACGCTGTCGGTCAGCGGCGGGATCACCATGCAATGACGGCACCTGGCCCGCGCATGCGCGGGGTGCGGGGTGCGCGGTCCGGACGCGGGGCCCTGGCCCCGGGGCCGGTGGGCCGCGGCGGCCTCCGGCGCCGCCCGCATCCCCGGCGCCGTCGACGACCACTCCCGCCGGGCCTGCGGCGCGATGCCGCCCGGCCGGAAGACGGCGACCGCCGCCGCGTTCCGGCACGGGACCCAGCACCGGCGCACCCGCCCGTACCGGTCCCGGACCTACGGCACGGTCGAGCGCTCCGAACGGACCATGTCCGGAGAACGGGCCTGCGCACGCCCCCACCGGTCCGCAACCGAGACGCGGAGGGCGTCCGCCGGACGGCCGAACCCCGGCGATCGCCATCGCTTCCACCCCGCGATGAGCGGACCTCCCGCCTCCCGCGTCACCGGCCTCGCGGAGCAGTACGACTAGCGCAGGCAGTCGTAGGCGGCCTTGATCAGGCGCATGGCGCGCAGGCCGCCGGAGAGTTCGGTGCCCGTGCGGTTCATCACATAGGCGAGGGCGATGCCGTGGTCGATGTCGGCCAGGCCGATCGAGCCGCCCGCTCCGGTGTGGCCGAACGCGCCCTGCCGGGCGGCGCGGGGGACGGCGAAGGTCAGCGAGGGGCGCATGAATCCCAGGCCGAAGGAGCTGTCCAGGTGCAGGACCCGGTCCGGGCCGGTGGCGCGGGGCCGCAGCGCGTCGCGCAGCGTATCGGGGGAGACGATCCGACCTGCGGCCAGGTCGCGGTAGAACCCGGCGAGTGCGGGGGCGGTCGTGATGACGCCGGACGCCGGCCAGCCCGCGCGCAGTACCTCGCGGTTGTTGTAGCGCCCGGGGACGGCGGCGACGTCGGGGTTGGCGAAGGCGCGGGAGAACATGCTCAGCGGGTCGGCGGCGTCGCGGGCCAGCCGCGCCCGCGGACCGTCGGCCGGTGGGCCGTCCGCCGGGCGGGCCCCGGAGGCGGCGGGCGGTGCGGTCCCGCCGTCCGTACCGGTCCGATTCGCGGCCGGTGCCCGGTCGGTCCGGCCGGTCCGGCCGGTGGTCAGCCGGGCCGTGCGGTCCAGGACCCCGTCCGGAGCCCCGACCCACAGGTCGAGCCCCAGCGGACCGGCGATCTCCTCGGCCACGTACCGCCCGACCGTGCGCCCGTCGAGTCGGCGTACGATCTCGCCGGCCAGCCACCCGTAGGTCAGCGCGTGGTAGCCGTGCGCGGTGCCCGGCGCCCACTCGGGCGCCTGCCCGGCCAGCCGGTCGGCCATGGCCGCGGGATCGGCGGCCTCGGCCACCGACACGCCCCGGTCGAAGGCGGGCAGCCCGGCCTGGTGCGCCAGCAGCTGCTCGCCGGTGACGCGCTCCTTGCCCCGCACGGCGAACTCCGGCCACCACGAGGCCACCGGCGCGCCCAGGTCGTGGCCGCCGCGCTCGGCGGCCCGCAGCGCCGCGGCCGCGGTCAGCGCCTTGGTGCAGGAGAAGGCGAGGCAGGGGGTGTCGTGCTCCCAGGGGGTCTGCGCCCTGTGGTCGGCGAGGCCGCCCCACAGGTCCACCACCGGCTCGTCACCGATGTAGAGGGCGAAGGCCGCGCCGGTCTCCGTTCCGCGCGCGAAGTTGTCCGCGAAGACCTCGCGGACCCGCGCGAACTCCGGTGCGCAGGCGCCGTGGATCCCGGCCTCCCCCGTCGCGATCGCCACGTCCCACTCCCTTTCGCCTCGTGGCCGCCCCCGGCGTCCCTGCGCGGGGCGCGGGCGCCCCTGCCGGACCGACTGTAATCCACCCGAACCACACGAGAGGGTGTCAGGTATGCCGAAACCACCGCACAACTGGGGCCGCTGGGGGGACGACGACCAGCAGGGCGCCCTCAACCTCCTGACCCCGGCGACCGTGCTCGCCGCGCTCGGGGCGGCGCGGGACGGGCGGGTGGTCAGCCTCGCCATGCCGATCCGGGGCGCCACCTCGGGGCCCGCCCCCACCACCGTCCCGCACCTGGCCGGGAGACCCCTCCCGCAGCACTTCATGTCCGTCGACGGCGGCGACTACGCCGCCGGTGTCCGCTCCGACGGGGCGAGGATCGCCGACGACGCGCTGCTCCTCTCACCGCACGGCACCACGACCCACATGGACGCGCTGTGCCACATGTGGGCGGGGGAGGAGCTGTACAACGGACACCCTGCCGCGCGCGTCCGCAGCTACGGGGCCACACGGCTGGGCATCGAGCACGCGGCCGCGCGCGGGGTGGTCGCCCGGGGGGTGCTGCTCGACGCCGCCGCCCACCGGGGCGCGGCCCGGCTGGAACCCGCCGACCGGATCGGCGCGGCGGAGCTGGCGGAGATCTGCGCGCGCGTCGGCTCCGAGCCCGGCCCCGGCGACGTCGCGGTCGTCCGCACCGGCTGGCCGCGGGCCTGGGCCGAGGACCCCGCGCTGTACCGGTCGGGCCAGCCGGGCCTCGCGGCCGACGCCGGGCGCTGGCTGGCCGAGCGGGACGTGGTGATGGTCGCCATGGACAACGCGGCCGTGCAGGGGCTCGGCGCCGACGGCCGGTCCGCCGAGGACGTCGACGACGACCTGCACCTGACACTCCTCTGGCGGCACGGCATCCACTTGGCGGAGCTGCTGTGGCTGGAGGAGCTGGCCGAGGCGGCCGCGGCCGCGCGGCGCTGCGACTTCCTCTTCATCGCGGTTCCCCTGCCCATCGAGGGCGGGACCGGAAGTCCGATCAATCCGCTGGCGGTCCTCTAGCCGGTTCGATGGGATCGTCCCGGAGAGTTCTGTAGGAACGGACATACCGGAACCTCTGGAGTTTCGCTTTATGTTCCGCTTATGGTGGCAGGTCAGCCTTATTGCGGATGGTTGCCTCCTCCATTGAATCGAGACATTCCGGTTATCTGAATAGACCGTCGGCGTGACCTAGACCCCGCTAACGTCATGGGCGTGCGGAACCCCCCTCCGGTCGCGCACCCGGTCCGAGCACCATCCCGGGAGCCGCTGGCCGGACCGCCCATCCCCCACTCCGGTCCCAGGGGCTGTCCCCCGCTCCTGGGGCCGGTTTCCCCGACCCGGCGGACGGGTCGGCGGACCGCCGGTGGTCGAGGGACCACGAGGAGCGGGAGACGAAGGCCCCGACCGCGCGCCATGGCACGGCGCGCCCGGGGTCAGGTGCCGGACGCCCCCGGGTAGCCACCGCCGCCGTAGGCGGCGTCCAGCGCGGTGTAGTCGGGGCCCGGCCCCGACTTCGGCAGCTCCTCGTCGACGAACACCACGCGGCGCGGCTTCTTGTAGGAGGCGATGGCCGCGCGCACGTGCTCGATCAGGCGCTCCCCGGTGAGCGCGGAGCCGGGCGCGCGCCGCACGATCGCGGTGACGCTCTGGCCCCACGTGCCGTCGGGGACGCCGATCACCGCGGCCTCGGCCACCTCCGGGTGCGCGGCCAGCGCGCGCTCCACCTCGGCCGGGTAGATGTTCTCGTTGCCGGACTTGATCATCCGCGTGCACGGCCCGATGAACGTGATCGTGCCGTCGGGCTCCCGCCGCCCGAGGTCGCCGGTATGGTGCCAGCCGCCCGCCGCCCTGCGGGCGTTGAGCGCGGGGCGGTCGAAGAAGCCGCTGAACAGGCTCGGCCCGCGCGCCACGAGCTCGCCGGTCGCGCCCACCGGAAGCTCCGTGCCATCCGGTCCGACGACGCGCACCTGCGCCAGGGGCGAGGGCCGTCCGGCCGTCCCCGCCCCGCCCATGCCCAGGGCCAGGAAGGTGAGCATGCCGCCGACCTCGGTCTGGCCGTAGCCGCCCATCCCCGAGGCGTTCCACGGGTCGGTTCCCACGGTGATCTGCGCGTCCCAGTCCGGGGAGTGCGAGGTGAAGCGCAGGCTGGACAGGTCGTGCCGGGGGCGGCCGTCCCCGGCGGTGTTGGCGGCGGCGACGGCGTCGAGCATCGGGCCGAAGCCGAACATGTGGTCCACCCGCTCCGCCTCGATCAGCCGCGCCGCCTCGGCGGGGTCGAAGTCGGGCATGAAGACGTTGGTGCCCCCGGCGTGGAAAGCGGCCAGGTGGAACATGAGGGTGCCGACATGGAACAGCGGGCCGCTGTTGAGGAAGGTGAATCCCGGGCGGATGCGGCGCAGCCACAGCAGCGTGGTGCTGTGCGCGACCAGTGCGTCGTGGCTGAGCAGCGCGCAGTCGGGGCGGCCGTCGAAGGCCGCCGTGTAGAGGCCGAGGACGGGCTCGGCGCCGTGCACCGGCTCCTCGGGGTCGTGGGCCGGCCCGGACGCGAGGAATCGCTCGTAGGCGTCGTCGGGGCCGCCGCACCGGATCCACGGCTCCGGGGCTCCCGCCGCGGCCCGGTCCCGGGCGAGCGGTTCGGCCGCGGTCCGCGGCTGCCAGAAGACCGCGGCGGGGGCGAGGTCGCCGAGGACGAACGCGAGCTCGTCGGTGCTCTGCCGCCAGTTCGCGGGGACGAAGACGGCGCCGAGCTTGGCGGCGGCGAGCAGCGCCTCCTGCAGGCGCACCGAGTTGCGGCCGATGTGCAGCACCCGGTCCCCGCGCCCCACCCCGGCCGCGCGCAGGGCCTCGGCCAGCCGGTTCACCCGGTCGTCGAGCTGCGGGTAGGTGAGCCGGATGCCGCCGTCGACGGCGGCGGTGGTGTGCGGGTGGCTGCGGCGGTGCTCGCGCAGGATGTCGCCCAGTGTGAGCCGGTGGACGGTGTCGGGCCGGGTCGCGGGCAGCGCGGCGGTGCCGCTCGCGGCGGGCTCGGGCATGGGGGTCTCCGTTCGTCGCGGGGGGGTCGGGCGTCAGGACACCGGGTGGACGGGGCGGGGAGGGGGGAGCGGGTCCCGGGCGTCACCGGAACGCGGGCATGACCTCGGCGGCGAAGAAGGACAGCACGCGGCGGGCCTCCTCGACGGGCATCGGACGGGTGCTGCCGAAGTCGCAGAGGAGGTGGTCGAAGCCCATGTCGCGGAGCATGCCGATCTGCCCGATCACCCGCCCGGGGTCGCCGATGACCTCCAGCTGCTCCCAGCGGAAGTCGGGGCCGACCGAGCCGCCCTTGAGGTACCGGTTCTGCCAGTACTCGAACCCCTGGGCCACCTCGCCGGTGCGGGCGTCGATGGGAGCGCTGCGCCGGTTGAACAGGCGTGCGCGGTCGAAGGAGGCCTCGAACCGCTCCAGGTCCGCGCGGGCCTGCTCGGCGGTGGGCGCCACGTACACCGACCGGCTCACGACCAGCTCCGCCGCTTCGGGGTCGTGACCGTGGGCGGTCGCGGTCGCGCGCCAGGCCGCGGCGGCCTCGGCGACCCGGCGGAAGGGCGCGGCCGGGTCGGCCAGGATGGGCAGTCCGCGCGCCGCGTACCGCTCGACCGTCTCCGGGCTGACGGCGGCGACGTGCACGGGCGGATGCGGCGCCTGCAAGGGCGCGGGGTGCAGCCGCACGCCGTCGGCGAGGCCGGGTGCGACCCGGCTGAAGTCCCCGGTGTGCCGGAACTCCTTGCCGCTCCACAGGCCCAGGACGACGTCCAGGGACTCGTCGAAGCGCGCCCGCGCCTCGGCGAGGTCGACCCCGAAGCCGTCGAACTCGAAGCTCTGGTAACCGCGGCCGACCCCGAAGTCGAGCCGCCCGCCGGACAGTACATCCACCAGCGCGGCCTGCTCGGCGACGTGGACGGGGTGGTGCAGCGGCAGTACCACGATGCCGGTGCCCAGCCGCAGCCGTTCGGTGCGCGCCGCGAGGTGGCCGAGGAAGGTGAGGATCGAGGGCACCACCCCGTAGTCGCGGAAGTGGTGCTCGGCCAGGCGGACACCGTCGAAGCCGAGCTCCTCGGCCAGCTCGACGAGTTCGATGTGGTGGTCGTAGACCTCCCGGTGCGACTGGCCGTCGAACCGGTGGAACAGGTGGAAGGTGGAGAACCTCATCGGGAGCCGCTCCTCACGCGGATGGCGGCGGCGCCGTGCGCACACCAAGTTCACCAAGCGCTCGCTTGGTCAGCGTAACAGGGCGGTCGGAGGGCGGCCAGATCCACGGGCGGCGCGATGCGGCGGCGCCCCGCACCGCCTGCCGCCTGCCGCCTGTCCCCGTCCGACCGGCGCGCGGTAGGTTCGCGACCATGGCACTTCGGCATATCGCACTGTTCCGCTGGACCGACGGCGTCACCCCCGACCAGGTGGAGGCGGTGGTCGACGGGTTGTCCCGGCTGCCTTCGCGCATCCCCGAGCTGAGGGACTACACCTTCGGGTCGGACCTCGGTGTCAGCGAGGGCACCTACGACTTCGCGGTCGTCGCCGACCTGGCCGACGAGAAGGCGCTCGACGTGTACCGCGACCACCCCGACCACCAGGAGGTGCTGGCCCTGATCCGCCCGCTGCTCGCCGACCGCGCGTCGGCGCAGATCCGCATCACCGACCCCGGTTAGGTCGTGTCCGGCGGATGCTCTCCGGTGGGCGACACTGAGTTAGATCATGTTCTTGTTCTGGTTTCAAAGTGGGGTGTCCGCCGTGCGTGGAACCCGGTGATCACGCCCCCAGGTGCTTCTCTCGGTCTCCTGTGGTCGGGCGGAACGAACTGTAACAAGTTCCTTTTCGAGGCTTGCCCCGGAACATGATTCGGTATTAGCGTCGGGACATGGCCGCAGCCCGGTGAGAGCGTTCGGCGGACCGCAGGTCCGCCGGGTGTGCCGGACGGCAGGCATGGAAGAACGCGTCGCCTGTCGGAGATGGATCGCGCCCCTTCTCCGGCAGGTGGCGTCGAACCGCGCCGCCCACCTCCGCCGAACCGCCGCGCGATCGGCCGCACCGACGGAGGGCACCGATGCGCCGCCACGACGGGATCGCCGACCGCGCCGCCGTCACCGGCGTCGGAATGACCGCCCTCACCCGCTCCTCCGGCCGCAGTGCGCTGTCCCTTGCCGCCGAGGCCGCCCGCGCCGCGCTGGCCGACGCCGGACTGGAGCCGACCGACGTCGACGCCATCCTCACCTACCACCTCGGCGAGGCGGACCAGGCGCCCGCCACCGGCCTCGCCCGCGAACTCGCCCTGCCCCGGCTCGGCTGGCACAACGACGTCCACGGCGGCGGCACCCAGTGCGCCTCCCTCCTCGGCGACGCCGCCATGCTCATCGCCACCGGGCAGGCGGCCACCGTGCTCGTCTCCCGCGCCCTCAACGGGCGCTCCGGGCACCGGATGAACCGGCAGGGCCTGCGCCTGGGCACGGGGATCGAGGCCCAGTTCACCCTCCCCTACGGCGTCCTGGGCCCGGTCGAACACTTCGCCCTGGTGGCCCGCGCCTACCTGCACACCGCAGGCCTGGACACCGACGACCTGGCGGCCGTCGTCGCGGCCTCGCGCGACCACGCCGCCGCCAACCCGCGCGCCCTTCGCCGTGCACCCCTGCCGCCCGCCGACCACCGCGCCGCCCCGATGGTGGCCGACCCCCTGCGCCGGGCCGACTGCTGCCAGGAGACCGACGGGGCCTGCGCGCTCGTTCTCACCGCGGCCGACCGGTCCGACGCCGCGGGTGCTCCGCGCGTGCGCGCGGTGGTGCGCGGTGGCCGCCCCGACCTCTCCCGACTCGACCGCAGCCCCGATCCCGCCGCCGTGTTCTCCTCGGACCTGGCCCCGCGGCTGTACGCCGCAGCCGGGATGGGGCCGCGGGACGTGGACGTGGCGTTGCTCTACGACGCCTACTCCTTCCTCGTCCCCCGCCAGCTGACCGACTTCCGGCTGGTCGCGCCGGCCGGCCTCGCCGACGCGCTGCGTACCGGGGCCATCGGCGCCACGGGACGCATCCCGGTCAACCCGCACGGCGGACTGCTCTCCGAGGGCTACGTGCACGGGCTGAACAACGTGGCCGAGGCCGTGCGCCAGCTGCGCGGCGACGGCGTGAACCAGGTTCCCGGCGCCGAGGTGGCGCTGTGCACCGGGTTCGGCGGCGCCTACGGCAGCGCGGCGCTGCTCGTGGCGGACTCCGGTCGCCGTCCCTCCGGCAGTCGCGCCACCGGGATCCCGAGCTCCCGCAGCCCGGCGGGGGCGCGGGTGGTGAAGAACCAGTCGCGGAACCGGTCATGGCCCCGTACGGGGGTGGCCGGGGCCAGTGCCTGCTCGCCGACCAGGTGGAACCGGTAGCCCAGCGGCTCCAGCAGCGCGTGCAGCCGGCCGGTGTCGGCACCGGGAAGCACCTCGCACAGGATGTCGGGGCGGTGCTCCTTGACGAACCGCGACCCGTGTTCGAACACCGCGGTCTCCGTGCCCTCGACATCCACCTTGAGCACGGTGGAGCCGCCCTGGGGCACCGTGTCGGTGAACGCGTCGAGGGCGACGATCTCGACGGGCACCCCGTCGTCGAAGGCCATGTCGTCGGAGTAGAAGCAGGGCAGGGCGGAGTCGGCCGAGCGCACGGGCATGGTGGCCCGCCGCGCCGGGTCGCCCACACCCGTGTGGTGCAGGGTGACCCGGTCCAGCACCCGGTTGCGTACGCAGTTGTCGAACAGGGCGTGGTAGACCTCGGGGGCGATCTCGAAGGCGTGCGCCCGGATCCGCGGGTTGACGGCCGTCCCGACCAGGGTGAACAGCCCGGTGTAGGCGCCGATGTCGAACATCGTGCCGCAGCGCCGGGCCACGGCCGCGAAGAGCCGGACCGCGAAGTCGTCGGCGGGCTGCGGGCGGTGACCGCCGCCCCAGTACAGCTCCTTGGCCACCACGCACCGCGCCGGCCGGAGCATGGCGAACTCCGAGCCGTAGACGCGGCCGGTGACCTCCGGGATCCCGGCGGGGGCCGGCAGCCGACCGGTGGCACGCAGCGAGGGCGCGGCCACCCGCACCGCACCGCGCATGGCCAGGTTCGGCAGCCTCCACCCGAGGACCCGCTTGACGTGCCTCTTCATCCCGTACCAGGTGCGCCTGCGGGTACGCAGCCGCTGAGCGGCCGACGACGTCCGCTCGGCCATGGGCACCCTCCGTCCAACCACCGGGGATCGGCGAACCCGCTCAGCGTAACGCCGCCCGGCCTTCGGGTCACGGCCGGAACGCGGATCGCTGGGAATTTCCTGGGAGGTGCGGGGCCGGCGCAGGGTCGGCGCGGCCGGTCAGACGAGGGCGCGGGCGCCGTGTCCGTTCTCGGGGACCCGCAGGTGCTTCAGCGCCTCGCGCCGCGACAGCGGCGACATCCGCTGCCCGGTGTCGGCCACGAAGCGGGCCACGGCGTCGGGCTCGACGCGCGCATACGAGCGCAGCGCCCACCCGATGGCCTTGCGGATGAAGAACCCCTGGTGGTCCAGGTTCGGCTCGATGACGCCGAACAGCAGCCCCGGGTCGGTCCGCGCACCGGCGCCGTTCTGGCAGATGATGGCCGTGCGTCGCAGCCACAGGTCGCCCGACAGGGCCCAGCCGCGGACGAGCGGCCGCATCCGCTCGGGGTCCTCGCGCAGCAGCGGGCCGATGCGCCGGACCGCGATCTCGTCCACGTAGTCCCACCACGCCCCGGCCACGATCAGGTCCTCGTACAGGCCCACCGCGGCGGTGCCCTGGAAGTCCAGGTAGCGGGGGTGCCCGGTCAGCTGGACCGCGGCGTAGCGCTCCTCGCGGTGCGTGGCCGCCCGCCACAGGGTGCGGACGGTGTCCCCCCACGCCGCGGCGTCGTCGAGCGGGTAGGCGGCGAAGATCTCGTCCATCGCGCGCCGCCGCGGCCCGGCCTGCACCCCGTGGAACGGCAGCTCGGACTTCATGTAGGCGCGCATCGGGCCCGCCTTGTCGGGGTCGGCGAGTTCGCACAGCCGGTCGCGGACGGCGGCGATCAGCCCGAGGTGCGCGGTCATGCGTCGTCCGGGGAGGTCGATGCGGAGGGCGGCGCCGCCGGCCGTGGCGCGGTGCCGCGCTCGCCCAGCACGATGCCGTCGAAGAACACCGAGATGAAGTGATCGGCGAGGTCAGCGGGGCTCAGCGCGCCCTCGGGCCGGTACCAGCGCACCGTCACCCAGATGGTGTCGCGGATCATCCGGTAGGTGAGCTTGGGGTCGATGTCGGTCCGGAAGACGCCCCGGGCCTGGCCGTCGCGGATGACGTCGATCCAGATGTCGCGGATCTCCTGCTCGCAGGTGCCGAGGTAGTCGAAGCGGGGGAACTGGCGGAGGTAGTTCCAGTCGTTCTGCACGACCGTTATGGCGGCGCGGTGCGGCCGGAGCGACCGGTAGGCGGCGTGGACGAGGCGGCCCAGCAGCTCGCGCGGGTCGCCGCCCTCGGCGACGGCGGCGCGGTAGTCGCGCAGGAGGTCGTCGAGGAAGGAGGAGAGGACCTCGTCCACGATCGACTCCTTGGAGTCGAAGTGGTGGTAGAGGCTGCCGGAGAGGATCCCGGCCTCGTCGGCGATCTCGCGGACGGTGGTGGCCTGGAAGCCCTTCTCGGCGAAGAGCTCGGCCGCGAGCCGCACCAGGTTGCCGCGCCGCTCCGAGGCGAGCGCGGAGGTGCCCTGGCGACCCCGCCCGCGCCTGCGGGCGCTGCGCCCGGCGGCGTCGTTTCCGGAGGTGTCCCCGGAGGTCACCGAGGCGTTCTGGTCTGGGGTGTTCACGCCCCTCATTATGCCGCCGACGTCGGAGTGCGCGTCCGGTGGACGCGGCGCCGACCGGTGCCCCCCGGGCCGTGCCGGCGCGGTGGTCAGTCGAGGAGTCGGGCCATCTCGCGCAGCGTCGGGCAGGGCCAACGCAGCATGCAGCACTTGCAGCGCTGCGCGGGGGCGGTGTTACCGCTGGTCAGGCCGCCGCCGTCGCGCGGCTGGTGCAGGGTGAGCAGGCCCAGGCACAGCTCCGCGAAGCCGGCGACCTCCTCGCGCGCGTTGGCGTAGAACGCGACGTCGTTGATCCGCAGCAGCGGGCTGTCGCCGACCTGGCGGGGGATCCCGACGGTGTCCGGCCCCCACGGCACCGCCTTGGCGGCCCGTTCGCGTACGCCCTCGACATAGAGGCGGAGCCGTTCGTGGTCGTCCAGTTGCCCTGCCGCCGATGCGAACATGTCGGAAATCGACATCGTGCCATTCCCCCCGCCGAAGATGCTCCGCCCCAGCCCGCCCGAGTGCCTGAGTGTGCATGCATTGTTACGCATTGTGGCAACGCGTGTGGGGGAAAGCCGACAGGACGCGCCGGAGCCGACAGCGGAACCGGGCGCGCACGGCAATGCACGGGTCGCCCCGGGGGCCTGGGACGACCCGTGCTCTTCAGGTGGACGTCGGGGCTGTGTGGGGGATTCTTCGCTCTCCGTGACGTCCGGTCGTGTCTCGCCGTGCGTGTCTAGCTGCAACCTCCGCCGCACTGGCAGGGGCCGCCGCTCTGGCAGCCGCACCCGCAGCCGGGTCCGCAGCTGCAGCCTCCGGGGGTCGGCGGAATCGGGGAGGACTGGGGCATTGTCCCTCCTCAAGGACAGGCGTGCACGGGCAGGGGAATTCCAGGTGCGCCGCCCGCTCGCCGGACGGCACTCCCGTGGCACGAATTCGTCGCCATCACGTCTGGTGCCCGATTCCGGTGATCGCCAACCACCGTGGCCGAATACGGTCACGACCGCAGCAGCCGGAACACGGGGGCTCTCGGCGATGAACGCGCCACTGCGGGGCAGGTGGGGTGGGGGCGAATTCGCCCCCACCCCACCTGCGGGCCGGTCCGCCTGCGGACCGCGGCGGGGCGCCGTTGGGGTCGGGGCCGCAACCGCGGCGGGGAGCCGACCGTAATGGTCCGCCGCACCCCGGTCCGGATCGGAGTCGCGGGACCGGGAGTTCAGCGGACGAAGGTCCCCTCGGGCGGCACGGGGGAGTCCTCGGCCGTCGCGTCGAAGACCGGTGCGGCACCGGCGGCGAACCGCTCCAGCTCCTCTCCGTGGAGCAGTCGCGCCATGTCCGGATCGCGGTGTGCGCGCCGGGCCAGGTCGTCGACGGGGAATGGGCGGTCGGCGGCCACCAGCACCAGGTTGCCGAAGCGGCGGCCGCGCAGCACGCCCGGTTCGGCGACCAGCGCGACGGCGGAGAAGACCTGCGCGGCCGTGGCGACCTGGGCGCGGGCGTGCCGCAGCCGCTGCCCGTCGCCGATGTTGGCCGCGAACACCCCGCCGGGTCGCAGCACCCGCGCGGCCGCGGTGTGGAACTCCACGGAGGTCATGGCGGCCGGGGTGCGCGCCCCCGCGAACACATCGCAGACGAGCAGGTCGGCGCAGGCGTCGCGGCGCCGTTCCAGCCACTCCCGGGCGTCGCCGATCCCGACGCGGATGTCGGCCCGCCGGTCCCAGGGCAGTGAGCCGCGGACGAGTTCGACCAGTCGGGCGTCGATGTCGACGGCGCGCTGGCGTGAGCCGGGGCGGGTGGCGGCGATGTAGCGGGCCAGGGTGAGGGCGCCGGCCCCGAGGTGCAGCGCGTCGACCGGTTCGCCGCCGGGTGCGGCCAGGTCGGCCACATGGCCGAGCCGCCGCACGTACTCGAAGTCGAGGTGGGTGGGGTCGGCGAGGTCGACGTGCGACTGCGGGGTGCCGTCGACCACGAGCATCCAGGAGTCGGGGCGGTCGGCGTCGCGTACGAGTTCGACGCCCGGTGCCTCCGCTGCCGCCGCTGCCGTACCGCCTCGTGTTCCCTGCCTGGCCATCAGCCTCGACCCACTCGCCGTCCCTCGTGCGGGCCGCATGGGCCCTGTCCCCGTCAGTGTCCATCAACGGTACGGGGGTGTGCTGCCCGCACGTACGCCGGAGCCTCGCGGGCGGAGGACACGGCGGAGCGGAAGCGGCCGTAGCCGCCGCGGTAGAAGACGAGGGGGCCGACGCCGCAGTCCTCGCCGAGGTGGAGGCGGTGCACGCGGGAGACGACGATGAGGTGGTCCCCGGCCACGTGTTCGGCCTCGACGTCGCACTCCAGCCAGGCCAGCGCACCGGTCAGTACGGGGTTGCCCCGGGGTGAGGAAACCGTGTCCACGTCGGCGAACTTGTCCCCGCCCCTGGCCGCCATCCGCCGACAGGCGTGTTCCTGGTCGGCGGCGAGGATGTTGACGACCTGGCCGCGGGAGGCGCGCAGCAGTGGCCAGCTGGAGCTGGTGTGGGCGACGCAGAAGCCGACGAGCGGCGGGTCGAGGGACACCGAGGTGAAGGAGTTGGCGGCCATCCCGGCGGGAGCTCCGGTGGCGGGGTCGCGGCCGGTGACCGCGACGACGCCGGTGGCGAAGCGGCCGAGTACGTCGCGGAACCGTCGGCCGTCCACGGCGCCACCACCCGGGTGTGCGGGTCCGGCCGGGCCGCGGCCGCCGCCCGCGGCCGTGGCCGCGCCTCTCGCTCCGCCTGCACAGTCGTCGGTCGGCACGCGCGCCGCCTTTCCGCGCTCCTCGGCGCTCCACCCTCTCCTAGCCAAGCGCTTGCTTGGTTAGTACTGTAGCTTCACGACGGAACCGCGTCACCCGTTCCCGCCCGATTCCTCCCGCCGCACACGGCGGAGGCGCCGGACGAGGAGGAAGGGAGAGCCCATGGGCGACGGCGGCAGGGCACTGTCCGAAGCCGCGGCGATCGCCGGCATCGGCTACACGCCGTTCAGCCGGGACTCGGGCGTGAGCACGACCACGCTGGCCTGCGCTGCGATCCTGGAAGCGCTCGCCGACGCCGGACTCGGCGCCGACGACGTCGACGGGATCGCGACCCACCGGGTCGGCGACTCCGCACCTCCGTGGGTGGTCGGGCCGGCCCTGGGGATCGACGACCCGCACTGGTACCTCGACCAGTTCGGCGGCGGCAGCGTCTCGCACGCGGTGATCGGACAGGCCGCGATGGCGGTCGCGACGGGCATGGCCACGACCGCGGTCTGCTACCGGGCGATCAACGCGCGCTCGGAGTTCCGCCCGGGCGGGCAGGGACGCGCCCCGGTCGGCGCGTTCGACCTGCAGTACCAGGCGCCCCACGGGCTGCTGGCCCCCGTCCAGCACTACGCGGTGGCCGCCCGCGCCCACATGCTCGCCTATGGCACCACGCGCGAACACCTCGGCCACGTCGCGGTCACGCAGCGGGCCAACGCCGCGGCCAACCCGCGGGCGGTGAAGCGCGATCCCATCGGCATGGACGACCACCTCGCCTCCCGCCGGATCGCCGAACCGTTCGGTCTGCTGGACTGCTGCCTGGAGACCGACGGGGCCTGCGCCGTCGTGGTGACGTCGGCCGAACGCGCCCGCGACCTGCGCCACCCGCCGGTGGACATCGCCGCCGCCGCGTGGGGCGGCGGCCACTCCGCCTACTCCTCGGCGGCACGCGGCCCCGCCCCGCCGCCCCACGCGAACCTGACCACGTCGTCGGCCGCCCGCCTGGCACCCCGGCTGTACGCCATGGCCGGGCTGGGGCCGCGCGACGTCGACGTCGCCGAGATCTACGACTGCTTCACCTGGACCGTCCTGGTCCAACTGGAGGACTACGGCTTCTGCGCCAAGGGCGAGGGCGGCCCCTACGCCGCCTCGGGCGCGACCCGGCTCACCGGCGAGCTCCCGGTCAACACCCACGGCGGATTCCTGTCGGAGGGATACGTGCACGGCATCAACCACGTGGCCGAAGCCGTCCAGCAGCTGAGGGGAGAGGCGGGTGAGCGCCAGGTCCCCGGGGCCGAGGTGGCGCTCACGACCGGCCAACCCGGCCACGTGCTGGCGGGGACCTCGGCGCTGCTGCTGACGGCGGGCCGATGAGCGCCCACCGGCGCCCGCGCCCCGCCGCCGACCGCGATTCGGCGGCATGGTGGGAGGCGCTGCGGCGGCACGAGTTCCTGCTCCAGCGCTGCGCCGACTGCGGTGTCCTGCGCTTTCCCGCACGCGAGGTGTGTGCCCGCTGCCGCTCCTTCACCTGGTCGTGGATCCCCGCTCGCGGCACCGGCCGCGTCGTCAGCTGGGTCGTCACCCACCACGCCGTCCACCCGGCCTTCGCCGACGAGGCCCCCTACACCGTCCTCCACGTCGCTTTGGACGACGCCCCGGGCCTCTTCTGCCACGGCGGACTGACCGGTGCCGCCCCGGGTGGACTGCACCCGGACCTCCCGGTGCGCGCGGTGTTCACCGATGTCGCCGACGGCACGCCCCTGCTGCTCTGGCGCCCGGAGCCGGCGCAAGGGCCGCACTGATCCGTCGGTCCCGGGGCGCCGGGGCTCTCGGCGGCGGTCCGCACCCCGGTGGCTCCGGGAGCGGCACCGGGCGGAGCGGGCGGCGATCAGTGGCCGGTGTCGGACTTCGCGGGTGACAGCGACGTGTCGCCGAGGGACACCAGCAGGCGCCGCAGCGCGGCGTTGATGCTCTCCCGGTCCTCGGGGGACAGGGCGGCCAGCAGGCGCTTCTCGTTGTCGACGTGGGCTTCCACGGCCTCGTCCGCCAGGCGCCGGCCCTCGGCGGTGAGGCTGACCAGCATGGTGCGGCGGTCATGCGGCGAGGTGTTCCGCTCGACCAGGCCCTTGCCGACGAGCCGGTCGACGCGGTTGGTGATCGCGCCGGAGGTGATCATGGCCGCCGCGCTCAGTTCCTTGCCGCTCAGTGCGTAGGGCGGGCCGGAGCGGCGGAGGGTGGCGAGGACGTCGAACTCCCAGCCCTCCAGGCCGTGTTCGGCGTACTGGCGGGTGACGGCACGGCTGAGCAGGTGCGCCGCGCGCCATATCCGCCCTGGGACGGCCATCACCTCGGCGTCGAGATCCGGGCGCTCGGTGCGCCACTGGTCGATGATCTCGTCGACCGCGTCGTGCTCCGCCGCCCCGTCATCGCGCCTGCCGCCGTCGGGCATGCCTTCTCCTTCGCCGTGCGATAGATGTCTCAATGTTCATTTACTTGACGCTGAGATGATAGCTCAGGATGATTGGTTCAACGTTAAGAAAATGAATGTCGAGGTCTCGGCCATGGCCACCGCCGCCCACCGCCGGCAAGCACCATCCCCACCCCCGTCCACCCCGTCCACCCCGTCCGCGACGTCCCGCATCCGGGTCGCCGACGTGCTGCTCACCGTGCTCGCCCCGGTCAGCTGGGGCACCACCTACGTCGTCACCACCGAGCTGCTGCCCCCGGACCGGCCGCTCCTCGTCGCCGCTCTGCGCGCCCTGCCCGCCGGGCTGATCCTGCTCGCCTTCACCCGGCGGCTGCCCACCGGCGACTGGTGGTGGAAGGCGGCGGTGCTCGGCGTGCTGAACTTCGGCGCGTTCTTCCCACTGCTGTTCATCGCCGCCTACCGGCTCCCCGGCGGCGTGGCCGCCACCGTGGGCTCCGTACTGCCCCTCGTGGTCCTCGCACTCTCCGCCCTGGTCCTGGGCACCCGGCCCACGCTGTGGTCGGCACTCGCCGCGATCGCGGGGGTCATCGGCGTCGGGCTCATGGTGCTGACGAGCGAGGCGTCCATCGACCCCATCGGCGTCGCCGCTCAGGTCGCCGGCGTGCTGCTGATCGGAACCGCGGTCGTGCTGGGCAAGCGCTGGGGGCGCCCGGCCGGGGTCTCCCTGGTCGCGCTCGCCGCCTGGCAGCTGACCGTCGGCGGACTCGTGCTCGCCCCGATCGCCCTGGCGGTGGAAGGGGCACCGCCCGCGATCAGCGCGACCAACGCCGCCGGCTTCGTCTACCTCGGCCTGTTCGGAACCGCGCTCGCCTACATCCTGTGGTTCCGCGGCATCGAACGACTGGCCCCGGCGCAGGTGAGCTTCCTCGGGCTGACCAACCCGATGGCCGCGCTGATCGCCGGGTTCCTGGTACTGGGCCAGGCGCTGACCCCGTGGCAGCTCCTCGGCTTCCTCGTCGCGCTGGGCGCGATGGCGGCCGGACAGTGGCAGCCGCGGTCGGCGCGGCGGGCTGAAGCCGACGCCTCACGTCCCGGCGGCGCGACGGCGTAGGACGGCCTTGTCGACCTTCCCGTTCGGGTTGGTCGGCAGTGCGTCGACGAACTCCAGGCGGCGCGGCACCTTGTAGTTCGACATGTGCTCCCGCGCCCAGGACAGGACCTCCTCGGCGGTGGGGCGCGCTCCGGGGCGCGGCACCGCATAGGCGCGGCCGACCTCGCCCAGCAGCGGGTCGGGGACGCCGATGACCGCCGCTCGGGAGATGCCGCCGTGGCGCACCAGCAGCCGCTCGATCTCGGCCGGGTAGGCGGTGAAGCCGCCGCAGACGAAGACGTCCTTGGCGCGGTCGACGATCGCCAGGTTCCCGGCCGCATCGAGCACGCCGATGTCCCCGGTGCGCAGCCGCCCCGCATCGTCGATCGCCTCGGCGGTGCGCCGCGGATCGCCCCAGTAGCCGCGCATCACGCCGTATCCGGCGACCCGGACCTCGCCCCGCCGGCCGGGCGGCAGCGGCGTGCCGCCCTCGTCCACGACTTCGACGCGCACGCCCGGCATCGGCCGCCCGGCGGTCCCGGCGACGACGTCCACCGGGTCGTCCGCCCGCGTCATGGACACCACCGTGCCCTCGATCAGTCCGTAGGCGTTGACCATCCGGCGCACCACCCCGTCCTCCAGCAGGCGCCGGACCAGCTCGGGCGGGACCGCGGCGGCGCCGCAGATCCCGACCCGCAGCCGGACCTCGCGGCGTCCGGCGCCGCCCCCCATCGCCCCCGCGCCGATCTCGTCGAGGATCCGCTGGAACATCGTGGGCGGGCCGGCCAGAACCGTGGCACCGTCGTGCTCGATCAGGCCCACCAGCCGCGCGGCATCGAAGCGGGGCTGGGGGAGCACGGCCGCCGCCCGCATCACTCCGGCCAGCAGTCCCGCGTTGACCCCGAACCCGTGCGAGAACGGGGCGATCACCGGATACGTGTCGTCCGGGCCCAGCCCCACCACGGCCGACCAGTCCCAGTACCCGCGCAGCAGCTGGGCGTGGTGGACCATCACGCCCTTGGGCGCGCCCGTGGTCCCCGACGTGGCGAGGATTTCGGCCAGGTCCTGGCCGAGTACCGCCTGCGCCCGCCCCTCGGCGACAGCCGTGGACACCCGGTCGGCGCGGTCGGTGAACACCGCGTAGGACTCGATCCCCGACCGCGCCGCGGCCGGGTGGTCCGGTGCGGTGTCGGTCAGCACCACCCGTTCGAGGTCGGGCAGCCCGGCGAACGGCCGCCCCTCACACGGGCCGCCGACGACCGCCTCGATCAGGCGCACGAAGGAGATGCCGAGGAAGCGCTCGGTGGTGAACAGCAGCCGCGCGCCGGTGCGGCGCAGCAGCTCGGCGACCTCGAACCCCCTGGACCGCGTCGACAGCCCTACGAGAACGGCACCGCTGTCCCACGCGCCGAAGGCGAGCACCGCCCACTGCGCGGTGTTGGGGCCGATCACCGCCACGCGGTCGCCCGGGCGCACGTCGGCGGCCGCGATCGCCCGCGCCACGCGGGCCGCCCCCCGTGCCAGGTCGGCGAGGGTGCACCGGGTGTCCCGCTCCACCAGCACCCCGGCATCCGGGCGGGCGCGGGCCTGCGCGCGCAGCATGCGGGGGATCGTCGTCCATCCTCGGGGCACGGGGGCGATCTCGGGAGAACCGCCGAGGGGCTCAGCGCCGGGGGAGTTCCACATCGTGCCGCCTTTCCGCCTCCGTACGGGTCCGCGCGAGGTGGTGTCCGCGTTCGTCGGCCACGGTGCCGGGGCGGCGCTCGTCCTCGGTGCGCGGCTCGACGGCGAGGTCGATCCGCACCGGGGTCAGCCCGGCCAGGGCCTGTTCGATGCGGCGGTGCCACATCGCCTCGCCCACGAGCGAGTCGCGGGTGAAGGCGACCCGGAGTTCGGCGCTGTCGAGGGTCCCGGGCCGGCGTACCCGCAGGGTCCAGTGCGCGATGCCGTCGACGCACGCCAGCGCCCGCTCCAGCCGGGCCAGCGACAGCCACTGGCCGCGCACCAGCACGCGGTCGCCGACGGTGTGGCGGGGCAGCGGGACCGCCGTCGCGCCGCCGGCGGGGACCGCGACCAGGCCGGTGCGCACGGTCGCGTCGGCCAGATCGGAGTGCCAGAACGGGCACGTGGTGATCTCGGCCGCGCCCCCGGGATAGGGGGGCGCCAGCCGCCGGTCCTCGGTCAGCGGGGCGAGCCCGACCGCTCCCGGTTCCACCGGGACCAGGGCCGTCCCGTCGCCGTGCGCCAGCGGGATGTGGAACCGCGGGTCGATGAGGAGGTCGACGACATCGGCGTCGAACTCCTCCGCGAGCCGGCGGCGCGCCTCCGGCTCGGTGATCTCGCCGGCGAGAAGGACACGGCGCAGGCCGAGGTCCAACGGGTCGATCCCGAACTCCAGGTGGAGGCGGGAGAGCAGATCCATCGTGCCGGTCGCGGTGGCGACCAGCGTGGTCGCACCGACCGCCTCCAGGGCACCGTGCAGGCGCATCCTGCCGCGCGGCCCGATCGCCGCGGCACTCGCCCCGGTGGCGACGGCGGCTTCGGCCAGCAGCGTGCCCGCCTGACCGCCCTCGTTGTTCAGCGCGACCACGACGCGGTCGTGCGCGCCGACGCCGGCGGCGGCCAGCGTCCGCGCGCCGACGCCGACCGCGGCGCGCCGGTCCTCCGGCCCGAGCGCCGCGACCGTCCCGGTACCGGGGGAGACGAGGAGCAGGCCGGAGCCGCCGACCGGGCCGATGGCGGTGTCGTCGTCGCCGATCCAGGGTCCCCGCACGTTCTCGTTCGTCATCGACCACCGCTCCTCAGCCGCTCGCCGGTCCCTCTTGCGTCCCCTGTCCCCGCCATGCCCGCCCTGGCTCCACCTCCCGATGGAAGAGCTTGATGGTGTCGCACACATGCTCGTGGTCGAGCCCGCCGACCTGGGCCTGCAGGATGAGGTCGGTGGCCCCGGCCGCGCGGATGCGGTCGACGGCCCGGCGGGACCCCTCGACGTCGTCGATGACGACCATGCGGTGGTCGCGCAGCGTCTCCAGGGCGGCCTCGGCCGGCATCCCCGCCGCGAGTTGCCCGAGGACGCGGTGGGTGGCGTGCCGCGCGTCGTAGTAGTCGGGTGGTGTCACCAGGTTGACCTGGCGGCGGATGTACCAGAGCACGGCGTCGGCCGCGGTGGCGACCGCCTCGTCGCGGGTGGGCGCCACGTGCCAGGGGACCATCAGTGCGACGCGGCGCGTGTCGGGGTCGAAGCCGTGCTCGGCCAGGGTCCGCCTGTACTCGGCGATGTCCTCGGCGACGTCGTCCACACCCTTGAGCATCGTCATACCGAGCAGGTGGTACCCGCGCCGAGCGGCGGCACGGTAGCCGTCCCGGCTGGTCGAGGCCACCCACACCGGAGGGTGCGGGTCCTGTGCGGGGCGCGGGTGGACCGAGACACCGGGCACGGTGAAGTAGGGGGTGTCGATGGTCACCGGGCCGCCTTCGGCGGCCCAGATCCGCAGCACCGCGTCGAGCGATTCCTCCCAGATCCGCCGCGACCGCTCGAAAGGCCGGTCGAACGCCTGGTACTCCAGGGGCGAGGCGCCGCGCCCGGTGCCGAACTCGACCCGTCCGCCGGACAGCACGTCCAGGGTCGCCACGCGTTCGGCCGTCCGCACGGGAGACTGGAACGGGAGCAGCACCACCCCCAGGCCGAGCCGCAGCCGTCGGGTCCGTTGTGAGATCGCCGCGAGGATCAGGTCCGGCGCGGACGAATGCGAGAACCCCCGCGTGAAGTGGTGTTCGACGAACCACACGGCCTCGTACCCGAGGTCGTCCGCCAGCTCCGCCTGGGCGACGGCGCCGTCGAACGCGCGCTTCTCCACGTCCTTCGTGCGGCCGCGGACCTCGACCTCGTACCCCAGGCTGACGCGAAGCGACGGCATGCACGCCTCCGATGGCGATATCAACCAAGCGTTCGCTTGGTAGCGTAGCAGCGGCCTGCCCCGCTGAGAATAGGGCCGCACACCGTGCCGTCCGCCGCCCGGGGCGTCGGCCGGGCTGTGAGCACGCCGCAGGGCCGCTAGCCTGGTTCTCCACCGCTCAAGGACGTCGCGCTTTGAGCCGCAGCGTTTTCCCCATCACTACCGAGGAGTGGCCGTGCTACTGCGGATGTCGACCCTGTTCCTGCGCACCCTGCGTGAGGACCCGGCGGACGCCGAGGTGCCGAGCCACAAGCTGCTGGTCCGCGGCGGGTACGTGCGCCGCGCCGCGCCGGGGATCTACTCCTGGCTGCCGCTCGGCAAGATCGTGCTGGACAACGTCGCCGAGGTGGTCCGCGAGGAGATGAACCGCATCGGCGGCCAGGAGCTGCTGCTGCCCGCGCTGCTGCCGCGCGAGTACTACGAGGCCACCGGGCGCTGGACCGAGTACGGCGACACCCTCTTCCGCCTGGTCGACCGCAAGGGCGCCGACTACCTCCTCGGCCCCACCCACGAAGAGGTGTTCACCACCCTGGTCAAGGGCGAGTACTCGTCCTACAAGGACTTCCCGGTGGTCCTCTACCAGATCCAGGAGAAGTTCCGCGACGAGGCCCGCCCCCGGGCCGGGATCCTGCGCGGCCGCGAGTTCCACATGAAGGACTCCTACTCCTTCGACATCGATGACGAGGGGCTGCAGGCCTCCTACGACGCGCACCGCGACGCCTACATCAGGATCTTCGACCGCCTCGGCCTGAAGTACGTGATCGTGGCCGCCACCTCCGGCGCCATGGGCGGCTCGGCCTCCGAGGAGTTCCTCGCCGAGGCACCCACCGGTGAGGACACCTTCGTCCGCAGCACCGGGTCCGACTACGCCGCCAACGTCGAGGCCGTGCGCGTCCCCGCTCCGCCCCCCCTCCCCGTCGAGGGGCAGCCGGAGGCCGTGGTGCACCACACGCCCGACACCCCGACCATCGCGACCCTGGTCGACTTCTTCAACGCCTCCGGCCTGGTGGACCGCACCGTCACCGCCGCCGACACGCTGAAGAACGTCCTCCTCAAGGTCCGCCTCCCCGGCACCGAGGACTGGGAGATCATGGGCATCGGGGTGCCCGGTGACCGCGAGGTCGACGTCAAGCGGCTGGAGGCGGCCCTCGAACCCGCCGAGGTCGCCATGGTCGACGACGAGGACTTCGCCGCCAACCCGTTCCTGGTCAAGGGCTACGTCGGCCCCAACGCCCTGCTCGCCAACAAGCTCCGCTACCTGGTGGACCCGCGTGTCGCCGAAGGCACCCGCTGGATCACCGGCGCCGACAAGGCCGACCACCACGTCATGAACCTCGTCTGCGGGCGCGACTTCACCCCGGACGGCACCATCGACGTCGCCGACGTCCGCGACGGCGACCCCTCGCCCGACGGGCAGGGCACCCTCTACACCGCCCGCGGCATCGAGATCGGCCACGTGTTCCAGCTCGGCCGCAAGTACACCGACGCCTTCGAGGTCGACGCCCTCGGTCCCGACGGCAAGCCCAAGCGCATCACCATGGGCTCCTACGGCATCGGTATCTCCCGTGCCGTCGCCGCCATCGCCGAGCAGTCCCACGACGACAAGGGCATCGTCTGGCCGCGGGAGATCGCCCCGGCCGACGTGCACGTGGTCGGCACCGGTAAGGGCGAGCAGATCGAGGTCGCCCTGCGCATCGCCGGAGAGCTGGAGGCCAGGGGAGTACGGGTGCTCGTCGACGACCGCAAGGGCGTCTCCCCGGGGGTGAAGTTCACCGACGCCGAGCTGCTGGGCATCCCCACCGCCGTGATCGTCGGCAAGGGCCTGGCCCAGGGCGTCGTGGAACTGCGCGACCGTGCCACCGGCGAACGTGCGGAGATCACCCTGGACACCGCGGTCGACCGGGTCACCGCCGCCGTCGCGGGCTCCTGACCTCCGCGCGGTGGTCATGGCATGGGTGTCGGTTCCGTCCGGTTCTCGCCACCCGTCGCCGTGACCATCGCGGGGCGGCTACTCCTCCGTATCGGCCGTATCGGCCGTATCGGCCGTATCGGCGTCCGGGCTCCGGTCGGCCCTGTAGCCCGGGAAGGGCGTGAGCGTTCCGCCCCACTGCAGGCCGCGCACGGTGGCGGCCTGCAGGGAGCGTGCCGCGAGGTCGCGCAGGACCGGGTCGGAGGCGGCGGCCAGCTCCAGATAGCCCTGGGCGGTCCGCTCCTCCATGTCCCGGGCGAACGCGTCCAGGTCGGCGTCGTCGGTCGAGCCGGGCAGGCCGTAGGACGGCTCGGCCGCGTCGGGCTCGGCCCCGTGCTCCACCAGCAGCGACCGCAGGGCGTCACGCTGGGCCCGGTGGGCGTCGAAGTGCGCGTAGGCGCGGTCGCGCCGGGCGTCGGCGCAGTGCGCGCCGATGAACGCGTAGCCGTAGACGGCGGCGTGCTCCGCGCGCAGGGCGAGCCGCAGCGCGCCGGTGTCGGTGAATTCCCGCTGCTCGTCGGTTGATGCGCTCATGTCGTGGCTAGGCCTCCGCGAGCAGGTGTGCGTGTCCGAGTTCACAGGCGCCGACGGAGGCGATCAGCTGGGCCAGGCCGGAGTCCGACACCTTGGCCGCCTGGCGCACCCGAGCGTCCGCGGCGCCCCATTCCGCCACGCGCAGCGCGTCCGCCGCGACCCCCTCCCGGGGGACGGGGGCCGGTGCGGGGGAGGGCGAGGCGGCGGGTTCACCGGGCCGCGCGTCCTCCCCGTCGGAGTCCGGGAGCCTCTCCCGCAGCGCGTCCAGGTGGCCGCGGTGGTCATCGAGCAGCCGCTGGAGCAGGTCCGCGGGGCCCGAACCGGCGGACACCGCCGCCTCGTAGCGGGCGATCATCCGCTCCTTCTCGGTGATCACCGCCCGCAGCACGTACTCATCCGGACCGACCTCGCCGGGATACCAGCGCGGCCCCTGGCAGCCGGCCAGTCCGAGGCCCACCAGGCCGACGACCGCGCCGATGACGACCGTGCGTCGGCTGACGGCTCCGTCATCCTGGCCCAAGCCCCTGCTCCTCACTCTTTCGAATGGTCATCCCGATGATCAGGCGTCCATCTTTCCACGGCGGGCGCGCCATTCGCGCAATCCCGGCCCGTGCGGCCACACTGGAAGATGCACGTGCGTTCGCGGTGCGGAGGGGCCTGGGGAGACACGGACTGTGGATAGGCTTGATCCCAAACCGCCGTCGTCGCGACGTGCGGACAACTTATGTCAAGAGCTGGACCGCCCCGTCCTCGCGGAGGAGCGCGGGTGGAATTCGCCGAGGAGGATCACAGATGGGGGCGCAGGCTCGCCGCGACCGTCTCGCCGAGCTGCTGGAGCCGGTCCTGGCCGACGCCGGCCTGGATCTGGAGGATGTCGAGGTGACTCCGGCGGGCAAACGGCGCCTGCTGCGGGTCGTCGTCGACTCCGACGACGGTGTCGACCTCGACTCGGTCGGGGCCGTCACGCAGGACATCTCCGCCGCGCTCGACGCCACCGACGTCATGGGCAAGGCCCCCTATGTGCTCGAAGTGACCTCCCCCGGTGTGGACCGGCCGCTCACTCAGCCCCGGCACTGGCGCCGCGCTCGCGGCCGCCTGGTGCAGGCCCGACTCGCCGAGGGCGGTGAGGTCCAGGGCCGTCTGACCGGCGCCGACGAATCCGGCGTCACCCTGGACGTCTCGGGCCAGAGCCACCACTATGGCTACGCTGACCTGGTGCGCGGCAAGGTCCAGGTGGAATTCCGCCGCGGCGCCGACGCTGACGCGGCGGACTAGAGGGGGAGCCTCGTGGATATCGATATGAGTGTCCTGCGCAGCTTGGAGCGCGAGAAGGACATCTCGGTGGATCTCGTCGTCAAGGCGATCGAGGACGCCCTGCTGATCGCGTACCACCGCCAGGAGGGCACGGAGATCCCCGCGCGCGTGGAGCTGGACCGCGCCACCGGGCACGTCACGGTGTGGGCCTCCGAGACCGATGAGGACGGCACCGTCGTCCGGGAGTACGACGCCACCCCCACCGGGTTCGGCCGGATCGCGACGTCCACCGCCAAGCAGGTCATCCTGCAGCGGCTGCGCGACGCCGAGGACGAGCTGACCCTCGGTGAGTTCGCCGGGCGGGAGAACGAGATCGTCTCGGGCCTGATCCAGCAGGGGAAGGACCCGCGCAACGTGCTGGTCGACCTCGGCAAGATCGAGGCCATCCTGCCGCCCCAGGAGCAGGTCCCCGGAGAGTCCTACGACCACGGCGAGCGCCTGCGCGCCTATGTCGTGCAGGTCCGCAAGGGCCACCGCGGGCCGTCGGTGACCCTGTCCCGGACCCACCCCAACCTGGTGCGCAAGCTGTTCGAGCTGGAGGTGCCGGAGATCGCCGACGGCACCGTCGAGATCGCGGCGATCGCCCGGGAGGCCGGGCACCGCACCAAGATGGCGGTGAAGTCCAACAAGGCGGGCGTCAACGCCAAGGGGGCCTGCATCGGCCCGCTGGGCAGCCGCGTGCGCAACGTCATGGCGGAGCTCCACGGAGAGAAGATCGACATCGTCGACTACTCCGAGGACCCCGCCGTGTTCGTCGGCAACGCGCTGTCCCCGGCGCGCGTCAACCAGGTCGAGGTGCTCGACGCGGCGGCCAAGGTCGCCCGGGTCACCGTCCCCGACTACCAGCAGTCGCTGGCGATCGGCAAGGAGGGGCAGAACGCCCGCCTGGCCGCGCGGCTCACCGGCTGGCGCATCGACATCCGCTCCGACGCCGAGCCCGCGGAGGGCGACTCCGGGGCCGAAGCGGGCGGTCCGCAGGGTGCCGCGGACGACGGAACCGACCGTCCCAGCGGACAAGCCGATGCCTCGCCGCGATAGACTGAGCGAGCACGATCGGTCGTACCCTGTACGGATGTGCGTGGGTTGCCGTTCTCGGGCGGCCCAGTCCGACCTGGTGCGGCTGGTGGCCGATGGCGGCGCGGTGATACCCGACCCCATGGGCCGCCATCCGGGCCGGGGCGCCTACCTCCATCCCGACCCCCGGTGCTGGGAGTCGGCAGAGCGGAGGAGAGCCTGGCCGCGTGCCTTCCGGGCCGCGGGCCGGTTGGACACCTCGCGTGTCGCCGCCTTCTTCGCCGAGGAATCGCGTTGGAGCGGGGCACGATAGACCGATAGGGTTGGAATGATCGCGTCGCCGCGATGGTTGTACTCACCGTCGGGTGGCGGGTCGAGTCATGTCGGCATGCCTGTCGGCAGGCTCTGACCCATTGTTGTGTAACGACGAGGAAGCGGGTCGAGATTGCGATGAGCGCTCGATGAGTACGCAGCGATGAGTACGTCAAGCTAGCGACGGTCCGGCACAAGCCCATGTCCCGGACCGAGATAGAGGAGAGCAGTGGCGAAGGTCCGGGTATATGAGCTCGCGAAGGAGTTCGGAGTAGAGAGCAAGGCCGTGCTGGCCAAGCTCAACGAAATGGGCGAATTCGTACGGTCGGCGTCCTCGACGATAGAGGCCCCCGTCGTCCGCCGTCTTCAGGAAGCGTTCAACAACGGCACCGCCGAGAAGAAGGGCGGCGCCAAGCCGCGCCCGGCGGAGCCGAAGCCGCGCCCGCGCGGCGAGTCCCCGGCCCCGGCGAAGCCCGCCGCGGCCGATGGCGGTGCGCCGTCGCGCCCCGCCCCCAAGCCCGGTCCCAAGCCGGGTTCCCGTCCCGGTGCTCCCGGCGGTGGCGCGCCGAAGCCCGGCCCCAAGCCGGGTCCGCGTCCGGGCCCCAAGGCTGACAAGGCCGACAAGGCCGACAAGCAGGAGCGGCCCGCCGCTCCGAAGCCCGGTGGCCGCCCTGAGCGGGGCGAGCGCTCCGGCCGCCCCGAGTCCGGCAAGGGCCCCCGTCCCGGCCCGCGTCCGGCCGGTCCGCGCCCGGGCAACAACCCGTTCGCGTCGACCGCGACCGGCATGGGTTCCAAGCCGTCCCCGCGTCCGGGCCCCCGGCCCGGTGGTCCGCAGGGCGGCGGCCCGCGTCCCGGCGGTGGCGCCGGTGCCGGTGGCCCGCGTCCCGGTGGCGGTGCCGGTGCCGGCGGTCCGCGCCCGCAGGCGCCCCGTCCGCAGGCCCCGCGTCCCGGCGGTGGCGCCGGTGCCGGTGGCCCGCGTCCCGGTGGCGGTGCCGCGGGCGGCGCTCCGCGTCCCGGTCCGCGCCCCAGCCCGATGAACATGCCGTCCTCGCGTCCGGCCCCGGCCGGCGGCGGTGGCGGTCGCGGCGGCCCCGGTGGGGGTCGCAGCGGCGGTGGCGGCGGCGGCCGTCCCGGTGGCGGTCGCGGCGGCCCCGGTGGCGGTGCCCGTCCCGGCGGCTTCGGCGGCGGTGGCGGCGGCCCGCGTCCGGGCGGCTTCGCCGGCCGTCCTGGCGGCGGCCGTGGCCGCGGCGGCGGTACCGCGGGTGCCTTCGGGCGACCCGGCGGCCGTCCGGGCCGTGCGCGCAAGTCCAAGAAGCAGCGGCGCCAAGAGTTCAACGAGCTCGGTGCGCCCAGCTTCGGCGGCGTCAAGATCCCGAGCGGCAACGGCCAGGTCATCCGCCTGTCCCGCGGCGCGTCCCTGTCGGACTTCGGCGACAAGATCGACGTCAACCCGGCGTCGCTGGTCCAGGTCATGATGCACCTGGGTGAGATGGTCACCGCGACCCAGTCGCTGCCCGACGAGACCCTGCAGCTGCTCGGTGAGGAGCTGAAGTACGTCGTCGAGGTCGTCAGCCCCGAGGACGAGGACCGCGAGCTGCTGGAGTCGTTCTCCATCGAGTTCGGCGAGGACAGCGGCACCGACGAGGATCTGCGTCCGCGTCCGCCGGTGGTCACCGTCATGGGCCACGTCGACCACGGTAAGACCCGCCTGCTGGACACCATCCGGAACAGCAACGTGGTCAGCGGCGAGGCCGGCGGCATCACCCAGCACATCGGTGCCTACCAGGTCGCGACCACGGTCGACGGTGAAGAGCGCAAGATCACCTTCATCGACACCCCGGGTCACGAGGCGTTCACCGCCATGCGTGCCCGCGGTGCGCAGGCCACCGACATCGCCATCCTGGTGGTCGCGGCCGACGACGGTGTGAAGCCGCAGACGGCGGAGGCCATCGACCACGCCAAGGCGGCCGACGTCCCGATCGTCGTCGCGGTCAACAAGATCGACGTCGAGGGGGCCGACCCGCAGAAGGTCCGCGCCCAGCTCACCGAGTACGGCGTGGTCACCGAGGAGTACGGCGGTGACGTGCAGTTCGTCGACATCTCCGCCCTCAAGGGCGAGAACATCGATGCCCTGCTGGAGGCGGTCGTGCTGACCTCCGACGCCGCGCTCGACCTCCGGGCCAACCCCGACATGGAGGCCCAGGGTCTGGCGATCGAGGCCTACCTGGACCGCGGCCGCGGCTCCATGGCCACGGTGCTGGTCCAGCGGGGCACGCTGAACGTCGGTGACTCGATCGTCTGCGGCGACGCCTACGGTCGCGTCCGGGCCATGCTCGACGAGCACGGCGGCAACGTCGAGGCCGCCGAGCCGTCGCGCCCGGTCCAGGTGCTCGGTCTGACCAACGTGCCCAGCGCCGGTGACAACTTCCTGGTCGTCAAGGACGACCGGGTGGCGCGGCAGATCGCCCAGCAGCGCGAGGCGCGCGAGCGCTTCGCCCAGCAGGCGCGGTCCAGCCGCCGGGTCACCCTCGACAACTGGCAGAAGACCCTGGAGGAGGGGGAGCGCAACGAGCTGCTCCTGCTCATCAAGGGCGACACGTCCGGTTCGGTCGAGGCCCTGGAAGAGTCGCTGCTCAAGATCGACGCCGGCGGCGACGAGGTGGCCATCCGGGTCATCGGCCGCGGTGTCGGTGCGATCACGCAGAACGACATCAACCTGGCCGCTTCCGCGAGCGCCATCATCGTCGGGTTCAACGTCCGGCCGGAGGGCAAGAACAGCGAGCTCGCCGACCGCATGGGCGTCGACATCCGCTACTACTCGGTCATCTACCAGGCCATCGACGAGGTCGAAGCGGCCGTCAAGGGGCTCCTCAAGCCCGTCTACGAGGAGGTCCAGCTCGGTTCCGCGGAGATCCGCGAGGTCTTCAAGGTGCCGAAGATCGGCAACATCGCCGGTTCGATCGTCCGCGGCGGCATCATCCGGAGGAACGCCAAGGCACGCCTCATCCGCGAGGGTGTGGTCATCTCGGAGAACCTCACGGTCGAGTCGCTGCGACGGTTCAAGGACGACGCCACCGAGGTCCGCGACGGCTTCGAGTGTGGTATCGGCCTCGGTTACAACGATCTCCGCATCGGCGACGTCGTCGAGACGTACGAGATGCAGGAGAAGCCGCGTGACTGACCGGGCGGTGAACTGACACACGACGAGGTCCGACCCCGGCGCGAGCCGGGGTCGGGTCCGTCGGTCGCGTTGTTCGGATCCCCTCCTTCTCGGCTCGGCCGCGCCGTCAAGGCGGCCCACATATGACAGCGAGATCGCGAAACTCGGCTCGTACGGCACGGGGCGGACGGTTGTTCGTCGGAGCACTGACGCTCGACATCCTCCTCGGCGACGTCCGCTCCCTCAAGGAGAAGCGGTCCGTGGTCCGGCCCATCGTGGCCGAGCTGCGGCGGAAGTTCTCCGTGTCGGTCGCCGAAACCGGCGACCAGCATCTCTACCGACGTTGTGAGATAGGCGTCGCCGTCGCCGCATCCACGGCCGCGCACTGCGCGGAGGTCATGGACTCCTGCGAGCGATTCGTCGCGGGACGCCCAGAGATCGAGCTGCTCTCCGCGAGACAGCGGCTCTTCAGCTCAGAGGAAGAAAGTAACCATGGTTGACGCCGCACGGGCGCGCAAGCTCGCCGACCGGATCCAGCGGATCGTGGCGGAGATGCTGGAGCGCCGCATCAAGGACCCGCGTCTGGGTTTCGTCACCGTCACCGACGCACGACTCACCAACGACCTGCGCGACGCCACGGTGTACTACACGGTGTTCGGCGCGGAGGAGGACAAGGCCGGCACGGCCGCCGCGCTGGAGAGCGCCAAGGGCGTGATCCGGTCCGAGGTCGGTCGCCAGACCGGGCTGCGGCACACCCCCAGCCTCGCCTTCGAGCTGGACGAGGTGCAGCAGAACGCCCAGCACATCGAAGAGTTGCTGACCAAGGCCCGGCAGTCGGACGCCGAGGTGGCGCGGGCGGCGACCAACGCCACCCCCGCCGGTGACGCCGACCCCTACAAGACGCCGCGCGAGCCCGACGAGGAGTAGCGCACCTCATGTCGCACCGGGTGCCGTCGCGCCCGGTGCGACGCCGTTCCATCCCGAGGAATCCACGCACGACGAGGAACCCGTGACTCACATGGCAGACAGTGGCGTCGTCATCGTCGACAAGCCCGCCGACTGGACGTCGCACGACGTCGTCGCGCGGGTCCGGCGTCTGGCCGGAACCCGGAAGGTCGGCCACGCCGGGACACTCGACCCGATGGCCACCGGAGTGCTGGTCCTGGGGATCGAGAAGGGCACCAAGCTGCTCGGCCACCTCGCCCTGACCGAGAAGGTCTACGAGGCCACCATCCGGTTGGGCCTGGCCACCACGACCGACGACGCCGAGGGCGAACCCGGGGCGCGGGTGGACGCCTCCGGTGTCGGCGACGAGCCGATCCGCGCCGCCGCGGCAGCGCTGACCGGCGCGATCGAGCAGGTACCGCCGCAGGTCAGCGCGATCAAGGTGAACGGCAAGCGGGCGTACAAGTCGGCCCGCGCGGGGGAGACCGTCGAGCTCGCGGCGCGCACGGTGACCGTGTCGGAGTTCGCACTCGGCGACATCCGGCGGGTGCCCGATGCCGAGGGCGCGCTGATCGACGTCGACGCCCGCGTCACCTGCTCCAGCGGCACCTACATCCGCGCGCTCGCCCGCGACCTGGGCGCCTCGCTGGGAGTCGGCGGGCACCTCACCGCGCTGCGCCGTACCCGGGTCGGCCCCTACGACCTGTCCCAGGCCCGGACCCTGGACGGGCTCGCCGCGGAGTTCAGCGCGCTGCCGCTGGCCCAGGCGGTGGCGGCGGCGTTCCCGGTGCGCGTCCTCAGTGCGGCCGAGACCCGGAAGGTCGCGCACGGCAACCGCATCGCCCCGGGCGAGTCGGGGCCCGGGCCGATCGGCCTGTTCGCGCCGGACGGCACCGTCGTCGCGCTCGCCGAGGACACCCGCGGCTACAGCAAGCCCATCGTCGTGTTCGAGCCGGCCGGAGCCTGACCCGCGCGCACGTCCTGTCGATCTCGGAGCCGTCCGGGGTCGTGCGGGCGCTGTCCATCCCGATGTCTCCGAGATCGCCGCGAGGGCCGGGGCGGCGTGGGGAACGGTGCGGCGGCGGGAGCGGTACCGTTTGATCCGGGACTTTCCGCCGATATCGCGGCGGGCACCTGTTCTTGAGGGGAGCTGTTTGACGTGCGGCGCTGGCGCGGACTGGAGGAGATACCCCCGGATTGGGGCCGGTCCGTTGTGACCATCGGGGTCTTCGACGGCGTGCACCGCGGTCACCAGACCATCCTGCGGACGGCGGTCGAGCAGGCCCGGCGCATGGATCTGCCGGTCGTGGTCGTCACCTTCGAACCGCACCCCGACTCGGTCGTCCGCGGGGTGCCGCACCCGGCCGTCCTCACCTCGGCCGACCGCAAGGCCGAGCTGCTGGCCGAGCACGGGGCCGACGCGGTGTGCGTGCTGCCCTTCACCGTGGAGCTGTCCCGGCTGTCGGCCGAGGAGTTCGTCCAGCACGCCCTGGTGGACCGGCTGCACACCGCGGCCGTGGTCGTCGGGGAGAACTTCCGGTTCGGCCACAGGGCCGCCGGCGACGTGGCCGTGCTGCAGACGCTCGGTGAGAAGTACGACTTCAGTACCGAGGGCGTGCGGCTGGTGGCCGACGCCGACACCATCACCTCGACGCTGATCCGCCGCTGCCTGGCCGCCGGCGACGTGGCCGGGGCACGGGCCGAGCTGGGGCGGCCGCACCGGGTCGAGGGCGTGATCGTGCACGGCGCGGCGCGCGGGCGCGAGCTGCTCGGCTTCCCCACGGCCAACCTGGACTGCCCCGAGCACACCGCGATCCCGGCCGACGGGGTCTATGCCGGGTGGCTGCTGCGGACCGCTCCGGGGGAGCACGCCGAGTCGTGCTGGCCGGCCGCGATCTCCGTGGGTACCAACCCCACCTTCGAGGGCAGCCCGCGCACGGTCGAGGCCTACGCCCTGGACCGGGACGACCTCGACCTCTACGGCGAGGCCATGGCCATCGAATTCGTCCACCACATCCGGGGCCAGCTGCGCTTCGACTCGGTCGACGAGCTGATCGAGGCGATGCGCGGGGACGTCGCCACGGCCCGCGAGCTCATGGCAGCGGAGCCCGGTTCGTCGGATGTCGGGTGACCTCGCCGTTTGCGGTAGACTCCGTCGGGTAGACGCGAGGATCCAGGCCGTGACCGGCGCCATCGGTGCGCAGAAGCGGCCGCGGCGGGAACCGCCCGGGGTCTCCCCGGATCGGGGTCCGGATCCTCATGACGGTGACTGTTCGTACGCGCGGTCACCGCGGCTGCGCTCCGCCCTCAAGTGCGGAGCATTCCCATGCCCGCGTACCGACGACAATGAAAAGGGAGCGACGTGTCGATCGACGCCGCCACCAAGCAGAACATCATCGCCGAGTACGGCACCGGCGAGGGTGACACCGGTTCGCCGGAGGTGCAGGTCGCGCTGCTGACGCACCGCATCACCGAGCTCACCGAGCACCTGAAGACGCACAAGCACGACCACCACAGCCGCCGCGGCCTGCTGCTGATGGTCGGCCGCCGTCGCCGCCTTCTCAAGTACATCGCCAAGAAGGACATCAACAACTACCGCCAGCTCATCGAGCGCCTCGGCTTGCGCCGCTAGGCGGTGACGTGAGGGAGTGGCCTCGGCCGCTCCCTTTCTTAGTAGTGTGTGATGTGACGCCCGCCGCTGTGGCCAGGGAGTATCGTCCGCAGTGGCGGCCGCGTGCGGCGCAGCCGCCGGGTCCCGCCGGCCGGGGCGTCCGCACGTGACAACTTCATCGAGAACGCAGTGTTCCCGCGGTCCTCTCCTCGGCTGCCGCGTCGAGGCCGGTCCTCGGTAGTGGTCTTCGGCCCGCCCCCCAGCGGAGGCGTGCCGAGGACTTCGATCGATGACCGGTCGTCAGGGGCCGTCCGCGCACGCAGCGCCGACCGGTTGAGACGTCAGCTCGACGACGATCACCACACTCTCCGGGGTACGGACGCGGGACCTCATTGTTGACAACCGTGTAGTAGGAGGTCGCCCATGGAGGGCGCGTATTCCGCCGAAGCCGTCATCGACAACGGCCGCTTCGGCACCCGTACCATCCGCTTCGAGACGGGCCGTCTCGCCCGTCAGGCCGCCGGCTCCGCCGCCGCCTACCTCGACGACGAGACCATGGTCCTGTCGGCCACCACGGCCTCGAAGCGGCCCAAGGAGAACCTCGACTTCTTCCCGCTGACGGTGGACGTCGAGGAGCGCATGTACGCCGCGGGCCGCATCCCCGGCTCGTTCTTCCGGCGTGAGGGCCGTCCGTCCGAGGACGCCATCCTCACCTGCCGCCTGATCGACCGGCCGCTGCGCCCGTCGTTCACCGGCGGCCTGCGCAACGAGATCCAGATCGTCGAGACGATCATGGCGCTCCACCCCGATCACCTCTACGACGTCGTCGCGATCAACGCCGCGTCGATGTCCACCCAGCTGGCCGGGCTGCCCTTCTCCGGGCCGATCGGTGGCGTCCGGGTGGCGCTGATCGAGGGCCAGTGGGTCGCGTTCCCGACCCACACCGAGCTGGAGAACGCCACCTTCGACATGGTGGTGGCCGGCCGCGTCCTGGAGGACGGCGACGTCGCCATCATGATGGTCGAGGCCGAGTCCACGGTGCGCACGCTGAAGCTCGTCGCCGAGGGCGCGGTCGGCCCCAACGAGCAGACGGTCGCCGAGGGCCTGGAGGCCGCCAAGCCGTTCATCAAGGTCCTGTGCCGGGCCCAGCAGGCGCTGGCCGACCAGGTCCCGGCGGTCGAGGCCGCCGGCGAGTTCCCGATCTTCGTCGACTACGAGGACGACGTCTACGCCGCCGTCGACAGCGCGGTGCGCGAGCAGCTCGCCCAGGCGCTGACCATCGCCGAGAAGCAGGAGCGCGAGAACGAGCTCGACCGCGTCAAGGCGCTGGCCGGGGAGAAGCTCGCCGAGGACTTCGAGGGGCGTGAGAAGGAGGTCAGCGCGGCCTTCCGCTCGCTGACCAAGCAGCTCATGCGTGAGCGCGTGCTGCGCGACGGTGTCCGCATCGACGGCCGCGGCCCCAAGGACATCCGCCCGCTCAGCGCGGACGTCGGCGTGGTCCCGCGGGTGCACGGCTCGGCGCTGTTCGAGCGCGGCGAGACCCAGATCCTGGGTGTCACCACGCTGAACATGCTGCGCATGGAGCAGATGGTCGACACGCTCAACCCCGAGCGGACCAAGCGCTACATGCACAACTACAACTTCCCGCCGTACTCCACCGGTGAGACCGGCCGCGTGGGCTCGCCCAAGCGCCGCGAGATCGGCCACGGCGCGCTGGCCGAGCGGGCGCTGCTGCCCGTCCTGCCGTCCCGCGAGGAGTTCCCGTACGCCATCCGGCAGGTGTCGGAGGCCCTGGGCTCCAACGGATCCACCTCCATGGGCTCGGTCTGCGCCTCCACGATGTCGCTCATGGCGTCGGGCGTTCCGCTCAAGGAGATGGTGTCCGGCATCGCCATGGGCCTCATCAGCCAGGACGGCGAGTTCGTCACGCTGACCGACATCCTCGGTGCCGAGGACGCGTTCGGCGACATGGACTTCAAGGTCGCCGGCACCCGTGACCTCATCACCGCCCTGCAGCTCGACACCAAGCTCGACGGCATCCCCGCCGAGCAGCTGGCCAAGGCGCTGCAGCAGGCGCGTGGCGCGCGGCTGGCCATCCTGGACGTCATGCAGGAGGCCATCAACCGCCCGGCCGAGATGAGCCCGCACGCCCCGCGCATCCTCACCGTGAAGATCCCCGTGGACAAGATCGGCGAGGTCATCGGCCCCAAGGGCAAGATGATCAACTCGATCCAGGAGGACACCGGCGCCGACATCACGATCGAGGACGACGGCACCATCTACATCGGCGCCGTCGACGGCCCGTCGGCCGAGGCCGCGCGCGACACGGTCAACAGCATCGCCAACCCGACGATGCCGGAGGTCGGCGACCGCTACCTCGGTACGGTCGTCAAGACCACCGCGTTCGGCGCGTTCGTGTCCCTGCTCCCGGGCAAGGACGGCCTGCTGCACATCTCGCAGATCCGCAAGCTGCACGGCGGCAAGCGGATCGAGAACCTCGACGATGTCATCGCCATCGGCGAGAAGGTCCAGGTCGAGATCCGCGAGATCGACGACCGCGGCAAGCTGTCGCTGATCCCGGTGGAGGTCGTCGAGGCCGAGGCCGCCGCTGCCGACGGCGGCGAGGCCCCGCAGGCCAAGGACACCGAGCCGGAGTCGGGCGACGCCGAGGGAGAGGGCGCGGCTCCGCGCCGTCGCCGCCGCACCCGCGGCGCCCGCAGCGAGAACACCTGATCCGTGACGAGAGCATGACCGGGGCGGCCCACCACACGGTGCGGCCGCCCCGTCGCGTTCGCCCCTCCCACCCCATCCCTCCCGACCGATCCACCGCGAGCCACGAGGTGAAGAAGGAAAGCATGAGCTCACTCCCCACCGCAGCCGAGCAGGAACCCGGCAGCACCGTCACCCTGCGGGAGCCGGGTGAGGGCTCGGGCCTGGTGCGGCGCACCGTGCTGCCCGGCGGGCTGCGTGTCCTCACCGAGGCGATGCCCGGTGTGCGGTCGGCCGCCTTCGGGATCACGGCGACGACCGGGTCCCGCGACGAGGACGACGCGCACGCCGGTTCCGCGCACTTCCTGGAGCACCTGCTGTTCAAGGGCACCGAGCGGCGCGACGCGATGCGGATCTCGGCGCTGCTGGACGGCGTCGGCGCCGACCACAACGCCTACACCACCAAAGAGCAGACGACCTTCCACGCCAAAGTGCTGGACCGGGACCTGCCGCTGGCCATCGACGTGGTCTGCGACATGGTGGCCAACTCGGTGCTCGACCCCGGGGAGGTGGAGACCGAGCGGGGGGTGATCCTCGAAGAGATCGCGATGTACGAGGACGAGCCCGCCGACCTGGTCGACGACGTCTTCGCCGCGCACGTGTTCGCCGGATCGCCGCTGGGCCGGCCCATCCTCGGCACCAACGACACGATCGGGCGGCTGCCCCGGGAGCGCATCCTGGAGCAGTACCGGGACGCTTACCGGCCGGCCGAGCTGATCGTGGCGGCGGCGGGCAATCTCGACCATGACGGGGTCGTCGCCGCCGTCCGCGACGCGTTCTCCGAGCGTCTGGCGGTGGCCGGAGACGCTGCCGCGGCGGGGCCGCGTATCGGAGGGGCTGCGGTGGCCGTCACGCCGGGCACGGCGCTGCTGCCGCGGGACACCGAGCAGGCCCACCTGATCCTCGGCTGCGAGGGGATCACCCGCACCGATGAGCGGCGTCACGCCCTGCGGGTCCTCAGTGCGGCGCTGGGCGGTGGCATGTCCTCGCGGCTCTTCCAGGAGGTGCGGGAGAAGCGGGGCTTGGCCTACGCCGTGTACTCCTACCCGAGCTTCTACGCCGACACCGGGCTGTTCCAGGTGGGCGCGGGCTGCCTGCCGGACAAGATCGACGAGGTGCTGGGGGTGTGCCGTGAGGAGCTGGCGAAGGTCGCGGCCGCCGGGATCACCGAGGAGGAGCTGGCCCGGGCCAAGGGGCAGCTGGAGGGGTCGCTGGTGCTGGCCGGCGAGGGCAGCGAGGCCCGGATGGCGCGGCTGACCGCGCACGAACTCGGCCACCGGCGGCACCGCTCGATCGACGACGACCTGGCGACGTTCGACGCCGTCACCCTGGAGGAGGTCGCGGCCGTGGCCGCGGACCTGCTCAACCGCCCGCAGGCGCTCGCGGTGATCGGCCCGTACGAGACCGGCCGCGTCTTCTGACAGGGGCCGTGCCGGTGTGATGGCCACCGGCGGTGAGCGAGGGCCCGGACGGAACGGATCCGTCCGGGCCCTCGCGCGTGGCCGCGGGTCTGAGGGTCTCCCTAGCGGCGCTTGCGGCTCCGCACGGAGATCTGCCGCGGCCCCTCGGCGTCGGCGGCGTCGGCGATCTTGACCTCCAGCAGGCCGTCGTCGAACTGGGCCGAGATGTCGGCCTCCTTGACCCCCTCGGGCAGGGTGATCTCGCGGCGGAAGGCACCGAGGTGGCGCTCCGACGCGTAGTAGACGACGTCGGCGTCGTCCCGCCGGCGCTCACCGGCGATGGTCAGGTAGCCGTGCGAGAACGACACCTCGACGTCCTCCAGGTGCACGCCCGGCAGCTCGCAGCGGACGTACAGGTCCGATCCGCGCGCGAAGATGTCGGTGGCGGGGCTCCACGCGTCGTGGTAGCCGCGCGGCTGCACACCCCCGCCCTCCGGACTGGTCATGGTCTCGGACATGCGGTTCATCTCGCTCATCATGTCGAGCACCCCGCGGAACGGGTTGCCGTGCTTCTTCTTCTCCGGCGTCATCGTATTCCTCCCTTCACTGCTCGTCGGTGGCTAGTCACCGCTGGACTCCTCACCGGCCGCCCGGCCGGCCGTGGAACCGTCGCCGACCGCCCGTTCGTGTTCGCGGTCGCCGGGGCCGGTGACGGGCACCCGCTCGGCCTCGGCCCCCTCGGTTCCCGGGCCGGGGGGAGCGACCCTCGGCTTGAAGCCCTCCGGAAGCATCGAGGTCGGGTCTTCGGAGCGCAGCGCCTTGATCAGGCTGAAGCCGATCACCACGAGCACGATCGCGAATGGCAGACCCGTGGACACCGATGCCGCCTGTAGTGCCAGAAGGGCCGCGCTGCCGCCGATGACCAGCAGCACGATGGTGATGACACCCTCCATCGTGGCCCAGAAGATCCGCTGGAGGCGGACCGGGTGCGGGTCGCCGCCGTTGGTCAGCATGTCCACGACCAGCGAGCCGGAGTCCGACGAGGTGATGAAGAAGACCACCACGACGGCCATGGTCAGCAGTGCCAGCAGGGAGAGGAAGACACCCGGCAGCGGTAGGGCGTCGATCAGGTGGAACGTCGCCTCGGCCTCGTTGGCGACGTCGCTGATCTTGTCGCCCTCACCGAACCGGAACATGTCGTAGTAGATGCCGGTGCCGCCGAAGACACCGAACCAGACGACGCTCACTCCGACGGGGGCGAACAGCGTGCCGACGATGAACTGCCGGATGGTGCGGCCGTAGGAGATCCGGGCGAGGAACATGCCGACGAACGGCGACCAGGAGATCCACCAGCCCCAGTAGAAGATGGTCCAGGAGGTGGCGAAGGTCTCCGCCGGGTTCTCCCCGGCGGGGGTCGAGACCGAGAAGTTCAGGCTCATCTGGACCAGGTTCTGCAGGTACTCCCCGGCCCCGGTGTACATCATGCTGAGCATCCACAGCTTCGGACCGATCAGGAACATGGTCAGCAGCAGTGCCGCCGCGAGCCACAGGTTGATGACCGAGAGCCGCCGGATGCCCTTGTCGATCCCGGCGACCACACTGACCACGGCGACGGCGGTGATCAGCAGGATGATCAGGGACTGCACGAAGGGGTTGACGGGGATTCCGAACTCCTGGGAGAGCCCGGTGTTGACCTGCATGGTGCCCAGGCCCAGCGAGGTCGCCAGGCCGAACAGCGTGCCGAAGACGGCCAGGATGTCGATCAGGTTGCCGATCCAGCCGTAGATCCGGTTGCCGATCAGCGGGTAGAGGGCCGAGGCCGGCCGCATGGGCAGGCCCTTGCGGAAGCAGAAGTAGCCGAGGGACAGGCCGAGGACGATGTAGACGGCCCACGGGTGGAAACCCCAGTGGAACAGGGTGAACTGCATCGCCCCGGTCGCCGGGTCGCCGGTGGCCTCGGCGACGTAGTCGCTCGCCGCGTGGAAGGCGGGTTCGGCCACACCCCAGAACACCAGGCCGATGCCCATACCGGCGGTGAACAGCATGGCGAACCAGGCGAGGGTGCTGAACTCCGGCCTGGAGGAGTCGGGGCCCAGCCGGATGTTGCCGTAGCGGCTGAGCATCAGCACCACGGCGAGGATCAAGAAGAACGTGGTGGCGATGACGTAGAACCAGCCGAAGTTCACCCCGATCCAATTACGGGTGTTCGATGCGGCTTCACCGAACTGCTCCGGAAACGCCACGCCGACGATGAGGAAGATCAGGACGACGGCACCGGAGATGAAGAAGACCGGCGGGTTCGTGTGCTCCTGGATGTATGTCTTTAAGCGAGAGATGACGACTCCTACCTCGTGTGCCGGTCACCTGGTGCCCTGCGCCGATGCTGAGCGATCGGAGCCGCCTACACCCATCGCGCCGCTCCTCGTCCGGCCGGATCGGCCGCCCTCGGCCCAGCGCACCGTACGTGCCGGATAACGAATTCGTTTCCGCTATTCGCAGTCTGCCTTCGCAAGGAGATCCTAATACCGGGCGACCCGGAACACACTTATCGTCAGTGGTTGGTTATCGTAAATTAATCCGGCTGTAGGCACATTTGTTGTTGGCTCCTGCATTGCGAACCAGATGTGCATGCCTTGTCGCCCTTCGTCAGTATCCGGGCGGAACGTCGCTCGGCCGTCGGCGGCGCGCATCGGCCCTGTTCGGCCCCGCCCTCACCCGGTGGGATGGCGCGCAAGGTCGGGGGGTTCGCGGTCGCCCCCGGCTCCACCCCATGCGCGGCGAACCCCTACGCCCTCCCTGCCGCCACCGCCCCCGGCTGGCCACAACCGGCCGCCCCACGCCACACCGCCCACACCAACGCCCCCGACCCGCACGGCGGATCGGGGGCACCGACAGCCTTGCGCGAGAGAGCGCACCCGGCGGGATCCGAACCTGCGACCGCCGGATGAGAAGCCCGACGCACGGCCCATGGCAACAGGCGTCCCGACATGCCCTCTGTGGACGACGCGCACCACGAGACGGGACATGGGCACGCGTCCGACACAGAGGAAGCTCAACGTCCCTCTTCGAGTGAGAGAGGAAGGGAGATGAGTTCCCCCATTCGGAGGCATCCCCACCGCCCGCTGCTGTGGTCGCTGTCTACAGGCGGGCCCACCCACCCCCAGGTCCGCTGTGGTACCTGACGTGCGTTCGCCTGGGCCCGCAACCCGGCCGGTGTGCCGGCGCACAGGATGGGCGCGACGCGGTGGCCGGGGGTGATGTTGCTGGCTACCCATGCGGCCGGGGAGCCATCCGGGTTCCGGGACCGGTAGATGCGCCAGCGGGGGAAGTCATGGCGCAGCGCCGCCAGCTCGCCGCCGCTGCTGAGTTCGGGGGATGCGTCCATGCCCCTACGCTGCGCCTGCCGAGCACCCCCGATCTTTCAGGTCGAAACACCAAGGGGGGATTGACGAGAAGCCCATGCGCGACTGGACACCGCGCAGCGGCTCCGGGAACTTTCTGCGCAGGTCCACCAGATGGGCGATCACCGCGCGCGCCGGGGTGGTGGCGCGCCATCTGCGATGCGATCCGCCCGGCCTCCAGCACCCGTTCCAGAGCGCGCCGGGGCTGCCCTATCTCGACATGCACCCTCGCCATGTCGATCGCGCGGTGGGCGCGCCGCTCCACGGGCAGCGCCTCCAGCAACCCGCAGGTGCCGGTGATCTCGGTGTCGCGGCGGATCGCCTCGTCGTAGTCGCACAGCTCGACGGCGACCGCGGCACCGTGCAGCCTCACGTTCGCCGGGTTGAATTGCAGCGCGTAGAGGTCCGGGGTGTGTGCGAGCAGCCTCTGCACTGCCTCCACCGCACGCTCGTGGTGCTCCCAGGAGTCCGAGGCGGTGGTGACCCCGGAGTGGGCGCCGCGCCGGCAGCACCGCCGAGCGCAGCTGTAGCGCCCCGTGGACGGCGTAAGGCTGGGGAGACTGGAGGTCCATGCCTTCCCTGGCCTGCCGGACGACTTTCAGCCCGACGTCCACGCCCCGATCGTCATCATCAGCAGCGCCCGGGACAGTTTCGCGAGCCGGGGAAGGCGGGGGTCGTCGGAGTTCTCGGCAGCATCAGCGGCATCCCGGATCGCCCCGGCCGCGAGGTCGTTGTAGCCGAGCCGGCGCGCGAGGGCGACGGCGAGGGCCTGGGCGCTGTCGATCAGCCGCCATGCCCGCGGAGAGCCGGTGTCGTGGACGTGGGCGGCCAGCTCGGTCAGCACCGCGCTGATGCGGGTGCCCACTCGAAGGTACTTGGCGTTGAGGGAGTAGCGGCGCAACCGCTCGATTTCGGCGGCCAACTCGTGGAGGGCGCGGGGCGGGCCGTCGAGGCCCGGAGGGAGGTCGGTGCACGCGAGAGCGGGGCGGAGGTCGGGAATGGTGGCGTGGACCTTGTCAGCGGTCGCGGGGTCGCCGCGGTAGGGCTGCCCGGACGTTTCGGCGGGGTCGATAATCAGCGCGGAACTCGCGGCGGCGATGAACGCGGATGTGGCGATCCGGTGCCCCTTCTCCACCAATGCGATGAGGGATCGGGAGTGGTTCATGCGCTGGGCTAGGTGTGCTGCCCTGAGAGGTTGGAAACGCGGGCGACGCGCGCACCGATGCTGTCGGGGGTAGACGGGCCCATGGTCGGCTCCGCTCGTTCTGGAAGATCGCACTCCCAGAGTTGAGCGGAGCCGTTTCTAGGGCACGGGTAGTACCGGATTAGCTTTGCAGCACCGGTGTGAGCGGCCGGTCGGGGCTGTCGAGCCATACCTGCTGGCTGTCGACGGTGACGGTCAGGCCGAAGCGCTCCCGGCCGGGACGGTCTGTGGCTACCCACCATTGGTAAGCGGCCTGGATCTCATCCCACAGACGACGGGGGCCTGCCTGTTCCACCGGATAGTCAGAGGCGCCGGGCTGGTAGTCGACTGACGCCCATGAGCCCTGGGCGTCGAACAGCCACAGCGTGTACTCGCCGGAGTCGTCCTCGGCGTGGCAGTCAACTTGGTAGATCTGTGGCACCAGGAGTCCGACGGCGAAGCGGGCCGGCGCGCCGAAGTCCAGCAGGTCACTGATCGGCACGGAGGTCTTCGCGGTGTCCACGGGCAGGCTCGTGTCGACGTACTTGCCCCACGCGCCCATCGGGCCTCGCTGCTCGCGCACCCACATGAACCCGGCCCGGCCCAGCACCTGCCCGTGGGCGGTGCCATCGTCGCCGACCTGGAGTCGCAGCAGTCCGGTGGAGGCGTACGGGGTGCCCCATGGGGTGAGGATGGTCCCGCCCGGCCGGGTCTGGGTAGTCCATGCCGGTGGGACGCGGTTTACGGCGGCGGTGGCGATGATGCGGTCGAACGGAGCGCGATCGGGTGCGCCCTCGGCCCCGTCGCCGACGATCAAGTGAGGGCTCAGCCCCACCTTCTCTAGGTTGCGGCGGGCCTGGTCGGCGACCTCGGGATCGACTTCGATGCTAGTGATGCGGTCCTCGCCGAGCCGGGCTGCGAGCAGCCCGGCGTTCCATCCGCTGCCGGTGCCGATCTCCAACACCCGGTCGCCGTCCCCTACGTCCAGGGCATCGAGCATGCGCAGTACGAGCGATGGCTGGGAGGCCGAGGAGGTGGCGGTCCGGCCTCGCCCATGGCGCGCGGCCGGGGCGCCGTCGTCGACCTGCGTGGCGATGGCGACGTCGGATGCCGCGCGCTTCTCCCAGGCCTCGTCATCGCGGTGTACGGCGACGAGGAGGCCGTCAGGGTCGGGGAGCCAGATGGTATCGGGGATGAAGAGGCGGCGTGGGACGCGGGTCAGGGCGTCGCGCCACCCGCCGCGGGGGATCGCACAATTGAGGTCCAAGAGGCCGACGAGGCTCATTTCTTGTCGCCGCCGGTCTTTTGCCCGCCGCCGCCATGTGTCGGTCCCCTTTGGCCGTCGTGTTCCGAGGGGGAGCCTTTGCCGGTGTCTTCACTGTCGGGTTTACCGTGGCTGCCCATGCGTCCTCCCGAAACTGGAGATCGATCCAGGATGACCGTAACCCGGTGATCGCTGCGCGTCACCGGTGCGGCCGGATTCGGCCATGCGAGTGGCCCGGCACCGTGCAGTGCCGGGCCACTCGCGTGGACCGGGCGTCCGGGGCGGATCTTCTCCTTGACGGTGAAGGTGGGCGAGTCGGAGAACGACCAGACGTCGTCCACGATGACTTTGGTGATCTTCGCGTCCTCCGGCGTGTCCACCACGGCCTATCCCGACACGGAGCTTCCTGGGGTGATCTGCTCCAGGAACAGATCGTTCTCTCCTGCGGTGGTCTTGGAGGAGTGCTGCTTGCCGTGGGCGTCCTGCGGCTTCGGCGTGCTGGAGCCGAGGTAGGTGGCCTTGTCGCCGACGTTCTCCACCTCCACAGCCCCGCGACCTCGGACGCGCCCTGGGCTTCTTCTTCGAGGAAGCTGTCGCCGTAGGCGGAAGTGGTCTCGATCCCGGTGACGGTGACCTTCCAGTCGTCGACCGTTCCCGTGCCGCCGCCCTTCAGGACGTCATCCTTCGCGGCCCCGGCGTCGGCCCTGCCGCCCCTGGCGGCTGCGGCGGGCTTGTCCTTCTCGGAGGGTTCGGTTCCCGCGCCTCCGACCACGGCGATGCATCCGACGCCGAGGATCATGACCAGGGCGGCAGCGCCGCCGCATCCGAGGCAGCCGACCAGCCACGGGGCGGTCCGCCGGGGCTGCGGCGGTTGAGGGCGGTGGGGGATGTGCGGATGTGCCGTCAGTGACTCCATTCCATGCCCGGTGCGGTGGCCGTATGAACCCATTCGGAGTTACGGCCGGGTATGTGGGATCTGTGATCACGGGTACGGCTAGCGGCGGCGCCGCGAGCGCGATTCGATCTGGGGCCGTGCCAGGGGGGCCGGCGGAAGCTCCTCGACGGTGCCGGCGGTTTCGGCCTGTTCCTCGGCACGGATCGTCCCGATGGCCTCGATCACGGCGCAGACCCGGGTGCCTTCGCCGTACCCGGTCGGCCACGTGCCGCTGGTGCCGATCACGGCCGGCGCTGTCCGTCGTCGGCCGCACGCCGTGCCATGCCGGGTGAATCGTGCTCGGGTTCGCCATGGGGGCAGCGTCCGGATCGACCTTGGGGCAAGGTCGATGGCAGACCAGGAGGCGCGGGCATCCAGGGCCTCCGTGCGCGCGCATGGATGCCCCTGGGGGTGTGCGGACGCCGGTTGGGCCCTCCACCGGGGTGGTCGCCGCTGTGCGTGCGCGGGCGGGGGTGGGCGCCCGGGTCTGTCCGAGGAACCTCGTTGAGCGTATCCTGGTAAGTAAGTACTCACTTATGGAGGACGTATGTCATCCGACCCGACCGAAAAGCGCTTCCGGGGAACGGACGCCCTCATAGCTGGGGTCGTACTCGCCATCGAACTCTTCGATGCCTACGGCTCCCTGGGCGGTGATCCGCTGGACCCCGTCGCGGGCTGGAACACCGCCCAGAACACGGACCCGTGGGCCTTCGTTCTCGTGCTGCTGGGCTGTGGCGCGCTCTACTGGCGCCGGACGCATCCGGTCACCACCCTGGCCGTCGCGACCGCGGCCTTCTCGGTCTTCCTGCTCCGAGACTTCGAGCTCGGGATGTTCCTGGCGCCGATGGTCGCTTTCTACACCGTCGCGGCCCTGGGCCGCGAGCGGTTTCCCGCCCTTCTCGCCGGGACCGTGTGCATGTCCGCAACCGTTGGGTGGCTGTACACTCGTACCTCGGAAATCACCGACGCCGGAGTGGGAGTACTGGCGTGGGTCGCCTTCGGATCCGTGATCCTCATCTTCTTCGCCGGGTCCTACGTCGCGGGGGAACTGGTGCGCTGCCATCGCCTGCTCTCCTCATACCGAGACGCGGGAACGGCGTCGGAACTCACACGCTTGGAGACGGATGGACGAGCCACCCAGGAGGCGGCGCAGGTCGAGCGCGGAGGAGACGCGTGAGCACATCCTGGACAGCGCGGCCGACGTCCTGCGCCGTTCGGGACTGGCGCAGGCCAGAACCAAGGAGATCGCACGAGAGGCCGGCTACTCCGAGGCGACTCTCTACAAGCACTTCGAGGACAAGACCGATCTGCTGCTGGCGGTCATGCGCCACCGGTTCCCTCCCTTCGTCGACGTGCTCGCCGAGCTGCCGGCCCGGGTGGGCCGCGGTGAGGTGCGCGAGACCCTGGCCGAGGTGGCGGCCAAGGCGGTCGAGTTCTTCCGGCACGGAACTCCGCTCCTGGGCGCCCTGTTCGCCGATCCGGAGTTGCTGCGGCGCCATCGCGAGGAGCTGCGCCAGCGCGGTGCCGGTCCGCTCAACGTCAACCGGGCCCTCGCCGATTACCTGAGGGCCGAGCGCGACCTCGGGCGGATCCGAGCGGACACCGACCCCGAAGCTGTAGCGTCCCTGCTGGTCGGAGCGTGTTTCCAACGAGGCTTCTTCGAGGCGTTCTCCGGCGGCCTGGGGGACTTCCCCCCTGTCGACCGGTTCGCGGCCGACCTGGTGGCGGCCCTTCCCGACATATTCCAAGGTCGCTGACGGGCCGACCTCGCGGAATTCCTGGCAGGGCGTGCGGTCGCCTTCCGCGTGCGACCGCGTGCCCGGAACGGGGTCGGACCGGGTGATGGGCCGGTACCGTGCCCAGGGCTCGGGTATCGTCGATCCCTGGCGCATTCTCTGGGTATTCGGGGTATTTCGTCCTCTTCAACGGGTTCTGCCAGGTGCATGGCGGTCGGTGCACTCGACGGCACCGACTTCCCTCCCATCGGGAGGAGCCTCATGACTGCCCTGAGGAATAATCGGCCCGATGTCCAGCCGCCGCAGGAAAAGGCGGCGAACGCCGACCCGCGTACCTGCATTCGATGAACGGTATGCGCTTCATCTTCTGTAGCGCCGTTTCCTGCTCCCACCTCGCGGAACTGATGCCCCTGCCCCCGATCAACGGCGTCCTCGGGATGGGGCGGGGTCGACTTTCTCTTCGCCGGTGTGGCGTCCGTCTTCATGGTCCAGGCATGGTTCCCCGATGCGGTCCTCCATGCGCCCAACCCCGTCGCCTGGACCCTCTCCTGCCTGGCGTTCTTCTACCTCGACTTTCCCTGTGTCCTGGGCCGTGTACTGGTTCTACGAGGCACTGCGATCGAGCGGCGGTGCGAACGAGCCGGTGGTGCGGCGAGGGCTCGGCCGCCGTTCCCGCGCTTGACAAGTAAGTAAATACTCACTTACCTTTTCGGGTGACCTGCACGCGCGTTGAAGGGCCGCTATGGAACTCTTCCTGCTCACCATGCTTCTGCTGCATTTCGTCGGCCTCTCCGCCCTTCTGGGCGTGGGGGTGGCTCAACTGCGGCAGCGCGATGCGCGACTCCTGCGCATCATGTTCCCGGCCGCGATCGTGCAGCTCCTCACCGGTGTCGGACTCGTGTTCGGCAACATGAGGCTGGGCAATGGCGTCAACGACGACAAGATCATGTTCAAAATGGGGATAGCCGTCCTGGTCCTCCTGCTCACGGGCTACCTCGCCTTCAAGGCGAAGAAGTCGGAGACGGGGGCGGACGTTCCCGCCGACGGTATGCCCGTGGTCTTCGGGATCACCTTGATCGCCGTTCTGGCGAACACGGCGATCGCGGTCTACTGGAACTAGAGGACACCTGGTCGAGCGCTTGAGTGTTCAAGGAGTCAGGCGAGTGAGGGAGTCCTTCATCGATCAGCCGAACGTCGTGAGCGCATACATCGAATCAGGCGGCGCCCCCATGCGACCCGAGAAGCAGTGCGGAGTCCTCGCCCGCGCGGATGTGGCTACAGCCGTCCGGCTTCAACCTCGCTCGGAAACCGGCCTCTGCAGCGCAGTGCGGCAGAGGCCGGTCGGAGCAGGAGGCTCAGAGTGCTGTCGGCGTGGGGGTCGTGGGTGACGCTGAAGTCGCCCCACGCGACCCGAGTCGTTCGGGAAGTCATCGGGAGACCTCCGTCGCTCGCAGGACGATCATTCCGGCGAACTCCCGGAAGCGGCGCTCTTCGACGGCGCGGCGGCGTTCGAGCGCCGTGACGTAGCGGCGTACGCGGCGACGCCGCCCTGGTGGCAGGATGGACATGTCTCACTCCTCTGGTGAGTGGGGCCATGCCCCGGGACGAGTGCGATTCGTCGCCGGGGTCTTGCCGTCGGGTGGGAGAGCCAGCCCATTGAAAATATGGGTCCCTATAGGGCGCACTAGGGCCATCTATTTATATCTGCTGGCCACTAGGCACGTAACGTGCGACCTATGGCCATGGATGACGACAGCAGTCCGGAGATCGATCCGTGCAGGCCGCAGCTCGTTTGCGTGGTGATCGCCGACCACATCGCCGGTCAGATCGAATCGGGCAGCTTCGCCCCGGTGCGAAGCTGCCGGGAGAACTTGAGATGGCCGAGATCTACGGCGTGGCCAAGATGACCGTCGCCCGAGCAGTGCGAGAGCTGCGTGACCGCCAACTCGCGATCACGGTCCGCGGCAAGGGGACGGTCGTCGCGGAGCAGTCGAACGCCGACGGCGGTCAGTAGCACGGCGGCGTCCTGTCGGTACAGGGAGAGCCGTCTCCGGGGGCGGAGGACGTCCCGGAAGCTCGGGGGCAACCGGTCGGTCGCTGTGGCGGTCGCCTCGGTCCCGGGGAGCGCCCTGGGGTGCGGCGCCTGTTGGAGGGGCGTAGGGAGCGGGAATGCCACAGGGTGTCGAAAAGGGTGCCCGAATACACGTCCTGGTGCTTGCTCTGTCAAGGAAGTGCCAGGTCAGAAGGGGCGCACCCGGCAGGATTCGAACCTGCGACCGCTGGATTAGAAGTTGCCTGGTTACTCACTGCCACATGTTGCTATGTGCCGTGTTATGCCACCCTGACCGATCCGCTGTGCTGCCCGAGGCCGGGTGATGCCGACCGGTGCCGTCTGGGCCCGGAACCGTGGGGCACGAACGGAGCGCGGACCGGGGTGAGCGGCCTCTGGTGGCACCTCACGAGGTTCTCGCTGGGTGGCCGTTGAGACCGTGTCTGTGCCCGGAAACCTCGGGGCACCCCCACCAGAGCGGCAAGAGCATACAACGAGAGATTGTTACGCACGGTTGTGTGGCGGCCTCGGAGTGAGGTTTCCGGAGGCTAGCCGGCGCTCCGGGGCGGGAACGGTAGAGCACGCCAGCATCGGCTCTGAACTCGGCCGGGTCGGCCTTGATGGTCAGTAGGTGTGGACTTCTCCTCAGACTCGAATATCCGATATGTCCACTGCTCGGCGGGTACGTTCGTGCGCTGCTACTCATCACTGAACTTCAACTCCTCGTCTGCTGGCATGGAGTTCTGGAACTCCGCGCGCACGTCCCTCAATCGGCGGCCGTCCGCCACGGCCCAGAAGTACCACCCGTTCGTGGCCTTCTTGCGCAATGCGTGTCCGGCGGCCGACGGTGACGTGTAGCGCTTGCCGACCAGTTCGATGGCACCATCGGAGGTCAGGGTGGCTTCCCTGCCCTTGAAGTCTCGGTGCGTTGCCACCAGCTTGTCGCCAGGAGCGAGAAGTTCTGCCTCAATGAGGTGCTTCAACTCGACCCAGTCACCGGCCTTGGTCTGTGGGTCGACCACCTTGCCGTGATGGCCCTCCGGGACCGGCCACACCTGGAGGATCCGATCGATCAGCTCCGTCGTCCGCTGATCGATTAGTTCCTCGTCCCAGGCATGGTGCTCGGTTCGCTTGATCACCCGACCCGTGAGCGTGATCGTGTTGTGGTCCATCAGCGCCGACCGCTTCGCTGACCACGGTCCGTTGGACACCTTCGAGTTGAGCGACCTCGTTAGAAGCGTCAGGTTGCCCAGACGGTGGACGCGCAGCTGTCGCTTCTCGATGTCCTCCGGCGCCTGTACGGCCCAGGTGTCGTGCCACTTCCGCGGAAGCAGGTGCTCGATCGGATAGCCCTTCCGCTCGATCTGCGGCTGGCCTGTCTCCGCCCGGTAGAGGTCCTCAACCGCTTCGAGGATCATGCGGAGTCGTCCCCGCGGGAACCGTGAGTATGCGGATTCCGTGGTGAGCGTCGTACGAACTTCCTCATCGCCGGGCCAATAGGTGCTCGTGACGTTCAGTCGAGCAAGGTGTCCGGTGACGCGTTCCACGAGCTCGTCGGCGGGTACGGTGGAGTTCGCCGCGATGAGGTCGGCGACGATGCGCCCCAGGTCGCTTCCGGACAGGCGAAGGAGCTGGCGACGTACGACCCAGCTCTCGGCCACCCGGATGATCTGGTCGACGGTCGCCTGCGGAAGGTCTCGACCCGGCTTGTGCAGCCAGATGAGCAGTGGCTTGAGCACCTCGACGCCGCCGGCCTGCATTCGGTACACCGCCATCTCGGCGGAGTCAAGGTTTCCGCTGGGACGGGCTGCGGCTACGGTCCAGGCCTCGTATTGCTGTGCCTGCTGCTTGATCGCAGGCAGCAGGTGGGCCATTTCGTGTCCGGACTCGAGCTCGACGTAGGACTTGAATCGGTTGAACGTCGCCTGCGGGCTGACTTCCTCGCCGGTACGCGACACGAGCCACTGGTTGAGGAACAGCGAGCTGCGGCTGATGAAGTTGCGCCCGACGCTGACCTCCTTCATCCAGAACTTGGTCTCGAACGGCCAGTCCTCCCGGTAGGCCTTCTCCGTGTCTCCGCCTTCGGCTTCAAGCCGCTGGAACACGAAGTTGCGCACAAGGTCGGCTGCGGTGAGCGGGGTGCCGCGAGCGTTGAGTGTCTCGAAGATCTCCTGGGAGTTCTCCGAGGCCTCCAACTCGATGGAGACAAGCTGAAGGCCGTCCAGCAGTACGTCGGTGAGCTTCTTGGCCTTGCCGGTGTACTCGTCCGACTCGGGTGGACCGAGCCACTGTTCGACGACCCTCGAGAAGTAGGCATGTGCGGCGACGATCTGGGAGTCCGAGTGGGCTAGATCGGTGTGGTCGACCGGTGGCTCAGCCGACATTACTCCGTTGAACGCTGCCTGGTCCTTGTTGAGGTGGCGCACCTTTAGCCGGATGTCGCCATCTTCGACGTAGACATCGTCGTTGTGGGTGAGACGTTCGAGCTGACCAGCGAGCCGCGCGTTGCCCGACTCCGCCAGTAGCCCGCATGTGGCGTTCGCGAGGATCTGCAAGGTCGTCAGCCGCTGCTGGCCGTCGATCACGTTCCACGTCGTTAGCCGCTTGCTCTGAGCTTCAAGGGACTGGATGACCACCGCGCCGAGGAAGTGGGTGGCGTTCTGATGGGGCTCGTCGATCCGGAGTTCGGCGATGCGCCGGATGTCCTTCCATAGCGGCTCCCACTGCTCATCCTCCTTCCAGACGTAGGGACGTTGGAACAGCGGGATCACGAAATGCTGCGGCAGGTTGAACAGTTGCAGCGGCGTCCGTTTGAAGGTCTCCACGCCTGCCATCATCCCGTACACGTCCGACAATTTGAGCCGAAGTCCCTCGGGCCCGTCGAAGCGTGGGGTGAGGTTCCCCTGGTTGCTCGGAGACTTCCAAACCAGGTTTGATCTTGCGAACCCACGAAGGAAGTCGTTGTGGCCGTTCCGAAGAAGTATCCCGATGAGCTGCGTGAACGCGCGGTGCGGCTGTATCGGGAGTCCGATCCCAAGCCGGTGATCCGCCGCATGGCCGAGCAGTTGAACGTCCACCCCGAGGCCCTGCGCAACTGGATCCGCCAGGACGAGGCCGACCGCGGCCGGCGCCACGACCGGCCCACCACGGAGACGGCCGAGGAGAACCGGCGGCTGAGGCGGGAGAACGCCGAGCTGAAGCGGGTCAACGAGGTGCTGCGGGCGGCCAGCGCTTATTTCGCCTCGGAGATCGACCCGACCCGGAGACGGTCATGAGCTTCATCGATGCCCATGACTTCTCGGTCGGTCTCGTGCTGCGGGTCCTGGGGGTAGCCTCGTCGACCTACTACGGCTGGCGCGCCCGGGTGGCCTCGCCCTCCCAACGCCACCGCGAGGACGCCGAGCTGCTGGAGAAGATCATCGAGATCCGCGAGGCCGACGAGTTCGCCCCCACCTACGGCTCACCCCGCGTCTGGCTGGAGCTGCGCAGGCAGGGCGTGCGCTGCTCACGCAAGCGCGTGGAGCGGCTCATGCGCGAGAACCACCTGCGCGGCGCCTACCTGCGCAAGGGCTGGAAGAGCGCCTCCACCCGCCAGGACCCCCGCCACACAGCGGCTCCGGACCTGGTCGACCGCGACTTCACCGCTCCCGCCCCCAACCGGCTGTGGGTGGCCGACCTGACCCGGCTGCCCACCGATGAGGGCGTGCTGTGGCTGGCCAGCGTGCGCGACGCGTTCTCCAACCGCATCGTCGGATGGAAGACCGCACCCCGCGCCGACACCGACCTCGTCCTGTCCGCGCTGGACTACGCGCTGTGGTCCCGCGACGTGCGCGCCGGCGAACTCATCCACCACAGCGACAAGGGCTGCCAGTACACCGCTGTGCGCTTCACCCAGCGCCTGGCCGACGCCGGCATCCTCCCCTCGACCGGCTCGGTGGGCGACAGCTTCGACAACGCACTGGCCGAAAACCTGTGGTCGACCATCAAGACCGAGCTGGTCTACTGGCCGGTACGGACCTTCGCCACCCGCGCCGAGGCCGAGGCCGCCCTGTTCCGCTATATCGACGGCTGGTACAATCCCCGCCGCATCCAGGCAGGGCTCGGCGGCCTGTCTCCGGATGAGTACGAAGACGCCTGGCGCATCCGTCAGCACACCCGACCAGCTATGATCCCGTCCACGCTGGACGAATCCAGATAACCAGGTCTCCAGCAAAGCGGGGAACCTCAGGGCGCCCCGATCGTGCTGGTCTGGGACAATCTGAACCCGCACAAGAGCGCACGGATGCGGGCCTTCATCGAGGCGACCGACTGGCTCAGCGCCGTCCACCTGCCCGCCTACGCTCCCGACCTCAACCCGGTGGAGGGACTGTGGTCCCTGATCAAGCGCGGGGAGCTGGCCAACCTGGCGGTCACCGGCATCGATCACCTGGCCCGGGTGGTGCGAAGACCCATGCACCGCCTGCAGCACCGGCCTGAGGTCCTCATGGGCCTGCTGGCCCAGACCGGCCTCGCGCCCATCACCGATACCGACATCACAAAATAAAGATCAATAGGTGAGCGCTAGCTCTCGTGGCATCTAGGCGGCTGGTAGCCCTGGTGGCGACCCAGGGTAAGGGCGCCGGGTTGTCGGGGCGGACGGGGCATCAGTGGGGCGCTGGCGGGCGGATGCCGGCCCCGGCGCTGCGGCCAAGGCGGGCCCGGGCAGCGCCGGGGCTCCGAAGGACTTCGGTTCGATGGGAGGACCTTGTACTGAGGTCGTACTGCGGAGCACGCCAGGAGCACGAACATGGGGTCGGCGAGGTCCTCGCGGGCCTTGATGCCTCGTCTGACCTGGGTTTTTTTGTGGTGTACCCGGCAGGATTCGAACCTGCGACCGTCGGATGAGAAGTTGCCTTGTTGCGCACCGTCACATATCATTACGTACCGTTTCATGCTGGCCCGTCCGATCCGCCGATCCGCCGTGCCGTCGGATGCCGCGTGATTCCGCCCCGTGTCGTGCCAGTACGGAACCGTGGAGCGCGAACGGAGCGCAAGCCGTCGGCGGGTAGTGCCCGTCAGGGCCTCGCGAGGTTCTCGTGAGGGCGCCGTCCCTGACTCATGTCATAGAGACCGGACCCGGTTGTGCTTGGCTTTGCCATGGACCAAGGCGACGAACCTCTCATGGATTTTCTGGGGGGTAAGCTTCTCATACCTTCCGAGGCCCTTCATCGTCGTCCGGGTCGATTTCAGGAAATTCGGTCGGTCGACCGCATCCTCATAGCGAGTCGGCGTACTCGTGGAACAGGGCCACGCAGTCGTCGATCTGACGGTGACGAATCTGGGACACCGTAGAGTCAGAATCCAATATGTGAATCAGCCCGACTTGAAATGACGACAGGAGCGGGTATCTACTCCTTATCTTCGGTAGCCAAAAGCTCGATGAGGTGCTCGAGTTCTTCCGGGTTGAAACTACGGCGTAGAGTTCGAGCTGCCGCTTCCGGGCGAGATACGGGGACGCTGACGGTGCGCGCACGGAACCCTGCTGCAATCATCGCCTTATTGGTAGTGATGCTGCCCGCGAGGACCTTTTGATGAAGGTCTGGTCGCTCCCGCTCGAGGCGATGCAAGGCAGCCGATTGTCGACGCGACGGCTGGGTTTCTGGTTCCTTTGTACCCAGAGGGCGAACCTCAGAGCTATCCATGCGATTGTCGCCGAGGACACTGTCTAGCAGCTTAAGCGTCTCAGTGTCGTCTCCGACGATGCGTACGAGTAGGTCGACGGAAGTTCCGAGTCCAGCCGAAGGGGCGGCAGCGGCGAAGTCGCTGAAGCGTTCGTACTCGACCAGCTCTCCGCGAGGTGTGATGAATTTTTTCCAGGAATCTTCACGAATAACACGCCTGAGGAGTTCTGGTACGGTCTGTAGTCCATTCTCGGTAGCGCGCAGTGATGTGCTGAGTGACTCGACGAGAACAGCGTTCGATTTAGGTGTGTTCATTGTTGCTCAGTCAGCCATTGATTGAGGACATCTACTCGCTTATGAAGCTGTTAAAGCGTGGCCGCCGTGATGGGCCCACCGAACATGCGGTTCATGTCAGCGTGAATGTGCTGGTGCGGTCGACCCGTCAGGACATTGAGCTTCCCGACCTTGCGCCTGATGACTCTGCGGACATCCTCCTTCTGCTTTGTGAGCGGTTTTGGCGACGGTTCGGGTTGGGCTGGGTCGGGCGTGGGGGCCATCGCACCACCTACCTTGAGGATCAAGGCCACCGCTTCAGGGGTGATGTTTCGGGGAAGGCCGGATCCGGCGAACGACAAGACTTTCTCAGCGTAGACCTTCTCCGCAGTGGTGATCGATTCGCCGTTAGCGATCGTGGCGTGGTGTACGGCGGCCGATGATCCCACTACCTCGACTTCCGGGAACAGCGTGGATCCACTGCCGCCTTCATCGCTCTCCCGTTGAGTGTCACGGATCTTCTCTTCTTCCTCAGCGATCACCGCGTCAACGGTCTTCTCGATGTCCTTAGCGAAGGACAGCAAGGGCTCGATCGAGGGAATGAATAGACGCGCGCAGGTCTCATCATTTTCTCCTCGGAGGCGCACAAAGCGCCCAACGACTTGGGTGAAGAACAGTTGCGTGCGGATGCGAGAGGCGTAGACGCCGACTGTCAAGCGAAGGATGTCAACGCCCTCCGAAACCATCTGGACCGCGACGATCCACCGGCTCGTACTCGCAGAAAAGTTATCGATGACTTGGGAGGCTTCAGGATTGTCGGATACAGCAATGGCCGCTTCTTCGCCCGTGATCTTCGTCAAGATCGCTTGATAGGCATAAGCGGACTGCTGGTCGGAGGCGATCACTAAGCCGCCGGCGTCTGGAGTATCCTCACGTGCCTTCCTCAGCGCTTCGTCCGCTTCTTTGAGCACCGAGGGGATCCACTCCCCCTCGGCGGCCAAAGCTGCTCGAAGCGCTGGAGGGACCGTCTTATCATCAGTATCGGCGAGAGCGACCGACGTAGTGGTCATCTCTCCCGCACGCTTCCACTTGGACTCACCGTCCATCGCGGGAAACACGATCGGCCTGACGACAGAGCCGTCCTGCAGGGCCATGCCGTAGTCGTAGTTGTAGCTAGGAACCGCTCGATTCTCCCCGTTGTAGGTCACGAACGGGATCGGCCGCTGGTCTGTGCGGAAGGGAGTGCCAGACAACAACAGCCTACGGGCGGCTGGTTCGAAGGCGTGCTTAAGGGCTACCCCCCAAGCTTGGTCCTCATGATCCCCCGCGTGGTGGATTTCGTCGAAGACAACGAGAGTAGGATTCCGTGGATCGGAACAGAGCCTCCGCCACAGATCGGGTGTGGTAGCGACCGTCTGGTATGTGACAACAACCCCGTCGTAGTCGCTTGCGATGACGGCGGCTGCGTTGCTGAAACGGTAATCCAGTTGGATCCCGAGTCGTGTTGCGGAAGCCGCCCATTGGCTGCGTAGGTGCGCGGTTGGCACCACCACAATGATCCGTCGGACCTCGCCCAATGTAATGAGCTTCGTTGCTGCTGTGATGGCAAAAGTTGTCTTTCCTGCGCCAGGCGTTGCAACGGTCAGAAAGTCTTCCCGGCGCCCCAGGAATCGGTCCAGCGCTTCTTGTTGCCAGTTGCGCAATTCCACGCCCATGGAACCCACGCCCTTCTTCAAGTTGCACTGCGGGCATAGTGCTTGTCCGTTGATCACATCAGTGGGCCCACCTCGCGCCCATGCGTCTACGTGGTCTGCATGCCAACCTGGCTTCAGGTCGGTTCCGCATCGTGAGCACTTCCCATCCGCAGCGAGATACAGGGCTACACGTTCAGCGGAGTTGAACGACCTGCGGGGGTCCGTGCTGGGCAAGTCGGTGGCCTCTCGTGAGAGGTGAGGCAGGGATGAATATGCTGACACATAGGGACGAAAAAATCATCTCGCTTCGGCCAAGGAGGAGCGCATGTTTCAGATGGTGCGAGTGGGGTTTGGGGGAGCTTATGTAATCATTTGCCTCGGCTGTTCTGCCACGCGCACATCGTCCCCGCGCTCGCCCAAGGCCGCTCCGGGGTGGTCGATGGCTGGTAATTCAAGCACCAGGCTTGGATGAGGCCGTCCGGAGACGAACGTCTGGAAGCCCTGGCCGGACGGGTGTTCTCCGGCCTCCCGCAACCCGATCACGTGGTCAAACTGTCCACTCCCGCGAACCTGGCCGCGCTCCGACGCAAGGACAACTCCAAACCTTCCGAGCGCGGGGCGTTCGTCACCGGAGAAGCGACCACCTGCGCCCAGAGCTTCACCGACTACCAGAACCGCACCGACACCGCTTGAACACGCTCCTGAGCGCCCACCACACCATGGACACTGACAGAGGAGTCAGAATCGGCGTATGAGACGAACACAGGCGTGGGAACTCGCGACCCGTCGGGGCAACCAGTCTGGCGGTGCTGGCCGCAAGCCTGGTGCTACCAGGGTTGGAAGAGATTTCCTGGGTGAGGTTCCCCCGCTTTGGACCGCGCCGGGTTTAGTGGAGGCTTCCGACCAACGCTTCAGCGTCTGCTGACGCGTGTTCGTGCTGGTAGAAGTCTGCTTCGAATTCCGCTGGCGGGACCAGGTCGATCTCTCCGTGCAGCCGGCGGTGGTTGAACCAGTCGATGTACCGGGCCACCGCGATCTCCAACTCATCGAAGCTCTCCCACGGGCCCCGTTGCGGATGAGTTCGGCCTTGAACAGCGAGTGGAACGCCTCGGCCAGCACGTTGCCGTAGGAATCGCCGGTGCTGCCGACCGAGGCCACCGCCCAAGCCTGGGCCAGTCGCTGGGTGTAGCGCACCGCGAGGTACTGCTCAGGTTCAAGGGGTCGCTGTGATGGATCAGCCCGTCGATGCGTCGGCCGACGTGCTCGCGGTTCCACACCGCCATTTCCAGTGCGTCCAACGCCAGGTCGGTGCGCAGCGATCTGGACAGCTGCCAGCCCACCCTGCGGCGTGAGTAGACGTCGATGACGAACGCCGCGTACACCCACCCGGCCAGGGTGCGGCAGTGGGTGTAGGGGTCGGGCCGGGGCGCGGTGCCGGTGTCTCTACCGGTTCGTTTCCCCGGCCCGCCCTCCGAACCCGCCGAGCGCCTCTCGACGCAACGGGCTCTCCACGGGGTCATGCCGTTGTTGCGGTTGCTTCCGACGGTCTCGCCGTCCAGGGGGTGGGGATTTGCGTGCCCCGGTAGCGGTATCGCGTGACCTCTACTTTCTGCGGCCGGAACAGCGCTGTCTTGCCGTCGCGGATCTGCCATCGGGGCAGGAGTCTGCGGCAGAAGACTCCCCAGGCCAGCCCGTGGTGTCGTTTGCGCATCCATGTCACCACCCGCCACCAGGTGAAGTGGTCGAGGTAGCTGAAGGTGCGCTTGGACACCCCGTGCCGGAAGTAGTTGCACCATCCCCGTAGCACGGGGTTGATCCGGCGCAACAGGTCGGCGAGTGTGCGATGTCTGTGACGGCGCGTCAGCTGTCTGACCTTGTCGATGACCGACGCGAGCGCCTTCTTCGACGGCCAGGTGTAGACGTACTTCTTGGTCGTGCCCTTCTTGGTCTGGCGCTGGATGCGAAAGCCCAGGAAGTCGAATCCCTCGTCGATGTGGCAGACCCTGCTCTTCTCGGCCGACAGGCGCAGACCCATCGGCGCGAGCACTGCCGCAATCTCCTCCCATAGCGCTTCGGCATCGTCACGGCTGCCATGGACCATGACGACGAAGTCGTCCGCGTAGCGGACGATCTTCATCGTGGGGCCGCCGGACCGGCGATACTTGATGCGCTTCCACTCCGGGCCGAGCGCCTTCCACTTGGCGTCGAAGTGCTCGTCCAGAATGGACAGGGCGATATTACTGAGCAACGGTGACAGGATCCCGCCTTGCGGCGTTCCAGTGAGATTGCCCCGATAAACGAGGTCCTTGGAGAGGATCCCCGCCTTGAGGAACGCCTTCACCAGGGCCAGCACGCGTTTGTCTCCGACTCTGTCCCGCACTCGATCCATGAGGGCGGTATGCGAGATTTCGTCGAAGCAGGCCGTGATGTCACCCTCGAACACCCAGTGATAGGCGCGTGCGCCGCTGGCGAGGTAATGAATCTCGGCGATCGCGTCCTGGGCTCGCCTGCGGGGACGGAAGCCATAACTACTCGGGCGGAAGTCCGCCTCGTAGATCGGCTCCAGGACCAGCTTCAGCGAGGCTTGCACCACTCGGTCGGCGACGGTAGCGATGCCCAGGCGGCGGGACCTGCCGTTCGCCTTGGGAATCATCACCTCCCGCACTGGATCGGGCCGAAACGTTCGTTCCTTGACCTCTTGTCGGAGGTTCTGGAGCATTCCGGCCGCCTGCGACGGACCGAGGGACCGCGCCGCGATCCCGTCGGCTCCCGCCGAGCGGGCACCCTTGTTCGTCCGCACCCGCTCCCACGCCACGGTGAGGAAAGCGGGATCATAGACGAGGTTGTACAGATCATCGAAACAGCGGCCGGAATCATTGACCGCCCAATGGTGCAGTTTGCGCTGCATCCTGCGTACCCGTAGCTCCGCCGTGTTCAGGTCGGGCCACGGAGCACTCGTATTCACAAGTGACCTCCACAGTCTGCGTACTTGCTGCGAACCCGCTGGAGCCCTTCGCCGTGTGACCGGCTCTCCCGGCCTCGGACTACTACGGCTCCTCCGCCCCACCGCGCAGGCATCAGCCGACGACGTGCCTTCCCTCCCGTCCGGCTGGGCGCCGGATTCGGGTAGGGGGCCCGCGCGGTGGTTCCCGTGTTCACTGTTCAACCGATCGACGGGTGAGGTGCCCAGCTATGCCCCTGCGACCTCGCCGCGGCTACACCGCAGACCTTCACCGCGGCCTCCCGACCGACGACATCAACCGGCCCAGGAGTTCCCCGCCACTACCGGCCGGGGACACGTCGCTGCCCAGCCCGCATCCGCCAGGTTGGAGCTGGTGTTCCTTCTCTTAAGGAGCGTTCAGCCGCTGGTTCCTCGCGTACACCTTCCCGTCTCGCTTGCCGGACCCGGCCTGTCTGGCAGTACCAGGCCGTCCCGTCGTTGTCGGGGCTGCTTACCACCCTCACCGGCGTCTCCCGGATCAGGCTGCCCCCAGCTTCACCACCCTGCTGCGACAGGGCGGCGGTGGCGGTCTTTCACCTCCACTCGGTTGAACAGCGCCTCACGGCGCTCGATGTCGGTGACCCACAGCTGGTCGGGCCCGGTGGCACTGAACTTCCGCTGCACCAGGTCGCCGCGGGAATCGGGGCCGGGTGCGGGCACGGTGGTGCGCGGATGCCCGGTCCGCCTGACACCGCGTAGCCCCGCGGCCTTCATCAGGCGCTGGACGGTGCGGCGGGCCACCGGATGTCTTTGGCGGTTGAGCTCGGCGTGGACCTTGCACACCCCGTAGACGCCGTAGCCGTCGGCGTGCACCCGCGCGATCTTGTCCGTGATGGTGGATTGCGTCTGAGTGTGTGTCGGCCGAGGGCGGCCGTGTCTTTGCGGCGTAGTAGGTGGACGGGGCGAACTGCAGCACGATGCAGATCGGCTCGACCCCGAACCGGTGGCGGTGGTGTCGGCCCGGGACGGCGCCGGGTGTCCTGACCGCCGGTCGGCGACGGGTCCGGCTCGGGCTCCTGGTGGTCCGCGTCGTCGGCCGGATCGGCAACCTCCCCGATGTCCTCCTGGTCCTCCTCCGCGTCCTCCCGGTCCTCCTCGGCCGAGGACGGCTCGGGTGCGGCGAGGGGCGCCTGGTGGGCGCGGCGGTAGGCGTCCTCGACCTGGTGCAGCAGGACGGATGACAGGCCGAGGACCATGGCGGGCAGCACGCTGACGAAGATGACGATCGCCGTCGGTGCGTGGTCATCGGCGACGATCAGGTGGTACACGGGCTGGCCTACGGCGCCCAGGACGAGCGCGCCGACCGCCGAGCACCACGCGAAGACGCGGGCGCCGCCCTGGACGATGCCGCCGACGGCGGTGTACAGCGCGATGGCGGCGTAGGCCTCGATCCCCAGCGGCAGGGTGATCGACAGGTCGACCACGAGGCCGTCGCCGATGCCGGGCAGGAGGTTGACCGGGCCGAAGCCGGCGATCTGGCCGAGCCCGACCCAGCCGCCCCAGATCGCGACGAACGCCGAGGCGGCGACGATCGTGGTGACGATGCGGAGGAGGTAGACGGTCCGTCGGCGCGGCGCCTGGGGGGCGCTGCCGCTGCCGGGCTGTGCGGCGGGGCCGGAACAGGTGGCCGGATGCGGCCGGGGCTGTGCTGCCGAGGAGGGTCGGGGTGAGGGCTGGGCCGTAGCATTGGCCATGGTTCTCCGCCTGGTGTGGTCAGGTGTGAGAACACGGAGGCCCCGGCACGGCGCGTCATCGCCGTACCGGGGCCGTTGTCGTGTTCAGGGGCAGATGGCGCGCGATGGCAGGGGATGGCGCGCCTATTGATGACTGTCAGATCGACTGTCAGAAAAATGGTTCCAGTGCTCTCCCGGACTGAGAATCGCCTGGTGAGAAGGGGCGCACCCGGCAGGATTCGAACCTGCGACCGTCGGATTAGAAGTCCGGTGCTCTATCCACTGAGCTACGGGTGCTCGATTCAGTTGTGTCCCGTCCGTGCGGCGGTCGGGGTGCCGGGGCCTGCGGTCGTGCAGGGGGTGGCGCCGGTTCGGGCGGGGTGAAGCGCCGGTGGGTGCGACCTGCGGTCGGCGGGACCCTACGCCGTGACGCGGTGGCCCCCGGATGCTTCGGGGAGACATTCTAGGGCATTCGGGTGATGTCGCCTATCGCCGGGCAAAACAATAACAACTACAGGGATTCGTAGTTGCGTCTCGTTACCACGCGGGTTCCACCAAACCGGTTGCTATCGGCGTCCCTAGCCACGTTACCCGTGATTAACCCCGGGAGAGGTGAGCGACCGTCGCGTTTCGCGAACTCGGTTCGGGTCGATCGTGGGGCCGCCCCCGTAGGGCGGCCCCACGCCGCTGCGCTGGCGTGGCTTAGAACACCCACCAGCCGCCCGGATCCATCAGGAACGTCGCGATCATCGCGATGGTGTACACGACTGAGCCCTCCCTATCCGCCGGGCGCCCGGTCCGTCCGGGAGCCTCGCATGAAGGAGGGGGGAGGCTCAGTGTAGCCGATCAATTACGGATGGTCACAAAGCGGGATTATCGTCTCATCGGGTAACGGTAACGCCCGGACAGGACACGCGGCGGCACTACGGTGGACCCCGTGAAGACTCCGCACCGCCACGCCCGACCCCGAGGGCTCGGCCTCCTCCTCGGAGCCGCACTCGACCGTGTCGTGCCCGACCCGCCGCGCGGGCACCCCGTCGCCCTGTTCGGCATAGCCGCGGCCCGCCTCGAACAGTGTGTGTACCGGCCGTCCCGCGCCCGCGGTGCCGCCTTCACGGCGCTCGCCGTCGCCCCGGTGGCCGCACTCGGTGTGCTCGGTGAACGCGCCCCCCGCCCCGCCCTCCGCGCCGCCCTCACCGCCGCCGCCACCTGGGCGGTCGTCGGCGGCGACATGCTGGGGCGCGAAGCCGAGCGCATCGCCGACGCCCTGGAGGCCGGCGACATCGACGAAGCCCGCCGCAGACTGCCCCACCTCTGCGGACGCGACCCCCACGCCCTCGACGAGAAGGGCATCGCCCGGGCCACCGTCGAGTCCGTCGCGGAGAACACCTCCGACGCCGTCGTGGCCCCCCTGCTGTGGGGCGGGCTGCTGGGCCTGCCCGGCCTCCTCGGCTACCGCGCCGTCAACACCCTGGACGCCATGATCGGGCACCGCTCGGCCCGCTACGAGCGCTTCGGCTGGGCCTCCGCCCGCCTCGACGACGTCGCCAACTGGGCACCGGCCCGGCTGACCGCACTGCTCGCCACCGCCGCGGCACCCCTCGTCTCCGGGGACCCCCGGCGCGCCGCGCGGATCCGCGCCCGCTACGGTCACCGCCACCCCAGCCCCAACGCCGGGCACTGCGAGGCGGCCTTCGCCGGCGCGCTCGACCTGCGCCTGGGCGGCGCCAACAGCTACGCCGGCCGAGTCGAGCACCGGCCCGAGCTCGGCGAGGGGCGCCGCCCCGAGGTCAGCGACATCCGCCGCGCCGTGCGGCTCGCCCGCGCCGTCAACACGGCCGCGGCCGCCACCGCCGCCCTGCTCGCGGAACTTCCGACCTCCCGCCGCCCCGCTCCCCGCCGCCGCCCCCGGCGCGCCCACCAGCGAAAGGCCTGACGTGACGCGGACCCCACCCGGCGCCGCTCCGGCGCTCCTCGTCGCCGGAACCACCTCCGACGCCGGAAAGAGCGTCCTCACCGCGGGGCTGTGCCGCTGGCTCAGCCGCCAGGGCGTGAAGGTCGCCCCCTTCAAGGCGCAGAACATGTCGCTCAACTCGGTGGTGACGCCCGACGGCGCCGAGATCGGCCGCGCCCAGGCCATGCAGGCCGCCGCCTGCGGTATCGAGCCCAGCGCCCTGATGAATCCCGTACTCCTCAAACCGGGGGGTGAGCGCACCAGCCAGGTCGTCGTTCGGGGCCGCCCCATCGGTGAGGCCGACGCCCTGAACTACCGCGACTTCAAGGACCGGCTGCGCGAGGTGGCCGTGGAGGGCCTGGCCGAGCTCCGCTCCCGCTATGACGCGGTGATCTGCGAGGGCGCGGGCAGCCCCGCCGAGATCAACCTGCGCTCCGGCGACATCGCCAACATGGGGCTCGCCCGCGCCGCACACCTGCCGGTGCTCGTCGTCGGGGACATCGACCGGGGCGGCGTGTTCGCCGCGCTGCACGGCACGCTGGCCCTGCTGGAGCCGGCCGACCAGGCGCTGGTCGCCGGGTTCGTGATCAACAAGTTCCGCGGCGCGCCCGAACTCCTCGACCCCGGCCTGCGGATGATCACCGAGCTCACCGGTCGGCCCGTCCACGGGGTACTGCCCTGGCTCGACGGGCTGTGGCTGGACGTGGAGGACTCGCTGGCGCTGAGCGTCGACCGCGGGCCGATGCGCGCCCCGGTCGGGCGGCGGACGCTGCGCGTCGCCGTCGTCCGCACCCCGCGCATCAGCAACTTCACCGACATCGACGCGCTGACCGTGGAGCCCGGTGTCGACGTGCGCTTCGTGACCGCGCCGCACGAGCTCGGCGACGCCGACCTGGTGGTCCTGCCGGGCAGCCGCGCCACCGTCGCCGACCTGGCCTGGCTGCGCGACCGGGGGCTGCACGACGCCGTGGCCCGCCACGTCGAGGCGGGTCGGCCGGTGCTGGGGATCTGCGGCGGTTACCAGATGCTCGCCGAGGAGATCCGCGACGACGTGGAGTCCGGCGCCGGGCGGGTCACCGGGCTCGGCCTGCTGCCGACGGCCGTGCACTTCGAGCGGGACAAGACCCTGGGCCGGCCCGAGGGCAGCGCGTACGGGCAGCGGGTCGAGGCCTACGAGATCCACCACGGGCGCACCACGGTGGACTGGGGCCGCGCCGACGGCGCACCCGTTCCGTTCCTGGACGGCTGCCGCCGCGGGCCGGTGTTCGGCACGACCTGGCACGGTGCCCTGGAGAACGACGGGTTCCGCCGCGCCTTCCTGGCCGACGTCGCGGCGGTGGCCGGGCGCGACTTCGTCCCCGCAGCCGACACCGACTTCGCCGCCGAGCGCACCGCGCGCCTGGACGCGCTCGGCGACCTCGTCGAGCTGCACATGGACACCGACGCCGTGCGGCGCCTGCTCGACGAGGGCGCGCCGGAGGAGCTGCCCGTGATCCCCCCGGCGGGGCCGGTGCTCGCGCCGACCTCCTGAGCGCCCTGCCCCCGGACCGCCCGTACCGGACGCCGCGTACTCGGCGTGCGCCTCGCCTGAGCATGACCGTGCCCCAGGCGCGCAGGTGGGGTCGTGTGCGGGCGGTGGGCCGCTGCGGCGGGGGAGTGCCTGGCGTGATGCCGGCTGTGGACGACGGCCCCGCCCGGGCGGGGCCCCGGCTAGCGTGGCCGTCGAGATCGCGGTCACATGCGAGACACGTCGGGGCGCGTCCCGCTGGAGGGTGGGGACGCGGGCGATGGTCCGGGGAGCCCCGGACGGCGGCGGACCCGTGCCGAGTCGACGACCGTTCACCGGCCCCCGGCCGTCCCGCCGGGGGCGTCCACCCAGCCTTTCGGAGGTACTCCAGGTGAGCATGTCCACCCCCGACCCCGTCGTCCCCGCAATGACCGGTGCGGCCCGCCGCGTCGTCCTCGTCCTCGATCCGGTGACCCACGCCGAGCTGCAGCGGGCGGCCGGGCACCGGGACGTCGAGTCCTACCTCTACGTCCTGGCCGGGCGCTACGCCCGCTGGAGCGAGCTGCGCGAGTGGCTGTCGCAGCTGGAGGCGTCCTACGGCCCGGTCCCGCCGGAGGCACTGGAGGGGCTGCACCGCCGGATGCTGGGGCTGCCGCGGCGTGCGGCCGACGGCAATCGCCGGCTCACCGTCTCCTTCAGCGCAGAAGAGTTCGGTGCGCTCGGCGCGGCCGCCGGGGAGCGCCCGATCGCCGCGTACGTGCGTGACCTCCTGACCGACCGCCTCACCACCCCGCAGGCCGCCGTGGCCGGGTCCGAACCCGCGGCGCCGGAAACCGGCGCGCCGATCGGGCGACGGGCCGAGGAAGCCGATGAGGAGCGGGCCGCGGCCGCCGGGTGAGCCGTCGGGGCGCCGCGCGCCGCCGGAGCCGTCCGGGTCCCGCGGGGGACCCCCGCGGCTCCGGCCCGCGCGGCGCCCCGGCCGGTCGCGCCTACCCCTTGAGGAAGCCTTCCTCGACCAGCCACTCCTTGGCCACGTCGGCGACGTCGTCGCCGTCCTGGTCGGCCTGGGCGTTGAGGGCGGTCACGGTCTCGGTGTCGAGCTTCTCGGCGATGGGGCCGAAGATCTCGTCGAGCATCGGGTACTCCTCGGCGAACTCCTCCTTGACGGTGATCGCCGGGTTGTAGATCGGGAAGACGTCCCGGTCGTCCTCCAGCATCTTCAGACCCAGCGCCTTGATGCGGCCGTCGGTGGAGTAGGCCGAGCCCACGGTGCACTCGCCATCGGCGACGGAGGTGTACACCACGCCGGAGTCCATGGTCTGCACGTCGGAGTCGGAGAGGTCGTCGGTGGTGATCCCGTAGTCCTCGCGCGTCTGGGCCAGCCCGTCGGAGCGGTCGTGGTACTCGGTGTCCACGCACAGCGACCGCTCGTCGGCGGGGATGTCCAGGAAGTCGGAGATCCCCTTCAGCCCGTAGGTGTCGGCGGTCTCCTGGGTGACCACGAGCGCGTAGGTGTTGTTCATCGGGGCCGGCGGGTCGATCCACACCATGCCGTTCTCTTCGAGGTCGCGGTCGCGGATCGCCTCGTACTGCTCGCGCGAGTCCTTGATGACCTCTTCCTGGCCCTCGTAGATGAGCCAGGCCGTCCCGGTGTACTCCCACATCAGGTCGATGTCGCCGTTGAGTATGGCGCGGCGCGCGTTCTCGCTGCCGGCGATGTTGGTCTCGTCGCGGACGTCGGCCCCGGCGGCGCTGAGCGCCTGGACGGCGATCTGGCCGAGGATGAGCTGCTCGGTGAGCTCCTTGGAGCCGACGGTGATGGTCTGCCCTTCCAGCTCCTCGAAGGTGGGGATGGAACCGGCCTCCACGTCGACGCTGCCGCCTCCGCCGCCGTCCAGCCCGCATCCGGTGGCGAGCAGTGCCAGCCCGGCGGTGGCGGCGGCGATGCCGGTCGTGCGGTTGCGCATCAGGTGAGTCCCTTCGGTTGAACGAGTCGGTTGACCACTCCGGCGATCCAGTCGATGAGGAGGGCCAGCAGGGCGATCAGCAGCGATCCGATGAACAGGGTCACGTCGCGGCCGGTGCTGTTCCCGGCGACGACGATCTGCCCCAGGCCGCCGGCGTTGATGAAGATCGCCAGGCCCACCATGCCGACGAGCAGTACCAGGGTGGTGCGGATGCCCGCGAGGATGAGCGGAAGCGCGAGTGGCAGCTCGACCTTGAGCAGCACCCGCCAGCCGGGCATGCCGATGCCGCGGGCGGCGTCGATCAGCGCGGGGTCCACCTGCTGGAGGCCGACCATGGTGTTGCGCAGAGCGGGCAGCACCGCGTAGAGGACCAGCCCGATGACGGCCGGCCAGAAGCCGATGCCGATGCTCGCTGCGAGCAGGACCAGCACGCCGATGGGCGGCGCCGACTGCCCGATGTTGGCGATGCCCAGCACGATCGGGGTCGACCAGCGCATGCTTCTGCGGCTGACCGCGATCCCGAGCGGGATCGCGAGGATGAGCACGATGATCGTCGCCACCGCGGAGAGCTGGAGGTGCTCGGAGGTGCGCCGCGCGATGTTGTCGAGGTTGAGCGAGCGCAGCTCGGTGTTGTCGAGGTAGCCCAGGCCGTCGCCGAGCCAGGTGTAGAGCAGTGCCCCGCCCGCCAGCAGCAGGATCACCGCGGGGGTGATGAACAGCCGCAGCCCGCTGCCCAGCGGTGAGGCTGCTTCGTCCGCGTGCTTCTCGGCGGCGCTGACGCCGTCGGGGGCGGCCGAGGACCGTACCGGCGCGGTCATGAGGCCTCACCCGCCGCGACGGCGGCCTCGGTCTCCTCCGGGGGCTCGCTCCCGGCACTGTCCTCGGGGTCGGCGGTCAGCGACACCGGGGGGAGTCCCGCGGCCAGGCGCCGGCGGCGCAGCTCCTTCTGCCGTTCGTAGATGGCCGAGATGTGGCCCTGGACGGAGGCCAGGGTGACGGCGCCGGCGTAGGCGCCGTCCGCCACGATGGGGACGATGTCCTCGGGGCAGTTGAGCAGGGCCTCCATCGCCTCGCGCAGGGTGGCGTCGGCGGAGACGACGGTGCTGAGTCGGTCGTCCCGCGCGCCGGCGAGGTCGGCGACGGTGCCGGGCGCGGCCGCCAGTTCGGCGGGGTGCGCCCAGTGCAGCGGCCGGTCGCGCTCGTCGAGCACGATGGCCCGCTCGGCGCCCGTCTCGGTGAGCCTGAGGTGCACCTCGGCGGCGCTGTCGTCGAACCGCGCGGTGGCGATGTTCTCCGGGGTGATGTCGGCGACGCGGGTGAGTTTGAGCAGCCGCATCGAGCTTTCGCCGCCGATGAACTGCTCGACGTAGGCGTTGGCCGGGTTGGTGAGGATCTCCTCGGCACGGGCGTACTGGACGATGGTGGAGCCGGTGTCCAGGATGGCGATGCGGTCGCCCAGCTTGAGCGCCTCGTCGACGTCGTGGGTGACGAAGACGATGGTCTTGGACAGCTCGCGCTGCAGCCGCAGCAGCTCGTCCTGCAGGTTCTCCCGGGTGATCGGGTCGAGCGCGCCGAACGGTTCGTCCATCAGCAGCACCGGCGGGTCGGCGGCCAGCGCGCGGGCGACCCCCACACGCTGCTGCTGCCCGCCGGAGAGTTGGCGCGGGTAGCGGCGGCGGTACTCGGCCGGGTCCAGCCCCACGAGGGTGAGCAGCTCGTCCACGCGCTCGGCGATGCGCGGCTTGGGCCAGCCCAGCATCAGCGGGACCTGCGCGATGTTCTGGGCCACCGTCATGTGCGGGAAGAGGCCGGCCTGCTGGATGACGTAGCCGATGTGGCGGCGCAGCTCGTCGGGGCGCTGCTGCTTGGCGTCGGTGTCGCCGATCATGATGCGGCCCGACGTGGGTTCGATGAGGCGGTTGATCATCCGCATCGTGGTGGTCTTGCCGCACCCCGAGGGGCCGAGGAACACCACGATCTCCCCGGCCGGGATGGTCATGGTGAGGTCGTCGACGGCGGGCGCGGCGGTGGTGCCGAAGCGCTTGGTCACCTCGATGAGGCGGATGGGGACGCCTCCGGCACGGTCGTCACCGCTCGCGGCGGGGGCGGCCGGCGTGTGCGGGGCGGCGGTGCTCTCAGGCATGGATTCGGATCCCTCGTGAGGTGGTCAGTCTGCCGATCAGGACGAAGGCGAGGTCGAACAGCAGGGCGAGCAGGACGATGCCGAGCGTTCCGGCCAGCGCCATGTTCAGCGCGTCGGCCGTGCCGAGCCGCCCCAGCGCGCTGAAGATCAGCTCGCCCAGGCCGGGCCCCTTGACGAAGGCGGCGATGGCGCCGATGCCCATGGCGAGCTGGGTGGAGACACGCAGTCCGGCCAGGATCGCGGGCCAGGCGAGCGGGAACTGGACCCGGACCAGGACGCGGGCGCGGCTCATGCCGATGCCGTGGGCGGCGTCCACCAGCGCGGGGTCGACCCCCTTGAGCCCGGAGATGGTGTTGCGCAGGATCGGCAGCAGTGAGTAGAGCACGATCGCCGTCACCGTGGGCGCCACGCCCAGTCCGAGCGGGGTGATCAGCAGGCCGAGCATGGCCAGCGACGGGATGGTGAAGATGATGCTGGTGGTGCCGGTGGCCAGCGCCGCCGCGGTCTCGTTCCGGTGGACCAGGACTCCGATCCCCACGCCCAGGACCGCCGCGATGAGGATGCACTGGGCGATCAGGCTGGCGTGCAGGATCGTCTGCTGCAGGATCGTGTCGAACTGCCGATCGACATACGCCAGGAAGTCGGTCACGATACGCGCGCCTCCCGGGCAGGGGAGAACGCGCCTTGAGCGGATTCGGTCATGAGCGGCAACCTAGCCGCGTGAATGCGAAGTACTCACCCAGGCGAATATGGTGATCATTCCGTTGTCGGATCAGAATTGAACCGCAATGTGCCGGAGCTTGACGACGCATTTCGTCCCGCAGGTCCGGGCTTCGGAAATATCCGCGCTGACCTGTGCTTTTCCGGGCATTCGCCGCGGCGTTCCGGGCACCGTGCGCCCGGTGGTCACCCGGAGTGCCGGGAGGTCTCCGCAGGGCGACCCCGGCCCACCGCTCCCTCTTGCCGCCGAACGGTCGGTCAGGGCATGGCCGCCAGCGAACGCGCGTAATTGACGGACTGCATGACCTGCATCATCGTCGACGGATCACGGGCCGGGATCATCGTCGAATGCACCACCCCGCCTCCCTGTGCGGTCACCTGAATGCCTCCGGTAATCCTGCGCTCTTTGATGAGGAGAAACAAGAGCCCGAGAAGGCAGAAGAGGAAGAAGAGAATCGCCAGCACGATCGCGTAGGCGGGAATGGTCTCGTGCTGGTGGGTCATGTCGGCGACGTTCCAGGTGCTGCCCTTGATCGGGAACCGCCCGGACGGGGTGATCACCTCGGTGCGGGTGATCGTGATGTCCCCGATCGTGGTGAGCGGTGGCTCGGCGCCGTATGCCTCCGCCGGGGCCTGCCACCCGCCGGTCTGCGGCGTGCCGCCGTAGACCGGCATCGGCCCCGGTGCGACGTCACCGCCCGGATGCGGCGCACCGCCCGCGAAGGGCTGGTCGTAGGGGGTGCCGGCCTGGTGCTGCCGGTAGGGGTCGCTCGGATCCGGTGAAGGGTAGGGGCCGTGGCTCATGTCCGGCATTCTCGCCGGGGACGTGGCGATTGCCAAACTCCCTGCGGGGGCGGCATTTCAGGGGGCCGATGGCACCGGCGGCGGGAGCCGCGGCGGGCGTGCCCGGCCCATCGGAGCGGCGGCTCCGGGGCGGCGGGGCGGGGAGTGGCCACATTCGGCCACGCACCGACCCTTGTGTCGTGGGTCACATCGTGATCTGGGCAAGCGATCGCTTGTTTTTCTCGCAGGTGGCGGGGGGACGGCGAATCCCGGCGGGTGGCGCGGCCGCGGCGCCCGCCCGCCGCGTCGGCGCTCGGGCGAATGTGAATCTCTTTCGGGAAAAGGGTGTCGGTGCTTAACCTGCCGCCAGCCCCGCGTAAACGAGGTGTACAACATGATCATCCCCCACCCCCGCCTCCTCGGTGCCGCGGCCGCCGGGACCGCACTCGCCTGCCTCCTCACCGGCATGGCCTCCGCCCCCGCAGCGGCCGTGGAGCGGGCGGACGCGGCAGCCCCCGACGATGCGGCCCGGCTCGCGGCCGCCGTCGAGGACCACTGCTCCGGCGGCATCTGCCGCGACATCGTCCCGCCCGGCCAGAACGGCAACGCCACCCTCGTCGAGATCATCGGCCACCAGCTGTTCGGGACCCGCCCCAGGCACTCCTCCTCGCAGCTGGACATGTACGACAACCTCCTGCACGACCACGACGGACTCACCGACGGCGACCTGGGCGACTACTTCGCCGACGCCTCGTTCGGCGTCGCCGGCTCCCGCGTCGACCGCCGGTACCGGCCGCGTCAGGACGTCACCATCGTCCGCGACGCCGCCCACGGCATCCCCCGCATCCACGGCACCACCCGCGAAGGCACCATGTACGGCGCCGGGTACGCCGCCGCCGAGGACCGGCTCTTCCTGATGGACGTGCTGCGCAACCTCGGGCGCGGCCAGCTCACCCCCTTCGCCGGGGGCGCGCCGAGCAACCGGGCGCTGGAGCAGACCCTGTGGCGCGGCGCCCCCTACACCGAGGCCGACAAGCAGGCCCAGATCGACCGCGTGGCCGCCGGCGGTGAGCGCGGGCGCCAGGGCCTGGCCGACGTCGAGGCTTACATCGAGGGCATCAACGCCTACATCGACCGCTCCCAGCGCAGGCTCGACTACCCCGGCGAGTACGTGCTCACCGGGCACAAGAACGCCATCACCCAGAGGGGCGAGATCGAGCACTTCACCACCACCGACGTCGTCGGCATCGCCGCCATGGTCGGCCTGCTCTTCGGCGGCGGAGGCGGCGGCGAGGTACGATCGGCCCTGCTCAAGGCGGCCTTCGAGAACGAGTACGGCGCGGAGAGGGGCGAGGAGCTGTGGCGCTCCTGGCGCATGGAGAACGACCCCGAGGCCGTCACCACGGTCGACGGGGACTTCCCCTACAGCGCCACCCCCGAGGCCCCCGTCGGCGTCGCCATGCCCGACCCCGGCTCGGTCGTCCCCTACGACATCGTGCACGACGCCGACATCCCCGCAGCGCGGGCCCCGGCGCCCCCGCCGCCGCCCGCCGTGGCCGAAGCGCCGACCGCCACCGACGCCGCCACCGTCGATGACCTCCCGGAGTCCGACCGGCAGCGCATCGAGGCCCTCATCGAGCAGGGCGATCTCAGCGCGGCCGAGGGCGTCTTCGACGCAGGCGTCCTGCCCGAGGACTTCCTGGACGGAGAGCGCGGCATGTCCAACGCCCTGCTCGTCGCCGGCCGGCACACCGAAAGCGGCAACCCCGTCGCCGTCATGGGCCCGCAGACCGGCTACTTCTCCCCCCAGCTGCTCATGGTCCAGGAGCTGCAGGGGCCCGGCATCAGCGCCCGCGGCGCCTCCTTCCCCGGTGTGAGCTTCTACGTGCAGATGGGGCGCGGCACCGACTACGCCTGGAGCGCCACCTCCGCCGGACAGGACATCACCGACACCTTCGCCCTCGAACTGTGCGAACCCGACGGCTCCACCCCGAGCCTGGACTCCCGCGCCTACGTCGACGACGGCCGGTGCGTGGAGTTCGAGGAGCTGAGCGTGGACAACGCGTGGTCGCCCAGCGTGGCCGACCGGACGCCCGCCGGCTCCTACACGCTCACCGCCCTGCGCTCCTCCCACGGGCTGGTCGACGGTTTCGGCACCGTCGACGACACCCCCGTGGCTTTCGCCACCCGCCGCTCCACCTACATGCGGGAGGTCGACTCCCTCATCGGCTTCCAGAAATTCAACGAACCCGGCACCATCACCTCGGCGACCGACTTCCGGCAAGCCGCCGCCGACATCGGCTACGCCTTCAACTGGCACTACGCCGACGCCGATGACATCGCCTTCGTCAACTCCGGCGCCAACCCCGTGCGCACCCCGGGCACCGACCCCAACCTGCCCATCCGGGCCGACTCCGAAGCCGGATGGTCGGGCTGGGACCCGGCCGACAACAGCGCCGACTACCTCCCACCGGACCGCCACCCCAACGCCCTGAACCCGGACTACCTCGTCAACTGGAACAACAAGATCGCCCGCGGCTACACCTCCGGCTACGGGACCGGGTCGGTCCACCGCGGCGACCTGCTCGACGCCCGCGTCGCCGGACTGATCGACGACGGCCACAAGTTCACCGTCGCCTCGCTCACCCGGGTCATGACCGAGGCCGGCGTCGCCGACCTGCGCGCCGAGCGCGTGCTGCCGCAGCTGCTGCGCGTCATCGACACCGCCCCCGTCGAGGACCCCGAGCTCGCCGCGACCGTCGCGGGCCTGCGCGACTGGCTGGAGGACGGCGCCCTGCGCCGGGAACCCCGGCGGGACGCCGGACACTACGCGCACGCCGACGCCATCCGGGTGCTCGACGCCTGGTGGCCGCTGCTCGTCCGGGCGCAGTTCCAACCGGAACTGGGCAGTGACCTCTACACGGGCCTCACCGGGATCGTGCAGGTCGACGAATCGCCCTCGGGCAGCCTCGGCGGCGAGCCCGGCGACGTGAAGCAGGGCCAGACCCACAAGGGCTCCAGCTTCCAGTACGGCTGGTGGTCCTATGTCGACAAGGACCTGCGCAACGTGCTCGGCGACGACGTCCGGGCACCGCTCGGCCAGGCCTACTGCGGCGGCGGCGACGTCGGCGCCTGCCGCACCGCCCTGCTGGACTCCCTCGCCCAGGCGGCCGCGGCGCCCGCCTCCGACGTCTACCCCGGCGACGCCCACTGCTCGGCCGGAGACCAGGTCTGCGCCGACGCCGTCATCCACTCGCAGCTGGGCGGCATCGGCATGTGGCCGATCGCCTGGCAGAACCGCCCGACCTACCAGTTGGCCCTGCAGTTCACCGAGCGCAGGCCCTGATCCGCACCGCTCCGCGGGCGCGGGGGCCGGTCCGCAGCGGACCGGCCCCCGCGACCTTGGACCGGGGAATTACGGACCTATGGCGAACCTCTCCGCCGATGTAGTGCTTGATCGTGGCAGGAGGGGTATTTTCGTAGTGATACCCGCCACTTTCGGACGGGAGGCAGTCACGTATGTCGCTGTGGATCCTGTGGTTGGTCGCCGCGGTCGCACTGGGGATCGCGGAGATCTTCACGCTGACCCTGTCCCTGGGGCTGCTCGCCATCGCGGCCCTCGTCGCCGGGATCGCCGGCGCACTGGGGTTCGGCGTCGTGGTGCAGGTCGTGGCCTTCGTGGTCACGTCCGCCGCCGGCCTGCTCATCGTCCGCCCGATCGCCAAGCGCCACCTGCAACAGCCACCCCTGCTCCGCTCCGGGGCCGACGCCCTGGTCGGCCGGTCCGCCGTGGTCGTCGAAGAGGTCACCGGAGAGAAGGGCCGCATCAAGCTCGTCGGTGAGGAGTGGTCGGCCCGGTCGCTGGACGAGGACCACTCCATTCCGCCGGGTATCCACGTCGACGTCATGGAGATCGAAGGAGCGACGGCCATCGTCTATCCGCGCGAAGCACTGCCCTGACGCCCGCTCGCACGGGCACCGCCACCGCATCGTCCTCCCACACCCGGATCCTTCGGCAGGCAGGAGATCACAATGGGGCTCGACATCCTGTTCATCGTCCTCGCGGCCATCGCCGTCCTCTTGGTCGTGTCCACGGTGCGCATCGTGCCGCAGGCGCGCGCCTACAACATCGAGCGGTTCGGGCGCTTCCTGCGCACACTCCAGCCCGGCCTGAACTTCATCATCCCGGGCGTCGACCGCGTCAACACCAAGTACGACCTGCGCGAACAGGTGTTCTCCTCGCGGCCGCAGCCGGTGATCACCGAGGACAACCTCGTGGTCAACATCGACACGGTCCTCTACTACCAGATCACCGATCCCCGCGCCGCCGCCTACGAGGTCGCCAACTACCTGCAGGCCATCGACCAGCTGACCATCACCACGCTGCGCAACGTCATCGGCGGCATGGACCTTGAGCAGACCCTGACCTCGCGCGAGACCATCAACTCGCGGCTGCGCGGCGTCCTCGACGACGCCACCGGCAAGTGGGGCATCCGCGCCAACCGCGTCGAGATCAAGGCCATCGACCCGCCGCCGACGATCAAGGAGGCGATGGAGAAGCAGATGCGGGCCGAGCGCGACAAGCGCGCGGTGATCCTGCACGCCGAAGGTGAGCGGCAGTCCCGCATCCTGACCGCCGAGGGCGCCCGGCAGCAGGCCATCCTGGAGGCCCAGGGAGACCAGCAGGCCCGGATCCTGCGCGCCGACGGTGAGGCCCAGGCGGTCGAGCGCGTCTTCCAGGCCGTGCACGCCAACGACGCCGACTCCAAGCTGCTGGCCTACAAGTACCTGGAGACCCTGCCGCACCTGGCCAGCGGAGAGGGGAACACGTTCTGGGTGATCCCCGGCGAGCTGACCCAGGCGGTGCAGAACGTCACCAAGGCCTTCGCCGGCGAGGCCGGGGAGGGCGTACGCCCCGCCGCGGCCCCGAGCACCGCGACCGACGAGGTGGAGGAAGGCGAGGGAGAACCGCGCCGGATCACCGAGGGCGAGCAGCGCCCCCGGCCCGCGGCCGCCCAGGCCGCGGTCGAGGCGGCGGAGAGCGCCGCGGCGGCGGTCGCCAACGCGCGCAAGGAGGCGGCCGCCGCGGCCGGCCCCGGGCCGCTGCCGTCCCAGCGCGACGACAACGAGTAGGCGCCGCTCAGACCAGCAGCAGCTTGCCGGTGGTGCGGCGGGCGGCCAGGTCCTCATGGGCCCGGGCGGCGTCCGCGAGCGGATAGCGGCCGCCGATCTCCACGCGCAGCTCTCCGGCGTCCACGAGCCCCAGGACGTCGGTGGTGCGCTGCAGCAGCTCGGCGCGGTCGGCGATGTGGTCGGCGAGGTTCGGCCGGGTCAGGAAGACCGACCCGGCGCTGTTCAGGCGCTGCGGGTCCACCGGCGGCACCACCCCGCTGGACTGGCCGAACAGCGCCAGCACGCCGCGCCGCCGCAGCGAGGCCAGGCTGGCGTCGAAGGTGTCGGCCCCCACGCCGTCGAACACCGCGGCCACGCCCGCGCCGCCGGTCAGCCCGCGCACGGCGGCCGCCACGTCGCCCACCTCGGTGTAGCGGATGATGTCGTCGGCCCCGGCCGCACGCGCCTGCTTCTCCTTGGCCGCGGTGGACACCGTGCCGATGACGCGGGCGCCGCGTGCCTTGGCCAGCTGCACCAGCAGCAGGCCGGTGCCTCCGGCAGCGGCGTGCACCAGCACGTCGTCGCCCGGGCGGACCGGGTAGGTCGCGTGCGTGAGGTAGTGCGCGGTCAGTCCCTGCAGCATCACCGCGGCGGCCCGCTCGGTGGACACACCGTCGGGGACCGGGACGACCCGCTCGGCGGGGACGGCCGCGCGCCGCGCGTAGCCCCCGGGCGCCGACACCCAGGCGACGCGCTGCCCCTCCGCCAGGTCGGCCACGCCCGCGCCGACGGCGGTGACCGTGCCCGCACCCTCCAGGCCCGGGGTGTAGGGCAGGGGGACGGGGTAGACACCGGTGCGCTGGTAGATGTCGATGAAGTTGACGCCGGCGGCCTCGACGTCGACCACCACCTGCCCGGGCCCGGGCCGCGGGTCGTCCACCTCGCACGGTCGCAGGACCTCCGGCCCGCCGGGCTCCTCGATGACGATGGCGCGCATGCTCACGGCTCCTCCGCGGTGTCGGTCCCTCGGGTGTGCGGGCGGGGCGGTGGGTGTCCCGCGCTCGACCGCGCACGGACCCGCCCCGGCCCCCTCAGCCCCCGTTGTCCCCTTCGGGGTCCAGCTTGCTCATCCTGAAGTCGTCGAAGTACACGATGGCATCCCCGCCGCTGCCCCCGCCCTCGCGGGTGACGCCGAGGCCGGCGACGCCGTTCTGCACCGGGTTGTCGTCCACGGCGTTCATCACGTGCGAGCCGTTGACCCACAGGCCGACCGCGATGCTCCGCTCGGTCGAGCCCCCGCTCTCCTCCTCCTGGCGCTCGCAGGTCACCTGCAGGGTGTTGACCGGCTTGTCCTCGTCCTCCCGGTCGGCCTCAGGGGCCTGATACCCGGGGACGCCGTCGGTGACCTGTTCGAGTGTGGAGATGCCCGACTCGCCGCCGACCCGGCGGATCCGGGCCTCGCTGCCGTCGAAGCGAACGGTCACCGAATAGCGGGTCTCGTCGTCCTTGTTGAAGAAGCAGTACACCTCCATCTCCCCGTAGTCGGGACCGCTCTGCACCGTGGTGTCGACGCTGACGGCGAGCTGCTCGGGGTAGTCGCCCTCGAAGGCGGATCCGGCCCGGGTGACCGTGTCGTCGCGGGTGGCGCGCAGCGCGTAGCGGCCGTCGTCGGTGTAACCGCGGTTGTGTTCGCGTGCGTCGAAGGGGTCGTCGGAGTCATCGGCCGACCAGCCGGAGTTCGGATCGGCGAACTCGTCGGTGTAGATGTTGGTCCCCGACGGGAACTCCGGGCCGCTCAACAGGTAGGACCCGACGATGCCGGAGGCCAGCAGCAGGACCACCGCGCCGACGCCCCCGCCGATCATCATCAGCTTCTTCCGCCCGCCCCCGGGCGCGGGGGCGGCCGCCGGGTCGGGCCCCGACGGCGGTCGGCCCGGGCCGCCGTGCGCACCGGGTCCGCCGGGCGCCATCGGGGTGTGGGACGGCTGGCCGTAGGGCGGAGACGGAGCGCCGGGGTACGGAAAGGCCCCCGGCTGCGGGGCGGCGCCCATCGGCGGCTGCCCGCCCGGCTGCGGCGGGCCGCCGTAGGGGGACTGCTGCGGCCCCGAGGGCGGGCCGTAGGGCGGGGGCGCTCCGAACGCCGGGCCGGGCGGCGGGCCCGTGACCGGTGCTCCGGACGGCGGCGGGCCGTAGGAGGGCTGCTGCGGGCCGGAGGGGACCCGGTCCTGGGCGGAGGGGTGCGGCGCCGACGGATAGGCGGAGGGCTGCCGGTCGGCCTCGGGCGGCATGGCGTGGGTGGTCTGGTCGGCCGGGTTCACCGCGTCCGTGGGAGTGGCCGCACCGGCCTCGCGCATCGCCGCGGTCGGGGCGGATTCCGCCGCCGTGCCCGCGGCCGCACCGGCGGCGGCCCCCGCCAAGCCCGCCGCCGCTGCGGCGTCCGACCGCGGTGTGGACGGCGGAGTCCACGAGCGCTCCACGGTCCGGTCCACGACGGACTCGGTGGGGTTCTCCTGCCCGACCAGGCGGTTGAGCAGCTGCTGGGCGGTGGGCCGGTTCTTCGGGTCCTTGTCGAGCGCCCGGCGCACCAGCTCGTCCAGGCTCGGATCGAGGCCGTCCAGGTTCGGCGGCGCCGAGCTGATGAGATGCAGCACGGCCGGGACGCTCTGGGCGTCGAAGGGGGTCGTGCCGGTTCCGGCGAAGGCGATCAGACAGCCCCAGGAGAAGATGTCGGAGGCCGGGGTGATCTCCCCGCCCATGACGAGCTCGGGCGCGAGGTAGGCGGGGGTGCCCATGAGCTGGCTGGAACGGGTGACCGAGCCGTCGTCGTCCATGGCGCGAGCGATGCCGAAGTCGATCACCTTCGGCCCCACGCTCGACAGCAGGACGTTGGCGGGCTTGAGGTCGCGGTGGATCACCCCTGCGCCGTGGATCGCGGTGAGCGCGGCCGCCACCCCCATGGCCAGGCTCTCCAGGGTTCCGCCCTGCATCGGCCCCTCGGCGTTGATCGCCTCGGACAGGTTGGGGCCCGGGACGTACTCGGAGACGATGTAGAGCGGGTCGCTGTCCAGTTCCGCGTCGATGACCCCGGCGGTGGAGAAGCGCGCGACCCGCCGTGCGGACCGGACCTCGCGGGCGAAGCGGCGGCGGAAGTCCTCGTCGTCGGTGAGGTCGGGGTGGATGAGCTTGACCGCGACGAAGCGGTCGGAGGCGTCCTTGGCGAGGTAGACGGTGCCCATGCCGCCGCGGCCGAGTCGTCCCACGATGCGGTAGTCCCCGAGCTCGTGGGGGTCGCCGGTTCGGAGGGGTTTGGCGCGCTCGTGCTCGTTCGACGTCACAGTTGTGGTTTTCCTTTGTGGCTCACGGGGGTTCGCGCCTCACAGCGTACCGACGACGGCCGGACACCGCGCGGGTGCGGTCGCCGGGTGACCTCGTACCGGGTGCAGGGGATGCCGCACGTGCCAGGCACGTGCGGACACGTACGTCTCGCCATGATTCCCGAACACGTTGCGGACACGCGAACACACTTTGCGCTTCCGGGCGGCGGCCCATCCGGCTATGATTAGAACACCTGTTCGAACGTGAACCTGCTCTTCCCCGCGGGTCGACGGCCTTCGCGCGCCGCGGACGCGGGCGCGCACGCGATGAGGGGAGTGGCCCGGTGGCACGTGTCTACGGTGTTCGGATCTCGGTGGTCGATCGGGAGGGCCGCCCGCAGCGCTTCACCTGGGACGGGCGGATCTACACGGTCCGACGGATCATCGACCACTGGGTCACCCTGCGTACCGACTGGACCCCCGCCGCCCACGACCGCCTGCCCCAGCGCACGTTCTGGCGCGTCGAAGCCGGCGCGGACCGCGCCCCGGGCGTCTACGAACTCCGCCACGACTCCACCACCGGCGAATGGCTACTGGCCCGCGTGTGGGACTGAGGTCGTCGAGGGCCGATCCCGGCTCGGTCACCCCAGGACCAGGTCGCGGAAGGCGCGGAGAGTGGGTTCGTCGCGGACGCCGGCGGCGAGGAGGGTGGTGACGGGGCTGTCGCGCCAGGCCCCGAGGCGTTCGGCGATGCGCGGAAGCGGGCCGACCAGGGAGAGGCCGTCGGCCAGGTCGTCGGGGACGGCATCGACCGCCTCCTCACGGCGCCCGGCCAGGAAGAGCTCCTGCACCCGGTGGGCTGCCTCGGCGAAGCCCATGCGCACGAACACGTTGAGGTGGAAGTTCTCATCCCGGGCGCCCATGCCGCCGATGTAGAAGGCGATCGGCGCCTTGGCCGCGCGCAGCGCCGCGGCGGTGTCCTCGTGCGGGATCACCGCGACCGTGCAGGCGATGTCGAAGCCGTCGGGGGCGCCGGCGAGCGCGTCGGCGTACACGTCGGGGCTGATCCGCGGGTGGTAGAAGAGGGGGGTCCAGCCGTCGGCGATCTCGGCGGCCAGCGCGACGTTCTTCGGTCCCTCGGCACCCAGGTAGACGGGGATGTGCGGGCGCAGCGGGTGGGTGATCGGCTTCAGCGGCTTGCCCAGCCCGGTCCCGCCCGGATAGGGGAGCGGGTAGTGCGGTCCCGGCGCGGTGACCGGTGCCTCGCGGCGCCAGACCCGGCGCATGATGTCCAGGTACTCGCGGGTCCGCTGCAGCGGGCGGGGGAACGGCTGCCCGTACCAGCCCTCCACCACCTGCGGGCCGGACACCCCGATGCCGAGCCGCAGGCGCCCACCGGACAGGTGGTCGAGGGTGAGCGCGTGCATGGCGGTGGCGACCGGGGTGCGCGCCGAGAGCTGCACGATCCCGGTGCCCAGGCCGATCCGTTCGGTCCGGGCTCCGTACCAGGCCAGCGGGGTGAAGGCGTCGGATCCGTAGGCTTCGGCGGTCCACACCGAGTCGTACCCGAGGGCCTCGGCGGCCCGTACGGTCGCGGTGGCGTCGTCGGGGCGGGCACCCCAGTACCCCACCGCGAGTCCCAGCTTCAGGTCCGTGGCCATGTGCGCTCCATCGGTCGCTCGGCGGGAAGCGGGTGCCTGGACCGCATGCTAGAACCGGTTTCAGCATCCGGATAGGCCGGTCGGCCCGAAAAGCCGACGCGGGAGTGTCCTCCGGCGGGCGTGTGCCATTCTGGTGGGCGGTGCCGACGTCGGCGGTGCGGCCCTACCGGGGTCCGCCGCCGCACGCAGGAACCCGGTGCGAATCCGGGGCGGTCCCGCCACTGTGACCAGGGAGCGGACCCGCGACCGTAGCCACTGCCGGACGACACCGGTGGGAAGGCGGCGGGGACGCGGCGATCTGGGAGCCAGGAGACTGCACGGCGCCGCGACCGACCCCTATGGGCGTGGACTCCCGAGGAAGGACTGACCCGCGTGAGCGCTCCGGCTCGCTACCCCTTCAGCGCGGTCGTCGGCATGGACGACCTGAAACTGGCGCTGCTGATCAACGCCGTCTCCCCGGCGGTCGGCGGTGTGCTGGTCCGAGGTGAGAAGGGCACCGCGAAATCCACCGTCGTGCGCGCCCTCGCCGCGCTCCTGCCCGACCTCGACATCGTCGACGGCTGCCGGTTCTCCTGCGACCCCGCCGCCGCGGACCCCCGGTGCCCCGACGGGCCCCACCCCCACGGCGCCGTCCCCGCCGAGCGCGCCGCACGCCTCGTGGAGCTGCCGGTCGGCGCGAGTGAGGACCGCCTGGTGGGCTCCTTGGACATCGAGCGCGCGCTCACCGAGGGTGTCAAAGCCTTCGAACCCGGCCTGCTCGCCGCCGCACACCGCGGCGTCCTCTATGTCGACGAGGTCAATCTGCTCCACGACCACCTCGTCGACCTCCTCCTGGACGCGGCGGCGATGGGTACCTCGCACGTCGAGCGCGAGGGCGTGTCGGTCGCGCACGCCGCACGGTTCCTTCTGGTCGGCACCATGAACCCGGAGGAGGGCGAGCTGCGCCCGCAGCTGCTGGACCGCTTCGGCCTCACGGTCGAGGTCGCCGCCACCCGCGACCCGGCCGAGCGGGCCGAGGTGGTGCGCCGCCGCCTCGCCTTCGAGACCGACCCCGGAGCCTTCGCCGCCGGATACTCCGGCGAGGACGCCGAACTCGCCGCGCACATCCGCGCCGCACGCAAGCGGCTGCCCGGGGTCGTCCTCTCCGACGCCGCGCTGCGCCAGGTCACCGCCGTGTGCGCGGCGTTCGAGGTCGACGGGCTGCGGGCGGACATCGTCACCGCCCGCGCGGCCATGGCCCTGGCCGCCTGGCGCGACCACATCGAGGTCACCTCCGACGACGTCCGCGACGCCGCCCGCCTGGCCCTGCCGCACCGGCGCCGCCGCGACCCCTTCGACGCCCCGGACCTCGACGAGGACCGCCTGCAGGATGCGCTCGACCAGGCGGGTGATGCGGACCCAAAAGCCGGTGAGGACGCCCCGGACGAGGACCCGGGGCGTCCCGACGACGGCGGCGCCGACCCCGGTCCGGGGGACGCCGAGGTGGACCGGGGGCAGCGGAACGGCGCCGAGGCCCCCGCGCCCGACGACGCCCCGCGCCAGGAACCGCAGGAGGAAGCCCCGCCTTCGTCTCCCCCGGATCCCCCTGCGGGAACGGAACACCCCACCGGCGACAGCACCGCCGAGGCGGGGGACACCTACCGGCCGCGGCTGTTCAGCGTCGCCGGGATCGGCCACGGCACCCCCGGCCGCCGCTCCCGCGCCGAAACCCCCTACGGCAGGACATCGGGCGCCCGCCCGCCCCGCGAGCGCGTCGGCGCGCTGCACCTGACCGGGACACTGCGGGCGGCCGCCCCGCACCAGCGGGCGCGCGGCCGCACCGGCCCCGGGCTGCTCCTCGACGGGTCCGACCTGCGAGAGGCCGTGCGCGAGGGGCGCGAAGGCAACCTCGTCCTGTTCTGCGTGGACGCCAGCGGCTCCATGGCGGCGCGGCAGCGCATGCGCGCAGTGAAGGGCGCGGTGCTCAGCCTGCTGCTCGACGCCTACCAGCGGCGCGACAAGGTCGGGCTGGTGACGTTCCGCGGCCGCGGCGCCGAACTCGACCTGCCGCCCACCTCCTCGGTCGAGGCGGGCGCGCGCCGCCTGCGCGAACTCCGGACGGGAGGGCGCACCCCGCTGGCCGCGGGGCTGCTGCGCGCGGCCGACGTCCTGCGCATCGAGCGCCTGCGCGACCCGCGGCGCCGCCCGCTGCTGGTCGTCGTCACCGACGGCCGGGCCACACACGGCGCACTCGACGACGCCCTGCGCGCCGGGGCATGGATCGGCGCCCAAGGGGTGGAGACCGTCGTCGTCGACTGCGAGTCGGGCGCGGTCCGGCTGGGGCTGGCCGGCCGTCTGGCCGCCGCCATGGGCGGGACCGCGGTCCGGCTGGAGGAACTGGGCGCCGATGCCCTGAGCGGACTGGTCCGGCACACCCGGCATACCCGGAACAGCGCGGCCTGAGCCGGAGGCCGGCGGTGGGCGAACGAGACGGCCACATCGACCGACATCCAGTGACAGCGATCGACCGACAGCGACAGACAAGGACTCCGCAGATGCCCCAGGGCAAACCCGCCTACGTCCCCGACGACGGGCTGACCACCCGCCAGCGGCGCAACCGGCCGCTGCTGATCGTGCACACCGGCCCCGGCAAGGGCAAGTCCACCGCCGCCTTCGGCCTGGCCACCCGCGGCTGGGCGCAGGGGTGGGACATCGGCGTCTTCCAGTTCGTGAAGTCCGCGAAGTGGCGGATCGGCGAGGAGAAGGCGCTGCGCGTCCTGGGGGAGACCTCCGAGGGCGGCACCGTCACCTGGAACAAGATGGGCGAGGGCTGGTCCTGGATCCAGCGCCCCGGGACCGAGGAGGACCACGCCGCCGACGCCGCCGAGGGCTGGAGCCAGATCAAGCGCGATCTGGCCGCCGAGACCTACCGGCTCTACGTGCTCGACGAGTTCACCTACCCGATGAAATGGGGGTGGGTGGACGTGGACGACGTCGTCGCGACCCTGCGGGACCGACCGGGCGACCAGCACGTCATCATCACCGGCCGCGACGCCGACCGGCGCATCCTGGACGCCGCCGACCTCGTCACCGAGATGACCAAGGTCAAACACCCGATGGACGCGGGCCAGAAGGGGCAGCGCGGCATCGAGTGGTGATGCCTGCGATCGGCCCCCGATTCCGTTGATCTCGGAGATGTCGGGGTAAAAATCGCCCCCGACACCCCGATATCCCCGAGATCAACGAAGGGGGAGAGCTGTCCGGTGCGGGGGCCGATCGGGGCGCTCCTCCCACCCTCTCCGTGGCCGCCCCTTGGTACGGAACCGGGACCGGCCGCAGGGGTCGGCCCCCGCCGCTGGCCCGGCCGTCCGCTCACCCGCACGGCGACCGCCTGCCCCAGGCTCCTGCCGTCCTCGTCGCTGCCGCTCGTCTCCACGGGACACCGTGCAGGGGAACGCTGACAAGGCCCCGGTGGACCCCGACCACCCTGACCCTGTCCGGACCTCGGCAGGCAAGCGGCGTCAGCGGGTTCCGTCCTCCGGGGGCTTCCCCAGGTCGGACGGGATCAGGCTGTAGAGGGCCAGGTCGGCACGGCCCTCGTGGAGGAGCATCGCGTTGCGTTCGATGCCCTCGAAGGCGAATCCCGACTTCTCCGCCACGCGGCGGGAGGCGGTGTTGGCGGTCGCGGCCCGCAGGACCACGCGCTCCAGGCCCTGGTCCAGCGCCCAGCGGGAGACCGCGGTCACGGCCTCCGCGGCGACGCCCGTGCCGCGCGACCACGGGGCCGTCCAGTACCCGACCTCGGTCGACCGGACCACCCACATCGTGCGCGTCAGCCCGACGGACCCGAGGAAGCGGCCCGTCCGGCGATCGGTGACAGCCCAGTTCTGCCCGTCGCCTCCGGCACGGGACTCCGGGGCACCGGTCAGGCACCACTCCTCGGCGTCGGCACGGGTGTAGGGCACCCCGGGCTCGGGGAGCGGCAGCCACGTCTGGATCAGGGGATCCCGCACCGCGGCGTAGACGTCGTCGATGTCGGCCTCGGTGAAGGCGCGCAGGGTCAGCCGCTCGGTCTTCAGGATGACGACCGGCATGGTCGAGGCGGTGGCGGCGCTCATCGGTCGGACCTGCCCTTCGTCTCGGCGAATCCGCGTACCGACCCGAGGAAACGGGCGGCCAGGGCGGGGGCGCCGGCCCAGTGCACATGGAGGTAGGAGGCGTTCAGGGTGGCACTCGCGAACCCCTCGCCGCCACCGGATCGCCACTGCCAGGCGGGGTCGGTGCCGCGGGACGGAGTCAGCTCGGTGCGGTGGAACTCGTGGCCGTGCACCCGAGTACCGGCGCCGGCCAGAACGGAGTCGCGTACCGCGACGGCGGCGCGGTAGCCGAGGGTCAGGCGCTCCGTCATCCGTGCCGAGGCCGGGATGACACCGCACATCGGGGCGCCGTCCAGTTCGCGCGCGAGGTAGAGCAGTCCCGCGCACTCGGCGGCCATCGGGGCGCCGCGGTCGGCGAGGTCGGCGACGGCGGCGCGCAGCGGGGCGTTGCGGGAGAGCTCGGCGGCGTGCATCTCGGGAAACCCGCCGCCGATGACGAGGCCGGCGGTGTCGGCGGGGAGCTTCTCGTCGCGCAACGGGTCGAAGGCGACCACCTCGGCGCCGCCGGCCCGCAGCAGTTCGGTCTGCTCGGTGTAGGAGAAGGTGAAGGCGGGGCCGCCGGCGACCGCGACGCGTGCCGGGACGGAGGGCGCCCGCGGCTCGGCGCCCGGCGGCGCCGCCAGCTCAGCATCGGGGCTCCAGGGGGGTCCCGGCAGCGGGGCGGCGCCGCGCGCCAGCGCGACGATCGCGTCCAGGTCGCAGGAGTCGGCGATCAGTGAGCCGAGCGCGTCCACCGCCGCGCGCGCGGCGTCCGCGCGCTCGGCGGCGGGGATGAGACCGAGGTGGCGCGACGGCGTCTCGACCGCGGAATGCCGCCGGATCGCGCCCAGGACCGGCACCCCCGCGTCCTCCAGGGCGTCGCGCAGCAGCTCCTCGTGCCGGTCGGAGCCGACCCGGTTGAGGATCACCCCGCCCACACGCACCCGCGTCTCATACGTGCAGAAGCCGTGGACCAGCGCGGCGATGGATCGGCTGGTCCGGGCGGCGTCCACGACCAGCACGACGGGCGCGCCGAGCAGCCCGGCGACGTGCGCGGTCGAGGCGAAGTCGCCGGGGCCGTGGAAGTGCCGGGGCTCGGAGGCGCCGTCGAACAGGCCCATCACGCCCTCGACCACGGCGATGTCCGCGCCGGCGGCGCCGTGCCGGAACAGTGGAACGACCCGGTCCTCGCCGCACAGCACCGGATCGAGGTTGCGCGGCGGCCTTCCGGTGGCGAGCGCGTGGTACCCGGGGTCGATGTAGTCCGGTCCGACCTTGTGTCCGGACACGCGCGCGCCCCGTGCCGCGAGCGCGGCCATGAGCCCGGTGGCGACCGTGGTCTTCCCGCTCCCCGACGCCGGGGCCGCGATCACGACCCGCGGAACCTGCGGCATTGCCCGCCTCTCTTCCCGACCCGCCGTCGTCGGCCGACCGATGACCGTCGACGACCGTCCAGGCTATGCGCAGTGCGGGCCGCCCGGGTCCGGGGCGGCCCGCCCCGGCGGGCTCACCGGGCCCGCCGCCTCACAGCCGGACGGGCAGCCGGGCGAGTCGGCGCATGCCCGGGCGCGGGGCCCATTCCAGCTCCTCCTCCGGGACCGCGAGGGACAGGCCCGGGAAGCGGTGCAGCAGGCGGGTGAAGCCGACCTCGCCCTCCTGGCGGGCCAGGGCGGCGCCGAGGCAGTAGTGGGCGCCGTGGCCGAAGGCGATGTGCTGTTCCCCGCGGGTGGCCGGGCGCCGGGTGATGTCGAGTCGGTCGGGCTCGTCGAAGCGACGCGGGTCGCGGTCGGCCGAGACGAGCACCACCAGGACCCGCTCGCCCTGGCGGATCAGGGTGCCGGCGACCGTGACGTCCTCGGTCGCGAAGCGCGGGCGCGTCACCAGGACCGGGCCGCACCACCGCAGCAGCTCGTGCACGGCCGCCGGGGCGCGGCTCTCGTCCCGGCGCAGCAGCTCCAGTTGGTCGGGGTGGGTGAGCAGCGCGGCGGTGCCGTTGCCGAGCAGGTGCGCCGTGGTCTCGTGCCCGGCGACCACCAGGCTGAGCACCATGGTGACCAGCTCCGCCTCGCCGAGCCGGGAACCGTCCTCGTCCTGAATGCGGATCAGCGCGTCGATGAGGTCGTCACGCGGCGCGGCCCGGCGCCGTTCGACCATGGCTTTGAGGTGATCGACCAGCTCCACCACCGCGGCACCCATCGCGTCGGTGTCGGTCGACACCAGGTCGTGGCTCCACTTCAGCCACAGCGGCCGGTCCTCGTCGGGGACGCCGACCATCTCGCAGATGACGGTGATGGGCATCGGGTAGGCGAAGTGCTCGATGAGGTCGACGACACCGTCCTCGGCCTCGCCTGGGAGCCGGTCGAGCAGTTGCTCGGTGATCTCCTCGACACGCGGCCGCAATTCGTTGACCCGACGCACGGTGAAGGCGCGGGAGACGAGCTTGCGCAGCCGGGTGTGGTCGGCCCCGTCGGCGTCCAGGACCGACTCCGCCAGATAGGGGATGTAGTCCTCGGGGATGCCGAAGTGCCGCATCAGCGCGGTGCGCTCGTTCGTCTCGACGCCCGGGACCGAGGCCGAGTCGTTGGCGAAGCGCGGGTCGCTCAGCACGGCCCGCGCGTCTTCGTGCCGGGTGACGACCCACAGCGGGAAGCCGTCCACGAAATAGCCGGGGACGACCGGCCCGTGCTCGCGGATGCGCGCCCAGGCGCCGTACGGCTCGCGGACGAATTCCGGGTCCATCAGGTGGGCGGTGCCCGGCTCTGCTGCGGTGGTGGGCTCGATGTCGGGCGTCCGGGGGGTCATGGCGTCCACTCCTCGGGTATCCGGTCGCGGTGTCGCACCTCAGGTGCGTTTCTGCCGGTCGATCTCGTCGCGGATCCGCTCCTCCAGGCGCTCGTAGAGGTCGATGACCCGCGGTGCCGCCGCACGCAGGACCTCGGGCCGGGTATCGGCATCGAAGGCCGCGCCCACGGTCCTGGCCAGCGCATCGATCTTGGTGGCGGTGTCGGGGTCCGCGTCCCGTCCGCCGGTGAGGCTGTCCAGCGTCATGAAGCCGGTGACGGTCGCCTTGAAGGCGTAGCGCTGCGCGGGGGCCGGGAGGTCGGTGCGCACGATGCCGTGCTCGCGCAGCAGGCGGAAGTACTCGGTGTCGCTGCGGTCCCGGAAGGCCATCAGGTCGCCGATGAGCTCGGGTGCGCTGCGGGCCAGGGTGCCCAGGGTGTCGGTGTCCACGACGGTGACGGCGCGGATGATGGGGTCCTCCATGACCGCCCGGAAGCCCCGTTCGGCCAGCCGGCCGGGGAGGATCTGGGCCGGGTCCGCGCGCATCGCCTGGACGAAGGTCGCGCACAGCGCGGCCTGCGAGCGCATCAGCACGGTCAGGAACAGTGCTTCCTTGGTGCTGAAGTGCAGGTAGACGGTGCCCTTGCCGACGCCCGCCCGGCGGGCGACCTCGTCGATCGTGACCCGCCGATACCCCCACGCGACCAGCAGCTCCCCGGCGGTGTCGAGGATGCGCTCCGCACGCATGTCGCGCCCGGGGGCCGTCGCCCCCTCCGGCGCCCGGTCGATCCGCTCGTTCGGTGCCACGCCGCTCCGCCACTCCCGTTGTGATCATGACTCTGTGACCGGATGAGAAATCCGGTCACAGAGTCGAACGTACGCGGGGACGGATGGGGTGGCAAGGGCCACGTGTCCCGAGGAACCGTCGAAACGGCGACCCGATACCCTCGCCCTGTGTTGATCACCGCCGCCGTGTGCCCGCACCCGCCGCTGCTCGTCCCCCAGATCGCCCGCGGAGCCGCCGCCGAACTCGACGCACTGCGCGCCGCCTGCGACCGGGCCGTGGCCGACCTGGTCGCGGCCGGCCCCGACGAGCTCGTCGTGGTCGGGGCCGGCGAGGAGAACCGGGTTCACGGCGCCGACGCCGGAGGCAGTCTGGCGCCCTTCGGCGTCCCCCTAGAGGTCGGTCCGGCCCCGGCGGTGCTGCCGCACCCGCTCACCGTCGGCCGCTGGCTGGCCGAACGCGGGGGAGCGGCGCCGTCCCGCTACGCGGAGGTGGCCCGCGACGCCCGTCCCGAGGAGTGCCTGGTGCGCGGCGCCGAGCTGGCCGCATCGGTGCCGCGCCTCGCGCTCCTGGTGATGGGCGACGGGAGCGCCCGGCGTACCACCGCCTCACCCGGGCGCTTCGACGACCGCGCCGTCGGCTTCGACGACTCCGTGGCCGCCGCGCTGGCCGACGCCGACGTCGAAGGGCTGTCCGCGCTCGACCCGCGCCTCGCCGATGAGCTGATGGCCGCCGGCCGTGCGGCCTGGCAGACCCTCGCCGGCGCTGCGGACGGTTCCGGCCTGCGCGGCCGCCTTCTCGCCCACACGGCCCCCTATGGCGTCGGGTACTTCTGCGCCACCTGGAACTGACCCCCTCCGCCCTCCCCGAGGGGCGTTCTCGGGGAGAGGCGGGCCCCGAGCGCGCCTTTACTCCCGGACGGATCCGGGATCGGCGCAGAGAGGATCAGCGGTGGCCGGCGGCCTCGGCCAGCTCCAGCGCGCGGTCGGCGAGGTCGGGGGCGTCGTAGGGGAGCCAGTCGATCCGCGGATCGCGGCGGAACCAGGAGTCCTGGCGGCGGGCGAACCTGCGGGTGGAGCGGACGGTGTCCGCGCGCGCTGCCGCCTCGTCGTAGTCCACGACCGTGCCGTCCTCGCCCGGCAGGCCCTGCTCGGCGGCGAGGAAGCGGAGGACCTGGGCGTAGCCGAGCGCCCGCGAGGCGGTGCGGCCCTCCCGAAGCCCGTGCTTCTCCAGGTGGCGGACCTCCTCCACCAGCCCGGCCTCCCACATGCGGTCGACGCGCAGCTCGATGCGCTCGTCCAGCTCGGGGCGGGGCACCGACAGGCCGACCTGCGTACACGGGTAGCGGGACACGTGCTGGGGCATGGTCGCGGTGAACGGGCGACCGGTGACCTCGATGACCTCCAGCGCCCGCACGATGCGGCGCCCGTTGCCGCGCAGGATGGCCTCGGCCGCCGCCGGGTCGCGTTCGGCCAGCCGGGCGTGCAGCGGACCGGGGCCGAACTCGGCCAGCTCGGCCTCCAACCGCGCCCGTACCCGGGGGTCGGTTCCGGGGAAGTCCAGGTGGTCCAGGGCTCCGCGGATGTACAGCCCCGACCCCCCGACCAGGATCGGCACGCCGCCGCGCGCCCGGATGTCGTCGATGAGCCCGCGGGCCAGCCGCTGGTAGCGGGCGACGTCGGCGGTCTCGGTGACGTCCCAGATATCGAGCAGGTGGTGCGGCACGCCGCGCCGCTCGGCCACGGTGAGCTTGGCGGTCCCGATGTCCATGCCGCGGTAGAGCTGCATGGAGTCGGCGTTGATGATCTCCCCGGGCGTCCCGCGCTCGGCCAGCCGCAGGGCGAGTTCCACGGCCAGGTCGGACTTGCCGGCCGCGGTCGCGCCGACGACCGCGAGCACTCTGTTCACACTGCTCATCGGTCCAGTCTGACAGCGCTTGGACCTGTTTGCTCCTAGGATGATCGACATGCGATTCGCCAAAGGCCACGGCACCGAGAACGACTTCGTGATCCTCCCCGACCCCGACGGTTCGCTGGACCTCACCCCCGCGATGGTCGCCGCGCTGTGCGACCGCCGCGCCGGAATCGGCGGAGACGGAGTGCTGCGCGTGGTCCGCACCCGGGCGCTGGGCGAGGTGCTGCCCGAGGCGGCGGCCTCCGCGGCCTCCTGCGAGTGGTTCATGGACTACCGCAACGCCGACGGCAGCCTCGCCGAGATGTGCGGCAACGGGGTCCGCGTCTTCGCCCGCTACCTCATCGCGTCGGGGCTGAGCGAGGGTACCGCGTTCGGCGTCGGTACCCGGGCCGGGGCGCGGCACGTCGCCATCGAGGCCGACGGCGACGTCACCGTCGACATGGGCCGCCCGGAGATCCTCGGCAAGGGGTCGGCGGCGCTGGCCGACGGCACCGTCCACGGCACCCGCGTCTCGGTGGGCAACCCGCACCTGGCCTGCCCGGTGGACCGGCCGGTAGCAGAGATCGACCTCACCGCGAGGCCGGTCCTGGACCCGGCCGACTTCCCCGAGGGCGCCAACGTCGAGGTCTTCGCCGAGACCGCCCCCGGCGTGCTGGAGATGCGGGTGTACGAGCGCGGCTCCGCGGAGACGCGCTCGTGCGGCACCGGCATCGTGGCCGCCGCCGCGGCCGCGACACCCCCCGGCGAAGGCGCCACGTGGCGGGTGCGCGTTCCGGGCGGTGAGTGCATCGTCTACCTGGACGCCGACGGCGCCCGGCTGCGCGGCCCGGCCGTGATCCTCGCCGAGGGCGAGGTCGACGAGGCGCGCCTGGGGTGAGCGCCGCCGCGCGCTTCCTGCTGCGCAGGATGGCCGGCCACGTGGTGCTGCTGGCCGTCGTGTGCAGCTGTGCCTATCTCCTCGCGGCGCTCGCCCTCAACCCGCGGGAGAACTACGAGGGCCAGCGCCCGCCCCCGCCGCCGCAGGTCGTGGAGCAGATGCTGGCCGAGCGCAACCTGAGCGACGCGGTCCCGCTCGGCGAGCGCTACCTCACCTGGGCGTCGGGCGTCGTGACCGGCGACTTCGGCAGTACCTGGGACGGGCGCCCGGTCAACGGCGAGATCGCCCACCGCGTCGGCGCGAGTCTGCGTCTGCTGGCGCTGGGCGTCGTCGTGGGCGGGGTGGTCGGCGTGCTGGTGGGAGCGTGGACGGGCAGCCGCCGGTACGGAGTGGCCGACCGGGTCGGCACGGCGGCGTCGGTGGTGCTGATCTCGATCCCGGTGGTGGTGGTCGCGGTGCTCCTGCAGGCGGCGGCGCTGTGGGTCAACCAGGTGACCGGGGTGGAGCTGCTGCGGACGACGGGGGAGTCGACCCCCGGGCTGTCCGCCGGCTTCTGGGGCGAGGCCGCCGACCGGGCGCGCCACCTCGTGCTGCCCACCCTCGCCATCGCCCTCCCGCAGATCGCCGTCTTCAGCCGCTTCCAGCGGGGCGTGATGGCGGAGGCGGCGTCGGCGGACTACGTTCGAACCGCCCGCGCCAAGGGGCTGACCCGGGGCAGGGCGCTGACCGTGCACGCGCTGCGCTCGTCGCTCATTCCGGCCACGACCTACCTGGGCTATTCGATGGCGGCGATGTTCACGGGCGCGGTCATCGTGGAGAAGGTGTTCGGTGTGCACGGGATGGGTGAACTGCTCATCGACTCGGTGGGCCACGGCGACGTGAACGCGGTGGCCGCGGTGCTGTGCTTCGGTGCGCTGTGCGTGCTGCTGACCGGCGCACTGCTGGACGTGGTCCGGGTGATGCTCGACCCGCGGGTCCGGACCGGGTGAGGGTGCGCCAGGGGAGGGAGGGGAAGGTGCAGGGCGATGGTGCGGGCGGTTGAGTACCGGGGCCGGTGGGGCAGGGGAGGCGAACGGTGTGCGAGCACGGGGCGCAGGGCCGGGGAACTGCCCGGAGGTCGCCGTGCGCGGGCGTGACCTGCCCGGTGACCTGCTCCCAAGGCGCCTCTCGCGGTCGCCGACGGAGTAGAATTTCCGAATTGTTCCGATAGTGCCGATGGACGCCGCCTGCCGCACCCCCTCACTCCCACGGTGCGGCCGGGGGAGACGCCATCCGGCCACACCTTCTATGACCAGTTCCATCTATGACCAGTTCCATGACCGGTACGCGGCCGCCCCGCTCGGCCGCCCGACCGCGGCGGACGGCCGACGGACGTCGACGCAGGGGGAGAGACGAGTGCGAGCGGGGACGAGCAGGGCCGTCGGGGTCGCGGCGTCCGTTCTGCTGATCGCGATCGCCGCGGCGTCCTGCCGGAACGGCGACGATGAGGCGGCGGCCGACAACCGCGCCGAGGCGGTGGCGGCCTCGGCGCTGAACCCGGCCGACCGGGACGAGCTCACCGAGGGCGGAACCCTGCGCTGGGGGCTCAACGAGTTCCCCGCCCAATGGAACCCGCACCACGCCGACGGCAACCTGGCTACGGTCGGCACCGTCATGGCGGCGCTGATGCCCTACCCCTTCCGGACCGATGAGGACGGTGTCGCCGCCCCCGACCCCGACTACGTCGAGGACGTCGAGGTCCGCTCCTCCGACGGAGCGGGCGGGAGACAGGTCCTCACCCTGCGGCTGAACCCCGAGGCCCGCTGGTCGGACGGGACCCCGATCACCTGGCGCGACTACGCGGCCATGGCGCGGGCGCTCGCGGGTGAGCAGCCCGGATACCGGACCCTCGGCGGTGTCGGCTACGACCGGATCTCCTCGGTCGACGCGGGAAAGGACGAGTTCGAGGTCGTCATCGCCTTCGACCGGCCGTTCGCGGAGTACGCCGCCCTGTTCGCGCCGCTCCTGCCCGCCGCCTACACCGAGTCGGCGGACCGCTTCGACACCGGCTACCGAGAGGACATCCCCGTCACCGCCGGCCCCTTCGCGTTCGACGGGATCGATCGGGGTGCGCAGACCCTGACCGTGCGGCGCTCCGAGGACTGGTGGGGCACCCCGGCCAAGCTGGACCGCATCATCTTCCGCACGATGGCCCCCGAGGCGCTGGACAGCGCGTTCCTCGACGGCGGCATCGACACCTACGCGCTTCCCCTGGACTCCGCCTCCTACGAGCGCGCCTCCTCGGCCGCCGACGGCGAGGTCCGCGCGGCCCTGGCCCCCGACTACCGGCACATCACCCTCAACGGGCAGAGCGACATGCTCTCCGACGTGGACGTGCGGCACGCCGTCTTCCAGGGCATCGACCGCGAGGTCCTGATCCAGGCCGCGTTCGGTTCGATCGAGCCGCCGCGCGCCCCGCTGGGCAACCACCTCCTGCTGGAGGGCCGCCACGGGTACGCGGACAACAGCGGCACGTGGGGCGACTTCGACCCGGAGCACGCGCGCGAGCTCCTGGACGCCGCGGGGTGGACGGTCCCACCGGAAGGCGGCACCCGTACCAGGGGCGGAACCCCGCTCAGCGTCGACTTCCTGGTACCGCGCGGCCACAGCCCCGCCCGGGACGAGGCCGAACTCGTGCAGGGCATGCTCGCCGACATCGGCATCGACGTGCGCATCGACCCCGTGGCCGGCGACAAGCTGTTCAGCGACTACGTGCTGCCCGGCCGCTACGACATGGTCGCCTTCGTCAACACCGGCGGCGGATTCCCGCTCTCGGCGACCCTGCAGCAGTGGAGCAGCCCGGTGACCGGGGCCGACGGTACGCCGGAGTGGCGGGCCAACGTCGGCCGCATCTCCTCCCCGGAGATCGACCGTGCCTTGGAGGGGGCACTGGAGACCCTCGATCCCGACGAGGCACTGCGCCGCATCAACGAGGCCGACCGCCTGCTGTGGGAGGCCGGGCACACCCTGCCGCTCTACCAGCGCCCCGAACTGGTGGCGGCGCGCCACGACATCGCCAACCTCGGCGCGGTCGGCTTCGGCACCCTCGACTACGCCGACATCGGCTACCTCGACACGCCCTGACCGCCCCCTCCTCAGGCGTGGGCGAACGGGCGGTTCAGGGGCGGGGAGCGGGGGTGGTCACGAGGGCCGTCGGCGGCAGGCCGCGGATCGAGGCGTCGAGGACCTGGGCGGTGTGCGCGACCGCGATGGCACGACCCGTGCGCTCCATCGCCGAGGCGATCTGCAGTGAACACCCCGGGTTCCCCGCGACCAGCAGGTCGGCGCCGGTGGAGCGCACGTCCGCACCCTTGCGGTCACCGAGCTCGGCCGCGGGACCGGGCCGCAGCAGGTTGTACACACCCGCCGAACCGCAGCAGATGTCGGGGTTGGGCAGATCGCACAGGTCCAGCTCGGGGACGGCCGCCAGCAGCGCGCGGGGAGCGGCCGCGACGCCCTGGCCGTGGGAAAGGTGGCACGCGTCGTGGTAGGCCGCCCGAACGGGCAGCGGATGCCGCCGCGCCCGGGGCCCCAGCTCGGCCAGGAACTCGGTGAGGTCGACGACGCGGGAGGCGAGCTCCTCGGCGCGGCGCACCCGTGCATCCGGGGCGCCCGCCTCCCGCAGCACCCGCCCGTAGTGCTTCATGGTGCTGCCGCACCCGGCGGAATTGACCACGACCGTCTCCACGCCGGCGCGGTCGAACATCGCGACCGTGGCGTCGGCGAATCGGGCCGCCTCCGCAGCCCTCCCCGCGTGCGCTGACAGCGCGCCGCAGCAGCCCTGGCCGCGCGGGATCACCACGTCGCAGCCCTCGCTTGCCAGAACCCGTGCGGTCGCCGTGTTGACCTGCGGGAAGAACGCCCCCTGCACGCACCCGGTGAGCATCCCGACCACGGCCCGGCGCCGCCCGCGCGCGGCCACGAACCCGGGCAGCCGGGGCACCCCGCCGCTCAGGGGCGGCGCCACGCGTTCCATCGTGGCCAGCACGGGGGACAGGCGGTCGAGCAGCCCGGAGCGGCGCAGCGGCCCGGACAGGCCGGAGGCCTGGTAGGCGCGGAGCGGGCCGCGCAGCAGGTCGAGTCGGCGCCGATAGGGGAACAGCGCGAAGATCGCCGCGCGCAGCAGCCGCTCGCCCCGGCCCCTCGGGTGCTCCTCCTCGACCCGGGCACGGGTGCTCTCCAGCAGCGCGTCGTAGGCCACCCCCGAGGGACAGGCCGAAACGCAGGCCAGGCAGCCCAGGCAGTTGTCGAAGTGGCGGACGGCCGCGTCGGTCAGCACGTCCTCCTGCTCGACCTGCCCCATCAGGTGGATGCGGCCGCGCGGCGAGTCCATCTCCTGGCCCCACAGCACGTGGGTGGGGCAGGTGGGCAGGCAGAACCCGCAGTGCACGCAGTCGCCGAGCAGGTCGGAGAACGAGCGCTCGGCATGGGCGCCGGCGCCGGGGATGTCGTGGGTGGTGTGGCCGTCGTTCACCGGCTTTCTCCTCGAATGCGGCGGCCTTCAGGCCGGGGAGGAATCGGACTTCTGCGGAGCAGGGCGGGGGACGGGGAGTCACGGCAAGGGCCGATCCCCGCCCGCAGGCAGGGGTGAACCGCTCGCTGTGCGGTGCGAGAACCGAGCGCGCACGGCGCGCCGTGTGAGAGCCAGGCCGCCACGGCGACTCCTTTCGATACTTCGGGCCTTGCGGTTTCCGGGGCGGAACCGGCCTGGCCAGTGGCGAGGGTGGACGACCTGGCCGCCCGCCGGGCGGACAGGCGACCCGAGCCGGGAACCCTCCCGTTCACGAGGGGAAGGGTGCAAAGGTCCTCTTCGACCTCCTCAACCGCGGTCGTGGTCGGCGCATCGCCCCGAGGCTGCCAGGGCGTCAGACACCACCCGCGATCCGCCCGGGCGACAGCAGGTGGTGGGGGTCGAAGCGGTCCTTCACCGCGCGCATCAGCGCCAGCCCGGGGATCTCGTCCCGCGCCCCTGGCAGGTGCGGGTGGCGGGGGCGGGGCGCCCGCGCGGCGTCGGGGAAGGAGGCCCGGCCGTCGCCGGGTGCGGCGCGCAGCCGGGACACGGCGTCGACGGCGGCCTCCTCCGCGGCGGCGGACCGGGGCAGCGCCGCATACATGATGCCGGTGCCGGCCGACCCGCGGACGGCCACCCCGACCCCGGCGTCCGCAGCGGCGGAGCGCAGTACGTCGAGCGCCTCGGGAAGCCCCGTGAGGGGGTAGGCCAGCTTGAGCAGCAGGTCATCGGGGGCACCGGGGAGCTCGCCCCACCCCTCGGGCGGCTCCGTGCCGACCCCGGCCCGGCCGCCGAGCAGCGCCGCGGCTGCGGCGGCTCGCCGCCCGACCCCGGACTCGGCCCCCTCGACCAGCACCTGCAGCTCGGGCGGGCCGTCCACCGGCCAGTCCAGCTCGATGGCGGAAGGGACGAGCTGGGACGCCCGCAGCGCCCGCGCGGCGTCGCAGACCGCGGCGGAGTCGCCGGGTTCCACGGAAACGCGCACGAATCGGCGGGCCGGGGGGACGGGGTGCAGCCGGAACGTCACCGACGTGATCAGGCCCAGCGTCCCCAGCGCTCCGGTATGTAGTTTCCCGAGGTCATACCCTGCGACGTTCTTCACCACCCGGCCGCCGGAGGACGCGGTGGCGCCGTCGGCGAGCACCGTCGTCATGCCGATGACCAGGTCGCGCACCGGCCCGTGCAGCAGCCGCAACGGCCCCGAAAGGCCGGTCGCCACGACTCCGCCCACGGTCGATCCGGCCACCACGGCGTCCACCGACAGCCGCTGCCCGGCCTTGGCCAGCTCCGCCTCCAGTTCCGCCATCGGCGTTCCTGCGCCGACACGCACCACCAGGTCGCCGGTGGCGTGATCGACCCCGTTCAGGCGGCCGGTGTCGATGAGCACGTCGCACCTCTCGGGCACCCCGCCCCAGACCGGCTTGGTGCCGTGCCCGCGCGCCACCGTCACCAGCCGGTGCCGGGCGGCGGCCGCCATCAGGGCCGCGGCCGCTCCGGGGTCGGGAGGTACGGCCACGATGCGGGGGACACAGCCGCCCACGGCGTCCTCCTCGCCGCCCGGGCGCAGCGCGGCCCCGCTCGCCCCCAGCGCGTCGACCAGCGCCTCGGCATCCCGTCGCGATCCCACCGGCTCGCTACCTCCTCATCGTCGACGACAGGACGCGGGGTCAGAACACGTCGCCCGCGCCCTCGGCCACCAGCGGGTGCTCGCCCTTGCGCACCGCGGGCCGCTCCCCGCACAGCCGGGGCGTGGGCAGCAGCTTCTCCGGGTTGGCGATGCCCTGCGGATCGAAGGCCCGCCGCAGGCGGTCGAAGGCGTCCAGGTCGGACGGGCCGAACATGGCCGGCATGTGGCATGCCTTGTCGACGCCCACCCCGTGCTCGCCGGTGATCGAGCCTCCGTGCTCGATGCACAGGTCGAGGATGGCGCCGGAGACCTCTGCGGCGCGCTCCGCCGCGCCGGGTTCGGCGTCGTCGAACAGCACGAGCGGGTGGAGGTTGCCGTCCCCGGCGTGGAAGACGTTGGCCACCCGGATCCCGGACCGCGCCGACAGCTCGGCGATGCGGCGCAGCACGTCGGGCAGGGCGGTGCGGGGCACCACGCCGTCCTGAACGATGTAGGCCGGACTGATGCGGCCCACGGCGGCGAACGCCGACTTGCGGCCCTTCCAGATGCGGGCCCGCTCGTCGGGGTCGTCGGCCGCGCGGATCTCGAAGGCCCCGGCCTCGCGGCAGAGCCGCTCCACCACTGCGGCATAGGCCTCGACGTCGGAGGCGGGGCCGTCGAGCTCGACGATCAGTACGGCCCCCGCTCCCTTCGGGTAGCCGCAGGCCACCGCCTGCTCGGCGGCCTCGATGGACAGGGCGTCCATCATCTCCACGGCCGAGGGCAGCACACCGGCGGCGATGATCGCCGACACTGCGGCGCCCCCGGCGTCCGTGGTCGCGAACGCGGCCAGGACGGTGCTCACGCGCTCCGGCGCGCGGGTCAGCCGCACGGTGATCTCGGTGGCGATGCCGAGCGTGCCTTCGGAGCCGACGAACGCCCCGATGAGGTCGTATCCGGGGGCCTCGGGGGCTTTCCCGCCCAGCCGCACCACCTCGCCGCCCGGGGTCACGACCTCCAGGCCGAGGACGTGGTTGGCGGTGAAGCCGTACTTGAGGCAGTGCGCCCCGCCGGAGTTCTCCGCGACGTTGCCGCCTACCGAGCACACCTGCTGGCTGGAGGGGTCGGGCGCGTAGTAGTAGCCGTGCGGGGCCGCGGCCCGGGTGATGTCGAGGTTGGCCACGCCCGGTTCGACGACGGCGCACGCGTTGTCGATATCGATCTCGTGGATGCGGCGCATCCGGGAGGTGGTGACCAGGACCCCGTCGTCGCGGGGCAGTGCCCCGGCCGACAGGCCGGTCCCCGCCCCCCGCGGGACGAACGGCACGCCGTGCTCGGCGCACAGCCGCACCACGGCGGCGACCTGCTCGGTGCCGGTGGGCAGGACCACCACTCCGGGCACGGCGGCGTGGTAGGTGAGCGCGTCGCTCTCGTAGGTGCGGCGCTGCGCGGTGTCGGTGATGACGCCGTCGTCGCCGCAGATCGCGCGCAGTCGCGGGATCAGCGCGCGGACCGGTTCCGGCATGGGGGATCGCCCCTCCCCGTCCGATGGCACCGGGGGCCGGTGGGTGCCGCGGCGCCCACCGGCCGGTGGATTCTCCCGACGTTACGGCATCCGCTCGTAGGCCGGAAGGGTGAGGAAGTCGGCGTAGTCGTCGGCCAGCGCGACCTCCTTGAACAGCTCGGTGGCGCGTTCGTAGAGCTCGGTGTCGAAGGCGTCGCCGGCGGCCTCGCGGATGGCGGCGAGTTCCTCGCCGATGATCCGGTCGACGAGCTCGCGGGTGACCTTGGGGCCGTCGTCGAGCGTGACGTCGTTGTGCAGCCACTGCCAGATCTGGGAGCGGGAGATCTCGGCGGTGGCGGCGTCCTCCATGAGGTTGTGGATGGCCACGGCGCCGTTCCCGCCGATCCACGCGGCCAGGTACTGCAGGGCGACGTTGATGTTGGAGCGCAGTCCGGCCTCGGTGATGCCGCCCTCGGTGGCGTCGACGGCCAGCAGGTCGTCGGCCTTGACGGCGACGTCCTCGCGGAGCCGGTCGAGCTGGTTGGGGCGCTCGCCGAGCACGCCGTCGAAGATCTCCATGGCGACCGGGACCAGGTCGGGGTGGGCCACCCACGAGCCGTCGAAGCCGTCGCCGGACTCTCGGGTCTTGTCGTCGCGCACCTTGGCCAGGGCGCGCTCGTTGACCTCGGCGTCGCGGCGGCTGGGGATGAACGCGGCCATGCCGCCGATGGCGAAGGCGCCGCGCTTGTGGCAGGTGCTGACCAGCAGCTCGGTGTAGGCGCGCATGAACGGGGCGGTCATGGTGACGGCGTTGCGCTCGGGCAGCAGGAAGCGGCGACCGCGGGTGCGGTGCACCTTGATGATGCTGAAGAGGTAGTCCCATCGGCCGGCGTTGAGCCCGGCGGAGTGCTCGCGCAGCTCGTAGAGGATCTCCTCCATCTCGAAGGCGGCGGGGATCGTCTCGATGAGGACGGTGGCGCGGATGGTGCCGCGCGGGATGCCGAGCTTCTCCTGGGCGGCGACGAAGATCTCGTTCCACAGCCGCGCTTCGAGGTGGCTCTCCATCTTGGGCAGGTAGAAGTAGGGGCCCTTGCCCTTGTCGAGCTGGCGGCGCGCGCAGTGGAAGAAGTAGAGCGCGAAGTCGACGATGCCGCCGGAGGTGCGTCGGCCGTCGACGAGGATGTGCTTCTCGTCGAGGTGCCAGCCGCGGGGCCGCACCACGATGGTGGCGAGCTCGCCGTCGTCCTTCAGCGCGTAGCTCTTGCCCTCCGGGGTGGAGAAGTCGATGGTGCGGTCCAGCGCGTCCCGCAGGTTGAGCTGGCCGCCGATCATGTTCTCCCACAGCGGGGTGTTGGCGTCCTCGAAGTCGGCCAGCCACACCTTGGCGCCGGAGTTGAGCGCGTTGATGGTCATCTTGCGGTCGGTGGGGCCGGTGATCTCCACACGGCGGTCGGTGATCCCTGGAGCGGGCGGCGCGACCTTCCAGCTCGGGTCCTCGCGGATGGCCCGCGTCTCCGGGAGGAAGTCGAGGTCGGCCCCGGCCGAGACGGCGTCCTGTCGGCGCTTGCGCGCGGCGAGCAGTTCCTGGCGGCGACCTTCGAACCTCCGGTGCAGATCGGCGATGAGCGCGAGTGCGTCATCGGTGAGGATCTCGTCGTACCGCTCGTGCAGAGGGCCGGTGACCTCGACCCCGTTGGTGGCGCCCATGGGAAAACCTTCCACAAAGCGAAAGTTGCTTCTGTTATGTGGAATATGACGCTACTCTTGAGCCTGGGGCATGGTCAACGTTGTGAGGGTCTCACACATCGCGAAACTTTCCGCTGTGTGGAAGAAATCTACTTATTCACGGCGAAAATCGGCGCGTTTTTGAGCTTCCCTTCGCGTGCAGAGGGAAGGACGTGGTATGAGCCACTCTTGCGCGGCGGAAAAGCAGATGCCAACACCACGGCGACGTGTCACCATCCCAGGGAACAACCGCCGTCCCCGGGACGTTGCCCCTGCTGGAGGGATATGAATAAGACGTACGACCACGGCTCCGACCACACCGCGCGCACGCACGCGCCGGACACGATGGACGCGGGCCGTGACGCGATCGCCGTCGGAGACCTGGACACCGATGCGCTCCTCGCCTCGGGAACCGGTCACGGCGACGCCGCGGTCCCCGACCAAGGGGAGATGGAACTCGCCGACCGCCACGCGCTGCGCCGGGTGGCAGGGCTGTCCACCGAACTCACCGACGTCACCGAGGTCGAGTACCGCTCGCTGCGCCTGGAGCGGGTCGTCCTCATCGGTGTGTGGACCACCGGTACCCAGGCCGACGCCGACAACTCGCTCATGGAGCTCAAGCAGCTCGCCGAGACCGCCGGCGCGATGGTGCTCGAAGGTGCCACCCAGCGCCGCCCCAAGCCCGACCCCGCGACCTACGTCGGCCGCGGCAAGGCCGGAGAACTGCGCGACATCGTCGAGAGCACCGGAGCGGACACCCTGATCTGCGACGGTGAGCTCACCCCTGGCCAGCTGCGCCAGCTGGAGGACGTCGTCAAGGTGAAGGTCATCGACCGCACCGCGCTCATCCTGGACATCTTCGCCCAGCACGCGCGCAGTCGAGAGGGCAAGGCCCAGGTCGAACTCGCCCAGCTCAGCTACCTCCTGCCGCGCCTGCGCGGCTGGGGTGACTCCCTGTCCCGGCAGGCCGGCGGACGTGCCGGCGGCAACGGCGGCGTGGGACTGCGCGGCCCCGGTGAGACCAAGATCGAGACCGACCGGCGCCGCATCAACGCCAAGATGGCCAAGCTGCGCCGCCAGCTCACCCAGATGGGCATGGCCCGTGATGTCAAGCGGGACAAGCGCCGCGTACGCCAGGTACCGGCCGTGGCCATCGCCGGATACACCAACGCCGGCAAGTCCAGCCTGCTCAACCGGCTGACCGGGGCCGGTGTCCTGGTCGAGAACGCCCTGTTCGCGACCCTGGACCCGACGGTCCGCCAGGCGCGCACGCCCGACGGCCGCTCGTTCACCCTCAGCGACACCGTCGGATTCGTCCGGCACCTGCCGCACCAGCTGGTGGAGGCCTTCCGGTCGACGCTGGAGGAGGTCGCCGACGCCGATCTGATCCTGCACGTGGTCGACGCTTCGCACCCCGACCCCGAGCAGCAGTTGTCCTCGGTGCGCGAGGTGTTCGGCGAGATCGGCGCGCAGAACGTGGCCGAGCTCGTCGTCTTCAACAAGGTCGACGCCGCCGACCCGGTCGTGCTCAAGCAGCTGCGGACCCGCGAGCCGCGCTCCGTCGAGGTGTCCGCGCGCACCGGCGAGGGCGTGGCCGAGCTGATCGCCGCGGTCTCCGACGCGCTCCCCGAACTCGACCGGGAAGTCCGGGTTGTGCTCCCCTACGAGAGGGGCGACCTGGTTTCCCGCGTGCACGAAGAGGGGCGCATCGTCGCCGAGCAGCACACCGGCGACGGCACCTCACTGCACGCCTACGTGCCGGCACTCCTGGCCGGGAAGCTGGAGGAGTTCGCCGTCCCCGTCGGCTGAGCCGAAATCACACGCCAACGGCGGAACCCTGCGCAGGGTTCCGCCGTTGGCCTGTATCAGTGGGAAAACGGATTCGCGGGGAAGAGGTGTACACACGGTCCGCCGATGAACTACGGTTCTGAGTCACCGGCACGAGGAGCGTGAGCCGACGGCCCCGCCGCCTCCGTTTCCCACCCCCTCCGGCCCAGTCGAGATCGAGGTCGCTTATGTCTTCCCTCCTGCTCCGACCTGCCGTAATGCCCGCCCCGGCGCGGTGCTGAACATAGAGGCAGGCCGGTGAGACGATGACAGTGCGACTGCTGACGAACATCGGGCGCTTGTGGACCGGGACCGACCTCCTCAGCAACGCCGCCATGCTCATCCAGCACGATCGCGTCGCGTGGGTGGGGCCCGCAGCGGAGCTGCCGCAGCGGCTTCCCGGCATCGTCGATGACATCGTCGACGTGGACGAGGTCGACAACCTCGGCGGTGGGCTGGTCACCCCCGGCCTCATCGACGCGCACTGCCACCCCGTCTACGCGGGCAACCGGTACGCCGAGATCACGATGCGCGCCAGCGGTGCCTCCAAGACCGAGATCACCGGAGCGGGCGGCGGCGTCGCCTCCACCGTGACCGTGACACGCGGGACCGACCCATGGACCCTGTGCAACGCGGTGCGCGAGCGCCTGCGGCACTGGGTGCTGTCGGGCTGCACGACCGTCGAGGCCAAGACCGGCTACCACCTCACCCGCGATGGCGAGCTGTCCGACATCCGGCTGCTGCGATCCCTGGAGGAGGAGCCGGGCATGCCCCGGCTGCACGCCACCTTCTTCGCCGCGCACGCGGTGCCGCCGGAGTACTTCGGCCGCCCGCACGACTACGTCGACGCGGTGTGCTCCTGGCTGAGCGACGCCGTCCAGGCCGGCGCGGACGGCGTCGACGTCTACTGCGACAACCAGCAGTTCACCGCCGAGGACGCGCACCGGCTCCTGACCGCGGGCCAGGGTGCGGGGCTCAAGACCCACATGCACGCCTGCGCCAAGCCCCGGCACGGCGCGGTCCGGATGGCCACCGACCTGCAGTGCACGTCGGTCGACCTGGTCCACGAGACCGATGAGGAGGACATCCTCGCCCTGGCCAAGACGACCACCCCGGTCGTGGTGTGCCCGACGACGTCCCTGCACGAGCACAGCAACCCGCCGGTCCGCGCCCTGCTCGACCACGGTGTCCCGGTCGGCCTGGGCACCGACCACAACCCGGGCCAGTCGGGCCTGACCTCGCTGCCCATGGCGATCGCCCTGGCCATCGCCATGTTCAACATGAGCGTTCTCGAAGCCCTGAGAGCCGCCACCGTCGGCGGCGCCTTCGCCCTCGGTGTCACCGACCGCGGTGTGCTCTCCCCGGGCGCCTTCGCCGACATCGTTCAGTGGGACGCCGATCACGAGGGCGCCTTCGCGTGGTCCTACGGCCTGAAGACCCTGCGCGTGTGGCGAGGCGGCGAAACCATCCGATAGCCGCGGCCGACGGCCGCGGCGGACACGCCGAGCCCCCCGATCGCGGCGCCGATCGGCCTCACTCCTGGCCCAGGAAAACCCCGAAAGCCTCGATGACCGGCGGAAATCCGTAGACCAGCCCGGTGATCGCACCGATGACCCCGACGATGGCGACGGCGGTCACCCGGAGGGTGGCGCCACGCCCGGCGCCGTCCCCGGCGTGGGTCAACCGGTGGATCGTATAACCGACCAGGCCGATGACCGCGAAAACGACCACGGCCGCAGCCGCGGCCATGACGATACGTTCGACGTCCATGAAAAAACTCCGCTTCCTGTTCCTGTGCCGAACCTGCGGAGTCTGAATACGATCACGGGTGGCTGGTGAGGCCGATCGCTTCAGACCGGTGTTGGGGGCAGCGTAGACCGCCGACTACGAATTTCTCTAGTGGGATTCGAGGATTATTCCGTTCACGCGAATCGTGAATCCGGCGCGTCAAGCGAAGAAGGGGCAGGTCAAGCGGGTTACCATCCTGCTGACCCGCCCCCTGTGCACATCGTAGGTTCGGCTAAGAACTCGGAGTGCGAACCCATGACATCACGTCGCCTGAGGGAATGTAAGGCCAATTGCATCACGTGAGGCAATTCAATTTAATATCCACATAAGAGTGCCCATAAGAGGAAACCTCCCCGGCGAAGGCGCCCGATCAGCGAGCGGCCCCCCGTGCCTGCCTCCGCACTTGCCCCTGTTCCAGTGCCGCCTCCCGGCGCCGACGCCCGGAGCCGTGGGCGCCATCGGCGTCGGAACCGCGGTCGGAATCACGGCCGACGGCCACCGTCCCCGCCTCCAGGGCCGGGAGGTCGCGGACCAGCAGCCGCCGGTACCCCGTCTCGACGACCCCGTCCCGGCGCAGCTGCTGCAGCGCTCGCGACACCGACACCTCCGAGGCGCCGATGAAGGAGGCCAGCTCCTTCTGCGTCATCGGCGCCGCGATCTCGGTGCCGCCGTCGACCTCGTAGCCGAACCGCTCGGCCAGGGTGGCCAGGAGCCGGGACAGGCGCGCCTCGATCCCCCGCGTGCTCATGTCGAGGAACCGCTGGTCGGAGTCGCTGAGCAGGTGGGCGATGTAGCCGTTGAGCTCCAGCGCGACCCGCGGGTGGTCCAGCAGGAAGATGCGGAAGTACCGGCGGGGGATGGCCGTCACCCGCACCTCACCGGCGGCGCGGACGGTGTGCCGCCAGGTGGGTGGCCGCAGCGCCGAGCTGGCGGCGCCGACGAGGTCGCGCGGACCGAAGATCGCGGACAGGATCTCCTCCCCGTCCCGGGAGCGCGCGAACACCTTCAGGTAGCCGGAGTGCACGACGAAGACCCTGCGCACGGGCTCGCCCTGCCGGGCCACGTCCTCCCCCGGGGCGAAGGACCGTCCCACGCCGTGGCTGAACAGGTGGGCCATCGGCACTTCGGACGTGCGAAGCACATCCCAGAAGAACCCGGGACCGAAGACGTAGTCCCTCAGCCCCTCGGCACTCATGACCGCGCACCGCTGGCGCGCGATGGTTCAGGGGATCCGGAAGTACGGACGCGGCCGCGTCCGTGAACGCAGCGTGAAAACGGAAGAAGGCCGGTGGAGGGAACCATGGACGAACTCCAAGTTATTAGCCGAACCTATGATGGGATTATCCGGATGTGACGTTCCGGTCGGGTCTGTCCTGTCGGATTCGCCCGGTCGGGAGTGCCGGCCCCGCACGTGGATTCCGGTCAGCTGGTGAGACTGTCCGACGATCAGGTCGGGGCTGAAGATCACTCTATGAGGTCGTCTGCGGAAAAATCTAGACCGTCTGACTGGTCTGCGACGAAAGTGCCCCCCTGGGGCGGTCGAGCCGGGTGGAACGCCTGCTCAGTGAGTCACCCTCCTTTCGCGCTCCGTTCGGGGATCCTCCGCATTCAGGACGCCGAACTCCGTTCGATGGCCCATGTTCGCGCCGCTCCCCCTGCGATTCCATCAAACGATGTCATCGTGAGTGATGATGTGGCGCTTCTTCCAGAGAAGAACCATCGCCAAAGAGGATATCGCGTGGGTTCTGGTGAACTTTTGGCGCCCCTGGTCGATGACCGCTTTGCGGGTGCTGAGGCGAATTATCCTCACCTTTGTTAATGCAGAGAATCCACAACCCCATTTACGGACATCCCTATCGACCCCATGCCGCTCTCTTCCACCGAGTGCCCGGACTCGCGGTTGTGGACCGCGGACGAGGCGCCTTCCCCGAGCGCCGGCACCACCCTCCGGTCCGCGGACAAGGTCACCGCGCCGGTGGTGAGGTCGACCCCCGTGATCGGTTCCCGTACTCCTGGCCGGGGGTCAGCGCCGGCCGCGGGCGGAGGCGATCTCGATGACGGCTCGTTCCAGGGCGTAGGCGGGGTCGCGGCCGGCGCCCTTGATGAGGGCGTCGGTTTCGGCGATGACCTCCATGGCGCGGGCCACGCCCTGGGGGGACCAGCCGCGGGCCTGCTGACGGAGGGTCTTCAGCTTCCACGGCGGGACCTTGGCGCGCTTGGCGAGTTCGGCCTCGGACATGCCCCGGGGCGGCTGGGCGGCTACGGCCAGGCCGCGGACGGCTCCGGCCAGGGCGCTGTTGATCAGCACCGGGGCCGTGCCGACCGCCAGGGACCAGCGCAGTTGCTCCAGGGCTTCGGGAAGGCGCCCTTCGACCGCGCGGTCGGCGACGGTGAAACCCGATGCCTCGGCCTTGCCGGAGTGGTAGCGGGCGACGGCGGCGGCGTCGACGCGCCCCTCGGTGTCGGCGACCAGCTGGGTGCAGGCGGCGGCCAGTTCGCGCAGGTCGTTGCCGACCGCGTCCAGCAGCGCCTGTGCGGCGTCCGCGGTGATCTGCCGCCCGGCCCGGGAGAACTCGCCCTTGACGAACTGCAGGCGCTCGTTCGCCTTGGTCGGCTTCGGGCAGTTGATCCGCTGGGCCCCCGCCTTGACCGCGGTTTCCAGCAGCGCCTTGCCCTTGGCACCGCCGGCGTGTACGAGCACCATGATGACGTCGTCGGCCGGGGCCTTGAGGTAGCCGGTGACCTCGGCGGCGAGGTCCTTGGTGAGGTCCTGGGCGGAGCGCAGCACCACGACGCGGCGCTCCCCGAACAGGGAGGGCGAGGTGACCTCCACCAGCTTCCCGGCCGTGACCTGGCCCGGGACCAGGTCGTGCACGTCCACGTCGGGGTCATCGGCCCGTGCGGCGGCGACGACTTCGGCCACCGCCCGGTCGACGAGGAGTTCTTCGTCGCCGACGACGGCGGTGATCGGTGAGACGGAGGTGGAGCCCATGCATGCAGCATGCCACGTCCGAGGGACGTACCGGTGCGCGAACGACACCTTGGTCAGGGTTCCGGTGCCGTGGTGTCGCAGCCGTGCTCGCAGGTCACGGCGAGGCCGTCGGTGCCGGTGCCGACGATGATGTCGCCGTGCAGGTCGGTGCGGTAGTTGGCGGTCGTCAGCTCCTCCAGGTGCGCAGTGGTCCGGGGGTGGGGGTGGCCGTAGGAGTTGTCCGCGCCGACGGACGTGAGGGTGATCACCGGGCGGGTCGCCCGGAGGAAGGCGGGCTCCTGGGTCGCCGACCCGTGGTGCGGGGTCTTGAGGACGTCGACGTCCAGTGACGTGTCCGACATGGCGAGGCGCTGCTGGGCGGGTTCTTCGATGTCGCCGGTCAGCAGGATCGAGAGAGGTGCCGGGGCGGAATCGGAGGCCGGTTCCCGCTCGGCGCGCAGTACCAGGCTGCGGTCGTTCAGGTTGCCGACGGCACCGGCTTCGGGTGCCAGGATGGCGAGCCGCCAGGGGCCGGCACGCAGGGTGCGCCCCGCCACCCCGGCGTGCAGGGGAACGCCGTGGGCCCGGAGGATGCGTCCGACGGTGCCGTCGGCGAAGCCCGGGGGCGCGACGGCCGCGTGGACGGTTCGGCTCCGCAGCACGGCGGGGACGGCGTCGACGTGGTCGGCGTGGTCGTGGGAAAGGATCAGCAGGGGCACCTCGCGGACGCCGAGCCGGTCGAGGCAGCCGTCCACAGCGCCGGGGTCCTGTCCGGTGTCGACCAGTACCGCGGCGCCGTCGCCCGCGTCGAGGGCCAGGGCGTCGCCTTGGCCGACGTCGCAGGCGGCCACGGCCCAGCCGCGCGGCGGCCATGCCGGGGAGGCGCACTCGACCAGGGCGATGGCGGCGCCGACCGACAGCGCGAGCGCGGCCGCCACCCGGCGTGCGCGACCCCGGAGGAGCAGGCCGAGGGCGATCAGGGCGGCGAGGGCCAGTGCGCCGGAGAGGTCGGGGCGCCAGGGGACACCGCCGTGCGGGACGAGGGCGCCCGCCTCGGCGACGGCGGCGATCCACGAGACGGCCAACCCCGGGAACCCGATCAGGACCGCGGCGACCGGGGGCGACACCAGCGCGACGACGGCCACGCAGAATCCGAGCACCGTGGCCGTTCCGACCAGCGGGGCGGCTGCCACGTTCGCCGGGATGGCGACCCAGCTGACCTCGCTGGACAGCAGGACCAGGACGGGTGAGCAGGCCACATGCGCGGCGAGCGCCACGGCGACCGCTTCGGCCAGGGAGTGCGGCATCCGACGCGACCAGGACCGGGTCCAGCCGGGGGTGAGCAGCAGGATTCCGCCGGTGGCCAGCACGGACAGCGCGAAGCCGTAGGAGTCGGCGAGCGAGGGCTCGAACAGCACCAGCCCGATGACGGTGGCGCTCAGCGCGGCGATCCCGGCGTGCGGGCGCCCCAGCGCCAGCGCGAGCAGCGCGATGCCGCCCATGCAGGCCGCGCGGACGACGCTGGGCTCCGGCCGTGCCAGCAGGACGAACACGACGATCATCGCGGCCCCGCCGAGGACCGTGCACCAGGTGGGCGAGCGCAGCCAGCGGGCCAGGCCGAGGACGGCCCCGGTCATGATGGCCAGGTTGGAACCGGAGACGGTGAGCAGGTGGGTCATCCCGGTGGCGCGGAAGTCCTCGGCGGTCTCCGGGCGCAGCTCGGAGGTGTCGCCCACGAGGAGAGCGGGAAGCAGGCCGCGTTCGGGCTGGGGCAGGGACGCGCACGCCTCCCGCAGCCGTTCGCGGGCCAACCCCGCGAAGGCGTGGGCGGCCGTCGGCGGCCCGACCTCGTGGGGCGGTCCGCGCACCGCGATGAGCGCCCCGGTCAGGGAGTCGTCGGTCGCCAGGAACGCCCCGGTGGCGCGGACCTGGCGGCTGGGGAGCAGGCGCCGCCACTCCTCGCCGGAGGCGAGGAGCACGACCGGTACCCGGGCGGCGACCCGTCGGCCGTCGACCTGGACCCAGGTGGTGCGTGCCTCGATGACGTACTCGGCCCGCCCCGGGCGCAGGATGCCCTCCCGGAGGCGCGGGTCGAGGGTGATCTCGGCGGCGAACTCGGCCCGCCGCTCCTGCTCGGCGAGGGCGGTGACGGGACCGGCCCGCACCGTGCCGACCCTGGCGCCGACCACCAGCGCGGCGGCGCAGACGCACGCCAGCACCGCGGCGAGCGGGGCGGTCACGGCCTCGGCGGCCGCCCCGTGCCGGAGGAACGGCAGCAGGAGAAGGGCACAGCACCCCGCGCCCACCGCGACGCCCACCGCGACGGGTGAAGGAGCGTCGAGCAGGAGCAGGGCGGTGAGCCAGGTGGCCACCGCGGGGGGCAGCAGCCGCAGGTCGCGGGGCTGGCCGAGACCGGCCGCGTCGGTGCCGAGCCAGGATGCCATCAGGCCCCCACCCGGACCCGGTCGCGCAGGTCGGCGAAGCGCCGTTCACCGATGCCGCTGACCTCCTGCAGCTGCTCGACGCTGCCGAACCCGCCGTTGGCGTCGCGGAACTCCACGATGCGGTCGGCCAGCACCGGTCCGATCCCGGGGAGCGCCTGGAGATCCTGTGCGGTGGCGGAGTTGAGGTCGATGAGTCCCTGGGGGTCGGGTCCGCCGGGTGCGGCGGCCGTCCCGGAACCGGCGGGGGTATCGGGGGCGGCGACGGCGGGCGAGGGGGTGACGCCGACGAGGATCTGCTCACCGTCGACGAGGGGGCGGGCCAGGTTGAGGGCGAGAGTGTCCTCCTCCGCGCCGGCCTCGGCGGTGATGCCCCCGGCGGCGTCGATCGCGTCGGCCACCCGGGAGCTCGCGGGCAGGGTGTAGACGCCCGGCCGCTCGACCGTGCCACCGACATGGACGATGACCTCGCCGCTGGGTGACGCCGTGGCTCCGGGGGATGGCCCGGCCGACGCGGCGGCGGGCTCGGTGTCGGAGATCAGCTCGGGGGCGGGCGTGGCGTCGGGCCGGGACTGTAGGAGGAACCACGCGGTGCCCAGGATGGCGAAGGCGCAGACGGCGAGGAGGGCCTGCACCCCGCTGCGGTTCAGCAGGGGCCGGTCGGAGAGGGACGAGAGGGCGGAGCCGGCCAGGGCCGCGAGCCGTGACCGCGGTTCCGGGGCGGCGTCCACCTCGACGTATCCGCGCGGCGGCCGGTCCTCGGGCACGTCGTCGGGTGGCCGGTCTTCGCCCTCGTCCTCGTCGTGGGCGGTGTCCTGGTCCGGAGGTCGGCGGGCACAGGTGCCGGCCTCGGATTCGGTATTCCGACGTGGCCGCGGGTCCCGTGCCGCCGCGGGCCGCGGGGACGGTCGGTGTCCCGTGTCCGACAGCCGATCCGCGTCCGGCGCGGACTCCGGCTCGTCGCGCGCCTCGTGGCGGGGCGCGTCGGGGTCCGTGGCGGCCTCCGCCGCCTGGACCGCGTAGGGCGGGACGGGGATGTCGCCGACCAGCGGGGGGTCGGGTGGCGGCTCACCGACCGTGACCGGGGCTTCTCCGATTCCACCGGCACCGTCGGCGGGCGCGGGCGGCGCGGCGGCCTCCGCCCCTTCCTCGTCGGAGGTCAGGGCTTGCAGCCGCCGCATGGGGGTGGCGTGGGACGAACGCCGGGATCGCGATGAAGTGGACATGCGATCCACGCTAGGAACCGGCTCCGGACGCGGTCAGGAGGAATTCTTCCGGCTGTGGATAACCGTCTCCGCTGCCCTGGGGCGGGCGGGGCCGCTTCCGCGCTGCGCGCCCGCCGGGTGGACGGGCGGGAGAGGGCAAGGGGTGGCGTCACATGCCCGCAGAGCGGCGCGGGGCCGCTGATCGCGGCATTGCCGCGGCGCGGACGATGCGTGGCGCGCCGGACGCTCGTAGGTCCGGGTCGGCTGTGAGGTGTGGCGTGCGGGGTTCGGGCCGGTCGGGGCACGAAAAACACGTCGGCCCCCGCCGATGGGGCGGGGGCCGACGTGGGAAGGACCCGTCGTCGACTAGGCGCTCTTCTGCAGCTGGTCGAGCCGCTTGGCGATGGCGCTCTTGCGGTTCGCCGCCTGGTTGCGGTGGATGACGCCCTTGCTCGCGGCCTTGTCGAGCTTGCGGGCAGCGTGGCGCTGCGTCTCGACGGCCTGGTCGACGTTCCCGGCCTCGGCCGCTTCGCGGAACTTGCGGATGACGGTCTTCAGCTCAGACCGCACCGCCTGGTTGCGCATCCGGCGCTTCTCGTTCTGACGGTTGCGCTTCTTCTGCGACTTGATGTTCGCCATGCGAAAACGTGCTCCAGTAAATTCTGATCATTGCGCCGCCGGGCCCGGTCCCGCACCGCGGGCAGCCGATCCGCGGCAGTGACCTTGGCACGCCGTAACGCCAGGTATGTGAACCGAAGGGCTCAAAACCGAACGTGGAACGTCCGAGACACGGAACCTCCATTATGCATCCGCCCGGAGAGTGGTCGCGACACCCGGCTGACCGCGTCGCCGCCGCTCGGTCCCCCCGGTCCCCCCGGTCCCCCCGGTCCCCCCGGTCCCCCCGGTCCACTCAGTCCACTCAGTCCGCTCAGTCCGCTCAGTCCGCGCGGTCCGCTTCGTCGGCCACGTCCACCCATCCGGTGAGGAACGCATCCCACGCCTGCTCGTCCGCGTCGTCGAGCAGGTAGACCGCCATCCCGACGTCGTCCCGCCGGCCGTGGTCGGTCAGTCCGATGCGCACCGCCTCGGTGGCGGTCGCGACGCTCTCCCCGCCCGACGGCTCCCCCCACGCCTCGTCCTCGAAGACGGGCGCGCCGAAGCGCACCGCCACCGCGTCCTCGCCGTCCCGTTGCGCCTCCGGCCCGTCCAGCGCGCCGAGCGCCTGGGTGACCTGGCGCACCATGAATCCTCCGTACAGCGACGACACCGGCATCCCCGAGCCGTGCCCGGGAAGCACGACGATGTCCGCCGGCCCGGCCACCCGCGCCAGATACCCCTTCGACCAGTATTTCTCCCGCCCGGAGAAGACGAACGACGGCACCCGCGCGCCCGGCACGAGCTCCACGTGCTGGGCCTGCACCGACAGCAGGGCGTCGTCGCCGATCGCCTCGCGCACCTCGCCCATGAGCCGGGGTAGCGACGGGTCGTTGGTGGTGACCGGGGAGACCGCGAGGTGCACGCCGTCGAACCCGGCATCGCGCACCGCACCGGCCGCGGCGGCGACGGCGGCCCGCTGCTCCCGGTCGAACCGGTCCTCCACGAGCGAGGACCCGTCCCCGGTGAAGTTCATCCAGCCGAGCACGCGCACATCGGGCAGCTCCTCGCCGACCCGCCGCAGGAAGCGCTCCGCCTCGGCGTATCCCTCCGGTGCGAGCGTCCCGTCCGCACCGATCTCACCCACGTACACGTACAGCTCGCTGATCCCGCCCCGCTCGACCCGGGACGCCAGGGTGGCGTACTCGTCCGAGTCCACGTCCTGTGCGGCCCAGGGGCCGCCCAGCCACGCCGCGTCGTGCCCCGTCGACGCCGCCCACGGCGCCGGAGTGCCCGAATACTGGGCCGCCAGCAGCACCGCCGCCCCCGCCGCGACGACCAGCACCGCGGCCAGTCCCGCCAGGATCCTGCTCAGCAGCCACTTCACCGATGTCCACCACTTCCCGGTCGTCGCTTAGCCTGAGTGTGCCGGGCGGTCCCCGCCACCGGGGCGAGGGCCCACGGGGGTCATGGGATCATAGACGGCGACATTCCGCGCCACGCCCGCGGCCGCCACGCCCGACCCGGCATGTCCCACACGACGTACGAGACCTGTGAACGGAGCACGGTGCCACAGCCGAACCGGACCGATCCCGCGCTGATCCGGAACTTCTGCATCATCGCGCACATCGACCATGGCAAGTCGACGCTGGCCGACCGAATGCTCCAGTTGACCGGTGTCGTCGAGGACCGGCAGATGCGCGCGCAGTACCTCGACCGGATGGACATCGAGCGCGAACGCGGCATCACCATCAAGTCGCAGGCGGTGCGCCTGCCCTTCACCGCGCTCGACGACACCGCCTACGTCCTCAACCTCATCGACACCCCCGGCCACGTCGACTTCAGCTACGAGGTCTCCCGCTCGCTGGCGGCCTGCGAGGGCGCCGTCCTGCTCGTCGATGCCGCCCAGGGCATCGAGGCCCAGACGCTGGCCAACCTCTACATGGCGCTGGAGAACGATCTCGCGATCATCCCGGTGCTGAACAAGATCGACCTCCCCGCCGCCCAGCCGGAGAAGTACGCCGCCGAGCTCGCCAACATCATCGGCTGCGAGCCCTCCGACGTCCTCAAGGTCAGCGCCAAGACCGGGGTGGGCGTCGAGGAGCTGCTGAACGAGATCGTGCAGCGCGTCCCGGCCCCCGTCGGCGACGCCGGCGCCCCCGCCCGCGCGATGATCTTCGACTCCGTCTACGACACCTACCGCGGCGTGGTCACCTACGTCCGCGTGGTGGACGGGCACCTCAGCACCCGCGAGCGCATCGAGATGATGTCGACGGGCGCCACCCACGAGATGCTGGAGGTCGGCGTCATCTCGCCGGAACCCACCAAGGTCGGGGGGCTCGGCGTCGGCGAGGTCGGCTACATCATCACCGGTGTGAAGGACGTGCGGCAGTCGCGGGTCGGTGACACCATCACCTCCGCCGCCCGCGGCGCCACCGAGATGCTGGCGGGTTACCAGGACCCCAAGCCCATGGTGTTCTCGGGGCTGTACCCGATCGACGGCACCGACTACCCGGTGCTCCGCGACGCTCTGGAGAAGCTCCAGCTCAACGACGCCGCGCTGGTGTTCGAGCCGGAGACCTCGGCAGCGCTCGGCTTCGGCTTCCGCTGCGGTTTCCTGGGCCTGCTGCACCTGGAGATCACCCGCGCCCGGCTGGAGCGCGAGTTCAACCTGGACCTGATCTCCACCGCGCCCAACGTCATCTACCGGGTGATCATGGAGGACGGCACCGAGCACACGGTGACCAACCCCAGCGAGTTCCCCGAGGGCAAGATCTCCGAGGTCCACGAGCCGGTCGTCAAGGCGACGCTGCTGGCCCCCGCCGACTTCGTCGGTCCGATCATGGAGCTGTGCCAGAACCGCCGCGGCAACCTCCAGGGCATGGACTACCTGTCGGAGGACCGGGTGGAGATGCGCTACACGCTGCCCCTGGCCGAGATCGTGTTCGACTTCTTCGACCAGCTCAAGTCGCGTACCAAGGGCTACGCGTCGCTCGACTACGAGCCCTTCGGCGAACAGGCGGCCGACCTGGTCAAGGTCGACATCCTGCTGCAGGGCGAGGCCGTCGACGCGTTCTCCGCGATCGTGCACAAGGAGAAGGCCTACGCCTACGGCACGGAGATGACCAAGAAGCTGCGCGAGCTCATCCCGCGGCAGCAGTTCGAGGTGCCGGTGCAGGCCGCCATCGGATCGCGGGTCATCGCCCGGGAGAACATCCGGGCCATCCGCAAGGACGTCCTGTCCAAGTGCTACGGCGGTGACATCAGCCGGAAGCGCAAGCTGCTGGAGAAGCAGAAGGAGGGCAAGAAGCGGATGAAGATGGTCGGCCGGGTCGAGGTGCCCCAGGAGGCCTTCATCACCGCTCTGTCCACCGAGGAGGGCGGCGACAAGGACGGCAAGAAGAAGTAGCCGAGGTAGCGGCGTTTGCGCGGGCGGGCTCCGGGAAAGGGCCCGCCCGCGCCGCTTCCCTTCGTTGATCTCGGGGATATTGGGGTAAAAATCGCCGCTGAGGCCCCAATATCTCCGAGATCAACGAAGGGGCGGGGAGAGGGCCGGTCAGGCGTGGAGCCACACGGCGGTGTCGCCGGGCAGCAGCAGGTCGGCCCCGCGGCGTCCGGTCGGACCGCTGGACAGCAGCACCTCGCCCGGCAGGGGGGCGGCCACGGTCTCACCGGTCAGGTTGACGACACAGGCGAAGCCGGGGGCGCGTCGGAACGCCAGGACGCCCTCGGGCGCCTCCGCCCACTCCATGGCCCCATCACCCAGCGCCGGGTGGGCGTGCCGCTCGCGCAGCGCGGCCGTGTACAGCGTGAGAGTGGAGTCCCTATCGTGGCGCTGGGCCTCGCGGGTCAGCGCCCCCCACGCCGGGGGCACCGGCAGCCACGGCTCCGTGCCCGCGGGGCCGAACCCGAACGGGGGCTCGCCACCCTCCCACGGCAGCGGCACCCTGCAGCCGTCGCGGCCGCGCTCGGTGCGCCCGGAGCGCTCCCAGGTGGGGTCGCGCAGCGCGTCCTCCGGCAGGTCGGCGACCTCCGGCAGGCCCAGCTCCTCACCCTGGTAGAGGTAGGCCGAGCCGGGCAGCGCGAGGGTGAGCAGCGCGGCGGCGCGGGCGCGGCGCAGCCCCGCCTCACCGCCGCCGAACCGGGTCACGTGCCGGGTCACGTCGTGGTTGGACAGCACCCACGTCGTCGTGGCGCCGACGGAGCCGTTGGCCGCCAGTGACGCATCCACGACCGACCGCAGTGCGGCCGCGTCCCACTCCGCGGTCAGGTACTCGAAGTTGAACGCCTGGTGCAGCTCGTCGGGCCGCAGGTAGCGGGCCACCCGGGCGGCGTCCTGCACCCACGCCTCGGCCACCAGGGCGCGCCCGCCCGGGTAGGAGTCGGCGATGCGCCGCCACCGCCGGTGGATGTCGTGGACCCCGTCCTGGTCGAAGTAGGGCAGCCGGGTCTCGCCGTCGAGCAGCGCGGCCTTCTGCCCGGGGGCGATGTCGGGCAGTGCGGGGTCCTTGACCATGCCGTGGGCCACGTCGATGCGGAACCCGTCGACGCCCCGGTCCAGCCAGAACCGCAGCACGTCGTCGAATTCGGCGTGCACCTCGGGGGAGGTCCAGTCGAGGTCGGGCTGCTCGGCGTCGAACAGGTGCAGGTACCACTCCTCAGGCGTGCCGTCGGGCCGCTTGAGCCGGGTCCAGGCCGGCCCGCCGAAGATGGACCGCCAGTTGTTCGGCGGCAGGTCGCCGTCGGCCCCGCGGCCGGGCCGGAAGATGTAGCGCGAGCGCTCCGGGCCGCCGGGCTCGGCGGCCGCCGCCTCGGTGAACCAGCGGTGGGCGGAGGAGGTGTGGTTGGGGACGATGTCGATGATGACGCGCAGGCCGAGGTCGTGCGCGGCCGCGGTCAGCGCGTCGAAGTCGGCCAGGGTGCCGAAGCGGGGGTCCACGTCGCGGTAGTCGGCGACGTCGTAGCCGCCGTCGGCGAGTGGAGAGCGGTAGAAGGGGGTGAGCCAGACGGCGTCGACGCCGAGCGCCGCGAGTTCGGGCAGGCGCTGCCGGATGCCCGGCAGGTCGCCGTCGCCGTCGCCGTCGGAGTCGGCGAAGCTGCGGACGTAGATCTGGTAGATGACGGCGTCGCGCCACCAGTCCCGGCGCGCCGCGGCGGGGGCGGGGGGCGGGGAGGAGGGCGTCTGCGGCATGGGGCGGTCCCCTCTCTTGCCGGAGTGGTGACGAGGGCACTCCGGCCCGAACGAACACGGACTGCAAGGACTTGCGCAAGATTACCCGGTTCTTGCAGATAGTTGGCGGGGGTTTTTCCATTAGAGTGCTGCCATGGGTCCACGACTGGCCGATATCGCGCGGCACGCGGGCGTAAGCGAGGCGACGGTCTCCCGGGTCCTCAACGACAAGCCGGGGGTCGGAGCCGAAACCCGCAAGGCCGTGCTCACGGCGCTCGACGTGCTCGGCTACGAGCGCCCCGCGCGGCTGCGCAAGCGCTCGGCCGGACTGGTCGGCATGGTCGTCCCCGAGCTGGAGAACCCCGTTTTCCCGATGTTCGCCCAGGCCGCCGAGGGCGTCCTCGCCCAGCACGGCTACACCCCCGTGCTGTGCACCCAGACCCCCGGCGGGGTCGCCGAGGACGAGTACGTCGAGCTGCTGATGGAGCGCAACGTCTCCGGCATCATCTTCGTCTCCGGCCTGCACGCCGACACCACCGCCGACCACGAGCGCTACCGGCGGATCGCCGCCCGCAGGCTGCCGATCGTGCTCGTCAACGGCTACGCCGAGGACGTACCCGCCGCCTTCGTCTCCTGCGACGACCGGGAGGCCGGGCGCATCGCCGTCGACCACCTCGCCGCCCTCGGCCACACCCGCATCGGCTTCACCAGCGGACCCGAGCGCTACGTCCCCGTCCAGCGCAAGCTTGCGGGCTACCGGGAGGCCATGGGCCGCCACGGGCTGCCCGCCGACGGCCTGGTGGAGCCCTCCCTGTTCGGGGTCGAGGGCGGCCACGCCGCCGCCGTCCGGCTGCTGGACCGCGGGGTGACCGCCATGGTCTGCGGCTCCGACCTCATGGCCCTCGGCGCGATCCGCGCCGCCCGCCAGCGCGGCCTGTCGGTGCCCGGCGACGTCTCCGTCGTCGGCTACGACGACTCCCAGCTCATCGCGTTCACCGACCCGCCGCTCACGACGGTCCGCCAGCCCGTGCAGGCGATGGCGCTGGCCGCGGTGCGCACCCTGTGCGACGAGATCGCCGGACACGCCTCCGCGGCGACGCACGCCGAGTACCTCTTCGACCCCGAACTCGTGGTCCGGGGCTCCACCGGCGCCGCCCCCGTGGGCACCGCCGGGGATATCCGGGTGCCGTCGGCCGCGGATTGACCTAACGTTCTCCTATGCCTTCCACACCCCGTCTCCCCGCCGTCCGATCCGTCAACACCGGCCGCGCCGTCACCACCGCGTGGGCGGTCAAGGACAAGCCCACCGCCATCGAGAAGCGCCCGGTGGAGGGCGCCGTCGCCGTGCACGCGCTCGGCGTGGCCGGGGACGAGCAGGGCGACCGGCAGCACCACGGCGGCCGCGACCAGGCCATCCACGCCTATGCGCGCGAGGACCTGGACGTGTGGCAGGAACGCCTCGACAGGCCGCTGCGCGACGGTGTGTTCGGCGAGAACCTCACCACCCGCGGCATCGACCTCGCCCAGGTCCTGATCGGCGAGCGCTGGCGCATCGGCACCGTGGTGCTGGAGGCCACCCTTGCCCGCACCCCGTGCCGCACCTTCCAGGCCTGGATGGAGGAGCCCCGGTGGGTCAAGCGGTTCGCCGACGAGGCCCGCACCGGCGTCTACCTGCGCGTCCTTGAGGAGGGGGAGCTCAGCGCGGGCGACACCGTCACCGTGGAGCGCCCCGACCACGACATCACCGTGTACGCCGCCGCGCGCGCCTACGACGAGCGCGACATCGACCTGCTCCACCGCGTGCTGGAGCTGCCCGGCCGGGCGGCGAAGTGGGAAGAGGTGACCGCGAAGGTCGCCACGCAGCTCGGCCGCGCCTGACGGCCCTCGGGGATATCGGCGATATCGGGGTCCACGGGTCCACGGGCGGCTCCCGCCCCCGATCTCCCCGGGATCGGCCGCGGGGACCGGTGAGTCCCGTCGATCACCGACACTGGAGGTATGCCTTCCGTTCCGCTCGACGGCGATCCCGTTCCCGCCGACGGCGTGCTGCCCGCCGAGGCCACCGCCGACCTGGGGCGCCGCCCGTTCGGGTTCTACGTGCACGTGCCGTTCTGCACCACCCGCTGCGGCTACTGCGACTTCAACACCTACACCGCCGCCGAGCTGCGCTCCCGCGACGGAGGCGCGCTGGCCTCCCGTGCGACCTACGCCGAGCAGGCCGTCGCCGAGATCCGCTTCGCCCGCCGTGTCCTCGGCGCCGTCGACACCCCGGTGAGCACGGTGTTCGTCGGCGGCGGCACCCCCACCCTGCTGCCGCCCGAGGACCTGGGCCGCATCCTGGCCGCCATCGACACCGAGTTCGGCCTTGAGGCCGGCGCCGAGGTCACCACCGAGGCCAACCCCGAGACCGTGGACCCCGGCACCCTGGCGCGGCTGCGTGCCGCCGGGTTCACCCGCGTCTCCTTCGGCATGCAGAGCTCCCGCCCGCACGTGCTGGAGGTGCTGGAGCGCGGCCACACCCCCGGCCGTCCCGAACAGTGTGTGGCCTGGGCCCGCGCGGCCGGGTTCGAGCACGTCAACCTCGACCTCATCTACGGCACCCCCGGGGAGACCGACGCCGACTGGAAGGACTCGCTGCGGTCCGCCATCGGCGCCGGTCCCGACCACGTCTCGGCCTACTCGCTGATCGTCGAGGACGGCACCCGGCTGGCCGCCCGTGTCCGCCGCGGCGAACTCAGCCCACCGGACGAGGACACCATGGCCGACCGCTACGTGACCGCCGACGACGCGCTGACGGAGGCCGGCCTGCACGCCTATGAGGTGTCCAACTGGGCGCGCGGCACGGCAGCCCGGAGCCGGCACAACCGGCTGTACTGGACCGGCGGCGACTGGTGGGGTGTGGGCCCCGGCGCGCACAGCCACATCGGCGGCACCCGGTGGTGGAACGTCAAGCATCCGGCCGCCTACGCCGCACGCCTGGCGGAGGGCGTGAGCCCCGGCCACGCCCGCGAGGTGCTGGACGCCGGGACCCGCCGCTTCGAGCGCATCCTGCTGGAGCTGCGCATCGCCGAGGGCTGCCCGCTGGCCCTGCTCGACGACGCCGGCCGTGCCGCAGCGAAGCGCGCGGTCGCCGACGGCCTGCTGGACGTGGACGCGCACGCCGCCGGCCGCGCCGTGCTGACCCGCCGGGGGCGGCTGCTCGCCGACGCCGTGGTGCGCGACCTCACCTGACCGGCACCGCACGCCCTGTCAGGAGCGACGTCCCCCGGCGGCCGACCCGGTGGCTAAGCTGGGAGGAATTCGTTCGACCACGCGTCGACCCCACCCATTGACCGCAGGATCTGACGAGGGACCGGACCAATGCCCATCGAGAGCGTCTTCCCGCGACTGGAGAGCCTGCTGCCGCAGGTACAGAAGCCGATCCAGTACGTCGGCGGGGAACTCAACTCCGTCGTCGGCGACTGGGACGCAGCCGAAGTCCGCTGGGCGCTGATGTACCCCGACGCCTACGAGGTCGGCGTCCCCAACCAGGGCATCCAGATCCTGTACGAGGTCCTCAACGAGCGCGAGGGCGTGCTGGCCGAGCGCACCTACGCCGTGTGGCCCGACCTTGAGGCGCTCATGCGCGAGCACCGGATCCCGCAGTTCACCGTCGACGCCCACCGCCCCGTGGGCGCGTTCGACATCCTCGGTGTGAGCTTCGCCAGCGAGATGGGCTACACCAACATGCTCACCGCGCTGGACCTCGCCGGGATCCCGCTGCACGCCGCCGACCGTGCCGACGACCACCCGGTGGTGCTGGCCGGTGGCCACTCGGCGTTCAACCCCGAGCCCATCGCCGACTTCCTCGACGCCGTGGTGCTGGGCGACGGCGAGGAGATCGCGCTGGCCATCACCGAGATCATCCGGGAGTGGAAGCGCGAAGGGCGCCCTGAAGGGCGCGATGGCCTGCTGCTGCGCCTGGCCGCCACCGGTGGTGTGTACGTGCCCCGGTTCTACGACGTCGGCTACCACCCCGACGGGCGCATCGAGCGCTACGAGCCCAACCGCCCGGGCGTGCCGTGGACCGTGCAGAAGCACACCGTCATGAACCTCGACGACTGGCCCTATCCCAAGAACCCGGTGGTGCCCATCGCGGAGTCCGTGCACGAGCGCTACAGTGTCGAGATCTTCCGCGGCTGCACCCGCGGCTGCCGCTTCTGCCAGGCCGGGATGATCACCCGCCCGGTCCGCGAGCGCGGCAAGGAGACCGTCACCGAGATGGTCGAGCAGGGCGTGCGGTCCTCCGGCTTCCAGGAGGTCGGCCTGCTCTCGCTGTCCAGCGCCGACCACAGCGAGATCGGCGGCATCGCCAAGGACCTCGCCGACCGCTACGAGGGCACCAACACCGGCCTCTCCCTGCCCTCGACCCGGGTGGACGCCTTCAACATCGACCTGGCCAACGAGCTCACCCGCAACGGCCGCCGCTCCGGACTGACGTTCGCGCCCGAGGGCGGCAGCGAGCGGATGCGCCGGGTGATCAACAAGATGGTCACCGAGGCCGACCTGATCCGTACCGTCACCGCCGCCTATGCCGCCGGGTGGCGCCAGGTCAAGCTGTACTTCATGTGCGGGCTGCCGACCGAGGAGGACGCCGACGTCCTGGCGATCGCGAAACTGGCGGCCGAGGTCATCAGGACCGGGCGCGAGGTGACCGGCCGCAAGGACATCCGCTGCACGATCTCCATCGGCGGGTTCGTGCCCAAGCCGCAGACGCCGTTCCAGTGGGCCGGCCAGACGCCCGCCGAGGTCGTCGACGCGCGGCTGCACCGGCTCAAGGACGCACTGCGGGCCGACCGCCGCTACGGCAAGTCGATCGGCCTGCGCTACCACGAGGGCAGCCCGTCGATCATCGAGGGCCTGCTGTCCCGCGGCGACCGCCGCGTGGGCCGGATCATCGAGGCGGTGTGGCGCGCCGGCGGCCGGTTCGACGGCTGGAGCGAGCACTTCTCCTACGAGCGCTGGTGCGAGGCGGCCGCCGAGGTGCTGGCCGCCGAGCCGGTCGACCTCGACTGGTACACCACGCGGGAGCGCGACGAGGACGAGGTGCTGCCCTGGGACCACCTGGACGCCGGGCTGGACCGCGACTGGCTGTGGCAGGACTGGCGGGACGCGCTGCACGGCGAGGAGTCGCTGGAAGTGGACGACTGCCGGTGGAACCCCTGCTACGACTGCGGTGTCTGCCCGAGCATGGGGACCGAGATCCAGATCGGCCCGGGGGACAAGAGGAAGCTTCTTCCGCTGTCGGTGGTCTGACCACCGGTGGCCTGCCGCCGGGCCGGGGGCACTGTGCACGGGCGGCCGGAACCGGCCATACGGGCCGTGGACGTGAGAGATGGGAGAACGAGGTATGGCCCGGCGCCCCGCTCGCGCCGGGCCATACGCGTAGTTGGACGGGTTGGGGGCGCCTGAGGTTGGCATGGAATCGAAAAAATCTCGGCGGAGATCCGCGGCCGGTATGCCGCCCCAGGTCAGCCGCGTCCGCGACGGCCGGTTCCGGGCGGGTCCGGTTGTGTCGGAAGCAACGGACGGTCCGCTTTTCAAGTATCGCGTCGATGGGAACAGCTCTAGAGGTAAGGGGTGCGCCCTTCGAGACACGTGGCGCCCCCGGCGATACGTCGACGGTGAGCGCCTGATCGGCACTCGCCCCGAGCCGATGGCGCGCTGTACCCGGCGCGCACCGTAGGCTGAAGAGGACGTGAATCTCCCAGGTGGGTGTGTCAGGGAGGAATCCCCGCACCCCCCGGGAGGCATCGAGGAAAGGAGTAGCGCTGCCCCCCGCACCTGAGGGCACCACCTCGCCCTCCACAGGACAGGCCGGTCGGCGGCTGCGCGTTCGCTACGCCAAGCGCGGAAGGATGCGGTTCGCGAGCCATCGCGATATCGCCCGCGCGCTGGAGCGGGCCCTTCGCCGGGCCGGGGTCCCCGTCGCGTTCTCAGCGGGGTTCACGCCGCACCCGAAGATCTCCTACACCGGAGCCGCCCCCACCGGGGTGGCCAGCGAGGCGGAGTACTTCGAGCTGACCCTGGCCGAGCCCTGCGACCCCGGACAGGTGCGTGTCCGGCTGGACGGCGCCATGCCCGAGGGGCTGGACGTGACCGAGGTCGTGGAAGCGGCGGCGGGTGGTCTGGCGGACCGCCTGGAGGCATCGGAGTGGAAGGTGGAGCTGCCCGGCGTCGCCCCCGACGACGCTGCGGCGGCAGCGGCCGCGTACCTCGCGGCCGAGACGGTCGAAGTGGAGCGGCTGACGAAGAAGGGCCGCCGACGCTTCGACACCCGTTCGGCGGTCGTCCGACTGGAAGTGGACGATCGCGCCACAATGGGACAAGATGTGACATATACCATACTTCGTATGGTTGTTCGGCACACGACACCTGCCGTGCGACCAGACGATGTGGTGACCGGCCTTCGTCAGGTGGCCGACCTCGCGCCGCTGTCATCACCGGTGATGACCCGGCTGGCGCAGGGGCCTCTTGACGGGGTGTCCGCCGCGATCGCCGACCCGTTCGCCGCCGAGAGGGCGGCCGCCCGGTACACCGGGCGGGAAGGGGCCGTACCCGGGAGCGGTACGGCGCAGGCGGATCCGGACGGACGCGCGGACTTCGGCCCGAGGCCGTCGGCGCCCACGCGGAGCGCACCGGATGGGTGACCTCCAGCGGGGAACGTGGGCGACCGCGATCAAGGACTTTGCCCCGGTAGCGGCGGAAACGCTACCGGCGCCGACATAGCGACGACAGTCCTCGCGCGCGAGCGCGGCGGCCGAAGCAGGCCGACGCCGCACCCGAGGACTCTGACGGGAGACCACCCGGATGCTCGAAAACGAGCCCAACGGCGGTGCCGACGGCACCGCGGGTACAACTGAAACAGCGGATGCGGCTGCCGAGGCCGCCACCTCCACGTCCAACGGCACTGGGGCGCGGACCACGTTCGCGCCGCCACAGGAGGCGGAGATCAAGGTCAGCGGGCCGAGCAAGCGCAAGGGCGCCGCCCGGCAGGCGGGTCCGCCTCCGGAGCCCGAGCCCGTGTTCACGCCCGGTGCCGCTCCGCTCACACGACTGGCCGGACCGGGGGACGTCGAGTCCGCTCCGGTCGTCGGCAGCAGGACCACGGTCGCGCGGCAGGTCGTGACGCCGGTCGAGGAGGCCGCCGGGGCGGCCGCGACCGAGACCGCCGCAGCGGCCACCGCCGATCAGGCGCCCGAGGCCGAGGAGGCCGAGGAGCGCGCGCCCAAGAAGCGCACCCGCACCCGCGCGTCGGGCACGACCCAGGCGGCCAAGCGCGGCTCGCGTGCGACCCGTGCCCGCGCCGCTGCCGAGCCCGCGGACACCGCCGGCGACGAGGACGGCGACGGCGACACCGCCGACCCCCGGTCCGCGGCGGCCCCCGCCGTGGAGTCCGCGGCCACCGCGTCTTTCCAGCCGCCCATGGTGCTGTTCCAGCCGCCCGTGGCGCCCGCCGGAGGGGCCGCCGCCGAGGTGGAGCCCGCGGTCGGCGAGGACACCGAGGACGAGGACACCGAGGCCGAGCCTGCGGCCGAGGAGTCGGCCGAACCGGTCGAGGACGCCCGCGGCGCCGACGAGGACGAGGAGCGCCCCTCGCGCCGCCGACGCCGCAGGGGCGGCCGCGGGCGCGGCAAGTCGCGCGGTGCCGAGGAGGAGACCGAAGCCGAGCGGGGCGCGTCCACCGCCGCCCCGGCGGTCGCGGAGGCCCCGGCCGAGAGGCCCGAGGCGGCCGAGGAGGAGACCCCGGCGGGTGACGCGGGCGAGGGCGGCAGCCGTCGTCGCCGCCGTCGTCGCCGCCGCTCCGGCGGCGAGGCCGCCGAAGAGGCACCGGGCCGCGACGACCCGCCGAACACCGTGGTCCGCGTGCGCGAGCCGCGCGTGGAGAAGCCGATCGAGGACGAGGTGCAGGCCGTCCGCGGGTCCACCCGGCTGGAGGCCAAGAAGCAGCGCCGCCGCGAAGGACGCGAGCAGGGCCGCCGCCGCACCCCGATCATCACCGAGTCGGAGTTCCTGGCCCGCCGTGAGGCGGTCAAGCGGGACCTGGTCATCCGGCGCACCGGCGAGCGCACCCAGATCGGTGTGCTGGAGGACGACGTCCTCGTCGAGCACTACGTCGACCGCGCCACCCACCGCTCCTACGTCGGCAACGTCTACCTCGGGCGGGTGCAGAACGTGCTGCCGTCCATGGAGGCCGCGTTCGTCGACATCGGCAAGGGCCGCAACGCCGTCCTGTACGCCGGTGAGGTCAACTGGGACGCCTCCGGCCTGGAGGGCCAGCCCAAGCGCATCGAGTCGGTGCTGAAGTCCGGCCAGTCGGTGCTGGTGCAGGTGACCAAGGACCCGTTGGGCCATAAGGGCGCCCGGCTCACCAGCCAGATCAGCCTGCCCGGCCGCTACCTGGTCTACGTGCCCGACGGTTCCATGACCGGCATCAGCCGCAAGCTGCCCGACAAGGAGCGCGCGCGGCTCAAGCAGATCCTCAAGAAGGTCATGCCGGAGAACGCCGGGGTCATCGTGCGGACCGCCGCCGAGGGCGCCAGCGAGGAGGAGCTGGAGCGCGACATCGCGCGCCTGGCCGCGCAGTGGGAGTCGATCAAGCGCAAGTCGAAGTCGGCGACCGCGCCCGCGCTGCTGAACAGCGAGCCCGACCTCACCGTGCGGGTGGTGCGCGACGTCTTCAACGAGGACTTCTCCAGCCTGGTCGTCTCCGGTGACGAGGCCTGGGACACCGTCCACGAGTACGTCGAGTACGTGGCGCCGCACCTGTCGGAGCGCGTCTCCCAGTGGGACGGTGACCGCGACGTCTTCGAGGCCTACCGCATCGACGAGCAGATCGCCAAGGCGCTGGAGCGCAAGGTGTGGCTGCCGAGCGGCGGCTCGCTGATCATCGACCGCACCGAGGCGATGACCGTCGTCGACGTCAACACCGGCAAGTTCACCGGCCAGGGCGGCAACCTCGAAGAGACGGTCACCAAGAACAACCTTGAGGCGGCCGAGGAGATCGTGCGCCAGCTGCGGCTGCGCGACATCGGCGGCATCATCGTGATCGACTTCATCGACATGGTGCTGGAGAGCAACCGCGACCTGGTGCTCCGCCGGATGCTGGAGTGCCTGTCGCGGGACCGCACCAAGCACCAGGTGGCAGAGGTCACCTCGCTGGGTCTGGTGCAGATGACGCGCAAGCGCGTCGGCCAGGGCCTGCTGGAGGCCTTCTCCGCGGGCTGCGAGCACTGCAACGGCCGCGGCCTGCTGATCTCCTCGGAGCCGGTCGAGGGCAAGGCCGCTGTCTCGGGCACCGGAAAGAAGAAGAAGGCGAAGGCCGACAAGGCCGACAAGGCGGAGAAGGCGGAGAAGGCCGAGAAGGAGACCGCCGCCACGACCGCCGAGGAGCCCCCGGCGGCACAGGCCCCGGATGCCGCCGCGGCTCCCGCCGTGGGCACCGCTGCGGAGGCCCGGACCGAGGAGTCCGAACAGGCGGAGGTGCCCGCGGAGGAGCCGAAGAAGAGGGCGACCCGGTCCACCCGGGCCCGGAGCACCGCCAAGAGCGCTACCAAGAGCGCTACCAAGAGCGCCACCAAGAGCACCACCGCCAAAGCGGCACCGAAGAAGAAGGCGACCACCGCCAAGAAGACGTCCCGCAAGGCGACCGGGGACGCCGGCGCCGCAGCGGAGCCGGCTGCGGAGGCCGCTGCCGACGCCGAAGCCGCGTCGGTCGGGGCCGCGTCGCTCGCGGCGGCCGACGGTACGGGAGAGGGCGGCGAGGCCGAGCGGCAGCGCAAGACACGGCGCCGCACCCGCCGGACCAAGGCCGCCGGTACCGAGTCCGCGGTCGCCGAGGCGGGATAGAGACGGGAGAGCGGTCGGGCCGAATCGTGTCTGCTATGTCGAGTAGCGCCCGGTTCGGCCTGATCACACCCGAGAACGTGTCGGCCGCCGATCGGCGGGTGGTAATCTAAGGGTCGGTGCGTCGGCGCGCCCCAATCGTTCGCGCGCCCGAGACCGGACCTCGATTCCCACGCCCCCACCGCGGGTGCCCGATGGGTCCGAGCTGCGGTCAACAGCAGCGCATTTGCTCCTCGCCCTGGCGAGGATTGTCCACGAGCAGGAAGAGAGTTTCCCGGTGTACGCGATCGTGCGAGCGGGCGGCCGACAGGAGAAGGTGTCTGTCGATGACGTCTTGGACATCGACAGGGTCTCCGGTGAGGCCGGTTCGACGGTGACGTGGGAGCCGCTGCTTGTCGTCGAGGACGGCAAGGTCATCAGCGAGACCGCCGAGCTGAGCGGCTACAAGGTCACCGCCGAGGTCCTCGGCGAGGCCAAGGGCCCCAAGATCAACATTCTGAAGTACAAGAACAAGACCGGTTACAAGAAGCGCATGGGTCACCGTCAGACCTACACCAAGGTGCGCGTCACCGGCATCGCGGCGAAGTAGGGGAGGGCTCGACATGGCACACAAGAAGGGCGCATCGTCCAGCCGTAACGGGCGTGACTCCAACGCCAAGCGCCTCGGCGTGAAGCGCTTCGGCGGTCAGAGCGTCAAGGCCGGCGAGATCCTCATCCGCCAGCGCGGCACGAAGTTCCACCCGGGCGACAACGTCGGCCGCGGTGGCGACGACACCCTGTTCGCGCTGGTCGCGGGCAAGGTCGAGTTCGGTAACCGGCGCGGCCGCAAGGCCGTGAACATCGTCCCGACGCCGGCCGCCGCGGAGTAGGTCGGCCCGGAGCAGTGGGGGAGCCCGCAGCGCCTTACCGCGCGCGGCTCCGCCCACGCCTGCGGATGATCGAGGGCGGGCCAGGAAATCTGGCCCGCCCTTCGCGCGTTGCACTACTGAGCAGGTCCACCACACGGGGGGAATAGCACATGCCGGACTTCGTCGACGAAGCGGTCTTGCAGCTCAAGGCCGGTGACGGCGGGCATGGCTGTGCCTCCGTGCACCGGGAGAAGTTCAAGCCCCTGGGCGGGCCCGACGGTGGCAACGGCGGCCGGGGCGGCGACGTCGTCCTGGAGGTCGACCCGCAGGTCGCCACGCTGCTGGAGTACCAGCGCCGCCCGCACCGCAAGGCCCGCAACGGGACGCCCGGCCAGGGCGGGCACCGCAGCGGCGCCAACGGCGAGGACCTGGTCCTCGGCGTGCCCGACGGCACCGTGGTCACCGGCCCCGACGGCGAGCTCATCGCCGACCTCGTCGGTGTCGGAACCCGGCTCATCGTCGCCCAGGGCGGCGTCGGCGGTCTGGGGAACGCGGCGCTGGCCTCGCCCCGCCGCAAGGCCCCCGGCTTCGCCCTCAAGGGCGAGGAGGGCGAGTCCATCGAGGTCAAGCTGGAGATCAAGACCATCGCCGACGTCGGCCTGGTCGGGTTCCCCAGCGCGGGCAAGTCGTCGCTGATCGCCGCGCTGTCCGCGGCCCGGCCGAAGATCGCCGACTACCCCTTCACCACGCTCATCCCCAACCTCGGCGTGGTCGAGGCGGGCGCCACCCAGTACGTGGTGGCCGACGTCCCCGGGCTGATCCCGGGCGCCAGCGAGGGCAAGGGGCTGGGCCTGTCCTTCCTGCGGCACGTCGAGCGGTGCTCCACGCTGGTGCACGTCCTCGACTGCGCGACCTACGAACAGGGCCGCGACCCCGTCAGCGACCTGGAGTCCATCGAGGCCGAGCTGCGCGCCTACGGCGAGCGCACGGAGATCGACCTGACCGACCGGCCGCGCATCGTCGTGCTGAACAAGGTGGACGTCCCCGACGGCCGCGAGCTCGCCGAGTTCGTCACGCCCATGCTCCAGGAGCGCGGGCTGAAGGTCATCGCCGTCTCCGCCGCCACCCGCGAGGGGCTGCGCGAGCTGTCCTTCGCCATGGCCGAGCAGGTCGCCGCCGCCCGCGCCGCCGCGCCCACGCCCGAGCCCACGCGCGTCGTGCTGCGCCCCCGGGAGATCGGTGAGATCCCCTTCGAGGTCGTCCCGCTCGGCGACAACACCTTCCGGGTGCGCGGCGACAAGACCGCGCGGTGGGTGCGCCAGACCGACTTCTCCAACGACGAGGCCGTCGGCTACCTGGCCGACCGGCTCAACCGCCTCGGCATCGAGGAGGCCCTGGCCAAGGCCGGGGCGACCGAGGGCGCCGAGGTCTACATCGGCACCGAGGAGGATTCCGTGGTCTTCGACTGGGACCCGTCCGTGGATGCCGAGGCCACCCCGATCGGCCCGCGCGGTACCGACTCCCGGCTGGGCTGACGCCGCGTGGGGAGCCCCGCATCCAGCCATCTCGACGCACGGACACGGATAGGAAGACGAACGACGTGCACGACGCGCAGTCCAACGGGGAGAACGGAACCGCCGAGCGCCTGCAGCTGAAGAACGCGCGGCGGATCATCGTCAAGGTCGGGTCGTCGTCGCTGACGACACCGAAGGGGCTCATCGACCGCGAGCGCATCCGCGAGCTGGCCGACGTGTTCGCCGAGCGGCGCTCGGCGGGGACCGAGGTCATCCTGGTGTCCTCCGGCGCGGTCGCCGCCGGCATGTCCCCGCTGGGGCTCGCCGCCCGCCCGAACGACCTCGCCACCCAGCAGGCCGCGGCCAGCGTCGGCCAGGGCCTGCTGGTGGCGCACTACACGCGTGCTTTCGCCGCGCATGGGCTGACCGCGGCCCAGGTGCTGCTGACGGTCGAGGACATGATGCGCCGGGTGCAGCACCGCAACGCGCAGCGCACCCTGCGCCGCCTGCTCGATCTGGGCGTGGTGCCCATCGTGAACGAGAACGACACGGTGGCCACGCACGAGATCCGCTTCGGAGACAACGACCGGCTGGCCGCACTGGTGGCGCACCTGCTGCGCGCCGACGCCCTGCTGCTGCTCTCGGACGTCGACGCGCTGTACGACGGGGACCCGGCGCGGCCCGGCTCGCAGCGGATCGTGGAGATCGCCGACCCGCACGACCTGGACGGCATCGACATCGGCAGCGCGGGGCGGCGGGGTGTCGGCACCGGCGGCATGGTGACCAAGGTCGACTCGGCGCGGATCGCCACGGAGGCGGGCGTACCCACCGTCCTGACCTCGGCGGCCAACGCCCGCGCCGCGCTTGCGGGCCACAACGTGGGGACGCTGTTCACCGCTTCCCCCCGGCGCCGTCCCTCGACCCGGCAGCTGTGGTTGGCGCACGCGACCGCGGGGCGGGGCAGCGTGGTGCTCGACCCGGGTGCCGTGCGTGCGGTCGCCGAGGCGAAGGCGTCGCTGCTCCCGGCCGGGGTGGTGAAGGTCGAAGGCGAGTTCGTCGCGGGCGACCCCGTGGACCTGTGTGACGAGGACGGCCGGGTCGTGGCGCGCGGGCTGGTCAACTACGACTCGGTGGAGATCCCCGATTTGATGGGGCGCTCCACCCGGTGGTTGGCCCGCGAACTGGGACCGGAGTACGAACGGGAGATCGTGCACCGCGACGACCTGGTGGTGCTGCCCGACCCGCGGGACTGAGATGCGGCGCGGCACCGCTGCGACGGCGCCGCACCGGGTGCGGCGGCGGCCGGTGCCGATTAGGGTGGGCGCCATGCGGCCGACCACTCACGAGTACGACACCGAGTTGCTCCACGACGGCGACGTCGTCAGCCTGGGGGGCATGGTGTACCGGGGCCGGACGGTGCTGTCACCCGGTCCGGAGATGTTCGTCCCGCTGGAGCGCTGGGCGCAGTCGGTGGCCGACCAGATCGGCGGTCCGGTCTCCTGGCGGGCCAGCTCCGACGGCGAGGTCGTGCGCGAGGGCACGATGTATCCGCCGGACGCGCCTTAGGGCGTGTTCGGCGGATGCTTTCCGGTGGGCGAGCCGGAAATGATCCGTCAAGCACGCCCTAGAGGCGGCGGGCGCTCTGCGCGCCGCACTTGGTGCAGTGGAACTTGCGGTCGGTACCCAGCTCCCAGTCGTGCTCCCCGCCCTGCGGACATGCGGACATGTGCATCCGCCCTTCGTTCTCCGAAACCGCTGTCGGCCGCTGTCGGCGCCGACACCCTACCCGCGGTCTTCCGGCCTGTCCCGAAAAGCGAAAAGTCTCCACCACTCCTGCCCGAAATCCCTGCGCATGGGTGAACAAGGGAGGGACGGGGCGTGACGGATCACCTGAGAAATAGAAGATTCTCTGCTCCAGATGTTCCTTCTGCGAGGCTCTGTCGGTAACTTCACTCCGTAACGGCTCTAATCGGTTCGATGGCGCACCGGACCCGTGGAGGACTCATGAGGACGGTCTTACCCCCCTCCGCTACGGCGTTTCCGGGTGTCGTGTCCGATTTCCCGCACCCCGGCGCAGCGGCGTCCAGGGGAGCCGTCCCCCACAGTCTCATGCGGAAAGGGACACATTGATGAAGTCCTGGAGTGCAGTCGCCTCGACCGCGGTGTTCGCCCTCGGCGGGCTCGCCTTCCTCTCGGCCCCCGCGCACGCCGGCCTGGTCACCCATTGCAACGGTGTCGGCGGAGCCGTCACCGTGCCCGGTGAGCTCGTCGTTCCCGCCGGCAAGTCCTGCACGCTGGACGGAACCACGGTCGAGGGCAAGGTCACCGTCCGCCAGGGCGCCGACCTCGTCGTCGTCGGCGGCACACTCAAGTCCGACGTCGTGGTCCAGCAGAACGCGTTCCTCGACACCAAGGACACTGAGATCAGCGGCACGGTCACCGCCCGCAGCGCCTACGGCGCCTACCTGGACGACAGCCGGGCCGCCAAGAACGTGCGCACGGTGGCCGTCAGGGGCGCCGACACCGACAGCTTCTTCTACGCCCTGGACAGCGGCATCGGCGGGAGCGTCAACGCCACCCACGGCGACGTCTACATGGTCGGCGCGACCATCGGCGGCAGCGCGGCCAGCAAGGGTACCGAGTACACCGACCTGTACAACACGGTGGTCAACGGCAGCCTGCACGTCGACGGCAACCGGCTCGGCAGCGTGTTCTGCCACGGCGAGGTGCACGGCGACGCTTCCTACACCAACAACCCGGGCGCGCTGCAGATCGGCGCCTCCGGCAAGGACGGCACCTGCACCGGAACCAGCTACTGGGGTGGCGACGTCGAGGTGAAGGGCAACACCGGCGGCGCCCGGATCGACGACAACATCATCCGCGGCGCCCTGATCGGCCAGGGCAACGAGCCGGTGGCCCAGACCGGGAACAACAACCGGGTCCGCGGCGGGATCACCGGCGAGTTCGGCGACATCCCGAGCGCCAGCACCAGAAGCGCCCCGGCCACCCAGCGTGCCGAGGAGATCGAGACCAAGGCCGCGGAGCGCCGCGGCGAGGCCAAGGCCGACGCGGAGGAGGCCGGCAAGGCCTTCTAGGCGGTACGGCGATCGACCGCGCCACACATGCGTGCGGCCCCGCCCTCCGGCCGGAGGGCGGGGCCGCACGCGCGTGGCCAGGCCATTCCGGTGGGAGAAGGGGAGAGGGCCGGGCGGCGTGGGGGCGCACCCCCTAAGCTGGCCCATGACCGGAACGACGAACCTGGAAAGCGGAACACCACCATGAGTGACATCGAGCGCGAGGTCCACGCCGTCGCCGAGCGGGCCCGGGACGCCGCGGCCGACCTCGCGCCGCTGAGCCGGGCGGTGAAGGACGAGGCGCTGCTCGCCATGGCCGACGCTCTGGTCGACGACGCCGAGTCCATCGTCGCGGCCAACGCCGAGGACGTCGCCCGCGCCCGCGAGGCCGGCCAGAGCGAGGCGATGGTCGACCGCCTCGCCCTGACCACCGAACGCGTCGGCGCCATCGCCGACGCCGTGCGGGAGATCGCCGAGCTGCCCGACCCGGTCGGCGAGGTGGTACGCGGCAAGGTCCTGCCCAACGGCCTGGAGCTGCGCCAGATCCGGGTCCCGCTGGGTGTCGTCGGTATCATCTACGAGGGCCGCCCCAACGTCACCGCCGACGCCGCCGCCCTCTGCCTGAAGAGCGGGAACGCCGCCCTGTTGCGCGGTTCCTCCTCCGCCTACTCGTCCAACACCCGCATCGTCGAGGTGCTGCGCGGTGCGCTCGCCAAGACCGGGGTGCCGGTCGACGCGGTGCAGCTGGTGCCCGGCACGAGCCGCGACTCCGCCCAGGCGCTGATGCGGGCGCGCGGCCTGGTCGACGTGCTCATCCCGCGCGGCGGCGCAGCCCTGATCCAGGCGGTGGTGCGCGACTCCACCGTCCCGGTCATCGAGACCGGCGAGGGCAACTGCCACGTGTACGTGGATGCCGCAGCCGACCTGGACAAAGCGCTGGAAATCGCGGTCAACGCCAAGACACAGCGCTACTCCACCTGCAACACCGCCGAGACGCTGCTGGTGCACAAGCACGTCGCCGACGTCTTCCTGCCCGACGTCCTGGGCCGACTGCGCGAGCTGGGCGTCACCGTGCACGGCGACGCCAAGGTCCGCTCCGTCGACCCGGAGGCCGTCGAGGCCACCGAGGAGGACTGGTCCACCGAGTACCTCTCGCCCGACCTTGCGGTGAAGGTGGTGGACTCGCTGGACGACGCCGTGGCCCACATCCGCCGGTACTCCACCGCGCACACCGAGGCCATCGTCACCGACTCCCAGGCGGCGGCCCGCCGCTTCGTCTCGCGAGTCGACTCGGCCGCGGTCATGGTGAACGCCTCCACCCGCTTCACCGACGGCGGCGAGTTCGGCTTCGGCGCGGAGATCGGCATCTCCACCCAGAAACTGCACGCCCGCGGCCCCATGGGCCTGCCGGAGATGACCTCCACCAAGTACGTCGTCACGGGTGACGGGCACCTGCGGTGATGGGATGGTCGAACGCTTCTCGCGGTTCCGCCACATGGGTGAGGGAAGACGGCCTGAGCTGAGCGGCGGAGGTGAGGTCTATGACGGCTGCCCGACCGCAAGGATCGGGCGACACCGGGGCGGCTTCCCGCCCTCGTCCGGACCGATCGGTGCGTGTGGAGAAGGCACCACGGGCGATCCGTGAGGTCCTGCTGCCGGAGGAAGCGGGCGACTTCGACCGGGAGTACCGTCAGGTCATGGCGGACGCCAAGGAGCAACTCGACCTGACTCCGGTGTTCGAATGCCTCGACCGATGGTGGGTGGTTGCGATGTCCACCGCCCAGGACCCCGAGGGACACCGGCAGATGCTGGAGACCGCCGACCGCATCAATCGCGGTGAACGGGTCTCTGGCACCCCATGGTCCGTGCTCAAGGCGGAGCTGGGGCTGTAGGCGTACAAGGTCGACATCGACGACGTAGCCAAAGAACAGCTCAGGGCGCTCCCAGAACACCTGCGGCCACCTTTCGCCGTGCTCATGGACCTGCTCGAACTACAGCCGTGGAGCGGGGTTTCCTAACAACCGCGCGCGACCGGACGCCAATATCCGGGCGCACTCGCTCGGTGAGGAATCGCAGTGCACGGTGATCTACCTGATCGTGGACCACCTGGAGCTCGTCGAGATTCTGCGGATCATATGGGTCGACTAGAGCCGTCGGCCGCGAAAATGCGCGGGGCGGGCGCGCGGAGCGTCGCCCGCCCCGGCGTCGGTCAGGAACCGGTCGACGATGAGTTCCCGTCCCGGCGGCCGGCGCTCTTCCAGCGGTCGGCGACCGTGTCGAAGAGCTTGCCGCCCGCGCTGGCCGCGCTTCCGGCGACGTCGCGCAGGGTGCCGAGCAGCGGGTCGCTGGTCCGCTCCCAGGATTCCTTGTAGTAGTTGGCGGCGCTCTTGGCCTCCTCGCCGACCGAGGCGTCCTTGTCGGTGTCCCGGCGCGGATAGTCCCCGGCGATGACGCGGCGGTAGGACCCGTCCTTGATCCAGGCGTCCAGCTCGGCCATCCGGACCACGGCGAACGGGTGCGTCTGCCCCATCAGGCTGAGTAGCTTGATCAGGCTGTCGCGGGCGTCGCCGCCCTCCCTGTACTCCTTGGCCTGCTCCAGGAAGGCGTCGGGGTTCATCTCGGCGAGCCGGGACCCGCCGGCGAGCTTCATCAGCGCGCGCTTGGCGGCTTCGGGGTCCTGCGCGGCGAGCAGCCCGGCGCGGTCGCAGGACAGCTCGGACTTGCGGTACCACTCCTCCAGGGCCGTGACGATCGCGCGCAGGCCGATGTAGCCCAGCGGGATCCAGGCGACCCGCGCGGCGAGGTTGATCAGCGCCAGGAGCATGGTCCGGTAGACGGCGTGGCCGGACAGGATGTGGCCGACCTCGTGGCCCACGACGAACCGCTGCTCCTCGGCGTCGAGGAGGTCGAACAGCCCGGTGGTCATGACGATGAACGGCTTCTGGCTGCCGATCGCCATGGCGTTGGGCTTCGGGTTCATCTGGATGTAGAGCTCGGGTACTTCGTCCAGGTCGAGGACGTAGGCGGCGTCCCGGACGTAGTTGTAGACCTCCGGGAACTGCTGTTCGCTCACCCGCACCGAGCTGGAGAGGAACATCAGCCGCAGGGCCCGTTCGTTGAACAGTCCGGAGAGCTTCTTGAAGACCTCGTCGAACCCCCGCAGCGACCGCAGCGCGACCAGCGCGCCTCGGTCGGCAGGATGCTCGTAGGCCCGGGAACTGATGTTTTCGAGGCGGACGCGGGCGCGTTCTGGCGAGTTCGTGGACATGTCGGCACTCTATGCGGACAGCTTTCCGATGTCGAGATATGACGCGAAAGCGATCGAGTGAGCGGAGTCGTCGGTCCCGTGTGGCCGGAGGCCTGTGTGGGTCGGCGGCGGAGCGAGGGAGGAGTTTGAGCGCACGGGGGGTGTGTCGCGAAAGCGATCGAGTGAGCGGAGTCGTCGGTCCCGTGTGGCCGGAGGCCTGTGTGGGTCGGCGGCGGAGTGAGGGAGGAGTTTGAGCGCGCGGGGGGTGTGTCGCGAAAGCGATCGAGTGAGCGGAGTCGTCGGTCCCGTGTGGCCGGAGGCCTGTGTGGGTCGGCGGCGGAGTGAGGGAGGAGTTTGAGCGCACGGGGAGCGTGAGCGCGCAGGGGCACTGCGGGAATTTCGGGGGGTGCCCCGGGTAGGGCTGGGAGTGAGAGCCGGGCGAGTCGGTTAATCTCGGCGTTGGTTGACGAAATCCGGCATCGGGGATGAAACGGGAGCGGTCAAGGTGCCGAACGAAACAGCGAACGCACGAGGCACAGCCCGGGGGCTGGGCGCACGCCCCGGCCGTGTGGGCATCATGGGCGGCACGTTCGACCCGATCCACCACGGCCACCTCGTGGCGGCCAGTGAGGTCGCTCACCTCTTCCACCTGGACGAGGTGGTGTTCGTGCCCACCGGGCAGCCCTACCAGAAGGACCTGTCCAAGGTGGCCTCGGCCGAGGACCGCTACCTGATGACGGTCATCGCCACCGCGGAAAACCCGCAGTTCCGGGTCAGCCGCATCGAGATCGACCGCGAGGGCCCCACCTACACCCTCGACACCCTGCGCGAGATGCGCGCTATGTACGGCCCCGACGTCGAGCTGTTCTTCATCACCGGGGCCGACGCACTGGGCGCTATCCTGAGCTGGCACAACGTCGATGAACTCTTCGATCTCGCGCATTTCGTAGGCTGTAACCGTCCCGGACACCGGCTCACCGACACCGGACTTCCCGACGGCAAGGTCAGCCTGGTGGAGATTCCGGCACTGGCGATCTCCTCGACGGAGTGCCGGGAGCGCGTCCGCAAGGGCGAACCGATCTGGTACCTGGTGCCCGACGGTATCGTCCGCTATATCAACAAGACCGGGCTCTATCTCGACGACCACATGTCGGGATAGCGGCCCAGGGGAGGCAGCTGCTACATCGTGACCGCCACGGACAGGGCCGTCGAGCTCGTGAACATCGCCGCGGAGGCCGCGGCGGACAAACTCGCCCAGGAGATCATCGCCTACGACGTCAGCGACCAGCTGGTCATCACCGATGCGTTCGTCCTGTGCTCCGCCCCCAACGATCGCCAGGTGCGGGCCGTCGTCGACGAGGTCGAGGACCGGCTGCGTGAGGCCGGAGCCAAGCCGGTGCGCCGGGAGGGGGAGCGCGACGGCCGCTGGGTGCTCCTGGACTACACCGACATCGTGGTCCACGTACAGCACGAGGAGGAGCGCGGGCACTACGGCCTTGAGCGGCTGTGGAAGGACTGCCCGGAGATCAAGCTGCCCGAGACGGCCAAGGGGCAGAGCCGCTCCGCCGGCGACGCCTCCTGACCCCCGCCCCCTGATACCCCCTCTTCGATGATCTCGGGAGTACGGTCCGGATCGACGGTGATCCGGACCGCACCCCCCGAGACCATCGAAGAGGAGGCCGGTATCGTCCCGACCGACCGCTGAGAGGCAGCCCGTGCCCGAGACCCGCCGTATCGTCTGCTGGCGCCATGGCCAGACCACCTGGAACGTCGAGAAGCGGTTCCAGGGGCAGACCGACATCCCGCTCAACGAGGTGGGCGAGGCGCAGGCGCGTGAAGCGGCGGCGCTGCTGGCCGCGATGCGGCCGGACGCGATCGTCGCCTCCGACCTTCGGCGCGCCGCGGTCACCGCGCAGTGCTTGGCGGAGCGGACCGGCCTGGAGGTCGAGTACGACAAGGGGCTGCGGGAGCGCTTCGGCGGCTCCTGGGAGGGGCTGACCACGGCCGAGATCCGCGAGCGCTGGCCCGAGCACGACGCCCGGATGGACATCCCGGACGGCGAGGATGTCCTCGCCGTCGGGGAGCGGGTGCACGAGGCCGCCCTGCGCGGGCTGGAGCGGGTCCCGGAGCACGGGCTGCTGGTCGTGGTCGGCCACGGGGCCGCCCTGCGGTCCGGGATCAGCCGGATGCTCGGCCTGCCGCCGGAGCTGCGCCAGGTCCTCGGCCCGCTCGGCAACTGCTCGTGGTCGGTACTGGGGCCGCTGCGTGTGGGCGGCTGGCGGCTGCTGGAGCACAACGCGGCCAGCCTGCCGGAGGGGCGCGTCCTCAGCGACGACCGCTGATCCCGCGAGCGCTCGACGCCCGGGCGCCGCTGAATCCGTTTCGACGAAAACGCCGGATTCCGCTATTGTTCTGGGAGTCGGCGGAGCTGATCCGACGACTCCCACCAGGGGCTATGGCGCAGTTGGTAGCGCGCTTCCATGGCATGGAAGAGGTCTGGGGTTCGAATCCCCATAGCTCCACACGACAGCGGGGCGGCCCGGAGCGAGTGAGACTCGCTCGCCGGGCCGCCCCGCTTTTTCGTACCGGCGGACCCGCGCCCGTCTCCGGTCACGCCGTGGGCGGGCCGTCGGCGGCCGAGGCGAGCACGGCGGTGTCGCCCCGCTGCTCGATGCGCAGCGCCTCCACCAGCTCCCGGTAGAGCGTGTCGGCGTGCAGCAGCTCCTCGTGCGTGCCTGCGGCGCGCACCCCTCCGGACTCCATGACGATGATCCGGTCGGCGTTGATGACGGTGGACAGCCGGTGCGCGATGGTCACCACCGCCGCGTGCCGGGAGTGCCGGTGCACGCTCTCGGTGACGGCCGCCTCGGTGATCGCATCCACCTGCGCGGTCGCCTCGTCCAGCAGCAGGACCTCCGGCGTCGCCAGCAGCGCGCGGGCCAGGGCGACGCGCTGGCGCTGGCCGCCGGAGAGCGACTGGGTGTCCAGCCTGGTGTCCAGGCCGTCGGGCAGGGCGGAGACCTTCTCGGCCAGCCGCACCTCGCCGAGTACCCGCCACAGCTCGTCCTCACCCGTTGTCGGTGCGCTGAACACCAGGTTCTCCCGGATGGTGCCGGGCACCACCGGGGTGTCCTGCTCCACATAGGCGAACCGGCCGCGTACCTCGGCGGGGGAGAGCCCGTCGTAGGGCGTCCCGTTCAGCAGCAGCCGCCCGCTCTCCGGTTCCAGGAAGCGCAGCAGCAGCGAGAACACGGTGGTCTTGCCCGCTCCGGACGGGCCGACGATGGCGGTGTGCCCGGTCGCGGGGATCGCCAGATCCACGTCGGTGACCGCGGGCCGGTCCCCGGGCGTGTAACGGGCGGTGACCCCGCGCAGTTCGAGCAGGGCGGACGCGGGCGATGCCTGTGCCTTCGCGGCCCGTGCACGGTCCGGCGTGCCCGTCGGCGCCGGCTCCGCCGGCAGTGCCTCGACCTCGCGGATACGCCGGGCCGCGGCGAGGCCGGACTGCAGCCCGGTGACGTTCTGGGAGAGCTCGGTGACCGGACCCATCAGGGTGAAGGCGTACAGCAGGAACGCGATCAGGGTGGAGACCTCGATCTGGCCGGAGGCCACGCGCAGCGCGCCGACGCCCAGGATCGCGATGATCGCCAGCTGGATGCCGGCGTAGGCCACGGTCCAGGCCAGGGCCTCGCGGCGGACCGAGCGCACGCCGTGCCGGGCCGCCTCGTGGGCGTCGGCCAGCACCGCGTCGCCCATGCGCCCCTCGGCCCGGCTCACCTTCACCGTGCGGATGGCGCGCAGTGTGCCCTCCAGGACGCCGCCCATGCGGCCGAGCGCCGACTGGGCCTGTTCCTGGGCGCGGGCGATCATCGGCATCAGGGTCAGGAAGATCACGGTGACCACGACCACCGCGCCGATCGTGACGCTCAGCAGGACGAGGTCGAGCACGCCCATCAGGATCAGCGTCCCGGCGAGCAGGATGACCCCGTTGACCAGGCCGATGATGCTGGAGGACGCGGCCTCGCGCAGCAGCAGGGTGTCGGAGGTGACGCGGGTGACCAGCTCACCGGCGGGGCGCCGGGACAGTGGAAAGAGTGCGGCACGCAGGTAGCGGTCGACCAGGGAGGTGCGGGCGTCGAGCACGATCCGCTCGGCGACGGTGCCGATGAGCGTCCACTGCCACAGGCCGAGGCCGGCGCCGACCACGAGCAGTGCGACCAGGAGCGCGATCGGCCCGGTGAGGTCGGCGGACCCGGAGACGGTGTCCAGAACGAGTTTGATCACCATCGGCGTGGCCAGTTCCAGGGCCGAGCCGAGGAGGGCGAGGACGAGCCCGAGTGCGAGGGCGGCCCGGTGGGGGCGGACGAACGACCACAGCACGCGCATCGGGGCGAAGCGGGGGGGTGCGATCGACGCGTCGGTATCGCCCGATTGTGGTTTCTCTTCGGACGGTATGGCATCATTCATGATTAAAAGTAGGTCATAGATGACCGATTTTTGTCAACTGGATACCCGTCATCCCCTCTCGACCTAGGATGTGCGCATGGTGGTGAAGAACGAACCGGTGGCCGGGCAGTCCAGGACTCGGGCGCGGACACGGCGCGCGATTCTGGACGCCGCGGTCCTGGTGCTGGGTCAGGACGCGTCCGCGACGATGTCAGCGGTGGCGGAGCGGGCCGGGGTGGCGCGCAGCACGCTGCAGCGCTACTTCCCCGACCGCGAGAGCCTGACCTCGGCGTTGGCGGAGTACGCCACCGAGCGGATACACGAGGCGGTGCGCAGCGCCCGGATCGGGGATGGGACGGCCGCCGAGGCACTCAACCGCTTGGTGTCGGAGTACTTCGACACCTATGAACTGGTGTTCCTCGCCTTCACGAGCGATGACGACTGGGCCGCGAGCGCGGATGACGAGCCCGACGAGAGCGACGCGGCGCTCGCCGAGCTGGTCGAGCGCGGGCACGCCGACGGCACCATCGACCCGCGGCTCTCCCCGGCGTGGATGGGGCAGTTCGTGTGGGCGATGCTGTACGCCGCCGGGATGCATGTCAGAAGCGGTGCCGCGGCCAAGCACGAGGCGCTGACGCAGTGCCTCTACACGCTCCGTAAGGCCGTGGCCGTCCCGGAAACGTCCTGAGGGAGGGGCCGGGGGAGCGGCGGCGCCGCCCGCCGGTCGGGGAGTGCGCGGAGGCGCGGTGCCGGAGTCGTCGCGGGCGCGGTCAGAGGTAGAGCCCGGTGCCCTGGGAGGGGTGTTCGCTGGCGATCGCGTGCACGTCGCGCTCGCGGAGGACGAGGTAGCGCTCCGCCTGGAGCTCGACCTCGTGCTGGTCCTCGGGGTTGAACAGCACCCGGTCGCCGGTCTTGACGTGCCTGGCTCCCGTGCCCGCTCCGCAGACCTCGCCCCAGACGAGGCGGGTCGCCATCTTCACGGTGTCCGGAATGACCAGACCGGCGCTGCTGCGCCGCTCTCCTTTTTCCGGGGCCTCGCGCACGAGCAGGCGGTCGTGGAGCATCTGGATCTCAAGCTTTGATTCGGACACTCCTCAAGCTTATTCCGACTCAACCCGTGGCGGTGAGCAGGCGGCCTGCGCAGAGCTGGCGCGAACACCCCCGCGGGTCCGGTAGAGTCGTGGTGTCGCCGAGGCCGAGAGGCCGCAGGGCGGCGGAGGTCCAGGGGCTATGGCGCAGTTGGTAGCGCGCTTCCATGGCATGGAAGAGGTCTGGGGTTCGAATCCCCATAGCTCCACGTCGCGAACCGCTTCCGGGTGAACCGGGGGCGGTTTTCCCGTTCCGTATGCCGAGTGTGCCGGTCCGTCGGCCGCGGAGCCGGGCCGGGAGAGCGCGGTGCCGAGTACCGGTCCCCGTGCCCGCACGGGTCCGATATACTCGCAGACGTCTCCACGGGGCTATGGCGCAGTTGGTAGCGCGCTTCCATGGCATGGAAGAGGTCTGGGGTTCGAATCCCCATAGCTCCACGTTTCGGAAGGTCCCGCAGCTGTCGGCTGCGGGACCTTTTCTCGTCCTCGACGGTGAGCTGGCCGATACCGGCCGCAGCGTGAACCTTCACCGACGGCCCCCGCCCCCAGCACGGGCACACCCGGTGCCACCTGCGATGGCGACGCCGACGGCCGCGCCCGCCCCGGGCGGCGGGCCCCGGTTCCGCCGTGGCGGCGGACCACCGCCGCGGCTTCCCCACCCATGACTGCCCTTATCGCGCGGTCCATGGGAATGTAGGTTCGACGACGGTCCCTCGGGAGTCCCCCGGACCGCTCAGCGCCCTGAAAAAGGACGATCGTGACTGCGAGTTCCCCCACGCCGCACCGTCGGCTGATCGCGGTAGGTAGCGCGATCACCGCCGCGGGCGCGCTGACGCTCGCCGGAGCGCTTCCGGCCCTTGCCGCCTCCGCCTTCTCCCCCATCGGCGCCGACCCTGCCGGAGCGCACTACGCCGCGGCGCGCATCGCGGCGGTCGAGTGGTGCGTCCAGGGCGTCATCGGCGACGTCGACACCGACCGCGCCGGCGGGGACGACACCGCGGACTGGTCGCGCGACGCCGACAGGATCGGTGCCGCGCCGCACTTCCGCATCCCCCCGGGCACGGCGCACAGCGCGGTCACCCGCGCCGAGGACGGCCTGACCGCCGTCGCGGCCGTCACCGACCTGCGCTTCACCCCCGACTGCGGCCCCTTCGCCGTCCCCGATGACAGCGGCGGGGAGCACGTCCCCACCGCCTTCCAGGACACCGACACGGTCGCCGTGGGGTACGCGGAGGCCTCCGCCTCCTGGTCCCAGGAGGAGGGGGCGCGGGCGCGCATCGCCGTCGAGGGCCTGGAGATCCTGGGAGAGCCCGTGGACCTCGGGGAGGGCCCCTACCGCGACGGCTTCACCGAGGAGGGCGACGACGGCGACTCCGTGCGGGTGGAGGTCACCGCCGAGCGGTACGTCACCGAGGTGGACGAGGGGGTGCCGCACGGCTCCGGCCCCGGCGCCGCGGCCGCCCCCGGTACCGCCAACGCCTGGCTGGCCATCCGATTCGACGTCGCCTGGCTGGACCGGGACGGAGAGCCCACCGACACCGTCGCCTACCGGCTGGACCTCGCCCAGGCCGGGGTGCACAGCGCGGCCCCGCCCACCGGCCCGGCCGACGGCGGCGCGACCCGCGGGGGCGGTTCCCACACCCCCGCGGGCGAGGATGCCGGAAGCACGGGCGGCGGCGGGGCCACCGGTGCCTCGGAACCCCCGGTGTTCAGCGGAAACCCTACGCCCGAACCCGACCCGCAGCCGGCACCTCCGCCGCCCGGCCGCGGAGCCGACGTGTCGCCCGCGCCCGAAACGCCCAGGGGGCCGGAACCGAGTCCGCGGCCGCGGTCCCCGTCCTCGGCCTCCGCGTCGGCACCGCCGCAGGTAACGGGCGCGCCGCCCTCGCCCCGGCCGTCCCCCACGGTCGCCCAACCCGTGCTGCCGGCACCGACGCCTCCCGTTTCCGACAGCGGGGGCTCGGACCGGCTGCCCATCACCGGCAGCGCCCTCTTCGGACTGGTCGGCAGCGGCCTGGTCGCCCTCGGCGGCGGCAGCGCGGCCATCTACCTGGGGCGCGCCCGCAAGGCCGGGATCGACGGCGACGACGTCTGACATCACCACGCGGCGGTGCCTCACGGGGTGAGATCGCCCCGGTCGGGGCATGACCACCCTGGAAGCATCCGATCCGATGAGGGGATGACGGGGATGTCACTCACCATCGGCGCCGGGCCGCTCGCCTCCGGCGCACCCAAGACCGTCAACTACACCATCGACTCACCGCGGCACTCGCTGTTCATGGAGCCGTTCCCGCGCCGCGTCCGGGCCGAGGTCGCCGGGCGGACGGTACTCGACTCCGACCGCGGCTACCTGCTGCACGAGACCAACCTGCTGCCCGTGCTCTACGTCCCCGACGACGACATCCGCCAGGGCCTGCTGCGGCCCAGCGACCACACCACGCACTGCCCGTTCAAGGGGGACGCCGCCTACCGGCACATCACCGTGGGCGAGCGGTTCGTGCGCGATGCGGTGTGGTCCTACCCGGAGGCCCGGGAGGAGGCCTACTGGCTGCGCGGCCTGGCCGCGGTGGCCTGGGACGCCGCCGACGCCTGGTTCGACGAGGACGAGCGCGTCCACGGCCATCTCCGCGACCCCTACCACCGGGTCGACACCCGCCGCTCCTCCACACTGGTCCGGATCTCGGTGGGCGAGGCGGTCGTCGCGCTGTCGGCCAACCCCGTGGTGCTCTCCGAGACCGGGCTGCCCAACCGCCACTACCTGCCGCCGGACGACGTGCGCCGCGAGTTCCTCACCCCCAGCACCACCCGCACCTACTGCCCGTACAAGGGCGGGGCGTCCTACTGGAACATCCGAGTCGGCGACCGGGAGATCGCCGACGCCGCCTGGAGCATCCCGAACCCGCTGAAGGACGGCCACGACGTGCGCGACCACTTCTGCTTCCTGCACGACGAGGTCACCACCACGCTCGAACGGGCGTGACCGCCCGGCACCCTGTGGCGGGGCGGTCCGAGGATCTGTGGAGGGTCGGCACGCCCGTCCCCGCCGGGCACTACATTTGACGGCGTGGCTGAGATCCCCGACGTCGAAACCCTGTTGGACGCCGCCGTGCGCGCGCTCGGCGGCACCCGCCGCGACGGCCAGGTGACCATGGCCGCGGCGGTCGACGCGGCCATCACGGCCGAGGAGCACCTGGTGGTGCAGGCCGGAACCGGCACCGGCAAGTCCCTGGCCTACCTGGTCCCCGCCGTCCACCATGCGCTGCGCACCGACACCACCGTGGTCGTCTCCACCGCCACCATCGCCCTGCAGCGCCAGCTCATCGAGCGCGACCTGCCGCGCCTCGCCGAGGCGCTGGCGCCGCTGCTCGGCCGCGAGCCCACGTTCGCCATCCTCAAGGGGCGGCGCAACTACCTGTGCCGGCAGCGCCTGCAGGGCGCCGACGCCGAGCCCGAGGACGCCGAGCTGTTCGACCCGCACCAGCTGTCCTCGCTGGGTCGCCAGGTCAAGCGGCTGCACGAGTGGGCCGAGGAGACCGTCACCGGCGACCGCGACGAACTGGTGCCCGGGGTCGGCGACCTCGCCTGGCGGCAGGTGTCGGTGTCGGCCAACGAGTGCGTGGGCGCCGCCGCCTGCGCGTTCGGCCAGGAGTGCTTCGCCGAGCAGGCCCGGGCCGACGCCGGCGGCGTCGACATCGTCGTCACCAACCACGCCATGCTCGCCATCGGCGCCATGCAGGGCTACCAGCTGCTGCCCGAGCACCGGGTCCTGGTGGTCGACGAGGCGCACGAGCTCACCGACCGCGTGACGTCGGTGGCCACCCGGGCGCTGGGCGAGCGGTCGGTGGGCGCCGCCGCCAAGCGTGCCGCGCGGCTGTGCGAGGAAGGGCTGACCGAGCGGCTGACCGAGACCGGCGAGGGCCTGGCCCTGATGTTCGCCGACATGGAGCCCGGCCGCATCGACCACATCGACGACGGCCTGGCCGGGGCGGTCGCGGGCGTCCGCGACGCCGCGCACACCTGCGTCACCGCGATCGGCCCCGCGAACGGCGAGCAGGATCCCGAGTCCGCGACCGCGCGCAAGCTCGCCTTGGCGGCGCTGGAGGAGGTGCACGACGCCGCCGTGGCCGTCCTGGAGTCGTTCGAGCCCCCGCTGCGCGACCGCCGCGACGTCGTGTGGCTGGCCAAGGGCGGCAAGCAGGCGCCGAGCCTTCACGTCGCCCCGCTGGGCGTCGGCGGGCTGCTGCGCGAGAAGCTGTGGGGTGACCGCACGGCGGTGTTGACCTCGGCCACGCTGTCCCTCGGCGGCTCCTTCGACACCCTGGCCATGCAGTGGGGCCTGGGGCGGCAGACCGTCCTGAACGCGTCGGGCACCGCCGCGGTGCCGGGCGTAGAGGAGCTGAACGGCACCGGGAGAGCCGAGCCGGACCCCACCTCGGCGGGTGAGCCGCGCTGGCGGGCGCTGGACGTCGGGTCGCCGTTCGACCACGCCCGCAGCGGGATCCTGTACGTCGCCAAGCACCTGCCGACCCCCGGCCGTGACGGCCTGGACCCCCGCTACATCGACGAGATCGCCGAGCTGATCGAGGCCTCCGGCGGCCGCACGCTCGGCCTGTTCTCGTCGATGCGCGCGGCCGCGCAGGCCGCCGAGGAGCTACGGGACCGGCTCGACTTCGAGATCCTGTGCCAGGGCGACGATTCCACCGGCCAGCTGGTCCGCCGCTTCGCCGAGGACGAGGCGTCCTGCCTGTTCGGCACCCTGTCGCTGTGGCAGGGGGTGGACGTCCCGGGACCGTCGTTGCAGCTGGTGATCGTGGACCGGATCCCGTTCCCGCGTCCCGACGACCCGCTGGCCTCGGCGCGGCAGCGCTCGGTGGGCGCGCACGGCGGCAACGGCTTCATGGCCGTGGCCGCCACTCACGCGGCACTGCTGCTGGCCCAGGGCACCGGGCGGCTGCTGCGCTCCATGGACGACCGCGGCGTGGTCGCGGTCCTCGACCCCCGCCTGGCCACCGCCCGTTACGGCGGCTTCCTGCGCGCCTCACTGCCGCCCTACTGGGGCACGAGCGATCCGGACGTCGCCCGCGCCGCCCTGCGCCGCCTCGCGGCGGCCCCCGCCCTGCGGTGATCACGGGAACGGGTGTCGGGCCGAGCGGAACCGTCGGGTGCCGGTCCATGGCCATCGTCGGCCAGGGTACGGACGGCGCTACCGGCGCACCCGGTAGCCGAACAGACGGACGGCGTAGCCGGGGGAGTCGTCCTCGGCGGGCTGGATGTACCAGCGGTCGTCGTTGTCGCCGATGGACAGCTCGTTCCAGATCATGTCGATGAGTTTGAGCCGGGCCACCACCGAGGACTCCGGGTCGAGCACGATGGCGTACGAGCGGTCGGAAAGCCGCTGGGTGACCATTCCCACCGGCTGGCCGTCCCAGATCGCCGGAACGGGAGCGTGGCCGATGTCGATCCCGCACAGCCGCAGCTGCTCGACCTCCTCGTCGAGGGCTTCGGCCGCGAGGGCGTCGTCGAGTTTGAGTGCGTCCTCCAGCTCGTCGCGGTCGTCGTCGCCGCGAAGGTAGGCGTGGTCGGTCCGGCGTCCGCAGGACCGGCACACCCGTCGGACCACGCAGCGCGCGAGGCCGTACGCGGACTGTGCTTCCCCGATGCCGTTATGTGCGCTGACCTGACGGATTGCGCCACATTCGCAGCACAGGGCGGTGAGATCCCGCTTCATCCTTTCACTCCCCCTCCCCAGGGAGTATGCGACGGGAACCCCCCGTGAGGGAACCGATTGGCCGAAGGAGTTCTACAAACTGTCGTCATCAACGGCCAAAAAGCGGAGTCGCGGAAAGCTTTTTCGGCGCACCCCTGGAAACGCGGTGCCGTTGTGATGTAGATTGCGCCTTTTCACTCGGCACTATCGTTTTCCCTGGTCTCGCGGGTGTGCGCGCCGGTGCGTTCGGACGGCTTCTCCTCGGACCGCTCGGCCTCCGCCTCGACGGAGTCGAGCAGGGGGTGCTCGGCCACCTCGTAGCGCCGGATGTAGACGCCCAGGAAGGCCTGCAGGCTCGCCCCCACCGGCAGCGCCAGCAGTGCGCCGGGGGCTCCGAGGATGGCGGCGCCCGCGATGACGGCGCCGAATGCGACCGCGGGGTGCATGTCCAGGGTCCGGGCGGTGATCCTCGGTTGCAGCAGGTAGTTCTCGAACTGCTGGTAGAGGGTGATGAACAGGAGCAGCCACAGCGCGGCGAACGGACCGTGCAGCAGCGCGACCAGGACCGGCAGCGCGCCCCCGATATAGGTGCCGACGGTCGGGATGAACTGGGAGAACACACCGATCCACAGGGCCAGTGCGAAGGCGTAGGGGATGTCGAGCACGAGCAGCGCGGCGTAGTGCGCCCCGGACGAGATCAGCGCGAGCAGTGCACGGGAGTAGATGTAGCCGCCGGTCTTGGCGATGGCGATCTCCCAGGCGCGCAGCACCTCGCTCTGGGTGCGGGGCGGCAGTACCGAGCACAGGGTGCGGCGGAACCTCGGTCCGTCGGCAGTGAGGTAGAAGGTGAACAGCGCGATCGCCAGCCCGTTGAACAGCAGCGCCAGCACGGTGGTGCCGGCCGCCAGGGCGTTCTCGGCGGCGCTACTGGCGTAGCGCTCCAGCGTCCCGCTGAGGTCGGAGATCTCGTCCAGCAGCAGCACCGGGTCGAAGGAGGTGTTGAAGGTGGCGTTGACCCAGCGCAGCAGCGCCCTGCTCATCGCGGGCAGCTGGTTGACGAAGTCCAGCACCTGGCCGATGAGCATGGAGCCCAGCACCGTGACGAACAGCAGGAAGACGCTGAACGCGCCGAGCAGCACCACCCCGGTGGCCGGTCCTCGCGGCCAGCCGCGCTGGTGCAGCCAGTTCACCGCGGGTTCCAGGGCCAGCGCGAGGAACAGCGAGATCAGCAGCAGGATCAGCAGGCCGCGGAGCTGGAACAGCATCCAGCCGGCGATGCCGAAGCCGACCACGGTCCACACGGCGAGGATCATGGCGCGGGGCAGCCATCCGGGCATGCCGTTGGGGCCTGGGGCGCTCATGCGGAGCGACGACTTCCTTAATGGGGGACGGTGGTCAGGCCCGGCGGCAGGGGGCCGTGCGGAAGGGCAGGGGGTGCGAGCGGGAGCGGGCCGTCAGTCGTCCATGGACAGTCCGCGCTTGTTGCGGGCGGTCCACTCGCGCATCCGTCGCGGGTACCCCACGACCTGGACGTCGTACACGGGGGCGGCGAGGTTGCGGGCGACCTTGCGGATGACGTCGGGGGAGCCCACCCGGCGGCGGGTCCACTCGCCGTCGCTGGCTACGGCGACCGCGGTGGTGCTGGTGGCGAAGGTCTCGGGCTCGACGTAGAACTCCACACCGGTGCGGCTCTTGGCGAAGTCGATCAGGGCCTGCACGTCGGAGTCCTCGGCGGCGCGGTCGAACCGGGCATTGCTCTGCCGCTTGGCCTTGCGGAGTCCGAACCGGTCCAGCCATCCCATGTGCGCCGTGCTCCCCTTCCGAGTCGCCGTGCCCGACGCCGTGCGGCACCGGTCCGCCCGAGTCTATCCGTTCCCTTTTCCGCACAACGCGGGTGAGATCGCCCCGGGTTCCCGCCGGGGCGGGGAGTTTCCGTCGACTCAGACGCCCGAGCCCACGGGGGGCAGGGCCAGGGCCGCCCCCGCGGCATAGGCCAGGGCCGCTTCGGGCAGCTCACCGGGTCGGCCGCTGGCCAGCACGGTCACCGTGCCGGTGCGGGGGGCCTCGGGCGCGGGGGCGGCACCCATGCGGCGCAGGGTCTGCGCCGCGACGGCCGCGGCCGCGCTGAACAGTGCGGGACGCTGCCCCAGGGAGGCCGAGATCACCTCATCGACCAGGTCGTAGTGGGTGCAGGCGAGGGCGACGGACCGAACGTCGGCCGGTGTGCGCTCGGCCGCGCGCCCCACAGCCTCGGTGATGGCGGCCGGGTCCGCGCTCTCCACCGCCTCGGCGAGGCCGACGCAGGCCACCGGGGTGACGGTGTGCCCGGCGGCGAAGCGCTCGATGAGGTCGGCCTGGTACCGGCTGCGCGAGGTGGCCGCGGTGGACCAGACGGCGATCGGGCCGCCGTGGGCGGCGGCCGGCTTGACCGCGGGGACGGTGCCGATCACGGGGGTCTTCGGCTCGAACCGGGCACGCAGTGCGTCCAGTCCGTGCACGGAGGCGGTGTTGCAGGGCACCACGATCGCGTCGGGCGCGAAGGCGGCGGTGGCCTCGGCCCCGGCCAGTGCCCGTCCGATCACGTCGTCGGGGCGGCGCGGCCCCCACGGCATGTGGTCGGGGTCCATGGACAGGATCAGGTCGGCGTCCGGGCGGGCCGCGCGCAGCGCGGCGGCCGTGGACAGCATGCCGATGCCTGAGTCGACGAGGGAGATACGCACGTCAGCAGATGATAGGCGGTTCCGAAAGCTGCGCGGATAAATGGCGTGGATGTCGGGTCCTGTCCGCGCCACAATGATGGCGGGAACGTTACGTGGACAAGTGGTCGAGGGGGCACCGTGATCCGTGTTCCGTGTCACGCGCATTGGCGCGACCGGCGTTTTGCCATGTGGCCCGCGCGACGTGGGGTGTCACACGGAACAAGGACGGGGATGTCGGCGCTACTGATGGGTAGGCGTAGGCTGACCGACGGCTTGCGCCCATTCGGTGCGAACCGATGCACGACGCGGGCGCGAACAGCGTCCGAAGCGGGTGAATAGAGCGGGTGAACGTGATTCGTCAGCCTTCGCAACGAGATTTCGCCGAGCACGTCGAAGCCGTCCAGCGGCTGCGACGCGAGTACGCGGCACTGCCCCCAGGAGCCCCCGTGAGGTTGGCCAAACCGACCTCCAACCTCTTCCGCTTCCGCGACCCCGCGGCCACCCGTCCGCTCGACGTGGGCGCCTTCTCCTCGGTGCTCTCCGTCGACCCGGTCGAGCGGGTCGCCGAGGTCGGCGGCATGACCACCTATGAGGACCTGGTGAACGCCACCCTCCCGCACGGCCTGATGCCGCTGGTGGTGCCGCAACTACGCACCATCACGCTGGGCGGCGCGGTCACCGGGATGGGCATCGAGTCCTCCTCCTTCCGCAACGGGCTGCCGCACGAGTCGGTGCAGGAGATCGAGATCCTCACCGGCGCCGGTGACACCGTGGTGGCCCGGCGCGACAACGACCACCGCGACCTGTTCCACGGCTTCCCCAACTCCTATGGCACGCTGGGCTACTCGCTGCGGCTGCGCATCGAGCTGGAACCGGTCAAGCCCTTCGTCCACCTGCGCCACCTGCGCTTCGGCGACGCCAAGGAGGCCATGGACGCCTTCGCGCGGATCTGCGCCGACGCCGAGCACGACGGCGAGCCGGTGGATTTCGTCGACGGTGTCGCCTTCGGCCCGGGCGAGCTGTACCTGACCCTGGCCTCGTTCGTCGACAGCGCCCCCTGGGCCAGCGACTACACCGGCAACGACATCTACTACACGTCCATCCCGCGCTACGCCGGCACCGGTCCCGGCGACTACCTCACCGTCCACGACTACCTGTGGCGGTGGGACACCGACTGGTTCTGGTGCTCGCGCGCGTTCGGCGTGCAGAACCCGACCGTGCGCAGGTTCTGGCCGCGGTCGCTGAAGCGCTCCGACGTCTACCGCCGGCTGGTGGCGCTGGACCGGCGCACCGACTTCACCCGCCTGCTCGCCCACTACCGGGGCAAGCGGCAGTCGGAACCGCTGATCCAGGACATCGAGGTCGGCGTGGAGCGCGGAGCGGAGTTCCTCGACTTCTTCCAGTCCGAGATCGGCATGGCGCCGGTGTGGATGTGCCCGCTGCGGCTGCGGGAGAAGGCCGCACCCATCGCCGGGCGGCGGCACGTGTGGCCGCTGTACCCGCTGGAGCAGGACCGCCTCTACATCAACTTCGGCTTCTGGGGCATGGTCGAGATGAAGCCGGGGCAGCGCCGTGCCCACCACAACCGGCTGGTGGAGGAGGAGGTCGCCCGCCTCGACGGCCACAAGTCGCTGTACTCCGACGCGTTCTACACCGAGGAGGAGTTCTGGCGGCTCTACAACGGCGACGCGTACCGGGACCTGAAGCAGGCCTACGACCCCGACGGGCGGCTCTTGGACCTCTACGCGAAATGTGTCGGCAACAAGTGAATCGCGGGACCGTGTCCGGGGGAGCGGTCCCGCCCAGAGGTGACGAAGGGAACGACCATGCGGCTTGCGGAGATCTTCGAACGTGTCGTCGGCGCCAATGCGCCCGTTCGGTTCCGCGCCTATGACGGCAGCACAGCGGGGGATCCCGACAGCGATGTCACGATCGTCGTCCGCACCCCGGTGGCACTGAACTACCTGGCGCAGTCGCCCGGGGCCATGGGTCTGACCCGGGCCTATGTCGGGGGCCACCTCGACCTGGAGGGCGACATGTACACCGCCCTCAAGCGCATGTGGGACCTGGCCATCGGCGACGGTATCGCCATCTCCCCGCTGGAGATGGTCAAGATCGCCAAGGACATCGGTTGGGTGAAGTTCGTCAACCGCGTCCCGCCGCCCCCGCAGGAGGTGACCCCCAAGCGCCTGCTGGGCCGTGGACTTCGCCATTCCAAGGACCGCGACGCCGAGGCGATCCATCACCACTACGACGTCTCCAACGCCTTCTACGAGCTGGTGCTGGGCCCGTCGATGACCTACACCTGCGCCGTCTTCGCGACCCCGGAGACGTCTCTGGAGCAGGCCCAGTTCGACAAGTACGACCTGGTCGCAAAGAAGCTGGACCTCCGGTCCGGAATGCGCCTGCTGGATGTGGGCTGCGGCTGGGGCGGCATGGTCCGGCACGCCGCCCGCGAGTACGGCGTCAAGGCGCTGGGGGTCACGCTCTCCAAGGAGCAGGCCGAGTGGGCGAGCAAGAGGATCGCCCAGGAGGGCCTCGGCGACCTGGCCGAGGTCCGGCACATGGACTACCGGGACGTGCCCGACGGCATCTACGACCGGATCAGCTCCATCGGCCTGACCGAGCACATCGGCCACAAGAACGTCGACTCCTACTTCGCCGGGCTGTACGCCAAGCTCAAGCCGGGCGGCCGCCTGCTCAACCACTGCATCACCCGGCCGCGCAACGACCTGCCCCCGATGTTCCCCGGCGGGGTCATCAACCGCTACGTGTTCCCCGACGGCGAGCTTGAGGGGCCGGGCGTGCTGCAGACCTCCATGAACGACGCCGGCTTCGAGATCCGGCACCAGGAGAACCTCCGCGAGCACTACGCGCTGACCCTGCGCCACTGGTGCGACAACCTGGAGGCCAACTGGGACGCCGCCGTCGCCCAGGTGGGCGAGGGCACCGCGCGGGTATGGCGGCTCTACATGGCCGGCTGCATCCTCGGCTTCGAGCGCAACGTGGTGCAGCTGCACCAGATCCTCGGCGTCAAGCTGGACGGCACCGACGCCCACATGCCGCTGCGGCCCGACTTCACCTGAGGACCGGGCGCGCCCGGCCACCCGCTCCGGGCGCGCTCCCCCGCGAGCGGCGCGATCACCGCCCGCACCCCGGGCATGATGGAGGTATGCCTGCAACAGACGGACCCGACGACGCCGCCCGCGTCAAACAGCTCGCCGTGACCCTCGTCGACGCCTACGTGCGCAAGGACGCCGACGCCCTGGCCGCCGCGGTCGCGGGGATCGGCGGCGCCACCGCCGAGGTCACCTCCGACCTCAAGGTCTTCGCCGCCTTCCTGACCCGCCGGGTGCAGGAGACCGGGGTGGTGTGGAAGCCCGCCGACGCACGGGAGGCCGTGGCGGCGGCCGTGGCCGACATGCTGCCACCGGAGATCGAGTTCGCGGTCGTCACGGCGTGGGAGGCCTACTCGGTGGGTGAGGAGGCGGTGGCCGAGCGCTTCACCAACGGCGACCCCGTGGTCTACGTCCACATGCTGGCGGCCTTCTGCGCGGCGATCGGCGGGGCGGTCTACAAGCCGGCCGAGCTCATCTCGACGCTGCGCATCGCCGCGGGCCTGGGTGACTGACCCTCCCCGCGTCGATCTCGGGGGTATCGACCTCATTCTCGCCGCCGGCATTCGGGCGATATCCCCGAGACCACCGCAGGAGGCCGGATTCTTCTTGACACGGAAGGATGTTATGTAAAGAGTGTGGGGGTGAGCCAGCCCACTCCGTTCCGCGCCGCGCCGCCCCGAACCCGGGGCGGCGGCCGTGAGGGAAAGGACTCCCCCCGATGAGACCGGCGACCCGGCCCGCCCCCCTCGACGACATCGACCTCTCCGACATGGGCTTCTGGAGCCGCCCCAGCGGGGAGCGCCACGAGGCGTTCGCCCGGCTGCGCGCCCGGCCCGCCCCCGTGTTCTTCACCGAACCCGACCTCGGCCCCATCCCCACGGGCCCAGGCTTCTACGCCCTGGTCCGCCACGCCGACGTCGTCGAGGCCAGCCGCACCCCCGAGGTCTTCGCCTCCGAACCCAGCGCCATCTCCATCCCCGACCTGCCCGAGGGCTTCAACGAGTTCTTCGGCTCGATGATCAACCTCGACGACCCGCGGCACGCACGGCTGCGCCGCATCGTCTCCCGCGGCTTCACCCCCCGCATGCTCGCGCGGTTGGAGGACGGCGTCCAGCGCCAGGCCGAGCGCATCGTCGCCGACCTGGAGCGGACCGGACCGTGCGACTTCGTCGCCGCAGCCGCCGCCCGCCTCCCGCTCGTCGTCATCTGCGAGATGATGGGCATACCCGAGAGCCACCACCGGATGGTGTTCGAGAACTCCAACATCATCCTGGCCGGGCACGACCGCGACTACCTCGGCGACGACATCGACACCGCCGTGGGCCGCGTGCTCAGAGCCGGGGCCGAGCTGGCCGGGCTCCTGGCCGACCTCGCCGCCGAGCGCCGCGCCCACCCCACCGACGACCTCACTTCCGCCCTGGTCAACGCCAACATCGACGGCGAGTCGCTGACCGACGCCGAACTCGGCTCCTTCTTCATCCTGCTGGCCGTCGCCGGGAACGAGACCACCCGCAACGCCATCAGCCACGGGCTCAAGCTCCTCACCCTCCACCCCGAGCAGCGCGCGACCTGGTGGTCGGACTTCGAGGGCTACGCCGCCACCGCCGTGGAGGAGATCATCCGGCACGCCTCACCGGTGGTCTGGATGCGCCGCACCGTCACCCGCGACCACGAGATGAACGGGCACCGCTACCGCGCCGGGGACAAGACGGTCCTCTACTACGCCTCGGCCAACCGCGACGAGACCGTCTTCTGCGACCCGCACCGCTTCGACGTCACCCGCAGCCCCAACCCCCACGTGGGATTCGGCGGGCCGGGGCCGCACTTCTGCCTCGGCGCCCACCTCGCCCGGCGTGAGATCACCGTCATGTTCCGCGAACTGCACCGGCGCCTCCCCGACATCCACTCCACCGGCAGGCCGCAGCGGCTGTTCTCCAACTTCGTCAACGGCATCAAATCCATGCCGTGTTCGTTCTGACACCTCCGTACCCTCGCCCGATACGGTGATGACCTGCCGCACCCGGCGACGGTTTCGTCGGGCGGCACGGCCCGGACGGTGGCGCCGCCTTCACAGCCGGGCGGTTTTTGCGTAGGTTTCTTACCAACCCGCGGGGGAGACCGTAAGCGAACGGGAGATCTCCGATGGCACGAACGCATGCCCTGACCGTCGCAGCGCTCGGCACGTCCCTGGCCCTGCTCGCCACCGCGTGCGGAGGCGGAGGCGACGGCGCCGCGGACGGCGACACCCTCGAAGTCTGGATCATGGACGGCACCAACCCCGACGCCGGCGATTACTTCGCCGACGTCGCGGCGGCGTTCAAGGAGCGGACCGGGGCCGACGTCAGGGTCGAGTTCGTGCAGTGGGCCGACGCCCACGACAAGTTCGTCACCGCCATCGCCGGGCGCCGCCTGCCCGACATCGCCGAGGTCGGCAGCACCTGGACCCCCGAGTTCGCCGACGCCGGGGCGCTGGTCGACCTCACCGACCGGGTCGGCGACACCGGCGCCTACTCCGAGGGCCTGGTGGAAGCCGGGACCGTCGACGGACGGCTCTACGGCGTGCCCTGGTACGCCGGGGTGCGGTCGATCGTCTACCGCACCGACATCTTCGACGAGCTCGGCCTGGAGGAACCCACCACCTGGGACGAGCTGCGCGAGACCGCGCTGACCATCGCCGAGGAGCGAGACGACGTCACCGCCTTCCCCGTCGCCGGCGACGCCTACTACCACTCCCTCCCCTTCATCTGGGGAGCCGGCGGGGAGATCGCCGTGCAGGAGGCCGACGGCACCTGGACCTCCCCGCTCGACGGCGAGGAAGCCCGTGAGGGACTCGCGTTCTTCACCGACCTCGCCCTCGAAGACCGCGTCTCCAGCACCGGGGCCAGCACCTGGCGGGAGACCGACGTGCTCGACAACTTCACCGACGGCAACGTCGCCATGGCCATCTCCGGAAGCTGGACCCCCGCCGCCATCGTCGAGGGCAATCCCGACATGGAGGGCAAGATCGGCGTCTTCCCGATCCCCGGCCGCGACGGCGGCCACAGCCCCTCCTTCCTCGGCGGCTCCCACCTGGCGATCATGTCCGGCACCCAGAACGACGACCTCGCCTGGTCCTACATCGACCTGGTGACCGACGACGAGCACGCCGCGCTCTGGGCCGACCAGTCCACCTACTTCCCCGGCAAGACCGACCAGCTCACCCCCTACACCGAATCGCAGGACCCGCTGGTGGCGCCCTTCGCCGTCCAGATGAGGGACGCCTCCAAGGCCCTGCCCTCCTCGCCCGACTTCGGCAAGGTCGAAGGCGACGCCGTGATACCCCGGATGCTGCAGTCGATACTGAACGGCAGGTCCTCCCTGGAGGACGCCACGGCCAAGGCCGCCGAGGAGATCGAGACGACCCTCAACGAAGGCGCCTGACGCGTGAGCGCCGCCGTCGACACGCGGCCACCCGCCGCGCGGGACGGCCGCCCGCCGCCCCGACCCCGGACCCGGGTCCCGGCGCGGACACTGCGGCGGTGGCTGCCCTGGGGCCTGCTGGCCCCCGGGCTGCTGGTCATCGGCGCGCTCCTGCTGTTCCCCCTCGGGCGCGTGGTGTGGCTGTCCTTCCAGGACTACACGCTGCGCAACATCTACACCGGCGAGACGAACTACAACTGGGGCGCCAACTACGTCGAGCTGCTCACCGAGCCCTACCTGTGGCGGGTGGTGCTGCCCAACACGGTGGTGTTCGCGGTGTTCGCGGTCGGCGGCACGGTGGTGGTGGGCACGCTCGTCGCACTGCTCCTGCGCAGCCTGGGCCGGGTCTCCCGGACCATCGTCATCAGCTGCGTCATGGTGGCCTGGGCGATGCCCGCCGTCTCCGGCACCTACGTGTGGATCTGGATCTTCGACGTCGACCGTGGCGTCGTGCGGCACGCCCTGACCTCGCTCGGGCTGCTCGGACCCGACGGGTTCAACTGGTTCGCCGACCGGGTGTCCTTCTACGCGATCGTCGTCCTCAACGTCATCCACCACGGTTTCCCGTTCGTGGCCGTCACCGTGCTCGCCGGGCTGCTGACCATCCCCCGCGAGCTCTACGAGGCCGCGGTGCTCGACGGCGCCGGCGCCTGGCAGCGGTTCTGGTACGTGACCGTGCCGACGATCCGCCCCGTGTTCGCGGTGGTCACCATCCTCTCCACGATCTGGGACTTCAAAGTGTTCGCGCAGGTCTACCTGATGCCCGGCGGTTCCGGGGGCAACCAGGAGGTGTTCAACCTCGGCGTGTGGTCCTACATCCGGTCCTTCAGCCACCAGAGCTACGGCATGGGCTCGGCCATCGCGGTGATGCTCACGCTGTTGCTGCTCGCGATCACCATCGTCTACGTGCGCGCCCTGTTCCGAGAGGACGAGCTCCGATGAGCCGCCCGGCCGCGCCGGCCGCGCCGGACGCCCCGGGGAAGCGGAGCACGCGCACGCCCCCGCGCCCCCGCCGGTACCGCCGCGCCGCCGGAACCGCCTGGCGGGCGCTCGGCGTCGCCGTCGTCCTGGCCTTCACCCTCTTCCCCGCCTACTTCATGGTGGTCAGCGGGCTCTCCGAGCGCGCCGTCTCCGGGACCGACGCGCTGCTGCCGCGGTCGGTCAGCCTGGACAACTTCACCTACGTGCTGACCGAGGCGGGTTTCCTCACCTACCTGCGCAACTCGCTGCTCGTCGCGCTGATCACGGTCGTGGGCAGCGCCCTGCTCGCGCTGTTCGCCGCGACCGCCGTGGCGCGCTTCCGGTTCCGGCTGCGCACCAGCGTTCTCATCATGGTCCTCATCGTGCAGATGGTCCCGCTGGAAGCGCTGGTCATCCCGCTCTTCCTGCAGGCCAGCGACCTACGGATGCTCAACTCGCTGATCGGCCTGAGCATCGTCTACATCGCGATGTCGCTGCCGTTCGCCATCTGGATGCTGCGCGGGTTCGTCGCGGCCATCCCCGTCGAGGTCGAGGAGGCCGCCTACATCGACGGCGCGTCCTGGCCGCGGATGTTCTGGTCGGTGCTGTTCCCGCTGGTCGCCCCGGGACTCGTGGCCACCGGCATCTTCTCCTTCATCGTCGCCTGGAACGAGTTCATCCTCGCGCTCACGTTCCTGCAGGACGGGGACAAGTTCACCGTCGCCGTCGGCCTGCGGCAGTTCTTCCAACAGCACACCACCGACTGGGGGGCACTGATGGCCGCTTCCACGATCATCACCCTCCCGGTGATGGTCTTCTTCCTGATCGTGCAGCGCGGCCTGGTCTCCGGCCTCGTCCAGGGGGCGGTGAAGGGATGACCGCCGACGCCCGGACCTCCGACGACCGCGGCGACGTGCACCGAGAACCGCCGAGCACCCCGCGTACGTCGCCGAGATCGACCCCGGAGCGCGAGGGGGCGCGCCTGTCGGGGATGGTGCACACCGTCCTGATGCCCGGCTTCACCGGTACGTCCGTGCCACCGTGGCTGGCCCGGGCGATCGATGGCGGGCTGGCCTCGGTCCTGTACTTCGCGCCCAACCTCGCCGACGACCCCGCGCGGCTCTCGGCCGAGCTGCGCGCACTCCGGCCGGACCTGCTGCGCGCCTCCGACGAGGAGGGCGGCGCCGTAACGCGGCTGCACGCCGCCACCGGCTCGCCCTACCCCGGCCACGGCGAGCTCGGCGACGTCGGCGACCCCGGGCACACCCGCGCGGTCGCCGCCGCCATGGGGCGCGAGCTGCGCGAGGCCGGCATCGACGCCGCGCTCGCCCCCGTCATGGACGTCGACATCGACCCCGCCAACCCGGTGATCGGGGTGCGCGCGTTCGGCGCCGATCCCGCCACCGTCGCCCGGCACGGGGCGGAGTTCATCGCCGGGCTGCACGCCGCCGGGGTGGCCGCCGCGGCCAAGCATTTCCCCGGGCACGGCGACACCCGCACCGACTCCCACGTCGACCTGCCCGTCATCGACATCGACGAGGCGACCCTGCGGCGGCGTGAGCTGCCGCCCTTCGCCGCGGCGGTCGCAGCGGGCGCCGAGATGGTCATGGTCGGCCACATCGGTGTCCCCGCGCTGGACGCCGCGGCACCGGCCAGCGTGTCGCCGCGCGCCTACGCGCTGCTCCGCGCGGACCTGGGGTTCAGCGGAGTGGCCGTTACCGACGCCCTGGACATGCGCGGCCTGGGGGCCTACACCGGTGTGGCGGAGGTGCGCGAGCACCTGGCCCGTGGCGCCGTCGCCGCGCTCGCCGCCGGTGCCGACCTGCTGTGCCTGGGCAACCCCGCCACGGCCGGGGTGCGCGACGAGGACATGTTCACGGCGGCGCGCGACGGACTGCTCGCGGCGGTGCGCGGCGGTGCGGTGCCCCGCGGCCGGCTTGAGGAGGCGGCCGACCGGGTGGAGCGGCTGCTGCGGCGGGCCGGGGATCTGGTCCGCGCGGCCGAACGGGAAGAGCGCACGAGGTGAGGACGGAGAGCACCCCCGGTAGAGACGCCGACGGGCACGCGATCGACCCCGACGGGCACGCGATCGACCCCGACCATCCGTGGCCCAAGAGCCCGACGAGCGTGCGCATCCGCTGCAACGCCTGTATGGGCCTGCGGTTCTTCGCCGACCGGCACGCCGACGACCGCGCGGGCTACGGCCCCGGCCCGCACTGCCGGACCTGCGGGAGGCGCATCGAGTTCCGCTGCACCGCGTGCGACTCCCCCTGGCGCCCGCTGTCCTGAGGGGCCGAGCCGCCCGCCCACGCGCGGGGGCTCGGCTCGCTCGTGCGCTCTCGCGGGAGCACCTCAGCGCAGGTCGCGTTTGAGGATCTTGCCCGTGGCGGTCATCGGCAGTTCGTCGCGGAACTCCACCAGGCGGGGGTATTTATAGGCGGCGAGCCGTCCCTTCGCCCAGTCGATGAGAGCCTCCTCGGTGAGCGCGGCCCCCTCCTCCCGGATCACGTACGCCTTGATCTCCTCGCCGTGCGTCTCGTGCGTGACACCGACGACCGCGCACAGGCTGACCTCGGGGTGTGTCATCAGCACCTCTTCGAGCTCGCGCGGGTAGACGTTGTACCCGCCGCGGATGATCATGTCCTTGGACCGGTCGACGATGAAGTAGAAGCCCTCCTCGTCGCGGCGGGCGATGTCGCCGGTGCGGAACCAGCCGTCCCGCATGACCTGCGCGTTGGCGTCCGGGCGGTTGTGGTACCCCTTCATCACGCAGTGGCCGCGGACCGCGATCTCGCCGGGCCCCTCGCCCTCGACGTCGTTGAAGTCGCCGTCGATGAGCTTCATCTCCACGCCCCAGATCGGCCGTCCCACGGACGCGGTCTTCGCCTTGACCTTGGGGTTGTTGAAGGACACGACGGGCGAGGTCTCGGACAGGCCGTAGCCCTCCAGGATGCCGACGTCGAACCGGTCCTTGATGTTGCGGGCCAGCTCGGCGGGGAGGGCGGAGCCGCCGGAGACGGCCGTGTGCAGGTTCCCGGCGATCGCGGCGAGGTCGTGCTCGCCCTTGGCGCCGAGCAGGCCCCAGTACATGGTCGGCACGCCGGCGAACATCGTCACGCCCTCCTTCTCCATCAGCGCCAGGGCCTCGTCGCCGTCGAAGCGCGGCATGAGCACGATGGTGGCGTGCCGGTACAGGCCGACGTTCATCATCGTGGTCTGGCCGAAGATGTGGAACAGCGGCAGGACGGCCAGGCAGACGTCGTGCCCGCTGTCCGCCCTGCTGAACAGGGCGTCGGAGGCCACCGCGTTGAACAGCAGGTTGTTGTGCGTGAGCTGGGCGCCCTTGGGGGTGCCGGTGGTGCCGCTGGTGTAGATGATGACGGCGGTGTCGTCCGCCTCGGTGCGGACCGAGGAGAACGCGCCGGGCTGCCCGTCCAGGGCGGCCCAGAACGTCTCCGCGCCTTCGATCGCGGACTCCTTGGCCCCCGGTGCGGCCGGCAGGTCGATGTAGGTGGTGCACGTGTCGACTTCGCCGAACGCGGCGAACGCGCGCTCGCCCAGTGGCAGCTCAGGGGTTCCGGTGAACGCGAACAGCGCCTTGGCCCCGGAGTCCTGGAGGTGGTAGGCGATCTCACGCGGGGTCAGCAGCACGTTCAGCGGCACGACCACGGCCCCGGCCTTGAGCGCCCCGAAGTAGACGAACGGGAAGTAGGGGACGTTGGGGCTGGCGAGCGCGACCTTGTCGCCGGGCTTGACCCCGCGCTCGACCAGGAGGTTGGCCACCTGGTTGGCGATCATGTCGGTCAGCGCGTAGGTGAGTCGCAGCTCGCCGAAGACCAGGCAGTCCCGGTCGGGGGTGTTCCGGGCACCGTCCTCCAGAAGTACGGACAGGTTGAGCATCGGGCCTCCTACAGCGTGCATCGGTCCAGTGCCCGTGGCGCGTGTGGGCGTCCCCGGCCACCTGAGTGTTCCCGATCACTGTTTTACCGCACGGTAACTTCGGGGGTCGCGGCCGGGTGCGGCTACTCCTGCCGGTCGCCCTGTCCGCCCGTGTCCGGCTCGTCCCGCGTCAGGGTGGCGCTGCCCGGTCCCGCGTCCCCGTTCATCCCGATCTCCGAGACGCGCCAGGTGTCGTCGCCGAGTTTCAGCTCGTCACCGAGGCTGAGCGTGTAGCTCGCCGGGGGCTCGGCGCCGGAGTCGACGGCGATCACCACCGCCGGGTCGTCGCCCTCCTCGTAACCGGTGATCTTGAGCGACAGCGCCGCCGCCTCGTCGGGGCCGGTGCGCAGGTCGAAGGGGATGCCCTCGGTCAGCTGGACGCGGTCGGTGTCCTCACCCAGCACCGGGGCGGGGGACGCGTCGGACGCGGAGTCGATCTCCGGCTCGCCGCCGCAGGCCGCGGCACCGAACGCCAGACCGGCCCCCAGGGCGGCGATGGACATGAACCGGGCGGCTCGGCGGGCCCCTGCGAAGACGGTCATGTTCGACTGATCTCCAACTACTCGTGGACGCTGCGGATCTGGGAGGAGGGTGTGCGACCGGTTCCGTGGCCGCGGCGACGCCGCACACGACAGCGCGGCCGGCGCGACACCGCGCGACGGAGCGGGCGCGGCGGGCGACCGCCCAGGCTGCATTCTCCCACCGGCGCGCCGGCGGGGAGACCGGATCCCCGCCGCACTCAGGGAATCCCAAGGCAGAGGGGCCGAACGCGGGCCGGCGGCCCGGGCGTGGCGGGCGCCGGGCCCGGGCCGCCTGCGATTCCCGTCGAGGGAGATCCGGCAACCGCGCTAACCTGTGAAGCACAGTCACTCGGCTGGAGAGGAACGGACCGCGGGCCCGACCGCGACACACGGGCGGACCGACGCGGGCGCTCCAGACACGATGTGCCCCTCAGTTGCGACCCGGTAGAGGACATTCGAGCGATGACAGCGGTAGGTGGAGACCAGGTGGCGAGCGACGTCTACGACGCTCGCGCCCTCCAGGAGAAGTGGCAGGCGCGGTGGGAGAAGGACGCCCCCTTCCTCGCCGACGACAGCCCGGCCGACGACCGTCCGCGCCGCTATGTCGTCGACATGTTCGCCTACCCCTCCGGCGACCTCCACATGGGACACGCCGAGGTGTACGCCATCGGCGACGTCATCGCGCGCTACGGCTTCCAGCGGGGCGAGAACGTGCTGCACCCCATCGGCTGGGACTCCTTCGGCCTGCCCGCCGAGAACGCGGCGATCCGCAACGACAGCCACCCGGCGGCCTGGACCTACGCCAACATCGAGACCCAGGCCGAGTCGTTCCGCCGCTACGGCATCTCGGTCGACTGGACGCGGCGCCTGCACACCAGCGACCCGGAGTACTACCGCTGGAACCAGTGGATGTTCCTGCGCCTGTTCGGGCGCGGCCTGGCCTACCGCAAGGACGGCCTGGTCAACTGGTGCCCGCAGGACCAGACCGTTCTGGCCAACGAGCAGGTCGTGCAGGGCAGGTGCGAGCGCTGCGGCGCCGAGGTGGTGCGCCGCGGCCTGAACCAGTGGTACTTCCGTATCACCGACTACGCCGATCGCCTGCTGGACGACATGGACCGGCTGGAGGGCGGCAACTGGCCGGACGAGATCCTGACCATGCAGCGGAACTGGATCGGCCGCTCGCACGGCGCCGACGTCCGCTTCGAGATCGACGGCCGTGAGGAGGCCGTCCCGGTCTTCACCACCCGACCCGACACGCTGTACGGCGCCACGTTCTTCGTTGTGGCCGCCGATGCGCCGCTGGCCGACGAGCTGTGCGCGCCCGAGCAGCGCGCCGAGTTCGAGGCCTACCGTGCGCAGGTCGCCAAGCTGAGCGACATCGAGCGGCAGTCCACCGAGCGTCCCAAGACCGGTGTCTTCCTGGGCCGCTACGCGGTCAACCCGGTCTCCGGCGAGCGCATGCCGGTCTGGGCCGCCGACTACGTGCTGGCCGACTACGGCCACGGCGCCATCATGGCGGTGCCCGCCCACGACCAGCGCGACCTGGACTTCGCGCTCAAGTTCGAGCTGCCCGTGCGGGTCGTCGTCGACACCGGCGAACCGCACCCGGCCGAGACCGGTATCGCCACCGCGGGCGACGGCACCCTGGTCAACTCCGGCCCGCTGGACGGGCTGGGCAAGGACGAGGCCGTCCAGCGCATCATCGGCATCCTGGAGGAGCGCGGCACCGGCGAGGGCACCGTCAACTTCCGGCTGCGCGACTGGCTGATCTCCCGCCAGCGCTTCTGGGGCACACCGATCCCGATCGTGCACTGCCCTGACTGCGGCGAGGTTCCGGTCCCCGACGACCAGCTGCCGGTGCGCCTGCCGGACGACCTGAAGGGCGCCGACCTGGCTCCCAAGGGCGTCTCGCCGCTGGCCGCCGCCACCGACTGGGTCAACGTCGACTGCCCCGGGTGCGGCGCCCCGGCCAAGCGCGACACCGACACCATGGACACCTTCGTCGACTCGTCCTGGTACTTCCTGCGCTACTGCTCGCCCAACCTGGACACCGCCCCGTTCGACCGCGAACTCGTCGACCGGTGGGGGCCGGTGGACAACTACATCGGAGGCAAGGAGCACGCCACGCTCCACCTGCTCTACGCGCGCTTCTTCACCAAGGCGCTCTACGACATGGGGCTGGTCGGCTTCACCGAGCCGTTCAAGCGGCTGCTCAACCAGGGCCAGGTCATCAACCAGGGCAAGGCGATGTCGAAGTCCCTGGGCAACGGCGTCGACCTGGGCCAGGAGATCGACAACTACGGTGTCGACGCCGTCCGGCTCACCATGCTGTTCGCCGGCCCGCCCGAGGACGACGTGGACTGGGCCGACGTCTCACCGGGCGCGTCGCTGAAGTTCCTGAACCGCGCGTTCCGCGTCATGGCGCAGGCCGGCGCCGCCTCCGAGCCGGGGACCGAACCGGCCACAGGAGACCTCGCCCTGCGCAAGGCCACCCACCAGACCATCGACAAGGTCACCGCGGCGATCGAGGCCCAGCGCTTCAACGTCGCCATCGCCCGGGTCATGGAGCTGGTGACGGCCGCGCGCAAGGCCATCGACTCCGGCCCCGGCGCCGCCGACCCCGCGGTCCGCGAGGCCGCCGAGGTCATCGCGGTCACCCTCTCGCTGTTCGCCCCCTACGTCGCCGAGGAGGGCTGGGAGCGGCTGGGCCACAGCGGCACGGTCGCCGTGGGCAACTGGCGGGCCGCCGACCCCGCCCTGCTGGTGCAGGACGCGGTGACCTGCGTCGTGCAGGTGGCCAGCAAGGTCCGCGATAAGCTGCAGGTCGCCCCGGACATCTCCGAGGAGGAGCTGGAGCGCCTCGCGTTCGCCTCGGAGAAGGTGCAGGGCTTCATCGGCGGCAAGGAGATCCGCAAGGTCGTGGTCCGGGCACCCAAGCTCGTCAACATCGTCGTGGGCTGACACCGAGGTGGAGCCGAACCCCCAGCAGCCGCAGCGGACGGGCGCCACGGCCGGTCCCTCGGGCGCGGCCGCCTTCCTGAGCACGCCCAGAGCCAGGCGGGCGCTCGCCATGGCCGCCGCCGTGGCCGTCCTCTCCGGGAGTGCGATCACGGCGGGGCTGTGGTGGGGCAAGGACGGACCGGCCCTGGGGGCCGGCCCCGACGACGCCGTCACGACCGCGCCGGAGTGCTCCGTCGTCGAGGCCGGCACCGTGGCCGAGCTGCTGCCCTCCGGGCGGCCGGAGGCCGACGAGCACGGGCCGCTGATGGACGCCGAGGGGACCACGTGCGTGTGGACGTCGGTGGACGCCGACGGTGTACCGCCCCGCGTCCTGGCCGTCGACTTCGAGGCGCGGTTCACCGACCGGGCGGGCGACGTCACCGGCGCGTCCGCGGCCGCCCGGGCGCTGCAGGGCTTCGCCCCGGTCGCCGACCTGGAGGGCGCGGCGCCGCTGCCCCGGCTCGGCGCCGACGCACTGGTCTGGCCCGGCGCCGACGACGGAACGGCCGAGCTGGTGTTCCGCAGCGACAACCTGCTGGTCCGGGTCTCCTACGGGGGTGCCGAGGACAGCGGGGGCGCACCGCTCTCCTTCGCTGCGGCGCGGGACGGCGCCGTCGCCGTCGCCGAGCAGGTCGCCGACGCCCTGTAGGTCGTCGGCCGACCGAGGCGGACCGGTCGGAGGCGGCCATGTCGGACGCTCCGGTCCGCGTCCGGTCTGGGGCGGAATGCCTAGTACCGTGGGCTCCCGGAACGACGAGACGCGTCGGCGCGACCACACGGAGGCGTCCATGGCCCAGCCACCTTCCGGTGGCCCCGAAAGAGGACCGGCCGGACCGAGGGGCGGGCCGCCGATCGATCCGTCCGCCGCCGGGGGAGCGGCGGCCCCGGGACACCTCTCCGGCCCCACCCCGCCGCCGTCCGGGCCGACGGCGCCGCACGGGCCGACGCCGGGGTACATGCCGCCGGTGGAGTCGGCGCCCAAGCAGCGGCGGGGCTGCGCCATCGCCATGATCGCAGGCCTGTCGCTCGCGGTCATCGCCCTGCTGGGCGGCGGGGTGTGGACGGTCATCGTGCTCACCGGCGCCGGGGGCGACTACGAGACCGCGCCGAAGTGCACGATCGCCAGGGGCGAGGCCCTGAACCGGCTGGTGCCCGACCGCACGACCGAGGTCGACCAGCGGATCAAGGACCTGGAGGGCACCGGGCGCGAGGGCCAGGAGTGCCGCTGGGCCACCGCGGAGGACGGCGCGGCCGTTCCGGCCGCGGCCCGCCTGGTCCTCGTGGCCAACGGGGGTGACGCACAGCGCGACGCCGAGGCGCAGGCCGCGGCGGCCCTGCGCGAGGCGCGCAGCGACCACGAGTCGAGCGAGCTCGCCGACCTCGGAGACGAGGCCTACACCTGGGCGGACTCCCACGGCGATTACGCGTGGGGCTGCGTGGGCGTGCGGATCTCCAACCTTTACACCGAGACCTGCTACACGGCCGCGGCCGACTTCAACGCCGACGAGTCGATCTCCGAGGAGGAGGCCCTGGCCGGCGCCGAGGAGCTCGCCCGCGAGGTCGTCCAGGCGATCCTGGACGGCCCGGAGTAGGCACGGGGCGGCCGAGGGCGGGCCGCCCGCCGTCCTAGAGCACCCCGTCGAGGAATTCCCGCAGCGCCGGTTCGACCTCCGGTGCGAACGCGCGGTCGGCATCGAGGGCCGACACGCCTGGGGCGTCGTCGTAGACACGGAGGATGTGGTCGGCGTCGGGGAGGTCCACCCTGCGCGCGTCGGCCTGGCCGGAGAGCCCGTCCATGAGGCGGTCCACATCGCTCTCGGAGATCTGGGCGTCGGCCGTGCCCCACAGCACCAGGGTGCTCGTCTCCGCGGGCAGCTCACGGGCCAGCTCGGCCGGGTCCATGCTGTCGATCGTCCGGAGGAACGGGGCGTTGCCGGGGTTGAGGACGGCGCCGAGCGGTGGTTCGACCTGTTCGGACAGGGGCTCGTCCGCCCGGATCCGGGCGATGCCCTGGCGGAGTTCGGAGAGCATGTCGGTGGCGCCCTCCGCGGTGATCCGCCGGGCCGACTCGGCCGAGCGTACCTGCTCGGTGATCTGGCGGTCGAGGGTGTCGAGGTAGCGGTCGCCCATGGGGGCGGCCAGGACCAGGCCCGCGGGCGGGTGCTCGGCGACCACGTCCGGTGAGCGCAGCGCGAAGAGAGCGCCCTCGCTGTGCCCCACGACGACCACCCGCTCGGGGTCCACCTCCGGCCGGCCGAGGAGCTCGGCGTAGGCGTCGGCCATCTGGCGCTCGAAGACCTCGTAGGGGACGGGGTCGTCGGTGTCACGGTCGCCGAGGCCGGTGCGGCCGCTGCCGAGCTTGTCGTAGCGCAGCGAGGCGACACCGGCGTCGGCCAGGATCCGGGCGAGGTTCAGGTTGGTGTCGGCGCTCGCGCGCAGCTCGCTGTTGCCGTCGCGGTCGGTGGGGCCGCTCCCGGAGATGATGAGTGCGCCCGGGACCGGGGCGTCGGCGGCCGTCTCGGGCAGGGCGAGGGTGCCGTACACGGTGTCGGGGCCGCTGTCGAAGCTCACCTCGCGCTCGACCGGATCGGAGCCGGGGGGGTCGGGCTCGGCCGGGTGGTCGGGGCCGACGCCGCACCCGGTGGCGAGAAGCAGCGCCACCGCCCCTCCGGCTGCGGCCCGGAGGGGCGCCCGGAGGGAGCGAGGGGGTGAAGACGGAGGAGGTGAAGACGGAGCAGGCATGGTCCTACCGTAGGGGGCGCGGCGCGGCGGAGTGCGCGAGCGGCGGGGGAGGGGGAATTCCGCCGTTCTTCGCGTCCGAGTCCATTTCGATATATTGCGGTTCGGAAACGCCGGCCGTCGAATGCGATCCAGAGTGCCGCGGGGATGCGGACCGGCCGGAATCGCGACGGGCCCGCGGTCTCACACGGAGATCACGGGCCCGTCGGCCGAAACGATGCGGCGTCGTTATCCCGGAGGGTCACACCCGCCGCATGACGGCGACGACCTTACCGAGAATGGTCGCGCTGTCACCGTCGATGGGCTCGTAGGCGTCGTTGCGGGGGAGCAGCAGCACGCGGTCGCCCTCCCGCTTGAACACCTTCACCGTGGCTTCGTCGTCGAGCAGCGCGGCGACGATGTCGCCGTTGTTCGCGTCGGGCTGCTGGCGGACGACGACCAGGTCGCCGTCGGTGATGGCGGCGTCGACCATCGAGTCGCCGACGACGTTGAGCATGAACAGCCGGCCCTCACCGACGATCTGCTTGGGCAGGGTCAGGACGTCCTCGATGGACTCCTCGGCCAGGATCGGACCGCCGGCCGCGATGCGGCCGACCACCGGGACGTCGGTCGCGCGGGAGTAGTCGGCCCGGGGGTCGTTCTCCAGTTCATCCCAGGAACGGATCGGCGGTTGCCCTGGAATGCGAATTTCCACCGCCCTTGGGCGATTTTGGTCCCGATAAAGATAGCCTTTACGTTGCAACACCTTCAGTTGGTGCGCGACACTGGACGGGCTCGACAGGCCCACCGCATCGCCGATTTCCCGGATGGACGGTGGGTACCCGCGCTGCCGTACATAGCGGTGGATGCAGTTCAGAACACTCTGCTGGCGGGCCGTGAGCTTCGGCATGGCATCGGTCTGGCCCATGGATTCGTCGGTCTCCGCGGTCGTCGCGGGGGAGCCGGTGGACCAGAGTGCGGTGACGCTTCTCCCGCCCGCCTGAGGTTCGTGCGTTCCGTGGTTGTCCTCCGGCACGGCCGGCCTCCTCGGCGGTCGGTGTTCTGCGTGGGATGTCGGTGTGTTCGTGTCGATCGGCCGACCGCCTCACCGGCGGTGTCACCACCGCCCGCATGCGGGTGCCGCGGCGCGGATGCCCCGGCGGTTGCGCCGATCGAGCATGTCCAACGTTACTGCGTGTGCAGTGCCATATCAAACAAACGTTCGAGATGGTGATGAAAAAATCGCCCGGATGCGATATTAGTCGAACAGCTGTTCTAGCGAACTGGCATTCGAAGGTGATGATCGTGTTCGCACCCCACCCCGTCCCTCCGGCCCCACCCCGCCGGCTTCCCCCTCCCGCGCCGCGCCGGAAGGCTCCCGTGCTCTTCGACTGGGCGGTGGAGATCCCCGAGTGGGCCCACGCCCCCGGTCCGCGCGGCCGTGCCGTGCCGGCCGCCCCGGCGCGTGCTCCCCTCCGAGGGCCCGTCGCCGCCGTTTCCCGCGCGGCCCCGTCCGCCTCCGCCGCCGTTTCCCGCGCGGCCCCGTCCGCCTCCGCCGCCGCCTCCTCCGGCCGTGCGCGCGCTGCGGCGTGCCCCGCCGCGGTGCGACTCACCCGGCGCGGCCGTGTGGTCCTCGTCTCCGCCGCGTCCGCCGTCGCCGTCGCCGGGCTTTCGATGCTCTTCGTGACCTCCGCCGCTGTCGGGGCTGCGGCGTCCGGGGGGCAGCCCGCGGCGCCCCTGCCCGACGGCGCGCCCGCGACGGTGGTCGTGCGGGATGGCGATACGCTGTGGGGGATCGCGCAGCGGGTCCGGCCCGGCGACGACCCCCGCCCGGCGGTGCACGAGATCGTCGAGCTGAACGACCTGCCCGATCCCGATCTCACTCCCGGTCAGGTGCTCCGGCTGCCCGACCACTGACACTCCCGTGCCTGTGGCGTGCCCGTGTCCGCCCCCGCGGCGCCGGGTGCGCCTTTTCGGTGTGCCCGGATCCCGGCGCGGCCTGCCCCGGCGTCCGATCGGCCGCCGCACCGTTCCGTGACTTGCGCGCGGCAGGCGACCCCCGTAGGTTGACCACAACATCTAGTGCTCGCACGGAACAAGCAGACTAGAACTTGTGCTTTAGTAGGTATCCGATCTTTCTGAGTCGTTCGGCGGCGTCCGGTTCAGAGAGGGCGGTTCACCACGGCGCGAGCGGCTGCTCGGCACGGTCGCGAGCACGTCCGCGACACGTGGTGCGCGGAGTTCGATCGACGCGGATCTGGGGGGAGGCACACCGGTATGCACTGTCCGTTCTGCCGCCACCCCGACAGCAGGGTCATCGACAGCCGGTCGACCGACGACGGCGCGGCGATCCGCCGCAGACGCGCGTGTCCCGAGTGCGAGCGGCGCTTCACCACGCAGGAGACGGTGCTGCTGATGGTCGCCAAGCGCTCCGGTGTGACCGAACCGTTCTCCCGGACCAAGATCATCGCGGGTGTCCGCCGGGCCTGCCAGGGGCGGCCCGTCACCGAGGACGCGCTCGCGAAGCTCGGCCAGCAGGTCGAGGAGGAGATCCGGTGCCGCGGGCAGGCGGAGGTGCCCTCCCACGAGATCGGCCTGGCCATCCTCGTCCCGCTGCGCGACCTCGACGAGGTGGCCTACCTGCACTTCGCGTCGGTCTACCGGGGCTTCGAGTCGCTGATGGACTTCGAGAACGAGATCGCCCTGCTGCGGGCCGACCGGGCCAAGGCCGACGGGGCGGGCGGGCAGGACGAGGCGTAGTCGGCCGGACGGCGGCGAACGGAGACGCGCGGGTCCGGTCCGCGCGCGGCCGGACCGTGACGACGTGAGTAAGTACCGCCACTGCGGCCGCGTCATGCCGAGGGGTGTGACGCGGGGGCACTGGCGGGGGATCGGAACGGATATGTGGCGAGAACTGGGGGAGCTGACATGACGGAGACCACCGGCGCGACGGGGCGCAAGGGGAAGGGGAAGCGCAGCGGTCTGAAGGTCGAGCGCATCTTCACCACGCCCGGCGTTCACCCCTACGACGAGGTCGAGTGGGAACGTCGCGATGTGGTCATGACGAACTGGCGGGACGGCTCGGTCAACTTCGAGCAGCGGGGCGTGGAGTTCCCCGCGCCGTGGTCGATCAACGCCACCCAGATCGTCGCCAGCAAGTACTTCCGCGGTGCCGTGGGCACCCCGGAGCGTGAGTGGAGCCTCAAGCAGCTCGTCGACCGCGTCGCCGGGATGTACACCGAGACCGGCAGGGCCAACGGCTACTTCGCCTCCGACGCCGACGCCGAGATCTTCGACCACGAACTGAAGTACGCGCTGGTGCACCAGCTCTTCAGCTTCAACTCCCCGGTCTGGTTCAACGTCGGCACCATGTCCAAGCAGCAGGTCTCGGCCTGCTTCATCCTCTCCGTGGACGACACCATGGAGTCGATCCTCGACTGGTACAAGGAAGAGGGGATCATCTTCAAGGGCGGCTCCGGCGCGGGCGTGAACCTCTCGCGCATCCGCTCCAGCAAGGAGCTGCTCTCCTCCGGTGGCACCGCCTCGGGCCCCGTGTCGTTCATGCGCGGCGCAGACGCCTCCGCCGGCACCATCAAGTCCGGCGGCGCGACCCGCCGCGCCGCCAAGATGGTCGTCCTCGACGTCGACCACCCCGACATCGAGGAGTTCGTCGACACCAAGGCGCGCGAGGAGGACAAGATCCGCGCGCTGCGCGACGCCGGGTTCGACGTCGACCTGGGCGGTGCCGACATCGTCAGCGTCCAGTACCAGAACGCCAACAACTCGGTGCGCGTCTCCGACGCGTTCATGCGCGCCGTCGAGGCCGACGCGGACTTCGGCCTGACCTCGCGCACCACCGGCGAGGTGGTCGCCACGGTGGGCGCCAAGGACCTCTTCCACCGGATGGCGAAGGCCGCCTGGGAGTGCGCCGACCCCGGGCTGCAGTACGACGACACCATCAACGACTGGCACACCACGCCCGAAAGCGGGCGGATCAGCGCCAGCAACCCGTGCTCGGAGTACGTCCACCTGGACAACTCCTCCTGCAACCTCGCCTCGATCAACCTGCTGAAGTTCCTCACCCCCGAGGACACCTTCGACGTCGAGAAGTTCGTCAAGCTGACCGAGCTGGTCATCACGGCGATGGACATCTCCATCACCTTCGCCGACTTCCCGACCGAGAAGATCGGGGACACCACCCGCGCGTTCCGCCAGCTCGGCATCGGCTACGCCAACCTCGGGGCGCTGCTGATGGCCACCGGCCACGCCTATGACTCCGACGGCGGCCGCGCCGTCGCCGCCGCGATCACCTCCCTGATGACCGGCACCGCCTACCGGCGCAGCGCCGAGGTCGCCGGGGTGGTGGGCCCGTACGACGGCTACGCCAAGAACGTCGACGCCCACAAGCGCGTCATGCGCAAGCATGCCGCCGCCAACGACGACCTGCGCACCGTCGGCGCGATGGACGCCGACATCCACGCCGCCGCCACCAAGCAGTGGCAGGAGTGCCTGCGGGTCGGCGAGAAGAACGGCTGGCGCAACGCCCAGGCCAGCCTGCTCGCGCCCACCGGCACCATCGGCTTCATGATGGACTGCGACACCACCGGCATCGAGCCGGACTTCTCGCTGGTCAAGTTCAAGAAGCTGGTCGGCGGCGGGTCCATGCAGATCGTCAACCAGGCGATCCCGCGCGCCCTGAAGAACCTCGGCTACCAGCAGGAGCAGATCGAGGCCATCGTCGAGTACATCTCGGAGAACGGCCACGTCGTGGATGCCCCCGGGCTGCGCCCCGAGCACTACGAGGTCTTCGACTGCGCCATGGGCAAGCGCTACATCAAGCCCATGGGCCACGTCGAGATGATGGCGGCCGTGCAGCCGTTCCTCTCCGGTGCGATCTCCAAGACGGTGAACGTGCCCGAGGAGGCCACCGTCGAGGACTTCGAGCACATCTACTACGAGGGCTGGCGCCTGGGCCTCAAGGCGCTGGCGGTCTACCGCGACAACTGCAAGGTCGGCCAGCCGCTGTCCACGGGCAAGGCCGAGGGCGGAGCGAAGGCCGCGGAGGTGAGCACCGCCACCGCCGAGAAGCGTCCGGAGCCGGAGGTCATCGAGGTCAACCGCCCGGTCCGGCGCCGGCTGCCGAAGAAGCGGCCCAGCCAGACCGTCTCCTTCACCGTCGGCGGCGCCGAGGGCTACATCACCGCCGGGTCCTACCCGGACGACGGCCTCGGCGAGGTCTTCATGAAGCTCGGCAAGCAGGGCTCCACCCTGGCCGGTGTCATGGACGCCTTCTCGATCGCGATCTCCATCGCGCTGCAGTACGGGGTCCCGCTGGAGACCTACGTCGAGAAGTTCACCAACATGCGCTTCGAGCCGGCCGGGATGACCGACGACCCGGACATCCGTATGGCCCAGTCGGTGGTCGACTACATCTTCCGCCGCCTGGCCCTGGACTACCTCTCCTATGAGGACCGCGCCGCTCTGGGCGTGCTCTCCGCCGAGGAGCGCCGCGCCCAGGCCGCCGGCGAGCACCCCTCCCAGGTCGCCGCCCAGGTCGAGTCGTACGCCCAGTCGGCCGCCCCGGCCAAGGCCGAGCAGATCACCGGAGGCCCGGCGGCCTCGGAGGAGGGCCCGGCCGCCGAACCGGCCCGCCCGGTCTCCGAGGCGCACACCAGCACGGAGCTCCTGGAGGCCAAGCAGGGCTTCACCGCCGACGCACCGCTCTGCGTCACCTGCGGCACCAAGATGCGCCCGTCCGGCAGCTGCTACGCCTGCGAGGGCTGCGGCTCCACCAGCGGTTGCAGCTGATCCGGGAGCCGGTGCGGGCCTGACCCCGGCCACACCCGAACCGGGGCCGACGTACCGTCGGCCCCGGTCCGCATGTCCACTGCGGCGATCTCGATTCGTGTCGTGGTCGTGTCGAGGGTCTCGGTTTCCCGGACAGGGTGCTGCCACCGCCGGTAGCATCGTGGATATGGGCGCAGATGCGAAGAGATCGAGGGACGGGAACCAGGTCGCTGCCGACGCGTGTACTCCGCGCGGCAAAGATACGCGGTTCGGCGGCCGGACACGCAAAGTGAGCGTGTCGATGCCGGAAGGACTTTCCGCGGCGGTCCAGAACCGTGTCGGCCGCGGCGAGTTCAGCCATTACGTCACCGAAGCTGTGACCAGGCAACTTGAACTGGATCAGCTGGCGGAGCTCGCTGAGCTCCTGGAAGCCGAACACGGTCCTGTGCCTGAGGAGGCCCTGGCTGAAGCGGAGGCGGCGTGGCCCGACGCCGAATAGCCACGAGTGGGACGCTGATCCTTGACAGCGAAGGCCTCTCCAAACTCGCAGCCGGCGACGTGCAAGCGCGCGGACATCTGCACAAGGCCCTCGCGCGCCGTGCCCGCCTGGTGGTCAGCGCGATCACGCTGACCGAGGTCCTGCACGGCAGTCCGCGGGATGCGTCTGTGCACCGCGTTCTCTCCCGGGTGAACGTCGTGGGCGTCACGCCCGACGTCGCTCGCCGTGCCGGTGAGCTGCTCGGAGCCACTGGTCTGTCCGGGCACCGTTGTGCGATCGATGCCGTGGTAGCGGTGACCGCTCTGGACCAGGAACGTCCCGTCCTCGTATTGAGCAGCGACCCTGACGACATGAGCCGACTGGTGGAGGAGCCGGATCGCGCGAAGAATCAACGGGTCGCCGTCGTTCACATCTGAATTTCTGTCGCGGTCCTCAGATGATTGGCGTGAGCCTGGCGCGGGTAACCCTCGGTCACCGATCGAAAGGTGGTTGCCATGCTGATCGCTGAGATCCTGCGTGCCAAAGGCTCAGAGGTGGTGACTGTCCAGCCGGACACGACCGTGGCCGAATTGCTGACGCGGCTGGCCGCGCACAATATCGGGGCGGTGGTGGTGACCGATGACGGGGCCATCACCGGAATCGCGTCGGAGCGCGACGTCGTCCGCCAACTCCGATCGCGGGGAGCAGAGCTGCTCGCCGCGCCGGTCTCCGACATCATGACCAGCGCGGTCGTCACGTGCGCGACGACCGACACCGACGACACCCTGACCGTCCTGATGACCGAGAACCGGGTCCGCCACGTCCCCGTGGTGTCAGCCGGTTCCCTCGTCGGGATCGTCAGTATCGGTGACGTCGTCAAAGCCCGCATCAGCCAACTCGAACAGGACCGCCGCCAACTGGAGGCCTACATCACCCAGGGCTGACCCCCCACCCGGGCCCGGCAACGACGCAGGGCCCGGTCACGCGGCATTGCGTGGTGTGAAGCCAATGCTCAGATCGGCGTTGAGCGCTTCCGCCAGACGCTCCAGGAGGGCGATGCTCGGAGTGGTGCCTCCTTCCTCCGACCGAGACACCTGGGGCTGTGTCATACCAGCACGTTCAGCCCGTTCACGTTGGCTCAGTCCCAGTGCGACGCGACGCTCACAGACCATCTTGCCGAGCAGAAATCCTCGACGGGCTTCGTCATAGGCGTCGGAGTGTCGACCACTGCGGCGCCAGACAGCGTGTTCGCCTTGCGTGCCGTTCATCGGTCCTCCAAGCAGTGGTCCTCGATCGTAACGCCGTGGCCGCACCGGATTTCGCCATCACTCTCCGATCGCTGGGAACGTTCTCGGACCTGAGGCTCCTCCCGCACCTGGATATGGTGCCGACGGGTCGTAGGGTGCGATGGGACAATGGAGGTGTGACGCTGATCCTGGGTCGTTCGGACCTGCTCGGTGTGTTGGACACCCACACCTGTCTGGACCGGTTGTGGAGTGGGTTCACCGCTGAGCCGGGGGCGATCGAGGGGCGGCGGGTGCGGACCGATCTGCCCGGTCCCGGGACGGCGGTGGCGCTGCTGCCCGGGTTGCTGCCCGATGTCCCCGCCTACACCGTCAAGGTCAACGCCGGGTTCCCTGACGCGCGGCCCGCCGTGCGCGGGGTGGTGTGCCTGCACGACCTGGCCGGCGGCGAGCTGCTGGCCCTCCTCGACTCCGCGACGCTGACCGCGTGGCGGACCGGGCTGGCCGCCGCGCTCGGGACGCACTCGCTGGCCCGCTACGACGCCGACGTGCTCGGCATCGTCGGGTGCGGCGCCCAGGCCGGGATGTTCACCCGCGGACTGGTCGGGCTGCGCCCGATCTCCGAGCTGGTGGTCACCGACATCGACCGGGAGCGGGCCGACGCGTTCGCCGGGCGCTGCTCCACCGAGTTCGGCGTCCCCGTGCGGATCGCCGACGACGCGCCCGCCGTCGCCGCCCAGGCCGACATCGTCCTCACCGCGACCTGGTCGCGCCGCCCCCTGCTGGACCTGCACGACGCCCGGCCCGGCGCCCACTACACCGCGCTCGGCTCCGACGAGCCCGGCCGGGCCGAGCTCTCCGCCGACCTGCTGCGGGCGGCCCGGGTGATCGTCGACGACCCCGGGCTCGCGCTGTCCGGCGGACCGGTCGGCGGCACCGCGCTGGACCGGTCCGACATCGACGGGACCCTGCGCGACATCCTGACCGGAGCCCTCGCGGCGCGCGAGTCCGCCGACACCGTCACCGTGTACGCGCCCGTGGGCCTGGCCTGGCAGGACCTCGCGCTGGCCTGGCTCGCCTACCGGGCGGCCGAGGAGGCCGACGCGTCACGGGGCGACCGGGTGGGCACCCGGTTCGAGTTCCTGGAGTGATGCGATGATCCGGGGGCGATTCCGCGTGGGCACCCCCTCTGACCGGCCCGGCGGGAACCGTCCCGGTGGTGCCGGCGTCCAATCCCCAGTTCCTTCTCCTCCTCCATATGCAAGGAGTGATCACGTATGTCCTTCGCGCAGACGGTGCGCGGGGCCGCCGCGTCGATCGCCCAGGGCGGTGACCCGCGCCAGGCGGTCGCCGACGCGGTCGGCGGCGCGGTCGGCGGCGCGGTCGGTGATGCGGCGGAGGGGGTCGGGCTCGACCCCGGCGACTTCCTCGCCGCCCGCGACCAGGGAGCCTCTGTCGGCACCCGCATCGAGCAGCAGACCACCTCGCTGAACAACGCCGGTGAGGCCCTCAACCGCAGCTCCTTCGAACGGGGCCAGGGCGGCCCCGTCCACGTCATCTGCCCCATGGTGATCCCGCGGGGCCGCACCTTCACGACCATGCTGCCCGCCATCGCGCTCATCGCCATCGGGCTCGTGGCGCTGGTCGTCATCGTCCCCGCGGCGCTGGCCGCCGGAACCAACCCCCTCCTCAACCCCTTCTTCGGGTTCCACTACTGGATCATCACGCTGGGCGTCACCGGCTTCATGTGGTGGCGCCAGGGCATGGTGATGGTGCCCGACGGCTGCCACGCGATGATCACCAAGTTCGGCAAGCTGGAACAGGTCGTGGGCCCCGGCCGGGTCACCCTGTTCAACCCCTGGAAGCGGGTCTCCTACATCGTCAACACCACCCGCGAGTACCCGTTCAACGCGCCGATCCGCGAGGCGCCCACGCGCAGCGGCGTGCAGGCCTCGATCGACCTCTTCGTCCAGTTCCAGATCAAGGACCCGGTCGAGTTCATCTACACCCTCGGCGCGGTCCAGGGCTTCCAGGAGAAGCTGAACAACGCGATCAGCGAGACCACCCGCAGCCTCATCTACGAGCAGGAGGCAGCGGGCATCTACGACATGGTCGGGGAGAACACCGCCCGCCTGCTGGAGCAGCTCAACGCCCAGTTCATGCCGGCCGTGGAGCTCACCAACGCCAACATCACCCACGCCGAGCCCTCCAGCCAGGAGTACCGGATGGACCTGGCCGCGCCCGAGATGGTGCGCGTGGCCAAGGAGGCCTACACCTACGAGTACGAGCTGCAGCTCCGCAAGGAGCAGAACGAGGGCGACCTCAACAAGGAGCTCGCTTCGCTGAACGAGACGCTGTCGGCCATCCAGGCCGACATCGCCCAGTACCAGGCGCAGATGGACACCGCCCTGGAGCGCGAGACCAACCGTGCCCGCGCCGTGGCCCGCCGCCGTTTCGTCGAGGCCGAGAGTGAGGCCAACGCCAACGCCGCCCTGCTGGAGGCCCAGGCGCTGGACATCCGCGCGGTGAGCGCCGCCGAGGCCCCGGAGATCCTCAACTACCGCTACCAGCAGGACCTGCTCGACAAGCTGGAGGCCGTGGCCGACAGCCTCCCGCAGGTGCTGCAGATCGGCGACGGCGACGCGTCCAGCGTCGACTACCTGCGGGTCGCCCAGGGAATCATCGGGGAGGCCGAGTCCGCGCTCTTCACCGAGGAGGACATGGCGGCCATCCGCACCCGGCTGCGCGAGATCTCCGAGCGCATCGCCTCGCGCGAGGCCGAGATCGCCGAACTGCTGGAGGCGGAGGAGGCGACCGTGGCCGCCCCGCCGGACAGCGGGGAGGTGCCCGGCGAGGACCGCGTCGAGGAGATCCGCCGGTCGGTCTCCGACGAGGCCATCGACCAGCGCCTGGGCACCGCCGCCGAGGACGGCGCGGCCACCGCGCCACCGCCCGACGGGCCGCCCGCGCCCTGGCCGCAGCCGGGCACCGACACCCAGGACGGCCCGTATCGGGGAGGTCACTAGATGAGCCAGCCGACACACGCCGACCGCAGCGGCTCCAGCATCAAGGAGTCGCTCGCGTCGTGGAGCGACATCGCCCGCCTGCTGCGCGGTGGCGACCAGGGGGCACTCGTCCCGGTCGTCATCCCGCGCGACAGCCGCGGACTGCTGTGGACCGTCCCCATCTGGTTCGGCCTGTTCGCCCTCTTCTCGGCGCTGGTCATGGCGATCCGCCGGGACGCGGCGATCGCAGGGGACGGCGTCTACCTGATCCTGTCCATCCCCACGCTGATCGTGGGGCTGCTCAGCATCGGCCTCGCGCTGATGTGGTGGTGGCGCTCGTCGATCGTGGAGATCGAGCAGGGCACCACCGGCGTCCTCACCAAGTACGGTGCCGTCGTGGGCACGCTCGATCCCGGGCGGCACTACCTGTGGCACCCGTGGGCGCGCGTCGACTTCGTCGTGGACACCTCCACCGAGATCCCCTACTCGGCCCCCGTCGTGGCCTGCCCCACGCACGAGAACGTGCCGCTGAAGTCGATCGAGTTCTTCCTGAAGTTCCGCATCACCGACGCGATCCGGTTCGTGCGGACCATCGGCGCCAGCAACTTCGACCTGGTGCTGTCCAACGCCGTGCAGGACGCCATCCGCCAGCGCGGCCGCCAGGTGCGTACCGAGCGCGCCTACGACCTGCGCGGCTCCGATGTCGCCGACATGCAGGACCTGCTCAACCGGCAGCTCAGCCGCTACGGCGTGCGCATCATGGGGTGCAACATCCCCGACGTGCAGCTGCCCAGCCAGTACCAGCAGCACCTGGCCACCCGCGAGCGGGTCGCCAAGGAGCTGGTCGCCTACGAGCAGGAGTGGGAGCTGACCCGCAAGCGCCGCATCGACACCCTGCTGATGGACATCGAGCGGTCCAAGAAGACGCGCGACGCCAAGATCGTCGAGGTCAACGCGGCGCTGAACAAGGCGCGCAAGGATGTCGCGCAGATGCTGGAGGAGCAGGAGACCGAGGCGCAGCGGGTGCGCTATGAGATCGAGACGCGCGGCCGCGCCGACCTGGTCGCCGCGCAGAACGAGGCGAAGGCGCAGCGCCGGCTGGCCACCTCCTACCGGGACAACCGGGCGGTGCTCACCTACGAGCTGGCCCGTCGCCGACTGGAGGTCGGCGCCACCCTGGCCGAGCACGCACCGCAGTCGGTCGTCGTGCGGACCGACGGAGGTGGGGATTCGTCGGCGCTGTCGACGCTGCTGCTGGCGCAGCTGCTGCCGACCCTGGGCGGGAGCCGGTCAGCCCGCCGCCCCTCGATCGACGGGGGCGGTGACGGTCCGGGGGCCCAGGCCGCGGCCGAGATGTTCGACCAGGCCCGCGGCTCGGTGGCGGCCGCCGCCGAGCGGCAGCAGCGGCTGGCCGAGACCTACCAGCAGGAGCAGCAAGAGGCGATGCAGCGCCAGTTCGAGCAGGGTGAGGGCTACGGGCGGCGCACCCAGCGCTGACGCCCCGGATCCGCACCGCCACGCAGAAGGGGGAGGCCGACGGCCTCCCCCTTCACGCTGCGTGCGCCAGCTCCTTGTAGCCGCTTCCTATGTCCACCCCGTGCCGGGCGGCGATCTCCACCAGGTCCTCGATCTCGCCGGCCTGGGCGGCGCACAGCGCCTCGTCGCCCCGCTCGTGTGCGCGGCGCAGCGCGCGGACCGCGTCGTAGATCCGCAGGTGCAGCGTCGTCATGAATTCACTCATCATGTCCTCCGTCCCTCGGGTCGCCAAAGACTCGCGAGTTCCGCCCCTAGGTTTACCGAACCGGTATAAGAAGGCGGTGAGAGGCGAGCCCCGGGACGTCGAAGCCGCCCGTGACATGTGCCACGGGCGGCTCCCGGAAGCCCTGCGGGTGGGCGGGTCCGGTGCGAAAGCGGCCGGTGGGGCGGTGCCGGGAACTCTTACCCGGGCCGTCGCACACCCCCACGTCCCGTCAGTACTCGCTCCAGGCGTACCAGTCGCCGGTGATGTGCTCGTAGACCACCCCGCCGTGCCCCGGGACGAAGACGTCGGTGGGCAGCTCCTCGGTGCTGTAGGCCAGACCGGAGTCGCGCAGCAATCCGGCACCCTGCACGGTGTAGCGGGTGACGCCGTCCGAAACCGACACCGCCGCCAGCGGGTACAGCCCCGCCCAGGTCCCGTTCATCGGGATGGCGGTGGACCGGTTGGCGGTGGCGCCCACCTGTAGCAGCTGGTCATGGGACGCGTCGACCCGTGCCTGCAGCGGGACGTCCATCACCGACAGAACGATGGCCAGCGCCGCGATCACCGGAGCGGTGACCCAGCGCAGCCAGTAGCGGCGGATCATCGGGCGGGCGACCGACAGCGCGATTCCCAGCCGCAGTGCGCCCATCGCCGCGAGGAACGCGCCCCCGCCCATGCCGATCACCCAGCTCGGCAGGTGGCCGCCGGGCATGCTGTCCTCGTGCAGCAGCACCAGCCCGATGAACGCGCAGGCCGGGAGGTAGAGGCGGCCCGGGGGCCGCGACGACCAGGAGATGAGCCGCTGGCCCAGGGTCGGACGATGCGCGATCTCGATCAGTTTCGCGACCGAGTCCTGGTCACCGGGTGAGCCGTCGCCGCCCTGTGGGTCGGACCCGGGCGTCGGGGCTACGGGGGTCATTGTGCCGGCCTCTCCCCACTGAGATTCGGTACGCCATCGTGCACGGCCGACGCCAGGGCTCGGGCCGCTGGTCGCCGCGTCACCTATCAAGACGGCCGCCGCGAAGCGGCCCGCCCCTCAGGATAGGGGAGACGCGGAGCATGATCGGGCCTCCGGAGGCCCGAATCCGGCGTGGGGTTCGTCCGTTTCCGACCGCGGACCGCGACCGTACGTCCTGGTCGTCCGGGTCGGGCACGTACGGGCACGGACGGAACCGTCGGTGCGCCGCCCGGCGTTAGGCCGGACATGAGTGAGAACGTGGCGCATGGGAACGGTGGCGTCGACGGCGAGATCCGGTCGGCGGTCGCGGCCCGCGGGGAGCTCGGCGCGGCCTACGACGACGTCGTGGCCGAAGGGCTCGTGGAGCGCATCGGCGAGGAGATCGACCGGCGTATCGACGCCCGCCTCGGCGTCTCCTCCGCGTCGCGCGGGCCCTACACGGCACCCGCGCCGCGCACCGGCGGGGCTGGTGCCCCCGAGTGGCTGGTGCGGACCTGGAGCACACTGGCCGTGGCGGTGCTCTCCGCCGGTACCGGGCTCGTCCTGACGTTCCTGCTGGCGGTGGTCCTCGGCAGCGAGGCCGTCCTCCCCATCATCGGGGTCTGGATGTCGGTGGCCTGCGCCAACGCCGGGCACTCCCTGCTGCGCGACCTGGCCCCGCGCCGGTGAACGCGGCATGAGCGGGTGGGGAGCCGCGCGCCGCCGGTTCCTCTAAGCTGTGCCGCGTGGCCGCCTCATCCTCTCCCACCGCTCCCCGCTCCGGCGGTGCACCCACCTACGACCTGGAGCGCCGGCTCGCCGAGCGGGGCGCCACCCGCATCGCCGGGGTCGACGAGGTCGGCCGGGGCGCCTGGGCCGGACCCGTCGTGGTCTGCGCCGCCGTCACCGACGGATCGGTACCGCCCGACGGCCTCACCGACTCCAAGAAGCTCAGCCCCAAGCGCCGCACGGCCATGGCCGAGCTGCTGCGCCCGTGGGTGGCCGACCATGCCTTCGGTGCCGCCGAGCCGGAGGAGATCGACGAGGTCGGCATGACCGAGGCACTGCGCCGCTGCGCCGCCCGCGCCCTGGACGGCCTGCGCATCCGGCCCGATCTCGTCATCCTCGACGGCAAACACGACTACCTCGGCGCACCCTGGCCGGTGCGGACCCAGATCCAGGCCGACCTCACCAGCGTCACGGTCGCCGCCGCCTCCGTCCTGGCCAAGGTGCACCGCGACACCTACATGGCCGGGCTCGACGCACAGTACCCCGGCTACGGCTTCGCGACCGCCGCCGGATACCCCTCGCCCGCGCACCGCGCCGCACTCGCCGAGAAGGGACCCACCCCCCACCACCGAATGAGCTGGTCCTACCTGGACAAACTGCCGAAGTGGCGGCACCTGCGCCGGCACCGGCCCGACCGCGACGGCCAGCTGCCCCTCCTCTAGATCGGGTCGGCCCGGAACCGCGCCGCGCGCGACACGCCGGGCTCCCCGGGGCGGTGGAACCCGGCGGAACGCCGCCGCAGCCGCCAAGATGGGTCCCGGCGCAGGGCCTGTCGGGCCGCGGCCCCGGGGCGGTAGAAAAGGTGAGCGGCCGTCGGCGCCGCGGAGCGCTCGGTGACGCACACGGCGCAGCACACAGCGGGGAGGAGCAGGTGATGGCACGCGAGGACCGGACCCGCATCTCCCCGAGAGCCGAGACTCGGACGCCGCTCGCCCGGCTGCGCGCCGCCTACTACGCCTTCCCGCCGCGGACCCGGCTGTTCGCGGCCCTGGCCGCCGTCACCGCCGCCGCCGCGCTCGCCTACCTCGCCGCCTTCCCGGTCCTCCTCGCCATCGTGATCGCCGTCGCGGCGCTGTCCCTCTTCGCCGCGCTGATGCGCTCGTCCGACGCCGTCGCCACGGCCCTGGTCAGCCTGGTCTGGCTGGTCCTGGCCTACGTCCTGTTCCAGATCCCGATCTCGGTGGCCGATTCCTCGGTGCTGCTGCTCCTGCCGCTCATCCCGCTGCTGGTGGCGCTGGGCGCCGCCCGCATCACCGCCTTCCCCGTCTGGCACACCACCCTGCTGGCACTGCTGGTCGGGCTGATCGTGGGCCTGGCCGTCGCGCTCGCCGGGCTGCTCACCGACACCGTCGGGCCGGGCGCCGGCGTCGCCGTGTGCGCGGTGGCCGCGGCCACCGCCCTGGGCTGGCGGGCACTGGCCGGATACCGGTTGCGCCGCGGCATGGAGCCCCGCGACGGTGCGGACGCCGCCGCGGGGAGGCGGCCGGGAGGGTCCGGCCTCTTCCCCCGCGCGGGCAGCCGTACCGGCGACCTCGCCGACCACCGGACCGACCATCCGACCGACGGGGCCGCGGACCGGCGCCGCGACCGCGCCACCGAGGGGGGGAAGGGCGGCCCCGGCGCGCGGGACGGCGAGGTGCCCGAGCCCATCCCGGTCGACCAGGCCCTGGCCCGGCTGGAGAACATGATCGGCCTCGATCCGGTCAAGCAGCAGGTCCGCGCGATCGCGGCGTCCATCGAGGCGGCGCGCCTGCGCGCCGACGCCGGCTACTCCGTGGAGAAGCCCCTGCGGCACCTGGTGTTCTCCGGACCGCCGGGCACCGGCAAGACCAGTGTCGCCCGCACCCTCGCGACGATCTTCCACTCCTTCGGCCTGCTCCCCACGCCGCACGTGGTCGAGGCGCAGCGTGCCGACCTGGTCGGCGAGTACCTCGGTGCGACCGCGATCAAGACCAACGAGCTGGTGGACCGGGCCCTGGGCGGCGTGCTGTTCATCGACGAGGCCTACTCCCTGGTCAACGACGGCGACGGGCAGCCCGACCGCTTCGGCAACGAGGCCGTGCAGACCCTGCTCAAGCGCGCCGAGGACGACCGCGAGCGGCTCGTGGTCATCCTCGCCGGATACGAGACCGAGATGGACCGCTTCCTGGCCTCCAACCCCGGGTTGGCCTCGCGCTTCGCCACCCGCGTCACCTTTCCCAGCTACACCGCCGAGGAGCTGCGGCGGATCTCCGAGCACCACTTCGAGCAGCGGGGCGACCTGGTCGAGGACACGGCGCGCCCGGTACTGCGCCGCCGGTTCGACCAGGTGGTCCAGCGCGGCGTCATCGACGACCTGGGCAACGGCCGCTTCGTGCGCTCACTGGTGGAGAAGTCGGCCGAGGCCCGCGACGTGCGCGTGGTGACAGCGGGCCACGGCGGGGGCCGCCCGGTGCCGGACGACCTGGTCACCGTGCGCGCCGCCGACATCGTGACCGCGTTCGACGAGCTCACCGCGCGGCTGCCCGGGTTCGGGGAGACACCGGACATCACCGAGGCCCTGGCCGAGCTCGACGGCATGATCGGCCTGGAGCCGGTCAAGGCCCAGGTGCGCTCGATCGTCGCCCAGCTCCAGGTGGCCAAGCTCCGGGAGGAGCAGGGACTGCGCACCCAGGCGCCGATGCGGCACTTCGTCTTCTCCGGGCCGCCGGGCACCGGCAAGACCTCGGTGGCACGCGTGCTGGGCCGCGTGTTCGCCGCGCTCGGGCTGCTCGGCCGGGCCGAGGTCGTGGAGGCGCAGCGCTCCGACCTGGTGGGGGAGCACCTCGGCGCGACGGCGATCAAGACCGACCGGCTCGTCGACCGCGCGCTGGGCGGCGTGCTGTTCGTCGACGAGGCCTACGCCCTGGCCAACCCCGGCTATAGCGGCGGCGACGCGTTCGGCGCCGAAGCGATCCAGACCCTGCTCAAGCGGGCCGAGGACGACCGGGACCGGCTGGTCGTGGTCCTGGCCGGGTACCCGGCGGAGATGGACCGCTTCCTGGCGAGCAACGTCGGGCTGTCCTCCCGCTTCAACGTGCGGGTGGCCTTCCCCAGCTACACCGCCGACGAGCTGAGTGAGATCGCCGATGTGGTGGCGGCCCGCACCGGCGACGCCTTCGACCCCGAGGCGCGGGAGGACCTGCGGCGGATCTTCGGCTACGTGTGCGAGGGGGGCTGGATCGACGAACTGGGCAACGGGCGCTTCGCCCGCTCCCTGTTCGAGAAGGCGTGCTCCTACCGGGACCTGCGGGTGGCCGAGGAACTCGGCGACTCCGCCACCGCCGCCGAGCTGACCCTGGTCACCAGCGCGGATCTGCGCCAGGCCTACTCGGAGCTCACCCAGAGCTGAACCAGGGCCCCCGCGGGCCCCGCCGGCGGCGCCGAGCTCCGCCATCCGCGCGGAATACCGGCCTGCTACGCTCCGCTGCATGACCGGACACTCCACCGCCGCTCCCGTCACCCAGGCGATCATCCTGGCCGGAGGCCAGGCCACGCGGCTGCGCCCCTACACCGACACCCGCCCCAAGGCCATGGTCGAGGTCGCGGGAAGGCCGATCATCGACCACCAGCTCGACTGGCTGGCCGGACACGGCGTCGAGCACGTGGTCGTGTCCTGCGGGTACAAGGCGGAGGTGCTCCGCGACCACCTGGCCGGGCGCGGCGGCGGCCCCGAGACCACCCTGGTGGTCGAGGAGGAGCCGCTGGGCCGCGGCGGCGGTCTGCGCCACGCGGCCGGCGGCCTGCGGGGCTCCGGCGACCCCTTCTACGCCCTCAACGGCGACATCCTCACCTGGTTCCCGCTGGACGAGTTCACCGCCTACCACCGGGGCAAGGGCGGACTGGTCACCCTGGCGCTGGCCCGGTTCCAGACCACCTGGGGGATCGTGGACGTCGCCGACGACGGTGTGATCGAGGGCTTCACGCAGAGCCCGCAGCTGCCGTTCTGGATCAACGCGGGCGTCTACCTCTTCGAGCGCGCCGCCGTGCCGCTGCTCCCGGTCAAGGGTGACCACGAGTCCGGCACGTTCCCCGAACTGGCCAAGGAGGGGCGCCTGTTCGGGTACCGCATCGACGGGTTCTGGCGCGGCGTGGACACGGTCAAGGACGTCAAGGAGGCGGGCGATGAGATCGCGGCGCTGCGCGGAGGGGCCTCCGCGTCCTGAGGGGCGCCGCCGCGCGGTACAGGGCCGTGACCGGTGGTCGGTATCGTCGCATCCGTGACGAATGACGCCCACTTCCCGGCCAGCGCCCCCAACTTCCGCGACCTCGGCGGACACACCACCCGCGACGGATCCGTCGTCCGCCGCGGCCTGGTCTACCGCTCCGACTCCCTGGCCAACCTCACCGACGACGAGCTGCACGCGCTCGGCGACCGTCTGGGCCTGCGGCTCCAGGTCGACCTGCGGACCTCCTTCGAGCGCGCAGCCGCGGCCGACCGCGTCCCCGACGGCGTCGAGTACGCGGTCATCGACGTCCAGGGGGACCACAGCACCGGCGCCGACCTCGCCGCGATGCTGACCGACCCGGAGCGCTCCGCCGAACTGCTCGGCAACGGCGGCGGTGAGCGCTTCGTGCACGAGGTCAACCGCATGCTGGTCAGTTGGGAGGACGCCCTGGCCGGGTACGGGGAGCTGGTGCGGCTCACCGCGGCCGGCCCCTCCCCGCTGGTCTTCCACTGCAGCGCGGGCAAGGACCGCACCGGCTGGGGTGCGGCCGTCCTTTTGGCCCTGCTGGATGTTCCCCGCGAGACCATCGTCGCCGACTACCTCGCCAGCAATGCGCGCCTGGCCCAGGCGCGGGAGTGGATGCACGGGTCCGCCGCCCGTTACGGGATCGACCCGGACCTGCTCCAGCCGCTGATGGAGGTGCGCGCGGAGTACCTGCAGTCGGCGTTCGACGAGGCCGACCGGGTCTACGGGTCCTTCGAGGGCTATGTCGCCGACGGCCTGAAGGTCGCCCCGGAGACCGTCACCGCCCTGCGCGAACGCCTCCTGTCGCCCGGGTGATGACGGCGTCGGGCGGGTGGCGCGAGGGGGCCGTGGGGTCGTCGGCGGAGGACTACAGGTCCTCCAGCGCCGCCGTCGGCTCCTCGCCGTCCTGAGCCGACGCCAGGGTGTCGAGCAGGGTCCGCAGCACGGCGGGGCGGCTGAGCCCGCGGTCGAGGAGACGCTGGGCCGCCGCCCACAGCGCGGGTGGTTCGCCGTGCCACAGGCGTTCGGCGAGATGCTCGTGCGCGGTGAGCTCCGCCTCGGTCGCGGCGCGGGCGCCGTCCTCGGTCGTGCCGTGGTCGGTCGCCCCGCCGTCGGCCGGGGTCTCGTGCCTGCCGCGGTGGGCGGCCGGAGCGTCGTACTCGCCGAAATGGTCCAGGCGGAGCAGCGCGCGGCGCCCGGCCGAGGTCGAGGGGTCGAAGTCGCCCGCCGACTCCTCCAGCAGGTCGCTGGCGAGCAGGGGGAAGGCGAACATGCGGCGGGGCAGCGCCGACAGGTCGCGGTCGGGCAGCAGCCGCCGGATCGCCTCCTGGTTCAGCCCGAAGGAGGCGCTGGGGTCGCGGTAGGAGGTGGTGAACGGGGTGGTCGCCTCCCACAGCGCGTCCAGGGTGGCACCGACCGCGATGTCGGGCAGCCCGGACCTGGGGCCGGTCCAGCGGATCCACGCCGCCAGCACGTGGGGCATGGCCTCCTGCTCGGCCGGGAGCAGGACCACTCGCCGCGGCAGCCAGCTCAGCAGGAACGCTTCGACCTTGCGCGGGCTCACCCGCAGCGGGCGGCCGGCGTCCCGGTCGCAGCCGTAGTCGATGATGTGGTCGACGCATCTGCTGGCCGCATAGGAGTCGGAGAGCTCCGCGGCCTCGTCGGAGGCGAGGAAGCGCGCGGCCAGCATGGCCCTGCGGTCATGCCGCCACACCGGTTCGGCGGCGCTTTCCGGCGCGTGTGGCAGGACCCGGATCCGGGCGCGGAGCAGGGCATGGTGCGCCGCGAGGGATCGTCCGGTGAGCCCGGGGCCGTGTGCGGCCGTGTCGGGGTCGGTGTGCGCCGCGGTGCTGTCGGCCAGCCGCCGGTCGGTGCGGGCGACCGCGGCCTCCAGCAGGTCGCGGGCGCGGCCGAGGTCCAGCGGTTCGAAGGTCGCCATGGGGTTGTCGGCCGCTTCGGCGCGGCAGTGCTCCAGCAGTCGGCCGACCTTGGTGGTCACCCAGGCGTCGCGTAGGACCCCGCCGCTGTTGTGGTCGACGACGGCGATCAGCGCGTGCCCGGAGCCGTCGGCTTTCGCCTCCTCACCGGGGTCGGGGTCGCATTCGTGGCGAAAGGTGCAGATGATGTCGTCGGTGTCGCCGAATCGCGACCCGGAGACGTAGGCGGCGACGGGCCGAGCGGCGCCCAGCGCGGCGGCCCACGTGGGTCGGCCGACGCCCTGCCCGCTCAGGTCGAGGACGCCCTTCTTGGCGAGGATGCGCTGGCGGCGCGAGGTGCCCAGGGCCGCGATGCCGCTCAGCAGGGCGAGCCCGGCCGCGGTGCCGGAGGCGGCGGCGTGCGCGACCAGCCCCTCGCCGAGGCGCCGTTCGACGTCGGCCCCGGGCGTGCCCGGCATGCTCAGTCCCCACCAGGAGCCCAGCATCTCGCTGACGCCGATCTCGGCGTCCAGCGGGTGCCGCATCGCGAGGAGCGCTCGGGCCGCGCGCAGCATCTCTGCGAAGACGGCGTCCGGCACGGGCTCGCCGTCCGGCCGCGGGGAGTGGGAAGGAACGGACACCCGATAAAGCCTATGGCACACGTGGTCCGGGCCGGTTCGCATCGCCGCCGCGGTGTGCACACGGCGTTCGGCGCGAACGTGGTGCACCCACACGAGGAGGGCGCCCCGGTGGGGCGCCCCGGAGTGCGCGCACCGCGCGTCCGTGCGCCGTGCCGGCCGCGTCGCGGCGGACGGCGGCAGCGGTCCCTACAGCAGTCCTTCGCGTGGCCGGGTCGGCAGGGGGACGCTCAGCCGGGACGGCGGCTGCGAGTTGATCATGGCTTGCAGGTGTTCCCTGGCGAGGCCCTCCACCAGGCTCGGCGTGACCTGGTACCCGAGGTGCTCCGCGCATTTCCAGCTGTCGTTGACACAGCGTTCGACGCATCGATGGGACAGGACGCTGAACTCGTCGTGCAGTCGGGCCGTGACCTCCTGCAGGTCACGGACGGGATAGGTCTGGAGCATCCTTGCTCACGCCCCTCGCTGGCGGTGGTCTGGACGGCGACCTCCATCCATTTCACTTGTTCGGGGAAGGGTGTCAACCCCTCTCCGGCCGACCTTTAATTGGTGTATACCTTTTTCGGACCAAGAGGGAAAACTGCCTGGCTCTGTAAATATCCATGTTCCTCCAGCTCAAGGCGGCGTTTCGCCGAGAATGGGCTGACCGAAACCAGGCCTGGGGCAGCGAACGTGAGCATCACGGCGTATCATTTGCCTTCCGTGAACGACGTTGACTTTCCGCCGCGGCATCGGCTCCCCGGAGACCGGTGGCCTATGCTGGGCGGAGACGGCGCCGCGTCCGCACGCGTCGCCGCGAGGTGGCCGGAGCCGGGGCGGTGCCGGTCCGCCTCACGTCCTCTTTCCCTCCCCCTGATTCGTTAAGCTCTTGGCGCTCGCATGAGCGAGCCCCACGCCCGTGGGGGTGACCCGGACCCCGGAGGTGTCATTGTTGAGCACCGAGACATCCCTCCCGCTCCCTCGCATGTCCGGACTCGGGTCCTCCGATTCGGCCCTGCTCGACACGCTGCTCAAGGAAGCACCCATCGGATTCGCGTTTCTCGACACCTCGGCCCGCTTCCGCCGGGTGAATCGGACACTGGCCGGGATATACGGACACGGCGAAGCCGAACTCCACGGGCGTACCCCGGCCGAGGTCTGCTCCTCTCCGGACGACGTCGCGGCCCACGAATCCGCCATCACGGCGGCACTCGCCGGTGAGACCGTGGTCTACAGCGACCACCACCTCGTCGGCGGCGACACGGACGGCTACGGAGAGCAGCCGCACTGGGCCCTGTCCTGGTTTCCCGCCTACGGTGAGGACGGAGTGATCGACGGCGTGGCGCTCATCGCGGTCGACCTGAGCGACAGGCACAAGGCGGAGGTGGCGTTGCGCCGCAGCGAGGAGCGCTACCGGTCCCTGCTCGCCGCCACCAACCAGGTGGTCTGGGCGGCCGACCCGGAAGGGGAGGTCGGCGAGGACTGCCCGGAATGGCGTGCCATCACCGGCCAGACGGTCGAGCGGTACCTGGGCCGCGGCTGGCTCGACGCCGTCCACCCCGACGACCGGGAGCGGGTCGAGCGCGCCTGGGACGATGCCGTCGCCGACCGGATGATCTTCGACGCCACCTTCCGGATCCGCAGCCAGTCCGGCGAGACCCGGCACTACCGCTCGCGGGCGGTGCCGATCACCCGTGGCGGCGAGGTCGTGGAGTGGGTCGGCGCCAACACCGACGTCACCGTCCAGCGTGAGGCCGACGACATGCGGCAGCGCCTCACCCAGCAGCTGGGTGAGGCGGCACTGCGTACGGTGCGGTTGCAGAAGGCCACCTCCGACCTGGCCGAGGCGCTCACCGTCGACCAGGTCGTCGAGGTCATGGCCGAGATCGGCCGCTCCGCGGTGGGCGCCGACCGCACCACCATCGCCGAACTGGACCGCGACCGCCTCCGGCTGCGGCTGCTGGGCTCCTCCGCCTACGAGCTGCCCGACATCCCCGGCGCCCAGCCGTGCGACGCCGCACTGGACTTCCCCTGCACGATGGCGGCGGCCGTGCGCGAGCGCGGGCCGCTCATCGTCGGCAGCCGGCTGGAGCTGCGCGCCCTGCTCGACGACGCGCCCGAGGTGGAGCGCTTCCTGGAACACACCGACGAGCAGGCGTGGATCGCCCTGCCCCTGCTCAGCGCCGGGCTGCCGATGGGCGCGCTGCGCTTCGCGTTCACCGGTCGCCGCGACGTCTCCGACGAGGAGAAGGTCTTCCTGGAGGCGCTGGCCGGGCAGTGCGCGCTCGCACTGGAGCGCGCCCAGCTCTTCGAACGTGAGCACCGCACCGCGGAGGCACTGCAGCAGAGCCTGCTGCCCGAGGACCTGCCCGAGGTCAAGGGCATCCGGATGCGGGCCTCCTACAGCTCCGGCACCCAGCACGTGCAGGTGGGCGGCGACTGGTACGACGCCTTCCCGCTGCCCGACGGCCGGGTGGCCGGCGTCCTCGGCGACGTCATGGGCAAGGGGCTCAAGGCGGCCACCGGGATGAGCCGGGTGCGCAACGCCCTGCGGGCGCTGGCGTTCAGCATGCCCGAGCCCGCCGACGTGCTCACCGGGCTCGACCGCATGTTCGACGCGACCGAGGGCCTGGACCAGGTCACCACCCTGGTCTACTTCGTCCTCGACCCGGAGACCGGGCAGATCGACCTGAGCAACGCGGGCCACCCGCCGCCCCTGGTGGTCTCCGCCGACGGGGCGCCGCGCCTGCTGGAAGGAGAGCCCGACACGCCGCTGGGGGTGAGTTCGGAGCGCGGGCACCAGAAATTTTTCGTGGAACCCGGTAACACCGTGGTGCTCTACTCCGATGGACTTGTTGAGAACCGGAGGCGGGCCGTCGCCACCGGGATCGAAGATCTAGTCGCCGTAGCGTCTCAGGCGCCGCCGGAGGTGGTGGGGGATCCACAGCACATGCTGGAGTACCTTGTTGAGGGCATGCTCGCAGGGTATGAGCAGGACGACGACGTCACACTGCTCGCCGTCCACCTTCCGGTGAACGAGGCCACGCCGGAGTAAGCAGACCGTACGAAGAAGTCCGCCACTTTGCCTAAGGTGGAGGAACCATTAACCCCGCTCGCGCGGGGGGTGGGTTCGAGGACCCGACGGTGGGGTTCGATCCGCACGTATCGCGGAGAAAAATCCTACTGGGCGGATGTGCCCAAACGCTAGACAGGGCGCATACGCTGAAGAAAATAAGTCTTCCTCGCCGAGGCGAGGACGATCCCGGGCAACAGCGAGGACAGGGCAGCGCTCTCCCTCGTGGCTCTTCGGCCGCCGGGTCCAGCAATCTCGCCACACGTCCGTTCGAGAGGTGTTTGTGTCACCTGCCAGTTCGACCCGCTCTAAGCAGCCGGAGTCGCTGCAAGAGCCCGTCATCCAGCAGCTGATCGAGCGTGGGCGGTCCCAGGGGTACCTTGAGCCCGAGGACGTGCGCCGTGCCTTCGAGGAGGCCGACATCCCGATGTCGCAGGCCCAGGCCGTGCTCCGGAGCCTGACCAAGGAGGGGGTCACCCTCGTGGTCGGAGCCGAGGAGTCGGCACCCGCGCGGCGTAAGTCCGCGCGGCGCAAGGCGCCCGCCGCCAAGCCTGCAGCCAAGAAGGCCGCCACCACGACGACCAGGGCCAAGCGTGCCGCCGCGGCGCAGGAGCAGCCCGACACCGTGACCGCGGTCGTCGACTCCGGTGCCGCCTCCGCGACGCCCGCTCCCAAGAAGCGTGCGGCCGCCGCTCAGGCCGAGGAGGGGACCGCCGGCAAGGCGACGAAGGCGAAGAAGACCGCCGCCACGTCCACGGCCAAGCCGACCGCCAAGAAGGCCAAGGCCGCCGAGAAGAAGAAGCCCGAGGACGAGATCGGTCTCGCCGCGGCCGAGGACCAGGACCTCGACCTGGAGATCGCCGACGACCTCGAAGACACCGGTGTCGAGCTGGAGCTCGTCGAGGACCGCCCGGAGAAGCCCGAGCCCGTCGGGCGCGGGGCCCGCCCCGGGGCCGGCGCCCCGGAGAAGACGGTGTCCAGCACATCGGAGGACGAGGCGTTCGTCCTCTATGACGATGACGACGACGCCCCCGCGGCCCAGGTCGTCGCCGCCGGTGCCACCGCGGACCCGGTCAAGGACTACCTGAAGCAGATCGGCAACGTCGCGCTGCTCAACGCCGAGCAGGAGGTCGAGCTCGCCAAGCGCATCGAGGCCGGCCTGTTCGCCGAGGAGAAGCTGGCGGAGGAGCGGCACACGCTCACCCCCGAGCTGCTCGACGAACTCGAATGGATCGCCGAGGACGGCGGGCGCGCCAAGAAGCACCTGTTGGAGGCGAACCTCCGGCTCGTGGTCTCGCTGGCCAAGCGCTACACCGGCCGCGGCATGCTCTTCCTGGACCTGATCCAGGAGGGCAACCTCGGCCTGATCCGCGCGGTCGAGAAGTTCGACTACACCAAGGGCTTCAAGTTCTCCACCTACGCGACCTGGTGGATCCGCCAGGCCATCACCCGGGCCATGGCCGACCAGGCCCGCACCATCCGCATCCCGGTGCACATGGTCGAGGTCATCAACAAGCTGGCCCGGGTCCAGCGCCAGATGCTGCAGGACCTCGGCCGGGAACCCACCCCGGAGGAGCTGGCCAAGGAACTCGACATGACCCCCGAGAAGGTCGTCGAGGTCCAGAAGTACGGGCGCGAGCCCATCTCGCTGCACACCCCGCTGGGTGAGGACGGCGACAGCGAGTTCGGTGACCTCATCGAGGACTCCGAAGCCATCCAGCCGGGTGAGGCGGTCAGCTTCACCCTGCTGCAGGAGCAGCTCCACTCCGTGCTCGACACCCTGTCCGAGCGCGAGGCCGGGGTGGTCTCCATGCGCTTCGGCCTGACCGACGGCCAGCCCAAGACGCTGGACGAGATCGGCAAGGTCTACGGCGTGACCCGCGAGCGGATCCGTCAGATAGAAAGCAAGACGATGTCGAAACTCCGGCATCCGTCTCGCTCCCAGGTGCTCCGCGACTACCTGGACTGACCCCGCGGCATCCGCGGGGCGGACCGCCGCCCTCGCGCTGGTTTTCCCCGGGCCGACCTTCCCGCGACCTTGGAAGGTCGGCCCGGTCCGTGTGCGGCCCCGCCCGGCCGGCCGGTCCCCCGGGTGTGGCGATTCCCGAGGGGGGCGCTGTGCCGGGGCGCCGCTCCGTACATCCTTCATCCGACGGGAACGATCCTGCCGGATGCCGTGTAGGACTGAGATAAAGGACCGAGACCGGTTCGTTACCCGTGCTCGGGGCCCTGGGGCGCCGCCCCGTCCGTTCTGCCGCTAATGTCGCAGAACCATGGGACTGTTCGGCAACCGCAAGAAGAAGGCGAAGATCGAGGCGCTCGCCGAAGGCTTCGTCACCACCGGCCTATGGCAGGACCCGGCGCTGAGCGCGGGCGCGCAGGCCGTGGGCGACGGCTACCTGCAGGCCGGGCTGGCGCTGCTGCGCGAGTGCCGCTACGACCACGAGCTGCGGGTCAGCCGGGTGGGCACACTGGGCGATGCCGCGATCGGACGCAGCGGGGAGGTCTTCGACCTCCTAGCCGACGGAATGCCGGCCGAAGACGCCGCCGACATCCTGGTCTGGCTCGGCTCCACGCTGGTCAGCGAGGCCTGGGAGATCCGCGGCGGCGGGTACTCCGACACCGTCGGCGAGGACCGCTACAAGCTCTTCTTCGCCAGCCTCGGAGCCGCCGAGGAACCCCTGCTCGAAGCCGCCAAGCTGCGCCCCGACGACCCCACCCCCTGGCACGAGATGCTCGCCTACGGGATGGGCATGCAGCTCGACCGCGACCGGCAGGACCGGATCTGGGCCAACGTCGCCCAGCGTGCCCGCTTCCTCATCGACGCGAACTGGCGCCGCCTGCAGGTGCTGTGCGAGAAGTGGTACGGGTCGCACGCGGAGATGTTCGCCTTCGCCCGCGAGACCGTCGCCCTGGCACCCAACGGGCACCCGGTTCCCTACCTGCTGCCGATGGCGCACTACGAGTACGTCCAGCGCGTCTACGACGACCTGGTCGAGCACCAGGACAAGACCTGGGAGTACGTGAAGTTCCAGGAGGAGCACTGGTCCGAGGCCGCCGTGGCGGAGCTGCGGGCGGCGGCCGCCAAGTGGTGCACGGCGGCACCCGGCCCGCACCCGGACGACCTGGCCGCCCACCACTACTTCGGCTGGTGCTTCTACGAGGCGGGGGCCCATGACGCGGCGCGCTGGCACCTGGAGCAGGTGGGCAACCACCTCGTCGCCAAGCCGTGGGGGTACCGGCAGTCGGCCCGGCACGAGTTCGCCACGGCGCTGGTCGACCTCAAGATGGCCTGACACGGCGGCGGGGGAGGAGCACTCACCCCCGCGGCGCCGCGGTCACGCCCGGGTCACTCGCGCACGACGACGTCGAGCGTGGCCGGCCGCTTCCCGCGCGCGGGCGCGCTCAGCTCGGCGGTGTGCCCGAGGTCGTTGAGGGCGTCGGCCAGCTCCCGCGGGGTGGCCGCCTCCACCCCCTCGGCGAGCAGCGTGTGCGCGATGGCCCCGCGGGTGGCCTTGGCCATGTGGCTGACCACCGATCGTTTGGTGACGCCTCCGCTCGTGGTCTCGCGGAGCACCCGCACCGCGACCGCTCGCTCGGCTGCCGCACCGGTGGGCACGAACGCGGCGGCATAGGCCGCCGACCTGCAGTCCACGATCAGCCGCCCCTCGGCCCGCGCGGCGAGCGCGTCGGTCAGCCGGGACCGCCAGAACGCCCCGAGCGCGCCCAGCGGGGGCAGCTTGACCCCCATCGACAACCGGTAGGGCGGCAGCGGGTCGGCGACCCCGACCGCGCCCCACAGCCCGGAGAAGATGAGCACCGACTCCCGGGCACGCGCCGCGGCGCCCCCGGCCAGCAGCTCGGGCAGGCGCAGGTGGTCGAAGAGCACGCCGGTGTAGAGGTCGGCCGCCCGCAGCGTGGGCGCGATGCGCACCTGCAGATCGCGCTCGACGGCATCGGTCTGCCGCGCGGACAGCCCCAGCACCTCCCGCGCCGTCTCCACCGGCCCCGAGCACACCCGCTCCAGCGCGTCCAACACCGTCTCGCGCGCCTCGGTCACCTCGGCCAGGCTCAACGCGGACAGGTCCAACTTCGGACCGTCCCCCGCACTCGCCTTGCCTTCGGACGGGGGTAGCAGGATCAACATGCGCTTCTCACTCACAGGGAACCGGGCTCGGCCACCCACCGCGTGGGCTGGCCGGTGTGGCGGGCGATCGTTTCGAAGTCCCGATCGTAGTGGAGCAATGTCAACCCGGTGACCTCCGCGCACGATGCGACCAGCAGGTCGATGGGGCCTGCGCTGCGGTGCTCCCCGTGTTGGGTGAGCAGGCCCTGTACCTGCCATGCACGCGCGTTGTGGCGCTCGTCGAAGGGGGCGGGTAGGAGCATGTCGTTGAGATTTCGCACCATGCGCTCTCGATCGGTCTGCGACCGGGCGCTGTACAAGAACTCCAGCTCGGTCACCGGGCTGACCGCGATGACTCCGGATCGCATCGCCCGATCCCATTCCGGGAGGCTGTCGGGCTTGGCAAGGAGTCGCGCCAGCGCACTGGTGTCGATGAGGTAATGCGCCTGGCTCACCGGCGGTAGTTCCGCTTGTCCATGAGCAGGTCGAGGTCAAACCCACCTTCGGCAGCGTGTTCACGCATGTCAGCGAGGGCTCGGGCGCGCTTCATCTGCCGCACGACCTCACGCAGGGCCGCGTTGACCGTGTCCTTCTTGGTCTTCGTGCCCAGCAGCTCCGTGGCCTGAGTGAGGGCCTCGTCGTCGATGTCGATCAGGACTTTCGTCATCTCGCCTCACTGGCGTCGGTGCGTCGGTTCATATATACGAACTGAACACCAAGATATACGCACCGGCTCTGCGGTGCAGGGAAACCGCGGCGATACATACGGCGTGTGCAGGGCATGCGGCAGAGCGGAACGAGCGGGTTTCGCTGTCCCGGCTCACACGACAACGGCGGCGGCCTCCGTGGTGGAGGCCGCCGCCGGACGTCTGGGGGAGTTCTGACCTAACGCTCCTCGTCGGGCGTTGTGGCCGGTTCCTTGTGGAGGCGACTCGTCTCGTCTTGGATCTCCGAGGCGATCTTTCTGATCGAATCGTCGTGCTTGCGCATGTGGTGCGCGCAGAACAGTAGTTCGCCACCGGTGTTGAGAACCACTCGGACGTACGCCTGCGCTCCGCAGCGGTCGCAGCGGTCTGCAGCGCTCAGGGGCTGCGTGGGGGCAAGAGTTCCAGTCACTTCGCCTTCCTCAATGCTCGGCGTTAGTCACCCTGGACAACATCTAACCGGACGAAGAGCTTCCCAACCAGCTCCTCTGTACGCCGACAGCGGAATCTCGGGGTTTGTGGTCTGCTTCACCCGGATGGTGGGGGTCATCTTCTTCGAGTTGTACCCGACGACACGCCCAGCTATCGGGCGGATGGGGAGCAGCCGGGCCGAGCGGGCCGGAGATGGTAATGTCGCGCGTGGTGTGGCCGGGAGAGGGAGAAGCGCCCGCCTCACTGCCGCCGGGCGGGCAGTGAGCCGCACGCGCCGTCGCTCTCGGCGGTCGCGCCCCGAGTCCGCGCGAGTGGCCGGGGAGGCCGGGTCCTGTCACACCCGTGAACCAAGCCGGGCCTGACCGCCCGCCCTCGGCCGCCCGTGTACCGCGCACCCTCCCCGGCCGTGCGCCTGTCCCTGTCCTTCGACCGCAGGAGATGTCCACGTGACCGCCCTCACCGCAGCCGTCCATGAACCAGAGGATTACTCCGCACGGCACCTGTCGGTCTTGGAGGGCCTGGAGGCGGTACGCAAGCGCCCCGGCATGTACATCGGGTCGACGGACAGCCGCGGACTGACCCACTGCATGTGGGAGATCATCGACAACTCCGTCGATGAGGCCCTGGCCGGGTTCTGCACCCGCATCGACGTCGTGCTGCACCGCGACGGATCGGTGGAGGTCCGCGACGACGGGCGCGGTATTCCGGTCGACGTCGAGCCCAAGTCCGGACTGTCCGGCGTCGAGCTGGTGATGACCAAGCTGCACGCGGGCGGCAAGTTCGGCAGCGGGTCCTACACCGCCTCCGGTGGCCTGCACGGCGTGGGTGCCTCGGTGGTCAACGCGCTCTCCGCCCGCCTGGACGTGGAGGTCGACCGCGCCGGGCACACCCACTCCATCGGCTTCCGCCGCGGCATCCCGGGACGCTTCGCCGCCCCCGGGCCGGACGCCGACTTCGCCGCGGCCTCCGGCCTGCAGCAGGTGCGCCGCGTGGCCAAGAAGGTCACCGGCACCCGCATCCGCTTCTGGGCCGACCGCCAGATCTTCCTGAAGGACGCCGACATCACGCGCGAGTCCCTGCTGGACCGCGCCCGGCAGACCGCCTTCCTCATCCCGGGCCTCACCATCGCGGTGCGCGACGAACGCTCCGCGGAGGAGCAGCCCTATGAGGAGGAGTTCCGCTTCGACGGCGGCATCGGCGAGTTCTGCACCTACCTCGCCCCCGACGAGGCGATCAACGACGTCCTGCGCATCGAGGGCACCGGGCACTTCACCGAGACCGTGCCGGTCCTCGACGACCTGGGCCACATGGTGCCCACCGACGTCGAACGGCAGCTGGAGGTCGACATCGCGCTGCGCTGGGGCAGCGGCTACGAGACCACGGCGCGCTCGTTCGTGAACGTCATCGCCACGCCCAAGGGCGGCACCCACATGGCCGGGTTCGAGCGGGCGCTGGTGCGGGTGATCAACGACCAGCTGCGCACCACCAAGCTGCTCAAGGCCAACGACGAGGCGGTCACCAAGGAGGACGTCCTCGAAGGGCTGACGGCCGTGGTCACGGTGCGACTGCCCGAGCCGCAGTTCGAGGGCCAGACCAAGGAGATCCTGGGGACCTCCGCCGCCTCCCGGATCGTCTCCTCCGTGGTCGGCAAGGAGCTGCGGCACTTCCTCACCTCCACCAAGCGCGGTGAGAAGCAGCAGGCCCGCGCGGTGCTGGAGAAGGTCGTCAACGCGGCCAAGGCGCGGCTGGCCGCCCGTCAGCAGCGCGAGACCCAGCGCCGCAAGAACGCCCTGGAGAGCTCGGCGCTCCCGGCGAAACTGGTCGACTGCCGCAGCGAGGGGCTCGACCGCAGCGAGCTGTTCATCGTCGAGGGCGACTCCGCCCTGGGCACCGCCAAGCTCGCCCGCGACTCGGAGTTCCAGGCGCTGCTGCCCATCCGCGGCAAGATCCTCAACGTGCAGAAGTCGTCGGTCGCCGACATGCTGAAGAACGCCGAGTGCGCGGCGATCCTGCAGGTCATCGGTGCCGGTTCGGGCCGCACCTTCGACCTGGACGCGGCTCGCTACGGCCGGGTCATCCTCATGGCCGACGCCGACGTCGACGGCGCGCACATCCGCTGCCTGCTGCTGACGCTGTTCTACCGCTACATGCGGCCGATGCTGGAGGCCGGGCGGGTGTTCGCCGCGGTGCCCCCGCTGCACCGGATCGAGCTGACCAACGTCCGCAAGAAGCGCGGGGCCAAGCCCGAGGACCGCTACATCTACACCTACTCCGACGGTGAGCTGCAGCGCACCCTGCTGGAGTTGGAGAAGAAAGGGCTCAGCTGGAAGGAGCCGGTCCAGCGGTACAAGGGCTTGGGCGAGATGGACGCCGACCAGCTCGCCGAGACCACGATGGACCCGCGGTTCCGCACGCTGCGCCGCATCCAGGTGGAGCACGCCGAAGAGGCCGCCAAGGTCTTCGGCCTGCTCATGGGCAACGAGGTCGCGCCGCGGCGGGAGTTCATCAGCAAGGGCGCCCAGGAGCTGGACCTCAACCGCATCGACACCTGACCCGCCGTACCGACGGCGGCGCCCGCCGTCCGCCCCCGGACGGCGGGGCGCACGGCGGACGCCGTGTCACTGCCATGTCAGCGGATCACATCACCCTCTCGATGGTGATCGGCAGCTCGTGGAAGCGCTTTCCGGTGGCGTGGAAGACGGCGTTGGCGATGGCCGCCGACACGCCCACCATGCCGATCTCGCCGACGCCCTTGACACCGAGCGGGTTGACGACCCGGTCCTCGACCTCGATCGTCTCCACACGCACGTCCGGGATGTCGGCGTGCACGGGCAGCAGGTACTCGCCAAGGCTGGGGTTGGCCCAGCGGCCGAGCTGCGGCTCCATATGCGTGGCTTCGAGCAGCGCCTGGCTGAGCCCCCACAGCATGCCGCCCATCAGCTGGCTGTGCGCGGTCTTGAGGTTGAGCACCCGGCCGGGCGCGAACACGCCGACCATCCGGCGCGTCCGGACCACCCCCAGCTCCGGGTCGACCGCGACCTCGGCGAACTGGGCGCCGAAGGTGGCCATGCCGTGGCCGGTGTCCGGCCCGGGCGGGTTCCACGACCCCAGCGTCTCGGCGTCGAACATCATGTTGCGCTGCAGCAGCTCCGCGTAGGTCTCACCGGTGTCGGGACGGTCCCGCAGCATCATCCGCCCGTCGCGCACCTCGACACCGGCCGGGTCCGCGCCGTGCAACGGCGACCGGGCGTCGGCCACCGCCTGGGCGATGAGCTGGTCGCGCAGCGCGGTGGCCGCGGTGTGCACGGCCGCGCTGACCGCCCCGGCACCGGCCGATCCGACCGCGGCGACGGTGTTGGGCAGCTCGGTGTCGCCGTAGTGGACCGCCACGAGGTCGGTGGACACACCGAGCCCGTCGGCCGCCACCTGCGCCATCACCGTGCCCACACCGGTGCCGAAGTCCGCGGCCCCGCTCTCGATCACGGCGTGGCCGTCGGCGTAGATGCGGGCGCGCGCCCGCTGCGGGTTCATCGGCAGGTAGACCGGGTAGATGGCGGTGGCCATCCCCGTGCCGATGAGCCAGTTCCCCTCGCGGCGGACCCCGGGGCGCGGGTCGCGGTCGGACCACCCGAAGAGCTCCGCGCCGCGCGCGTAGCACTCCTTGAGCCCCTTGCTGGACCACGGTCGCCCGGACTCCGGGTCGACGTCGGCATGGTTGTGCAGCCGCAGCTGCATCGGGTCCATGCCCAGCTCGTAGGCGAGCTCGTCCATCGCCGTCTCCACCGCGAACACACCGGACGCCTCGCCCGGGCCGCGCATGAACGTCGGCGTCATGGTGTTGGCTTTGAACAGGCGGTACACACCCTCATAGTTGGGGCAGGCGTACATCTGCGACGCGACGTTCAGCGACGGCTCCGCCCAGTCGTCGAAGTGCGACGTCGGCGAGAGCTTGTGGTGGAGCATCCCGGTGAGCGTGCCGTCGCGCCGCGCCCCGAGGACCACCCGCTGCTCCTGCTCCTCCCGGTGCCCGCAGCCGTCGAACATCTGCTCGCGGATCAGGACGAGCTTCACCGGTGCCCGCACGTGCTGGGCGGCGAACGCGGCCAGCGCCGGATGGTGCCAGATCATCGCCTTGGACCCGAAGCTGCCGCCCACGTAGTCGCTGATCACACGGACGTTGGACGGCGGGATGCCGAGGAGCTCGGCCACCGTCAGCCGGGTCGCGGTGGGGCCCTGGGTGGCGTCGTACAGGGTCAGCCGCGAGTCCTCCCACACGGCGGTCGTCGCCGACATCTCGATCGGGTTGTGGTGGTTGGCGGCCAGGTGGTACGTGCGGTCGACCCGCACCTCGGCGTCGGCCAACCCGGCCGTGATATCGCCGCGTTCGGCCCGGCCGGGAATCATCCCGCCGAAGATCCGCTCGGCTTCATAGGCATGGTCGCGCCCCTCGGCGACGGTGGTCGTCGCCGGCTCCCGCTCGTAGGAGATCCGCAGCAGCCTGGCGGCGAACTGAGCCCGTTCGAGGGTGTCGGCGACGACCACGGCCACGGGCTGGCCCGCGTAGTGCACCTTGGCGTCCTGCATCGGGAAGAAGCTCTGCCCATGGGCCGTGGTGCCCGCCAGCGACGGGATCAGGTGCGGCTCCGTGGCGATTCGGGGCATGTTGACGTGGCTGAGTACGGCCAGGACGCCCTCGGCCGCCAGGGCGTCGGCGTCGTCGACGGCGGTGACGCTGCCCGCCGGTATCTCCGAGCCGATGATGATGGCGTGCGCCGTCCCCTGCGGCGTGACCTCGGCGGAGTACCGAGCGCTACCGGTGACCTTGGAGCGCCCGTCGATACGGTCGAGGGGCCGCCCGATCTCGGCTTTCGTCGGAGTACTCATGCTGTGCCTCCCTCACGCTCGGTCTCCTCGCGCCCTCCAGCGCCGGAGCTGTGGGGTCTGGGGCCGGTCGGCACCGGCGCTTCCGGTTGCTCGGTCGGCCTCGCGTTGCGGCCTCCCTCACGCTCGGTCTCCTCGCGCCCTCCAGCGCCGGAGCTGTGGGGTCTGGGGCCGGTCGGCACCGGCGCTTCCGGTTGCTCGGTCGGCCTCACGCTGTGCCTCCCATCGCCGCGACCGTCTCCAGGGCCCGGACCATCGTGCGTCGGCCCAGTTCGGCCTTGAACCCGTTCATGCTCCGCCGGACGGCCGGCGCCATCTCCTCGCGTGCGGCCCGCTCGAAGGTCTCCCGGTCGGGTCGCTGCCCGGTCAGGACCTCCTCGGCGCGCCGGGCCCGCCAGGGCTTGGTGGCCACACCCCCGAGCCCGATGCGGACCTCGCCGATGACCCCGTTCTCCATCCGCATGGCCACGGCCGCCGCGGTCAGGGCGAACTCGTAGGACTCCCGGTCGCGCACCTTGAGGTAGTGGGACCTGCGGGCCATCGGCATCGGCGGGATGTCGATCGCCGTGATGAGCTCACCGTGGCCGATCGGGTGCTCCCGGTCCGGGGTGTCCCCGGGCAGCAGGAAGAAGTCGTCGAAGCCGACGGTGCGGGTCCCCTGCGGCCCTTGGATGTGCACGACGGCGTCGAGCGCCACCAGCGGGACCGCGACGTCCGACGGGTGGGTCGCGATGCAGTGCTCGCTCGTGCCGAGGACGGCGTGGCCGCGGTTGACCCCGTCGATCGCGGCGCACCCGCTGCCGGGTACCCGCTTGTTGCAGGGGGCGGTCCCCTCCCGGAAATAGGAGCAGCGCACCCGCTGCATGAGGTTGCCGCCCATCGACGCCATGTTGCGCAGCTGCGCCGAGGCGCCGAGCTCCAGCGCCTGGGCGACCATCGGGAAGCGCTGGCGCACGCTCGGCGCCTGGGCGACGTCGCTCATCCTGGCCAGGGCGCCGAGGCGGATACCGCCGCCGGGCAGCTCCTCGATACGGGAGATCGGCAGGTCGTTGATGTCGACGACGCGGCGCGGCCGCGCCACGCCGATCCTGAGCATGTCGACCTCGGTGGTGCCGCCGGCCAGGAACTCGCTGCCGGGGTCGGACGCGGCCTCGGTGATGGCGGAGGTGACGTCGGAGACGCGGGTGTAGGCGATCGGCTGCATCACCGGCCCCCTTCCGACGCGTCGCGGACGGCGCGGATCGCCGAGCAGATGTTGGGGTAGGCGGCGCACCGGCAGATGTTGCCGCTCATCCACTCGCGGATCTCGGCGTCGTCGTCGGCGTGGCCCTCCTCGATCAGTGCGATGGCGGACATCAGCTGGCCGGGTGTGCAGTACCCGCACTGGAACGCGTCGTGTTCGACGAAGGCCTGCTGCATCGGGTGCAGTTCATCGCCGTCGGCGAGCCCTTCGACGGTGGTGACCTCATGTCCTTCACAGGAGATGGCCAGGGTCAGGCAGGAGACGACGCGGCGGCCGTCCACCCAGACCGTGCAGGCGCCGCAGGCGCCCTGGTTGCAGCCCTTCTTGGGGCCGGTGATGTCGAGGTGCTCGCGCAGCGCGTCGAGCAGGCTCACACGGGGTTCGATCTCGATGTCGTGCACGGTCCCGTTGACGGTCAGCGTGACCTCGACGGTGCCCGGTCCACGTTCGGCGGCGACGGGGGCCGCCTCGGTGGCACGGGGCTGGCCGGGTACGCGTGCTGTGTGGGTCCGGTGGGTCGTCTGGTGGCTCACTGCGCGGCCCTCCGCTGCGGGTCGGCGGCCGAACACGAGTTACAGGACATGTGCATCCCCCTATTGCCCATGGCAGAACGTTCCGCCGTCGAACCCCGGGACGGGGTGCCTCCCCCGACGGCGGCCAACGCCTCTACCCTTCCCGTGGAATGTGACATGGGACACCGTGGGGCGGTAAAGATCGGCCCATCGATCGTTGACGGACCGCCGGCTTCCGGCGGCCGGGGGCGACGCGGATGACCGTGCAGCTTCGTCGGGTGGATCCGCTCCGCGGTCGGGGTGTGGTGGTGGGCGTGCCGGTCCGCTACTCCGTGCCGCCGACCGTCGGGGGAGGGCTCCATGTCCCGGCCGACAGGAAGCGCTCGATGGCGGCGGTGTAGGGCGCCAGGTCCAGGCCGCGGTCGGCCACCCACGTGTCGGCGTAGTAGCTGTGCCGGTAGCGCTCGCCACCGTCGCACAGCAGGGTGACGACGCTGCCCCGCCGCCCCTCGCGCAGCATGCGCGCGACGAGCTGCCACACCCCCCACATGTTGGTGCCGGTGGAACCCCCCGCGCACAGCCCGGTGGTGTCGTTGAGGTGGCGCATCGCCGCGATGCTCGCTGCGTCGGGCACCGGGACCATCAGGTCGATGACCGAGGGGACGAAGCTCGGCTCCATACGCGGGCGCCCGATGCCCTCGATACGCGACGGCATACCGGTGGTGTGGTCGGCCGATCCGGTGACCCAGCCGGGGAAGAACGCGGAGTTCTCCGGGTCGACCACGGCCAGCCGGGTGTGGTGGCGCCGGTAGCGAAGGTAGCGGCCGATGGTGGCGGAGGTGCCGCCTGTACCGGCTCCCACGACGATCCAGTCGGGGACGGGGTGCGGCTCCATGGTGAGCTGCTCGAAGATCGACTCCGCGATGTTGTTGTTGCCGCGCCAGTCGGTGGCCCGTTCGGCGTAGGTGAACTGGTCCATGTAGTGGCCGCCGCACTCGGCCGCCAACCGCTCGGCCTCGCCGTACATCTCCGCGGGGACGTCCACGAAGTGGCAGCGCCCGCCGAAGCGCTCGATCAGTTCGATCTTCTCCGGGCTGGTGGAGCGCGGCATGACCGTGACGAAGTCGAGGCCGATGAGGCGGGCGAAGTACGCCTCGGAGACGGCGGTCGAGCCCGAGCTGGCCTCGACGATCGTGGTGCCCTCGCGGATCCACCCGTTGGCCAGCCCGTAGAGGAACAGCGACCGGGCCAGCCGGTGCTTCAGGCTGCCGGTGGGGTGCACCGACTCGTCCTTGAGGTAGAGGTCGATGCCCCACTCCGCCGGGAGGGGGACCACGTGCAGGTGGGTGTCGGCAGAGCGGTTGGCGTCGGCGACGACCCTGCGCATCGCCTCGTCGACCCACGAGCGGGTGCGCGCGCAGCTGCGGTCGACCCAGGCGGAACCGTTCTCGTCTCCCGAGGCTGTCATACGCCGCATGCTACCCCGGAGCGACGGGTGTTCCCGCAGGTCGGTGCGGCTTTGGCGCGGGGGGAACGGTGCGGCACCGGAGCCGGCCGGGGCCGCACCGGGCGGTCAGTCGAGTGAGCCGCCGGACATGACGGCGTGCAGCCGCCGGTACGGGGCGGCCTCGTCCTCGCGGTTCTGGCGCTCCAGGGCGCGCGCCAGGGCGATGTGCGCCCAGCTGTCGCACGGGTCGAGTTCGACCAGTCGGCGGAAGGTGTCCTCGGCCTTCCGCAGCTGGGCGGAGTGGAAGTAGGCCCGCCCCAGGAGTTCCAGGATCGAGCGGCTGCGCGGTTCGGCGTCGGCGAGGGGAGCCAGGATCCGGGCTGCTCCGATGGGGTCCCCGAGGTCGAAGTACATGCGGCCGCGCGCGTAGGTCTCGTAGGTGGTCTCCTCCACGTGCACCCCCTGCGTCTCCGCATCACAACACCTGCCCCCGGCGGCCTATTCCCGCGCGTCGGGCGGGGGTTCAGGAGCCGACGGGGGTGACCCGGCCGGTGTCCACGTCGTAGATCGCGCCGCCCACCGGAAGCCCCTTCGGCAGCAGCGGGTGGTGCCGGATCCGCTCAAGGTCGTGCTTGAGCGCGCCGAGCTGGTCGTTGTCGGTCTTGAACTCCAGGCTGCGGGTGTCGACCCCGTAGGTGTCCAGGATGGTGTCGTGCACCTCGTCGTCGCTGGCCACCGAGGCCATCTTGCAACGGGTGTGCGGGAGGACGAGCACCCGGTCGACCCCCAGCAGGTAGACGGCCAGCACCAGGGTGCGCAGGGTGTCGTCGGTGACGCGGGCGCCGGCGTTGCGCAGGATCTTGGCGTCGCCGGGCTGGAGGCCGAGCGTGTCCAGCGGCTCGATACGCGAGTCCATACAGGTGACCAGGGCCAGTCCGCGGGCGGCCACGGGCTGCAGGCCCTGCAGGCGGAACCGGGCGACATAGTCGTCGTTGGCCTTGAACACGTCGTCGAACGCGCCACTCATCGGATCGTCCCTCTCCACTTTCCCTGCTCGCACGCCGTGAGCGCGTGCGGCCCCCGTCGGCGGTGTGCGGCTCCCCCCATTCTTCCAAGGCAGGGGCGGCGGCCGCACACCGGGTGTTCGCGCCGTCATCGGCGCCGATCAGGCCGGGGGTGTCACCCCGGCGTCGGTCCGCCCGCTGCCCACCGTGGCGATGGGGCTGGTCAGCGGCTCTCCGGAGCCGTCGCGCCGCTGGTCGAGGTCGGGAAGCCGGACCGGGCCGCCGTCGGCCCGGTTGGCGCGGGCCGGCGCCCGGCCGATCCACGCGAACAGCAGGGTGTCCTCCCCCTTCAGGAAGCGCTGGCAACGGACACCGCCGGTGGCGCGCCCCTTGGCCGGGTACACCTCGAACGGCGTCACCTTCGCCGACCCCGCCTGCGTGCCCGGCAGCGCCGTGGAGGCCCCGGTGACCGTGACGACCACCGAGTCCTCCGGCAGAGCGACCGCGCCGCACCACACCACGCGCGCCTCCTCGGGCAGCTTCACCCCGGCCACACCGCCGGCGGCGCGTCCCTGCGGGCGCACACCTGATGCGGAGAAGCGCAGCAGCTGCGCCTGGGAGGTGATGAAGACGAGGTCCTCCTCGCCGGTGGACAGTTGGGCGGCGCCCACCACACGGTCACCGTCTTTGAGGCCGATGACCTCGAAGTCGTCCTTGTTCGGCGGGTAGTCGGGAGCGACGCGCTTGACCACGCCCTGCTCGGTGCCCAGGACGATCCCCGGGCCGTCGGCGTACATCGCGACGACCGACACGAGCCGCTCGCCCTCGCCCAGCGCCACGAACTCGTCCGCAGGGAGCCCCGCGGCCAGAGCGGGGGTGTCGCCGTCCCCGTCGGGCAGTTCGGGAAGTTCCAGCACCGGGACGCGGATCATCCTGCCCAGGTCGGTGATGAACCCGATGTCGCTGCGCGTGGTGGCGGGGATCGACACGGCCACGGCGTCGTGCTCGGCGCGCAGCCCGTCGTGCATCCGCGGCACGGCGGCACCCTTGCTGCGGCCGAGCCGGCCGGTGGTGCTCATCAGTACGTGGCAGGGTTCGTCGCCCATCTCCAGCGGGATCACGGCGCTGCGCGTGGCGCCGGAGCTCTCCCGCAGCACGGTGCGGCGCGGGGTGGCGAACTCCTTGGCGACCTTGGCCAGTTCGCCCGAGACCAGGCGGCGCAGCCTCTTGTCCGAGTCCAGGATCGCGGTGAGCTCGGCGATCTCCTCGTTGAGCCGGTCGCGCTCGGTCTCCAGCTCCAGCCGGTCGTACTTGGTGAGGCGGCGCAGCGGTGTGTCGAGGATGTAGCGGGCCTGGGTGTCGGACAGCTCGAAGGCCGACATCAGCCGCTGCCGCGCCTGCGCGGTGTCCTCGGACTCCCGGATCAGCGCGATGACCTCGTCGATGTTGAGCAGCGCGATCAGCAGGCCGGCGACCAGGTGCAGGCGCTCCTGGCGCTTGGCGCGGCGGTACTCGCAGCGGCGGCGCACCACGTCGAGGCGGTGGTCGACGAAGACCTGCAGCAGCTCGCGCAGGCCCAGCGTCTGCGGCTGGCCGTCGACGAGCGCCACGTTGTTGATGCCGAAGGACTCCTCCATCGGTGTGAGGCGGTACAGCTCCTCCAGCACCGCCTCGGGGTTGAAGCCGTTCTTCAGCTCGATGACCAGCCGCAGGCCCTGGTTGCGGTCGGTGAGGTCCTTCAGGTCGGAGATGCCCTGCAGCTTCTTGGCCTGGACCAGCTCCTTGATCCGCGCGATGACCTTCTCCGGGCCGACACTGTAGGGGAGCTCCGTGACGATCAGGCCTGTGCGGCGCGGCGAGACCTTCTCGATGGAGACGGTCGCGCGGGTCCGGAAGGTGCCGCGGCCCTTGGCGTAGGCGTCGCGGACGCCGTCGAGTCCGTTGATGCTCCCGCCCGTGGGCAGGTCCGGGCCGGGGACGAACTCCATGAGGTCGTCCAGCGTGGCGTCGGGGTGGGCGATGAGGTGCCGCGCGGCGGCGATGACCTCGCCCAGGTTGTGCGGGGCCATGTTGGTGGCCATGCCCACCGCGATCCCGGAGGCGCCGTTGACCAGGAGGTTGGGGAAGGCCGCCGGAAGGACCTCGGGCTCGGTCTCCTGGCCGTCGTAGTTGGGCTGGAAATCGACGACGTCCTCGTCGATCGAGCCGACCAGGAGCTCGGCGGCGCGGGCCATCCGCGCCTCGGTGTAGCGCATGGCGGCCGGGGCGTCGTCACCGCCCAGGGACCCGAAGTTGCCGTGCCCGTCGACGAGCGGGACACGCATGGCGAAGTCCTGGCTCATCCGCACCATGGCGTCGTAGATCGCGCTGTCGCCGTGCGGATGCAGCTTTCCCATCACCTCGCCGACCACGCGGGCGCACTTGACGTGGGCGCGGTCGGGGCGCAGCCCCATCTCGTTCATCTGGTAGAGGATGCGGCGCTGCACCGGTTTCATCCCGTCGCGGGCGTCCGGCAGCGCCCGCGAGTAGATCACCGAGTATGCGTACTCCAGGAAGCTGCCGCGCATCTCCTCGGAGACGTCGATGTCGATGATCTTCTCGGCGGGTTCCTCGGGGGGAGCGGATGTAGTACGGGCCATGCCGGTCATTCTGGCCCGCGGCGGCGACCAGCGCGAACCGATCGCCCCCATCGGGCGCGGCGCGGCGCCGGAAACCGCGCTGTGCGGGGGCGTCAAGATCCCGTTAAAACCGCGTGAACGTGCTCTCCGCGGCGCCGGGGGACCGGGGGTGAACGTCGGCGATGACTACTTTGGGTGATGATGTCCGGGGGTGTGTCCGGTTCCGCCGGAGCGGGCCGCAACCGGTCCTGGAGCGGCTTTTCGGGCGTTCGGTGAGATCAAACACGGCGAATGCGGGAATCCGCGGCGACCGCCTGCGCCTGTCGTCGGCGTCATGCCTGGTCGGGGTGGGAAGTAACGGAAAGTATCCATTGGCGGAGGGTGAAAAAGCGCGGCGAATGTTACACCGGATCGCGTCGGAGTCAAGGCGCACCGTGTGACTCAGGCTAACCTTGCGGTGTCCGGTCCGCCCGACCCCGTCCCACCCCGTCCGCCCACCGCCCGGAGGTGAGAACCGCGCACTCCGGAGCGCTCCCGATGGTTGGCCTCCCCATGCTGTTGCCCTTCATCCTCCTGCTGCACGCAGCGGTCGCCGTGCTGCTGCCGCGGCTGGTGCGCGCGCTCGGCCCGCGCGCGTTCCTGGTAGCGGCGGTGCCGCCCGCGACCGCGGCCGTGTGGGCGCTCGCCCACGCCCCCGCCGTCGTGGCCGGGATCCCCGCAACCGCCTCCATCGCCTGGGTCCCGGGCCTGGGCATCGGCTTCGACCTGCTCCTCGACCCCCTCGCACTGGCCATGGTGCTGCTGGTCAGCGGTGTCGGTGCGGTCATCTTCGGCTACTGCGCCTGGTACTTTCACGCCGACGAGCGTGCCCTGGGCCGGCTGGCCTCCCTGCTGGTCCTGTTCGCCGGGTCGATGCTCGGCGTCGTCACCACCGACAACCTGTTCGCGCTGTTCGTCTTCTGGGAGCTGACCTCCGTCACCTCCTTCCTGCTCATCGGCCACGACGACCGCAAGGAGCAGGCGCGGCGCTCCGCCACCCAGTCGCTGGTCGTCACCGCCGGATTCGGCCTGCCGATGCTGCTGGGGTTCATCCTGCTCGGCCGGATCGGCGGCAGCTACCGCATCTCCGAGCTGCTGGCCCACCCGCCGCTGGACCACCCCCTGCTGCCCGCGGCCCTCGTGCTCATCCTCGTCGGGGCGTTCGCCAAGTCCGCCCAGGCGCCCCTGCACTTCTGGCTGCCCGGCGCCATGGTGGCGCCGACACCGGTCAGCGCCTACCTGCACGCCGCTGCCATGGTCAAGGGCGGCGTCTACCTCATCGCCCGGCTCGCCCCGGGCTTCGCCGACGTCGACCCCTGGCGGGCGATCGTGCTGTCGTTCGGCCTGGCCACCATGGTCATCGGCGGCTGGCGCGCGCTGCGCCAGGACGACCTGAAGCTGCTGCTCGCCTACGGCACCGTCAGCCAGCTGGGCTTTCTCACCCTGCTCGCCGGGGCGGGAACGCAGACGGCGGCGGCCGCCACCATCGGGGTGCTGCTCGCGCACGGCTTCTTCAAGTCCACCCTGTTCCTCACCGTCGGCATCATCGACCACCAGACCGGCACCCGCAGCATCTCCCTGCTCACCGGGATCGGCCGCCGGATGCCCGTGCTGACCGCGGCCGCCGCGTCGGCCGCCGCGTCGATGGCCGGGCTCCCGCCGCTGCTGGGCTTCGTCGGCAAGGAGGCGGCGCTGGAGGGGTTCCTCCCCGGACAGGCGCCGGGCGACTGGCCGCTCACCGGCCCGATCATGCTCACCGGCCTGGTGATCGCCTCGATCCTGACGTTCGCCTACAGCGCGCGGTTCGTATGGGGCGCCTTCGCCGACAAGGAGACGGTCTCCGAGCGGCGGTTCACCGCGCCCGCCGCCCCGTTCGTCGCCGCGCCCGTGCTGACCTCGGCACTGGGTCTGCTCCTGGGGCTCTACCCGGCGCCCGTCGACGCGATCGCCCAGGGGCACGCCGCCGCGTTCCCCGAGGGGGAGCCCTACCACCTCGCGCTGTGGCACGGCCTCACCCCGGTACTGGGGCTGACCGCGCTGGTGATCGCGGCCGGTGGGCTGCTGTTCGTCGGTCGGGGCCGGCTCACCCGGGTGCAGAACGCCATGCCGCGCTGGCCCGATGCCGAGGTCGGCTACCATCTCGTCCTGCACGCGGTGTACTCCGCTGCCCTGGGCGTCACCCGGCGCACGCAGAGCGGGTCACTCCCGGTCTACCTGGGCATCATCCTCGCCACCCTGCTCGCGCTGCCCGGCACCTACCTGGTCATGGGCCTGGTCGGCGGCGGCATCGAACTCCCCGGCGGCGACAACGGGCCGCTGCTGTGGAACTCCCCGCTGGAGGGCCTGGTCGCCGTGGTCATCGCGGTCACCGCGGTCGCCACCATCCGCGAACACCGCCGGTTCGGCGCGCTGATCCTCATCAGCGCCACCGGCTTCGGCGTGGCCGGGCTGTTCGTGCTCTACGGCGCCCCCGACCTGGCACTCACCCTGATCCTGGTGGAGACACTGACCACCATCATCCTGCTGTTCGTGCTGCGGCGGCTGCCCGCGACGTTCGGCACCCGGCCCGACGGCTGGGGCAAGCGCCTCACCGTGCTGCTGTGTGCCGCAGCCGGAACGTTCATCGCCGTCGCCCTGTGGGCGATGACGGCCGCACGCACCGATCCGCCCGTCTCGCTCGGCTACTCCGACCTCGCAGCCGAGGCGGGCGGGGCCAACCTGGTCAATCTGATCCTCGCCGACTTCCGGGCGCTGGACACCTTCGGCGAGGTCGTGGTGCTCGCGACCGCCGCCATCGCCGTGGCCTCCCTCGTCCTGCTCAACCGGCGCGCCCGGGTGGTCGTGGAGGATCCGCCGGAGGAACACGAGGACGCGGACAGGGGGACGCGCCATGGCTGATCAGCACGGACCGCCGGTGCGCGGCGGACCGCCCGAGGGGTGGGAGGCACCCCGCGAGAGGTGGCTGAGCACGGTCGTGCGGCCGGCCTTCGGCCCGCGGTCGGTGCTGCTGGAGGTGGTCGCCCGGCTGCTCATCCCCTCCATCCTGACTTTCGCGGTGTTCCTCCTCGTCACCGGGCACGACCGGCCGGGGGGCGGGTTCGCCGCCGGACTCGTCGCCGGCATGGCCTACGTGCTGCGCTACGTCGCGGGCGGGCGGCAGGAGCTCGCCGCCGGGCTGCCGACGCGCCCCCAGGGGCTGCTGGCGATCGGCCTGCTGGCCACGGCCGGAACCGCCACGGCCCCGCTGCTGTGGGGCGACCCGATCCTGCGGACCTTCTCCTACACCGCCGACCTTCCCGTCTTCGGCAAGGTCAAGTTCGCCAGCTACCTCCTGTTCGAGCTCGGCGTCGTGTTCATCGTCGTCGGCCTCGTGCTGGCGGTCGTCGCCGCACTGGGCGCCCGCATGGAGGCGGAGGAAGAGGAGGCGCGGGCGCTGAGCGCGCTGCGGCGCCGCCGCCGCGCGCCCTCCGGCGGCGCGGTGGAGCCCCGTACCGACCCGGGCCGACCGACAACGGAAGGGAGGAACGAGACGCCGTGAACGTCCCCGGACTCGTCCTCGTCGCCTCCGTGGCGATCCTTTACTCCTGCGGCTTCTACCTGCTGCTGCAGCGTTCCCTGATGCGCGTCGTCTTCGGCATCGTGATGCTCGGGCACGCCGCCAACCTGTCGCTGATGCTGACCGACGCCGCCATCACCCTGCCACCCCTGCTCGGCGGACCCGACGGACCGATCTCCGACCCGCTGCCCCAGGCGCTGGCGTTGACCGCCATCGTCATCACCTTCGGCGTCACCACGTTCCTGCTCGCGCTCGCCTACCGGGTCTGGCTGGGTGACGCCAACGACGAGGTCCCCGACGACCTGGAGGACCGGCGCATCGGGCGGCTGAGTGAGCCGGAGGACTCCGCGTGAACCTGCTGCTCGCCGTACCCTTCGTCATCCCGCTGCTCGGCGCGGGCATCACCCTGCTGCTCCGCCGCTCCCCCCGCTCCAAGCAGATCGCGGGCGTCGTCACGCTGGCCGCGGTCGTCGTCGACGCCGTGTGGCTGCTGTGGCTGACCGCCGACGGCACCGTCATCGCGAGCGACGCCGGGGGCTGGGCGGCGCCGCTGGGCATCACCCTGGTGGCCGATCCGCTGGCCGCGCTGCTGCTGACCGTCTCGTCCGTGGTGCTCCTGCTGGTGCTGCTGTACGCCATCGGCCAGGACATCGGCGGGCTCAGCAGCGCCACCCCGCAGACCTTCCACCCGTTGTACCTGGTGCTCACCGCCGGGGTCTGCCTCAGCTTCCTGGCCGGCGACCTGTTCAACCTGTTCGTGGCCTTCGAGGTGATGCTGACCGCCAGCTACGCGCTGATCACCCAGGCTCCGACCCGGGCGCGGGTACGCGCCACCATGATCTACACGGTGGTCGGCCTGACCTCCTCGATCCTGTTCCTCACCGGGATCGCGCTGGTGTACGCGCTCGTCGGCACCGTCAACATGGCCGACATCGCCATCAAGCTCGACGGCGCCCCCGACGACCTGCGCATGGTGCTGGCGCTGCTGTTCCTGGTGGTGTTCGGCATCAAGGCGGCCATCGTGCCCCTGCACTTCTGGCTGCCCGACAGCTATCCGGTGGCGATCACCCGCATCTCGGCGATCTTCGCGGCGCTGCTGACGAAGGTCGCGGTCTACGCCATCATCCGCACCCAGACGCTGCTCTTCGGCGGCGACGACGTGTCGGCCGTGATGCTCTGGATCGCGATCGCCACCATGATCGTGGGGATCCTGGGTGCCCTGGTACAGGACGACATCAACCGGATCATGTCGTTCGCGCTGGTCAGCCACATCGGATTCATGATCTTCGGGCTGGCGCTCAACACGGTGGCCGGGATCGCCGGGGTGATGGTCTACCTGGTCCACCACATCGTCGTGCAGGCCACGATGTTCCTGGTCAACGGGTTGGTCCGACAGTACGTCGGGCACACCTCGCTGCGGTCCATCCGCGGCCTCACAGCGGTGTCGCCCGCGCTGGCGCTCTTCTTCTTCCTGCCGGCGGTCAGCCTCGCCGGCATCCCGCCGATGTCGGGGTTCATCGCCAAGGTCGCGCTGTTCCAGGCCGGGGTCGAGGCCGGCGGGTGGCTCACCTGGGTCGGCATCGGTGCCGGGCTGCTGACGAGCCTGCTCACCATCATCGCGATCTTCCGCGTGTGGACCCGCGCGTTCTGGGGAACCCCGCTTCCCGACATGCTCACCGCGCGTGCCGAGCTCAAGCGAGGGCCCGACGCGGCGGGGCTGCGGATGATGACGGTGACGACGGGGGTCATGGTCGGGGTCGGTGTGCTCGTCGCCGTGCTCGGCGGCCCGCTGGTCGACCTGTCCTTCACCGCGGCGCACGACCTGCTCGACGGCGGCGCCTACATCGAGGCCGTCCTTCCCGGAGGAGGTTCATGAACGCGGCGAGCACCCACGTCGGCTCCGAGACGGGGCGGCCCCGCTGGCGCCGGGTCCTGGGGCGGCTGCCCACCATCGCCTGGCTGACCGTGATGTGGGTGCTGCTGTGGGGCGACGCGAGTCCGGGGACGGTCCTCGCCGGGGCCGCGGTGGCCACGTTGTGCTATTCGGTGGCGAAGCTGCCGCACCTCCCGGTCCGCTTGGGCTTCCGCCCGCTGCGCGTGCTCCGGCTGGCCGGGCGCTTCCTCTTCGACCTGATCGCGTCGAGCCTCCAGGTGGCCTTCCGGGTGGTGTGGCGGCCGCGCGAGGTGAACGGGGCCATCGTGGCCGTGCCCATGCGCACCGACTCCGAACTGCTGCTGGTCATGGTCACCGGGGGGCTGTCACTGATCACCGGAAGCCTGGTGATCGAGCTCAACCGGGACGAGGGTGTCATCTACGTGCACGGCCTGCCGGTCGCCGAACCCGAGGATGCCGAGCGGGTGCGCCGCCACGCGCGCCGCATCGAGGAGCTGTTCGTACGCGCTTTCGGCACCGCCGACGACATCGCCGCCTTCGAGGCGGCGGAGGAGGGGTCCGCACGTGCCTGATCCGCGCCGTGACCGACCGACCTACGAGCCGAAGGGCGGGTGAGACATGCTCGGTATCGTCTACACGGCCACGTCCGCCATGCTGGCGCTGTCCGTGCTGTTCGTGCTGTTCCGACTGGTGCGCGGGCCCTCCGTGCTGGACCGGATCATGTGCCTGAGCACACTGTCGGTGCTGCTCGTCAGCTTCATGGCGGTGGAGATGGCGGTGCGCGGCGACAACGCCTACATCGGTGTGCTGGTGAGCATCGCGCTGCTGGGGTTCGTCGCCACGCTGACGGCGGCGCGATTCGCCGAAAGGCGGGCGCATGACCTGGACTGACGTGATGACCGCCGTGCTCATGCCGCTCGGCGCGCTGTTCACCCTGTTCGGCACGCTCGGCCTGCTGCGCTTCCCGACCGTGCTCGCGCGCATGCACGCGGCCACCAAGCCCGACACGGTCGGCCTGGTGCTCATCCTCGCCGGGGCCGCCTTCCAACTGCCCGGACCGGCCGCGGCCGCCCCGCTGCTGCTGGTCGCCCTCTTCCAGTTCACCACCATCCCCGTGTTCGCCCAGACCCTGGGCCGGGTGGCCTACAGCCGCGGCGAGACGGACGAGGAGCACCTGGTCGTCGACGAGCTGGCCGAGGCGCTGCACGCCGCCGAGCCGGGCGACCCGGCCGGGGAACCGGGGCCGCCGCGCGGCTGAGCCGGGCCGCTCAGCCGACCCGGCCGGGCGGGTGGCGCCGCATGTCGTCCAGCACCCGGCGCAGGCCGGGCTCCCGGTAGGTGGCCGCGAAGCGGAGCACCAGGTCGGAGTCGCACCGGTTACCGGGCAGGATCTTGGTGATCGCGGCGCACTGCAGCGTGACCCAGTCGAGGCGCCGCAGGACGTCGGGCGGCAGCAGGTCGTAGAGGTGGAGGGGCCGGGCGTCCGGTTCGGGCGGCGGGGGATCGGACGCTGAGGCGGCGGCGTACCCCTCGGCCCAGGTCCGCCACGCGGTGTCGAAGGACCCGCCGCGGCTGAGATCGGTGGGGTCGACGGTCATGACGCGGGGGCCGGGGCGCGCAGGGTTTCCCCGTTTCCCTTGCAGAAGTAGCACTTGCCTGAGCCGTCGGGGCTGTTGCCGGAACCGCCGCAGCGGGGACACGGACGGGCCATCGGTGCACTCTCCCTCGGGCGGACACGTGACGGTGCGGTGGGCCGCGGGGTCGGCGGTGACGGGCGGCCTCCCCCTGGAAGCCTAGATCGAGGACGCGCCGCGCGCGGGGACTTTTCCCAATTTCGGTCAGTGTGGAAGCAGAGGGTGCGAGTGCCGAAGATGCGGGGGAGAGGCCGACGATTTGGCACTTCCCGTCGGCTCACCCCGTGTATTCGATCGGAGGTCCGCCGACCCGTCGGGCGTTTCGGCCGCATTGGCCCGACGGTCGTTCACTCGGGCCGGGAATCGTTTTACCCTGGCGTTCCCAGCCCGCCTCCGAACGGACCGGAGGGCCCCGCATGCGGTACCGGAGAACGGCCGCCGCCACGATCGCCGCGGCGATTCTGGCGGCGCAGTCGGCCGACGCCGGCGAAAACGATCATTTATCCGGATGGCGCCTTGTCGCCGAGGAGGATTTCGTCGATCCGCTGCGGATCGACGAGGTGCCGTGGACGCTCGACCCGCAGGGGCCGCGGAGCCCGTGGTACATGGACCCGTTCGGCGACGACGGTGAGGTGTGGCACGCGATCAGCGACCCGGACTTCTCCGAGCAGACGGCCACCTTCGACGTCTACCGCAAACGCGTCGCGTTCGGCGACGGCGGCTGGCTGACCGCGGAGATCGCCGCGGTGGACAAGGACCGGTCCGGAGCACCCGACTCCGAGCCCGGACTGGCGACCGTGGAGCTGCCGGACGGTGAGCGCGCCGCGCGGATCCACGAGCCCAGCTGGGACGCCGGGGTGCTGATCCGCTCCACCGACCCGCTCCCGGAGCGCTACCGCGTGGAGATGACCCTGCGCGACATCGACTTCGGCGGAATGCGCGACGGGTCGCTGGAATACGAGGGGAAGTACAACGGCTACCGGACCGGAGCCGGGTGCAAGACGAGCTTCCCCTGGACCTTCCACGGCGCCCTTCCCGGAGTCGAGCGCTGCGACTACCACGACGTCACCGAGGAGAACGGCTTCTACTATCTGGGGATACTGGACCACCCCACGCCGTCGCCGCAGGGAAACCCCGGGATCCACTTTCGCCGCAAGGTGGTCATGGACGGGTATTACAGCCAGCGGGAATGGTCCGCGAAGAACGCCGTGTGCGACCCGGGAACCGGGCGGATCCACGGCGTCGAGGACGGAACGTACAACGGCGTGAACGCGATCTTCATCCGCGGCGACAGAATGCGCTCGGGAATCAACGACGTCGGCAACGAGTACTACTTCAAGACCGCCTGCGGGGAATTCTCCGGGGACGAGCCCTTCGACGACGAGGGCCGGTACTCCGGGATCCTCACCGGCACCGAACTCCGCCCCGAACTCCTTCCCGAAGCCGCCTACACCTTCGCCGTCGAACGCGACGCCACCGGCTACACCCTGGAGATGAGCGGACCGTTCCGGCACAGCGGGCCACCCGGGCCGATCACCCTGCGCTTCCACCACGAGTTCGTCGAGGACGGCCGACCCATCTGGCACTACAACCGGACCCCCGGCGCCTACGACGGCGCGTTCGACCGCTCCCTCACCCACACCGGCCACGCCGGCACCTACACCACCGAACACGCCTGGCCCGCGGACTCCGCCTACCCCGACACCTTCATCATCGGCGACCCCCACCTGAACTTCTACGAGGGCTCCGCCGTCGTCGACGACATCCGCCTGTACGTACCCGACGCGTGAGGGAGACGGCCGCGACATGGACGTAAGCGCCGACACCGGCACCCGTGCCGACACCGTGGCCGGCACCATCGGCGCGACCGTCACCGACGCCCTGGTGTTCCTCGCCGACAACGTCTTCGGCCAGGTGCCGCTCCTCATCGGCCTGATCACCCTGGCCGGGCTGGCGCTGCAGCGCAAACCCGTCGAGGAGGTGGTCGGCGGCGCGTTGCGCGCCGCGGTGGGTGTGGTCATCCTCTTCATCGGCGTCGAGGTGTTCACCGGCGGGCTGGAAGGGTTCCAGACCGTGCTCGCCGACGCGGTGGGCGCCGAACCGCCTCCCGCCGACCGGACGCTCACCGAGTTCCTCACCCTCCACGGCGGAACCGTCGCCCTGGTCCTCACCCTCGGCTTCCTCACCCATGTCCTGCTGGTCCGGCTGCTGCCCGCCGCCCGCTACCTCTACCTGACCGGGCACCTGATGTTCTGGATCAGCACGGTCGCGGTCGCCGCGCTGGTGATCGCCGCCCCCGACGCCGACCGCCTCACCCTCGTGGTGTGCGGGACCGCCGTCGTCGCGGCCTACTGGACCCTCCAACCGCTGTGGATGCGCCCGCTGATGCGCAGGGTCATGCCCGAGGACCGCTTCGGCTTCGCCCACACCAGTTCGGTGATGTGTGTGCTCACCGGCCTGGCCGCCCGGCCGCTCCGCGGCCGCGGGGCACGTGACACCGAGCGCATCGCCCTGCCCCGCCGACTCTCCTTCTTCAAGGACGTCAACGTCAGCACCGCCCTGGTCGTCTCCGCCCTGCTGCTCGGCGCGGTCGCCGCCGCCGACCCCGACCGGGTCGCCGACCTGGCGGCGCAGACCGACCCCGCCCTGTCCCCGTGGGTGTGGGCGCTGCTCGTCGGGCTGCGTTTCGCGGGCGGGATCGCGATCCTGCTCTTCGGCGTCCGGATGTTCCTCGCCGAGATCGTGCCCGCCTTCAAGGGGCTGAGCGACCGGGTCATCCCGGGCACCCGGCCGGCCCTCGACGCGCCCGCGATCTTCCCCGTGGCGCCGACGGCGGTGATGCTCGGCTTCGTCACCGCCACCGCCGTCTTCCTCGCCCTCCTCGGACTGTTCGCCGTGACGGGGTGGTTCACCCTGGTGCCTCCCATGATCATGCTCTTCTTCGTCGGCGGCGCCGCGGCCGTGTTCGGCAACGCGGTCGCCGGCTGGCCCGGCGCGGTGCTGGGCGGCGCGCTCACCGGGCTCGGCCTCGCCGTCGGCCAGGCCCTCACCTGGGGGCTGCTCTCCGGCACCGCCCCCGAGCTCGCCACCCTGGCCGACCCTGACTGGTACCTCCTGGTCTGGCTGGTCGCCGGGGTGCGGCCGCTGCTCGGCGGCGCCGCGGTCTGGGCCGTCCCCGTCATCGGGCTCGGGGCGACCGTCGCGATCCTCCTGGCCCTCGGGCGCAGGGAGCGGCGCACGGCGGGCGGGGGCGAGCGGAACCGAAGTCGGACGACCGGAAGCGGGTAAGGCACACCATGGACCGGACACTCGACGTGATCACCGTCTGCGGCGTCGGCATGGGGTCGAGTCTGATGCTGAAGATCACCGCCGAGGACGCCCTGCGCGCCCTCGGCCTGCCCGCGCGCGTCGAGGCCACCGACGTGTCGACCGCCCGCGGCATGCGCGCCGACATCGTCATCGGCCAGGAGCTGCACACCGCCGAGCTGGGCGACCTCGCGCCGATCGTCGTCACGGTCAGCGACTTCCTCGATGCCGAGGGCCTGGCCGCCGCCCTGCGGGACCGGTTGACCGCGCACGGCCTCCTGGACTGACGACCGAGGCCGACCCGGTCGTGGACGACGGTCGGCGGGCGTCGCCCCACTCTGATACCAAGGAGCACATGGCTACCTCCGTGCCTCCCGAGGCAGTACCGGCGACCGCGTCCCCCGCCGACCCCGCCATGCGCGAAGCGGCCGAGCGCCACCTGCGTGCGCTCGCCGGCCCCTCCGCGCGGCTGCGTGCGGACCAGTGGACCGCCATCCACGCGCTGGTCGCCGAGCGGCGGCGCGCCCTGGTCGTTCAGCGAACCGGGTGGGGCAAGTCCGCGGTGTACTTCGTGGCGACCGCGCTGCGCCGGGCCGAGGGGGCCGGCCCCACCGTCATCATCTCGCCGCTGCTCGCGCTGATGCGCAACCAGATCGCCGCGGCCGAGCGCGCCGGGATCCGCGCGCACACCGTCAACAGCTCCAACGTCACCGCGTGGGAGGCCACCTATGAGGAGGTCGCCGCGGGCAAGGTCGACGTCCTGCTGGTCAGCCCGGAGCGGCTGAACAACCCCGAGTTCCGCGACCGCGTCCTGCCCGAGCTCGCGGCCGGGGCGGGGCTGGTCGTCATCGACGAGGCCCACTGCGTCTCGGACTGGGGCCACGACTTCCGTCCCGACTACCGGCGCATCCGCACCCTGCTGCGCGAACTGCCCGCCGGCATCCCGGTGCTGGCCACCACCGCCACCGCCAACGAGCGGGTCACCCGCGACGTCGCCGAGCAGCTGGAGGTCGGCGACGACACCGCCACCCTGGTGCTGCGCGGGCCGCTGGAGCGCGAGAGCCTCCGGCTGTCCGTCGTCGACCTGCCCGACTCCACCGCCCGCTGGAGCTGGCTGGCCCAGCACCTGCCCGAACTGCCCGGGTCGGGCATCATCTACACGCTCACCGTCGCGGCCGCGCACGAGACCGCCGCGTTCCTCACCGAGTGCGGGCGCGACGTCCGTGCCTACACCGGCCAGACCGACCCCGAGGAGCGGCAGCGGGCCGAGGACGACCTGCTGCACAACCGGGTCGAGGCGCTGGTCGCGACCAGCGCGCTGGGCATGGGGTTCGACAAGCCGGACCTCGGCTTCGTGATCCACCTCGGCGCGCCGCAGTCGCCCATCGCCTACTACCAGCAGGTGGGCCGGGCCGGGCGCGGTGTGGAGCGGGCCGAGGCCATCCTGCTGCCCGGGCGCGAGGACCGGGAGATCTGGAGCTACTTCGCGGGTCTGGCGTTCCCGCCGGAGGAGACCGTGCGCCGGACGCTCGACGCGCTGGCCGCCGCGGGCGGCCCGGTGTCGACCCCGCGTCTGGAGACCGAGGTCGACCTGGGCCGGAGCAGGCTGGAGCAGATGCTGAAGGTGCTCGACGTCGATGGGGCGGTGCGCCGCGTGCGCGGCGGCTGGGAGGCCACGGGGCGGCCGTGGGTCTATGCGGCCGAACGCTACGCCGCCGTGGCCGCGGCGCGCGAGCGCGAGCAGCGGGCGATGCTCGACTACATCGCCACCGACGGCTGCCGGATGGAGTTCCTCCGCCGCGAGCTCGACGACCCCCGGGCGGCGCCGTGCGGGCGGTGCGACGCCTGCACCGGGCGGACCTGGTCCACCGACGTCGACCCGGAGCGGCGCGCGGCGGCAGCGGCGCACCTGGCCCGGCCGGGAACTCCCATCGCGCCGCGCAAGCAGTGGCCGACCGGAATGGCGGCCCTCGACATCGCGGCCTCCGGGAACATCCCCGCCGGCCAGCGGGCGCAGGAGGGCCGTGCCCTGGCCCGCCTCACCGACATCGGCTGGGGCACCGAGCTGCGCCGACTGCTGGCCGAGGGTGCACCGGACGAGCCCGTGGGGGACCGCGTCTTCCAGGCGGTCGTCGAGGTTCTGGCGGCCTGGCCGTGGGAGCGGCGCCCCGTCGGCGTCGTCGCGATGCCCTCGCGCACCCGCCCCCGCATGATCACCGAACTGGCCGCCCGCCTGGCCCGGGTCGGGCGCCTGGCACCCGTCGGCGCCCTCGCCTACACGCGACCCGAGGGCCCCGGCCCGCGCCGCCACAACAGTGCCCAGCGCCTCGCGTCGGTGTGGACGGCGCTCACGGTCGGCGACGAGGTCGCCTCGGCCCTGGCCGCCCTCGACGGTCCCGTCCTGCTGGTCGACGACTACACCGACACCGGCTGGACCCTCACCCTGGCCGCTCGCCTGCTCCGCGAGGCCGGCGCCGACGACGTCCTCCCGCTCACGCTGGCCCTCCAGCGGTGACCACGGAACCCGACCGGGCGGAAGGGGCATCCGCGGATGCCCCTTCCACGATCACCGCGGGACAGGAGGGCACACCGATCGGTGAAGGCCGAACACGCCCTAGGTGTACTGACCACAGAGGTTAGGTACAGCCCGGCAGCGATTTGACAGCACGAGAGGGCCTCCGGAACGACGCTCGCTGCGCCGCTCCACTCGCAAAGCCGACCTGGATCGACTTCGTGAAGCGGCTTGCGAGCGCCGCCCCGGACGGCCGCTCGCTCAGGAGGAAAGCATCCGCCGAACACGCCCTAGGAGTCGCCGAGGTCGGGGCGGGCGCCGGGCTGGTGGAGGGCGCGGGCGGCCAGCAGTTGGGCGTGGCCCAGGGCGTCCTTGGGGTGGCGGCCGGCGAGCCAGGGAGGCAGGAACCCGGCGATGAACGCGTCACCCGCACCGATCGATCCGGGGGAGGGCTCCACCGGCTCTGCGGGGACGGTGACGATGTCGTCGCGGGTCTTGGACGCCCACAGCGCACCCTCGTCACCCATCTTGATGACGACGTTGGGGAACCAGGCGGTGAGCACCTTTGCCGCGGCCTCGGGCTCGTCGCGGCCGGTCAGAACGCGGGCCTGGTCGCTGTTGGCGAACAGGAGCCGGGCGCCGTTGGTCCAGTCCAGGTAGTTCTCGGCGCCCGCGCGTTCCAGCGGGGCGTGCGAGCCGCCGTCGACCGAGATCGACATGCCCGTCTCCCGCGCCATGCGCAGCGCCATGCGGGCCGCGCGCCGGGAGTCGTCGTTGATCAGCGTGTAACCGGAGACGTGCAGGTGGCCGTCGGGGCCGAAGACGTCGCGCGGCAGGTCCTCGGGCTGCAGCCGGGCGTTGGCGCCGGGGTCGCTGAGCATCGTGCGGTCGCCCCGGTGCGTGATCATCACCACGCAGGTGCCCGTGGGCCGCTCCGGGTCCATGACCAGCCGGGAGTCGATGCCGTAGCCCATCAGCTCCATCTCGCGGGTCCGCCCGGTGATATCGGATCCGCGTCGCCCGACGAATGTGGTCTCGGTGCCTTCGATCGCCAGCCACGCCGCGACGTTCGCGCCCGATCCACCGCCGTAGGTGATGACCGACGCGGGGGTGTCGCTGCCGCGGGCCAGCGGGTGGAAAGCCCTCGCGACAGCGTCGGTCATGAGATCGCCGATCACTACCACTCGTGCCATTGCTTCACCCACCGCCTTGCCGCCCGTGTTCCGCGGGTACCGCGCGCATTCGTGCCCGTTAAGAACGCCTGCCATGCGACGTTAACAGGTCTGAGGGGGGCTGCGGGTAACGAAGTGGCAGACCGCGAATCGCAGGCGTGGGGTTGGTCACCCCCGGGCGGTTCTCGTTTAGGCTCAAAACCGTGCAGTCATACCCGAACCACTGGGAAGCAGACGTAGTCCTCACCGATGGCGGCACCGCCCACATCCGCCCCATCGTGCCCGAGGACGCCGATCTGCTCCGGGCCTTCCACTCGCGGCTGTCGCCGGAGACCATCTACTTCCGCTTCTTCGCCCCCTACCCCAAGCTCTCCGACCGCGACGTGAAGAGGTTCACCCACGTCGACTACGAGGACCGCGTCGCGCTCGTGGCGACGATCTCCGACGTCATGGTCTCCGTCGTCCGCTACGACAAGGTCAGCGAGGACGAGGCCGAGGTCGCCTTCGTCGTGGAGGACGCCCACCAGGGGCGCGGGCTCGCCTCGGTGCTGCTGGAGCACATCGGAGCGGCCGCCCGCGAGCGCGGCATCCGCCGGTTCATCGCCGACGTCCTGCCCGAGAACCGCCGGATGATCAACGTCTTCAGGGAGGCCGGGTACACCGCCCAGCAGACCTTCGACGAGGGCGTCATCCGGCTCACCCTGGACCTGGAGCCCACCGACTCCTCCCAGGAGGTCATGCGCGCCCGCGAGCAGCGGGCCGAGTCCCGCTCCATCTCCCGGCTGCTCTTTCCGGAGTCGGTCGCCGTCATCGGCGCCAGCCGTACCGCGCACACCATCGGCCAGACCGCCCTGCGCAACCTTCTGGCCGCGGACTTCCAGGGGCCGGTGTTCCCGGTGCACCCCGAGGCCAAGGCCGTCGCGGGCGTCCGCGCCTACCGCAGCGTTCTGGACATCCCCGACCCCGTCGACCTCGCCGTCGTCGCAGTGCGCGCGGACATGGTCGCCGACGTGGTGGACGAGTGCGCCCGGAAGGGCGTACACGGCCTGGTGGTGGTCAGCTCCGGCTTCGGTGAGACCGGGCCCGAGGGCCGTGCCCGCCAGGACGAGCTGGTGCGCACCGCCCGCGCGGCCGGGATGCGTGTGGTCGGTCCCAACTGCCTGGGCATCGCCAACACCGATCCCGCGGTCTCCCTCAACGCCACCCTCTCCCCGGACCTGCCGCCGCGCGGCCCCATCGGGTTCTTCTCCCAGTCCGGCGCGCTGGGTCGGGCCATTCTGCAGCGCGTCGCCGACCGCGGCATGGGCCTGAGCACCTTCGTCTCGGCGGGGAACCGCGCCGACGTGTCCGGCAACGACCTGGTGCAGTACTGGCAGGAGGACCCCGCCACCGAGGTCGTCCTGCAGTACCTCGAATCCTTGGGAAACCCCCGCAAGTTCACCCGGCTGGCACGGCGCCTGGCCCAGCACAAGCCGGTCGTCGCGGTGCGCAGCGGCGGATCCTCCCAGGGCGTGCCCACCGGGCACGCCGCCGGGGCGCTCGCCCTGCCCGACTACGCCGTCACCTCGCTGTTCGAACAGGCCGGGGTGGTGCGCGTGGACGACATCACCCAGATGTTCGACGTCGCCCAGCTCTTCGCCTACCAGCCGCTGCCCGCCGGACCGCGCGTCGGCATCCTCGGCAACTCCGACTCGCTGGGGCTGCTGGTCAAGGACGCCTGCGTGCGCTCGGGGCTCAAACCGCACGAGCCCGTCGACCTCGGGCCCAAGGCCACCGCCGAGGACTTCGACCGCGCGCTGACCGCGGCGCTGGCCGATGACGCGGTGCATTCCGTCGTCGTGGTGTTCATCCCCGCCCTGAACCCGATCTCCGACGACGTCGCCGCGGTCATGCGGGCCAAGGCCGCCACCGGTGACAAGCCCATCGTCACCACCTACCTCGGCTACCAGGGCCTGCCCGAGGAGTTGCGCCGCACCGGCGAGGACGGGCGCACCGTGCGCGGCTCGGTGCCCTCCTACCCCGCGCCCGAGGACGCCGTGCGCGCCCTGGCCCACGCGACCCGCTACTCCATGTGGCGCCGGCGCGACGCCGGGCGCCACCCCGAGCTCGCCGACATCGACGGGGCGCGTGCCCGCGAGATCATCGACCGGACCCTCGCCATGGAGGAGGACGCCGAGGGCATCCCGCGCCCGGTGTGGTTCACCAGCGAGCCGGTGCACAACGAGGAGAACGCCGTCGCACCGGAGGCCGCGCGCGACCTGTTCGCCTGCTACGGAATCGACGTGTGGGAGGACGTCCCGGTCGCCTCCGCCGATGAGGCCGTCGCCGCGGCCGAGCGGATCGGCTACCCCGTCGTGGTCAAGGCCAACGCCCCCGACCTGCGGCTGCGCGCCGGTGGCAGCGGAATCCGGGCCGACCTGCGCACATCCAGCGACGTCCGGGGGGCGTTCACCGCCCTGTTCGACCGGCTCGGCGAGGAGGCCATGCTCGCGGTCCAGCGCATGGTGGTGCCCGGTGTGCCCACGGTGATCCGCGCCGGGGAGAACCCGTCGTTCGGGTCGGTGGTCGGGTTCGGACTGGCCGACGTCACCGCCGAACTGCTCGACGACCGCGCGTTCCGGCTCGCCCCGCTCACCGACGCCGACGCCGCCGACCTGGTCCGGGCGGTGCGCTCCTCGCCCCTGCTGTTCGGACTTCCGGCCGGGGCGACATCGCTGGCCGAGCAGCCCGACGTCGACGCGCTGGAGGAGCTGCTGATCCGGGTGTCCCGGCTGGTGGAGGCGTTCGGCGAGGTCGCCCACGTCGACCTCGACCCGGTCGTGGTCAACGCCGAGGGCGCCCATGTCCTGGGTGCCCGGGTGTGGCTGCGCGAACCGCCCGACCTGCGCCCCGACGCCGGGCCGCGGCGGCTGCGCGGCGTGACGTTCTGACCCGGGTGCCGCACACACACGCACACGCCCGCGCCGCGGGCCGCGGTCAGGCGGGGCGGGGCTCGGGCTCCGGTTCCGGCGGCAGCGGCCCGGGGCCCGGCCCCGGGCCCGGTTCGGGCATCGGCGGCTCGGGCGGTGCCGGTGTCGGCTCGGGCGGCACCGGCCCCGGACCCGGCGGCTGCGGTCCGGGCGGATCCGGTATCGGTACCGGTGGCACAGTCGCGTTCATGCCGACGGCCCTACCCCGGATCGTTTCCGGTTACCCGTGCCCGGCGGGCCACCCACCGGGCGGCGCGCCTTGTGGACGCGGGATGCGATCTGCTGCCGGAAGAGGGCAGGATGGAGACATGAGGAAAACGCGTGCCGTGCCCACCGACTGGCGTTCGGAGATCGAGCGCAGCGGGTACTACCCCGGTCTCGTGATCGATGCCGTCGCCACAGCTCTCGGCAACGAGACCGCCGAGGCCTTCGTGGTGCACCACGAGGCCATCTTCGATCCCGCGATGGAGATGCGGCGGCACACCACCGTCCTGCTCCTCACCCCCACGCGGCTGATCGTCTGCCACACCGACGAACACCCGCCGGCGGAGGGGAACGGACGCCCGCACGCCTCCACCACCACCGACTCCATCCGGATCGGCAACATCCAGTCCGTCGCGCTGACCCGGGTGGTGGCCGACCCCGCCAACTACGCGCCCGGCAGCCTGCCCGGCGAGGTGGTGCTGAGCATCAGCCTCAACGTCAACTGGGGCGCCATCGCCCACATCGACCTCGAACCCGCATCGTGCGCGGACGAGTCCTGCGAGCTCGACCACGGCTACACCGGCGCCATCACCGCCGAACCGCTGACCCTGCGGGTGAGCCAGGCCGCGGACGGCACCGACTCCGTGGCCACCATGGTCAACTTCGCCAACGTGCTGTCGGAGGCCACCGCCCGTCCGTGACGGTGCGGCCGCGGCGGCCCGGCAGACCACGACGACAGCGCCAACCGCTCGGTCGCGGACCGGTGTCCCGGGCACCGGTCCGCGACCCGGTCCGAGAGCAGGTGGATCATCCCGATGAACACGCCCGCGGCCGCGTCCGTGCCCCCGTTCGAGTCCCCGCGCTACGGCGGCGCCTCGCTCGCCGACCTGAGCCCGTCGGTCCTGGCCTCGCTCGGCGTGCCGGGGGAGAGCGGCCCCCTGGAGCTGCCCCCGGTCCGCCGGGCCTGTGTCCTGCTGGTCGACGGCATGGGCTGGGAGCCGCTCCTCGCCAACCGGGGCAGCGCCCCCTTCCTGTCCTCGCTGATCGACGCGGCCGCCCCGATCACCGCCGCGTTCCCCACGACCACCGCCACCAGTCTCACCACACTCGGCACCGGCCTGTCGCCCGGCCACCACGGCGTCATCGGCCTGCAGGTCGCCATCCCGGGCACCGACCGCATCCTGCACCAGCTCCGCTGGGACCCCGACGTCGACCCCGAGGCGTGGCAGCCCCGCGCCACCGTCTACGAGCGCGCCGAGCGGGCCGGGGTGGCCGCCTCCTACGTCGCGGCCGGCGCGTTCGAGGGCGGCGGGCTGAGCCGGGCCTCGGCGCGCGGCAGCCGCTACCTCGCCGCGAACGACATCACCGAGCTCGCGGTCCGGACACGCGCCGCGCTCACCGCAGCCGACCGCGCGCTGGCCTTCGTCTACCACCCCGACCTCGACTCCTACGGCCACATGTTCGGGGTGGACTCCGCCTACTGGCGGCTGCACCTGGGGCACGTGGACCGCCTGGCCGAGCAGATCGCGGCCGCACTGCCGCCCGACTCCGCCCTCTACATCACCGCCGACCACGGCATGGTCGACACCGGCCCCGACACCCGCATCGACGTCGAGTCCGACCCCGCCCTCAGCGCGGGTGTGCGGGTCCTGGCGGGGGAGGCCCGGGTCCGGCAGGTCTACGCCCGCGAAGGCGCGGCCGACGACGTCCTGGCCGCGTGGCGGGAGCGCCTCGCCGGGTCGGCCGAGGTCGTCACCCGTGACGAGGCGATCGCCCGGGGCCTGTTCGGCGCGGTCGACGACGGTGTACGGGCGCGCATCGGCGACGTCCTGGCGCTGGCCCACGGCGACACCGCGCTGGTCGCCCCCAAGGCCGAGCCGGTCGAGAGCTCCCTGGTCGGCCAGCACGGGTCGCTCACCCCCGTGGAACTGAGGGTGCCCCTGTTGCGGGTGACGACGGTGGCCTAGGGTTTGCGGCGTGGACATCGCAGCGCACGCCCCCGACTTCGAGTTGCCCGACCAGGACGGCGTTCCCCGGCGGCTCACCGACCTGCTGGCGGTCGGCCCCGCCGTACTGTTCTTCTACCCGGCCGCGATGACGCCCGGGTGCACCGCCGAGAGCTGCCACTTCAGGGATCTGGGTGCGGAGTTCGCCGAACGCGGCGCCCAGCGGATCGGGATCAGCGCCGACCCGGTCGGCCGCCAGTCGGACTTCGCCCGCGCCCACGGGCTCGACTTCCCCCTCCTGTCCGACGTCGGCGGCACCGTCGCCGACCTCTACGGGGTACGCCGCGGCGGCGTGCTGTCGGCGGTGGCGCCGACCCGGCGCACGACCTTCGTCATCGGCACCGACCGCCGGGTGCTGCACGTCGTCAGGAGCGAGATCCGCATGCAGGCGCACGCCGAGGGCGCCCTGCGCGCCCTGCGGGCCCTGCGCGACTAGGGCGTGTTGGGCGGATGCTTTCCGGTGGCCGCGAGCCGGGAATGATCCGTCGGACACGCCCTAGGCGCACCGGGCCCCGTGCCCACCCCGTCCGCCGATCTCGGGGACACCGACCGGACGCGTGCCGGACCACGGTCGCCGCCCCCGGGATCGACGGAGGTCATGACGAGGACGACGACGTTCACGGAACGACGGAAAGGGCGAGATGAACATGGTGGAATCCACCACGCCGCTGGTGCGCCGGAGCACGGAGAGGGGCATCGCGACCCTCACCCTGGACTCCCCGCACAACCGCAACGCGCTCTCGGCGCGGCTGCGCACCGAGCTCGCCGACGGCCTGGCCGCGGCCCTGGCCGACGACGCCGTGCGGGCGGTCCTCCTCACCGCATCCGGCCCCGCCTTCTGCGCCGGAGCCGACCTCAAGGAGGTCGCCGCCGAGCGTGCCGGCCGGGAGCCCGACCCCGCGGCGCCCGGCATGCCCGAGCTGTTCTCCGCGATCATGGACGCCGACAAGCCGGTCGTCGCCCGGCTCAACGGCCCGGCCCGCGCCGGAGGCATCGGGCTGGTCGCCGCGGCCGACATCGCCGTCGCGCCGGAGGACGCCACCTTCGCCTTCACCGAGGTGCGCATCGGGGTGGTCCCGGCCATCATCTCCGTCCCTGTGGCCGCGCGCATGCACGACCGCCAGCTCGGCCGCTACTTCCTCACCGGTGAGACGTTCGACGCCCGCGCCGCCGCCGAGGCCGGGTTGCTGACCGCCGCCGTGCCCGCCGACCGGCTCCACGCGTACACCGAGGAGATCCTCGACGGGCTGCGCAAGGGCGCACCGCGCGCCCTAGCCCGCACCAAGGCGCTGCTGAGCGGGCCCGACGGGCACAAGCGCGCGTCCGCCTTCGCCGAAATGGGCGAGCTGTCCCGCGAATTCTTCGGCAGCGACGACGCTGCGGAGGGACGCGAGGCCTTCTTCGCGAAGCGCCCTCCGCGTTGGGTGCTGTAATGGGGGCGTGAGTTATTCCGGAGATACGCGGGTCGGTGGGCCCGCCGACATACGCGAACTGCCCGAGCTCCTCATCGCCAAGCTCGCCGTGGGGCCGATGGACAACAACGCCTACCTGCTGCGCTGCCGGCGCACCGGGGACGCGGTGCTCATCGATGCCGCCAACGAGGCCGACCGCCTCCTCGAACTCGTCGGCGACGGGGGGCTGCAACGGGTGGTCACCACCCACCGCCACCACGACCACTGGCAGGCACTGGCCGAAGTCGTCGGCACGACCGGTGCCCGGACCGTCGCCCACCCGGCGGACGCGGGAGAGCTGCCGGTGTCGGTGGACGAACCGGTCGAGCACGGCCAGCGGATCCCCGTCGGCGAGTGCGCCCTGGAGGTCATCCACCTGCGCGGCCACACCCCCGGCTCGATCGCCCTGCGCTACGACGACCCGCACGGGTGCACCCACCTGTTCACCGGGGACAGCCTGTTCCCCGGAGGCGTCGGCAAGACCTGGGCGCCGGAGGACTTCCGGTCCCTGATCGACGACGTGGATGAGCGCGTCTTCGCCGTGCTGCCCGACGACACATGGGTCTATCCGGGCCACGGTAAGGACACCACGCTCGGGGCGGAACGCCCGCACCTGGGAGAGTGGCGCGATCGCGGCTGGTGACCACCCGTTCCGGGCCCCCGACGCCCCCGCGGAGACCGCGCCGGGGCGCCGGGGGCCCGCCGCGCCGCCACCGGGTCCGGCGCCGATCTCGGTGGCGCGCACCGACCACTGCCGACCACTGCCGACCACCGGCGGCATCCGGAGCACTTTGCCGGGATCGACGGCCCGGGCGGGGGTTCAGCGGTCGCGCGGCAGCGGGCGTCGGCCGATGAAGCCCAGCTCGCTGCGGTGGTACCAGGCGAGCTCCGGCTCGCCCTCCAGCCAGCACAGCCGCACCGCGGCCCCGTCCAGAAGCGCGGGGAAGTCGATGAGCACCGGCGCCAGGTTCTTCACCTCGATGCCGTGGTCGGGGAACCAGGCGTGCAGCTCGCTGAACCGGGCCTCCATCGCCTTGAGCTCCGGCACACCGCCCAGCGGCGAGCTACCGGAGATCCGCAGGTCGGCGGCGTGCTCGGCCAGGTCGGCGCGGAGCCGAACGAACTCGTCGACGTGCTTGCGCACCTCGGGCATCAGGGCGCGTGCCTCCTCCAGGGTGAACACGTGCGGCTCGTCGGGTCCGCCCTTCCCTCCGGCCGCGACCGGGGGAACATCGTCGTCGCTCATGGGTTCACGGTACCGACCGGCCATCCCGAACAGGCGGAACGGCGACTCGTGACGGCGCCGCGGCGAGCCCCGGCCGCGCCTCACCCGGCGCCGAAGCAGAGGAAGCCGGCGTCGGCGAGGTGGTCGGCGACCGCTCGGGCCGGGGCGGAACCCGAGGCGAGGGCGGAATGGAAGCGTTCCATGGCGGCCGGTGTGCCCCGGTCGCGGACCGGCAGGACGCCCGCGACGACGGTGGCTCCGCCCAGAGCGAGCAGCGCCGCGGCGAAACCCAGCCGCACGCCCGCCGGCGAGGGGGCGGCCGTGCCCACACGGCACGAGGACAGCACCGTCACGGCCGGGACCTCGGGCAGCGATTCCAGGTCGTAGGCGAAGAGCGGCCCGTCCGCGAGCGCGAGCCCGGACAGCATGGGGGCACCGGCCGGCACCAGTCCGTGCGCGACGATGTGTGCGAGGTCGCAGCGCGCCAGCCCGTCCAGCACCGCGCCCACCCGGGCGTCCGGACCGGTGAGCACCTCGGCCCCGGGATGGCGGCGGTGCAGCGACCGGACCTCCGCGACCGCCGTTCCCAGGTCGCCGCCGGCCGCGAGCAGCGCCCGCGGCGCCCGGTGGGCCACGGCGCGGGAACGGGCACGGCACGCCAGCCACGCCCGCCCCGAGGGGACCACGCTCACCTCCCGCCCCCGCAGCGCGGGCAGCAGCCCCCACGGCAGCGCCTCGGCGAACGGCGCCGGCGCGATCACCAGCGGCCGGTCGTCGGGAACCCCGGCGAGCGGGGCGAGCAGAAGCCGCTCGACCTGTGCGGCGGCCGCGGCGAGGCCCGCACCGTCCGCGGCATCGCCGCGGGAGTTCATCCGGGCGACCCCGTTCATCCGGCACACGGCGTCCTCGATCACGCGCAGCGGCGGGAGCGGGTGAGCCGCCACGTGCCCGTCGACGACCGTGATCGCGGCCGGGACACCGTGCGGCTGGGCGTAGCAGACCAGCACCCGGCGCCCCAGCAGCCCGGCGAGGTCGGTGCTGCCGGGCCAGGGCGCCGGACCTCCCGCCCCCGCGGCGGCGCAGCCCGTGTGCCACTGGGCAGGGCCGAGGACGGCGGTGAGCCGCCGCAGCTCGATCGCGGCGCCGTCGTCCCCGCTACGGGCCCGTGCGAACGCCTCCCGGCACCGGTCCAGCACCCCCTTCCAGGCCCGGTCCCGGCAGCGCCCGGGGACGCTGAAGAGCGCGCGTCCGTGCTCGACCCAGTCCAGGGCGGCAGCGGCGTTCCCCTGGTCCAGCGCGCCGCGCGCCCCGGCGGCCGCCACCTCGCGCTCATGGGCGTGCTGGTGGGCCAGCAACTCCAGGTGGTGCACGGCCGGGGCCTCCTGCGGGCCGTCGTCCGCCGCGCGCAGCAGTTCACGCCGCGCCCCGACGTGGTCGCCCGCGGCGATCGCGCGCAGCGCGTCGGCATGCCTCGGGGCGAGCACCTCCGGGGACAGCGGACCCAGCGGCGCGCTGGACACACAGCGTGCGAGGGCCGGAGCCGCTCCTCCGGCCGCGGTGCGGCCGGGTGGTCCGGCGGGTGGCGCCGCGGCAGGCCGAGAGCGGGGAACCGCGCCCCGCCCGGGGGCCGGCGCGGTTCCCGGGAGGTGCAGCGCGGACCACGCCACCTGGTCCGCGAGCCGTGCCCACAGCGAGCCCGGGGCGCATCGGGCCCGCACTCGCAGCGCCTGGTCGCGGGCGGCGCGCCGCTCCTCGCGGCCCAGGTGGATCTTGGCGCGCAGCAGCCGGGCGGTGATCTCGTCCGCGTAGGCGCTCTCCACCGCGGTGCCGAGGAGGACCTTTCGGGCCTCGCCGAACATGCCGGCGGCCAGCAGCGCGTCGGTGTGGTCGAGGCGCAGCCCCGCCCCGCGGTGCTCGGGCACCAGCCGCGCGGCACTACGGAAGCTCGCGACGGCGGCGGAGATGTCGCCTCGCCGCGTGGCCAGGCAGCCGAGGTTCTGCAGGGTGATCCCGCGCAGGTAGTCCAGCGCGTGGCGCTCGGCCAGCGCCAGCGCCCGGTGCAGGTCCTCGGCCGACTCCTCCAGGCGGCCGGAGTACATCAGCGCCAGCCCGCGGTTGCTGAGTACGCCCGGCAGCATCCGGTCGTAGGCGCCGCGGCCCAGTTCGGCGAGTGCGGCGTCGAAGAAGGCGAGGGCCGGACCGAAATGCCCGCGCTGGGCGGCCGCGACACCCTGGTGGAGCAGTGCCGGTGCGCGGGTCGACGGGGTGGACGCCGCCATGCGGTCCAGTGCGGCCCCGGCCACCCCGCCGCCACCGCGCAGCGCCAGCAGACCCAGGCGCGACGTCCGGGCGTGCGCTGCGTGCTCGTCGGCCCCCGCCCGGGTCGCGACGGCCGCCGCCATGCGCAGGGTCCGGTGCGCGCCGGCGGTGTCACCGAACTCCCGCTGCGCCACCCCGAGGATGCGCAGCGCAACGGCTCTGGTCACGGGCTCCGGGGAGTCGGCGAGCATGCGCTCGGCGCGCGTCCGCGCCCGGCGCGGGTCCCGTGCGACGAGCATGACCGGCAGGTGGACATCGACATGCTGCGGATCCGCCATCGAAGAGCCTTTCGCACGCGACGATCGTGCTGGGCGACGCCTGGACGGCGAAGCGTCCGTCCCCGTCCGCCTGTCGGCGGAGCGTCACTGCCAGTGATAGCAGCCCGTGATCCCGTTATGGGAGGGGGAGATCCGCGATCCACCGGCCGGACCGTCCCGTTCGTCACCGTGCGTCGGAAAATCGCCGCTGATCGGACGTCCTGCGGCCCGTCCCCATCCGTCGTTCCTGCCGGGTCCTTTTTCAGTACGCCAGCCACGGGGTGCTGACGCACGGTCCGGCGGCGCGGTGGAGGCGGATGCTGACCGGGCCGCGGGGGACCGCGCGGGCGGCGAAGCTGCCGGACTCGTCGATCTCCCGCCGCATCGAGCCGCCCGGCCAGCGGACCTCGACACCGGTCACGTCGGTCGGGCTGACCCGGCCCACGATGTCGCGGCCGTCGTCGGCGACCGCGACCTCCAACCGCACCGTCAGCCCCGCCGCGTGGAAACGCACGTAGCGGGGGGAGGCCGCGAGGTCGGCGACGGCGCGCAGGTCACTCGGCGGGTCGTCCACGGAGTCGTTGACCACCTCGGCGATGATCCCGCCCTCCGCGCGGGCCGCGTAGACCGTGCGGGCGGTGGCGCGGATCTCGGCCGATGCCGGGTCGCCGGTGGCGGTCCCCTCCCCCCACAGCCCGGCGATCCGTTCGTCCAGGACCGCGTCCCACGGCTCCTCGGGCGCCGCGCCGTGCGCCCGGGCGCGGCCGTCCTGCGGCTGCGGGCCGTCCATGGCCCCTGCCCTGTCCTCACCGGTCATCTCACGGACACTCCCCGCCGTGTTGCTCGTCGATCAGCAGGCGCCGCAGCCGCCGTCTGACACGGCGCCGCGCATTGGGTACCTCGGCGATGGGCAGACCGGTGAAGTCCGCGACCGACGCCGCCGGCGAGCGCGGCCCGCACAGCTCCAGAACGGCGATGGTCCGGTCCGGTTCCCCCAGCTCCAGGATGGCCGCACGGACGCGGCGGCGCCGTTCCGCGGCCAGCAGGTGCTCCTCGGGCGTACGCGCCTGCCCGGACGCGCCGACGTCGAAGGCGTCGAGGTGGACGGGGTCCGCCAGAGCGAGGCGCCGGGCCAGCCGCAGCTGCTTGCGGCAGGCGTTGTGGGTGGCTGCGGCAAGCCACGCGCCGACATGCTCGGGGGTGCGGATCGCCGCGAGGTGCTGCCACAAGCCGAGCCAGACGGTCTGCTCGGCGTCCTGGGCGTCGTGGACCGACATGCCGTAGAAGCGCACCACCGAGCGGACCCTGCGGGCGAATCTGGCGATGAGGTGCTCCAGCGCCACGGCGTCGTCCAGCGCTCGCTTCACCAGTTCGCCGGTGGCCATCTCCGCCCAGGGCTGGTCACTCACCCGCACCCCCGCTAGACTCGCTGCTCCCGCATGCACACGGGAGAACGGGAATCACCGTAGCCGAAGGGTCACCGCCGTAGCCGGAGAAGGAGCCGGATCTTCGGGGCGACGATGACCTGGTGCCTGTGGGGTCCATGCGGCACAATAGGCCGAGGAGAACTCATACCTACACGGACGGCTCCTCTGCGGATACGAGGGCGTCGGGGAAGCGCACTCGTTCGTATCAGGAGGTTCGGTGTCCGCACGTGGCGTCTTGTACGTCCACTCCGCGCCCGCGGCGCTGTGCCCACACGTCGAGTGGGCGGTCGCGGGTGTGGTCGGCGTACCTGTGAAACTCGACTGGGACGACCAGCCGGCGGCGCCCGGCACCCACCGTGCCGAGCTGAACTGGCAGGGGGCTCCCGGTCTTTCGGGCGCGATCGCCTCGGCGTTGAACGGCTGGCAGCGGTTGCGCTTCGAGGTGACCGAAGAGGCGACCGTGGGGTGTGACGGCGCGCGCTACAGCTACACGCCGACCCTCGGCATCTTCACCGCGGTGACCAGTGCGTCGGGTGAGGTCATGGTGTCGGAGGCGCGGCTGCGCAACGCCATGGAGCGGGCCGCGGCCCACGAGGCCGATCTCGCCGAGGAGCTCGACCGGCTGACCGGCCGGGTCTGGGACGAAGAGCTGGAGCCGTTCCGCTACGCCGGGGACGGCGCCCCGGTGCGCTGGCTGCACGCCGCAGGCTGAGCCGCTCCGGCGCTCACGTGCGGCTGCCGGTGCTCTCATCCGGCCAGATGGCCGCGGCGACCAGGATGGCGGCCCAGATCCCCAGTGGGACCAGCGGCCAGAACGGGAGCAGAGCGCCCCCCATGATGCTGGTGACGCCCCAGATCCCGGTCATGATCACGGCGCCCCCCAGCCACCAGCGCCACTCGTCCACCCAGTCCCGCCAGGGCGACAGGGCGGCCCGCCCCGCGGCGACGAGGTCGCCGTCCGACTCGTCCGCGGGTTCCGGAGGCACCGGGAGGTCGGCCGTCAGGGCCCGCAGCTCACCGAGGACGACCGCGTGCATCGCCCTGTCGAGCCGGAGCTCGTACTCGGCCAGGTCGAGTCGGCCCTCGGTGAGGGCCGTCGCGAGCCGTTCGGCCACAGCATCGCGGTCGGCGTCCGAGGCGCGCATCTGGCTTTCCGGGACGCGATCGTCGTCCAACGCCCACCCCCTGCGGCAGGATGCTGGCGACACTCACGATACGCCGCGGGCCGGGCCGAGAAAAGGCACCGGTTCCGCCAGAGTCATGTCGCGGCGGCCGCGCCGCCCACGGACTTCCGGCCCCCCGACGAGGTCCTTCGCCCTCAGTACCAGTCGTCTTCTTTGTCTTTCCTGTCCCTCTTCTTGCCATGGTCGGACGGAAAGACGACATGGGCGATGAGGATGGCGGCCCAGATGCCCAGCGGGATGGCCGGCCAGAAGTGCTGGAACTCCCCGGCGCTCAGGCTGGTGGCGCCCCAGATCCCGATCATGATGATCGCGCCGCCCAGCCACCAGCGCCACTCGTCGAACCATTCGCGCCACGCCGACGGGGCGGCGTCCCGCTCGCCCACCGCGGCCAGGTCGACGGGCTGCTCCTCGGGGCGCGCGGGTGTCGGCAGATCGGCGGTGAGGGGCTGAAGTTCGCCCATGACGGTCGCGGTCATGGCCGTGTCCAGGCGGCGCTCGTACTCGGCGAGGTCGAGCCGCCCCTCCGACAGCGCCGAGGCCAGCCGCTGCGCCACCGCGTCGCGGTCGGCGTCGGACGCGCGCATGCCGCTGTGCGGTGTGATATCGGAACTCATGCTCCCGGCCCCTCCTCGTACCTGCACCGCCGCACGCGCCGCCCCGGCCCGGGCGGGTGTTCCCGTGGGGAAACGGCGGCCACCTCACCGCCATGCTAGTCCGCTGGGAATGCGGCTTTCCTCCGCCGGAGGTCCAGATCGGCCGTACGGCCGAAGTAGGACATCCGGCGGCACCCCCGCGGGTCCCGGCTCAGGGGGGATCGGCCGCGTCGGTGTCGGCGGACGGCCGCGCCGCGCACCATGCCGCGACTTCGGCGCCCGTCCCCGGGTCGGCCGCGCCGACCAGCCCGCTGTGCTGGAAGCCGCCGCGGTAGGCGAACGGGGTGCCGTCGAGCCGGCTCAGGTGGCCGCCGACCTCGGCCAGCACCAGGTCGGGTGCGGCGACGTCCCAGTCGCGTACCGGCACGTCCTTGACGAACAGGTGCGCCTCCCCCTCGGCGACCCGGCACAGCTTCAGCGAGATGCTGCCGCACTCCCGGTACCGCGTGTACCCGAACCGCTCACCCACCTCGCGGGCGATCCCGTGCGGCTCGGGGGTGTTGTCGATCAGCACGCCCGACCCCGGGGCGGCGCGGGCGGTGGGTGGCAGCGGCCGCCCGTTGGCGGCGGAGCCCCGCCCGCGCACCGCCGTGTACAGCACATCGGCCTCGGGGGCGCAGATGGCGGCCAGCGCGGGCCGCCCGCCGATCATCAGCGCGGCCTGGGTGACGTAGCCCGGGTAGCCGTGCGCGTAGCTGGCGGTTCCGTCGATCGGGTCGATCAGCCAGTAGCGCGGCGGCCGGTCGCCGCGCAGCGACCCCGGATCCTCCTCGCTGACCACGGGGATGCCCGGGTCGATCTCCCGCAGCCGCGCGCACAGCGCCTCGTGTGCCCGCGTGTCGGCCTCCGCCTTGAACTGGCTCCCCTCCCAGGTCCCCTGTGTCGCCCGGGCGTCACTGCGCCACGCACGCAGCAGTCCGCCCACCTCCGCCACCGCACCCGCCAGGCTGTCGGCCAGCGCGTCGGGGCCGGAGAGGGAGCGGCGGGTGGGCGCGGTCCGCGTCGGACGGCCGGTCGCGCTCACCTGGCGACCTGGGCGATCTGCGGGGCCGAGTGGGCGAGCGGGTCCGTTGCGGCGGGTGAGATGCCGTGTCCGGTGAACTCCGTCTCCTGGAGGAACCGGTCGCTCCAGTGCCGCACCATGACCAGCCCCTCCTCCCAGTCGTCGGCCAGCCGCGGCCCGCCGCGGGTCGCCTGGCGGAGCAGGCCGGTGATCTCGTCGACGCCGGAGGCGATGGTCAGCGGTGCGGTGGAGGAGAAGCGCGGGTTGATCTCGAAGATGCGCGGCTCGCCGTCGGCGTCCAGGGCGAGCTGGACGTTGAACGGCCCGTCGGCGCGCAGCTCGTGCTGCACGGCGCGGCACACCTCGGCCACCCGCGCGTTGCGTCTGGTCACCGCGTACTTGGTGACCCCGCGCTTGAGGATGACCTCCTTGGGCACGACCGCCTGGATGTCGCCGTCGCGCCATACCACCACCGAGACGGTGTACTCGGGGCCGCAGATCCGCTCCTGCACGATGAGGTCGTCCGCCGCGTACGGGCCGTCCGCGATCAGCCCGCCGATCTCCTCGGGCGACGTGCACACGGTGACCCCGCGGCTGCCGCGGCCCGCGCGCGGCTTGACCACCAGCGGCGGCTCCAGCGACCCGTCCCACTCGGAGGCGAGCGAGGTCGCGGGCACCCCGATGCCGACGGCCGCGAGCCGCCGCATCAGCACGTACTTGTCCAGGCACACGGCGACGAAGTCCGGTCGGGGCAGCAGTATCGCGACGTCGTCGAAGGACAGGTCGGCCACCGGGACCAGCTCCTCGTCGACCAGGGGGATGATCGCGATCGCCCGCTCCTCACGGCAGATGCGGCGGACCTCCGGTAGGTAGGCGTCGCTGGTGCCCGGGGGGACGACGTAGCCGCGGTCGGCGAGGTAGAGCCCTGGAGCGGTCGGATCGATGTCGGTGGCGATGATGCGGAAGCCTTGGCGGCGGAGGTGCAGGATCGTTCCGGAGGTCTGGGCCGAGCCGGCGGTCGTCACCACGACCGTCGGCTGATCAGGGAGCTGTTCAGCGGGCACCGATGAACCTTTCCAATCGGAAGATGGAGTTGCACTGCGACCGGCTCGGGACAGCGGGGCGTGACGGCGTGCCCGGACGGGACAGTCGTTCGGTCCTTCAGCTACGTTTTGAGCGTATGTCTCTGACCAGTGCTTTGCCCGGGGGTGGCCGGTTTCGGTTCCTAGGACAACCAGGAGGCCCCGTCGCGCGTGGCACCCGGGCCGGATACGGGCCTCGCGCGGCGCCCGCGCTCCGTGGGGGGCCGTGTACCGGGAATCTGTTCTCTGTCGCAATTCCGGCGCCGACCGCACGGACGCGGCACCCCGGACGCGAGGAGCGCAGCATCCATCCTCGGGCGGGCGCAACCCCTGTTCCCCTGACCGTAAGCGGCCACAGCTGATCGAATTGCGGTCGAATGGTCTGTGATATCAGAACATGCCGAATCGGGCGGTCAGAAAGGACACCAGGTCGTCGAACGCGCCGTGGTGGTGCGCGTCGATCCCCAGCCGCTTGGCCGCCAGGACGTTCTCCTCACGGTCGTCGACGAACACCGTCTCCTCCGGCGCGGCACCCAGTTCGGCGAGGACGTGCCGGTAGATCTCCGGGTCCGGCTTGCGGATCCCCAGGTCGCAGCTGAAGAACACAGCGTCGAACCGCGCCAGGACGGGGGAGTGGCGCAGCGCCCCGGCGATGTCGGAGGGGGCGTTGGAGAGCAGGGCGAGTCGCACCCCGCGCGCGGCGAGCCGGTTCAGCAGTGCCGCGCTCTCCTCGGTGGCGTGCAGCCACGAGGCCACGTCGGTCGCCCACAGCTCCTGGCGCCGCGCGCCGTCCCAGTCCGCACCGAGGCGCAGGGCGATGCGCTCCCAGTACTCCGTCGAGGTCAGACCGCCGTCGTAGTCCGGGCGCTCGTCCCAGTAGGCGGTCCAGAAGTCCCGCGGGTCGACCCCGGCGATGCGCTCCATATGGCCGCGTGCCTCGACGAGTTGCGGACGGGAGATCACCTCGCCGTAGTCGAAAACAGCTGTGGTGGGGACGGACGCGGCGTTCCGATTGGACGACACGTGAATTCACACCCAAACCATGTCCGAAGGTGACTGATTCGAACAGAGACTATGTGCGAATCGCCGTGCAGTCGAGTCGGCGGCGCCGGAGCCGCACTGGGCGCCTCCGGCGCGCGCCGGGGCGAATCGCCGAGGCGCCGCGCCCGCGGCCGCCCCGCGCGGACGGGTCACTTCCGCTCGAACACCCCGGTGAGGATCGCCCGCCCGATGGCGTGCGAGAACAGGTTGAAGCCGAGGAAGGCCGGGCTCGCCGAGCCGTCGATCCCCAGCGTCGGGACGTCCACGGCGTGCACCGCGAACATGTAGCGGTGCGGGCCGTGCCCGGGCGGCGGCGCGGCGCCAATGTAGCGCCGGCCCCCGGCGTCGTTGCGAACGGTGACGGCCCCGGTCGGCAGCCCCGCACCGGTCTCGCCGCCCGCGCCCGCCGGAAGCTCGGTCACCGACGCAGGGATATCGCACACCGCCCAGTGCCAGAACCCGCTCGCCGTGGGTGCGTCGGGGTCGAAGCAGGTGACGGCGAAACCGCGGGTCCCCTCGGGGAAACCGCTCCACGACAGCTGCGGGGAGATGTCCTCCCCTCCCGCCCCCATGAGCCCGCTGACCTGAGCCATCGGCAGCGTCCGGCCCTCGGTGACGTCCTGGCTGGTCACGGTGAACGACGCGACGTCGGGAAGAAAGTCGTAGGGAGATGGCGGCTGTGCCACGTTGCGCCTCCTGAAGTCATCGGGGTCACGGGAGCGGGCCCGCTCCCGTACGTCCACGATTATCGTGCGTTCCCGGCGCCCCGTGCGGCGGGCCACGCTGTCCCGGGGCGGTGCGGTCCGTCGGCGCTACGACGTGTCGACCACCCGGAACCGTTCGGCCAGCCGACCCTTGGGAAGGCCGGCCCGGACGGCGTTGTCGGCGAACCATTCGCGCATGGCGGTGTCGAGTTCGGTGAAGTCGCGGATCTGGCTGGTGTGCGAGGCGAGCGCGGCCATCCTGCGGTCGGCGACGTCGGTGATGTCGGGGTAGTGGTCGGGTGAGGGCCCGTGGGCCAGCCACACCTCGGGCACCGTCCACGTGGCCAGCCCCTCCTCGGAGAGCAGGTCGGGGTGGGCGTTGGGGTTGCGCGCGTCAGGGTAGACCGCGTTGATCGCCGCCTCTCCCACCGCCAGGTGGTCGGGGTGGCTGGGCGCGATGGCCGACCAGTCGCGCTCGGGGCTGGGGATGAGCATCCGCTGCGGCCGGACCTGGCGGATGACCCGGGTGATGTCCCGGCGCAGCTCGAAGGAGGGGGTGATGCGTCCGTCGGGATAGCCGAGGAACCGGACGTCGTACACGTTCAGGATCTCGGCGGCCTTGCGCTGCTCGGTGCGGCGCAGCCCGGCCATGTGCGCCCCGTCCAGACCGCGCTCTCCGCCTCCCGCGTCGCCGCTGGTGACGATCAGGTAGGTGACCCGCACCCCGGCGTCCGTCCACAGGGCGACCGTCCCGGCGCATCCGAAGTCCACGTCATCGGGGTGGGCCATGACGACCAGGGCCCGTTCGACGTCGTTGTCGTGCAGCATCGGCGAATTCCTCTCTGCGCGATCCTCGTCCGGGGCCGTGGAGCGGGGGATCCCCCGCGCGTCGGGGGCATCGACGGCTGCCCTCATTTTCCCATCCGGCCCGGTGCCACCAGAGGAAACGGGACCCTGGCAGGGCACGGCGCCGCGGGCGAACCGGGGCACGGGCCGGGGGCCGCGTCGGCTACGGGCGCAGGCGCAGCTCGGAGACGGCGTTCCGCTTCACCGCCTTCTTGCTGTACAACAGCGGGAAGTAGTCGCCCGCGCGCCACTTCGGCACCAGGTCGTCGTAGTGCGGGCTGCGCGGGTCGCCGGACTGGCCGGGCGCGTTGATCGCCCGGGAGCCGTCCCAGTTCCCCACGTCGAGCACCATCTTGAAGGACGCTCCGGAGGTCTGCGCGTAGGTGAACCAGTTGTAGTTCGACGCGTCCACCGTGTGCGGCGAGCCTCCGCGCGGGAACGGCCCCAGGTGGGCGCCGGTCGGGTTCGCGAACGTCGTCTTCTGGATCGCCCCCCACGTCCAGGTGCCGGAGTCCGCGCCGAGCCGGTCCGACACATCGGCGTACGCGCTCTTCAGCGAGCTCAGCAGGATCCTGTCCCGGATCTCGGCACCGTCGGGGCCGAACCACTGCTCGGGGTCGGCCAGCAGGTCGATCATGGTCGCCCCGGAATCGGCGAACACGATGACCTGCGACATCTGCTCCGACACCGCCTCGGCGACGACGGCCGGGCCGAGGTGGCGCATGAACCACGGCTCGAACAGCGCGGCCTGCGGCGAGTCCTCGGCGACCGTGCCGTCCCAGGAGCGCAGCAGCTCCAGCGCGGCCCCGGTCTGCGGGTCGGGAGCCTCCAGCCCCTCCAGCAGCCCGACGATCCGCCGGGCCGGGATCGACACCCGGTCGTTCTGCAGCGCCATCGAGTCCTCGACGGTACCGGCCTCCTGGGCCGACAGCACCTCGGCGATGCGCTCGTGGCGGTACGGCGGCTGCCACTCGTAGCCGAACGTCGCCGCCTGCTCCGGCGTCACGTTGAACTCGTTGGCGGTGGCGAAGAAGCCGCGCTCGGGGTTGTAGACGCTCGGGTACTCGGCCGGGTCCACGAACCCGTCCCACTCGTAGCGGCCGTCGCCCGGAACCGGCATCAGACCGTCGTAGCCCGCGCGCCGGGGCGTCAGCCCCCCGGCCTGCCAGCCGATGTTGCCGTCGGTGTCGGCGTAGGTGAAGTTGAGCGGCGGGCCGCCCCACCCGCTCATGGCCTCCTGGAACTCGGCGAAGTTCCGCGCCCGCATCATCCGCATGCTCCGGTAGTAGGGCGAGGTGCCCGGCTCCAGCCAGACGCTGCGTAGGGCATAGGCGAGGTTGCGCTCCTCGTCGGTGTGGATGACCGGGCCGTGCCGGGTGAACGGGAGCTCGATCTCCCGCGGCTCCTCGCCCTTGACGGCGAGCCGCTCGGTCTCGACCCGCATCTTCTCCCAGCCCTCTCCGTAGCGGTACCGGGTGGGGTCGTCGGGGTCGAGCTCGTAGACGTAGAGGTCCTCCTGGTCGATGCTGAAAATGGTCAGCCCGAACGCGATCGTGCCGTTGTGGCCCATCGAGACACCGGGCATGGACGGCTCGCCCGCGCCGATGACGTCGATCCCCGGCGCCGACAGGTGGGTGACGTAGCGCAGCGAGGGCGCCGTCATCGCCCGGTGCGGGTCCCCGGCCAGGATCGGACGGCCGGTGGCGGTGCGCTCCGGCGCGATGGTCCAGCTGTTGCTCCCCTCCGCGGCTCCGGAACCGAGCGGGACCATGGTGACCTCGCCGTCGGTGACCGTCACCGGCTGGGTGCCCAGCACGTAGGTCTCCAGGAAGTCCAGCGGGTCGTCCTGGTGGGGCAGGTCGCACGGCTCGAAACCCTCGGGTACCCGCGCGCTCTTGCCCGCCTCCAGCCTCTGCTGGAACTTGTGCGCGTCGGGGTCCGCCCAGCAGGCCATGTAGGACCGGCTGACCTCGTGGTAGAAGTTCCCGGCCAGCGCGTGGCTGCGGATCCGGACGACGTCCTCCGGCTTCCACTTGGCCGGCGTGTAGCCGAGATCGCGGAACTCCTGGGGGAGCGCCTCCGGGTCGCCCTCGATCCGGTCGATGTAGGCGTTGATGCCCTCGGTGAACCGTATGGCCGCCTGCTCGGCCTCGGGGCCGTAGCTCGCCCACTCCTCGTCCATGCCCCCGCGGTAGAGGAAGAGTCGGGCGGCGCGGTCCTGCTCGGCGTACTGCGGGCCGAGGACCTCGGAGAGCTGCCCGAGGCCGCGCCGCCGCCACAGGTCGATCTGGAAGAGGCGGTCCTGGGCGACGCTGTATCCCTGCGCGAGGAACAGGTCGTCGGTGTTCTCGGCGTAGATGTGCGGGACACCCCAGGTGTCCCGCAGGATCTGTACCGGTTCCCGCAGCCCGGAGATCTTGGGTGAGCGGTGGTGGGGTGCCGCGCCCGCTGTCATGGCGGTCAGTGTAGAGGCGATCAGGGCGAAGCCGGTGATGAGCGTCGCCGCGAGGTACCGCTGTGGTCGCATGCGTCTCCTCGGGGAGTGGGGATCGGGGAACGGCTGTGCGGGTGGCTGGGCCGGGGCGGCTCGCACGCGCCGCCGCGGTCGGACGGCCGCGGTCGCCCATTCGGCCCGTCGCCGAGGGGTCGGCGACGCCGACGCGCGGCATGGGTCCGTCGGCGGCGGGAGCGGCGGCGAATCATGTGGTGCCCCTGGTCGGACAGTGCCAGCCGCGGCAGAGCGGGCACCACCCGTAACCGCCCCTGAGTCCGCGGTCGGCGCCGGCACCGGAGTAAGGGGTGGGGGCCGTGGTCACGGGTGGTGGGGAGTGTTCACCGCGGTGTCGCGGATAGTCCGGACGTTGTTGGGCATACCGGGTGATCGGGGCTGCACAGTGACCGATTGCGGCCCCAATGTCCCCCAACCGAGAGGCAGACCGGAAACATGCACGACTGGCAGCACCGCGTACTGGCGGTCACCACCGTCGGCATACTCGCCCTGACCGCGGCCCCCGCCGCGGTGGGCACAGCGGACACCCAGGGCACCCTGACGGCCTCGGCGGAGTCCGTCGTCTCGGGCGAGCCGATCGCGTTCGACTACGCCACCTCCGAGCCGCACGGCACCGACTGGATCGGGCTCTACAGCGCCGACGGCGGCGGCCCGGTCGACGAGGAGTACGTCGCCCCCTCCCTGGACTGGCGGTACGCCCCGGAGGCCGAGGGAACCCTGGAGTTCTCCACGTCCTCCCTGGAGCCGGGCGCCTACACCGCCTTCTACCTGGCCCGCGACGGATACGCCTGGCTGGCCGAGCCCGTCGACTTCCAGGTCCGGCCCGAGGGCGGGACCTCCTTCCCCGTCGGCGAGGCCACGCTGGGCAACGCGCGTGTCGGCGACCCCTACGAGGCGCGGCTGGGCGGTCTGGTCACCCCGTCCGACGCCGTGTTCACCCGCGTCGGCGGCGACGAGTGGATCGACGTCGCCGAGGACGGCACGGTCAGCGGGACACCGGACGGTGCCGCGCGCGATGCGCGGGTGACCGTCGAGGCGGCAGGGCCGGACGGCTCCACCGCGCGGCTGACCGCCGTCATCCCGGTCCGGGGCTCCGGGCAGCCGCTCGTCGACGAGCTCGGCGCGCTCAGCTTCAACACCTGGCACGGTGGCACCCAGGTCGAGGGCTACCACGACAAACAGCTGCGCTTCCTGCTGGAGAGCGGCGCCGACATCGTCGGCCTGCAGGAGACGCAGGGGCGGCACGCGGCCCGGCTGGCCGAGGCGCTGGGCTGGTACCACTGGCAGGGCTCGGGGAGCCTGGGCGTCATCAGCCGCTACCCCATCGTGGCCGAGTACGGGGAGGTGAACGCCTCCGCGGGCGTCCGGGTGGCCCTCGACGGCGAGGACTCCCAGGTCAACGTGTGGAACGTGCACCTGGGCTACACGCCCTACGGCCCCTACGACGCGTGTTTCGAGCGGATGGACACCGACCGCATCCTGCGGCGCGAGGCCGATTCGGGGCGTACCGGGCAGATCACCGACACCCTGGAGGCGATGGCCGGCCAACTGGCCGCGGCCGACGAGGTGCCGGTCCTGCTGCTGGGCGATTTCAACGCGCCCTCCCACCTGGACTGGACCGAGGAGCTGCGGGAGAAGAACTGCGGTTATGCGGACGTGCCCTGGCCGACATCGGTGCTGCCGGCCGAGGCCGGGCTGCGCGACACCTACCGCGCGGCCAACCCCGACCCGGTCGCGTCCCCCGGCGTCACCTGGTCGCCGGTCTACCCGTTCCACGAGGGGTCGAGCGGGCCGGCCGAGCCGCAGGACCGGATCGACTTCGTCTACCAGGCGGGGAGCGGGCTGAGCGTCCGGGAGTCGCGCGACGTCGTGGTGGGTGACCCTCGTCCGGTCCCGCACCACGCCGGAAACGAGTGGACGTCCGACCATGCGGCGGTACTGACCCGTTTCACGGTGTCCGGGTGAAGTCGACCTGGATCGCCGAATTCGGCATCCGCTGCACCCGGGGAATGGCCGTTCCGCCCAGGGTGGCATACGTTAATAGTGCGGAGTGAAATGCGAATTCCGGGTGGGTGTGAAAAAGCATCCCCTTTTCGGGTGGGTTGAGGATCCGATGTCGGGAGGCCGGGGGAATTCCCTCGGCCTCCCGACGCGGAGAAGGGCGGAACGCGGATCGCCGCCGCCGTGCGGAGTATTGCCGCGGCGGATTCCGGTGCGCACCGGTGGCCCGCTTCAGCGGGCGGCACGATCCCGTCGCCCGCCGAAGCGGGCGACGGGACCGGCGCCCGGGCGCGGTGCTGCCGCTGCGCAGGCGAGGTGCATGCGCCGACCTCGGGTTGCCGCCGGTTGGCGACAGACGGGCACGAATAGCGACATCGTCCACCAATGAGCGCGAAACCGGTGGAATCACCGTCATTTTGGCATTGAACGACTTCGGCGGATATCCGGAGGGGTACGTCCGGACAGATCCGCGAAGCGGGGGAGATCGGCGATGACGTCCCGATCGTGGAATTCGACGCACGTGGCCGTTCCCCGGGCGCTATGGTGCCTAAGGTACAAACATTCGGCCAGCGCCGTAGCACCGGTCGACTGACCGAGGGACGCAGATCAGGGTCGGCCGCATCCCCCGACCGGCCCAGCACCAGTGCCCAGAATCCATCGCCCGGGAAGTTGTCTCTTCGATGCGCAAGATCCTTATCGTCGGTGCCGGCCAGTCGGGCCTGCACCTCGCTCACGGTCTGCTCAGCCACGGGTACGACGTCACGGTGATCACGGGCCAGACCTCCACGGAGATCCGTACGGGCCGGCCGGCGGTCACCCAGCTCACCTATCCCACCGTGCTGGGGTACGAACGCGAGCTCAACATCGACTTCTGGAGTTCACAGGCCCCGCACATCGAGACGTCCAAGCTGCACGCTTACCCGGCGCCGGGGCCCGCCGCCATGACCGTGACGGGCTCCTTCGCCGACCGGACCTATGCCGTCTCGGTCGACCGGCGGGTGAAGATGGCCGACTGGCTGGAGTACTTCGAGGACAGCGGGGGCAAGGTCGTCATCCACGGCGTGACCCTCAGCGACCTCGACTACTTCTCCCGCATGTTCGACCTCGTGGTCGTCGCCGTCGGCCACGGGGAACTGGGGGCGCTGTTCGAGCCGGACCCCGACCGTTTCAGCGGCGCCCGCCCCCGCATGCTCGTGCAGGCCAACATCTACGACGTGGCCAACGACACCGGATTCCCGGAGTCCATCGGCTGGATCGGCTCGGCGGCCAAGGCCGGCAACATCTGGCTGTTCCCGATCCTCACCGCCGACGGCCCGTGCCACTCCCTGTTCATCGCCGACAAGCTCGCCGGCCCCATCGGCGCCTGGATCGACAAGCCCCGTCCGGACGAGCTGTGGCGGCGGATGGTGGACCTGCTGCGACGCAACACCCCCGAGTACTACGAGCGGGTGCGCGACGCCGAGCTCGTCGACGGCAGGAGCACGCTCATCCAGACCCTCACTCCGCAGGTGCGCAAGGCTGTGGCCCGGCTCCCCTCAGGCGGCAACGTCCTGGGCATCGCCGACGTCGTGATCACCTCCGACCCGTTCGCAGGGCAGGGGTGGAACAACTCCACCCGCTGCGCCAAGAGCTACCTGGAGTGCATCCTGGAGCGCGGGGACCGCCCCTTCGACGCCGAGTTCCTCTCCGGCATGTTCGAGAGGTTCTGGCTCTACGGCTACGACGCCGAGCTGTGGGCCGACACCGTCTCCAACTACTGGGAGGCCCCGCCGCCGGAGCACGTCAACGCGGTCCTCGGCGCCGCGGCGACCTACCGGGAGGCGGGCGACCGCTGGATCCAGGGCTGGAACGACCCATCCAGCTTCCGCGACTGGCTTTATGACCCTGAAGGTGCGCGTGCCTACCTGGCCGAACTTTCGGCCAAGTACGAATCCTGAAATATGCCTCCTGTTTACGTATTCGCAGGTCGCGGCCTGGGTGCTTCTGCGGAAGCGTCCGGGCCGCTGTGTATCCTGCGTCACATGCGCCCCATTGGGACCGTAATCCCATGCTCACGCGGTCGCCATCCGCAACCGAAATGAAATTGCGTATTGCCGTGCATATGCGCGGGAGTTACGATCATTGGGATGTCGCCGCCTGAGATATTTATGTTGCGCCCTGTGCCGCCCGTCGTTTATGGTTCCGACTCCCATTCTCATCCCCGTATCCCGCGCACCGCTCCCCGTGGTCGCCGCGATCCCGGCGCCCGCGCCCTTCCGCCGACCATCGGTTGTGCGCCTCCGGCGCGGCGGGCCGAACCACGCTCCGAACCGTTTCTCCGGACGCGTCGGCGTAACCCCGCGGGCTCGCGTCGGGATCGGCGAATGACGCGAAGAGCGCGCAAGGGCACATGTTCGTTCCGTGGAGGGGCGATGCTCTTTCCTTTGCCGTAGGAAAACAGACGGGACGGAGCTCTATTGTTCAATGTCGGCGTCCTGTGCCGAAAACGGGCGTAATGCACGAGTTCCCGGATCGGAATGCGGGCGAGGGCCGACGGCTGTCAGCAGCGAGGGGGAGGGAATCGACGTGGGACTGGACGGTTATGAGACACACGGGTTCGAGGTCGGCGCGGAGCCAGGCGGGGAGGTCGCCGTCATCGGCCTCGCCTGCAGGTTTCCGGGCGCGGACGGCCCGGAGGAGTTCTGGCGACTGCTCGACGACGGCCGCAGCGCGGTCCGCGAGATCCCCCCGGAGCGCGCCTCCGCGGGCACGCCGCCGGTCCGGTGGGGAGGCTACCTCGACCGCGTCGACGCGTTCGACGCGGGGTTCTTCCGCATCGCACCGAATGAGGCCGCCGCCATGGACCCCCAGCAGCGCCTCATGCTGGAGCTGGGATGGGAGGCCCTGGAGGACGCCGGAATCGTTCCGGCCGTCCTTCGCGGCACCGACACCGGTGTGTTCACCGGCGCGTTCACCCATGACTACGCCACCCTCGTGCACCGCGAGGGCGCCGACGCCATCACCCGCCACACCCTCACCGGCCTCGACCACGGCATCATCGCCAACCGGCTCTCCCACATCCTCGGTCTGCACGGCCCGAGCATGACCGTCGACGCCGGACAGGCCTCCGGCCTGGTCGCCGTGGACATGGCGGTCGAGAGCCTGCGCCGTGGCGGTTGCGAGCTGGCCATCGCCGGCGCGGTCAACCTCATACTCGCTCCGGACAGCGGTCTCACCACCTGGAAGTTCGGTGCGCTCTCCCCCGACGGCCGCTGCTACACCTTCGACGCCCGCGCCAACGGCTACGTGCGCGGCGAGGGCGGGGGCGCCGTCGTCCTCAAGCCGCTCGCCCAGGCCTTGGCCGACGGCGACCCCGTCTACTGCGTGATCCGCGGCAGCGCCGTCAACAACGACGGGGCGACCGACTCCCTGACCGTGCCCAGCGGCGCCGCCCAGGCCGCCGTGGCACGCAGGGCCTGCGCCCAGGCGCGCACCGACCCCGCCGACGTACAGTACGTGGAACTCCACGGCACCGGCACTCCCGTGGGGGACCCCGTCGAGGCAGCCGCCCTGGGCGCCGCCTACGGCGCCGCGCGCGCCTGCGGCCACCCCCTTGCGGTCGGCTCCGTCAAGACCAACATCGGCCACCTCGAAGGGGCCGCGGGCATCGCCGGGCTGATCAAGACCGCGCTCAGCATCCACCACCGGCGCCTCCCCGCCAGCCTCAACTTCACCGCGCCCAATCCGCGCATCCCCCTCGACGAACTGAACCTGCGGGTCCGGACCGCCACCGGGCCCTGGCCCCGACCCGGCCGCCCGCTGGTAGCGGGCGTGAGCTCGTTCGGCATGGGCGGGACCAACTGCCACCTGCTGCTGGCCGAACCGCCGCCGGTCCCCGCCGCCGAGCACCCCCGCACCGCCTCGGGCACCGCCCTGCCCTGGACGGTGTCCGGCACCACCCCCGCGGCCCTGCGCGACCAGGCCGCCCGGCTGCGTGACCACATCGCGCGCCGCCCCGACGCCGACGTAGGCGAGGTGGCCCACGCTCTGGCCACCACCCGCACGGCGTTCCGCCGACGCGCGGCCGTCGTCGCCACCGACCGCGCGGGCTTCCTGCGCGGCCTGGCGGCCCTGGCCGACGGCGCGGACACACCCGAGGTGGTGCGCGGCACCGCGCTGCCCGACCCCGTACCGGCCGTCGCCTTCACCGGAGCCGCGACCCGGAGGCCGCGCATCCACCCGCGGCTCGTCGAGGCCTTCCCGGTCTTCGCGCGAGCCCTCGACGGCGCCTGCGCTGCGCTCGGCCCCCGGCTCGGCCCCCCGGTGCGCGCCGTGCTGCACGGCCGTGTGCCGCCCGGTGGCGAGTTCGTCCAACCCGCCCTGTTCGCCGCGGACGTGGCGCTCTTCCGGCTGTTCGAGGAATGGGGACTGAGCCCCGGCCTGGTCGCCGGCGAGGGCCTGGGGGAGATCACCGCCGCGCACGTCGCCGGTGTGCTCGAACTGGCCGACGCCGGACTGCTGGTGGCCGCCCGGGCCCGGCTCGGCCGCGTGCCCCCCGGCACCGACCGGGCGGCGGACCCGGCCGCCGAGGAGTTCGCGCGGAGCGCCGCCCGGTGCGCCGCGTGGCCGCCGCGGATCCCCCTGGTGTCCGCCCGGACCGGCGGACTCGCCACCGCCGAGGTGTGCTCCGCCGATCACTGGCTCGGTCACGCCGACGCGGCCCGCGGCTCCGACACCCGCGCCGCAGCGGCGGGCCGCACGCCGCACGACCTGGGGGCCGGGGTGGTCCTGGCCGTCGGCGGGCCCGCCGAGAGCGGCCCGGTTCGGGATGGCGCACCGCCCGGCCCGCTCGTCGGGGCCACGGCGGGCGAGGCCGACGGCGGGTCTCCCGCACACATCGTCCGAACGCTCTGCGAACTGCACGTCAGCGGTGTCGAGGTCGACTGGGCACGGCTGCTGCCGCGCGGCGGCGGTCATCCGCGGACCAGGCCCACCCTGCCCACCTACGCCTTCCAGCGCGAGCCGCACTGGCTGTCCCGGAGGCCGGACCCGTCCGCCACCGACGACACCCCGGACCACACCGATGCGGCGTCGGAACCTGTGCCGGAATCGCCGCAGCAGACGCTCCCCGCCCACCCCGCCCCGGCCACCGCCTCCGACACCCCCGCCGCCGAAGAGGCGCGGTACCGTCACGCCCTCGCCACCGTCCGCACCGCAGCGGCCGACCTCCTGGGCCACACCGGCCCCGAGGCGATCGACCCCGCACTCACCTTCACCGAGCTCGGGTTCGACTCCCACGACTCCGCCGCGCTGGGGGCCCGCCTGCGCAAGGTCAGCGAGGTGTCCCTGCCCGACACCCTGATCTTCGACCACCCCACCCCGGCCGTGCTCGCCCGCCGCATCGCCGGGCTGTCGGCCCCGCCGCAACGGCCCGACCGGTCCACGGCCCCCACCGCTTTCGGCCTCCCGCCCGCCGACCCGGCACCCCGACCCGAGCCGTCCCGTTCCGCGACCTCCGCGCCACCCCCGCCGCTCGTGCCCGCACCTGCGGCCCCCGACCCGGCCGAGCCGATCGCCATCGTGGGTATGGCCTGCCGCTACCCCGGCGGCGCCGACAGCCCAGAAGACCTGTGGCGCCTGGTCACCGGTGGAGTCGACGCCATCGGCCCCTTCCCCCATGACCGCGGCTGGGACCTCTCCCGGCTGTTCGGCGGCGACTCCGGCACCCACGGCCACAGCTCCGTGCGCGAAGGCGGGTTCCTGCACCGGGCGACCGAGTTCGACGCCGGATTCTTCGGGATCAGCCCCCGCGAGGCACTGGCCATGGACCCCCAGCAGCGGCTCCTGCTGGAGACCTCCTGGGAGGCCCTCGAACGCGCCGGGATCGACCCCGCGAGCATGCACGGCAGCCGCACCGGCGTGTTCGTCGGCGCGATGTCCCCCGACTACGGCCCGCGGCTGCACGACGCCCCCCGCGACCTGGAGGGGCTGCTGCTCACCGGCGGCACCGCCAGCGTGCTCTCCGGCCGTGTGGCCTACTCCCTCGGCCTGGAGGGGCCGGCCGTCACCGTCGACACCGCCTGCTCCTCCTCGCTGGTCGCCCTCCACCTCGCCGTCCGCGACCTGCGCAGCGGCTCCTGCGACCTCGCGCTGGCCGGTGGTGCCGCTGTCATGTCGGGCCCCGGCATGTTCACCGAGTTCAGCCGCCAGCAGGGACTGGCCCCCGACGCCCGCTGCAAGGCGTTCGCCGCCGCGGCCGACGGCACCGCCTGGGCCGAAGGGGTCGGCGTCCTGCTCCTGGAACCCCTGTCCCTGGCCCGCAGCCGCGGCCACCGTGTCCTCGCGCTCATCCGCGGCAGCGCCGTCAACCAGGACGGCGCGTCCAACGGGCTGACCGCACCCAGCGGGGCGGCACAGGAACGCGTCATCCGCGCCGCGCTCGCCGACGCCCGCCTCGGCGCCGCCGACGTCGACGCCGTGGAGGCGCACGGCACCGGAACCCGGCTCGGCGACCCGATCGAGGCCAACGCGCTGCTGGCCACCTATGGGCGCGAACACGGTCCCGACGACCCGCTGTGGCTGGGATCGCTGAAGTCCAACATCGGCCACGCCCAGGCCGCGGCCGGGGTCGGCGGCGTGATCAAGATGGTCATGGCGATGCGCGACGCCGCCCTCCCGCCCACCCTCCACGTCGACGCGCCCACACCGCACGCCGACTGGTCCCAGGGCGGCATCGCCCTGCTCACCGCCCCCACCCCCTGGGCCGACCGCGGCCGGCCGCGGCGCGCCGCGGTCTCCTCGTTCGGCATCAGCGGAACCAACGCCCACATGGTGCTGGAACGCCCGGACGACACCGCCGCGGCAGCGGTCCCGCCCCACACCCTCCCGCACCCCGCCGGCCGGGGCGCCGTGCTGCCGTGGGTGCTGTCGGCCAAGAGCGACGACGCCCTGCGCGCGCACGCCCGGCGGCTGCGCGACGCGGTGGAGACCGACCCGGCCGTGGCGGGCGCCGACGGCGCCCTGTCCCTGGCCACCACCCGCGCCACCTTCGAGCACCGCGCCGTGGTCCTGGCCGCCGACCGCGACGGTGTCGCCCGCGGCCTGGACGCCGCCGCCCGCGGCGACGGAGACACCGTAGGCGCCGCCGTGGTGCGGCGCCGCGGCGCCCTCGGCCCCGTCTGCGATCCGGTGTTCGTGTTCCCGGGCCAGGGCGCGCAATGGCCGGGGATGGCCGTGGAGCTGCTCGACGCCTCGCCGGTTTTCCGAGAGCGTATGGAGGCCTGTGCCGCGGCCCTGGAGCGGTTCACCGGCTGGTCCCTGTTCGACGCGTTGCGCCGCGCCCCCGGCGCGCCGCCCCCCGACCGGGTGGACGTGGTCCAGCCGACGCTGTGGGCCGTCATGGTCTCCCTCGCCCACACCTGGGGTGCGCTGGGCGTCCGCCCCGCCGCGGTCGTGGGCCACTCGCAGGGCGAGATCGCCGCGGCCTGCGTCACCGGCGCGCTGAGCCTCGACGACGCCGCGAAGACCGTGGCGCTGCGCAGCCGCGCGGTGGGTGCCCTGGCCGGCACCGGAGGCATGGTCTCGCTGGCGCTCCCGGAGCAGCAGGCCGCCGGCCTTCTGGAACCGTGGCGCGGGCGGCTCCACATCGCCACCGTCAACGGCCCGAACGCCACGGTCGCCGCGGGTGAGGCCGTCGCCGTCTACGAGCTGCTGGACCACTGCGCCACGGCCGGCATCCGGGCGCATCGCATCGGCGTCGACTACGCCTCCCACACCCCCTTCGTGGCGGAGGTGCGCGACGAGGTCACCACCGCCCTCGCGGGGCTCGACCCCCGGGAGCCCGCCGTGCCCTTCTTCTCCACCCTGACCGGTGACCGGCTCACCGACACCCCGCTCGACGCCGACTACTGGTACCGGGCGCTGCGCAGCCCGGTCCGCTTCGGGGCGGCCGTCCGGACCCTGGTCGACGCCGGGCACGGCCTGTTCATCGAGATCAGCCCGCACCCGGTGCTGACCGGAGCCATCGAGGACACCCTGGGGGCCGCCGACGCGCCCGGCGCCGCCGTCGGCACGCTGCGCCGCCACGAAGGAGGCTGGGACCGGTTCCTGGCCTCGGCCGCGGAGGCCTTCGTGCACGGCGCCCCGGTCGACTGGACCCCGGTCGTGGCCCGGCCCGGCGCCCGCCGGGTCGACCTGCCCACCTACCCCTTCCAGCGGGAGCGGTACTGGCTGCCGCCCGCCACCGCGGCGCCCGACGCGGCCTCCCTCGGCGTGGACGCGGTGGACCACCCCCTGCTGGGCGCGGCCGTGGACCTCGCCGATGACGGCACCGTCCTCACCGCGGGGCTGTCGCCGCACCGCGTCGCCTGGCTCGCCGAGCACACCGTCGACGGCACCCCCCTGTTCCCCGCGGCCGGCTTCGCCGAGCTGGCGCTGCGGGCAGGAGACCGGGTCGGTCGGCGCCGGGTGCGCGAACTGGACATGGCCGCACCGCTTCCGCTCACCGGCGACGACACCGTCCAGGTCCGCCTCACCGTGGACCACCCCGGCGCCGAGGGGGAGCGCCCGTTCACCGTGCACTCCCGGCTCGACGGCGACGGTCCCTGGACGCGCAACGCCACCGGTCTCCTGGCCGACGGAACGCCCTGCGCGGAGCCCCTGCCCGCCGCCTGGCCGCCCCCCGGAGCCGCCCCCGTCGACCTCGACCGCGCCTACGAGCGCCTCGCCGAGCGCGGCTACGGCTACGGGCCGGCGTTCCGCGGGCTGCACGCCGCCTGGCGCGACGGCCCCGACCTGTTCGCCGACATCGCCCTGCCCGACGACTCCGGAGGGGAGCCAGCCGACTACGGCCTGCACCCCGCGCTCCTGGACGCCGCGCTGCACGCCCTGCTCCTGGACGAGCCGGCGGACCGCGGTCTGCTGGTCCCGTTCCGCTGGAGCGACATGTGCCTGCACGCCGTCGGCGCGCGCGAGCTGCGCGTCCGGCTCCGCCGCACCGGCCCCGACACCGTGGCCGTCCGCGCCACCGACCCGGCCGGAGCGCCGGTCCTCACCACCGACCTGGAGCTGCGCGAGGCCCCGGCCGACTGGCTGAGTGCCCTGGGCCGCCGCACCGGCTCCCTCTACCACCTCGACTGGGAGCCCCTGTCCGTTCCCGAGACCGGCTCGGACGAGGGCGTGGCCGTCCTCGGCGGCACCGCGCCCCTGCCGGGAGCACGTGCGGGGGAGTTCCTCGACGCCGCCGCCCTGGCGCGGGCCATCGACGCCGGCATACCGGCACCGCGGGTCGCCCTGGCGGTGTGCCCCATCGCACCGGGCGGATCCGACGCCCACCCCGTCGGCGGGACACACGCGGCGGCGCAGTGGGCGCGCGCAACCATCCGTGCCTGGCTGGCCGACCCCCGCCTCGCCGACACCGCGCTGGCCGTGGTCACCCGCGGCGGTACCGCGGCGGTGCCCGGTGACGTCCCCGCTCCCGGGCAGGCCGCGGTGTGGGGGCTCGTGGCCGCCGCCCAATCGGAGCACCCCGGCCGGTTCGTCCTGGTCGACGTGGACGGCGACCTTCGCTCCCCGGCCGCGCTCACCGCGCTGTTGGGCACCGGCGAGCCGCGGATCGCGGTGCGCCGGGGAGGCGGCCGGGTGCCGCGGCTGGCCCGCCACTCCACCGCGCCTCCGCTCTCCGTCGCCCCCGGATGGCGGCTGGATGCCGGAGGCACGGGCGGCGTCGACGACCTGGCGCCGGTCGCCGTCACCGACCTGCCCCTGGGGCGCACCGAGGTGCGCGTGGACGTACGGGCCGCCGGGCTCAACTTCCGCGACGTGCTCATCGCCGTGGGCCTGTACCCCGGTGGCGGCACCATGGGCTGCGAGGCGGCCGGGGTGGTCACCGAGATCGGCCCGGACGTCACCGGGCTGCGCCCCGGCGACCGTGTCATGGGCCTGTTCGACGGCGCGTTCGGACCGACGGCGGTGACCGACTACCGCCGCCTGGTGCCCGTCCCCGACGCGTGGCCCGACACCCTGGCCGCAGCCGTGCCCGTCGTCCACGCGACCGCCTACCACGCGCTGGTCGAGGTCGCGGCCGTGACCAAGGGCGATTCGGTGCTCATCCACGCGGCCACCGGCGGAGTCGGCACCGCGGCCGTGCGGCTCGCCCGGCACCTGGGCGCCGAGGTCTTCGCGACCGCCCATCCCGCCAAGTGGCCGGTCCTGCGGGCCATGGGCCTGGACGACGAGCACATCGCGTCATCGCGTACGGCAGAGTTCGAGGAGCGGTTCCGCCAGGTCACATCCGGCCGGGGCGTCGACGTCGTCCTCAACGCCCTCGCCGGGGACCTCACCGACGCGTCACTGCGGCTGCTCGCCCCCGGCGGGCGCTTCGTCGAGATGGGCCGAACCGACGTGCGCGACCCGGACGAGGTGGCGGCCGCCCACCCCGGCACCGCCTACCACCCGATCGACCTGCTCGAACTGCCGCACGACCGGGTCAGGGCGCTCCTGGAGGAGGTCACCGGCCTCCTCCGGGAGGCCCGGCTCGACGCGCCCCCGGTCGCCGTCTGGGACCTGCGCCACGCCCCGGAGGCGCTTCGCCACCTGAGCCGCGCCGAACACACCGGCAAGGTCGTCCTCAGCGTGCCGCGGGCCGCCGACCCCGAGGGCACCGCCCTGATCACCGGAGGTACCGGCACCCTGGGCGCCCTGGTCGCCCGCCACCTGGTGACCGCGCATGGGGTCCGCCACCTTGTGTTGGCCGGGCGGCGCGGCCCGGACGCCCCGGGCGCCGAGCGCCTGCGCGACGAGCTGGCCGCCCTGGGCGCGACCGTGGCCTTGGCCGCCTGCGACGTCGCCGACCGCTCCGCCCTGGCCGCCGTGATCGACGCCATCCCCGCAGAACACCCCCTGACCACGGTGGTGCACGCCGCCGGGGTCCTGGAGGACGCCCCGTCCGAGACGATGACCGCCGAGGCGCTCGACCGGGCACTGGGGGCTAAGGCGGATGCGGCGTGGCACCTGCACGAGCTGACCCGGGACCGCGATCTCGCCGCCTTCGTCCTGTTCTCCTCCGCCATCGGAGTCCTCGGCGGCCCCGGCCAGGGCGCCTACGCAGCCGCCAACACCGCGCTGGACGCGCTCGCCCGGCACCGGCACGCCCTCGGGCTCCCCGGGGTGTCCCTCGCGTGGGGGCTGTGGCAGCAGGCCAGCGGCATGACCGGCCACCTCGGCGACGGCGACCGCGCCCGGCTGGCCCGCCTCGGGCTGGCACCGATGCCCACCGAACGGGGACTGGCCCTGTTCGACGCGGCGCTGTCGCTCGGCCGCCCGCACCTGGTGCCCGCCGACCTCGACACCGCCTCGCCGGTGGCGGCGTCCGTCCCGCCGCCCCCGCCGCTGCGCGGCCTGCTCCGGATCCCGGACCGTCCCGCGGCGCGTACCTCCCCGGCGGCCCGGGCACCGTGGGCCGCCGATGTGCCCCCGGCCGAACGGCGCCGTGCCCTCCTCGACCTCGTGCGCCGCGAAGCCGCCGCGGTCCTCGGGCACTCCGGCACCGCCGGCATCCCGCCGCACCGGCCGTTCTCCGAGGCCGGATTCGACTCCTTGACCTCCGTGGAGCTGCGCAACCGCCTGGCCGCCGCCACCGGTGTCCGCGGCCCCTCCAGCCTGCTGTTCGACCACCCCACGCCCAGCGCCCTGAGCGGGTGGCTGGCCGGCCGGCTGAGCCCCGAGGAAGGGCAGGGCGGTGGCGCCCCCGCGCAGCCGACCGCCCCCGACACCGCCACCGACGAGGCCCGGCGGGCACTGGACGGCATCCCGCCGGCCGTCCTGCGCGCCAGCGGTCTGCTCGACGCCCTGCTGGATCTCGCCCGCACCCCCGGCGACCCTGCCGACAGCGCCGTCCCCCGGCCCCGCGACAGCGACGACCCGATCGACGCCATGGCGGCCGAGGAACTCGTGAACCTCGCCCTGGACGACCACCGCGACCACACCGGCTCCGCCGGCCACGGAGGCTGACCACCGATGGACGACACCAAGCTGATCGAGGCCCTGCGCTCCGCGCTCAAGGAGAACGAGCGCCTGCGCGACCGGAACCGCCGCCTGCTGTACAAGGCCGGTGAGCCGGTGGCGGTGGTGGGCGCGGGGTGCCGCTTCCCCGGCGGGATCGCATCGGGGGAGGAGCTGTGGGAGGTCGTCTCCCGGGGGGCCGACGCGGTCGGGGCGTTTCCGGATGACCGCGGATGGGATCTGGAGGGGTTGTTCAGCGGCGATGCGGAGGCGGCGGGGACGTCGTATGTGCGGGAGGGTGGGTTCGTCGAGTGTGCGGGGGAGTTCGACGCCGCCTTCTTCGGGGTGTCGCCGCGTGAGGCGGTGGCGATGGATCCGCAGCAGCGGTTGCTGCTGGAGACGTCGTGGGAGGCGGTGGAGTCCGGGGGTGTGGACCCGTCGTCGCTGCGGGGGTCGGGGACGGGGGTGTTCGTCGGTCTGGTCGCCCAGGACTACGGCCCACGCATCGCCGACGCCCCGCCCGGACTCGACGACCTGACCCTCACCGGCGGCATGGCGGGGGTGGCCTCCGGCCGGATCGCCTACACCCTCGGGCTTCAGGGGCCGGCTGTCACGATCGACACCGCGTGCTCCTCGTCGTTGGTGGCACTGCACCTGGCGGTGCGGTCGCTGCGTGCGGGGGAGTGCTCCCTGGCCCTGGCCGGAGGCGCCACGATCATGGCGACGCCCGGCATGTACATCCAGTTCAGCCGTCAGCGGGGGTTGGCGCCCGACGGCCGGTGCAAGGCGTTCGCCGCGGCGGCCGACGGGACGGGGTGGTCGGAGGGGGTGGGGGTGCTCCTGCTGGAGCGGTTGTCCGATGCGCGGGCCAACGGACGTCGCATCCTGGGCGTCGTGCGCGGCACCGCCGTCAACCAGGACGGCGCCTCCAACGGGCTGACCGCGCCCAGCGGCCCGGCGCAGGAGCGCGTCATCCGCGCCGCGTTGGCCGATGCGGGGTTGTCGGCGGGGGATGTGGATGCGGTGGAGGCGCATGGGACGGGTACGCGGCTGGGTGATCCGATCGAGGCGAACGCGCTGTTGGCGACCTATGGGCGGGAGCACGGTGGGGATGATCCGCTGTGGTTGGGGTCGTTGAAGTCCAATATCGGCCATGCGGTGGCGGCGGCGGGGGTCGGTGGGGTGATCAAGGTGCTGATGGCGATGCGCCATGGTGTGTTGCCGCCGACGTTGCATGTGGATGCGCCGACGCCGGAGGTGGACTGGTCCTCGGGTTCGGTCCGGTTGCTGTCCGAGGGGCGTGAGTGGGCCCGCAACGGGCGCCCGCGCCGCGCCGGGGTCTCCTCCTTCGGGATCAGCGGTACCAATGCCCACGCCGTCCTCGAAGAACCGCCCGCCGACGACGCCCCCGCGCCTGTCCCCGTTCCACGTCAGCGCAGCACGGGGACACCCCGAACGCTTGTCTGGCCGATCTCCGGGCACAGCGGCGCCGCACTGCGTGCGCAGGCCGCGCGTCTGCGGGACTTCGCCGCCGACGGCTGCGACGTCGCGGACACGGGGTGGTCGCTGGCGTCGGGGCGGGCCCACCTGGAGCACCGGGGGGCGGTGGTCGGCCGGGAGCGCTCCGACTTCCTCCGCGGCCTGGACGAACTCGCCGAGGGCGTCCCCGGAGCCGTATCCCTGCAGGACCGCGCCGTGCGCGGCACCGGCAAGACCGCCTACCTGTTCGCCGGTCAGGGGGCGCAGCGTGTGGGGATGGGGCGTGGGTTGTATGGGGCATGGCCGGTGTTCGCGGAGGCGTTCGATGAGGTGTGCGCGGGGTTCGGGGGGTCGCTGGGGCGGCCGTTGCGCGATGTGGTGTTCGCGGAGGAGAGGTCGGGGGACGCGGCGCTGCTGGACCTGACGCAGTACACCCAGCCGGCGCTGTTCGCGGTGGAGGTGGCGCTGTTCCGGTTGCTGGAGTCCTTCGGGGTGCGCCCCGACTTCCTGCTGGGGCATTCGGTGGGGGAGCTGGCGGCGGTTCACGTCGCGGGTGGGCTGTCGTTGGCCGATGCGTGTGGGTTGGTGGCGGCGCGGGGGCGGTTGATGGGGAGTGTGGGCCGCGGCGCGATGGTGGCGGTGGGGGCGTCGGAGGCGGAGGTCGCGGGGTCGCTGGGCGAGGACGTCGCGGTGGCGGCGGTGAACGGTCCGTCGTCGGTGGTGGTGTCGGGGGACGAGCGGGGTGTGGGCGAGGTCGAGCGGGAGTGGCGTGCCCGCGGGGCGCGGGTGCGGCGGTTGCGTGTGGGGTGCGGCTTCCATTCGCCGTGTGTGGACGGCGTGCTGGAGGAGCTTCGGGAGGTCGCTGCGGGGCTGTCGTGGGGGCGGCTGGAGCTGGGTGTGGTGTCGGGCGTGACGGGTCGGTCGTTGGGCGGGGACGAGGTGGGGGATGCGGGGTACTGGGTGCGCCAGGCGCGCGCGGCGGTGCGGTTCGGTGACGGTGTGCGGTGGTTGCTGGAGGAGGGGGTGACCACCTTCATCGAACTCGGACCGGGCCGCGAACTCTCCGGGCTCGCCGCCGAAACCGTCGCGGCCCATACCGGCCGGGACACACCCGCACTGGTTCCCGTCATGGATCCCGACCAGGACGAGCCCGAGCGGTGGGTGCGGGCGTTGGCGGAGGCGTACACCTCGGGTGTGGATGTGGACTGGGCGCCGTTGTTCCCCGGTGCCCGGCGGACCGAGCTGCCGACCTACGCCTTCCAGCGCCGCCACTACTGGCTCGACGCCACCGGCGCCACGGCGAACCGCGCCACCGATAACACACCGGCCCCCGTCCCCAAGACCCCCGACTTCGCCGCCCTCGGCCCCGCCGAACGCGAGCGGGAACTCCTCACCACCGTCCGCGCGCTGACCGCCGCGGTGCTCGGCCACACCGACCCCGCCGAGATCGACGACCACCGCGGATTCCTCGACGCGGGAGGCGACTCGCTGAGCGCCGTGCGGCTCCGCGACCGCCTTCGCGCGGCCACCGGACTGGACCTGCCCACCACCGTCGCCTTCGACCACCCCACCCCCGCCGGCCTCACCCGCCACCTCGCCGACCGGTTCGCCGAGGCCGAGGGCGGATCCGTACTCCGCGAGGTCGAGCGGATCGAAGCCGCCCTGGTCACCGACGCCCTGCCCGAGTCCGTCCGCTGCACCGCCGTCACGCGGCTGCGGGCGCTGGTGGACCGCATCGACGCCGATGGCTCCCCGGCCGCGGGCGCGGCTTCCGCCTCCGCCGCCGACGACCTCCGCGACGCCTCCGACGAGGAACTTCTCGCCTATATCGACAAGGAGTTCGGGATCTCCTGACCGTCGGCCACCGCGACGGCGCAGCACCCTGGCATCACCGCAGCACGAACACGGCAACGTCCGAAGGGAGACGAGGGTCGGCGATGGCGAACGAGGACAAGCTCCGCGACGTACTGAAGCAGGTCACCACCGATCTGCGGCGGGTCCGCGAGCAGAATCGCCGCCTGCTGTACAAGGCCGGTGAGCCGGTGGCGGTGGTGGGCGCGGGGTGCCGCTTCCCGGGGGGTGCGGTGTCGCCGGAGGGTCTGTGGGACGTGGTGTCGGGCGGTGTCGACGCGGTCGGGGCATTCCCCGCCGACCGGGGTTGGGACCTTGCGGGGCTGTTCGACGCCGACCCCCGAACGGCCGGAACGTCCTATACGCGGGAGGGTGGGTTCGTCGAGTGTGCGGGGGAGTTCGACGCCGCCTTCTTCGGGGTGTCGCCGCGTGAGGCGGTGGCGATGGATCCGCAGCAGCGGTTGCTGCTGGAGACGTCGTGGGAGGCGGTGGAGTCCGGGGGTGTGGACCCGTCGTCGCTGCGGGGGTCGGGGACGGGGGTGTTCGTCGGTCTGGTCGCCCAGGACTACGGCCCACGTCTCCACGAAGCGGCCGGCGGCGTCGACGCCCATCTGCTGACGGGTAACGCGGCGAGCGTCGCCGCGGGACGCGTCGCGCACACGTTCGGGCTGGAGGGCCCCGCGGTCACGATCGACACCGCGTGCTCCTCGTCGTTGGTGGCACTGCACCTGGCGGTGCGGTCGCTGCGTGCGGGGGAGTGCTCCCTGGCCCTGGCCGGAGGCGCCACGATCATGGCCGCTCCCGGGGCGTTCACCGCGTTCAGCCGTCAGCGGGGGTTGGCGCCCGATGGCCGGTGCAAGGCGTTCGCCGCGGCGGCCGACGGGACGGGGTGGTCGGAGGGGGTGGGGGTGCTCCTGCTGGAGCGGTTGTCCGATGCGCGGGCCAACGGACGTCGCATCCTGGGCGTCGTGCGGGGGACGGCCATCAATCACGACGGCGTCAGCAGCGGCCTGACCGCACCCAACGGCACCTCACAGCAGAAGGTGATCGGCCGCGCGTTGGCCGATGCGGGGTTGTCGGCGGGGGATGTGGATGCGGTGGAGGCGCATGGTACGGGTACGCGGCTGGGTGATCCGATCGAGGCGAACGCGCTGTTGGCGACCTATGGGCGGGAGCACGGTGGGGATGATCCGCTGTGGTTGGGGTCGTTGAAGTCCAATATCGGCCATGCGGTGGCGGCGGCGGGGGTCGGTGGGGTGATCAAGGTGCTGATGGCGATGCGCCATGGTGTGTTGCCGCCGACGTTGCATGTGGATGCGCCGACGCCGGAGGTGGACTGGTCCTCGGGTTCGGTCCGGTTGCTGTCCGAGGGGCGTGAGTGGGCCCGCAACGGGCGCCCGCGCCGCGCCGGGGTCTCCTCCTTCGGAATGAGCGGCACCAACGCGCACGTCATCGTGGAAGAGGCCCCCGAGGAGCCCGCGATCACGGGTGTCGCCTCCTCCCGCCCGGTGGGGCACCCGCCCCGCGCCCTGCCGTGGGTGGTGTCGGCGAAGAGCGAGGAGGCGCTGTGTGCGCAGGCCCGGCGGTTGAGAGAGGCGGTGGACGCCGATCCGCGGGTGGCGACCGCGGACGGTGCGCTGTCCTCGGTGACGACGCGCGCCGCCTTCGAGCATCGCGCCGTGGTCGTGGCCGACGGCCGCGACGGGCTCGTCGACGGCCTGGACGCGGTCGCCGCCGATGCCGCAGCCGCCGACGTGGTGCGGGGCCGTTGCTCGGACATCCCCGGTGACAAGCCGGTGTTCGTTTTCCCCGGCCAGGGTTCGCAGTGGCCGGGGATGGCCGTGGATCTGATGGCGACCTCGACCGTCTTCCGCGGGCACATGGAGCAGTGCGCGGCGGCGCTGGAGCCGTTCACAGGGTGGTCCCTGTTCGACGCGGTGCGCGAAGCGCCCGGAGCCCCACCGTCGGAACGTGTGGACGTCCTGCAGCCGACCCTGTGGGCCATCATGGTCTCCCTCGCCCGTACCTGGGGCGAGCTGGGCGTGCGGCCGGCCGCGGTGGTCGGCCACTCCCAGGGGGAGATCGCCGCGGCGAGCGTGGCGGGAGCGCTGAGCCTGGAGGACGCCGCCAGGGTGGTGGCGCTGCGCAGCCGCGCGGTCGGCACCCTGGCCGGAACCGGCGGCATGGTCTCCCTGGCACTGTCGGAAGCGGACGCCACCCGCCTCATCGACGGCTGGCCGGGCCGCCTGCACATCGCCGCGGTCAACGGCCCGGCCGCCACGGTCGCCGCGGGAGATCCCGCCGCGGTACACGAGCTCGTCGACCACTGCGGAAAGGTGGGTGTGAGAGCGCATCGCATCGATGTGGACTACGCCTCGCACACCCCCTTCGTGGAGGAGGTCCGTGGAGAGGTCGCCGCGGTCCTCGCCGGGCTCGACCCCCGTGCGCCCGCGGTTCCGTTCTTCTCCACGCTCACCGGTGCCAAGCTGGGGGACACCGCGCTCGGCGCCGACTACTGGTACCGGGCGCTGCGCAACCCGGTCCGCTTCGATGCGGCCGTGGGCTCCCTGGTCGGCGCCGGGTACGGCCTGTTCATCGAGGCCAGCCCGCACCCGGTCCTTACCGGCGCGATCGAGGACATCCTGGCCGCGGCCGACGCGTCCGGTGCGGCCGTGGGTACGCTGCGCCGCGGTGACGGCGGCTGGGACCGCTTCCTGGGGTCCGCGGCGGAAGCGTTCGTGCGCGGAGCCCCCGTCGACTGGACGCCGTTGTTCCCGGACGCTCGGCCCGTCGAGCTGCCGACCTATGCCTTTCAGCGGCGCCACTACTGGCTCGACGGCGAAGAGAACCGGATCGGCGGCACGGCCGATGGCGGGGCGCCGGTCGATCACCCCCTCCTGCGGACCGTGATCCCGCTCCCGGGCGCGGGAGGGAGCGTGTTCACCGGTCGTATCTCGCTGCACAGTCACCCCTGGCTGGCCGACCACGCCGTGGACGGCACCGTCCTGCTGCCGGGCACCGCGATGGTCGGCCTCGCGCTCTACGCGGGCCAGCGCCATGACACACCCCACCTCGACGAACTGACACTCCAGACCCCGCTGGCCCTCCCGGATGACGAGGCCGTCACAGTGCAGGTCACGATCGGCCCCGCCGACGACACCGGCCGCCGCGCCATCGCCATCCACTCGCGCCCCGCGCGGATGTCCCGCGACGCGGAGGCACCCTGGACCCGGCACGCGGAAGGGGCACTGACCGCGAAGGAAGCCGCGCCTTCCGCTCCTCCTTCGAGCCGACCGCCATCGGACACCCGCGGGATCGACCTGGACGGCGCCTATGAGCGGCTCGCGGCGTCGGGTTACGAGTACGGCCCGTCCTTCCAGGGGTTGCGGGCGGCCTGGCGGGACGGAGTCGACATCCATGCCGAGGTGCGGCTGCCCGACCCACGCCACGGCGAGGCCACCGCCTTCGGACTGCACCCCGCTCTGCTGGACGCGGCCCAGCACGCCCTCGCCCTCGCCGACGGCGATCTCACGCGCGGTGCCATCGCGATTCCGTTCTCCTGGACGGATGTCACCCTGCACGCCGACGGCGCCACCGAACTGCGGGTGCGGCTGACCTGCGTCGGCCCGGGAACGTTCACGCTGACCGCCGCGGACCCTGAGGGCGTTCCCGTGGTGTCGGTCGGCGGTCTGACCCTGCGGCCGATGGGCGCCGACGACCTCGTCGGCACCGGCCCGACGGCCGCCGACGATCTCTACGTCCTGACCTGGGACCCGGTGCCCGCGCCCCAGGTCCCCGACGCGACCGGCCGATGGGTCCTGCTCGACTCCGGGCCCACAGGGTTCCGCGACTCCGCCGGGCGACCCCTCACCGTCTACCGGGACATGCCCGACCTGAGAGCGTCGCTCGACGCAGGGGGGCCGGTGCCCGAGACCGTGATCCTGCCCTGCCTTGCAACGCAGGACGCACGGTACGGGACCGCGGAAGGCGCGCGTGCCGCCCTGCACGCGATGCTGGACGTCCTGCACCGCTGGCTGGAGGACGAACGGCTGGAGGACACCCGACTGGTCGTCGTCACCGGCGGTTCGGTTGCGACCCGCGCGAACGAGGGCGTCGGCGATCTGGCCCGCGCGCCGCTGTGGGGCATGATACGGACGGCCCAGACCGAGCACCCCGGCCGACTGGTCATCGTCGATGCGGACGAGCCGGAGAGGGCGTGGCCCTTCCTGGCAGGTGCCGTCGCCAGTGGGGAACCGGGGATCGCCATCCGCGAGGGACGGATGCTGGCACCCCGTCTGGCCCGTCCGGCGCGGTGCGAGGACGCACCGCAGGGCGCGGGGTCCGATTCCCCGCCCTCACGGACCGGCGGCGCCGAGCCACCGGCCCTTCCGGCCGACGGAACGGTCCTGGTCACCGGCGCCACCGGAACGCTCGGTCAGGAGGTCACGCGCCACCTGGTCACCACACACGGGGTCCGCCGGCTGTTGCTGCTCGGCCGCAGCGGGGGACGGAGCGCGGCGGCCACCGAACTCGCCGCCGACCTGACCGCTCTCGGTGCCGAGGTCACCTTCGCCGCCTGCGACGCCGCCCACCGTCCCTCGGTCGCCCGTGTGTTGGACGCCATCCCGCGCGAGCACACCCTCACCGCGGTCGTCCACATCGCCGGTGTCCTCGACGACGGGGTGCTCACCTCACTGACGCCCGACCGGATCGACAGGGTCACACGACCGAAGATCGACGCGGCCTGGAACCTGCACGAACTCACTCGCGACCGTGACCTCGCCGCGTTCGTGCTGTTCTCCTCCGCGGGTGCGCTCCTGGGAGCTCCCGGCCAGGCGAACTACACCGCCGCCAACGCCTTCCTCGACGCCTTGGCCCACCACCGGAGGGCGTCCGGCCTGCCCGCCACGTCGCTGTCCTGGGGGCTGTGGGCCCAACGGACCGGGATGACGGTTCACCTGGACACCACCGACCTGAACCGGATGGCCCGCATGGGCATGGCCGCGCCGCTGGAGACCGAGCAGGGGTTGGCGCACCTGGACACCGCCCTGCGAAGCGGGGCACCGCACATGGTGCCGCTGCCCGTGGATCTGCCCGGACTGCGCGCACGCGCCGCCCGTACGGGGGACGTTCCGCCACTCTTCCGCGGGCTGGTCCGTGCGCCCCGCCGAAGGGTCGTCGGAGACGCCGGCAGCGGCGCGAAGGCGCTGCGTGAACGTGTCGCCCTCCTGTCCCACGACGAGCTCGAACGGCACCTCACCGATCTCGTCCGAGGATGTGCCGCCGACGTCCTCGGTCACCCCGACGCCGACCGGATCGAGGCCGACGGCGGGTTCCTGGAAGCGGGATTCGACTCCCTTACGGCGGTCGAGCTCCGCAACCGGCTCAACGCCGCGTCAGGTCTCCGGCTGCCCCCGGCGCTGATCTTCACCTACCCGACCCCGCGCGACCTCGCCCGGTACCTGCGAACGGAACTGACGCAGGCCGTCGGGTCGCCGGGGCGGGCCGCGCCGCGGCCCGGCGGCCGCCCCCGCACCGATGGGGGGACCCCTCCGGGCGACGCCGCCATCCCCGACGGTCTCCTGGAACTCTTCCGACAGACCTGCCGCCTCGGTCGGATCAGGGAAGGCATCCGGATGATCGAGGCCGCCGCCCAGGTCCGCCCCACCTTCGGCCCCGGCGGCGACCCGGACGGCGCACCCGCCCCGGTGCGCCTGGCGCGCGGCGACGCCCGGCCCGCACTGGTGTGCTTCGCGTCGCTGGTGATGATCTCGGGCAGCCAGGAGTACGCCCGCTTCGCCGCGCCCCTGCGCGGGGTCCGCGACGTCACCGTCCTTCCCGAGCCGGGGTTCCGCCCCGGCGAACGGCTCCCGGCGGACGCCGACGTCGCGATCGAGGCCCAGGTGCGCGCCGCCCTCGACGTCGTCGGCTCCACCGGCGACGGTTCCTTCGTCCTGGTCGGCCGCTCATCCGGTGGCTGGATCGCCCACGCGGTCGCCGCCCGGCTGGAGGCCCGGGGGGTGGCCCCGCGGGCGGTCGTCCTGATCGACACGCCGCTCCCGGACGCCCCGGCGACACTGCCCATCATCGAGACGGCCGTCCTCCACCGGGAACGGCGGCTCGGCCTGATGGACACCGCCCGAGTGACGGCGATGGGCGGCTACCTCCGCATGTTCTCCGCCTGGAAGCCGGAACCCATCACCGCCCCCACCCTCCTCGTCCGCCCGGAGAGCCCCGTCACCGGCCCGTCGGGCGAACCCCTCGGCGGCCCCGACTGGCGCTTCGCCTGGCACCTCCCCCACGCCACCCTCGACGTCCCCGGCGACCACCTCACCATGATGGAAGAACACGCCGAGACCACCGCCCGCGCCCTGAACGACTGGCTCACCCGGCACAGCGGCGCGTGAGCCTGTCCCCGAGATCGAAAAGCACTGTCACTACGGGCCGCTACCGTCCTGTTCCGTCATGTGATCGCAGTGTTCCGTCGAGGGGGAACCGTGTACAAGCCAGTGGTCGTCGCCTTCCGCCGAGAGACCGGTGTGGACCTGGAGCAGCAACTGGAGCGGATCATGCGTCCGTTCGTCTACGACGTCGGATGCGCCGAGTCGGAGGGCGACACCCGGTCCAGGGCCAGTCGGTGCGACGGATGGATGATCGGCGGCTACTGGTCCGGTCGCTATCTGAGCCCGGCAGTCCATCACCAGGATCTGGTGAACCCGCTGGGCCTCCCCAAGGACAGCCCGTTGGCCGGATATGCGGCATGCGATGGCGGCCCCAAGCACCTGCTCGATCTGGAACGCGAACGGGCAGCGGCACTGGAGGAAGCCTGGCGTCGGTGGCCTGCCTTCCTCGCGGAGCGCAGGAACGTGTACGGCCTGAGGCCACCACACAGGACCGGGCCCTCGACCACCATCCGTGACGCTTTCCAACAACAGATCGCCTGGAGGCTGGGCCGGGCCGTGACCGGAACCGCCCTGGTCACTCAGGAGGGAGAACGGCACGAGGCAGAGGGCGGTGTGGAGGCAGTCGGAGACTATTTCCGACAGGCAGGGGAGTACATCGAGGCGCTAGACGACGACACCTGGCTCGTCTGCCTCGCGGTCCACTTCTGACAGCCCGGCGGCTCTGCGCGCGGATGAGCGCGGCGTTCAGCGCCGGCGGGCGAATTCGAAGGTGGCGGTGTCGTCGGTGTGGGAGACGTACTCGACCGTGTAGCCCTGCAGCTCGGCCGTTTCCCCCACTCGCAATGAGGACTCCTCATCCTCGCGCTGGCCCGAGGTCTTCCGTCGGACCCTGACGTCGGCGCTCTCGTCCTCGTTCAGGAGGATGCGGTACTGGTACACGGTGGGTCCGCGCTCCAGGAGGTCACCGGAGGTGCCCGTGCCGCTGAGGGTGACGGTGCAGTCGCCGTTCCTGCACGACGAGCTGCTGGTCCCCGAGTAGGACTCGCACGACCCGGACGCGGCGAGTACCACCAGGGCGCTCACCCCGTAGAGGGGGAGGTTGCGCACGCTCACGCGTCGATCCGCCTTTCCGCGTCCGTGTTCCCGTACCGACGTTCCCGTACCGACGCCCGGCCAGGGGCCTCGGGCGGGGATACTCGCCGGGAGAACCCCGCACACCCTGCGCAGAACGCGGCAGGCCCGAGGGAAGATCCCCCGGGCCTGCCGCGCTGATGGTGGGCGATACAGGATTCGAACCTGTGACCTCTACCGTGTCAAGGTAGCGCTCTAACCAACTGAGCTAACCGCCCCAGAGTGAAACTGGAGGTGGAGACGGGATTTGAACCCGTGTAGACGGCTTTGCAGGCCGCTGCCTCGCCTCTCGGCCACTCCACCGGACTCCGAGTGGGGAAGCGATCTCCCCCTGGTGTCTCCGAGCGGACGACGGGATTCGAACCCGCGACCCTCACCTTGGCAAGGTGATGCTCTACCAGCTGAGCCACGTCCGCGCGCTTCCTCGGTTCGGGGGCGTTTCCGCCGCCCCCTTCGCCTCGGCGCAGTAAGAACTTTAGCGGAAAGTCGGCATACGGCAAATCGGAGGCCGTTCGACCCGTGCGCGGCGCCGGTGTGCCGTGGTCCTGTCGGGGTAGGAGGTGGTCCCGACGCCGCCCGCCGGGAGCGGCGGGGATATACAAAGACACGTGGGCATCGAGGTCAGCGGGAACGGGAAGTGGAGAGGCGCCATGGCGGGCGATGCGGTGGTGCCGTGGACGGCGGCGCGTGCGGCCGCGCAGAACCTGGGTGTGCGCTGTCCGGCGGCCGTGCGCCTGGTGGCACTGGACGATGCCGTCGGGGCGGCGCTCGCCGCCGACCTCGTCGCACTCGTCGGGACCCCCGCCTACGACGCCGCCGCGATGGACGGCTACGCCGTCGCCGGACGCGGACCCTGGGTCGTGCGGGGACGCCTCCTGGCCGGGAGCGGGGAGCCGCCGCCGGACCTGCGCCCGGGAGAGGCCGTGGAGATCGCGACCGGGGCGCCGGTCCCCGGGGGCACCGAGGCCGTCCTGCCGTACGAGAGCGCCGTCTGTGACGATGCCGCCACGCGGGTGCGCGGCGAGATCGAACCGGGCCGCCACGTCCGGTGGGCGGGTGAGGACACCCGGCCCGGGGCCTCGGTCCTGGCGGAAGGGGCGGTCATCACACCGGCCACCGCCGGGCTGGCCGCGAGTCTGGGGCACGACCGGCTGCCGGTGCGCCGTCCGACGGTCGACGTACTGGTGAGCGGCGATGAGATCACCGCCGCCGGCATCCCCGCGCACGGACGGGTGCGTGACGCGATCGGGCCGGTGCTTCCGGGCCTGGTTCGGTGGGCCGGTGGCGAGGTGGTCGGTGTCGGCCGCGTCGCCGACACGTTCGGCGACATGCTGGCCGCGCTGCGCTCCTCGGCCGACACCAAGGCCGACGTCATCGCCGTGTGCGGGGCCTCCTCCAAGGGGCCCGCCGACCACCTGCGCGACGCCCTGGGCACACTGGGCGCCACCCCGGTCGTCGACGGTGTGGCCTGCCGCCCCGGCCACCCGCAGCTCCTCGCCCACTTGGGCGAGCCGTCCAGCCCTGGGCCGGTGGTCGTGGGGTTGCCGGGCAACCCCAACGCCGCTCTGGTGGCCGCACTGACTCTGCTCGCGCCGCTCCTCGCCGCGGCGGCGGGGCGTCCGGACCCGGGCTCGGATTCCGCGCTTCCGGCCGCTCTGCCCGTGGAGGGGGAGGTCCGCCCGCACCACCGGGACACCAGGTTGGTGGCGGTCCGCGTCGAGAGCGGGCGGGTCGCCCGGCCCGTGGGCCACGACCGCCCCGGAAGCCTGCGCGGAGCCGCGATGGCCGACGCCTTCGCCGTCATCCCGCCCGACTGGCGTGGATCCTCGGCGCGTCTGGTGTGGCTGCCGGCCGGCTGACGGCGCACGTGTCCGCCGGACCCCCTGGAGAACAAGGCGGCGGCCGCCGACGGCGCGTGGCCACCAGCGGCCGAATTTCCCGCGGATGTCGCCCAACCTCTGGCGCTGTTCCGGGGCGAGAGCGCAGAATGTGTGATCGGCCTCTCCTGGAGGCCGCCGCGCCGCCGGGGCCGGACTACCCCTGGGTCCGGCCCCGGTCGGCTCGGTCATGGGCGGTTGCGCCGGCGTCCCGGCGGCATCGCGCCTCCGTCCGCCCGGCAGTGCGCCTAGCAGCGCGCCTTCTGCTCGTCCTGCTCCGCCTCGGCACCGGCCGGAGCCGTGCCGACCGGCGCGGCCGACGCCTTCGCGGGCTCGCGGAGCATCGTCCAGGCCATGATGGCGGCGCCGATGACCAGCACCGTGGCGATGACGCTCGTCAGGTGCATACCGTCGGTGAAGGCCAGCCGCGCGGCGTCCAGGAGCGCCGTGCCGGTGTCGCCCGGCAGGCTCTCCGCCGAGATCACCGCGCCGCCCAGCGTGTCCCGCGCGGCGCCCATCGCGTCGGCGGGGACCCCGGCGACGTCACCGAGGCGGAACTGGTAGACCGCCGTCAGCACGCTTCCGAGGAGCGCGACGCCGAGCGCGCCGCCCAGCTCGTAGGCGGTCTCCGAGACGGCCGCCGCCGACCCGGCGCGCGCGGGCGGGGCCGCGGAGAGGATCGCGTCGTTGGTCAGCGTCTCGGCGAGGCCGGCACCCGTGCAGATCAGTGCGAACGCGACCACGACGAGGAGGGCGCCGCCCTGCGTGGGCGCCTGCGTCAGCGACAGGTACCCGGCGGCGATGAACGCCAGCGCGATGACGATGATCGCGCGCAGGCTCAGCCGGCGCGCCAGCACCACGGCCACGAAGCTCAGCACCACCGACAGCACCAGCCCCGGCAGTAGCAGCAGCCCGGCGTTCATCGGATTGATGCCCAGCACCAGCTGCAGGTACTGGGTGAGGAAGAACAGCGAGGAGACCATCGCGAAAACGAGCATGAAGTTCGTGGCCACGCCGACGCTGAACTTCCGGACGGCGAACAGGCGAACGTCGATCAGCGGGTCGGCCAGCTTCAGCTGGCGGCGGACGAAGGCGACCCCCAGCGCCACGCCGATCGCGAAGGCGCCGACCGCGGTGACCGAGAGACCGTGCTCGGCCAGCTTCTTCACGCCGTAGACGGCAGGGAGCATGGCGCCCATGGACAGCGCGACACTGGCCAGGTCCAGTCGGCCCGGCGTGGGGTTGCGCGACTCGCGCACCAGCAGCGGGACGGTCACCAGGGTGACCGCCATCACCGGGAGGTTGATCAGGAAGACCGAGCCCCACCAGTAGTGCTCCAGCAGCCAGCCACCGATGATCGGGCCGAGCGCCGCGCCCGCGGAGAACCCGGACGCCCAGATCGCGATGGCCAGCAGGCGCTGGCGCGGGTCGAGGAAGATGTTGCGCAGCAGCGACAGCGTCGACGGCATCAGCGTGGCGCCCGCCAGGCCCAGCAGTGCGCGGGCGGCGATCAGGATTTCGGGCGTGGGCGCGAAGGCCGCGAGCAGCGACGCGGCGCCGAACCCCGCCGAGCCGATCATCAGCAGCCTGCGGCGGCCGATCCGGTCGCCCAGCGACCCCATCGTGACCAGCAGGCCGGCGAGTACGAAGCCGTAGATGTCGACGATCCACAGCAGCTGGCCCGCGGTGGGGGAGAGGTCCTCGCTCAGGTGGGGGACGGCGAAGCCGAGCACCGTCATGTCGACGGAGATCAGCAGGACCGGGAGTGTCAGTACGGCGAGGGCGGCCCATCCACGCGGGCCTGCCTTGGGGGTGCCTCCGCTTCCGGGCGTCGTGGGCCTGGCTTCGGCGGAACTCATTTTCACTCTCGTTCGGGTCGATGGGTCACGGTGGACGCCGTGCGCTCGGTGCGCCGATCGGCGGTATCGGAAAGGACGGCGACACCCGCAGAAATTTCGTGGGATGAGCGGGCATCCGTTGATAGGGATTGCCTACTTTGAACCGTCCAGACGGTACAGTACCGTCCAGCCGGTACAGTGTCAATCGTGAAAGCATCTCCCACGCGTGACCGCATCCTCGACGCGCTGCAGGACATCCTGATCGAAGAGGGCAACGCCGCTGTGACCCTGGAGGCGGTGGCCGCCGCCGCAGGGGTGTCCAAGGGCGGACTGCTCTACCATTTCCCGTCCAAGGCCGCACTGATGACCGGGCTGGTCGAACGCCTGGCCGACCGCGCGCAGGACGAGTTCCGCGAGGCCACCGAGGGCGACGAAGGGGTCGTCCGGACCTTCCTGCGCACCTCCCTGCCCCAGTCCAGGGAGGAGGCCGAGCTCTATTGGTCGATCATCGCGGCCCTGCGCAGCAAGGAGGGCATGTCCGAGGAGTCCGAGCGCCTCATCCGGCAGCTCTTCGACGAGTGGTCCCGGCTCCTCCACGAGGAGGTCGCTGACCCGGTCCTCGCCGAGACCATCCGCCTCGTCGGCGACGGTCTCTACCTCTCCAGCATCGCCGGGCTGTCGCTACCCGACACCGAGGTGCTCACCCGGCTCACCGGCCGGCTCATCGCCCAGGCGGAGGCCTCCCGGAAGGATCGCTGAACCCCGCCGCGTCCGCCTCCGCGTCCGAACACCGTGCCCTCGGCTGTCCTCGATGATCATGGAAAAGAATCGGGCGAAACGGGCGCGATGAGATACGAGCCCATGATCATCTTCGGGGAGCCCACCGGACCCGAGAAGCCAGCCGAACCGCGGCGCCGGCTCCCACCGCTGCCCCGGCCACCCGCCTGCCCGCAGGACGCACGACCACCCCAGCGCCCCACCTCCCTCGTCGCTACCGCTCGTCTCCTCAGGACACCCTGCGGGCGACCCCCGGCAAGGCCGCACAGCGGGCCTGCGCGCTTGCGCCCCGCAGCCCGCGCGTGAGCGGCGGTCCTGTGCTCCTCCGCCGGGCCGGGGTTCGGGGTCACACGGCCATCGCGTTGCCCTCCGGGGCGCTGCGGACCGTGGGCAGGCCCAGGTCGGAGCAGATGCGGGCGAGTGAGTCGTCGTGGCGGAAGTCGATGAAGTGCAGCCCGCGCACACCGGGGAGGGAGAGGGCGTGCGCGGACTGGTCCAGGGCGAGCCGGTAGGCGGCTTCACGCGGGTCGGACGCGGCGGCGACGCGGTCGATCACCTCGTCGGGGACGTGCACCCCGGGCACGTGGGCGTTCATGTAGCGCAGGGACCGGGCACCCTTCACCAGGACGACGCTGGGCAGCAGTGCGACCTTGGGGGTGAGACCGGTGGCGGCGCCGATACGGGTGAACTCGGCGAGCCGGTCGGGGTGGTAGCAGATCTGGAGCTGGAGGAAGCGTGCCCCGGCCGCGGCCTTCTTCAGCGCGCGGCGGACGCGGTAGGCGTGCGGCGGCGCCGCGGGGTTCTCCACCGCTCCGATCAGGAGGGGCGGCGCAGGGTCGATCGTGCGCCCGGACAGGTAGCGGCCCCGGGACAGCCCGGCGGCCATCCGGATGAGCTGCACCGCGTCCAGGTCGAAGACCCGGCGCGCCTCGGGCTCGTCCCCGGCCGTGACGTCGTCGCCGGTCAGGCAGGACACGGTGGTGACTCCGTGCAGGGCCGCACCCACGATGTCGGCCTCCAGCGCCAGTCGGTTCTTGTCCCTGCACACCAGCTGCAGCACCGGCTCGACGCCGTACTGCCGCAGGGCGATGGCCACGGCCACGCTGGAGGCGTGGGCGTGCGCGGCCGGGTTGTCGGTGGCGTTGACCGCGTCCACATAGGGGGCGAACCGGGCGACGTGGGCCGCGATGTCCGCCAGGCCGCCGCCGTCCGGCACGGGGCACTCGGCGGTGATCACGGGGCGGCTCGGCTCCGAGGAGGCGATGAGGTCGGCGAAGGTGGGCACCCTGTGCTCCTTCCGGTTCGTCCTGATGCGTGGTGTTCGGACCGGTGGGCCGGCGGCGGCCCGTCGGGGTCGTGGGAGCGGTCGTCGCGTGGCGGGTGCGGGTGGTGCGGTCGGCGCGCCGGCCGGGCTCGGCGCGGTGCCTATCCCCCGTGGGACGGTTCGTCGGGGAGCCAGCCCGCCGGGACGGCCTTGTCGCGACCGCTGAGCAGGTTGGCCCAGGAGGACGTGCCCTGGAGACGGTTGTCCACGGGAGGCCGCAGGTCGTCGAACTCCTCGCGCCAGGAGCCCGGCATCTTCTCCGAGCGGTCGTAGGCCTTGAGCCAGACGCAGGTCATGGTCGGGTCGACCTCGCAGCCGCCGTCCTCGCGCACGCCTCCGCAGGGGCCGTTACGTAGGGACTTCGGGCAGGTCATGGGGCATGTGAGGCCCGTGGCGTGCAGGACGCACTGGCCGCACATGCGGCAGTCCCAGATCGGCTTCTTGACGGCGTGTTCGATGGTGGCGAGCAGGCGCGCCATGGCTCCACCCCAATACCTCGACCGTTGCACAGTGTGCAACTACACTCGTAGTGAGAAACGCTGCCGCGTGACCACAGGCTAAATCCGGCGGTTTCGTTGCGTCAATGGATTCGCGTTGCGTCAAGAGAGACCATCTGTCTCTGGATCTCTTGACACCGGCACCGTCGGCGGGGGACGCTCTGTTGCGCATGGCGATCCTCGTTGCGTATCAAGTGCTGGAGGACCGATGGCCGTCATCGAGAACCCGGAGATCCTGCTCTACTCGCGGATCAGGAAGTCGCCGTTCTTCTACGCGTCGCGCCGCCACGGCGTGGCCAAGTACAGCGTCTACAACCACACCTACCACCCGCGCCACTACGGCGACCCGGTCGCCGAGTACTGGCACCTGCTCAACGGCGTCACCCTCTGGGATGTCGGCGTGGAACGCCAGATCGAGATCACCGGTCCCGACGCGTTCACCTTCACGAACATGCTCGTCCCGCGCGACCTCACCAAGTGCAGGGTGGGGCAGTGCAAGTACGTCTTCATCACCGCGCCCGACGGCGGGATCATCAACGACCCGGTCCTGCTGCGCCTCGGTGAGAACCACTTCTGGCTGTCCCTGGCCGACAGCGATGTCCTGCTGTGGGCGCAGGGCCTGGCCTACAACAGCGGGCTGGACGTGACGATCCGGGAGGCCGACGTCGGCCCGGTGCAGGTCCAGGGGCCCAAGTCGCGCGACGTCATGGTCGACCTGTTCGGCGAGGAGATCCTGGACATCGGCTACTACTACTGCCGCGAGTTCGAGCTCGACGGCATGGACGTGGTCGTCTCGCGCACCGGCTACACCTCCGAACTGGGCTTCGAGATCTACCTGCGCAACGCCTCGCGCGACGGCGTCCGGCTGTGGGACAAGGTCATCGAGGCCGGGACCCCGCACGGCATCGAGGTCATCGGGCCGTGCCACATCCGCCGGATCGAGGGCGGCATCCTCGCCTGGGGCTGCGACATCGGGCTGGACACCAACCCGTTCGAGGTGGGCTACGGCTACGAGGTGAGCTGGATGGTCGACCTGAAGCAGGAGGCCGACTTCATCGGCAAGGAGGCGCTGCGCAGAATCCGCGACGACGGAATCGGCCGCAAGCTCGTCGGCGTGGAGATCGGCGGCATGCCGCTGGGCAGCTTCAACGACGGCTCGATGATCGACCCCTTCCCGGTCTATGCGCCCGGCGGCGCGGAACCGGTCGGCAAGGTCACCTCCGCCTGCTTCTCACCGCGGCTGGAGCAGAACATCGGGTTCGCCATGGTGCCGATCGAACTGGCGGCGCTGGGCACCGAGCTGGCCGTCGACCGGCCGGGCGGCACCGTCCCCGCCACGGTCGTGGAGAAGCCGTTCATCGACCCGAAGAAGTACGTGCCCAAGCAGGACCTGCACCGGCTCGCCGCCGGCTGAGCCGGCCCGGGTGCCCGCCGCCGGCGCTCAGGCGACGGGCCGCCGGTCGGCCGCGGGGCGCGGGGTGAAGTCCCCGCGCCCTCGCACGGTGCGCCGCCGCGGTGGGGCGCCTGTCCGGGACCGCGTGTTCGGGTGCGCGCCACCGCCACCACGGGGCCGCGCCGTGGGCAACCCCCCTTGCACGGGCGGCGACGCGCTCTCGCACGGTCTGTGCCGACGGGATCGCGACACGCGAGAAGCCGCTGGCCGCGCCCCTTGACAGTGCCCGGGAGCGCGTCAGAACCTGTTGCGTAACACGCTGGTCGTTGCGCTTGAAGAAACTCCGACGGTGAAGGTAGGGTTGCCATGGCCGCACCTCGTCCCGCCCCTCGGACCGTCCCCCGAATCGTGATCATCGGCGCGGGTATCGTCGGCTGCGCGCTCGCCGACGAGCTCACCGTGCGCGGATACACCGACGTCACCGTGGTCGACCAGGGCGACCTGTACCGCACCGGGGGCTCCACCTCCCACGCGCCCGGACTGGTCTTCGCGACCAACGCCGCCAAGACCATGTCCGACTTCGCCCGCTACACCGTGCGCAAGTTCGGCGAGCTGCGCACCGCCGACGGCCGCCCCTGCTTCACCCCCGTCGGCGGGCTGGAGCTCGCCGCCGCCCCCGAACGCCTCGACGAACTGCACCGCCGCTGCGGCTGGGCCCGGTCCTGGGGAATCGAGGCCCGGGTGCTCGACCCGAACGAGTGCGCCGCCGCCCACCCACTCGTCCACCCCGAACGTGTACTGGGCGGCCTGTACACCCCCACCGACGGCCTTGCCTCAGCGCTGGGCGCCGCCCGCGCCCAGGGCGAGGCCGCCGTCCTTCGCGGGGCGCGCTTCCTGCCCCGGCACCGCGTGCTGGACGTCGAGACGGCCGCCGGCCGGGTCACCGGCGTCGCCACCGACCAGGGGCGCCTCGCCGCCGACCTGGTCGTCTGCTGTGCCGGCATGTGGGGGCCGCGCATCACCCGGATGGTCGGGATGACCCTCCCGCTCACCCCGCTGGCCCACCAGTTCGGTTGGACCGGCCCGGTACCCGCGCTCGCCGGGGCACCCGCAGAGGCCCTCCACCCGATCCTCCGCTACCAGGAGCGCGACCTGTACTACAGGGAGTGGTTCGACCGCGTCGGCGTCGGCTACTACGGCCACCGGCCGATGCCCGTCGACCCCGACGCCATCGGCGCCCCCGGGCCGGCCGCCGACGACACGATGCCCTCGGAGCTGCCGTTCACCCCCGCCGACTTCGACCCGGCCTGGACCGATACCCTCGACCTGCTGCCCGACCTCGCCGAGACCAAGGTCGACGAGGGGATCAACGGGCTGTTCTCCTTCACCCCCGACAACATGCCGCTGCTGGGCGAGTCCCCCGACGTCGCCGGGTTCTGGGTGGCCGAGGCCGTCTGGATCACCCACTCCGCCGGGGTCGCCCGCGCCGTGGCCGAGTGGATCGTCGACGGAACCTCGTCCTTCGACCTGCACGCCTGCGACGTCAACCGGTTCCAGCGTCACCAGCTCGCCCCCTCCTACCTGCTCGAACGCGACTGCCAGAACTTCGTCGAGGTCTACGACGCCCTGCACCCGCTGCAGCCGATGGAGGAGCCCCGACCGCTGCGCCTCGCCCCCTTCCACCCCCGGCAGGAGGAGCTCGGCGCCTACTTCCTGGAGGCGGGAGGCTGGGAGCGTCCGCACTGGTACGAGGCCAACGCCGATCGGCTCGACGGCCGCGGCATCACCCCGCCCGGGCCGTGGGCCTCGCGCTACTGGTCGCCCATCGTCGGAGCCGAGGCGCAGATCACCCGCGAGCGCGTGGCGATGTACGACATGTCCTCGCTGATGCGCCTGGAGGTGACCGGCCCCGGCGCCGAGGCGTTCCTCGGCCGGATGACCACCGGCCGCACCGACCGCGCCCCCGGCTTCGTCGCCTACTGCCTGCTGCTCGACCACACCGGGCGGCTGCGCGGCGACATCACCCTGGCCCGGATCACCGAGGACCACTACCAGCTGGGCGTCAACAGCCCGCTCGACCTCGACTGGCTCCGCCGCCACCTGCCCGCCGACGGCACCGTCCGGGTGCAGGACATCACCGCACGCACGACCTGCATCGGGCTGTGGGGGCCGCGCGCCCGCGACCTGCTGCAGCCGCTGGCCGACCACGACCTCTCCAACGACGGGCTGCGCTACTTCCGCTGCGCGCGCATGTACGTCGGCGAGGTTCCGGCTCTGGCGATGCGCGTCTCCTACGTCGGCGAACTGGGCTGGGAGCTGTACACCACGCCCGACCTGGGGTTGCGCCTCTGGGACACGCTGTGGCGGGCCGGGCGCGCGCACGGCGTGATCGCCGCCGGGCGCGGCGCGTTCAACAGCCTCCGGCTGGAGAAGGGCTACCGGGCGTTCGGCACCGACATGACCGACGAACACGACCCCTACGAGGCCGGCCTCGGCTTCGCCGTGCGCATGGCCAAGGGCGACTTCCTGGGCCGCGAGGCCCTGGCCGAACGCGACCCCGCCGCCGCGACACGCCGCCTGTGCTGCCTGACCACCACCCCCGACCCCGCCGACACCGTCATGGGCGGCGAGCCCGTGTACCTGCCCGAGAACGGGGGCACCGCCGCCGGGTACGTCACCAGCGCCGCCTACGGCCACACCATCGGCACCGGGATCGCCTACGCGTGGCTGCCCGCCGCGTGCGCCGAACCCGGCACCCGGTTGGAGATCGGCTACTTCGACCGCCGCATCCCGGCCGACGTGGCCGTCGACCCGCTGTTCGACCCGGAGATGGCGAGGCTGCGCGTATGACCGGTGACGCACCGCTGTGGCGGCGACGCGAGCCCGAGGCCGGCTACGACGTCGTCATCGTCGGATCGGGCGGCCACGGCCTGGCCACCGCCTACTACCTCGCCCGCGAGCACGGCATCCGCGACGTCGCCGTGCTGGAGCGCGGCTGGCTGGCCGGCGGCAACATGGCCCGCAACACCGCCATCATCCGCTCCAACTACCTGTGGGACGCCAGTGCCGGCATCTACGAGCACGCCCTGGGCCTGTGGGAGGGCCTGGAGGAGGAGCTCGGCCGCCCCGTCCTGCTCAGCCAGCGCGGCGTCCTCAACCTCGCGCACACCACCCACGACGTCCGCGAGTCGGTGCGGCGCGTCAACGCCAACCGGCTCAACGGCATCGACGCCGAGTGGCTCGACCCCGAGGAGGTGAAGAAGCTCGTCCCGATCATCGATATCACCCCCGCCCTGCGCTACCCCGTGCTGGGCGCCACCTACCAGCCGCGCGCCGGTATCGCCAAGCACGACCTGGTGGCCTGGGCGTTCGCCGCCGCGGCCGACGCGCTCGGCGTCCACCTCATCGAGGACTGCGAGGTCACCGGCTTCCAGCGGCGCGGCGACCGCGTCGTCGGCGTGGAGACCGGCCGCGGCCCCATCGCCGCCGGCCGGGTCGCGCTGTGCGCCGCCGGGCACACCTCGGTCCTGACCGACCGGCTGGGCCTGCGCCTGCCGCTGCAGAGCCACCCGCTGCAGGCCCTGGTCACCCAGCTGCTGGAACCCGTCATCGACACGGTCGTCATGTCCAACACCGTGCACGTCTACGTCAGCCAGGCCGACAAGGGCGAGCTGGTCCTGGGGGCCGGGATCGACGCCTACAACGGCTACGGCCGGCGCGGCTCGTTCGCCACCATCGAGCACCAGGTCGCAGCGGCCGTCGCGCTCTTCCCCGTGTTCGAGCACGCCGAGCTGCTGCGCACCTGGGGCGGCATCGTCGACGTCACCCCCGACGCCTCGCCCATCATCGGCCGCACACCGTACGAAGGCCTGTACCTCAACTGCGGGTGGGGCACCGGCGGGTTCAAGGCCACACCGGGGGCGGGGCACGTCTTCGCCGACACCATCGCCAACGACCGACCGCACCCGCTGGCCGAGCCCTTCGGACTCGACCGCTTCGCCGCGGGTGCCCTGGTCGACGAGCACGGTGCGGCGGCCGTGGCGCACTGAGAGGGGGCACGGGGCAGCCCACCGACCCCCGGAACGGACGGCGCCGACGGCGCACGACGGCAGACATACGGACACGGACACGGACACGACGAGGGAGAGGAATCGCGGATGCTGCTCATCCCCTGCCCCTGGTGCGGCCCCCGGGACGAGGCCGAATTCCGCTACGGCGGCCAGGCGGGCGTCGCCCACCCGCAGGACCCCTGGGCCCTGGACGACCGTGCCTGGGCCGACTACCTGTTCGTACGGGACAACCCCGAGGGATGGTTCGCCGAGCGCTGGTTCCACACCTCCGGCTGCCGCCGATGGTGCCACGTGCTGCGCGACACCGTCGACAACCGCATCGCCGCCTCCGGCCCCGCCACCACCCAGGCGCCCGACCCCGGCACCGGCAGAGGCGGCGGGCGCGCCGACCCGTCGTCCCCCGCCACCGCACCCACGACCCCGGGGAGGCGGGCATGACCGGCCGGCGCCGCACCGACCGGGCCGACCCCACCGGGGCCGCGGCGCCCGACGCCACCGTCCTCTTCGACGGTCGGCCACTAGCGGCCCGAACCGGGGAGCCGCTGTCGGCCGCGCTGCTGGCGGCCGGTGTGCGCACCGTCGCCACCTCCGTCACCGCCGCGCGCCCGCGGGGCGTCTACGCCGCCGACACCGCCGAACCGTGCGCCTATGTCCGCGTCGACTCGACCCCCGGCGAAGCCATGGTGCAGGCCACCCGCGTCGAGGTCCATGACGGACTGCGCGCCGCCGGACTGGCCGGGTACGCCCGCCTGCCCCAGGACCGCGACCCCGCCCGCGCCGACAAGTCCTGGGCGCACTGCGACGTCCTCGTCGTCGGCGCCGGACCGGCCGGGCTCGCCGCCGCACTGGCGGCCGCCCGCGCCGGCGCCCGGGTCGTCCTCGCCGACGACCGCCCCGACCCCGGCGGCGACCTGCTCGGATCCCGGCGCTCCCTCGACGGCGCCCCGGCCGACGACTGGATCCACGCGGCCGCCGCCGAACTCGGCGCCCACCCCGAGGTGCGGGTGCTCACCCGCACCACCGTCACCGGCCTCTACGACCACGGCGAGCTCATCGCCCTGCAGCGCCGCCTCCGCCGGCACGCCGGCAGCGGGGGCTCGCCGAACGGGCGCCCCGTCACCTACCGGCTGTGGAGGATCCGGACCCGCCGCACGGTCCTGGCCACCGGCGCCACCGAGCGGCCGTTCGCCTTCGCCGGCAACGACCGGCCCGGCGTCATGCTCGCGGGCGCGGCCGCCCGCTACGCCTGGCGCTACGGTGTCCTGCCCGGACAGCGTGCCGTCGTCTCCGGATGCCACGACGAGGCACTGTGGGCCGCCGTCGATCTGCACGACGCCGGGGTCGAACTGGCCGCCGTCGCCGACGCCCGCCCGGAGCCGGGCAGCGCCCCGATGGCGGCGCTGGGGGAGCGCGGCATCGACGTCCGTACCGCACACGCCGTCACCGCGACCACCGCCACCGCCGGCGGAGTGCTGGCCGGAGCCGCGCTGGCCCCCGTCGACGACCGTGGCCGCGCCACCGGCCCGGGACAGGACCTCGCCTGCGACCTGCTCGCCGTCTCGGGCGGCCACGACCCCGCGATCGCACTGGCCACCCACACCGGGCTGCGGCCGCGCTGGTCGCCCGAACACGCCGGGTTCCTCCCCGGGTCCCTACCCGAGGGCACCTACTGCGCGGGCGCCGCCACCGGGAGCCGCGACCCCGGCTCCGCCCGTGCCGCCGGACACCGCGCCGGCCGCGCCGCGGCACTGGCGGCACTGCGCGCCGACACTCCGGTCCCCGCCCCGCGGCCCGCCGACATCGCCGCCAACCACGAGGCGCGCACCCCCGAGGACACCCCCCGCCCCGAGCCGGGCGGTGCGCCCCCGATGCCGCTGTGGGCCGTCACCGCCCCGCACACCGACCCCGCGACCGCGTTCGTCGACCTGCACCGCGATGTCACCCTCGCCGACCTGCGCGCCGCCGTCGACGCCGGGATGACCTCCATCGAGCACATCAAGCGCTTCACCACCATCGGCACCGGCCCCGACCAGGGGCGCACCTCCGGCGTGCTGACCACCGGCATCGTCTCCCAGTGGCTCGGCCGGTCCATGGACGAGGTCGGCGGCACCCGGCAGCGCCCGCCCGTCGTGCCGGTCCCGTTCGCCGCACTGGCCGGCCCGGACCGCGGCGACCTGCTCGCCCCGGTCCGCACCACCCCCATGCACGCCTGGCACGTGGCCCGCGGGGCGGTGTTCGAGGACGTCGGGCAGTGGAGGCGCGCCCGCTACTACCCCCGTGGCGAGGAGGACATGCGCGCCGCCGTGCTGCGCGAGTGCCGCGCCGCCCGTGAGGGCGTGGCGGTGCTCGACGCCTCCACTCTCGGCAAGATCATCGTGAGCGGCCGCGACGCCGGGACGTTCCTGGACCGCGTCTACACCGGCACGTTCTCCACCCTGCGCCCCGGCCGCTGCCGCTACGGGATCATGTGCGGCGCCGATGGCATGGTCCTCGACGACGGGGTGGCCGTGCGCCTGTCCGAGAGCCGGTACCTGGTCACCACCACCTCCGGCAACGCCGAGACGGTCCTGGCCTGGCTGGAGGAGTGGGCCCAGGAGGAGTGGCCGGAGCTGTGCGTGCACCTCACCCACGCCACCGACCACTTCGCCACGATCAGCGTGGTCGGCCCGCACTCGCGCGAGGTCATGCGGCTCCTCGCCCCCGACCTGGACGCCTCGGCCGACGGCTTCCCGTTCATGGCCTTCCGCGACACCACCGCGGCCGGGGTGCCCGCCCGGGTGCTGCGCGTCAGCTTCACCGGCGAGCTCACCTTCGAGATCTATGTCGACGCGTGGTACGGGCAGGCCGTGTGGGACGCGGTGATGGCGGCAGGAGAACCCCTGGGCATCACCCCCTACGGCACCGAGACCATGCACGTGCTGCGGGCGGAGAAGGGCTTCATCGTCGTGGGCCACGAGACCGACGGCAGCGTCACCCCCCTCGACCTCGGCATGGGGTGGGCGGTCTCCAAGCGCCGGGACTTCGTCGGCAAGCGGTCACTGCGCCGCCCCGACACCGCGCGCGAGGACCGGGAGCAGCTGGTCGGGCTGCTGCCCGACGACACCGGGCACCTGCTCGCCGAGGGCGCGCAGCTGGTGGCCGGGCCACCGGGGGGCACCGACGAGGAGCCCGGCGCGGGGCCGCGGCGGTCGGCCGCGCGCTCGGCACCGACCCAGGGCCGTGTCACCTCCGCCTACGACAGCGCCGCGCTGGGCCGCACCTTCGGCCTCGGCCTGCTGCGCGGTGGCCGAGAGCGGCACGGCGAGCGGTTGTACGCCGTGCACCTGGACCGGATCGTCCCGGTGACCGTGGCCGATCCGGTGTTCTACGACAAGGAGGGCCTGCGCCGTGACGGATGAGACCATGACGGCCGGAGTCCCGGCCCCGCGCGCCGAGCCGCGCAGCCCAGCGGCTCACCTGGCCGACCGGCTCCTCCGGGCCGGGTCCGCCGACACCGCGCTCCTGCGCGAGCTGCCGTTCCTCGCCCAGGTGGAGCTGCGCGTGGACGACGACGAGGAGCAGACCGCGGCCCGCCTCGCCGGAGAGTTCCTGGGCTGCGCCCTGCCCGCGGCCGGCCGCGCGACGGGCTCCGGACACCCCTACGTGCTGTGGTGCGGCCCCGGCTGGTACCTGGTCGTCGACGGAACCGCCACCGGGCGCGGGCTCTCGGCCGGGCTGTGGGCGGCGCTGGGCGGGGAGTACGGCGCGGTGTGCGGCAGTGTCGTCGACGTGTCGGCGCAGCGCGCCGTGCTGGAACTGCGCGGGCCGCACGCCCGCGACGTGCTCGCCCAGGGCTGCCCGCTGGACCTGCACCCGCGCGTCTTCGGCCCCGGCTCCTACGCCCGGACCCTGTTCGCCACCACCACCGTCGGCATTCACCACACGGGGATCGACCGCACCGGAAACGGGGTAGGGGAGAGGGAGGGACAGGAGGACGGCGTGTCGATCTACCGCATCCTGGTGCGCGCCTCGTACGCCGACCACCTCGCCCGGCGGCTGCTCATGGCGATGGAGTCGGAAGAAGGGATGGCGGGGCAGAGCTGACGCCACCGTCCGAAAACCCGCGCTGAACTGTGCCGACGGCACATCGGATGCGCCTGTCCGGGGAGCCTTCCCGGTTCCCCACTATCGTAGAACCATGGCTTCCAACGACCACCGCGCAGTGAAGAACCGGAACACACCACGAGGGGAACGGTCCGAGCGGGGGTCGGGTGGTGACGTGGAGGCGGCCAGGACGGCCTCCGGTAAGGATGGTGCGCCGGTGCAATCGGTGGACCGCGCCATCACCGTCCTGGAGATACTGGCCCAGCACGGTGAGGCCGGCGTGACGGAGATCGCCGCCGAGCTCGGCGTCCATAAGTCGACGGCCTTTCGCCTGGTCGGCGCCTTGGAGCGGCGCGGCCTGGTGGAGCAGCCGGGGCTGCGCGGCAAGTACCAGCTCGGGTTCGGCATCATCCGGCTGGCCGGAACCATGGCCGCCGGTCTCGACCTCACCCAGCAGAGCCGCCAGGTGTGCGAGGACCTCGCCGCCGACCTCGGCGAGACCGTCAACATCGCCATCCCCAGCGGCGACATGGTCGTCAACATCGACCAGGTGCGCGGCTCCTCGGCGGTGGTCAGCCAGAACTGGATCGGCCGGCAGAACCCCCTGCACTCCACGTCGAGCGGCAAGGTGCTGCTCGCCCACATGAGCCGCCCCGACCAGCGGCGGATCCTGCGGGGGCGGTTGGAGGAGCTCACCCCGCGCACCATCACCGACCCCGACGCGCTGCGCGAGGAGTTCGAGGCGATCCTGCGGCACGGCTACGCCACCGCGGTGGAGGAGCTGGAGGTCGGCCTGAACGCCGTCGCCGCCCCCATCCGCGGCCTCACCGGCGAGGTCATCGCCGCGGTCAGCGCCTCCGGGCCCTCCTACCGGATGGAGGAGAGCCTCCTCGACTCGATCGGGGAGACGGTCCTGAAGGCCGCTGAGGAGATCTCCGCCCGCATGGGCCATATGGCCACGGCCTGACCGACCACGTCACCCCCCGCCCCCCGACCGGCTCATCCCTCGACGACGCGGCCCGCCTCAGCCGGAGGAATCCGGAACCGACCCCGGGCGTGCGCCGATGATCCCGACGACGCGCTCGACCAGCACCTCCGCGGCCGAGGAGATGTCCAGCGTGACGCCGTCCTCGCCGCCCTCCAGCGGCTCCAGCGTGGCCAGCTGGGAGTCGAGCAGTGCCGGCGGCATGAAGTGGCCCGAGCGGTCCGCCAGCCGCCGGGCCAGCACCTCCCGCGACCCGTGCAGGTGGATGAAGCGCACGTCGGGCGCCCCGGTGCGCAGCACGTCCCGGTAGCGGCGCCGGAGCGCCGAACAGGCCATGACGGTCGGCTCGGCCCTGCGCTCGTGCTCGGCGATCCAGTCCGCGAGCGCGGCGAGCCACGGTCGCCGGTCCTCGTCGGTCAGCGGCACGCCCGCCGACATCTTCGCGATGTTCTCGGCGGGGTGGAAGCCGTCCGCCTCGGAGAACGGAAGCCCCAGCCGCTCGGCGGCCTGCCGGGCGACCGTACTCTTACCGCTGCCTGATACGCCCATGACGACGAAGTGCACGGAATCCCTCCCTGATCGGCGGGAGCGCGAGAATGTGGGTCCGCGCGCACCCCGTACCAATAGTGTTATCAATAGTTCGGACCAGAACGGCCGCCGCCCCGGTGCCCACGACCGGGGCCGGCCGCAGCGAGGAGCCCCATGAGCGCCGACGCCGACCACGGCGGCCCGTCCGCCCGAACCCTGCACAACCGCGTGCTGGCGGAGCTGGGGCCGGCGATCGCGGCCGGAGATGTCGAGCCCGGCCAGGTCTTCACCCTGGAACGCCTGGTGCGCGACTACGGGGTGTCGCGCACCGTGGCCCGCGAGGCGGTGCGGGTGCTGGAGTCCATGCGGCTGGTCGTCAGCCGCCCCCGCACCGGTGTCCGCGTCCGCCCCCCGCAGGAGTGGAGCGTCTACGACCCCCGGCTCATCCGCTGGCGGCTGGCCGGCCCCGGCCGCATCGCGCAGCTGCGCTCACTCACCGAGCTGCGGGCCGCGATCGAACCGCCCGCCGCCGCGGCCGCCGCCCGCCGCGCCACCGGGGCGCAGCGCGCCGAGCTGGCCGAGGTCAACCGGCGGATGGCCGCGGCGGGCGAGCGCGGCGACCTGGATGCCTTCCTCGACCTCGACATCGAGTTCCACCGGCGCATCCTGCGGCTCTCGGGCAATGAGATGTTCGCCGGGCTGTCCGACGTCGTCGCCGAGGTGCTCACCGGCCGCACCGCCTACCGGCTGATGCCGCACCGGCCCCGCCCGCACGCCCTGCGCCTGCACGCCCATGTCGCCTCGGCCATCCGCGACGGCCTGCCCGACGTCGCCGAGACCGCCATGCACGCGATCGTCAGCGAGGTCGTCGCCGCCCTGGACGAGGCCGACCCGGGCGCTACACCACCAGGCTGAGCAGGAAGGCGAAGCCGAAGCCGACCACGCCGATCAGCGTCTCCATCACCGTCCAGGTCCGCAGCGTGGTCCGCACGTCCATCCCGAGGAACCGGCCGACCAGCCAGAACCCCGAGTCGTTGACGTGGGAGAGCACCGTGGAGCCGCAGGCGATCGCGATCACGATCAGCGACAGGTCGAGGGTGGACAGCCCGCTCGTCGCCGCGACCGCGGGCGCCACGAGCGCTGCGGTGGTGGTCAGTGCCACCGTGGCCGAGCCCTGCGCCACCCGCAGCGCCGTGGCGACCACGAAAGCCGCCACGATGATCGGCAGCCCGGTGGACTCCAGGCTGGTGGCCAGGGCCTCGCCGATGCCGCCGGCCCGCAGCACCCCGCCGAACATGCCGCCGGCGCCGGTGATCAGGATGATCGAACACACCGGCCCCAGCGCCTCGTTGCTGATCTGCTCGATGCGCTCGCGCGGGTGCCGGCCCCGGCCCAGCACCACCATGGCGGTGATCGCGGTGATCAGCAGCGCGACAGGGGTCTGGCCGAGGAGCACCAGCACGCGCACCCAGTCGGCGTCGCCGTCGACGGTCCCGACGGTGGCGAGCGTCGTCAGGCCGGTGTTGCAGAAGATCAGCAGCATCGGCAGCAGCAGGATGCCCAGGACGGTGCCCAGCCGGGGCGGGTTGTCCTGCGCACCGCCCGCGCCCAGGACGTCGTCGGGTACCGGGAGCTCGAAGCGCCGGCCGGTGGACAGCGCGAACAGGTAGGAGGCCAGGTACCAGGTGGGGACGGCGATCAGCAGCCCGACGACCAGGGTGGTGCCCATGTCGGCGCCGAGCAGGTCGGCGGCGGCCACCGGCCCGGGGTGCGGCGGGACGAAGGCGTGCATGACGGCGAACGCGCCGGCCACGGGCAGCGCGTAGACCAGGACCGATCCGCCCAGGCGGCGGGCGACGCTGAACACGATCGGCAGCATCACGATCAGCCCGGCATCGAAGAAGATCGGGAAGCCGAAGAGCAGCGAGGCCACGCCGAGCGCGAGCGGCGCCCGCTTCTCGCCGAATGCCCGGATCAGCGTGTTGGCCAGGACGGCGGCGCCCCCGGTGACCTCCAGCAGGCGGCCGATCATCACGCCGAGGCCGACGAGGAGGGCCACTCCGGCGAGCGTGCCGCCGAAGCCGTCGAGCAGGGTCGGCACGATCTCGTCGGCGGGGATCCGGGTGGCCACCGCCACCAGCAGGCTGACCAGCGTCAGCGAGACGAAGGCGTGCAGGCGCACCCGCATCACGAGGAAGAGCAGGACGGCCACGGCCCCGGCGGCGATGAGTAGCAGGGGCCCGGTGCCGTAGGCCGGTTCGATGGTTTCCACGTACTTGCCTCCCGAAGGGCGCGGGCCGCGGACGGCTCGGTCGGAGCGAGGGACGGGGCGCGCAGGCGGGGGGAGACGACGCGCGTTCGCTGTGCTCAGGGGCACATGAGAAGTAATGGTAATACCATTGTGAACCGGTGTGATCCGCCCCGTTCGAAATTGTTATCCGCAGATCAGCCGCCTCCACCGCCGTGCGGGCGGACCGACCGGGAGGCGCGGCCTCCCCCGCCCTGACACCATGAACTGGACAGCGGAACGGGATTCCAGATAAACCAGTCAGTAACATCGCCGGAACACGCAGCCGGGACCGGTGGTGGTAGAGCAGGCACCACCCCCTCCGGTGGCGGTGCCGCTGCCGACACGGCGATGGCCCGTCCACGAGACTGTGGGCTCCGATGGTCCAGCGAGGCGGGGATGGGAAGAACAGAGCGGATGCACAGGCTGACCAACCAAGTACGCCCGTACGCGTGGGGATCGACCGTCGCCATCCCGCGGCTCCTCGGCCGGGAACCCGACGGGCGGCCACAGGCCGAACTCTGGCTCGGCGCCCACCACGGCGCCCCCAGCATGCTGTGCACCGCCGACGGCCGGACCACCTTCGACGACCTCATCTCCTCCGCCCCCAAGGACATCCTCGGCGCCCACTCCGTCGACCGGTTCGGTGAACGCCTGCCCTTCCTGCTCAAAGTGCTCGCCGCCGACGCCCCCCTCTCCCTGCAAGCCCACCCCGACGCCGCCCGCGCCCGCGCCGGGTACGCCGCCGAGGAAGCCGCCGGTATCCCGCTGGACGCGCACCACCGCAACTACCCCGACCCCCACCACAAGCCCGAACTCGTGCTCGCCCTGGAACCCTTCGAGGCGCTGTGCGGGTTCCGCGACCCGGCCGACGCCCGCGCCGACCTCGACGGGCTCACCAGCGAGCTGGCCGGGGCACTGCGCGTCGACCTGTCCGCCCCCGACCCGCACCGCGCCCTGCGCGCCGCCCTCACCCGCGTTCTCACCCTCCCGTGCGCGGACCGGGAACGGCTCGTCGGCGGTTTCATCGCCGAGTGCGAGGAGCGCGCCGCCGCCGGAATCGCCACCGGACGGCACAGCGGCACCGTCATCGAACTCGCGCGGCGCTACCCCGGTGACCCCGGGGCCGTGGCAGCGCTCCTGCTCAACCGCATCACCCTGCGGCCCGGCGAGGCGCTGTTCCTCCCGGCCGGAAACGTCCACGCCTACCTGCGCGGCACCGCCGTCGAGGTCATGGCGAGCTCGGACAACGTGCTGCGCGCCGGCCTGACCGGAAAGCACGTCGACGTCCCCGAGCTGCTGGAGGTCGTCGACTTCTCCGTCCTGCCCGTCCCCTACAGCCCCGCCCTCAGCACCGACGGGCACACCGAGTTCCGGCCCGGCGTCGGCGAGTTCGCCCTCGCCGTGCTCGGCCCCGGCCGCATCGACTCCCGGCTTCCCGGGGGCGTCCCCGCCATCGTCCTCGCCCTGGACGGCTCCGCCGAGCTGCACACCCCGCACGGCACGCGCCTAACCCTGGACCGCGGCGAATCCGTGTTCGTCCCCGCCGACACCGGTGGCATCACCGTGCGCGGCAGCGGTCACCTGGTGGCCGCGACCACCGGCGACTGACCCGACCGCACGGCCCTTCTCGCGCTCTTCCCCGTGCTGTGGGCGAACAGCGGCCCGTAGCGCATCCCACCGCTCCGCGCGCCGATACCCTGGGGTGTTCGTCTCAAGATCACCGACAGGAGTAGCGACATGGCACTGGAGCGTCCCGAGATCGACTTCATCGACGGCCCGCCCCCGGCGGAGCTGCAGACCACCGACATCACCGTGGGGGAGGGCACCCAGGCCGGGCACGGCTCCGAGGTCGAGGTGCACTACGTCGGCGTGTCCCACTCCACCGGCGAGGAGTTCGACGCCTCGTGGAACCGCGGCGCGCCGCTCCGCTTCGAGCTGGGCGCCGGACAGGTCATCGCCGGATGGGAGCAGGGCGTCATGGGCATGCGCGTCGGCGGCCGCCGACGCCTGGTCATCCCGCCGCACCTCGGCTACGGCGACCGCGGTATCGGCCCCATCGCGCCGGGCGAGACCCTGGTCTTCGTCGTCGACCTGGTCGGCGTGAAGTAACCGACCCGCGAGCGGAGCGGGGCCTCCGGCGGCGACCGGAGCCCCCTCCCTGCCCACCCCCTCATCCGTTGACCTCGGCGAAGCGGAGGGAATTTCGCCGGGAGTTCGAACCGTATCCCCGAGATCTATTGGTTCAACGAAGAGGCGGAGACAGGAACCCGCCCCGGGAGCGGGTGTCGCCGATGGTCCGCAGGATCTCCGCGGCCACGATGCGGGGGCTCTCGGACATCGGGATGTGCCCGCACCCCAGCAGCACCACCTGGCGCGCGTGCGGAATCCTGCGCAGCGCGCGGCGGGCACCGCTGGGCGGCAGCAGGCGGTCGCGGTCGCCCCAGGCGACCGTCACCGGGCAGGGGACCTCCGGAGCCGAGAACGTGTAGGCGGCCGCGTACGGAGCCAGCCGCACATAGGCCGACCCGGCCGCGATCGCGCGCGCGTCGAAGGCGAGGTGGCGGTCGGCCGGGTCGGACACCTCACCGCGCAGCATCCGCCGCGCCAGTGCCCGCCCCGGCGGGCTGTCGGCCGCGGCCTGCAGCATCGGCGTCGGGACGAACGCCGCCAGCTGGGCGGCGCGGGCGAGCACCCGCGCCCCGGCCCCGGCGGGCCGCCCGTTGAAGCCGATGGGGGACAGGGCCGTCACCGACGCCGCCACGCCCGCGGCACCCAGCTCCAGCGCGATCGCGCCGCCCAGCGAGTTGCCGACCAGGTGCGGCCGCCGCAGCCCGAGGTCGGCGCAGATCCGCCGCACCGCCTCCACGAGCGAGGGCACATCATAGGCGCGCCCCCCGTCCGGTGCCGGGGAGTCCCCGAACCCGGGCAGGTCCAGCGCGTAGACCTCGTGCCGCTCCATCAGCGGCCCCATCACCGGGTACCAGGCCTGGCGCCGGTGCCCCAGCCCGTGCAGCAGCACCACCGGCGACCCGCTGCCGCCGCGCTCGTAGACGATGCGTGTCCTGTCCATGACTATCAGATGTACCCGATGCGACCGGCGAGCGATACGACCCGTCCTCAGGCCGGCGTGAGACCCCGTGCCCGACCGGTCACGGTGCCCGGGTGAGCAGAAGGGGGAGCGGGCTGGCCTGCAGAACCTTGGAGCTCACGCTCCCGAGAACGATCCGGGACAGCCCCACGCGGCCGTGGCTGGCCAGCACCGCCAGCGTCTTGGGGCGTTCGGCCATCAGCTCGGTGAGCCGCTGGGCGGGGTGCGTCCCCGTCAGGACCGTGGCAGCGGCCGCCCGGCCGCTCTCCTGGAGGCGCTCGGCGATCCGGGACAGGCGTGCCGTCGCGCCGTCGACGCCGGACGACTCGGTGACGTGGACCAGCTCCAGCTCCAGCTTGAGCTGACGGGCCCAGCATTCGGCCACGGCGATGGCGAACTCGTCGCGCGGTCCGCCGTCGAGGCACACCAGGGCGCGGTCGTAGCCGCTGTCCTCCGGCTCCGGTAGGTGACCCGGGCCGACCATCAGCAGTGGGGCCGCGGCGTGGTGGAGCACGTGCTCGGTCACGCTCCCCACGACCATGCGCGTCAGCCGGTCCCGGTTGTGCGTGGCCATGCACACCACCGTGCCGGGCTGGTCGGCCACCAGGCCGACGATCACATCGCCCGCCCATCCCGTGCCGACCACGGAGACCTCGACGTGCTCGTAGGCGATGCCGGCGGCGACCTCGTCGATGTCGGCGGCCCACTCGCCCCGCACGGGGTCGTGGACCGTCATGAGTTCCAGGGGAACCTGCAGTGTCCTGGCGATGCGCAGGGCCGGACCGATCACCGCCAGCGCCTCGGCGGAGCCGTCCAGCGGCACCAAAAGGCGGGTCACGGTCGATGGGGCCACCGCTGCGGCGCGCCGTCGAAAGCGGCGGAAACCCCTTTCAGGCGCCACCGATAAACTCCCTCCGACGCACCGTACCGCCTGCCAAGGGGGGTAATGACAGCTCAGCTGCCTGCTGACGGATGGGTTCTGGCAACCGGACTCCTGCTGATATCGGCCATCCTAGCCGCGGGGTTCGCCAACCGGATCCGCATGCCCGGCCTCCTGCTCTTCCTGGGGCTGGGCATGCTCATCGCCGACGACGGCCTGGGCTGGGTCACCCTCGACGATCCGCAGATCGCCCAGATCGGAGGGACCGTCGGGCTCCTCCTCATCCTGTTCGAGGGCGGACTGACCACCAAACCGGGCGACATCCGGCGCGCCGCAGCACCTGGATTCCTACTGGCCACCGTCGCCGTGGTCATCACCGCAGTGGTCCTGGGCGGGGGCACCTACCTGCTGCTGGACGTCCAACCCCTCACCGCCTTCCTGATCGGAGCGGTGGTCGCCTCGACGGACGCGGCCGCCGTCTTCGCGATGCTGCGCCGAGCGCCTCTCCCGCGTCGGATCGCGTCGCTGCTGGAGGTGGAGTCGGGTGCCAACGACCCGATCGCGATCATGCTCACGGTCGGGCTCCTCGCCACGTGGCACGGTGCTCCCGGCCCCGGCGACTGGGCGTTGTTCGCCGTCGTGCAGCTGGGCGGCGGCATCGCCGTGGGCGCCCTGACCGGTCTGGCCGGAAGTTGGCTGCTGACGCGGGTCAACCTCGGTCCCGCGGGCGTCTACCCGGTCCTCGCCCTGGGGATCGCGGCGCTCTCCTACGGTCTGGCCGCGCTGCTGGGGGCGTCCGGTTTCCTCGCCGTCTACATCACCGGGCTGCTCGTGGGGGCACGCGTGCCCCTGCACCGCCGCGGCATCCGCACCTTCCACGAAGGGCTGTCCAACACCGCCGAGGTAGGGCTGTTCCTGATGCTGGGGATGCTGGTCTTCCCCTCCCAGCTGCCCGGCGTGGCAGGTCCCGCGCTCGCGATCAGCGTGATCCTGGTCCTCGTGGCGCGCCCTGTCGCCGTCACCCTCTGCCTCGTGTGGTTCGGCTACAGCCGGCGCGAGATCGTCTTCGTCAGCTGGGTCGGCCTGCGCGGCGCGGTGCCGATCGTGCTGGCCACCTTCCCCTTCGTCGCCGACCACCCCGACGGCGCGCTCATCTTCAACGTGGTCTTCTTCATCGTCCTGGTCTCCGCGGCGGTCCAAGGAGCGAGTATCCGCACGGTCGCGCGCTGGTTGGGGCTGACCGACGGCGACCACACCCTGACCCCCGTGGCCGAGGAGGTGCCCATCAGCGACGTCAACACCGAGCTCGTCGAGGTGCGCGTGACGCCGGGGCTGTACATCATCGGGCAGCGGCTGACGGACCTGAACCCCCCGCACGGACTGGTGACCACGGTCGTTCGCGGCAGCCACATGCTGGCGCCCACGCCGCATACCCGGGTGCGCGAGGGCGACCTGCTCATCGTCGCGATGCCGCGCCGCCCGGACGCGAACAAGCTCGTCACCGCGTGGGCGAAGGGCGAGGCGCGGCAGTAGGAGGTCGGTCCAGGGCAGCGGCGCGAGGGCGATGGGAAAAACGGGAAAACGGTGATGCCCTCCCCGCCGACGGGGAGGGCATCACCGAATGCGAACTGTGCGCGATACAGGATTCGAACCTGTGACCTCTACCGTGTCAAGGTAGCGCTCTAACCAACTGAGCTAACCGCGCCGATGCGAAGCGTGGAGGCGGAGACGGGAATCGAACCCGTGTACAGGGATTTGCAGTCCCTTGCCTAAGCCACTCGGCCACTCCGCCGCGAACCGCGCCGGCCCGTGAGTGAACCCATGCGGCCATCCTCCGAGCGGACGACGGGATTCGAACCCGCGACCCTCACCTTGGCAAGGTGATGCTCTACCAGCTGAGCCACGTCCGCGTGCCACGGGGCGGATACCCCGCGACCATATGGTGTTTACTGCGAGCGGACGACGGGATTCGAACCCGCGACCCTCACCTTGGCAAGGTGATGCTCTACCAGCTGAGCCACGTCCGCGCGGAGGAGGTTCGGCGGCTCCGGATTCCCCGGGGTGCTGCCCCCTCGCTGCGTTTAGAACTCTAGCGGATGTCGGCGCGTGCGCGAAATCGAATCCGCATCGGGGCGGCGTGATCTGCGCACGGCCCGCCCGCGGGACGGGCCGTGCCACGGGGAGCCGCCGCGGGCGCGTCACCACTGCGGGTCAGCGCTCCACCCGGGCGGGTGTGGTGGGCATGTCCGGGCGGGGCGGTGCCGACAGGTACTCGCCGACCCGCTCGATCACCTTGTGCATCTCGAAGGCCACGGCGCCGACGTCGCACTCGGTGTCGGAGACCAGTGCCATGCAGGCGCCTTCTCCGGCGGCCGCGACGAACAGGAAGGCCTCGTCCATCTCGATGATGCTCTGCCGGATGCCGCCGGCGCCGAACTGCTTGCTGGCGCCCCCGGCCAGGCTGTGCAGTCCCGAGGTGATGGCCGCGAGGTGTTCGGCGGCGGATCGGTCGAGTCTGCTGGATGACGCCATCAGCAGTCCGTCGGTCGACAGCACGATGGCATGCTGCGTGCCTTGCGCGCGCGTGAGCAGGTCATCGAGCAACCAGCTCAGTTCGCCAGGTGCGGTGCTCTGTGAGGTCATAGCTCTCTTGATCTGTGTTCGTCCGGGTGGGCGCCCGGCGCCTGCGGCCGGACCAGCCCACACATGGCCCACCGAGAGGCTCCGTGCATACGGGGCTCCCATAAGCGTTGCCCAGATGATAGCCATTCGTAACACATGTGTCCGGTTCTCCTGGTCGGCCGGTGTGGCGCGTCGGCGGACGGAAGTGGAGATGACCGGCCGCGTCGTTACCGTATCCATCCGTGAGCGCCCTCCAGAAGGAAACGGCCGGTGTCGGTCACGGGACTTGTGCCCGGCCTCCCGGCGCACAGCCGCCTCGCGCGGCACCGCTGCGACGCGGGCGGGCTGCGGTCTGCGCGTGTCGCGGCGCAGGTGGCAGGATCGGGGCTGAGAAGGTCAGCCACGATGAGGGATACAGCCACAGCGAGGGGGATGAGGACGATGCGGGTGTGGATCGCCGGGGCCGGTTTCGGCCGCGGGCGCGTTGTCGACGCCGACGAGGCCCGGATTCCGGTGCTGGACCACGGGATCACGGTCGGTGACGGTGTGTTCGAGACGGTGAAGGGAATCGGTGGGGAGCCGTTCGCCCTCAGCCGCCACCTGCGTCGGCTGGCCCGCTCGGCCACGGGCATCGGACTCGCCGAGCCCGACCTCGACCTCATCGCCGACGGGGTGCGCCAGGCGCTGGACGCCAACCCGGACGTGCCGTCCTCCCGGATCCGCATCACCGTGACCGGGGGGCCCGGTCCGCTCGGGTCCGAGCGGACGGGGGGCGAGCTCACCTGCGTCGTGGCCATCGGGCCGATGGGCCCCTCCGAGCCGGTGACCGACGTCGCGGTGGTTCCGTGGACCCGCAACGAGAACGGGGCGCTCGCGGGGATGAAGACGACCTCCTACGCCGAGAACGTGATGGCGCTGGAGTACGCGCGTGAGCGCGGGGGAGGAGAGGCGATCTTCGCCAACACCGCCGGGAACCTGTGCGAAGGGACCGGCAGCAACATCTTCGTCGTGCTCGACGGGCGGCTGGTCACCCCGCCGCTGTCCGCGGGACCGCTGGCGGGGATCACCCGCGAGCTGGTCCTGGAGTGGGCCGGGGGTGAGGAGGCCGACGTGCCGATGTCGGCGTTGGCCGACATCTCCGAGGCGTTCCTGACCTCCACCGGCCGCGACGTGCAGCCGATCCGCGCGATCGGCGACCGGGTGCTCCCCGCTGCCCCGGGGCCGGTGACGGCCAAGGTCCAGGAGGTGTTCACCGAGCGCGCCGCCTCCGACCTGGACCCGTGACCTGCGGTGCGGGACGTCGGTCGCCGTCTCTGATCGGCGCGGAAGAAAGATGCCGCGGCTCGACGAGCCGCGGCATCTTTCTACGATTCCCGCGCGTCGCGGGTTTCGGTCCCTGGCCGGGGGGTAAACCACCGACCGGAAACCTGTCCGTATCTTGCTGATTTCGGACGTGGTGGGTCCTGAGGGTGCTGATCCGGTTGCCGTCGGTTGCGCGTACGGTCCGTGCAGTCCGGGAGACCCGGCGGGGTCAGGTGAATGGTCGCGGCGTGGCCGCGACCGACGCCTCAGGAGTAGAGGTGTCGTTCGATCTCGGAGTCCAGGTCGATGTAGTCGCCCTCCTGGCCGGCAGGCACGATCTCGTACGTGCGGTGCAGGAATTCCGCCAGCGGCGCGACCGGGGCGTCGAACTCCGCCTGTCCGAACGGGGAGGAGAGCGCGATGTTGATGGTGCGCTCGCTCTCGCCGCGGGCGGGCCAGACCTTCACGTCGCCCTCGCCGACGGGGCGCACGATGCCCACCGTCAGGAGTTCGCGCGCGAAGATCCACTCGACGGGCTCGTCCTCGCCCGTGTGGAAAGCCACCTTGATGGCGTAGGGGTCATCGGCGGTGTAGTCGAGCCGCGCGACCAGTGGGACCGCCGTGCGGTCGGGGACCACGAGCCGCAGGCCCAGCTCGGCGCTGGCAGTGGTGCCGCTACTGTTCATGTTCGCCGTACCTTTTCTCGTCCGGCCCCGCGATGTGCGGGTCGGTATGCCGTCACCCGCTCCAACGCGTCCGGTCCAGACCTATGACGCGGAAAACCTCAGAAGATTTCGTGCTCGGATCGCGAGGGGGCATCGTCGCCACAGCTACTCCGATCCTCCGCCACTGTAATGAGCTGGGGAAACCAGGAATTTCCGGATGATCTGTGTCCCGCGTCACGCATGGTGGGGGTCGGGGTGTGCCCCGTGCCCGCCCGGCATCCAGACTCCCCGCCGCAGAGGGGGTTTCACGTTGTGCGTGCTCTGGGGCCGCCCGGCGAACCGCGCGTTGAGACGTCGATCACAGCGCCTGACCCCTCCTGGGGAGCGGAAGGCGCGTCAACCACCCCGTCGAATGCGCTAAAGTCTTACTTGTTCGCCCCGCAGGGCAAGGCGGGGCCAACACAGCAGGGCGATTAGCTCAGTTGGCTAGAGCGCGTCGTTCACACCGACGAGGTCACTGGTTCGAGTCCAGTATCGCCCACTTGCTGAGAGGCCGACTCCATTCTCCGGGAGTCGGCCTTTTTCGTTGGGTATCGGCTCGGTCGGCTCTGCCCGGAACGGCGGGGGATGCGGGGCCCGATTCCGCCGTACGTCAGGCGGCCGACGCGGTTTCGTCGCTGGTCAGCGGAGTGAAGGACGGTGCGGTGGGCGGTACGGGCGGCGGTTTCGGGCCGACCGGCAGGCCGTTCGGATCTGGTCGGTGCAGTGTTCGCGATAGAGGCCGACCGAATTCTGAAAAGGGGTGGAGGTGCCTCAACGGCGGCCCATATGCCGCCGCTTCGCCTCCAGCGCCCGGTCCGCGGCGCTCACCGCCCAGCGGCGGGCGCGCCGCAGCGGGCCGCGCGCCCAGCGGAACTCGGTCGCGAGAATCGCCAGCCCCAGCAGGATCCCGCCGATTCCGGGACCGGGAGTGACGCACATGATGATGCCGGCGATCAGCACGACCGTGCCGACGACACCGACGGAGATCCGCCAGGTCCAGCGCAGCGCGGGGTGGGAGTGCATGCGCATCCGCCAGATCCGCGCCCAGGCGCGCGATCTGCGCCACCGCCGCGATCTCCGGCGCGGCGGCGCGTCCACCCGGGAAGCCGAAGGGGAGGGGGATGTCGCCGGGGCCGGATCCGCCGTTCCGGTCAGTGTGCTCGGGGAACTCGGTGACATGCGGTCACCCTAGCCGCCCCCGCTGACCTGGTCATTCGATCAGAGGGCGCGGACCGGAATCTTTTACCCAAGGATCAGCGAGCCACACATCCCGTACTCTCCGTCACACCGCGCCCTCTACGGCGGACGGGCGTCCCCGGAGCTCCATGCCCCCTCCACCGGGGGGCCGGCCACCGGGGCGTCCCGCTCGGCGTCGTAACCGTAGATCCAGTCCGCCGTCGCCATCTCCGACTCGGCGAGCATCTCGCGGCGCACCTCGCTGTCCGCACGCGCAAGCGAGCGCAGCGCCGCCAGGAAGCTCCCGTGCACCTGCTCCACCCGTCGGCGGCGAACCTCGGCGTAGGCGGCCAGCGACCCGCCCACCGTGAACGCCGTCGACCGGCGCAGGCGCTCGGCGAGCACGACGGCGTCCTCCACCGCCAGGTTGGTGCCCTGCGCGAAGAACGGCAGAGTCGGGTGGGCGGCGTCGCCCATCAGCGCGACGCGCTCGCAGTGCCACACCGGGACCGTCGCGCGGTCCTGCATCCCCCACGCACCGATCCACTCGGCCGCGGCCAGCAGGGTGTGCACGTCGGCGTGCCAGCCGCCCAGCGCGCGCCCGACGTCGTCGATCCGCCCGGCCGCGGTCCACGACTCCGGGTGGTTGCCCCGGGCCGGGATCAGCGCGTTGAAGCTGATCGTCCGCCCGCCCGACACCGGGTAGCAGGAGAAGTACCGGTCCGATCCCATCCACACCCGCATCCGGGGCTCGGTGAGACGCCGGGGGAGCCGGTCGGCCCGGATCAGCCCCCGGTAGATCACCCGGCCGCCGGGACGCGGCCGCTCCTCGTTGAGCAGCGACCGGATGAAGGAGTGCACGCCGTCGGCTCCGATCGCGGCGTCGCCGTTGACCTCCTGGCCGTCGGCGCACCGCAGCGTCACCACGTCGCTGTTCTCCAGCACATCGGTGACATAACGTCCCCGCCGCACACAACCGGGGGGAGCCGCGTCCAGCAGGATTCCGTGCAGGTCGGAGCGGAGCAGGGTGTAGAAGGGGGCGCCGTAGCGCTTCTCGAACTCGGAGCCCATGGGGGTGGAGTGCACCAGGGCACCGTCGGCCCAGTGGAGCATGTCCCGGCTCTCCAGCCGCACCCCGACCTCCGCGAGATCCGGGCCCAGGCCCAGGTGCAGCAGCGGGCGGGCGGCGTTCGGGGCGAGTTGCAGTCCGCCGCCCACCGGGGCGATGTCCTGTGTCTGCTCCAGCAGGACGGTCTCGACTCCGCTGTCGCGCAGAGCGGTCGCCAGCGTCACCCCCGCGATGCCGGCGCCCACGACCACGATCCGCACGGAACCTCCCTAGAATCGTGCGATCCCACCCCGTGTCACTCCCCGGCTTCTGCCATACCCCGGCGCGGCCCCGATGGCACCCCGTCCCGGGGCGGTTCCTCCGGCCGCGCGGCGGGTGCGGGACCCGGGAGGCGGAAAAGGACTCGTGGGATCCCCCATCGCAGTAAGTACTATTGGTGGGGTCGGAGACCGTCCCCGGGCCGCTTCGAGGCGGCCCGCGCGGCAGCGTTCCGGCACATTTTCCACTCACGTCTTGCAACATCCCCGATGTGCTCTGAAGGAGTCACTGTGTCTGCCGTGCCTGAGCTGCGTGTCACCCTCGATGGAACCGAGCGTGTGGTGGCCGCACGAACGACGGCCGGGCAGGCGCTGGACGCCGATGGGCGCACCGTGATCGCCGTCCGCGTCAACGGCGAGCTGCGCGACCTCTACCACGAGCTGGCCGACGGTGACGTCGTCGAGCCCGTCGCCATCGACTCCGCGGACGGCCGCGCCATCCTGCGGCACTCCACCGCGCACGTGCTCGCCCAGGCGGTCCAGGAGCTGTTCCCCGAGGCCAAGCTGGGCATCGGCCCGCCTGTGGAGAACGGCTTCTACTACGACTTCGACGTGGCCGAGCCGTTCACCCCGGCCGACCTGAAGAGCATCGAGAAGAAGATGCAGCAGATCATCAAGCAGGGCCAGCGCTTCGATCGCCGCGCGGTCAGCGATGAGGACGCGCGCGCCGAGCTGTCCACCGAGCCCTACAAGCTGGAGCTGATCGGGCTGAAGGGCGGCGCGGGCGAGGCCGCCGAGGGCGCGGGTGTCGAGGTCGGCGGCGACGGGCTGACCATCTACGACAACGTCAACCCGCGCACCGGCGAGTTGTGCTGGAAGGACCTGTGCCGCGGCCCGCACCTGCCGACCACCAAGGTCATCCCGGCGTTCAAGCTGATGCGGTCGGCGGCGGCCTATTGGCGGGGCAGCGAGCTCAACCCGCAGCTGCAGCGCATCTACGGAACCGCCTGGGAGAGCAAGGACGCGCTCAAGGCGTACCTGACCTTCCTTGAGGAGGCCGAGAAGCGTGACCACCGCCGCCTCGGAGCCGAGCTGGACCTGTTCTCCTTCCCCGACGAGCTGGGCTCGGGCCTGGCGGTGTTCCACCCCAAGGGCGGGGTGATCCGCAAGGAGATGGAGCAGTACTCGCGGCGCCGCCACGAGGAGGCGGGCTACGAGTTCGTCAACACTCCGCACATCACCAAGGCCAAGCTGTTCGAGACGTCGGGGCACCTGCCCAACTACGACGAGGCGATGTTCCCCCCCATGCGGTTCGAGGGCCAGGACTACTACCTCAAGGCCATGAACTGCCCCATGCACAACCTGATCTTCAAGGCGCGCGGGCGCTCCTACCGCGAGCTGCCGCTGCGGCTGTTCGAGTTCGGCACCGTGTACCGCTACGAGAAGTCCGGCGTGGTGCACGGCCTGACCCGGGCGCGCGGCTTCACCCAGGACGACTCGCACATCTACTGCACCAAGGAGCAGATGCCGGGCGAGCTCGACACCCTGCTCGACTTCGTCCTGGACCTGCTGCGCGACTACGGGCTCAGCGACTTCTACCTGGAGCTGTCCACCCGCGGTGAGTCCGACAAGTTCATCGGCGAGCCCGAGGAGTGGGAGGAGGCCACCGAGGTCCTGCGCCAGGCGGCCGAGCGCCAGAACCTCGAACTGGTCATGGACCCGGGCGGCGCCGCCTACTACGGCCCGAAGATCTCGGTGCAGGCCAAGGACGCCATCGGCCGGACCTGGCAGATGTCCACCCTCCAGGTCGACCTGCAGCAGCCCAAGCGCTTCGAGCTGGAGTACACCGCGGCCGACGGCACCCGGCAGCGGCCGGTGATGATCCACCGCGCGCTCTTCGGCTCGATCGAACGCTTCTTCGCGGTCCTGCTGGAGCACTACGCCGGAGCCTTCCCGGCCTGGCTGGCCCCGGTCCAGGTGGTCGGCATCCCGATCGCCGACGAGCACATCCCGCACCTGGAGAAGGTGGCCGAGAAGCTCCGCGCCGAGGGCGTCCGCGTCGAGGTGGACACGAGCGACGACCGCATGCAGAAGAAGATCCGCAACGCCCAGAAGCAGAAGGTCCCCTTCATGCTCCTGGCCGGCGACGACGACATCGGCAAGGGCGCCGTGTCCTTCCGCTACCGCGACGGTTCCCAGAACAACGGCGTGCCGGTCGACGACGCCATCGCCGAAATCGTCACCGCCGTCCGCGAGCGCACGTAGCCCGCAGGACACCGAACATCGAAAGAGGGGGCGCGCCTCCAACCGCGCGCCCCCTCATCTCGACCCCGAACGAAGATCCCCGATCCGTTCAGGGGAGATCCCCGGACACCCGGGAAAATGCCGGGGAGGGGAAGGCCTACTACCGGTCGCGTGTCACCTGCTGTGTGGTGTGCAACGGCTCGCACCGGCGCCTGAACAGTCCCCGCTCGACTTTCCACATGATGAGTTCCCGCAGGAATCGCCCGTCGAATGTGGTCCGCCAGACCACGTCGCCGCCGTCGCCGAGGATCTGGCAGTAGTAGTAGCCCTCGTGCGCATCATGCGGGTACCAGGAGAATTCCCCTCCCTGCCACACCCCCAGCCGCCCGGACGCGGGGATGTCCGACTTCTTCGTGATGAGCGTCCCGGTCATCGCGGCCCCCGGTAGCGGGTGCTGTGCAGGTGCATCCCGGTGACATAGGGGCGCACCGAGTTCGTGTTCCTCAATCGGGTGCGGATCATGGTCCGCCGCCTCCTTTTCCTGCCCTTTCGGCTGGGCATGGCTTAAGCATCGGGCTGCGGGCGCTGATCTGCCATGGAAGCCACACCTTCCTATCCTTTGGTGGAATAGGTGGCTTCCTGTGTCCTCCTTGTGTCATTTTTGGAGCATGGAGGACAAGGGAGTCGGGTCATGGAAGCGCTGGGGTGCCGAACTTCGGCGATGGCGCGAACAAGCTGGGAAAACACAAGGAGAACTAGGTAGGGCGACGCAGATGAGCCGCCAGCTCATCGGGGCATTCGAAAAGGGGACTCGGACGCCGAATGGTGATCAAGCGGAAAGGTTGGACACAGAGCTTGCCACAGGAGGCGCGCTGCTGTTCCTCTGGGAGGAGATCCGGGATACGCGTGGTGAGCCTTCGTGGTGGCGCGACGTCCTGATTCAGGAGCGACGTGCGCGGCAGATCTTGGAGTATCAGCCATGCCTCATCCCTGGCATGCTGCAGACTCCCGACTATGCGCGGACACTCATCAGTGCACGTCAGGTCCACCGGACGCCTGAGCAGGTGGAAGAGATCGTCCAGCGTCGGACGCAGCGGCTCGATGTGGTCAAGGGGAGCAGGCCTCTGTTGTGGTTCATCGTCGAGCAGCCGGCCGTGGAACTGGTCATTGGCGACGAAAGCATCACAAAGCACCAAAGGAAGCGGATAGTCGAGCTCTGGGAGGAAGGTACGATCCGGTTCCAGGTGGCGCTGCCCGTGGCGTGGCCGCCAGGGTTGTGTCCTCCGTTCAGAGTCATGTGTCTGCCCGATGGGCGGTCTATCGCGCACGTGGAGTCGGCCGTGGGCGGGTTCATAGAATCGAACACCGAACGTGTCGAGTTTCTCCGCACCACCTACAACATGGTGCAAGCGGAAGCTCTGAGCCCCTCGGCTTCTATCCAATTCCTGGAAGAGAGAATCTGATGAGATCCATGAAATGGCACACGTCCAGCTACACGGACGGCGGGATGGGGCAGAACTGCGTTGAGGTGGCAGAGGGATCGGTCACTGCCATCCGAGACACCTGGTACCGCGAAAACGGGATGCTCGAATTCTCCGCAGGCGAGTTTGCTGCGTTCCTGTCTGCGGCTCGCGAGGAGATCCTATAGAGCTTCATCAGGGGCTCGGAGGATCAGTTTACCTAACAACTGTTTGGTAGGCTGATGGTCATGGTGCACAGCGCATCCGAGCAGACCCCTGGTCCGACGCCGGGTTCCGGGCATGGGCTGTTACGCGGCCGAACGGCCGTCGTCACCGCAGCGGCCGGGGCCGGGATCGGCGGCTCCACGGCCCGCCGGCTGCTCGACGAAGGTGCCCGCGTCCTCATCAGCGATGCCCACGAGAAGCGCCTCAAGGAGACCCACGCCCGGCTCGCCGCCGACTTCGGCCCGGACGCCGTCACCGCGGCCCCCTGCGATGTCACGGTCGATGACCAGGTCACGGCCATGTTCGACGCCGCGCGCACGCGCTTCGGCCGGGTCGACATCGCCGTCAACAACGCAGGCCTCGGCGGCACCGCCGACCTCGTCGACATGACCGACGACCAGTGGAACCGCGTACTCGATGTCACGCTCACCGGCACCATGCGCTGCACCCGCGCCGCCCTTCGCCTCATGTCCGCGAACGGCGGCGGCGTCATCGTCAACAACGCGTCGGTCGTCGGCTGGCGAGCGCAGGCCGGCCAGTCCCACTACGCCGCCGCCAAAGCCGGCGTCATGGCCCTGACCAGGTGCGCCGCGCTCGAAGCCGCGCCGCACGGGGTGCGGATCAACGCGGTCGCCCCCAGCCTCGCCATGCACCCCCACCTGGTGAAGGTGACCTCCGACGAACTCCTCGCCGAACTGGCCACGCGGGAGGCATTCGGCCGGTCAGCCGAACCCTGGGAGATCGCGAACGTTATCGTCTTCCTGGCCAGCGACTACTCCTCCTACATGACCGGGGAAGTGGTCTCGGTTTCGAGCCAGAGAGCATGAAGACGCGATGAGCCCACGGCGACGCGACGCCGACAGCACGGCCGCAGCACGGACCCGGCGCAGGGCGGAGCTGCTCGGCATAGCCGCCGACATCTTCGCCGAGCGCGGGTACGCGGCCACGACGATCCGGGAGGTGGCCGACGCGGCGGGCATGCTCGCCGGGAGCCTTTACTACCACTTCGACTCCAAGGAGTCGATGGCCGACGAGATCCTCTCCACCTTCCTCACCGAGCTGTGGGAGTCCTACGACCGGATCCTGCAGGAGAAGCACGACCCCAGGCAGGCCCTGGAAGCGCTCATCGCGGCCTCCTTCACCGCCATCGACCGCCACCGCCCCGCCGTCGTCCTCTACCAGAACGAATCCAAGCACCTGGGGCAGAGCCCGCGTTTCGCCTACCTCGACGCGTCCCACGTCCGCTTCCGCGACATGTGGGTCGGGCTGCTGGAACGCGGCGTTCGCGAGGGAGCGTTCCGCTCCGACCTCGACGTCCCGCTGGCCTACCGGTTCCTCCGCGACACCGTGTGGGTGGCCGCGAACTGGTACACGCCGGGCGGGCGGCTGACCGCCGACACCGTGGCCCGCACGTACCTGACGATGATCCTGGAGGGCATCCAGCCCGGGCCCTCCTAGCTACCGGCGTTTCACCCGCGATCCCACCGGTTCCTCCGTTGATCTCGGGGATATCGACGTAATTCCAGCTGGAATTACGTCGATATCCCCGAGATCAACGGACGCCCCCTGGCAGCACGCGTGTGAGGAGAGTGTCCGCTGATGTCCGAGGCCTTCATTATCGAGGCGGTGCGATCGCCCGTCGGCAAGCGGGGCGGCGCCCTCTCCGCCGTCCACCCCGCTGACCTGGGCGCGCACGTCCTCACCGCCCTCATCGACTGCTCCGGGGCCGATCCGGCCGCTGTCGACGACGTCGTCTTCGGCTGCGTCGACACCATCGGCCCGCAGGCCGGGGACATCGCCCGCACCTGCTGGCTCGCCGCGGGGTTCCCGGAGGAGGTGCCGGGCGTCACCGTCGACCGGCAGTGCGGATCGTCGCAGCAGGCGGTGCACTTCGCGGCGCAAGCGGTACTGTCGGGCACCGCCGACCTGGTCGTCGCGGGCGGCGTGCAGAACATGTCGCAGATCCCCATTGGATCGGCGATGACCGCAGGAGTTGGCCTCGGCTTCGCCGAAGGACCGTTCGCCGGCTCGGAGGGCTGGCGGCGGCGCTACGGCACCCAGGTGGTCTCACAGTTCCGCGGCGCCGAGATGATCGCCGAACAGTGGGGCATCACCCGCGACGCCATGGAGGAGTTCGCCCTGGCGTCGCACCAGCGGGCGATCCGCGCCATCGACTCCGGCCGGTTCGACCGCGAGATCGTCCCCCTCAGCGACGTCACGGCCGACGAGGGACCGCGCCGCACGACGACCCGCGAGGCAATGGCGGGGCTGCCCCCACTCGCCGAAGGCGGACGTCTCACCGCCGCGCTCGCCGCGCAGATCTCCGACGGAGCCGCAGCGCTGCTGATCGCCTCAGAACGGGCGGTGCGAAAGCACGGGCTCACCCCTCGCGCCCGTATCCACCACCTCTCCGCCCGAGGAGAGGACCCGGTGCGGATGCTGTCGGCCCCGATCCCCGCCACCGCCCACGCCCTGCGGCGGGCCGGTCTGCGAATCGACGACGTCGACGTGGCGGAGGTCAACGAGGCGTTCGCGCCGGTCGTACTCGCCTGGATCAAGGACACCGGCGCCGACCCGGCCCGCGTCAACCCGAACGGCGGCGCCATCGCGCTCGGGCATCCTCTGGGTGCCACGGGCGCCCGCCTGATGACCACCCTTCTCCATGAACTCGAACGCACCGGCGCCCGCTTCGGCCTCCAGACCATGTGCGAAGGCGGCGGCCAGGCCAACGTCACCATCATCGAGCGGATCTGAACCCGAAAGAGGGGTCTGCTGGGCGGCCTTCTCGGCCTTCTCGGCCTTCTCGGCGGTCTCGTGCGGGATGTTCTGCGGGAAAAGCGGCGCCGACGGCCGAGGGGGCCTGGGGTCGCCGGTTGTCGTGCGGGTGGGCGTGTGGCCGGGCCAGCGGCGGGAGCCAGCGCCGCAGCTCGGCCCCGGCTCCGTACGGGGAGGCAGCGACGAGGAGGAAGGGGAGCGGGCGCCCCTCCCGTCCCACACCCCGTACCGCAACCGGCCTGACCAGTCCCCTCTTCGTTGATCTCGGGACTATCGACCGAATACCGGCGAGAATTAGGTCGATAGTCCCGAGATCATCGGAGGTAGGGGGTGGGAAAGCGGTGTCCGGTGGGTTTTCGGGTCCGGTGGGCGGTTGGGGGCGGGTGGACCGGTGGCTTCGGACCGGCCGGAAGTCCGGGGTTCCGCTTCGCGTGCAGCTGTTTCCGCGATCCGGGAGCCCCGGGCCCTGCCCGGAGATGATCATGGTCTCGCATCTCATGGCGCCCGGTTCGCCCGATTTTTTCCCATGGTCATCGGTGAAGACCCTTCGGGCCCACCCAGATCCCCAGATCCGGCCGCCCCTCACCCGCACACACCCGGCCATCGCCCAAGGAGAGCGCTCTCCCGCCCCTCCTTCGTTGATCTCGGAGATATCGGGGTGAAAACCGCGCGCGAGGCCCCGATATCTCCGAGATCAACGAAGGTCAGGGCATCGGACCGCGTGGGGCCGGGGCCGAACTGCGGCGCCGGCTCCCGCCCCCCCCGCCTCCGCCCCGGCCACGCGCCCACCCGCACGGCGACCGGCCACCCCATCTCCCCTACCTCCCTCGTCGCCGCTGCTCGTCTCCACAGGACACCCCGCGCGGGACCACCGACAAGGTTGCCCAGCGGGCCTGTGCCGCTGCGCTCTTCCCCGTGCCGGTCGCGATGGTGCCGGCCTCCCGCTCGCGCTCACGTCCGGTCGAAGCGGTCGAGGGTCGCGTGGGCCTCCGCCATGATCCGGTCGATGAGTTCGGCGCACGACGGCAGGTCGTCGGGGTGGTTGATGGCACCGACCACCTGGCCGGAGGCCATGACGCCCAGGTCGGTGCGGCCGTCGACCATGGCGCACCGCAGCAGCATCGGGGTGTTGGCCGCCATCAGGACCTGGGACCAGGGCAGGCCCCTGGCGTGCCGCAGGGCCAGGCCGTCACGCAGCAGGTCCCGCCAGGACAGGCCGGAGGCGCGGCGGAACGCGGCGGCGTTGCGGGCCGCGTGGAGCAGGCGGGGGATCCGGCGGAGGCGGCCCGTGGATTCGAGGGCGTCGATGAGGTCGGTGCGCAGCACGCGGTGCGGCACGCCGTCCACCTCCCGGGTCACCACGGTGTCGGTCGCGTCGAGGTAGAACCGCTTCACCTCCTCCGGTACCGGGCTGTCCGACGTCAGCAGGAAGCGGGTGCCCATCGCGACGCCGGAGGCACCGTAGGCGAGCGCGGCGACGAGGCCGCGACCGTCGAAGAAGCCGCCCGCCGCGACCACCGGGATGTCGACCGCGTCGACGACCTGGGGGAGGAGGACGGAGGTGGGGACCGGGCCGGTGTGCCCGCCGCCTTCACCGCCCTGTACGAGTACGGCGTCCGCGCCCCACGCCGCGACCTTCCGGGCGTGCCGCGGAGCGCCGACCGACGGGATGACGGCGATCCCGGCGTCTTTGAGGCGGGCGATGAGCTCCGGGGTAGGCGCCAGCGCGAAGGAGGCCACCCGCACGCGCTTCCGGATCAGCAGGTCGACGCGGTCCGGCGCGTCCGCCGCGTCGGCTCGCAGGTTGACGCCGAAGGGGGCGCCGGTGCGTGCCCGGACCTCGGCGATGGCTGCGGCCAGCCGTTCCAGCGACATCGTGGCCGAGGCGAGGATGCCCAACCCGCCGGCGTTGGCGGTGGCGGAGACGAGTCGCGGTCCGGCGACCCATCCCATGCCGGTCTGGACGATGGGGTGGCGGCAGCCGACCAGGTCGGTGAGCGCGGTCGACAGCGGGGCGTGGGCCGCTGCGCCCGCGGTCGGGTGGGGGGTCACCCGCGGACCTCGCGCTCGCGCAGGCCGTCGGGGTCGAGGACGCCGCGCAGCAGGTGCAGCTCATGGTCGGTCGGATCCCGGGTCCGCCCGACGCCGTCGGCGGGGGTGGGAAGGTCGAAGCCGGTGTTGTCGCGCACCTCCTCGACCGTGACGCCCGGGTGTACCGAGACCAGACGCAGTGTGTGCCCCGGCCCCTGGAAGTCGAGAACACCCAGGTCGGTGACGACGCGGCGCAGGTCGTGGGCGTCGGTGGCGGCGGCCCCGGTCACCATGTCGACGCGCTCGACGAACACGCGGCGGGTGTGGCGGGGGATCCAGTAGCTGGTCGTGTTGCGGATCGTGTTGCCGGGCGCCCCGCGCGCGCCGAGGAGCTGGGCGGCCGGCCGGTCCCGGTCGCCGATGCGGGAGATGTTGCTGCGGCCGTGCCGGTCGAGCTGGGCCGCGCCCATCATGACGTGGCGGCGCCCGTGCAGGACCAGCCACAGGTGGTCGCGGAAGGGGAGCCATCCCTCGGCCGTGTGGGAGGCGGTGGCGGCGGGACGGTTCAGCGGCAGCGGTCCGCGGGTGAGTAGCGCGCCGCCGTCGGTGGTGAGCAGGCCGGGGGCGAAGGTGAGCCGGGCCAGCCGGGAGCCGAGGATCGCGCAGGTCCCCATGGCGGCGGCCAGTGTCTCGCCGTCGCCGCGCCAGGCGTCGGCGCAGGCGACGGCGCACATCTCCGCGCGTGAGGGTGAGGGGGTGGGCGGGGACGGGGGCGGAACCGCGGCAGGGGGGAGGGAAGGGGTCACGTGCGCTTCACTTCCCGCTGGTAGGTGGGCTCGTCCGCGTCCAGGTAGCGGTTTCGGAAGCGCTGCCACCCCGCGGGGTCGCCGGCCGCCGCGGCGTACCGCCGCTGGAAGACCTCGTCGCGCCCGTAGTCGGGTTCGCAGGAGGTGAAGTGCGCGCCGCGGGGGGTCTCCGCCACGCCGTTCACGAACATGCGGCTGACCAGCAGCGACTGCACCGGACCGTCGAAGGACGGGACGAGGCGTTCGCACGACATGTAGCAGCGGTCGGCCGCCTTCGCGAACAGGTCGTCGAGGTAGGGGTCGGGGCCGAGATACTGGCCGTTGCCGCGCACGTCGGCCCGGTTCATGTGGACGAGCGCGGCGTCCAGGGGCAGCGGGGGCATGGCGACGAACTCCCCTCCTTCGGCGCCTGCCGTCCGGTAGGGGGAGCGGATGGTCCGCAGGCCGGGGTTGACCCGCAGGATGTCGGTGGCCGTTCCGGCCGGCGTGGGGAGGAACGGCAGCCGGTAGGCCGCCGCGAGGAGCCCGAACATGAACATGCCCTCGTCGTACTCGGTGAACTCGATGCTCGTGGCGCCGTCCCCGCTCTGCCGGGCCGCGCGGAACCACGGGTCCAGCGGGATCGAGTCGAGGGTGACGAAAGGGGCGACGACGCGCCGCACCTTGCCGTAGGCGCACAGCAGGCCGATGTCCGGGCCGCCGCAGGAGACGACGGTGAGGTCGCGGAGGGGGGTGCGGCAGATCGCCCGGACCAGGGCCATCGGTTTGCGCCGCGAGCCCCAGCCGCCGATGCCGATCGTCATGCCGTCGGTGAGCCGGGCGGCCACCTCGTCGGGAGACATGACCTTGCCGCGGCCACCCGGAGGGGCCGGTGGCGTGTCCGCCGCGCTCACCGGGGGTGGTCCTCCGGGGTCGGGCCGGGGGGCTCTGCCTCGGCCGTCGCCCCTGGCACGGCGGTCTCCACGGCGCCGGCGGCGAACCTGTCGCGGTGGGCGCCGCCCGCGCCGGTCAGGGTGAGCTCGTAGGTGAACCCCTGCTCGAATCGGTACCCGCGCTTGACGTCCACCGGATCGATTCCGTTCAGCGCCTCCTTCGCCCGCCGGATGACCTGTGGATCCTTCTGGGCGATCTCGTCGGCCACGGCCAGGGCCTCGGCGCGCAGCCCGGTGGTCGGTACCACCGTCAGCACCGAGCCGTGCGCGTGCAGCTCGGCGGCGGACACGGTGCGGCACGTGTAGACCATGGCGCGCACCAGGTGCTGCGGCACCAGGCGCGCGAGGTGGGTGGCGGCGCCCAGCGCGCCCCGGTCGACCTCCGGGAGGCCGAAATAGGCGTCCTCGGCGGCGATGACGATGTCGGCGTTTCCGGCCAGGCCCACGCCGCCGCCCAGGCAGAACCCGTGGACGGCGGCGACGACGGGGATCTCGCAGTCGTAGACCGCGGCGAAGGCGGCGTAGCAGCCGCGGTTGGCGCCGAGCAGGGCACCGTGGCCGGTGCTCCGCCGGATCTCCTTGATGTCGACGCCGGCGTTGAAGCCGGGGCCCTTCGCGCGCAGGACCACGGCGCCGACGGCGGGGTCGCGTCCGCAGTGGCGGACCGCGTCGGCCAGGTCGTGCCAGTCCCGTACGGAGAGGGCGTTGACCGGGGGAGTGTCGACCACGACCTCGGAGACTCCCGAAGGGTGGATGGTGGTGGAGACCGCCATGGCATTACCCTTCCACCAAACGTTTGTTAGAACTAAGACCGTAGCAGCCGTCCACAGCCCCATCCAGAGGCCCGACCGGGCCACATGAATCGGGAGCCGTGCCGGGCGGGAGCGAGCGGCGGGAGGCGGACCGTGACGGACACCGACGGCCTCAGCGGGATGACGGTCGTGGTCACCGGTGGTGCGCGCGGGGTGGGACTCGGCATCACCGCCGCGTTCCGCGCCGCGGGGGCCGAGGTCGTCGCCTGCGCCCGCAGGGAACCGGAATCCCTGCCGGAGGGTGTGCGCTTCGAGCGCGTCGACGTCCGCGACGCCGACGCCGTCGAGGACTTCATCGGCGGGATCCCCGACCTCGACGTCCTCGTCAACAACGCGGGCGGTACCCCCTACCTGCCGGTGGGCGAGAGCGATGTGCGGCGGCACGCCAAGGTGATCGAGCTCAACCTCATCGCCCCGCTGATCGTGTCCCGCGCCGCCAACCGCGTCCTACAGCGTCGTCCCCGGGGCGGGTCGATCATCATGATCGGCAGCGTCAGCGGGCACCGCCCGTCCCCGGGAACGGCCGCCTACGCCGCGGCAAAGGCGGGCCTGGAGAACCTGACGGTCTCGCTCGCCGTGGAGTGGGCGCCCAAGGTGCGGGTGAACGCGGTGCGCGTCGGCATGGTCCGCACCGAGGCGGCCGCAGCGCACTACGGCGACGCGTCGGGTGCCGCCGCCGTGGCCCGGACCGTGCCGCTGGGACGGTTGGCCGACCCCGCCGACGTCGGCGCCGCCTGTGTCTTCCTGGCCTCCCCGGCCGCCGCCTACGTGAGCGGGGCCGCACTTCCGCTGCACGGCGGAGGCGAGCGCCCCGCCTACCTCGACGCGGCGGCGACGGCGACCGCGGGGGGTGCCCCGCCGGATCGGCGGGACGACGCATGGCGGGAGGACGACGCATGACGGAAGGAGAACCCATGGCGGGAGGAGAGCGCATGATCTGCGAGGACAGGGTCGTCATCGTCACCGGTGCCGGGCGCGGGCTCGGCCGGGCCCATGCCCTGGAGTTCGCGTGTCAGGGAGCCAAGGTCGTGGTCAACGACCTCGGTGTGGAACGCGACGGCACCGGCGGTTCGCGGCAGGCGGCCGAGGACGTGGCGGCGGAGATCCGTGCCCTGGGCGGCGAAGCCGTCGCAGTGGTGAGCGACATCGCCGCGGACCGGGGAGCGGCCGAGGTCGTGCGCGCCGCACTCGACGCGTTCGGGAGGCTCGACGTGCTGGTCAACAACGCGGGCTTCCTCCGCGACCGGATGCTGGTCAACATGACCGAGGACGACTGGGACTCCGTCGTCCGGGTCCACCTGGCCGGCCACTTCCTTCCGCTCAGGCACGCCGCCGCCCACTGGCGGAGCGAGAAGAAGGCGGGGCGTTCCGTGGCCGCGTCCGTCGTCAACACGACCTCGGGAGCCGGGCTCCTGGGCAGTGTCGGGCAGGCCAACTACGCGGCCGCCAAGGCCGGGATCGCGGCCCTGACCCTGGTGGCGGCGGCCGAGCTCGCCAGCTACGGGGTGCGCGCCAACGCCATCGCACCGGCCGCCCGCACCCGCATGACCGAGCGGCTCTTCGCCGAGACCATGGCGGCTCCGGAGGACGGCGGCTTCGACCGCATGGACCCGGCGCACGTCTCGCCCCTGGTCGTCTGGCTGGGGTCGGCGGACTCGGCGGACGTCACCGGCGGCGTCTTCGAGGCCGTCGGTGGCCGCATCACCGTCATGGAGGGGTACCGCCACGGCCCGACGGTCGACCGCGGCACGCGGTGGACCCCCGCGGACATCGCACCGGCCGTCCGGGCCCTGCTCGACGGCGCGCAGGCCCCGGAACCGGTCTACGGCGGGTAACGCCGCCCCGGCGCGGGGGCGCCCCGTGCATGCACCTCTTCAAGGCCGGTGAAAACGCTGATGAGGTCCGGAGCTGCGGTTACCGGGTCTTGCGCCGGTGGCCCAGGATGGGGGGTCACCGGTCGTGCCATGACCGGAGTGCCGTGACCGGAAGGACGCCATCGCCATGCAGTGGAAGAAGGTGGCCGCCGATCGCTCGGCGTTGAGTCACAAGGTGGGCTACGCACTGCGCAACCCCGGCAGGATTCCGGGCTACCTCAAGCGCGCCGGGCGCGACACGTGGCTGCGGTTGCGCCATCCCGACCACATCTCCTACTACCGGGCCGTGATGAGGCACGACATCGCCGACGGCCCGGAGGCCGCGGTCGGATCCACGACCCACGAGCGCTGGCTGGCGCTCGGGCAGATGCAGTTCGACTACCTCGTCTCCCACGGCCTGAAGCCCCCGGACCGGATGCTCGACATCGGGTGCGGGAACCTGCGCGCGGGGTGGCGGTTCATCGACTACCTCGACCCCGGCAACTACTACGGTATCGACATCTCGCCCGACATCCTCATCGCCGCCGAGGAGACCCTGGCCCGCCAGGGGCTGCAGGCCAAGTTGCCGCACCTGGCGCCCGTGCGCGACCTCCGCTTCGCGTTCCTGCCCGACGCCCACTTCCGGGTCGTACACGCCCACAGCGTGTTCTCGCACTCGCCGCTGGAGGTGATCGACGAGTGCCTGGCGCACGTGGGGCGGATCCTGGCCGCCGACGGGTGGTTCGACTTCACCTTCGACCGCACCGAGGGCAAGGAGCACCACGTCCTGCGCGAGGACTTCTACTACCGGACCGGGACCCTGACCGCTCTGGCGGAGAAGCACGGGCTGAAGGCCCGGTTCATGTCGGACTGGGAGCGGCTGCCGCACGGGCAGTCCAAGATCCGCGCCACGCACGCCTAGGACCTGATCCACCGGACACGCCCCGGTGGCGGCGGTGGTGGCCGGTGCGGCGGGTGGGCCGCACCGGCGCACGGTCAAGCCGGAAGCCCCAGTTCGCGGGCGATGAGCATCTTCTGGACCTCGCTGGTGCCCTCGCCGATCTCCAGGATCTTGGCGTCCCGGTAGAAGCGGCCCACCGGGTACTCGTTCATGAAGCCGTAGCCGCCGAAGATCTGGGTGGCGTCCCGCGCGTTGTCCATGGCCGCGTTGGACGCCACCAGCTTGGCGATGGCGGCCTCCTTCTTGAAGGGCTCACCGGCCAGCATCCGCGCCGCCGCGTCGTAGTAGGCCAGGCGTGCGGTGTGTGCGCGGGCCTCCATGTCGGCGATCTTGAACTGGATGGCCTGGTACTCCCCGATGTGCCGGCCGAACGCCTCCCGCTCGGCGGCGTAGCGCACGCTCTCGTCCACGCACCCCTGGGCCAGCCCCACCGACAGCGCGGCGATCGCGATGCGCCCCTCGTCGAGGATGCGCAGGAACTGGGCGTAGCCGCGGCCGCGCTCGCCCACCAGGTTGGCCTCGGGCACGCGGCAGTCGTCGAACACGAGCTCGTTGGTGTCGGAGGCGTTCCAGCCCACCTTCGAGTATTTCTGCCCGATGGAGAAGCCCGGGGTGCCGGACGGCACCAGGATCGCGGAGATCTCCGGGCGGCCGTCGGGGCGCTCCCCGGTGATGGCCGTGACCGTGACCAGCGCGGTGATGTCGGTGCCGGAGTTGGTGATGAACGACTTGGTCCCGTTGATCACCCACTCGCCGTCGACGAGGCGCGCGGTGGTGCGGGTGGCCCCCGCATCCGAGCCGCCGCCGGGCTCGGTCAGCCCGAACGCGCCGAGCGCCTCGCCCGAGCACAGCCGGGGCAGCCAGGTCTTCTTCTGGTCCTCGCTGCCGAAGCGGTGGATCGGCATCGCGCCGAGCGACACGGCGGCCTCCAGGGTGATGGCGACCGAGGAGTCCGCGCGGGCGAGCTCCTCCAGCGCCAGGCAGAGCGCGAAGTAGTCGCCGCCCATGCCGCCGGACTCTTCGGGGAACGGCAGCCCGAACAGGCCCATCCGGCCCATCTTGGCGACGATGTCGTAGGGGAACGCACAGCGCTCGTAGTAGTCGCCGATGACCGGCGCGACCTCGTCGCGGGCGAACGCCTCGACGGTGCTGCGCAGCTCCTCGTGCTCGGGGGAGAGGCGGTGGGCGCGGTCGGCTGTGGTGCTCACTGTCGGTCACTCCTCGTTGGCGGCGGAATCGGCGGGTCGCGCCGGTCGGTGGGTGCGGGGGAGCGCGGCCGGGTGGCCGCCGCCTCCGCGGACGGCGGAGTCGGGGCGGTCGGGGGCGCCGACGGGGAAGCGGCCGCGTCCGCCGGAGCGTTCGGCCCGTCGGCTTCCTCCCCGTCCGCCGTGATGACGGCCAGAAGCATGTCCATGGCCACGGGGCGGCCCGGTGCGACCTCCAGGCGGGCGACGACGCCGTCGATGGGTGCGGTGACCGCGTGCTCCATCTTCATCGCCTCGACCACGACGACCGGGGTCCCGGCGGTCACCCGCTGCCCCTGCTCGACCGGGACGGACAGCACCGTGCCCGGCATCGGGCTGCGCAGCGAGCCGTCGCCGCCGGTGTCGTCCTCGCGGACGGCCGCGAACGCGGGCTCCTCGTGGAACCGCCAGGCCGACCCCTCTCGGCCGAGCCACAGGTCGGCGCCGTCGACGGCGCGCGCGTAGCGGACCGCGCGCCCGCCGAAGTCGACGGTCAGAGTCCGGCCGTCGGCCGACCGCGCGGCGCGGGCGGGCACCGGTTCGCCGTCTCCCACGCGCACCTCGTAGCCGACGGACGCGCCGGGGGAGGGAGGCGCGTCGGGGGCGGTGGTGCGGCGGACCAGCACGGCGACCGCGTCGTGGCGGGGCGCGCGCAGCCGCCACGTGGTCCAGGCGGGGCCGCCCACGCGCCAGCCGTCGGGGACGTCGAAGCGGTCCGTGAGCGGGCCGGCGGGTTCCAGTCCGAGCTGCAGGTCGAGTGCGGCGGCCGCGTACAGGCCCGGTGGGACGGCGTCGGCCGCGTCGGGGACCAGCTCGGGGCGGATGCGCTCGGTCAGGTCGGTGCTCAGCCCCCCGGCCGCGACGTCGGGGTGGCGCAGGAGGCGGCGCAGGAACGCCACGTTGGTGCCGCAGCCGAGCAGGGTGTAGCGGGCCAGCGCGCCGTCCATCCGGTCCAGTGCCGCGGTGCGATCGGGCGCCCAGGTGATGACCTTGGCCAGCATGGGGTCGTAGGCGGAGGTGATCTCCGCACCGTCGTCCAGGCCGGAGTCGACGCGGACGTGCTCGCCCTCGGGTTCGTCGAGGAGCAGGACCCGGCCGCCGGTCGGCAGGAAGTCGAGTGCGGGGTCCTCGGCGTAGACGCGGGACTCCACGGCGTGCCCGGACAGGCCGATGTCGGTCTGGGAGAAGGGGAGGGGGTCGCCGAGGGCGATACGGAGCTGCAGCTCGACCAGGTCGACGCCGCGGCGTCCGCCGATGGTGGTGACCGCCTCGGTGACCGGGTGCTCGACCTGGAGGCGGGTGTTCATCTCCAGGAACGAGTAGGCGCCACCGGCCGCCCGGACGATGAACTCGACCGTCCCCGCCCCCACATAGCCGCAGGCGGTGGCGGCGGCCACCGCGGCCGCGCCCATCTTCGCCCGCTGCTCCTCGGTGAGCAGGGGAGAGGGTGCCTCCTCCACGATCTTCTGGTGCCGCCGCTGCAGGCTGCACTCGCGCTCGCCGAGGTGGACCACGTTGCCGTGGGCGTCGGCCAGCACCTGCACCTCGATGTGCCGGGGCCGCTCCACGAACCGCTCGACCAGCAGGGTCGCGTCGCCGAACGCGGCGGCCGCCTCGCGCCGGGCCGCGGCCGCGGCGGCGGCCAGCTCGTCCTCGGCGCGCACCAGTCGCATGCCCTTGCCGCCGCCCCCGGCCGACGGCTTGATCAGCAGCGGGAAACCGACCTCCGCCGCCGCCCGCCGCAGCTCCTCGTCCGACAGCGGGTCCCCCGCATCCTCGGCGAACCCGGGCAGCAGCGGCACCCCGGCGGCGGCGACCGCGGCCTTCGCCCGGATCTTGTCGCCCATCGCCTCGATGGCCTCCGGAGGCGGGCCGACGAAGACCAGCCCCGCCTTGCCGCACGCCCGCGCGAAGCCCGCGTTCTCCGACAGGAACCCGTACCCCGGGTGGATCATGGTCGCGCCGGTCGCCAGGGCGGCGTCGATGATGGCGGCCCCGTTCAGGTAGCTGTCGGCGAGGCCCGCCCCGCCCACCCGGACCGCCTCGTCGGCGGCCCGCACATGCCGCGCGTCGGGGTCGCCGTCGCTGTAGACCGCGACCGACCGCATCCCCAGCCGCCGCAGCGTGCGCATGATGCGGACCGCGATCTCGCCGCGGTTGGCCACCAGCACCGTCGGAGCGGCGGTCGCCGCACGGGTGTTCGTCATCTTCGACTCCGTCACCTGCCACCTCACATCCGGAAGACGCCGTAGCCGACCGGCTCCAGCGGGGAGTGCCGGGCTGCCGACAGCGCCAGGCCGAGCACCGTTCGGGTGTCCACCGGGTCGATCACGCCGTCGTCCCACAGCCGTGCCGTCGAGTAGTACGGGCCGCCCTGGTGCTCGTACTGCTCGCGGATGGGCGCCTTGAAGTCCTCCTCCGCCTCCGGCGGCCATTCCTCTCCGCGCGCCTCCACCTGGTCGCGCCGCACCGTGGCCAGCACCGACGCCGCCTGCTCGCCGCCCATGACCGAGATCCGCGCGTTCGGCCACATCCACAGGAACCGGGGCGAGTACGCGCGCCCGCACATGCTGTAGTTCCCGGCGCCGAAGGAACCGCCGATGACGACGGTGAACTTGGGCACCCGGGCACACGCCACGGCGGTGACCATCTTGGCGCCGTGCTTGGCGATGCCCCCGGCCTCGTAGTCGCGGCCCACCATGAACCCGGAGATGTTCTGCAGGAACACCAGCGGGATGCGGCGCCGGTCGCACAGCTCGATGAAGTGCGCGCCCTTCATCGCCGACTCGCTGAACAGGATGCCGTTGTTGGCGATGATTCCCACCGGGTGCCCGTGGATGTGCGCGAACCCGGTGACCAGTGTCGTCCCGTACTCGGCCTTGAACTCGGTGAACGCGCTCCCGTCGACCACGCGGCCGATGACCTCCCGCACGTCGTAGGGCGTGCGGGTGTCGCCGGGAACGACCCCGTAGAGCTCCTCGGGGTCCAGGGCGGGTGGGCGCGGCTCGCGCCGCTCCCACGCCGGCTCGGGGCGCGGGCCGAAGGTCGCGGCGATCCGCCGCACGGTCGCCAGCGCGTGCGCGTCGTCCTCGGCCAGGTGGTCGGTGACACCGGAGGTGCGCGAGTGGACCGCGCCGCCGCCGAGCTCCTCGGCGGTGACGACCTCGCCCGTCGCCGCCTTCACCAGCGGCGGCCCACCGAGGAAGATGGTGCCCTGGTCGCGGACGATCACCGCCTCGTCGCTCATCGCCGGGACGTAGGCGCCCCCGGCGGTGCAGGACCCGAGGACCGCGGCGATCTGCGGGATGCCCAGCCGCGACATGGTGGCCTGGTTGTAGAAGATGCGGCCGAAGTGCTCCCGGTCGGGGAACACGTCGTCCTGCATCGGCAGGAACGCCCCGCCGGAGTCGGCGAGGTAGACGCACGGCAGGCGGTTGTGCAGCGCGACCTCCTGGGCGCGCAGGTGCTTCTTGACGGTCATCGGGTAGTAGCTGCCGCCCTTGACCGTCGCGTCGTTGGCCACCACCACGATCTCGCGCCCGGCCACCCGGCCGACCCCGGTGATGAGCCCCGCCGCCGGCGCGTCCCGGCCGTCGGGTCCGTACAGGCCGTATGCGGCCAGTGGGGAGAGTTCGAGGAAGGGGGAGCCCGGGTCGAGCAGCGCGTCGACCCGGTCGCGCGGCAGCAGCTTGCCCCGCTCGACGTGCCGGATCCTCGTCTTCTCCGGGCCGCCGAGCGCGGCGGCGGCGATCCGCTCGCGCAGCTCGGCGGCGAGGGAGCGGTTGGCCTCGGCGTTGGCGGCGAAGGCCGCGCTGTTCGGGTCGATCGCCGAGGTGAGCACGGGTGCCCTGCTCATCGAGTCCCCTCTGGCCGCAGGTGTTAATGGTCGCTAACATGGCCGATGTTAGTGACCATTAACGTTGGTGTCCAGGGTCACATCGAACCGGCCGGTCGGGGCCGGCCGGCCCGCACCGGGAGGGGGAGAGGCGATGGCGAACCGGACCGCGGGGGCGCGCCGTGCCGAGATCCTGCACGCCGCCGCCGACCTGTTCGCCGCGCGCGGCTTCCACGGTGTGTCCATCGAAGACCTCGGGCGCGCGGTGGGCACCAGCGGCCCCGCCCTCTACCGGCACTTCCCGGGCAAGGAGGCGCTGCTGGCCGCGATGCTGCTGGACATCAGCGAACGACTGGCCGCCGACGGCCGCGAGCGCGCCGCCACCGCCCATGGCCCGCGCGAGGCCCTGGAGGCGCTGCTGCGCGGGCACATCGCCTTCGCGCTGCGCGAGCCCGCCCTCATCACGGTGCACGACCGCGAGTTGGACAACGTCCCGGCCCCGGACCGCCGCCGCGTCCGGCGGCTGCAGCGCGGCTACGTCGAGCAGTGGGTGAGCGTGCTGGCCCTGCTCCGCCCGACCGCCGCTCCGGAGGTTCTGCGCGCCGCTGTGCACGCCACGTTCGGCCTGCTCAACTCCACTCCGCACAGTGCGGGCGAGCTCCCCGAAGAGCGGATGGCCGAACTGCTGCTGCACATGGGGACCGCGGCGCTGCTCGCCGAGGGGTGATGTGTGGCGCCGTCAGGAGGGCGGAGTGTCCAGGAGGTCGCCGATGCCGTCGAGGGCCTCGGAGATCCGGTCGACGAACCCGGGGTCCGGCATCTCGACCGGCGGGCCCCCGTCCCCGGTACCGCCGACGCCGGTGCCGCCGGTGCCGCCGATGCCGTCGGTCGCCTCCGTCCCCGTGGCGCCCGACCTGAGCGCGATGAACACGAACGCCGCGAGCATCGCCAGGGCGAGCCCCCAGACAACGCGCATGTGCTCTCCCTTCCTGTGCACCGCGGCCGCCGACCTCGTCCGCGATCCGGCGGGGCTCGGCGAAGGTGTTCTGGTGTGTGGTGGTCTGCGTACTCCTGGCCCGATGTGCCCGATGGTCGACGGGTGAAACCCGGGGGACATCGCGTCCACGTATCGACTCCGATCCCGCGGGAAACGGCGCTCGGGCGGGTCCGCCACGCCGATCGAGACCGCCGGTGCACGTTTGACCTCGGGGGATACGGGCAGCCCTCACCACAGCGGACGGAATCGTCCGACCACAAGGGGGGTCGACCATGACACGACCGCGCATCGTGGTGATCGGTGCGGGATTCGCCGGACTGCACGCCCTGCGCCGACTGGAGCGGCGGATTCCCCGAGGCGCGGCCGACATCGTGCTCGTCGCGCCCAACGACTACATGCTCTACAGCCCGCTGCTGCCCCAGGTGGCTTCCGGGCTGCTCACGCCGCAGTCGATCGCGGTGTCCCTGCACCGCATGCTGGGCCGCACCCGCATGGTGCCCGGGTCGGCGATCGGCGTCGACACCGCCGACCGTGTCGTCCTGGTCAGGAAGATCTCCGACGAGCTCGGCTACGAGCGCTACGACCGGCTCATCCTGGCGCCGGGCAGCCTCACCCGGGTCTTCGACATCCCCGGCCTCAGCGAGCACGGGTTCGGCAACAAGAACCTCGCCGAGGCCGTCGTCCTGCGCGACCACGTGCTCGCTCAGCTGGAGCTCGCCAACGCCAGCCGTGATCCGGCCGAACGCGAGGAGCGCTGCCGCTTCATCGTGGTCGGCGGCGGCTACACCGGCGTGGAGACGGCCGCCTCGCTGCGCCGCCTCACCGAGGAGGCCGCCGTGCGCTACCCTGAGCTGCGCTCGGCCATCCACTGGCACCTGGTCGACATCGCCCCGCGCCTGCTGCCCGAGCTGGGCCCCAAGCTGGGTGAGGAGACGCTCGACCTGCTGCGGCACCTCGACATCGAGGTCTCCCTGGGGGTCTCCGTCCGCAATGTGACCGAGAGCAAGGTGACGCTGACCGACGGCCGGGTGCTGCCGTGCCGCACGCTCGTCTGGACGGCCGGGACCGCGCCGAGCCCGCTCATGGAGTCCATCGGCGCCCCCACCGAGCGCGGGAAGCTGCGGGTCGGCTCCGACCTGGCCACGCCCGACCACCCCGAGGTCTTCGCGATCGGGGACGCCGCCGCGGTGCCGAACCTCGACTCGCCGGACGAGACCGCGATCTGCCCGCCCACCGCCCAGTACGCGCAGCGCCAGGGCGTGGTCGCCGCCGACAACGTGGTCTCCTCGCTGCTGCGGCGGCCGCTGCGCCCGTTCGTCCACGAGGACATGGGCCTGGTGGTCGACCTCAGCGGGAAGGACGCCGTGGCGCGCCCGTTCGGCATCGACATGTCCGGCCTGCCGGCCTTCGCGGTGACCCGCGCCTACCATCTGTGGGCGATCCCCTCCGCTCCGGCCCGCGCCCGGGTGGCGGCCAACTGGCTGATCCGGGCGACGCTCGGCGGCGAGGTGGCCCGGCTGGGGTTCGCCCACGGGGTTCCCTCGACCTTCGTCGACCAGGCCGCCGACCACTACCTCAGCCCGGAGGAGGCGCGCAGGCAGGGCGCGCGGCTGCTCGACGTCCCCGCGGCCGGAGGCTGACAGGGAGCCGCTGCTCGCCTCCGGCCGCGCCGGAGGGGCGCGGCCGGAGGCGCCGTGTCAGCCGGCGATCTCGTAGCCGGCCTCGTCGATGGCGGCCGCCAGCTGATCGTCGGTCAGCGGTGCCTCGCTCTCGACGGACACGCGACCGCTCTCCAGGTCGACGCTGACGGAGGTCACCCCGGGGAGGGCGACGAGCTCCTCGGTCACGGCCTTCTCGCAGTGCCCGCAGGTCATTCCGCTGACGGTGATCGTTGTGGCGGCCATGGGGGTCCTTGCCTTTCTCTCGTCGGTAGGAGGGGGCAGGAGGCCGAGGGGCAGGGGGCGGTCGGCGGAGGGGGCCGCGGGCGTGCCGTGCCGGGAGGTCAGGACCGGACCAGGCGCGCGATCGCGTCGGACGCCTCGCGGACCTTCGTGTCCGCCTCCTCGCCGCCGTTGGCCACGGCGTGCGCGACGCAGTGCTTCAGGTGCTCGTCCAGCATGGACAGGGCGAACGAGCGCAGCGCCTTGTTGACCGCCGACGTCTGGGTGAGGATGTCGATGCAGTAGGCGTCGTCCTCGACCATCCGCTGCAGGCCCCGGACCTGGCCTTCGATCCGGCGGAGCCGGTTGATGTGGCTCTGCTTGTCGTCGTGGTAGCCGTAGGTCTCCATGGCGGTCTTCCCCTGCTCTTCCTGCTCGTCCGTCATCCTATACCCCCTCAAGGTATTTCCGGCCGCTGCTCTTCCCGATGCGCACGCAGCGGGTGCGCGCCGGGGCACTCCTGAAGTATCGGTGCTTTTTCGGACCTCTGGGGGCGATATGGGGCCTTCGGGGTGCTCCCGAATGCCCGAGGCTGCCCGGGTCCCGCCGCCGGCGCCCGATCTGAGCTGCCCGGACACGCAGGAGGGGCGCTTGCCGCGGGCGGTCCGCTGCCCGACCATGGGACGCATGAGTGATGCCAATGGCGGGGAGAGCGAGATCCTGGCGCGGATCAACGACCTGGTCACCGAGGAGCGCGACCTCCGCGAGCAGAGCGAGCACCGGCTGACACCGCAGGAGCGCAGCCGGATGCGGGAGCTCGAAGACTCGCTCGACCAGTGCTGGGACCTGCTTCGGCGCCGCCGGGCCCTGCAGGAGTACGGCCAGGACCCCGACACCGCCCGGCCCCGCCCCGCCGGAGAGGTCCGGCGGCACCGCCAGTAGCCGCCCCGCCGCCGGATTCCCGCGCCCGCGCCGCCGCGGGGAACCGTACCGGAACCGACCGCCGGTCCGGAGCGTCTGTCTACGTGTGCCCCCGGTACACGAGGGCGGAGACGAGCGGGAAGAGGCCGGATGCTGGAGTTGCTGACGGGGACCGGTCTGGCGTCGGCGGCCGGGCTGAACGCCTACATCCCACTGCTGGCCGTCGGGCTCATCGCCCGCTACACCGACCTGCTGACGCTCGGTCCGGGCTGGCAGTGGATGGAGCATCCGGCATCCCTGGGCGTGCTCGGTGTGCTGCTCGTGCTGGAGCTCGTCGCCGACAAGATCCCGGTCGTCGACAGCGTCAACGACATCGTGCAGACGTTCGTCCGGCCGACCTCGGGCGGCCTCACGTTCGGGGCGGGGGCCGCGGCGGTCGACTCCGCCGACCTCACGGCCGCGAGCACCGGCGACGGCTCCTGGTGGCCGATCGCCGGCGGCGTCGTCATCGCCCTGGTGTTCCACACCCTCAAGTCGCTGGCGCGGCCGCTGCTCAACACCCTCACCCTCGGCGCGGGCGGGCCGGTCATCAGCGCGATCGAGGACATCGGCAGCGCGGTGATGTCGCTGCTCGCCATCATCGTGCCGATCCTCGTCCTGGTGGTGCTGCCGCTGACGGTCGCGGGCGCGGTGGTGCTGTGGCGTCGGCGCCGCCGCGGCAGGGCGGATGGAACGAGGGCCGGAACCGTCCCGGACACGCCGGCGGACGGGGAGCGGTGAGGCCGGGAAGGCCGCGCCCTCCGAGCCCCACCGCCGCCTTTTCCGCTCAGCCCCGGTAGCCGTCCCGCCCCTGGGAGACCGGCAGGGTGACCGTGGCCGCCGCGGTGTCCAGGGTGACGTCGGTCCCGGCCGGGTAGCGCAGCGTGTAGTCGTAGTCGGTGGAGATCACCACGACGCCGATCCGGTGCCCGGCCTTGAACACGTAGTCCTGGCCCTGCATCTCCCAGGAGTACCTGTACATGGTGCCGCCGACGACCGGCAGCTGGCGCTCCATGGATGCGCGGTTGCGGGCGTCCAGGATGCCGCGGGTGACGATCTTGTGGTCACTGGTCGCGGTCACCGGGTAGCTGCGGAAGGTGCACCCCGGGTCCTCGGGGATGCCCTCGCCGTAGCAGACCCGCTCGTCCCGGTCGAAGCGGACCGGGCCGGTGGCCCGGGTGTCGGTCCCGTAGTCCACCAGCAGCGCGGTGAGGTACGGGGAGGCGCCGTCCATCGCCGCGCGCAGCGAGACCTCCGGGAATCCGCTGACCCTCACGTCGTCGGCCAGTTCCTCCGACAGGTACACCAGGGAGTTCTTCCCGGCCGCCGCCGGGTCGGTGGCGAGCGCGTCGGCGGTGGTGGTCCGCCCGGCGTCGGTGAACGACTCCCGCTGGTCCCGGCCCGGTGCGGGGGCACGGCCCAGCGTGCCCGCACCGCCGTCGGCGTCCTCGGCCGCCGCGTTCATGTGCAGCCGCAGCGGGGCGGTCCCGGCCGGCGGCCAGTCGTCCTGCGTCGACCAGCCGAAGTCGGCGTTCTCGATGTCCACCGCGGGGCCGTCCATGATCCCGTTGTCCAGGTCGTAGAGCCAGTAGTCGAACCAGCCGTGCAGCTGGTCCAGCCACTCCTCGATGCGCAGGTTCATCGGGTTGACGTGACCGGCCTGGTACAGCCACAGCTTGCGCGGCACACCGTGCTCGCCGAGCTCCCGCCACATCCGCAGCGCCTGGTCGGTCTTGACGTTCCAGTCGTTGAGACCGTGCGCCAGGAACACCCCGGCCGAGATGTCGGCGACGTCGTTGCGGTAGTTCCTCTCGTCCCAGAACGCGCTGTAGTCGCCGGTGCGGCGGTCCTGCTCCTCGGTGATCGCGTCGAGCACCGGCCGGCACGCCTCGCGGTCCTCGCGCGTGTGGACGAGCTCGGCCAGGATGTCGGCGTCCTCGCCCTGGTAGCCGCCCGGGGCGACGACGCCGCCGTTCTCCCGGTAGTACTCGTACCAGGAGGAGATGGCGCCCTGCGGGACGATCGCCTTCAAGCCCTCCACTCCGGTCGTGGCGGCGGCGACGGGCAGGGTCCCGTTGTAGGAGATGCCGGTCATCGCCACGTTCCCGGTGGACCAGTCATCGGCCGTGACCTCGTTGCCCTCGGGGTCGCGGCCGGTGGCGCGGCCGTTGAGCCAGTCGACGGCGGCCTTCGCGCCCAGCGTCTCGTTGTGCGCGCCCGAGGTCGGGCAGCCGGTGGATCCGCCGGTGCCGAGGCTGTCCAGCTGGGCGACGGCGTAGCCGCGCGGCAGGAAGTAGTTGTCGTAGTAGTTGGGCATGCTGACGCCGGGGCCGCCGGCGGCGCGCGAGCGGCGCAGCTCCTCGGGGTCGGCCGGGGCGTCCAGGTCGCCCAGGCCACCGGCGCGCTCCCCGCCGCGGGTGCGCGGCACCGTGCCGGCGTCCTCGTCGTCGAGGTCCACGTCGTAGAAGTCGACGCTGTTGAGCCCGGCCCAGTACGGGCTGGGCTCGATGATCGTGGGGACGCGCAGACCCTCGTCGGTCTCTTTGGGGCGCATGATGCGCATCCGGACGGTGTCGGGTGTGCCGTCGCCGTCGCTGTCCGCCTCGGTTTCGATATCGACCTCGTGGTAGACGGCCTCGGCGTAGTCGAAGACCGGCTGGGTGCGACCGTCCTCGATCAGCGGGGGGTGGGTGTCGGCCTGTGCCGGGACGGCCAGGAGGCCCGAGACGACCAGCGCGGAGGTGACCACGCAGCCCGCGCGGGCGGTGATGCGGTGGGGGTATCGCATGTTCGCTTTTCCTCAGTTGGAGGGGAGAGCGGGGGTGGCGTCATCCCACCGGACTCCGGTTACCGTCCGACAACCCTTGGGTCTCCATTGCATCTAGATGACCGGGATCCGATCGAGGCGGCACGCGGATCATGCAAGCACCGGAAACCTTTAGAGTGCAGGGGTGGCTCACAACGCGTTCGAACGTCTGACCGGAATCAAGCACATCGTCTGGGACTGGAACGGGACCCTCCTGGATGACAACCACGCCAACCTCGCGGCCCTCAACCAGGTGTGCGTGGAGTTCGGGCGTCCCCGGGTCGACCTGGAGTACTGGCGGTCGGTCTTCCGGCGGCCGCTGGTCGAGTGCTACGAGGAGCTGCTGGAGCGCTCCTTCGCCGACGGTGAATGGCCGCGTATCAACGAGATCTACGACCGCCACTACCTGTCCGAGGTGCCCGGCTGCGGCCTCGCCGAGGGCGTGCCCGACGTCCTGCACCGGTGGGCGGCGTTCGGGGGAACCCAGTCTCTGCTGTCCATGGCCTCGCACGCACACGTCAACGAGCTGGTCGCGGAGCGCGGCCTGGGCGGCCACTTCGCGCGCGTCGACGGGCGGCGCTTCGGCACCGTGAGCGACTCCAAGGCCGACCACCTCGCCGCGCACCTGGAGGAGCTCGGCGCGGACCCGGCGAGCGTGGTGCTCATCGGCGACATCGACGACGACGCGCGCGCCGCCCGCGCGGCCGGGGCCAGCGCGATCCTCGTGGAGAGCGGGCTGATGAACCGCCGGCGCCTGGAGGCCACCGGCCACCCCGTCGTGTCCACCCCCGCCGAGGCGGTCCGACTCCTGGGTGCCTGACCCCACCCTCCGGCGGCCCCGAGACCGACGGAGGGTGGCGGAGGAAGCAAGGGGCGGTGCCGCCACAGCGGCACCGCCCCTTACACGTGGTCGCAGCCGCCTGCTACGGGGCCAGCCGGACCTTGCGGGCGTCGTCGAAGCGGCGCTGCACGTCCGCCCAGTTGACGACGTTCCAGAACGCCTTGACGTAGTCCGCCTTGACGTTCTTGTACTGCAGGTAGAACGCGTGCTCCCACATGTCGAGCATGAGCAGCGGGTAGGACCCGGCCGCGAGGTTGCCCTGGTGGTCGTAGAGCTGCTCGATGATGAGCTTCTGGCCGAGGATGTCCCAGGCCAGGATCGCCCAGCCGGAGCCCTGGACGCCGCCGGCCACGGCGCTGAAGTGCGCGCGGAACGCGTCGAACGACCCGAAGTCGTCGTCGATCGCCGCGCCCAGCTCGCCCTCGGGCTTGTCGCCGCCGTCCGGCGACAGGTTCGGCCAGAAGACGGTGTGGTTCACGTGCCCGGCCAGGTTGAAGGCCAGGTTCTTCTCAAGCATGTTGACCGTGCCGAAGTCGCCCTTGTCACGGGCCTCGGCCAGCTTCTCCAGCGCGGTGTTGGCGCCCCCGACGTACGCCGCGTGGTGCTTGTCGTGGTGAAGCTCCATGATCTGGCCGGAGATCCACGGCTCAAGCGCCGCGTAGTCGTACGGAAGCTCCGGAAGCGAATATGGCGCGGACATGTGCGCACCTTCCCAAGACGGTTTCTAGGCTGTACGGGCGATCGATCTCGCCCCTGAAAAGCTATCAGCACAAGGCCCGGTCATCCCGTGTCGCCCTCGCGACAGCGCCGGTCGGGAATAAACCCCGGGGAGCCGTCGTCCGGCGCGGCCGTCCTCGGCCTCACGCCGCGCGCTCGAACCCGCTGCCGTTCCACGTGGTGCGGGCGCACGCGACCCCCCAGGCGCCCTTGCGCTTGAGGATGTCGTAGATGTGCATCCGGTCGATCTTCGGCGACACACCGTACCCTGAGGGCCAGGTGATCGCCCAGTCCATGTCGAGGTCCACCAGCAGCTCCAGCAGCCGGGCGATCGTGGGGTCGTCGAGGCGCTCGAACGCCTCGTCGAGCAGGACCATCCGCAGCGGGCCCTCCAGCTCGGTCTCCAGCGCGTCGTAGAACGCGGCGCTCGCCGCGAACAGCGTCACGTAGGAGACCAGGCGCGTCTCCCCGGAGGACAGCTGCCGCACCCGGCGGTCGCGCGGCCTGCCGTCCGGCCCGGTGTCGTGGATCCGCACCCGGTAGGTGTACCACTGCCGGTAGTCCAGCGCCCCGGCCAGCACCTCGGTGTAGCCGCTGCTGCGCCCCTCCTCGCGGGTGGCGCGGATCCGGTCCATCAGGGCGCGGCGCAGCCGGTCGTTCTCCTCGGGGGTGCGCCGCGCAACCGACTTCTTGGCCAGCGCGAACGCCGAGCGCTCGGCCGGGTCCAGGTGCGGTGCCGGCTCCCAGGACAGCTCCACCCGCACGCCCTGGCTGGAGTGGGCGCCCTCCAGCACCGTGTTCATCCGGCGCGTCAGCGACTCGGCCGAGCCGATCTGGCGGTGCAGCTCCTCGGCGATGTCGCCGATCAGGTACTCCTCGAAGATGCGCTCCTCGCTGCCGGTGAGGTTCTCCTCGGCCTGGGCGAGCCGGGCGGCGGTGAGCCGCGCCGTCGCCGCCACCGGCGCGGTGCCCGACTCGTCGCTGACCGCGACCGTGAGGATGCCGTGGGCCCGGTCGGCCTGCACGTCGTGCGTCCCGGCCAGCGCCGACTGCAGCGTCTGGATACGCGAGATCAGGGTCCGCTCCAGCGCCGCCGGGTCGCCCGGTGCGCCCTCCTCATCGGCCAGCGCCTCGGCGAGCGCCGCGCGCAGCCCGGGGCGCTCGAACGGCGGTTCCACCGCCCCGGTCGCCGCCTCCCACACGCCGGGGACGTCGGCGGCGTCGGTGAGCGCGTCCTCGGCGTCGGCGACCGTGCCCTCGGCCTCGCCCACCTCGCGCTCGGTGGCCTCCACCCGCGCCTCGGCGTCGGCCAGCGCCTTGATGCGGGCCTCCACCTCCGACTGCGCCTTGGGCGCCTGGGAGCGCAACCGCTGCCGCTCCTCGCCGAGGCGCCGCACGTCCTCGCCGACCTGATCGGCGTCACGCCCCAGGCTGGAGCGGAGCGTGGCCAGGACGGTGTGCGCCTCGGCGTAGGCGCGGTGCGTCTCGGCGGCATCCGACTCGGCCTTCTCCCGGGCGCGCGCGGTCCGCTCGTGGTCGGCCTGGGCGGCCGCCACCGATCGCAGCGCCTCGGGCAGGTCCCGGCGCAGCATCCGGGTGACGTCCGCCAGCGCGGTGGTGGCGCGGCGGGCGCGCTCGCACAGCTCCCGCAGCTCCGCACACCCGTCGCCGACCCCCAGATCGGCGCAGGCCCGCCGGTGCTCGGCGCGCTCGGCGCCCAGCCGCGCGCGGGCCTGGGCGTGCTCGGCCTCGGCCTGCTCGGCATCGGACATGGCGCGGCGCGCGGCCGCGCGCCGCGACTGGGTCTCGATGTGCGCCCGCAGCACCTCGGCGATGTCGGGGAAGGAGTCCAGGCACGCGTTCCACGCCTGTTCCAGCCGCTGGGCGCCGCCGAGCGACTCCCGCAGCCGCGCGATCCGCTCCTCCAGCCCGGCCAGCTCGGCCTCCAGCTCCTCGACGCGGCGGCGGCGCGCCTGCTCGCGCGCCCCGGCGCCGATGTGCTCGGCCGCGGCCTTGGTGTGGCGGCCGTGCAGCACCCCGGCCCGCCAGTGGCCGTCGGTGCCGAACGCCGGGGCGCCCGGCGCGTCGGCGGGGTGCCCGGCCTCCAGCAGCGGCACCGAGCGCAGCAGCGCGCCGACCGCCTCCTCGGACACCGCGGCGGCGGGGGCGTCGGTGTCGGCGTCCACCGCCGGGCGCAGCAGGTCGGCCAGCGACGGCCCGTCGACGGGGGCGCCGGGCTGCGCCCAGGTGTCCTGCCCGCCGTCGTCGGGCGGTGGTCCGCCGTCGGCGGGCAGCCACGCGTTGAGCAGGCCGGAGGCGTGCAGGGACGCCTCCAGGGCGGCGCGCCGGTCGGCCCCGACCTCCGGGCGGAAGTCGACCACCTGGTAGAAGGGGGCGCCCGCGGAGCGGTCGCGCGCGGCGGTCGTGAGGGCGGGGTCGGGCGGCGCGACCTCGGCGGCCTCCCGCAGCGCGGCCAGGTCCGCCCGCAGCCGGTCCCGCTCGGCGCCGGCCTCGGCCAGGCGCTGCTCGGCGGTGACGGCGGCGTGCTGCACCGCGCGCACCCGCGGCTGCAGCGCCCCGCGCACCTCGCGGTGGGCGTCGCGGAACGCGTCGGGGTCGGTGGCCACATCGTCGGCGTCGGGCACAGGCGGCAGCTCGCCCGCGGCGGGGCGGTCACCCGTCGGCAGTGCCTCGTCGTGCCAGCGCCGCACCGCGTGCGCCCACTGCCCGGCCAGGGCCAGCAGCCGCTCCTCGCTCTCGCGCGCCCGGTGCCCGGCCTCGGCGGCGTCCTCGGCGCTGTGCGCGGCGCGCTCGGCCAGCCGGTCCACCCGCGCGTCGTCCTCCACCAGCCGCTCGGCCCGGGCGAGCAGGCCGGTCAGCAGCGGGGCGCGCTCCTCGGCGGCACCGGCCGCCGCGGCCACGCCCTCGGCGGCCTGCGCGGCCCCGTCCTGCAGCGAGTCGGCGTCGATGGCCGGGGCTGCGGCCCGGTACAGCGCCTCGGGGCGGGCGTCGGGTTCCGGGGAGAGCAGGACCCTGCGGGCCTCCTCCGCGCGATCCAGGGCGGGGTGGAGCGGCGGTAGCGAGCCCAGCGCCGCGGGCAGGCCGATGGCGCCCAGCGACTCGCGCGCCTCGGCGGCTCCCGAGGCCACCCCCTCGCCGATGCGCACGGCGAGCGCCGCGGCGCGCTCGATGGCGCCGACGGACTGCTCCTCGGTTGCGCGCAGGCCCTCGGCATTGGCCAGCGCCGCCTCGACATGCCGCCGCTGGGAGGCCACGTTGGCCTGCTTGTCCTCCAGGTCGCCCAGGGCGCTGTAGGCGGGGGAGGCCTTCAGCGCCTCCAGCTCGGTCTGCACCTGCTCCAGCCGCTCGGTGACGGCGTCGCGGTCCTGTTCGGCCTGGCGCAGGTCCGCCTCGGCGGCGGCGCGCTCCTTGTCCCGCTTGGTGCGGCGGCCCGTCGCCCGCTCCCGCCCCTTCTCCGCGGTGGCCAGCCGACGCGCACGGTCGGCCAGCACACCGCGCGCATAGTCGCGGTAGCCGGTGAGGAACTCGTCCAGCGCGGAGTCGGCCTGGCGCAGCCGCGCCACGTTGCGCCGGACCCCTTCGAGGTTGTCCAGGCCGGTGGCGGTGCGCGCGATGACATCGGGGTCGACGGGCGGCAGCGCGTCGGACAGCAGCTGCTCCAGCTGGCCCTGCAGCACCTTGAGACCGATGTCGGGGTTGCGCAGGGTGCGCTGCAGGTGCAGCAGGTCGGTGTAGCGGTTGCCGCCGGTGATGCCGTAGACGGCGGCCGCCACCCGCTGCTGGAACGCCTCCTGGGAGCCCACCACGCAGTCCTCGCCGATGTGCTCGCGCAGCCGCGCCTGGGTGATGGGGCGGTCCTGCTCCATCAGCGCGAAGTCCTTGTCGACCCGCAACGGGGTGATGAACCGCCAGGAGTCGCTGATCTGCCGGCTGGACGCGCTCGCCTTGACCCCGACCCCGCAGGTGAGGAACTCCTCGGCGCCGTCGTCACGGGTGCGGCGCAACTCGATCCAGGCGTAGCCCAGCCGCAGCGTGCTCTCCGCGTAGTCGTCGAGCATGAGACGGCTCATGCTGACCGTGTCGAAGCCCTTGCAACCCATGTTGCGCAGGTCGCCGTCGAGGCACAGCGGCAGCAGCAGCTCCAGCGTCCGCGACTTGCCCGAGCCGTTGGTGCCCTTGAAGATGACCCGGCCGCCGGACAGGTCGAAGACCTCGTCGCGGTACTGCCAGATGTTGACCACGCCGCCGCGGTGCAGCTGCCAGCGCTCACGGGGCCGGGCGGCGGCCTGTCCGGTGCTCACATCGGTCCTTAAAGTCGATCGTCGGGTACCCGCCGGGCGGGGGTCACAGGCTGAACAGGGAGTCCTGGGCGTCGTCGGCCGCGGGGGGCGCCGCGGCCCGTTCGCCGTCACCGGGGGACGGGGCGCCGTCCGCCTCGGCACCGGGCGGGCCGTCGGGCACCGGGCGGTAGCGGGCGGCGGCCGGGCTGATCTGCACCAGGCCGCCGGGGCGCCGCCGGGCCAGGCCGGACTGGGCCAGCGTATCGGCGACCGAGCGGGCCAGCCGACCGGAGTCCCGAATGGCGTCCTTCGACCAGGCCTGCGGGTAGCGCTCGACCACCGCGGCCACGACCGCGCCGAATCTGTCGTGGGAGACCGTGGTCCAGGGGCCGTCGGCGACACCGGGTGCGTCGGCTGCGCCGGGGGCCGCCGCGTCACCGCCCGCCGCGTCGGCGGTCTCCGGGGCCTCCGCGGCCAGCAGCTCGGCCGCGGCCAGCAGCGCGATGCGGGCGATCGTGCCGCTCGCGGGGAAGACCCGGTCGCTGAGGTAGCCCTCCGGGTCGACGGCCAGCACGCCCTGCGAGCGCACCTCCAGCCGCAGCCCGACCAGCTCCTCCAGCAGGTGCGCCTCGGAGCGCAGGTTGGTCCGCAGCCAGTCCCACTGCTCGGCGGTGAGGTCGGCCGCGAGCACCACCGGGTCCTCGACCAGGCGGCGGCGCACGCGGTGGCGCTCCTCCGCGTCGGCGTCCCCGGCTCCGCTCAGCGCCTCGGCCGACGCGTAGCGGCCCAGCGGAGCCGCGACCAGGTGGCCCAGCAGCTCCAGGTCGACGGTGAGCAGCGCCTCGCGGGCGGCGTCGTCGGCCCACGGCGCGACGCTGCCGTCGGTCTCGGCCAGCACCCCCAGGTCGATGAGGAGCCGCAGGGCCGCGGTGAGGGCCCGCCGGTCCACGATGCCCGTGCCCAGATCCAGCCCGGCCTCGGCACCCGCCGCGCGCACGTCGGAGACCAGCCCCGACAGCAGCAGCTGGCGGCCGCCCCCGGTGAGGACGGCCAGCACCAGGGCCAGGTAGGCGTAGGCGCGCGGGGTGAAGGGGGCGGCGTTGTGCTTGTGCGCGCCGCGTACCCCGTCGGGGGTGCGGCCGGTCTTGTAGAGGCGGGCGAACGTCGGTTCCACCACCAGCCGGTACCCCAGGTAGGAGGCGAACAGCGCCTGCAGCCGGTCGGCGTAGCGGCGCATCGCCGGGAGCGCGTCGCCGTCGGGCCCATCGGCGCGCACCAGCGGGCGGCGCAGCAGCACCCGGGCGCAACGGCGCACCTGGGCGGCCTCGACGGCGTCGAGCCCGCCGAACGCGGCCTTCTCGGGTGACCCCAGCGGATCCCTGCGGCTCATCCTCGCGCCCCTTCGCCCGCCGCCTCGTGTGCGGTCCCGCGCACCGGCGTGTCCCGGACCGCCCGATCCCCGGCCGGGGAGGCCGGCGGGCCGGCGGGGTCTCCGCGGACCTCCAGGGCCTCGCCGACCTGCAGGTGAACGTCGACGCCGTGCAGCTCCAGGGTGCCGAACACCGAGCCGATCCGGGCGGCCCCACCGTCGGGCCGGGGTTCCAGTCGCAGGGTGAGACCGGTGATCGGATCTCCCGCGCCGCCCGGCTCGGTGGGCATGTCGCGCGAAGCCCCGGCCAGGGTCAGCAGCTCGCAGACCAGTTCCAGGGCGTCCCCGGACAGCCGGGCCGCACCCAGGTCGGGAACGGCCGCGGCGAGTTCGCGCACGGCCGCGTCCCGGCGCCGCTTGCGGCGGTCCTCCTCCTCCAGCAGCTCGGCACGGCCCAGCGGGTCGTCGCCGATGCGCGGCAGCTGGCCTGCGGGGGCGCGCTCGCCCCGGGTCCGCACATTGACCTCGACGTCCACACGGTCGCCCTCGGCCCAGGTGCGGCCGGGCTCCGGGGCGTCCTCCTCGCCGACCAGGGCCAGGTGGCGGGCGGCGAACAGGCCGAACACCGCCGCATAGAGGTCGTGTGCGGCCTCCGGCGTCGCCGCGTCGAACCAGGCGGCCAGCGTCAGCAGGTCGCGCCGGCGGCCCGGGTCCACGCCGCCGGCTCCGGTGACGCGCTTGACGTTGCCGAGCAGGGCGGAGATGGCGCGGCTGGTGGCGTCGCGCAACCCGTCGACCTCGGAGGGGCGCCCCGGGCGCCCGATGAACCAGCCGGTCAGCCCGTCCCAGTCGGCCACGCGCCGACCGGGCGAACGCTCCATGAGCTCGGTCTGCCCGCTGCGGGTCTCGCGCGCCACGAGCACGGCGTCGGAGCCGTCCGGCACGGTGGCTCCGGAGCCGCGCGTCAGCGGCTCGCCGGCGCCCAGTGATCCCAGCAGCCGGTCCCGCTGCCGGTTGAGGGAGCCCAGCCGCTCCACGATCGGCTCGGAGTGGCGCAGCACGTCCTTGGCGATGAGCTCCACGTACTCCAGCAGCATGTGCTTGAAGCCCGACATCTCGGCGGGGGCCAGGTCGTAGCGGGCGATCACCGAGCCCAGGTAGGCGTAGAAGTCGCGGACCGCCGCGGCGAACTCGTCGTGCTGCAGGAAGAGCGTGGTGACCTGCTGGGCCAGGTGCTCGCGCAGGGTCCGCACCGAGGTGGCCTCGGGGCCGCGGCCGCGCTCGGCGGCCAGCAGCTCGCCGAGCGTGCGCTGGATGTCGGCGAGCCCCTGCTCGATGGCGGGCAGCAGCTCGCGCGAGACCTCGCGGGCGCCCTCGGCGACGGTGAGCATGCCGTCGACGTCCCGCTGCACCCGCATGGCGAGCTTGGCGACCTGGTAGCGGACGCGGCTGCGGGTGAACTCGGCGATGGTCGCGGCGGGTTCGCGGCGCCCGGGCACCAGGTTGCCCCACCGGGCCAACTGCTCCAGGCGGTCCACGACGGTCTCCAGGCGCGACTCGCCCGCCTCGATCTCGCCCCGCCGCTCGGCCGCGGCGAGTGCCGACGCCACCTCACCGGCGCCGAGGTCGGCGAGGAGGGTCGAGGTGAACAGGCGCATGACCGCCAGGTACGTCCGGCGCTCGGGGGCGGTGAGGTAGCTGTAGAGCCGCAGCCGGTCCAGGTCCGCGGCGTCGCCGTGGGCGGTGCCCGTGCGCTCGGCGGCCCCGCCGTCCCGGCCTGCGGCGGCGTGCGGCGCTGCGTCGGCATCGTTGAGCATGACCCGCCCCAACTTAGCGCTTCGGCGCCCCCGCCGGCGCCACCCCGGCGGGTGATCCCCGCCCCTCCCCGCACAGTGATCGCGGACGCTCATCGGGGGATGGCCGTTTCGCCCGACCGACTCCCCCCCCCGGGGCATCGCGGAACAACGCACGGTGTGGTGCGGTGAGCGGGTGGCGGCGCGCGGTTACGGTGGACCGGTGGCGGCCCGCCGGTGAGGGGCGGATGAACACGGGGGGAATTGCGTCGCGGGAGCGCCTCCCGGGGCCGTGCGGGCTGCTCGGCGGGCGTCGCGGTGGGTTACCGTCGGCCGCGTACCCGCCGCGCCGAGTCGTTCGCCGGATGGCGGGACCGCTCCCCTGGGGCGTGTCCGCGGCGTCGACGCGGGGCCCCCCGACGTTCGGCCGTCCCGCGCGGACGCGCCTGTCCACACTGGAGGTCTCATGCTGCGGTTCCGGCGGTTCCGGCGGTCCCGGCTCCTGGGCTACGTGGTCGCGGCGGGGGCGCTCGGCGCCCTCGCGGCGGGGACGCTCGCCGCGGCGGGCCTGCTCACGGCGGGGACCGCGCTGGTGCTGGCCGCGCTCGGCGTCGTCGCCGCGGCGGTGGCCGCGGTCGCGGTGATGGTGCGGAGGCTGGCCCGCCGGGTGAACGTGCTGAGCCGGGAGATCAGCGGCGTGCACCGGCGCACGGGCGACACCCTGCGGGCGGTCGCGGTCCAGCGGGAGGAGGCCGACGCGTCGTTCGCGGCGGTGCGGGGGGAGCTGTCCCGGCTGCGTGAGGAGACCCTGCCCGCGCTCTCCCGTGACGTCATCCGGACCGTCAACACACAGGGCCGCAACGACTACGAGCAGCAGGTCGCCTGGACGGAGCTGCGGGACCACCTGCGCCCCGGCCCGTTCATGCCGCCGCTGCGCGGCTGGGCCGCCTCCCCCGACGTGCTGCGGCTGCTGGTCCGCCTCATCGACGAGCGCCGCCCGGAGCTGGTGGTCGAGTGCGGCAGCGGATCGTCCAGCGTCTGGCTCGGCTACGCGCTGCGGAAGGCGGGTGCCGGCCGCCTGGTCGCCCTGGAGCACGAGGAACGATACGCCGAGCTGTCCCGCGAGCTGGTCGCCGCGCACGGTCTCGACGCCATCGTCGACGTCCGCCACGCCCCGCTGACCGAGTGGGCGCCGGACGCCGACCCCGGGGCGAACGGCGTCGGCGCGTCGGCGCCGCAGCCCTGGTACGACCTCAAGGCGGTGGCCGATCTCAAGGAGATCGGCCTGGTGTTCGTGGACGGCCCGCCCGAGGCCACCGCCACCCAGGCCCGCTACCCGGCCGTTCCGGCGCTGCTGCCGCACTGCGCGGCGGACGCGGTCATCGTCCTGGACGACACCGTGCGCCGTTCCGAGCGCGACCTCAGCGACCGCTGGCTGGCCGCGTTCCCCGAGCTGTCCTGCCGCTCCGAGGCCGTGGAGAAGGGTGCCCGCGTCTTCACCCGGACCCCGCTGTAGCCTGCGCGCCGACGGGCCGACGCCGCCGGGGCGGTGTCGGCCCGTCGGCGCGCACGTCAGGCCGCACGTCAGGCCGCACGTCAGGCCGCACGTCAGGCCGCACGCCCGGGCTCTGCGCCCGGGCGCGATCCACGGGGCATGCCTTAGGACTCGAAGAGCTCGGTGACCGCGCGGTGTGCCTGGTCGATGGCGGTGTCGGTGTAGGCGTTGGGGGCCGCGTCGGAGTTGGCGATGACGATGCGGCCGAGCTTCCGGCGGGCGGTGTCGGCCGGGGTCGGGCCGTCCGGCCAGAACCGGTCGAACGGACGCGCGTACTCCCTGGCGTACCCGTGCCCCCACCGGTTCACGGTGATCGCCTCGATGTCGCGCTTCGCGTCGAACCCGCCGTCGCCGAGCGCGCGGTTGAGCGCCTCGCGGATGCTGCGCTCATAGCCCTCGAAGGGGATGTGCAGGATCCGGTGCCGGGCCGAGATCGCGGCCTGCGCCGGGGCCATGCCCTCCGGGGAGGGCACGCCGATCATCTGGATGATGATCGGCTCGTCGGGGTCCTGCGGGTGCTTGTAGCCGCCCATGCTGACGGGGTAGTCGAGCTGGGCGACGGCCCAGTCGCCGCTGGAGAAGCGGACGTGCCGCATACCCAGTTCCACCCACGGCCGCCAGTTGCGCACCTGGACGTTGGCGTAGACCAGCGGCTGCTTGGAGGCGTCCTTCATGGCCAGGCGCTGGGTGCTGGGCAGTTCCGTCATGAGGTACTGGCCCATCACGTGCCAGGCCGCCATGACGACGTGGTCGCCGGTCACCCGGTGCAGCTTGCCGTCGGTGCTGTGGTAGGTCACGAACACGCGCTCGGCGGATCCCGGCGCCCCGTCGTGCCGCAGGTTGGTGCAGGGCGAGGCCAGCCGCAGCCGGACGTCGTTCTCCGGCTTGTCGAGCTCGGTGTAGTCGAATTCGGCGAGGACGACGCTGTCCATGTCGAGCTCATCGGCGCCCGGCACGGAGGCGGGGATGAGGCGGTGGACCAGCAGCCGCACGATGCTCGCGTTGCCGTCGGGGAAGTGGTAGATGTACGGGTCGTCGCGGCCCCAGAAGCGGCTCACCGAGTAGGAGTTGAGGCGGTGCGGCCGGGAGTCGTCGAGGCCGAGCCCGTCGAAGCCGGGGTAGCCGTCGCCCCACGCGTCCAGCGCGCTCCAGTCGGCGGCGGGCACGGCCCACTCGTCGCTGGTCAGCGAGCGGCAGAAGTCGACCGCCTCCTCGCCCAGTCCGGCGATGTCGCGGATGTAGTCGGTGTAGGTGATCTCGGCGAGCCGGGTCTTCTTCTCGTCGTCGCTCAGCCCGGGGAGCCAGTCCTCGGGTTCGTCGAGCAGGGTGATGATGTCGGCGCGGCCCTCGTCGCTCAGCGGGGCGTCGGCCAGCCACTCCTCGGTGGACATGCCCTTGGCGCGGACGGCGAGGTGGTCGCGGCCGAAGTCCTCGTACCGGAAGAAGACGCTGTCGCCCTCCTGGGCCAGCTTGAACTTGTCGTAGAACTTCTGGTCGAAGTACTTCTCGAACTTCTCGATGTCGATCCCGAGCTCGCGAAGCAGCCCCATGGCCTCCTTGCTGTAGGCCGAGGGGGTGTCGATGGCCTGGGTGCCGCCGTACCCGATGAGGACCTGGTCGCGGCCCTCGGGGCGGAATTCGTTGCGCCGCGCGTGCCCGCCGAACTCGTCGTGGTTGTCGAGGATGAGGACCTTGGCCCCGGGGTTGCGCCGGCGGTAGAAGTGGGCGGCGGCCAGACCGCTGATCCCGGCGCCGACGACGACCAGGTCGTAGTGCTCCCCGGTGTCGTCGACGAGGGCGGTGTCGGTCACGCTGCCGAGCCGGTTGTCGCGGATGGCGTGCGGGATACTCAGCGCCTGCTGGGTGTTGCCGCGCAGGCCGGTGAGGTCCGGCGGGTAGTCGGCGCCGTCGGGTACCGCCGCGGGTACGGCGGGGCTGGCGGCCCACGGACGGTCGCCGCCGGGCGCGCATCCGGCGAGTGCCGTCACCGCTGCTCCCGCGACGGCGGTCACGGCGACCCCGTCGAAGAAGTCGCGTCGGCTGATGTTCGCGTCCATGCCCAGCTCGCGGTCACGTGAGGCCGGACAGCGCGGCTCCTCGGCCATGTTCTCCCCTTTGATCTCCCCCGTGCACCCACGCCGGGGCCAGCTGAACACGGGGGGCATCAGGGGGGCGACACGACGAACCGAGGGCTGCGGGCTCTTTGCCGTGTGTTGACACGCCGGGGCGGCGGGGGTGCAAACGTCTTGGAACGGTCCGCGGCCTGCGGACACGCCGCGGAACCCCGACGAGGTTAGTTCGTCGCCAAGGGGTGATTTGTGGCGATTTGCCGGATGTTTAGCTAATCGAGGGGGAATCATCATCGGCGGGTCGCGCTCGGTGTCCGAGGCGCGACACGCCGCGTTGACCTGCGGTGATGTGGATCAGCTAGGGGAGTGGGCCACGCCTCAGGGAACCACCAGCACCAGTGCCTCGGCGACGAGGGCGGGGCGCTGCCCGCCCTCGATCTCCACCTCGTGCCGCATCGTCAGCAGGGTCCCCTTGCCGGTCTCCTTGGCCTCCGCCAGCTCGATCCCGTCGCGCACCCGCGCGCCCTCCGCCACCGGCTGCAGGAAGCGCACCTTGTTCAGCCCGTAGTTGATGCCCATCTTCGGCGGCCGCTCCAGCGTGTAGACGCGCGGGCCGAAGTAGGCCAGCAGGGACAGGGTGAGGTAGCCGTGTGCGATCGTGCGGCCGAAGGGGCCCTGCGCGGCCCGCTCGGCGTCGACGTGGATCCACTGGTGGTCCCCGGTGGCGTCGGCGAACCGGTCGATCCGGTCCTGGGTGACGGTGAGCCAGTCGCTGTACCCCAGGTGCTCACCCTCGGCGGCGACGAGCTCGGAGATGTCGGCGAACTTCCGCATGTTCTGCTGCGCTCCCCACGGTCGGACGGAAAAGCCGGAGCGAACCCGCCGGGCGGCCGGCGGACGCCGTCGGCCCGACTCTAGCGCGGACCGACCGTACGGTATGTGACCGGGGTCATGGTCTGCTCCCCGTCGGTCACTCCTCCACCGCGAGTACGGCCGTCAGGTCGTCGAACACCAGCTCACCGCCGTAGGCGCGCTCCGGGCTCGTCTCGTAGGCGTAGATCCGGGTGAGGGTCAGCGGATGCGCGGCCGGTGGAACGTCGAACTCCACCCGCCGCCAGCCGGTCCAGTCGACCTCCGGGCCGCGCAGGGTGTGGCCGCGTCCCTCGGCGTCGACCAGCGACAGGGTGATTCGGGCACCCCGGCCGTCCCCGCGCACCCGCAGACCGAAACCGAACGCCTCCCTGTCGAGTCGGATGGGCGAGGGCGGGTGGGCGTAGGCGGCGCGGGTGCCCTGGCCGGAGGTGAAGTCGTAGGCGAGGGCCAGGGCGCGACCCTCTCCCGAGCGGTCGGGCACCGCGCGGACCGACGCCTCCCCGCGCACGGCGGAGGCCGTCCAGCGCTCCGCGTCGTCGAACCCGGCGACCTGCTCGGTCACCGTCCCGATCCGGACCGGAACCGTGGTCCGCACGGTGCCGTGGGACCCGGAGACCGAGACCGCGATCCCGCCGGCACCGCGGTCGGTGCGGGGTGCGACGCGCAGCGTTCCGTCGGGCCGAGGCGCGACGTCCACCAGTTCCGGGTCGAAGTCGAGCACGACGTCGTCCGGCTCGACCGGCGCGCGGCTCCCGTCGGGAGCGACGCCGGTCAGCGCCATCCGGGCGGCCCCCGAGGCGTCGGGGAAGGCGAGCGACGCGGGCGCGGCCGCGAGACGTGCCGGGCCCGGCAGGACCTCCAGCTCCACCGCGCCGTGCACCGGGCCCCAGCGGGCGGTGACCGTGGCCGCCCCGGGCGCACCGGCGGTGTAGCGGACGTCCCGGCCGCCGGAGACCGCGCCGCCAGAGGCCGACCAGCGCAGGCTCTCCGGGCGCGGCGGGTGGCGGACCGGGCCGTGGTTCTCGTCGTGCGTGGCGGCGGTCAGGGCGCGCCGCAGCCCGGAGAACACGCGATGGGGGTCGGCCTGGCGCGGCACGGCCGAACCGGGCGGCGGACGCGACTCGATGCGTGGGCGGACCCACACGCCGCGCACCCTGCCGGAACCCGGCGGGGCGAGCACGACCAGCCCGTTGGGGACGGCCCGGAAGAGGCCGCCCGTGCGGTTCCACACGGTCGGCGCGGCGGCGCCGGGCTCGCGGGCCAGCAGCGTCGAGGAGCCCCCGCCGTCGAGTTCGAGGGCGTCGGTCGCCCCGGCGCGCAGCAGCCGCCCGGCCATGTCGCGCAGCGTCACGCCCGGCGTGCCGGCCGTTCGCCCGTCGGCCGTGGCCAGGAACATCCGGCGTCCGTCGGCGGAGAAGCCGATGGCGGTGCGCGGGTGGCGGGAGGTGTCGCCGGCCGGGGCGGTCACCCGCCCGCCGCGCAGCAGCACGTGGCGCCCGCCGATCGCGGTGTGCGGCCGGACACCGTCGGCGGTGAGGCCGTAGCCGACCGCGACCGCGTCGCCCACCCCGACCTCCTCCAGCCGGTCGGCTGCGGCGTCCACACCGACCAGCACGGTGGTGTCCGGCGCGATGGCACCGTCGCCGGGCTTCTCGCGGACGTCGCGCACGGTGCCGCCGCGGACCTCCAGCTCGGTGACGCGGTCGGCGCCCAGCGTCGCGCGCTCCCGCGGGTGGGTGCCCCAGTCCGAGGTGAACGCGCCGATACCGTCGTCCGGGATCTCGTGGCTGTTCAGGCGGTCGAGCGGAACCGCCGCGCCGGCCAGCGTGACGGTCCCGGTGAACCGCGCCCGGCCGATGCTCCCCGTGCCATCGGCGGTGAACACCGCGGCGTTCTCGTGGGTCCCCGTGGGCGACTTCACCACCCGCCCGTCTCGGACGGCGGCGCCGAGCGGGGCGGAGGAGGCGGTGATGTCGAAGTAGTCCCCGTTGACGGCGGCCACGGCGCTGTCATGGGGCCGGATGAGCTGCGGCAGCGGGGCCGCGGCGCTGACGGCACCGGGGTCGGCGTAGCCCACGGCCGCCCCGCCGCCGAGGTCGGCGCTCAGCACGCCGAAGTGCTGGCGCGTGGCGGCCCCGTCGGACCCTTCCGGTACTTCCGTGGAGGTGAGGACGACGCCAGGCGCCACCGGCTGCGAGCGCGACGTCTCCGCGGCCGGGACGTCCAGGACACCGGCGACCGCGGCGGGGGAGAGGAGGACGAGGAAGAGGGGGACGGCCAGCGCGGCCAGGAACGCTCGCGCCGTGCCGGAACGGCTGGACACAGGACGACCTCCGAACGGCGGACACCACCTGCTGTCGTGTCGCCGAAGCGGAGTGTAACCATGCGCCCTCTGCCTCTAGCCGAACGCCGCGCGGCCTGCGGTCGAATTCCGGGCAGTCCCTACGAACTCGCTTTCGATCCTTATCTCGAAAACCCACCGGTAACCAGCCGCGCCTTCGGGGCAGTGGCTCTCATGCAACCGAAGAGGCAGTATGCCTGTCATGACCATTGGAGGCCCGGAGCCGCAGCGGCGTCCCCTGACCGTGGAGGACCTGCAGCGCATGCCCGACGACGGGAGACGCTACGAGCTGGTCGACGGGAGGCTTGACGTGTCTCCCGCACCGACCGCTCGACATGCGCGGGTCGAGCAGCGGCTCCACCTGTACGTGGGGAACCTCGCACCCGATGGCTACGAGGTCTATCAGGGTGCGGGGGTGAACTTTCACGGCGACAGAACCCACCACCGGATTCCCGATCTGTCCGTATTCCGCACGGAGGACTACGAAGAGCCCTACTTCACGGCGCCTCCGCTGCTCGCGATCGAGGTCATCTCACCGTCGAGTGTCTCGCGCGACATGATCGCCAAGCGCGTGGAATACGAGAAGTTCGGTGTTGAGTCCTACTGGATCATCAATGCTTTGGCGGACAAGATCGAGATCAATGAACTGCGGATCAGGGACGGGATGTACAGGGAAATCTGCCAGGTCTTCGGAGAAAGCCTCTTTGAGACCGAGTTCCCGTTCCCAGTGAAGCTCGTGCCGCACTGGCTCATCGCCGACGGTCCATGGAAGCAGGCCATCGCCGGCGGGAGCCGAGGTTTCCCGGCCTGGTCTTTTCAGGCCAGGCTCTGCGCGTCGGCCGGTCGGGAGCCCTGGTGGTCGAGGGTGACCGATCGGACCGCCAGCGCGCGCAGGGCGCGAGGGTCGATGTCGTGGCCGAGGCCCGGCTGGGTCAGCGGGATCGGGGTGATGCCGTCGTGTGCGCGCACCGGCGGCACCACGACGTCGCGGGCGTGCAGGCCGCCGGCGCCCGGCATCTCGCTGGGCAGGCTGATGCCCGGTAGGGAGGCCAGCGCGACGATGGCCGCGCGGCCGACACCGGATTCGCCGTCGGCGCCGCACCACACGTCCCACCCCGCGTCGGCCGCGCGGTCGTGGGCGCGTCGGGCCGGGGTCAGCCCGCCCATGCGGGCGACCCGGAGGTTGAGGGCGTTCGCCGCTTCCAGGCGGATGGCGTCATCGAGCGTCTCCAGCGAGTCGACCGACGTGTCCAGTGCGATCGGGGTGCGCAGTTCGCGGCGGAGCCGGGCGTGCGCGGCCAGGTCGTCGGCGGCGAAGGGCTGCTCGATGGTGAGCAGGCCGTAGTCGTCCAGGGCGCGCAGGGCGTCCAGGTCGGCGGGGACCTCGGTGTAGCGTCCTCGCCCCGTCACCTGGAGCACCAGGAACGGGAAGCTCTCCTGAACGGCCCGCACCGGCTCCAGGTCCCAGCCCGGTTCGATCTCCAGGCGGATGCGGCGGAACCCGGCGCCGACCTGCCGGTTGACCTCCAGGACCAGCGACTCCGGCGAGGGTCTGCGGCCGAGGGTGACGCCCGCCGTGATCGCCGTGCGGTCGCCGCCCAGCGCGTGGGACAGGGGCGTGCCGCGCTGCCGGCTCCACAGGTCCCAGCAGGCCACATCGAGCCCGGACGCCACCTCCGGGGCGTGCGGCAGGTCCACCCAGGCCAGTGGTGCCTCGGTCGGACGCATCCAGGAGTGCCGCAGCAGCGCGGGGGCGAAGCCGTCGACCAAGGCCCGCCATCGGTCGGGGCCGACGGCCGGGATCTCTCCCCAGCCGCTCAGCCCGTTGTCGTCGGTCACCCGGACCAGCGCGTGCGGGGCGCGGCGCGGTCTGCCCTCGGCCGTGCGGGCCTCCGATCTGGGGGGCGCCAGCGGTAGCCGGACCAGCGTCGCGTCGATGCTCGCGATCCGTGTGACCGTTGCCGGTTCCGTGCGTGCCACGCGCGCCCCGCCTCCAAAAGCATCCGGGAGTCAGTCGAGGGGATGGCCCTCCACTCGAAGGTATCCCGTCTTCTCCACCCCGACCACCTCGGATGTCGCCGGTGGGCGCGGCTCACCGGCGGCTCCGGGCCTCAGCGGGTGGCGATGAACACGACGGAGGAGGGCAGCGGCTCCCGCTTGACCGTGCCGAAGCGGTGCCGGAGCGCGGACTCCACCGCGTCGTACTGGTCCGGGGCCAGCCGGAAGCGCTCGGGGGTCCAGTGCCAGGTGATGACGGCGCGCCCTCCGGGCCGCAGCACCCGGTGGAACTCGGCGACGCCCTCGTCGAGACGGGGCCACAGCGCCACGGTGTTCACCGACACCACGAGGTCCACCGACGCGTTGTCCATGCAGGTCGAGTCGGCGCCGCCGATGCGGATGCGCACCCGGCCCTCCCGGACCGCAGCCGCGTTGCGCCGCTGCGCCATGCGCACCATCTCGATGGAGGGGTCCACCCCCGTCACGGTGACATCGGGACGGGCGGCGAGCAGTTGGATGAGGACACCGGGGCCGTGCCCGACCTCCAGGACGTGTGCCCCCTCCGGAACGTCGAGGAGGTCCATCACCTCCCCCTGTGCCCGGCGGTTGGCCCTCGCCAGGATCCATCCGGCCAGCGTCCCGAGCAACCCCTGGGGGCGGGCGAAAGGGTTGCGGGTGGGGATCTCGCCCGTCCACAGCTCCTTGCGCTCCCCGTGCTTCTTCCGCTCCCCACGGCCGGGGTCCGGGCGCCCGGTGTCCCGTTCCTCCATCGCGCTACCCGCCCCACTCTCCGCTGAACGGCTGCCGTCGCCCAGGGCGACCGGTTCGATATCCACGAGCCTTCCCCCGCGGCGGCGCGGGTGAACCGGTGACGGCCCGGTAGCGGCGGAACACGGCCGGGCGGGCGGGGAACCCCGAAGTGGGCGGAGACCTTGAGCCGAGGAAAGGCGAGGAAGCGCGGGTGGGGTACCGGGAGACCGGCCTCCCCGCACCCCACCCGCGTTTCCTCGGTACGCGCGGTGCCGGGGGTCGGCGCGTCCGCGCCGACCCCCGGGCGCACGCTAGTGTCCTGATTGGTTAGTTCGTTTATGGTTGTGGGATGAGTCTTCCCGGACCGAAACCGCCACCGCTGGACCTGTCCGAGGACGAGCGCACCGAGCTCCAGCGGTGGGTCAGACGCCGCAAGACCGCCCAGGACCTGGCCCTGCGGGCGCGGATCGTGCTCGCCTGCGCCCAGGGCATGTCCAACGCCCAAGTGCGGCGCGAGCTGGGGGTGTCGGCGCCCACGGTGACCAAGTGGCGGCAGCGCTTCGCCGAGCACCGCTTGGAGGGCCTGACCGACGAACCACGGCCGGGCCGGCCGCGCACCGTCACCGACGCCCAGGTCGAGGCGGTCGTGGCCGCGACCCTGGAGACCAGGCCCGCCCACGGCACCCACTGGTCCACACGCTCCATGGCCAAGCACACCGGCCTCACCCAGAACGCGGTCTGGCGGATCTGGAACGCCTTCGGCCTGCAACCCCACCGCACCGAGTCGTTCAAGCTCTCCACCGACCCGTTCTTCATCGACAAGGTCCGCGACGTGGTCGGCCTGTACCTGGACCCTCCCGAACGGGCGGTCGCGCTGTGCGTGGACGAGAAATCCCAGATCCAGGCCCTCAACCGCACCCAGCCGGTCCTGCCGATGATGCCCGGCACACCCGAGCGCGCGACCCATGACTATGTGCGCGCGGGAGTGACCAGCCTGTTCGCAGCCCTGGACACCGCCACCGGCCGGGTGATCACCTCCATCCACCGCCGGCACCGCGCCACGGAGTTCAAGAAGTTCCTGGCCAAGATCGACCGCGAGGTCCCTGCCGAGCTGCAGGTACACCTGGTCCTGGACAACTACGCAACGCACAAGACACCCGAGATCCGCAGGTGGCTGCTGCGCCACCCCCGGTTCCACCTCCACTTCATCCCGACCGGCTCGTCCTGGCTGAACCTGGTCGAACGCTGGTTCGCCGAGATCACCGAGCGGCTGATCCGCCGCGGCACCCACCGCAGCGTCCAAGCCCTGGAAAAGGACATCCGCGCCTGGGCCGCGTCCTGGAACGAGGACCCCCGCCCATATGTGTGGACCAAGACCGCCGAGGAGATCCTCGACAGCCTTGCCTTCTACTGCCAACAAATCAACAAACGAACTAACCAATCACGACACTAGGGCGTGTTTGACGGATCATTTCCGGCTCGCGGCCACCGGAACGACGCTCGCTGCGCCACTCCACTCGCAAAGCCGACCTGGATTGACTTCGTGCAGCGGCTTGCGAGCGCCGCCCCGGACGGCCGCTCGCTCAGGAGGAAAGCATCCGCCAAACACGCCCTAGGCCGACAGCACCTCGGAGATCGTGCGGGACTTGAGGCCGTGCGCCTCCGCAACGGCCTCGTTGGTGAGCTCGCCGTCGAAGGTGTTCAGACCCAGGGCCAGCGCCGGGTCGTCGTTCAGCGCCTGCTTCCAGCCCTTGCCCGCCAGCGCCACGGTGTAGCGCAGCGTGTCCTTGGTGAGCGCATAGGTGGAGGTGTTGGGGACGGCGCCCGGCATGTTGGCGACGCAGTAGAAGACGGTGTCGTGCACCGCGAACGTCGGGTCGGCGTGCGTGGTCGGACGGGAGTCGGCGAAGCAGCCGCCCTGGTCGATGGCGATGTCGACCAGCACCGCACCCGGCTTCATCCGGGAGACCAGCTCGTTGGAGATGAGCTTGGGGGCCTTGGCGCCGGGGATCAGCACCGCGCCGATGACCATGTCGGACTCCAGAACCGCCTGCTCCAGCTCCAGGGAGTTGGACGAGACGGTCTTCACACGGCCCTGGTAGAGCTCGTCGGCGTGGCGCAGCTTGGCGACGTTCAGGTCGAGCAGAGTGACCTCGGCGCCCATGCCCACCGCGATCTGGGTGGCGTTCATTCCGGACACGCCGGCACCGATGACCGTGACCTTGGCCGGACGCACGCCCGGGACCCCGCCCATCAGCACGCCGCGTCCGCCGTTCGGGCGCTGCAGGGTGGCGGCGCCGACCTGGGGGGCCAGCCGCCCGGCGACCTCCGACATCGGGGCGAGCAGGGGCAGCGAGCCGTCGCGCAGCTGCACGGTCTCATAGGCGATACCGGTGACCTTGCGCTCCAGCAGCGCGTCGGTGCACTCGCGGGAGGCGGCCAGGTGCAGGTAGGTGAAGAGCGTCTGGCCCTCCCGCATCCGGTGGTACTCCTCGGCGATGGGCTCCTTGACCTTCAGGATCAGCTCGCCCTCGGCCCACACGGCGTCCGCGCTGTCGAGGATCCGCGCTCCGGCGGCGGTGAACTCCTCGTCGGTGATGGACGAGCCGAGTCCGGCGTCGCGTTCGATGACCACCTCATGGCCGCGGGTGACCAGCTCGTGGACGCCGGCCGGGGTGATGGCCACTCGGTACTCGTGGTTCTTGATCTCGCGGGGCACGCCGACGCGCACTTGGTCCTCCTAGCGTGGTCATTGCTACCCCCTCACTGTGACCTGTCCGACGTTGGCGAACCATCTCCAACATGGATAGCGATTCGAAATATTGTTGACAGTGTGTAATGCGTGGCCGGGGTCGACTCACGTGTTGACGTGCAGCGCAGCGGCGCCGAGGGAATTTCGGCGGGCGCCCGCCTCGCGCGCGGAGCGCGGAAACACGGTGCGCCCCGCGACCCAGGTCCGCTCCACCCGGCCCGTGAGGAGGCGCCCGGCGTAGGGGCCGATGTCGGCGACGGGGACGGTCTGCTCGGCATCGGTGTCGAACGCCACCAGGTCCGCGTCATACCCCGCCGCGATCTGGCCCTTCCAGCGCATACCCGCCACCTCCGCCGGGCCCGTGGCGGTCCAGCGGACGAGGTCGGCCAAGCCGCGGCCGCGCCGGGACGCCGCGGTCCACAGCGCGGGCAGCGTCCACGGGATCGCCGCCACCCCGGTCCCGGGACGGTGGCCGGAGCCGATCGTGCTGATCGCCGAGTCGCCGTCGGTCAGCAGCGCGCTCCACAGAGCGTTGCGGTTGGCGCCCGAGCGCAGCGGCGGCCGGCACCGGAAGGCGGGGGAGTCGGCCGGGACCGTCTCGGCGGGCAGGCACAGATAGTGCGGGCAGGTGTGCGCGCTGACCGCGACACCGATGGCACGTGCGGCGGCCAGCAGCGCGGCGCACTCGGCGGCGGTGAACGGGGAGATGTGCGTGCGGGTTCCGGTCACGCGGGCGGCGGCGATGACGCGCTCCAGGCCGCGCCGCTCGGCCCGGGGCGGCCGCGGGGCCGCCGGGCCGCCGCCCGGGTGGCCCGACCGGCGCGACGCGGCCAGCTCGCCCGCGTCCTCGGCGTGGACCAGCAGCGGTGCCTCCATCGCGGCCACCTCGACCATGGTCTTGCGGAGCAGGGCCTCGTCCACGGCCGAGATGTCCGGAGCCCCGCCGTCGGACAGCGAACAGTGGAAGCCCACCACCCCGGCCCCACGGAGGTCGGCCAGGTCGGCGGGGGTGCTGCGGGGCGTGATCCCGCCGAGGAACGCCACGTTCACCTCGGTTGCGGCCGCCGCGGCCATGTGGGTCTTGAGTGCCGACACCCCGGTGATGGCCGGGCGGCCCGGCGCCGGTGTGACGACGATGCTGGTCACGCCGGCGCGTACGGCGGCCGCGGTGGTGTGCTCGTAGCCCGCGCGCAGCGGCTGGCCGGGCGACTGGACCGCGACGTCGAGGTCGACGCATCCGGGTAGCAGCGCGACCGGCCCCAGGTCGATCTCGTGCCGCACGTCGGTACGGGCGTCGTAGCCCAGCAGCGCGGCGATGCGCCCGCTGCTGATGCCGACGGCCGCCGCCCGCACCCCCTCGGGGGTGACCACTCGGCGCGAGCGGATGACGGTGTCGATCTGGGGCATTGGGGTCCCCTCCGTAGTTCGGTGTCCCAGTCGCGAAAAGGTGCCGAAAGAGTGGAAATTGTCGCTATGCCGATTTCGATTCGAGAGAATTGCGGCCAGGGTGCCCGCCGAGAGCGGATCCGCCGATCGCCGCACGCCGTGATCGGTCCACACGTGTGAACGCGGGCCCGTGTCCTCGCGCGGCCGTTCGGCAGTGCGCCCTCCCCGACGTGCGCCGTTGTCCACATCATGCGGTGACCCGTGAGGTCCGCTTTCCACTCCGAGTCATCCAGGCCTTCGCCGGAGATTTCCGGTGCGGACCCTGATTATGGCCTTAATGGAGCGCCGTGCGGGGAGAAAACCGGATACTCGTGCAGGACGGGCGAAGAAAAGGGCGCCGGTCGTGCCCCGGTGCGGTGGACACGAGGCGCGGCCCGGTTCCTGCGGACCCGCCTGCGGCACTCCGCGACACCCGCCACGCCCCTGACGGCCCGGCGCCGATGTGCCGAGGGTGACCCGGGCTCATGGCTCGCCGTCGGCGCGGCCTGCCGCAGGGCGGTCGGCTCCGGCTCGACGCCGGGGCTTTCGTTTTCCCCGAAAAACACGTACCTTCCATTCTGCCGGAAGGAAAAACCGCGCGCCCCGGAAAAAACTCCCGATCCGTACGGCGAAAAACGGAATCCGGTGGGGCCGGTGGGCGTCGGAGCGTGTCGATGATTCACGTCGTCTCTGCCCCCGGCGGCCCCCCTCCGGCCGGACCTCGTTGGCCGAACAGAGGTCCAGCTGTTTCGTCCCTGCTGGTCAGCGCGGCCAGGATCGCCTATGGGGGCATCGTCCGGCATGTGGTCGAACGGGAATCCACAGGTGGAGCGGCCCCCGAGAGAAAGGAATCCGAAGAATTCCATCGGATCCTTCTTTCGGCCGGTCGCCTCCCGCGCTGTACGGATTCTCCGAACAGGTCGGAACCCGCCCTGATAACCGTCCGCGGAACGAAATCCGGAAGAAGACGAGGAGCCCATGACCGCCGAGCCCGTCCCGAACCGGGCGGACCCCCACCGAACGGAACCGGACCACGCCGATCGGCCCCGCAACGGCGGCACAGGCCGGGACGGCGTCCCGCGCTGGCTGGCCGGACGGATGTGGCCCTTCCGACGGTACATCGCCCTCCACCTCGGTGGCAGTATCGTCTGGCAGGCACTGACCGCGGCGATCCCGCTCGTCACCGGACTCGCCTTCGACGCGATCATCAACGAAGGCGGCACGGGGCCTGACTTCTCCGCCTTCCACACCGTGGTCGCCGTCCTGCTGGCCATCGTCCTGGTCCGGGGCGTAGGCGGTATCGCCTCGACCTACTGCCTGGAGACCTTCGCCAGTGGCCTGGAACGCGACGCCCGTGCCCAGGTCTTCTCCAGCCTGCTCGGCAAGCGCCAGGGTTACTTCAACCGGCGCCGGACCGGCGACCTGTCCGCCCGGTCCACCGGTGACGCCGAGGCCCTGAACCTGATGGTGTCACCCGGGTTCGACATGGCCGTCGACCTGGGCCTCAACATCCTCATGCCGCTCATCGTCATCGCTATCATCGAGCCCCGGCTGCTGCTGTCACCGGTCGTCTTCGTCGTGCTGTTCGCCGTGGCGCTGGCCGAGCACGGCCGACGGCTGGAACCCGTCTCCGACCTCACCCGGGAGCGGTTCGGTGACATGACGGCGCACGCCAGTGAGAGCGTCGCCGGCATGGAGGTCGTCGAGTCGACCGGCTCAGCCGATCAGGAGCGGACCCGGTTCACCGAGCTGGCCCGCGCCTACCGCGACGCAGCGGTGCGCCAGGCCCGCACACAGGCGCTGTCGTTCCTCCCCCTGCTCCTCTCCCTGGCCACGGCGGGTGCGCTCGTGCACTCGGTGATCCTGCTCCGCGAGGGCGCCATCACCATCGGCGAGCTCGTGGCCGTCCTGGGGCTCATGGGCACCCTGCGCGCACCCACCCAGCTCGCCTCCTTCAGCTTGGGACTCATCCACCTGGGGCTGGCGGGCGCACGGCGCATCATGGAGATCGTCGACGACCGCAGCGGCGAGGAGCACGAGGGCGGCTCGTACGCCGCGCGCATCGAGGGCGCGGTCGCGATGGAGGACGTCACCTTCTCCTACGACCCGGGGCGACCGGTCCTGCGCGACGTCTCCTTCCGAGTCGCCCCTGGGCAGACCGTGGCCGTGGTGGGTGCCACGGGCAGCGGCAAGTCCACCCTGCTCCACCTGCTGAACCGCACCTACACGCCCGACACCGGGCGGATCCTCGTCGACGGCGTCGACACCGCCGAATGGGACACCGAGGTCCTGCGCTCCCAGATCGCGATGATCGAGCAGGATGTGACGCTCTTCTCCCGGACCATCGCCGAGAACCTGAGCCTCGGGGTGGACGGTGAGATCGACCGGGAGCGGCTGGAGGCCGCGGCCCGCACCGCCCAGGCGCACGACTTCATCGCGGCGACCGAGCACGGGTACGACACCGTGGTCGGTGAACGCGGGGTCAACCTCTCCGGCGGACAGCGCCAGCGCCTGGCCATCGCCCGCGCCATCGCCGCCGACCCGCGCATTCTCGCCCTGGACGACGCGACCAGCGCGATCGACAGCGGCACCGAACGCGAGCTGCAGCTCGCGATGCGCCAGGCAGCGGCCGGACGCACCACGTTCCTCGTCACCCCGCGGCTGTCGCGCATCCGTGCCGCCGACCACATCCTCGTGCTGGACGCCGGACGGATCGTCGGCCAGGGCACTCACGACCAGCTCATCCGGAACTGCGCCGTCTACCGCCGGATCTTCGCCCCGTACCAGGACCGGCAGCGGCCGACCGCCAATGGCGCGGTGTGCCCGCAGGAGGAGGCCCACTGATGGCGCACCTACTCGACGGCATCGAGTCGGACGACTACGACCGTCGCTACAGCGACAGGGAGCTGGCCCGAAGGATCACCCCGTACTTCCGGGGTAAGGGGCGCATGGTGGCATTCGTGACGGCCGCCGTGGTCATCGCCGCGATCGCGGGCAGCGCAGTGCCCGTACTGCTCGCCCACACCGTTGACTCGGTCGTGGACGCGCACGGAAACAGCCTGGTGGCCCTACTGGTCGGTGCCCTGCTGATCACGGGCGTCATCGCCTGGATCTTCACCTACCTGCAGGAACGCATCACCGGGGTGCTCGTCGGCGACGTCGTGCTCCAGCTGCGGCAGCACGCGTTCAACGCCGCCATCCGGCAGGACATGGCCTTCTTCGACACCCGGACCACCGGCGTGGTGGTCAGCAGGGTCACCAACGACACCCAGGCGTTCGCGACGCTCATCACCCTCGTGCTCACCCTGCTGGGCCAGGTTCTCATGATCCTGATCCTCATGGCGGTCCTGTTCGTGATGAACATTGCCCTGGCCTTGCTGACCATGCTCGTGGCGGCGGTCATCGTCGTGGTGAGCCTCGCGTTCCGCCGCGCGGCCCGCAGCGCCTCGCGGGGGCAGCAGCGAGCGCTGGCCGATGTCAACGGGTATGTGCAAGAGTCCCTTCGCGGCATCGCTGTGACGCGCAACTATGGTCGGCGGCGCGCCGTGCTCAGCGGGCTCCACGAAGTCAACCACCGGTGGTTCCGGGCCAGTGTGCGGCTCAACCGCCTGTTCAGCGGTATTTTTCCGCTGCTGATCTCGTTGACCGGGCTGGGCATCGTCGCCGTCGTCTTCGTGGGGGGGGCACAGCGTGGCCGCCGACCGCGTCACGGTGGGCGAGTGGGTGCTGTTTCTGGAGGCCCTGGCGCTGTTCTGGTCGCCGCTCACCGGCATCGCGTCATTCTGGAGCCAGATGCAGCAGGGACTGGCCGCGGGCGAGCGGGTGTTCGCGCTGATCGACAGGGAACCCTCGGTACGCCAGGTCGACCACCGTCCCCTGTCCCGCACCCGAACGCGCGGCGAGATCGAACTCCGCGACGTCCGGTTCGGGTACGACGCCGAGCGGCCGGTACTCGACGGGGCCGGCCTCAGGATCGGTGCGGGCGAGACCGTGGCGCTGGTAGGGCCCACGGGCGCCGGGAAGTCCAGCCTGGTCCGGCTCATCACGCGCGCCTACGAGTTCCAGCACGGCAGCGTCCTGTTCGACGGGCAGGACGTGCGCACCCTGGATCTGGTGGAGTACCGGCGCTGCCTGGGGGTGGTCACCCAGACCCCCATCCTGTTCTCCGGGACCGTCGCCGACAACATCGGCCGGGGGCGACCGGGCGCCGGGCGCGCGGAGGTCGAGGCGGCCGCCCGTGCGGTGGCGGACGGCGACTGGCCGGACCGCCTGCCCCAAGGCTTGGACACCCCGGTCGACGAGGGCGGGCGCAACCTCTCCCCGGGGCAGCGTCGACTCGTCGCCCTGGCCCGGGTGTTCCTGCAGGAAGCGCCGGTCCTGATCCTGGATGAGGCCACGGCCGGCATCGACCCGCTGACCGAGGCCCGGATCCTGGAGGGCCTGGACTCCCTCACCACCGGGCGTACGACGATCATCGTCTCCCACCGGCCGCCGACCCTGCGCAAGGCCGATCGGATCCTGGTCGTCCGCGCCGGGCGCGTCATCGAGGAGGCGGGCCCCGCGGCCCTGGCGGAACCTCCCGTCTAGGAACGCAGGGGATGCAGGATCATCGGGGTGTGCCCGCGGTACGCACGTCGCCCTACGGCGTGCACGCCGGGTATGTCCGACACGTTGTAGTAGTACGCGTACCCTAGGGCGAGGTGGTGTCCGTGTTGGGACTGAGCGGCCTCATCACCGCCCACACCGCCGCGGGGCTCGCCTCGTGGGTGTGGAGCGGCGTCGGTCTCCTCACCGGCGCGGCCCTCGCGGTCGCGGTCCTGCGCCACCACCACACGAGCAGCAAAGAACAGCGATCCCGACCACGACGGAGTGGCACGCGTGGCTCCCCCTGGCACACACGAGACCAGTAGTTCCCCGAGCAAGGACCGTCAGCCGAACGGCGCCGACACGGCTCTGATCATCGCCGTCGCCGCCGTCGCCTCCTGCCTGATCGCCCTCCTCATCGCCCTGGTCGCCGGAGGATCGGTCACCGCCCAGGTCATCCCCGGGCTCCCCGACCCGGGCGCGCTCACGCGCTGGGGGCTGCCGCTGTCCAAGATCACCATGGACCTCTCCGCGGCGCTCACCGTCGGGCTGCTGATCCTGGCGGTGTTCCTGCTTCCCGCCACCAAGGGCATGCTGGGCGGGAAGGCCCAGGGATACGTGCGGGCGGCCTCCTGGTCGGCCCTGATCTGGGCGGTCGCCGCCGCCGCCACGCTGGTCTTCCAACTCTCCGACCTGCTGGGGCTGCCACCCGGCGAGGTCCTCGGCAACGAGCTCACCAGCTACGCCGGGTCGGTCCCGCAGGGAATCGGCCTGATGTTCGTCATCCTGCTGGCAACGGCCGTCGCGCTGTTCGGCCGCACCGTCCTCACGTCCACCGGGGCCTTCGCCCTGGTCGCGGTCTCCCTCGCCGGTCTCGTGCCGCCGGCGCTCACCGGCCACTCGTCCTCCGCCGGCGCCCACGAGCTGGCCGTGACCGGCCTGGCCGTGCACGTCCTCGCCGTCGCGGTGTGGGTCGGCGGAATCACCGCCGTCACCTTCCACGGACTGCGCTCCGACGCCGAGCACGTACCCACCGCCGTCACCCGGTTCAGCCGCATGGCCCTGTGGGCCTACATCGGCGTCGCCATCGGCGGCCTGGCCAGCGCGATCAGCCGCCTCTACAGCCTCTCCGAGCTCTTCACCACCGCCTACGGGCTGATGATCCTCACCAAGGTCGGCCTGTTCGCCGTGCTCGGCGCGATCGGGTGGTGGCACCGCCGCGCGACCGTGCCCCGGATCGCCGAGAACGGCGGCCGCGCCCTCTTCTCCCGCCTGGCCGGAGTCGAGATCGCCATCATGGCGGCCGTCATGGGCCTGTCGGTGGCGCTGAGCCGGACCGCCCCGCCGCCCCCGCGCGAGTCCGAGGTGGACCCGGTCTTCGCCCTGCTCGGTTTCCCCATGCCGCCGCCGATCAGCCTGGACACCCTGCTCACGCTCTGGCGACCCGACCTGTTCTTCGTCCTGGTCGTGGTGGTCCTCGGCGGCCTCTACGCGGCCGGTGTGGTCCGCCTGCGGCGGCGCGGCGACGACTGGCCCTGGACCCGCAGCCTCGCCTGGGCGGCCGGCCTGCTGACGATCGTCGTGGCCCTGCTCAGCGGCCTCGGCACCTACGCCATGGTGCTGTTCAGCATGCACATGATCCAGCACATGGTGCTGTCCATGCTGACCCCGATCCTGCTCGTGCTCGGCGCACCGGTCACGCTGGCCCTGCGCGCCCTGAAGCCGGCCGAGCGGCGCGGCGACCGCGGCCCGCGCGAGTGGCTCAACGCGTTCCTGAACAGCCGGTACTCCAAGGTCATCACGCACCCCGCGGTGGCCACGTCCATCTTCGTGATCAGCCCCTACGCGCTCTACTTCACCCCGCTGTTCCCACAGCTCATGAGCGACCACCTGGGCCACCTGTTCATGAACGTGCACTTCCTGCTGGCGGGCTTCCTCTTCTACTGGATCGTCGTCGGCGTGGACCCGGCCCCCCGCAAGGTCCCCTACCTGCTGCGCTTCGTTCTGCTGCTGCTCACGATGGGCATGCACGCGTTCTTCGGCATCTCGATCATGATGCAGTCCGAACCGCTGGCCATGGACTACTACGGCCAGTTCGACGTGCCGTGGAGCGACGGGCAGGTCGACGACCAGTACATGGGCGGCGGCATCGCCTGGGCCGTGGGTGAGATCCCCACGCTGCTGGTGACCATGGCGATGATGGTGCAGTGGGCACGGGACGAGGAGCGCACCGAGCGCCGCCGTGAGCGGCACAGCAAGCGCGACGGCTCTGACGACGCCGACATGGACGCCTACAACGCCTACCTGCAGCGCCTCAACGAGCGCGCCAAGGAGCAGGGCTAGACGGACCATCGCGGCCGGCCCGTCCCGGGCGACCCGCCCGGGACGGGCCGACGCGCGTGCCCGACCCGCGGCACCGCGCGTGTTCCCGTCTGCCCGCAGCAGAATCCGCATGCTCAGGGCGAAACCGACTGGTCATGAGCCGCGGACTCCGGTTGGCTGCGGCCCATGAGGAATTTTCGCTTCGGTGTGAACTTCGGCCGGTTGAAGGTGGAGGACTGGGCGGCCTTCTGCCGTTCCAGCGAGGACCTCGGCTTCGACACGGTCCTCGCGCCCGACCACCTCTATTCCGCCGCCCCGTTCGCCATGCTGGCGACCGCCGCCGCGGTCACCACACGCCTGCGGGTCGGCACCCTCGTCATCAACAGCGAGTTCTGGAACCCCCACATGCTCGCCCGCGAGGCCGCCACCGTGGACCTCCTCTCCGGCGGGCGCCTGGAGCTCGGGCTGGGGTGCGGCCACATGAAGTGGGAGTTCGACACCGCGGGCATGGAATGGCGCCCGCACGCCGAGCGCGTCGCGCGGCTCGAACGGAGCGTGGAGGAGCTCGACCGGCTCTTCTCCGCCGATGGGGGAGAGCGCCCGCGGCCCCTGCAGGCACCCCGCCCGCCCCTGCTGATCGGGGCGCACGGCGAGCGCACCCTCGCCGTGGCGGCCCGCCACGCCGACATCGTCGGATACGGCGGCCTCACCCAGATTCCGGGCAGGAAGATGGGAACGTTCCGGGTGGCCGACACCGAGGAGACGCTGCGGCGCGTCGAGTTCGTCGCCGAACAGGCCGGTCCTCGGGCGGACGACATCGAATCCAACGTGCTGGTCCAGGCGGTACACATCACCGACGACGCCGAACGGACCGCCGACGAACTGGCCCGAACCTTGGACACGCCCGGTGCCCGGACCGCCGCGGAGATCCTGGACAGCCCCTACGCGCTCGTCGGAACCGTCGAGGAGATCGCCCGCGAGCTCATCGCCAACCGCGAGCGGTTCGGCTTCAGCTACATCGCGACCCACGGTCCCCACCGCGACACCCTCGCGCAGGTCATCCCGATCGTCCGGGAACTCACCGGCGAGACCGCACCCACCTGACCTGCGGCGAAGCGCCCGACGCCTGCCTGCCGACCTGATCGCCCGGCCCGCCTGTCCGGCCGCGGCGTCCCGCCGTTCAGCCGTCCCGCCGTCCCGCCGTCCCGCCGTTCAGCCGTTCAGCCGTTCAGCCGTTCAGCCGAACAGCGTACCGATCCCGGCCCCGATCAGCCCGAGCACGGCGCAGACCAGCAGCCCGCCGCCGGCCAGTGCGGGGGAGAGGCGCAGGCCCGGGGCCAGCTCCTCGCCCTGCGCGGCGGCGGCGCGGCGCGCGACCACCGGCAAGAGGGCGATATTGACGGCGCCGATGACCAGCGCGACCCCGAACGCGACGAGGAACGCCTGGCCGAAGCCGGCTTCGGGAACGGTCCCCAGAAGATTCGCCGCCGCGAGAGCCGGAACGGCGATGAGCAGGACCACCGACACCGTCCCGAACACGGCCTGCGGCCCGCGCCCTTTGCCCCGACCGCCGATGACCAGCAGCAACCCGATGAGAGCCGCCATCATGACGGCCCCGACGACTCCGAACACAGCGATGTTGACCAGCGAATTCACTCCGACATTCTGTCACTCCCGGCGGGGGGTCCCGACCAGCGCCGCAGTGAACTCGATCCCGCTGAGCCGCGCCACACCCTCGCGGTCCACCAGCACCAGCGACACCGCTCCGGGCACCGCCGCCCCCGGCCCGCGCGCACACGCCGCGAGCAACCGCCGCCAGCGCCGCGTGTGCGCCCGGTTGCTGCGCGCACTGACCCGCCGCCGCCGCGCCTCCTGCCCGCTCAGCGCCTCATCGGGTGAGACGTCGATGAGCACCAGGTGCACGCCCACGCCGACCAGCCGGCAGTACCACCCCAGCAGCCACCGGACCGGACCTCGGGTGGCCGTCTCGTGCACGATGACCGGACCGCCCATGCGCAGAGCGAGGAGAACGCGGGCGACGTGCAGCAGGTGCACCGCCCACCGCCACGCGGGATAGGGAACCCGTCGCAGCCACGGAGTGAGGCGGTTGCGCGACGCTTGCGAATCGACGATCCGCACGCCGTCGTGTGTGACCGACGTGCGGGTCTCGGTGCCCTCCAGCCCATAGAGCCGGCGGAGCAACGTGCTCTTCCCCGCGCCGGGCACGCCGCCCAGCACGATCAGCGAACGCTCCGGATAGCGAAGCGGCCCGACACGGGGAACGCCCCGCCACACGGTGGACACCCCGGGAGCCGCGCCTTGCGGACCTGGCGGACTTTGCGGACCTGGCGGAACAGCGATGATGGCCATGCGCAAGTTGTGCACAGCGGGGATAGGAATGCCGTAAAGGCCGGGCGAGACGCGGGTGAGAACGAGCAGTGCACTCGGTCCGCATCGGGGCGGTTCTTCGAGGCCCGAAGCGGCCCGCGGCTCTGCCCTGTCGACCACGGGCGCGCGAGGGGCCGGGCATAGGTCCGCTGGGCAGCCCTGTCCGCGATCTCGTGCGGGGTGTCCTGTGGAGACGAGCAGCGGCGACGAGGGAGGTAGGGGATCGGGGTGGTCGGTCGCCGTGCGGGTGGGCGCGTGGCCGGGCCGACGGCGGGAGCCGGCGCCGCAGTTCGGCCCCCGCCCCGTACCGGGAGGCAGCGACGAGGGGGAGGGGCAGGGCGCCCCACGTGTCCCCCGGCCGCCCCCGCCCCACGCGGTCCGATGCCCTGACCTTCGTTGATCTCGGAGATATTGGGGCCTCGCGCGCGGTTTTCACCCCAATATCTCCGAGATCAACGGAGGAGGGGGCGGGAGAGCGCTCTCCTTGGGCGATGGCCGGGTGTGTGCGGGTGAGGGGCGGCCGGATCTGGGGATCTGGGTGGGCCCGAAGGGTCTTCCTCGATGACCCTGGGAAAAAATCGGGCGAACCGGGCGCCATGAGATGCGAGACCATGATCATCTTCGGGGAGGCCCCTGGGTTCTCGGATCACGGAAACCGCTGCACGCGAAGCGGAACCCCGGACTTCCGGCCGGTCCGAAGCCACCGGTCCACCCGCCCCCAACCGCCCACCGGACCCGAAAACCCACCGGACAGCGCTTTCCCACCCCCTACCTCCGATGATCTCGGGAGAACGGTTCGAATTCCGGCGGCGGCATCGAGGTCGGGACGCGCATCGAGGTGTCGAGTCGGGATCGGGTAGGAAAGGGTGGCGCGTGGGTCGCTTCTCCAATCCGTGAGACGCCTCATCCACTTACTCGATCGTTCGCCTTCGCGTCGATGATCGCGATACTCGGTGCCTGGTATGCCGACAGTTCGAGCACCACGATGTCCGTGCCCTTCGGGACGTCGAACACCACCGGGTATGTCGTGCTGATCCCGGGATTCACCTCGTCGATGTACGGGAAGTGCTCCGTGAACGGTGTGTAGGACCTGCCGTCCGCGTCATACCCGGTGACTTCGCCCGTGCGGACCGCGGGGGATGAGGGAGCGTTGCTGACGTTGTCCGCCGAGACGGACAGGATGACGAACTCGCCTGTCGCATGGTAGCTGGTGCCGAAGGGATCGTCCTTGTAGGAGCCGCTGCGCTTGGCATCGGTCACGGTGTAGTCGAACACGCCGTCCGATGACGAATCCGGCTTCGGTGGGCCCTCCGGCCGTGGTTCGGGTTTCGGCTCCGACTCTGGGTGGGTGTCGTCGGGGAGGAAGTCCTTATCGGTCATTCCCGGGTCGATCTCCTCGATGGCGGACTGGAGACTCTTGGCGAGGTAGAAGTGAAAGGAGTACCAGCCCGCGGCGAACCCGACGCCGAGGCACAAGACCGCGACGATGGCGACAACGATCCACGTGTTCTTCATGGCGAGCCTCCCTTGGTGTCGGCTCACACGTGTTAACACCATCGTTCCCAGTGTGAGGGGTGAGCCGCATGAGGCTTACGGAGGTCATCTCGGGGACCCTGGCCTCGACCAGCGCGTACCAGTCGGGCCGAAGAGTGCTTTAGCCCGTCTGTTCCACGTGTGAGCCGGTGGCGGACTTGACGACCCTGAGGCGGGTGGTGATTCGGGCGCGCAGGTCGGCGACGTGGCTGACGACGCCGACGGCGCGGCCGCCGTCGCGGAGCGAGTCGAGGACTTCCATGACCTCTTCCAGGGTGTCCTCGTCGAGGCTGCCGAAGCCCTCGTCGACGAAGAGGGTGTCGATGTCGGCGCCGCCCGCCTCCTGTGCCGCCACGTCGCCCAGGCCCAGGGCCAGCGCCAGGGAGGCGATGAAGGTCTCGCCGCCGGAGAGGGTCGCCGGGTCGCGTTCCTGTCCGGTCCAGGCGTCGAGGACGCGCAGGCCGAGGCCGCCGGTGTTGCGCTTGCGGCCGTCGGCCGCGGACTTGTCGACGGTGTGGCGGAGTTCGTAGCGGCCGCCCGACATGGTGGCCAACCGGTCGTTGGCCGCGGCCACCACCCGCTCCAGCCGCGCCGCCAGCACGTAGGCCGACAGCCGCACGCTCTCCCGGTTGTCCTGGGACGTCCCGGCGGCCAGCCGGGCCAGCCCCTCGGCGACCGCGTGCCGGTGCCGGGCCGGGCGGGAGCCGGATAGGCCGCGGTCCAGCTCGGTGCGCAGGTCACTCAGGCGTGCGGCGCGCCGCGCGAGGTGGTCATGCCAGGTCAGGGCGTGTTCCGCGGCGTCTTCGGCGGCGTCGAGTGCGGATCGGAGGCCGTCCAGGTCCGGTGGCGGCGCCGCGGCCGCCCGGGCCAGTTCCGGGTCGGCCAGGGCCGCGCGGACGGTGGCGAGCTCGTCGTCGTAGGCCCGGGCGCGTTCGCGCAGCGTGCGGCGGGCGTCGGCGCCGCGGTCGGCCGCCCACGCCTCCTCGGCGGTGGCGAAGCGGGCCTCGGCCAGCCCGCGGGCCGACTCCCTCTCGGCGCCGCGCAGCTCCTCGCGCGCGGTGGACCGCTGCCGCAGCGCCTCGGCGGCCGCCCCCAGCAGCTCGGCTTCGCCGCTGAGGCGCGACATCCGGCCGGCCAGGTCGGCGTCGGCGCCCACCGCCGCCGTGAGCCGGTCGGTGAGCCGTGCCGCCTCCTCGGAGCGGGCCGTGCGCCGCTCGGCGAGCTCGGCCAGTTCGCGGGAGAGTTCGCTGTCGCGGTCGCGCGCCTCGTCCAGGGCCGCGTCGAGCTCGTCGAGACGCGCCGCCATCCGGGCCGCCTGGGTGGCCGCGGCGTCGACCTCGTTCAGGGCGCGCTGCCGGTCCGCCACCAGATCGGCGGCCTCCTCCTCGGTCAGCCCGGCCGCACCGGCCTCTGCGGCCGAGCGCCGCTCGGTCAGGGAGGTGACCGCGTTCTCCGCCCGGGCGCGCCGTTCGCGGGCGGCCTCGGCGGACCGCTGTGCCTGCTCCTCGTCCTCGGGGGTGGGGCGCGCGGCGTCGCCGACGGCGGGTTCCGGGTGCTCCCGCGACCCGCACACCGGGCAGGGCCGACCGGTCCCCAGCCGTCCGGCGAGCTCGGCGGCCATGCCTTCGATCCGGAGGCGGCGGATGTCGAGCAGCGCCTCCTGCGCGGCCTGCGCGGCGTCGACGGCGTCGATGCGCCGCTGTTCGGCCGCCCCCAGCTCGGCGCGGAGCCGGACGCAGTTCCGCGCCGCCTCCAGCCGCTGGCGGGCCAGGTCGAGCGCTTCGGCGGCGGCCTCGCGCGACCCCGTCCGCTCCCGCGCCTGGGCCAGTTCCGCGGCCAGCGCGGCCCGCTGGCCGGGGAGTTCGCCGGCACGCGCGCGGCACTGGTCGAGTTCGCGCCGGGCGGCGGCGACGCGCCTGTCCAGCGCCTCGATCTCACGTTCCAGGCAGGCGCGGCGGTCGGCGTCGCCGCGCAGGTGCTCCAGCCGGGCGACCTCGTCGCGGCGGGCGCGCTCGGCGGCCTGGAGGGAGGCGATGGTGGGCTCGGCGGGCGCGGCCGCGTCTGGGTCCTCGGCACGGAGGTCGCCGACCAGCGCCAGGCGCTCGGCGGCCGCCAGGTCCGCCTTGCCGAGCTCGGTGCGCCGGTACTCCTCGGTGCGCAGCACCGGCACGACCGCCGCGGCCCGCTCGGCGGCGGACAGTTCCGCTTCGAGGTTCCGGCGCTCGTCGGCACGCCCGGCGAGGGCGGTCTCAGAGCGCAGGGCGTCCTCGTGGCGCTGCCGACGCTCGATCAGGTCGCGCGCCTCCTGCAGGGCGGTGCGCGCGCGGCCGCGGTCGGCCGCGACCGCGGCGGCCACCCGCCCGGCGTCCTCGGCGGTCGCGGCGGTGACCAGGGTGAGCTCGGCCGCCCAGGGGACGAGTGCCTCAAGGTCGGTGCCGCCGTCGGTCGAGGGGCCCGCGTCGGGTCGCGGGGCGCGGCCGACCTCGGCGATGAGGTCGGCGGTGCGGCTCACCGCCGACTCCGCGCCTCCGGCCGCCCGACCGAGTTCGCGCGCGTGGTCGACCAGCCAGTCCTCCACCTGGGTGAAGACGCCCGTGTTGAAGAGGCGTTCCAGTGAGGCCTTGCGTTCCTTGGCCTCGGCGCGCAGGAATCGGGCGAACTCGCCCTGGGGCAGCAGCACCATCTGGCAGAACTGGTCCAGGGTGAGGCCGAGGATGTCGGTGATGATCTGCCCGGCCTCGTCGGGCCGGTTGGTCAGCGGCCTGGGTTCGCCGTCGGCGAGTTCGACCACGGTGACCTTGGCCTTCTCCTCGGTCACACCGGTGCCGCGCTTCTTCGGGCGCATCCAGGAGGGGGAACGGGTGATGTGCAGGCGCCGCCCGCGGATGGTCGCCTCCAGGGTGACCTCGGGTTTGATCCCGGGCGGGGCGTGGTTGCTGCGCAGCGAGCGCGCCGCCTCGCGGGCGCCCGGCACCCGCCCGTACAGCGCGAAGGTCACGGCGTCCAGGACGGAGGTCTTCCCGGCACCGGTGGGGCCGTGGATGAGGAAGAGGCCGCCGTCGCCGAGTCGGTCGAAGTCGACGCTCTCGGTTCCCGCGAACGGGCCGAACGCCTGGACGGTGAGGGAGTGCAGGCGCATCAGTCCGCCGCCTCTCCGGCGCGGATCTCCTCGAAGGCCCGCTCGACGAGCGCCCGCTCCTCGTCGTCGGCGGGCGCGCCGCGTGCCCAGTCGACGAAGTCCAGTACCAGTTCGGGCTCGGACCGGTCGGCGACGCGCCGCGCCCAGGTGCGGTCGTCCTCCGGGCGTCCGCCCTCGGGCGCGAACTCCAGTTGCAGGGTGTGGGGGAAGCGCTCGCGCAGCCGGTCCATGGGGAAGGCGGGGCGGAGCGGGTCGGTCAGCGTGACCTGGAGCCAGTGGCCGGTGTAGCGCTCCCACCGGTCGGCGGTGAGCAGGTCGTCGATCCGGCCGCTGATGCGCGCGATCGGGCGCGGCACGGGCGCCTCTGCAAAGTCGTGGGAGACCGGGCCGGAGGGGCCGAGCTCCACGATCCAGCAGCCTTTGACGTGGTGCTCCTCGGAGAAGGAGTAGGCGAGGGGGGAGCCGGAGTAGCGCACGGTTCCGGTGATCTCCTGTGCCCGGTGCAGGTGGCCCAGGGCCACGTAGTCGACGCCGTCGTAGATGGAGGCGGGCACGTGTGCGGCGCCGCCCACCGAGATGTCGCGCTCGCTGTCGGAGGGGTCGGCGCCGGTGACGAACGCGTGCGACAGCACCACCGAGCGGGTGCCCGCGGGGCGGGCGGCGAGGTCGGTGCGGACCAGCTCCATGGCGCGGCCGATGGCGGCCGGGTGCCCGCGCCCGTCCAGTCGCCAGTGGTGGCGGGCGATCTCGGGCTCCAGGTAGGGGATGCCGTAGAAGGCGACCGGGCCGTGCGCGCCGCTGTGCGCGTCGTCGATGAGCACGGGGCGGCCGATGCCCTCCATCGAGCTGCGCAGGTGGATACCGGAGGCGTCGATGAGGTCGGTGGCGTAGTCGAGGCGCGTCATCGAGTCGTGGTTGCCGCTGATCAGCACGGCGCGCGCCCCGGTGTCGCGGATGCGGCCCAGGGCCTCCCCGAACAGCCGCACCGCGTCGACCGAGGGCAGCGCGCGGTCGTAGAGGTCACCGGCGACCATGACGACGTCGATGCGTTCGGTGCGGACCACCTCGACGAGGTGGTCGATGAACGCCGCCTGCGCGTCGATCAGGTTCTCCCGGTGGAAGGACCGGCCCAGGTGCCAGTCCGAGGTATGCAAGAGCCGCATGGTCCGCGAGACTACCGAAGGTGCCGGTGCGGCCGCAGGAGAGCGGGGGAACCGCGGGCGTCAGGCCTTCTTCCTGGCCAGGGTGAGGCCGTCGCCGATGGGCAGCAGCACCGGCTCCACCCGCGTGTCGGCCAGGGCGTGGTCGTTGAAGTCGCGGATGCCCTGGACGGGGGAGTCGGTGACGGCCGGGTCGATGACGCGGCCGTGGGAGAGCGTGTTGTCGACCAGCAGCGCCCCGCCCGGCCGGATACGCGGCACGAGCTCGTCCCAGTAGCCGACGTAGCCTTCCTTGTCGGCGTCGATGAAGGCCAGGTCGAACCGGGTCTCGGCGGGCAGCGTGCGCAGCGTCTCCAGGGCGGGGGCCAGCTTCAGCGTCACCTTCGGGGCGACGCCGGCGCGCTCCCAGTAGCGCCGCGCCACCGAGGTCCACTCGTCGCTGACGTCGCAGGCCAGCAGGGTGCCGTCGGCGGGCAGACCGCGCGCGATGCAGATGGAGGAGTATCCGGTGAAGGTGCCGACCTCCACCGCGTCGCGGGCACCCATGAGCCGGGTGAGCAGGGTCATGAAGGTGCCCTGCTCGGGCCCGATCTGCATGATGGCGCTGTCCGGGAACAGGCGGGCGGTCTCCTCGACGAGGTCGGTGAGTACCTCGTCGACCGGCGCGCCGTGCGCCACCAGGTACTCGTACAGCTCCGGGGTGAGGGCCTCGGTCGCTCGTGTCACGTGAACCCCCGATGTCTCCGTCGGTTCAGGGCGAACTGCGCTCGTCGCCGATCACCCTAGCCCCCGGGCCATCCGCGGTCACGTCTGGGGCAGGAGTTCCGGCCAGTCGAACAGGTAGAAGGAGTAGAGGATGATCGCCATCGTGAGCATCGGGGTGACGATCTTGCGCTCGACGGGCCCGTCGGTCTTGAAGCCGATGTCCTGGCCGACGCGGTACTTGCTGATCGGCCACATCAGCGGCACGCCCATGTGGGTCAGTATGTCGCCGAGGTAGTGGATCAGGCAGCCGAACGCCACCGCGACGCCCATCCACGAGTAGTCGGTGCCGGCGGTGAAGAGGGCCAGCGTGATACCGGCCGTGCCCAGCGCGTTGATGATCCCCGCGGCCACCCGGTTCTTGTCCATGCCGAAGCCCAGCCCCTGCAGCGCGATCCCGACGAGCAGGAAGACGAAGATCTGCACGGCCATCTCCGACCACAGCGCGAGGCTCTGCGCCAGCGCCCCCATGAACAGGGCGAAGAACAGCGAGTGGGTGCCGTTGCGGTGTCCGCCGAACGCCCAGTTGAACAACGCCCCCAGGGTCTCGGTGAAGAAGCCGTAGGTCTTGGTGATGGTGGCGCTCTTGTGGTCGAGGTCGGGGAGGAGCGCCGCGCCCGCGCACACCAGCGAGCCCGCGATGATCTCCCCGGGGCCCAGGTCGAAGCGGATGCCGTAGAACTCCATTCCCTGGACGACGGGAACGATCGCCATCCAGCCGACCACGCCGCTCAGCGCGTGAGAGTGCCCCATCATGGCGGGAACCCTAGCGACAGAGCGGTTCTCTGGCGAATCACCCCGGGCTCGGAGCGGGGCTCCACCGAACGCCGACGCGCCGCACCGGCGTCAGAGGGATCGGGAGGAAGCGGGAGAAAACCGTCCGGTGAGATGCCGTTCCCCCGGAACTACACCCACGGTCGTCACGATCGTCCCCGTGGCCACGGCGGCTCTCGCGATTGTGAAGGTTGTGTGACCGCGCCGGAGTAGCTCGTTGACGCTTTTCTGTACACGCTGGTAGACAACCAACATCCCGACGGTGAGATCATCACGTACCTCACGTCCGCACAGTAGGGGTAGGCACGCAACATGGTCGCTCGGCAGCACCACCCTAGACCAGGATCTCGCGCACGAACGGCCCCTGCCCGGTGGACGGCGCCGCTGGCCGCCGCGGGTGCGCTCGCCATCGCCGCGCTACCGGCCGCGACGGCCGACGCCGCCGCGATGGCCGACGGTGCGGACACCGACGGCGGCGAGAACACCATCACCGTCGCCGCGTCCCAGCCGGTCGACTCGATGAGCCCCTTCCTGGCGCAGCGGCTCATCACCACCAGCATCCACCGGCTCAACTACGACTACCTGACCAACTACGACCCCCAGACCAACGAGACCATCCCCGCGCTCGCCGAATCCTGGGAGACCTCCGAGGACGGCCTCACCTGGACCTACCAGATCCGCGACGACGTCACGTGGAGCGACGGCGAACCCCTCACGGCCGAAGACATCGCCTGGACCTACACCACGATCATGGAGGACGACGCGGCGGGCCAGGCCAACGGCAGCTACGTCGCCAACTTCGAGAGCGCCACCGCGCCCGACCCGACGACCCTGGAGATCGAGCTCTCCGAGCGGCAGGCGACGATGCTCTCCCTCCAGGTCCCGATCGTCCCCAAGCACATCTGGGAGCAGGTCGACGACTTCGCCGCCTTCAACAACGACGACGAGTTCCCGATTGTCAGCAGCGGGCCGTTCGTCATCACCGGCTACCAGCCCAACCAGTCGGTCACCCTGGAGGCCAACAAGGACTACTGGCGCGGCGCCCCCGAGTTCGACCGCGTCGTCTTCCGCTACATTCCGGAGAAGGACGCCGAGGTCGAGGCGCTGCGCTCCGGCGAGGTGTCCCTCATCGCCGGGCTTACACCGGCCCAGGCCGACGCGCTGGAGGGCGAGGAGCACATCACCGTCAACAACGCCACCGGAAAGCGGTTCCAGGCGTTCACCATCAACCCGGGCGCCCGGACCCTGGACGGTGAGGAGTTCGGCGACGGCCACCCGGCACTCCAGGACAAGACGCTGCGCCAGGCCATCCTGCGCGCCATCGACAAGGACGAGATCGTCCACAAGGTCTACGGCGGCTACGCCGAGCCCGCCGAAGGCTACATCCCGGCCCGCTACCCCATGTACTCCTGGAGCCCTGAGGGCGACGCGCGGCTCGACTTCGACGCCGACGCCGCCAACGAGATGTTGGACGACGCAGGCTACGAGATGGGCGACGACGGGGTGCGCGTCTCACCCGACGGCGACCGGCTCAAGCTGCGCATGCACGTCCACAACGACCGGCCCGACTACGTGAGCATCGGGCGGCTCATGGAAGAGTGGCTCGCCGACATCGGCATCGAGGTCGACAACCGGACCGTCGACCCCGGCGTGCTCAGCGACGCCCTGCACGACGGCACCTACGACCTGATCTTCACCGGGTGGAGCGTCAACCCCGACCCCGACTACGTGCTGAGCATCCACACCTGCGACGCGCTGCCCCGGGAGCCCGGCTCCATGCGCGGCGACGCCTACTTCTGCAACGAGGACTACGACGAGCTGTACGCCAAGCAGCTCGCCGAGGACGGCGACCCGGAGAAGCGAGCCGACTACATCCGCGACATGCAGGAGATCCTGTACGACGAGGCCGTCGTCGTCACGCTGACCTACTCCAACATGCTGGAGGCGTACCGCTCCGACGTCATCGGCACGATGCAGGTCCAGCCCGACCCCGGCGGCAACCTCTACGGCCAGGACGGGCACTGGTCGTTCTCGATGGCCACCCCGGCCGCGGCGGGCGGCGCCGCCGCGGGGCTCTCCCCCGGCGTGATCGCCGGGATCGGCGCCGCGGCCGTGCTCGCGCTGGCCGCCGGCGGCTTCTACCTCTGGCGCCGGTCGGCCACTGCCGAGGAACGCGAGTGACGCGGTGACGGAGACTCCCAGTACTCCGCCCGCCCGTGGTCCCGCCGGGATCCCCCCGGCGGGACCGCCGGCCGCGCCGGGCGGCGAGCGCCGGCACCGGGCCGCGCGGGTGCTGCGCTACGTCGCCGGGCGTCTGCTCACCGCTGCGGTATCGCTGTTCGCGGTGGTCGTCACCAGCTTCTTCCTGTTCCGCATCCTGCCCGGCGACCCGGTGCGGGCGCTCACCCAGGACCGGGCCGTCACCGTCGAGCAGATGGAGGCGATGCGCCGCGAATTCGGCCTGGACCAGCCGCTGTGGCAGCAGTTCGTCGACTACTGCCTGGGCATGCTCCGGTTCGACTTCGGTATCTCCTACCAGTACCGGGCGCCCGTCACCGAGCTCCTCCTCGACCGGCTCGGCCCCACCCTGCTCCTGGCCGGGACCGGCACCCTGATCGCCGCGGTCATCGGGCTGACCCTGGGCACCGGCTCGGCGTGGCGGCGCGGCTCGGTGATGGACCGCGTCAACACCGGGGTGGCGCTGACACTCTGGTCGGTTCCGTCGTTCTGGCTCGGCCTGCTCTTGATCGTCGCACTGTCCTCGGGCGCCGGGTTGTTCCCCACCAGCGGAATGATGAGCCCCGGCGTCACCGGGACGTTCAACGTCGCCCTGGACGTGGCCCACCACATGGTGCTGCCGGTGACCACCATGGTCGCCGTCATCTACGCCCAGTACATGATGGTCATGCGCTCCTCGCTGCTGGACGAGATGGGCTCGGACTACCTCACCACGGCACGCGCCAAGGGGCTGCGCGACGCCCTGGTGCTGCGCCGCCACGCCGTGCCCAACGCGCTGCTGCCCACCGTCACCCTCATCTTCCTGGAACTCGGCCGGGTGCTGAGCGGCGTGATCCTCGTGGAGACCGTGTTCGCCTGGCCCGGCCTGGGGTCGCTGTTCTACTCCGGGCTCAGGGTGCCCGACCTGCCGATCGTGCAGGCCCTGTTCGTCGTCTTCGCCGGTTCGGTGATCATCATGAACCTCCTGGCCGACCTCGTGTACCCGCTGCTCGACCCCCGGGTGCGGCCATGAGCCGCCGGGCGCTGGTCTGGGAGCGGCGCCGCCGCGCGTTCCGCGAGTTCCGCCGCGAGTACGCGCGCAACCGCGCCGGAATGTTCGGGCTGGCCGGGCTGCTGGCGTTCGGGCTGCTCGCACTGGCCGCCCCGCTGATCATCGACCCCGCGCACATCACCGCCACCGGGGCGCCCGGCGACCGCTTCGAGCCGCCCAGCCTCCGCTACCCGCTGGGTACCGACGCGTTCGGCCGCTCCGTGCTGGACCTGGTGGTGTGGGGCGCGCGGATCTCGCTCATGGTCGGCTTCCTGGCCACGTTCGTCTCCGTCTCGCTGGGCACCCTCATCGGGATCATCGCCGGACACTTCGGCGGCTGGTCGGCCAACGTGCTGATGCGCATCACCGACTGGTTCCTGGTGCTGCCCACGCTGGTGATGGCCGTCGCGCTGGCCGCGGTCATGGAGCGCAGCACGCTGACCATCATCATCGCGATCGGCGTCACCGCCTGGCCCACACCGGCGCGGCTGGTGCGCGCACAGACGCTGGCCGTGGAGGCGCGCCCCTACATCGAGCGCGCGCGGGCGCTGGGCGGCGGGCACGCCCACATCATGGTCCGGCACGTGCTGCCCAACGTCATGCCGGTGGTGCTGGCCCAGACCACCCTGCTGGTGTCGAGCTCCATCATCATGGAGTCCACGCTCGCGTTCCTCGGGCTGGGCGACCCCGGCATCATCTCCTGGGGCGGCATCCTGCAGGAGGCGCGGACCGCGGGCGCCATCAGCTCCGGCATGTGGTGGTACATCGTCCCGCCCGGCGTGGCCATCGCACTGGTCGCGCTGGCCTTCACGCTGTGCGGGCGGGCGCTGGAGGGCGTGTTCAACCCCAGACTCCGGGAACGGCGGTGAAGCACGTGGACGAGCGAGCACGCGCAGGAGCGTCCCCGCGCACCGACTACCTGCGGGTGAAGGATTTGCACGTCACCTACCGCACCGCCGGCGGCGACATCCCCGCGGTGCGCGGGGCGTCCTTCGGCCTGGCACCGGGCAGCAAGCTCGGGGTGGCCGGGGAGTCGGGCTGCGGCAAGTCCACCGTCGCCCTGGCGCTGCTGCGGCTGCTGCCCAAGTCGGCGCGCGTCAGCGGGGAGATCCTGATCGACGGTGAGGACGTCCTCGGCATGAAGTGGGGGCGGCTGCGCGCGGTGCGCTGGGCCGGGGCGTCCGTCGTGTTCCAAGGGGCGATGCACTCGCTCAACGCCGTGCACCGCGTGGGCGACCAGATCGCCGAGCCGATCCTGCTGCACGAGCCCAGGACCACCCCGGCCGCGGTGCGGCGCCGCGTCGGCGCGCTGCTCGAACAGGTCGGCCTGCCCCCGGCGCGGGCGCGGGCCTACCCGCACGAGCTGTCGGGCGGGCAGCGCCAGCGCGTCATGATCGCCATGGCGCTGGCCTGCGAGCCGCGGCTGATCATCGCCGACGAGCCGACGACCGCGCTGGACGTGATGATCCAGGCGCAGATCCTGCGACTGATCGACAGCCTGGTCGGCGATACGGGCATCAGCATGCTGATGATCAGCCACGACCTGTCGGTGCTCGCCGACACCTGCGACCGGCTCGCCGTCATGTACGCTGGCCGGATCGTCGAGGAGGGGCCCGCCCAGCAGGTGTTCGACGACGCCCGCCACCCCTATGGCGCGGCACTCAGCGCCGCGTTCCCGAGGATCGGCGACCCCTCCTCCCGGCGCAACCCGCACGGTCTGGCCGGGGATCCGCCCGACCCGGCGGCGCTGCCCGGGGGGTGCGCGTTCCGGCCGCGCTGCCCGGTGGTCCAGGACCGGTGCGCGGCGGTGGACCCCGTGCTGTGGCCCGTCGGCCCCGACCGCGCCGCCGCGTGTGTGCGGGTGCCGTCCGATGACGACGCCCGGGCCGCCGGGGTCCCGGCGGGGGCCGACGCGGCGTCGCCGGGTATGCCTCCGGAGCAGGTCGCCCGGGACCCGAACGGGGCGCCGCCCATCACCCGGCCCGAGGAGACGCGATGACCGCACGCCTGGACACCACCCCCTCCGGGGGGCCCGACCCGGCCGCGGGCGGCGCCGCCGAGGGCACCGCCGCCCCCGCGGCGGTGCCCCTGCTGAGCTGCACCGACCTGCACGTCGTGTTCAAGGGGCGCGGCGGCCGCCGTACCGCTCGTGCCGTCGACGGAGTGGACCTCGCCCTGCACGCCGGAGAGATCGTCGCGCTGGTCGGGGAGTCGGGCTGCGGCAAGACCACGCTCGCCCGGACCCTGCTCGGGTTGGAGAAGCCCACGTCGGGGCGGGTCGACTTCGAGGGGCGCCGTCTCGGGTACTCGATGCGCGCGCTCAAGGCCTACCGCCGCCGCGTCCAGCTGGTCCTACAGGACCCCAGCGGTTCGCTCAACCCGCGGCACACCGTCTACGAAGCGGTCGCCGAGGGGCTGCGGATCCACGAGGGCGCCACCGCCGACGAGAGCGAGCGCGTGGCCGAGGCGCTGTCGCGCGCCGGCTTGCGCCCGCCCGAGCGCTTCTACCTGCGCTACCCGCACGAGCTGTCGGGCGGGCAGCGCCAGCGGGTGGTGATCGCGGGCGCACTGGTGCTGCATCCCGAAGTCATCGTGGCCGACGAGCCGGTGGCCTCCCTGGACGCTTCGGTGCGCGGCGAAATCCTCGGCCTGCTGCTGCGGCTCCGCGACGATCTGGGCCTGACCGCCCTGGTGGTCACCCACGACCTCGGCCTGGCCTGGAACATCGCCGACCGGGTCGCGGTGATGTACCTGGGCCGGGTGGTCGAGGTCGGCACGGTCGAGGAGGTGCTGTCCGCACCCCGCCACCCCTACACCCAGGCGCTGCTGTCGGTGCTGCCCGAGGCCGACGCGGGCGACCCGGTCGTGCTGACCGGCGAGCCCCCGGACCCCACGGCGATCCCCGGCGGCTGCCGCTTCCACGCCCGCTGCCAGATCCTCGCCTCGGGGGAGGCCGAACGCGCCGGGGTCGCGCACCGCTGCCGCACCGAGGACCCCGGCGTCCTCAGCGGCGACGGCACCGACGCCACCCGGGTCGCCTGCCACTGGGCACGCCGAGGCGCCGAGCCCGCGTCCCGCTGACCTGCCGTCGATCTCGGGGCGCTGCCCCGAACACCGCCGATCCTCCGCCGCGATCGACGACAGGATCCGGTGAGGGGGCGTGTTCGTTCCGTCACATCGCGGATCCGACCGTGTTCCGCACTCCCTGCCACGGTGCGGTTTCAGAATGCGTTCGGGCGAGCCGGGCATCCGGTGTCATCCCATCGCAATACAGGAGCGATCAGGGCGCTTAAACTGCACGTGTGACTCAGGTGAGTTCTGTGACCACAGGCGGTACAGCCGCGCCGACCGCGCGCCCGACACCGCCACCGAGCATCGAGGCGGCGTTCGGACCGGAAGCCGCCGAGCGGATCGCCGCGCGGATCAAGGCGGTGGCCGACCCCACCCGCCTGCGCCTCCTCGCGACCCTGCTGAACGCGCCCGACGGCACGGCCTGTGTACAGGACTTGGCGGAGGCGCTGCAGACCGCCCAGCCGACGATCAGCCACCACCTCAAGACACTCAGCGACGCCGGATTCCTCGGCTGCGCCAAGCGCGGGCCGCGATCGTGGTACTCGATCCGCCCCGAACGCGCCGACATCGTCCGCGATCTGGTGGGCTGAGCCCGATCCGGCCTGCCGTGGACCCGTCGAACGGACCGTGAGCACATGAACGACGCTCCGCGAACCCCGTCCCCATCCCCGTCAGCAGCCGCAGCGGCAGCGCGGCTCCCCGCCGCGACGGCGCGGCGGCTCGCCCGCCAGCTGAAGGACCTGGGCGAGCCGGTGCGGCTGCGGCTGCTGAGCATCGTGGTGGCCGCGGGGGGCGAGGGCATGTGCGCCGGGGCCCTCGCCGCGGCGTTCGACCTGACCAAGCCGACCGTCAGCCACCACCTCAAGGTGCTCGGCGAAGCCGGGCTGGTGACGGGGGAGCGCTGCGGCACCCAGATCATCTACCGCGCCGGCCCCACCGCACGGCGGCTGCACACCATCCTGGACGGCTTCGCGCGCCCCGATGGCCAGGCGGCCGAGCCCGGGGACGGTGGCCACGGTGGGCTCCGCAGGGTCCTCGACGAACTCGGCGTCGCGGAGCAGCCGGAACGGCCCGCCGAGCCGCGGCGCACGACCGCCGACCGCCCCCTGCCCGGTCTGCTGGACCCCGAGGACCTCCTCGACCGCGTCCAGGAACGGTTGACCATCCGCTTCAGCGGCATGTTCAGCCCGGAGACGGTCCAGCGCTACCTGCGCGAGTCCTATGAGCTGCTCGCGCGTAGCGCCACGGTCACGCCCCACCTCCCCACCCTCACCGAACGCTTCGCGGCCGAACGGCTCACCGCGGTCGCCCGCCGCGACGGCATCGTCGCCCGCTCCCTACCCGAGGTGCTCTTCGTCTGCGTGCACAACGCCGGGCGCTCCCAGATGGCCGCGGCCCTGCTGCGCCACCTGGCCGGAGACCGGGTCCAGATCCGCTCGGCCGGGTCCGCCCCGGCCGCGGGCATCGACCCCATGGTCGAGGCGATCATGTCGGAGGTCGGCATCGACCTGCGCACCGAGTTTCCCAAGCCGCTGACCGACGAGATCGTGCACAGCGCCGACACCGTCGTCACGATGGGCTGCGGCGACGCCTGCCCCGTCTACCCGGGCACGCGCTACCTCGACTGGCCGACCCCCGATCCGGCCGGCCAGGGCGCTGCGGTGGTACGGGGCATACGCGACGACATCGACACCCGCATCCGCACCGAGCTGCTCCCCGGCCTCCTGAGCCGACCCCCGGATCCGGACCGGGAGGCAGCGACGAGGAGGAGGGGAGGGCCGCCTGGATCGGGGAAAGGCTTTCCTCGATGACCCTGGGAAAAAATCGGGCGAACCGGGCGCAATGAGATGCGAACCCATGATCATCGCGGGGGAGGCACCCCCGGGGCTCCCCGGGGCGTCCGCGCTCACGCGCTGATGACCGACAGGGTGCTCTCTTCGAAGCGGGTGAGGGCGTCGTGGACGGCGCCGAGGACGACGGCGCGGTCGCCGAGGGCGGACAGCTCCAGGTCCGGGGGGAAGAGGAGGCGGCGGCCGAGAGCCGATCGCAAGGGGGCGCGCAGGGCGTCGCCGACACCGGAGATGCCGCCGCCGAGGACGACCAGTTCGGGGTTGAGCACCAGGAGCATGGGCGCGATGCCCTCGGCGAGGCGCTGGCACAGCCGGTAGAGGACGCGCAGCGCGACGGGATCGCCCTCCTTGGCGCTAGCGGCGATCGCCGGGACGTGTTCGCCGGCGGAGGCCGCGGAGAAGCGGCGGTGGAGCGGCGAGTCGATCGCCGCTCCCGGCCGGGCGAATTCCTCGGTCACCATCTCGACGATGGCGTCGGCGTTGACCTGGGACTCCAGTGGGCCGAACCCGGACGGGGGCACGGCGGGCGCCCCGGGGAACGGGGCGTAGCCGATCTCGCCGGCGGCGCCGTTGTGTCCGCGCAGCAGCCGACCACCCGTGACGATCCCGGCGCCGAGCCGTTCGCCGAGGAGCAGGAAGACGACGTCCTCGTGGTCGCGCGCCACGCCGGCCGCCCGCTCGGCGATGACGGCGAGATTGGCGTCGTTGTCGACGTGCAGCGGGCACGGCAGGACGCCGTGCGCCCAGCGGTCGAAGTCCACCTCGTCCCAGCCGGGCAGTGCCGGGGCCAGGACCACGCGCTGGGGCGGCGGCGCGACGACGCCCGGTGTCGCCAGCGACGCGGCCAGGATACGCGGTGACGGCGCGCTGGAGCCGCTGATGCGGTGGTCGCCCGTTCCGCTGCCCGCGGGGCCGCCGCTTGCGCCGGCTCCGGTGGCGCCGCCGGGAACGGTGGCCGCGGCGTCCGCCATGACCTCGGAGACGGCCGCGCGCGCCGCGTCGAGTCGGTCATCGGCGGGTGTCATCGGGGTGACCGGGACGCGCGCCCACGCCCGCGGAGTTCCGCGCAGGTCGGCCCGGCAGGCCGACACCTTGTGGGCACCCACGTCGATTCCCAGCACCCACCCCGCCCGCGCGTTGAACTCGTACGTCCGAGCCGGCCGCCCAGGGGAGCGGCGGCCCGGCTGCGGCGCGCCCTCGCTCTCCACCAGCCAGCCCTGCGCGGTCAGCGCCTCGGTGAGCGCCTCCACCGTCGGCCGTGACAGCCCGGTGCTCTCCATCAGGGAGGAGACACGCATCGGCCGACCCGCCGCGCGCACCGCGTCGAGCACCAGCGACGTGTTGATCCGCCGCACCGCCGCCATCGAGCCTGCGGCCGGTCTGACCATGGTGGACTCTCCGTCTCCGCGCACCCCGTGCCCTTCGTCGTCCGTGTCGTGGCGGTCGGCCGCGTCGACGTCCCCGCTCACCGGAGCCGACCCCGTCACCTCCCATGATCGCGCGAGTACCGCCCGGTGGATACGGAGTGACCGCACGGTGATGTCCCGTCGAGGCGCAGGGGGAGGTCCACGGGGGTCCGGGCAGTGTCCCGCAACCGAGTGTTGACATCACCTCACGCCATCCTGTTCGATTTGTAAAGCGTGTTATGAAACACGCTCCCGCCACAGGAGGCCGGATGGCTACTTCCGGACCCGGGCCCGGACCGTGGGCCCGACGACTCGCCCTGGTCGTCGCGGGCGCCGTGTTCGCCACGAGCGGCTGCGCCGGCAGCCTGCCCGGTGAGGACGCGGACGCGGTCGTCACCTTCGCCGTGACCCGCGCATCCGGCGGCGACATGGGCGCGATCATCGGGCACTTCAACGAGGCGAACCCCGACGCGCGCGTTCGCGTCGTCTACCTCGCCGCCGCGGCCGACGCCCAGCGCAACGCCCTGGTCCAGGACCTCCAGGCCCGCACCGGCCGCTACGACGTGCTCTACACCGACGCCGTGTGGACCGCCGAGTTCGCCGCCCGCGGCTGGCTCGAACCACTCGACAGGGAGCGCTTCGCCGGCCCCGGCATCCTCCCCGCCGCCGCGGCCACCGGAACCTACGGGGGCGAGCTGTACGCCGCCCCCTTCGCCACCGGAACCGGCATGCTCTACTACCGCAGCGACCTCATCGACGACCCGCCCACCACCTGGGCCGAACTCATCGCCGCCTGCCCCCTCGCCGAAGAGCACGGCATGGACTGCTACGCCGGGCAGTTCGCCCGCTACGAGGGCCTGACCGTGAACGCGACCGAGGCCATCGCCTCGGCCGGCGGGCGCATCATCGACGAGGACGGCGGGGTCGCCGTCGACTCACCGGAGGCGCGGGCGGGGCTGGGCTTCCTGGTCGACGGCTTCGAGCAGGGCTACATCCCCAGGGCGGCGCTCACCTACATGGAGGACGAGGCCCGCCTCGCCTTCCAACGCGGCGACCTGCTGTTCATGCGCAACTGGGCGTTCGCCTGGCCCGCCATGGAGGAGCCCGGCCCCGAGTCGCGGGTGCAGGGCCGGTTCGACGCGGTCCCGCTTCCCGGCCACGAGGGACCCGGCACCGGCACGCTCGGCGGAAACAACCTCGCCCTGTCCGCCTACAGCGGCAACAAGGCCGAGGCTCTGCGCTTCATCGAGTTCGTGCAGAGCGAAGCGGTCCAGCGCCGGTGGATGGCCGAGACCAACACGCCCACCTCCTGGCAGGCCAACTACGAGGACGAGGAGCTGATGGCGGCCGCCCCGCACCTCGTCCCGCAGCGCCGTGCCCTGGACGCCGTCCAGCCGCGCCCGGTGTCGCCGCGCTACAACGACGTCACCAACGCCGTGCAGAAGCACGTCCACGCCGCCCTGTCCGGTGAGAAGACCGTCGACGAGGCGGTGGCCGACCTCCAGGAGGAGCTGGAGTGGGCGGTGAGGGACACATGACCGTCCCGCCCCCCGACGCCCTGCGGGCACGGCCGCGCACCGCCTCGGGCACCCGCGGCCGGACCGGCCCCGGCCGGGGAGAACGCGCCGTCGAGCGCCGACTGGCGTTCTGGCTGCTCCTGCCGACCCTCGTCGCCCTCGGCCTCATCGTGGCCTACCCGGTCACCCGCGCCGTCGTCCGGTCGGTGTTCGACGACCCCATCCGGGGCGACCCCGACTTCGTCGGCTTCGCCAACTACGCCGAGGCGCTCTGGGGCTTCGAGCGCGTCGAGTTCTGGAACGCCTTCGCCAACACCGTCCTGTTCACCGTCGTCACCGTCACCATCGAGACCCTGCTCGGCCTCGCCATGGCCCTGGTGATGCACCGCGCCTTCCGCGGCCGGGGCATCGTGCGCGTCGCCGTGCTGCTGCCCTGGGCGCTGCCCACGGCGGTGAGCGCCGTCATGTGGGGGTGGATGCTGCAGCCCGACGGCGTCGTCAACGCGCTGCTGGGCACCGACATCGTCTGGGGCGGCAGCGAGTGGCCGGCCAAGTGGTCGATCATCTTCGCCGAGGTCTGGAAGACGTCCCCCTTCGTCGCGCTGCTCATCCTCGCCGGGCTGCAGACCATACCGCCGCACCTCTACGAGGCCGCGGCCATCGACGGCGCCTCCGCCTGGAAGCGGTTCACCTCCATCACCCTGCCCCTGGTCAAGCCGGCGCTGGTGGTCGCGGTGCTCTTCCGCACGCTGGACGCGCTGCGCATGTACGACCTCCCGCAGATCCTCACCGGCGGGGCCAACAACACCGACACCCTGTCCATGCTGGTCGTCCAGGCGGCCACGAGCGAGCTCCGGCAGGGCTACGGCGGCGCGCTGTCGACGATCACCTTCCTGTTCGTCTTCCTGTGCGCCTTCCTGCTGATCAGGACGATCGGCGCGAACGTGTTCGCCGGCTTCGGCGGCGAGGGGGGAGCGCGGCGGTGAACCCGATGGGGAACGCGACGGGGAGCACCGCGGCCGCGGGCGCCCCCGCCCCGGCACGGCGGCGGGGCGGAACGGCCACCGCCCGGCGCCGCCGCGCGCCCATGACCTGGGAGTCGTGGGTGATCGCGGGCGGAATCCTGCTGCTCGTCCTCTACTGCCTGGCGCCCTTCTACTGGATGTTCGTCTCCAGCCTCAAAGGCCCGGGGGAGATCACCGACAACAGCCTGTGGCCGGCCGCACCCACGCTCGTCAACTACCGCGGCGTCTTCGGCGGTGAGAACCACTTCGGCTACGCGGTCCGCAACAGCATCATCATCGCCGTGGCCACCACCGGCCTGGCCATGGTCATCGCGGTCTCCTGCGGCTACGCGCTGGCGCGGCTGCGCTTCCGCGGCCGCAACCTGGTGCTCGGCCTGGTCCTGGCCAGCTCGATGTTCCCCGGCGTCGCCATCGTCACCCCGCTCTACCAGCTGTTCAGTGACTGGGGGTGGATCGACCAGTACCAGGCGATGGTCGTGCCCAACATCAGCTTCGCGCTCCCGCTGGCGATCTTCGTGCTGACCACGTTCTTCCGCGAGATGCCCTGGGAGCTGGAGGAGGCCGCGCGGGTCGACGGCTGCGGCCCGGTCGGCGCCTTCTCCCGGGTGATCCTGCCACTGGCCGCACCGGGCGTGGCCACCACCGCCCTGCTGGTGTTCTTCGCCGCCTGGAACGAGTACTTGATCTCCAGCGTCGTCTCCATCACCCTGGCCTCGAACCCGGTGACCGTCGCACTGGCCAAGTTCGCCGGCGACACCGAGTTCCAGCAGCCGTTCGGTTCGCAGATGGCGGCCGGCGTCGTCGTCACGGTCCCCCTCATCGTCCTGGTGCTGCTGTTCCAGCGCCGGATCGTCCGAGGACTGTCGGCCGGGGGGTTCCGATGAGCGGATCGGCGGGGCCGCCCGGCGCGGCCGCGCGACCAGGGCAGGCGAGAGCGGACAAGGGGGCACCGGTGGCACCGGTACGGGTGATGATCGTGGGCGCCGGATCGCGCGGCGGCGGCTACGCGCGGTGGATCGAGAACAACCCCGGCGCCGCGCGGGTGGTGGCGGTCGCCGAACCGCGCCCGGAGTACCGGGAGCCGCTCGCCGACGCCCACGGGGTGCCGCCCGAGGCGCGGTTCGACGACTGGCGCGCGGCCGCGGCGCGCCCGCGCCTGGCCGACGTGGCCCTGGTGTGCACGCTCGACGACGACCACCGCGCCCCCTCCGAGGCCTTCGCCGGCCTCGGCTACCACCTGCTGGTCGAGAAGCCGCTGGCGCAGACCCGCGCGGACTGCGAGGCCATCGTCGCGGCGGCGCGCCGAAACGGGGTCCTGCTCGGGGTCTGCCACGTGCTGCGCTACGCCCGCTACACGCTGATGCTCAAGGAGATCATCGACTCCGGCGGCATCGGTGAGGTCGTCAGCGTCGACCACGTCGAACCCGTGGGCTTCTGGCACCAGGCGCACTCCTACGTGCGCGGCAACTGGCGCCGCGAGGCCGACACCGCGCCGATGCTGCTCGCCAAGTCCTGCCATGACCTGGACTGGCTGCGCCACATCATCGGGCGCGACGCCGTCGCCGTGTCCTCGTTCGGCTCGCTGAAGCACTTCCGTCCCGAGGAGGCGCCGCCGGGTGCGGGCGAGCGGTGCGTCGACTGCGCCGCCGAACCCGACTGCCCCTACTCCGCCCTGCGCATCTACCGGCGCTTCCTCGACCGGGGCCGCACCGGGTGGCCGCTGGACGTGCTCACCCCCGACCCCGGACCCCGGACCATCGAGGCCGCCCTGCGCGACGGCCCCTACGGCCGCTGTGTCTACCACTGCGACAACGACGTCGTCGACCACCAGGTCGTGGGGCTGGAGTTCACCGGAGGGGTGACGGCGGCGTTCACCATGACCGCGTTCACCCGGGCGGGGCCGCGCCGCACCGCGATCTACGGCACCCGCGGTGAGCTGGCCTGCGACGGCGAACACATCACGCGCTACGACTTCCTGACCGACACCACCGAAGTCATCGACGTGGCCGCCGCCGACACCGGGATGATCGACACCGGCCACGGGGGCGGCGACGCCGGCCTGCTGGCCTCCTTCTTCCGGGCGGTGGCCGCCGGAGACCCGGACATGGTGGTCACCAGCGGGCAGGACGCGCTCCACTCCCACCTCATGGTGTTCGCCGCCGAACAGGCGCGACGCGAAGGCCGCGTGGTGCGACTGGAGACGTCGGACATGCCCGACACGCCCAGGGTGCGGTAGCGCTTCGCCCGGCGGTCGTTACCCCCGCCCCGGCGCTACCGCCGCGGCGCCCGGGCCCGTTCGGTCAGCCAGTCGAACAGGCTCGGGTCGTCGTCCATCTCCGGGTGCCACTGGACGCCGAGCACCCCGGGACGGTCGGTGTAGGCGATGGCCTCGACGGTGCCGTCGTCCGTCCAGGCCATCGGGGCGACGCCGCGGCCCAGCACGGCCAGGCCCTGGTGGTGGTAGGAGGGAACGTCGAGCACGGTGCGGCCGAGGATATCGGCCAGGGGGCTGTCCGGGGCGACCTTGACCGGGTGCGGGTCGAAGGCGGCGAGCCGCTGCCGGTGCACGTCGCTGCGCACCAGGTCGGGCAGGTGCTGGTGCAGGGTGCCGCCGCGGGCCACGTTCATCACCTGCATGCCCCGGCAGATCCCGAGCACCGGGATGCCCCGGTCCAGCGCCGCCTCCAGCAGGGCGAACTCGGTGCTGTCGCGGGCCGGGCGCACCCCCGCCGTCGGCGGGGCGGCCGCGGCGCCGTAGCGGGCCGGGTCGATGTCACCGCCCCCGGCCAGCACCAGCCCGTCCAGCCGGGCGACGGTGTCGGCCGTGCCCTCGACCGAGGGCAGGAGGACGGGGGCCGCGCCGGAGGCGGCCACGGAGTCGGCATAGGCCTGGGGGAGGAGTGTGGCCGGCAGGTCCCACGCCTCACCCCAGCGCGCCTGTTCGGCGTAGGCGGATATGCCGATGATCGGCCGGTTCATCGCACGTCCTCTCGTTGCTCGCCCGTGAGCGGGACCCGCGGTGCGACGGTGGTCCCGCCTTCCAGTGTCGTGGACCGCCTTTCGGTTCCGCCGGCGGAACCGAAAGGCGGCCGCCTCCGCGGTTACAGCGGCGTGACGTAGGCGCCGGAGATCCCGCCGTCGACCAGGAAGTTCGACGCGGTGATGAAAGAGGCGTCGTCGCTGGCCAGGAACGCCACGGCGGCCGCGATCTCCTCCGGTTCGGCGAACCGGCCGAAGGGCACGTGTACCAGCCGCCGCTGGGCGCGCTCGGGGTCCTTGGCGAACAGTTCCGTGAGCAGCGGCGTGTTGACCGGCCCGGGGGACAGCGCGTTGACGCGGATCCCTTCGCGGGCGAACTGCACGCCCAGCTCCCGGCTCATCGCCAGCACCCCGCCCTTGCTGGCGGTGTAGGAGATCTGCGAGGTGGCCGCGCCCATGGTGGCCACGAAGGAGGCCGTGTTGACGATCGCCCCCCGGCCCTGCTCGCGCATGTGCGGCAGGGCGTACTTGCAGCACAGGTAGACCGAGGTCAGGTTGACCTCCTGCACGCGGCGCCAGGCGTCGATCCCGGTGTCCAGGATGGAGTCGTCGTCGGGCGGGGAGATCCCGGCGTTGTTGAACGCCACGTCCACGCGCCCGTAGACGTCCTTGACCTCGGCGAAGGCGGCCTTGACGGCCTCCTCGTCGGTGACGTCGGCGGCGATGGCCGACCCGCCGGTCTCCTCGGCGACGGCGTCTCCCGCCTCTCGGTCGAGGTCGACGGCGACGATGGTCGCGCCCTCGGAGGCCAGCCGCAGCGCGGTGGCCCTCCCGATCCCGCTGCCCGCGCCGGTGATGACGGCGACACGGCCCTCGAATCGTTGCATGTGCGCTTGCTCTCCCTGATCGGTTCAGGTGTCGTCGGAGACGAACACGGTCTTGGTGTCGGTGAAGGCGTCGAGCGCGTCGGGGCCGAGTTCGCGGCCGATCCCCGACTGCTTGAACCCGCCGAACGGCGTCCAGTAGCGAACGGCCGAGTGCGAGTTGACCGACAGGTTGCCCGCCGTGACCGCCCGTGAGACGCGCAGCGCACGGCCCACGTCGCGGGTCCAGATGGACCCGGCCAGCCCGAACTCGGTCGTGTTGGCGATCCGGACGGCGTCGGCCTCGTCGTCGAACGGCAGCACGCAGACCACCGGGCCGAAGATCTCCTCGGTGAACGCGCGGTCGTCGGGCCCCGGCGGCAGCAGCACGGTCGGCGGGAACCAGAAGCCCGGCCCCTGCGGCGCCGTGCCGCGGAACGCCACCGGTGCGTCCTGGGGGACGTAGGAGGCGACCCGGTCGCGCTGCGCCGCCGAGATGAGCGGCCCCATCTCGGTGGCGGCATCGCGCGGGTCGCCCACCGCGATTCCGGTGACCGCGGGTTCGAGCAGCTCCATGAACCGGTCGAACACCTCGCGCTGCACCAGCAGCCGCGAGCGGGCGCAGCAGTCCTGTCCGGCGTTGTCGAACACCCCGCCGGGGGCGGCGGCCGCGGCCTTCTCGATGTCGGCGTCGGCGAAGACGATGTTGGCGCTCTTCCCGCCGAGCTCCAGGGTCACCCGCTTCACGTCGTCGGCGCAGGCGGCCATGATGCGCTTGCCCACGGCGGTGGACCCGGTGAACGTGATCTTGTCGACGCCGGGGTGGCGCACCAGCCGCTCCCCGGCGACCGGCCCGGCTCCGGGCAGCACCTGAAGCACGCCCTCGGGCAGGCCCGCCTCTGCGGCGAGTCGGCCGATGCGGATCGCGGTGAGCGGGGTGAGCTCGGCCGGCTTGACGATGACGGTGTTGCCGGCCGCGAGGGCGGGGGCGGCGCCCCAGGCGAGGATCGGCATCGGGAAGTTCCACGGCACGATCACGCCGACCACCCCCAGCGGTTCGGCGAAGGTGACGCTCCATCCGCCGGGCACCGGGATCTGCCGCCCGGTGTTGCGCTCGGGCGCGGCGGCGAAGTAGGAGAAGACGTCGCGTGCGTTGGCGGCCTCCCAGCGGGCCTGGCCGATGGGGTGGCCGGCGTTGCGCACCTCCAGGGCGGCGAGCTCCTCGGCGTGCGCGTCGATCGCCGCGGCGACCTCGCGCAGCAGCCGCGCCCGGTCGCCGGGCGCCATGGCCCGCCACGCCGGGAAGGCGGCGCGGGCGCGAGCCACGGCGGCGTCGGTCTCCTCCTCGGAGGCCAGGGGGACGGTGGTGATCGCCTCCTCGGTGGCCGGGTCGATCACGGTGTAGGACGTTTCGCGGGTCATCGTGTGGCTTCCCCTCGGCCCTTTTCGTCGACCTCGGGGGAACGGCCCGGATTCCCGACGCGATTCGGGCCGTTCCCCCGAGGCCGACGAAAAGGGTGGTGTCATGGTCGGGTCAGAGGCGTTCGAAGCCGCGGTAGAGCTCCCAGTCGGTCACCGCGGCCTCGTAGGCGGCCAGCTCCACCCGGGCGTAGTTGGCGTAGTGCGCCACGACCTCGTCGCCGAAGGCGGTGCGCGCCAGCTCGCTCTTCTCCCACAGCTCCAGGGCCTCGCGCATGGTGGTGGGCACGGTGGGCAGGCCGGAGGTGTAGGCGTTGCCGGTGGTCGGATCGCCGGGTTCCAGCTCCCGGTCGATGCCGTCGAGCCCGGCGGCGATCAGCGCGGCCGTCGCCAGGTAGGGGTTGACGTCGCCGCCGGGCACCCGGTTCTCCACGCGCAGCGACGGCCCGTGTCCGACGAGCCGCAGCGCGCAGGTGCGGTTGTCCACGCCCCAGGCCACGGCCGTGGGTGCGAAGCTGCCGGGCACGTAGCGCTTGTAGGAGTTGATGTTGGGCGCGAGGAACAGGGTGAGCTCGCGCAGCGCGGCCAGCTGCCCGGCGAGGAAGTGGCGGCCGGGCTTCGACAGCCCTTGGCCCTCGGCGAGCACGGGGCCGCCGTCGTCGCCGCGCAGTGAGATGTGGATGTGGCAGGAGTTGCCCTCGCGTTCGTCCGGCTTGGCCATGAAGGTGACGGCCATGTCCTCCTGGGCGGCGATCTCCTTGGCCGCGTTCTTGTAGACGGCGTGGTTGTCACAGGTGGCGACGGCCTCGTCGAAGCGGAACGCGATCTCGTGCTGGCCGAGGTTGCACTCGCCCTTGGCCGACTCCACGTACATCCCGGCGCCGCCCATCTCGGTGCGGATCCGGCGCAGCAGCGGCTCGACGCGGGCGCCGCCCAGCACCGAGTAGTCGACGTTGTACCGGTTGGCCGGGGTGAGGTCGCGGTACCCGCGGTTCCAGGCGTCCTCGTAGGAGTCGCGGTAGACCACGAACTCCAGCTCGGTGCCGACCATGGCCCGCCAGCCGCGCGCGGCGAGCCGGTCGGTCTGCCGCCGGAGGATCTGGCGTGGGGAGGCGGCCACCGGGGAACCGTCGTGCCAGGTGAGGTCGGCGTTGACCATGGCCTGCCCCTGCTGCCAGGGGGTGCGGCGCAGCGTGGCCGGGTCGGGCCGCATGACGAAGTCGCCGTAGCCGGTCTCCCACGACGACATGGCATAGCCGTCGACCGTGTTCATCTCCACGTCCACGGCGAGCAGGTAGTTGCACCCCTCGGTTCCGTGGTCGAGGACTTCCTGCAGGAAGTACCGGCCGGAGAGCCGTTTTCCCTGGAGCCGCCCCTGCATGTCGGTGAACGCCACCAGGACGGTGTCGATGGCGCCTGACTCGATCTCGGCGCGCAGCCGGTCGAGGGTCAGTGGGGGACCGCCGTCGTTCGCTCGCACGTCGAGCTCCTTTGGTTCAACAACAGACCATTTCCCGAATGGAAGCAGTCGCGCGGCGGCGTGTCAATGGGCGCGCCCGGCCGACATCGGCGTGAAACGCGCACGTCATGCGCGGTGCGTGACGCGCCTCCACGCTGCGCCGAAAGTCCGCCGGCCCCCCTTGACAGTGCTGATGTGTCCAGCTCATAGTCACCGCTTAACACCAAAAGGACCGACCTAATACCTTTGCGTCCCCGCCGGGTCCGGAGGTTGCGGGCGGGGGACGGTCCCCGGCACTGCACACGCACGAGTGAGGGGAACATCCGTGGCAATCGAACGCAGACCAGGGGAGCGACCCACAACCCATGTCCACGGCGCCGACTACGCCCGGGTCGGCGACGACTACCTGCGACGGCGGCAGCTCAGGCGCGGCGCGGCGGGATGGCTGCTGCTCGCCGGGCTCGGCGTCTCCTACGTGATCTCCGGTGACTTCGCCGGATGGAACTTCGGCATCGCGGAGGGCGGTTGGGGCGGCCTGCTCATCGCCACCGTGCTCATGGGCACGATGTACCTATTCATGGTGCTGGGCCTGGCCGAACTCGCCTCCGCACTGCCCACCGCCGGGGCCGGCTACGGCTTCGCCCGCCGCGCGCTGGGCCCGCTCGGCGGCTTCGCGACCGGCACCGCGATCCTCATCGAGTACGCCATCGCCCCGGCCGCCATCGCCGTGTTCATCGGCGGCTACGTCGAGGCGCTGGGCCTGTTCGGCATCACCAACGCCTGGCCCGTCTACCTGGTCTGCTACCTCGTCTTCGTCGGCATCCACCTGTGGGGCGTCGGCGAGGCGCTGCGGGTGATGTTCGTGATCACCGGCGTCGCGCTGGCGGCGCTGGCGGTGTTCGTCATCGGCATGGTGCCCAAGTTCGAGGTGGCCAACCTCTTCGACATCGCCCCCACCGACGCCGCCGGGGCCAGCGCGTTCCTGCCGCACGGCTACATGGGTGTGCTCGGCGCGTTCGTCTTCGGCATCTGGTTCTTCCTGGCGATCGAGGGCGTCCCGCTCGCCGCCGAGGAGGCCCGCGACCCCAGGCGCGACATGCCGCGCGGCATCATCGCCGCGATGGGCGTGCTGCTGGTGACCGCGTTCGCCATGCTCATCCTGGCCCCCGGCGGGGCCGGCGCCGCCACCCTGGCCGACTCCGACAACCCGCTGCCCGAGGCGCTGCGCGCGGCCTACGGCGGCGACACCCTCCTCGCCGACGTCGTCAACTACGTCGGCCTGGCCGGACTCGTGGCCTCGTTCTTCTCCATCATCTTCGCCTACTCCCGGCAGCTGTTCGCGCTGTCCCGGGCCGGGTACCTGCCGCGTTGGCTCTCGGTCACCGGCCGGCGCAAGACGCCCTACATGGCGCTGATCGTCCCCGGCACCATCGGCTTCGTGCTGGCCGCCGCGGTGGCCAACGGCGACCAGCTGATCAACATCGCCGTCTTCGGAGCGACCGTGTCGTACGCCCTGATGATGGTGGCGCACATCGTGCTGCGCCGCCGCGAGCCCGGCCTGGAGCGCCCGTACCGCACCCCCGGCGGGACGCTGACCACCGGCATCGCGCTGGTCCTGGCGCTGTGCGCGGTGGCGGCCACGTTCGCCGTGGACATGGTGGGCGCCGGGATCGCCGCCGCGATCCTGCTCGCCTTCCTGGCCTACTTCTGGTTCTACTCGCGGCACCGCCTGGTGGCCGACGCGCCGGAGGAGGAGTTCGCGCTGCTGGAGCGCGAGGAGGCGCGGCTCAACTGAGGATGGGCCCGACCACCGGACCGCGGCGCCGCCGCGGATCACCCGGGAACACCTGCGCCGCGGCTCCGGTATCGGGCACCATGGACGGGTGGACGCACAACACGTAGAGGTACTGCGCGAGATTCTGGGGTCGACCCCGTGGGTCGAGCGCTCCGAGGACTTCGCCCGTGCGCTGCGCGCTACCCGCACCCCCGGCGGCCTGCTGCTCGTGGGCACGCCCGAGGAGGAGCCGTGGCACCTCGCCGCGCACCTGGACGACGAGAGCCGCTACGCCGGGCTGCCCCAGCTCTCCCCGAGCCTGGTGCGCTGGCAGCCGCCGCCGGGAGCCCCCGCGCACCTCGGCATCGGTATGGAGCGGCTGGCCGAGGTCCGGCGCGGGGAGACCCTGTTCGTGGTCAATCCGGGCGAGGAGGCGCCGGTTCCGCTGCTGGAACGGGTCGACGATGCGCGCCGCACCGGCGCCACGGTGCTCGCCCTCGACCAGGGGGACCGCGAGCTCACCTCGCTGGCGCACGACGCCATCACGCTGTCGCCCGACACCGCGCCCCTGACCTTCGAAGGACTGCAGCACCTGGTCAGCAGTGCGGCCGGCCACCAGGACGGGCGCCGCAAGGGCGGCCTGCGCGACCGCCTCTCCCGCTTCCTGGACGTCGTCAGCGGTCCGCGCGTGCCCGACTGACCGCGGCCGGGGCGGTGGTGCGGCCGCGGGTCAGCGGTCGCGCTCGTCCTGCTCGTCCCAGGCCTCGTTGCGCTCGGCGGCGATGTGCAGCGCGTTGGTCGCGGTGGCCTCGTCGGGGTAGGGGCCGAGGCGGTACTTGTTCGGGCACCCCGGTCCCCTCTCGGGCTTGCTGTGCTTGAGGCAGTACCACCACTGCAGCCCGCCGCTGACGTTGTCCGGGTCGCTCATGTGCTCTCTCCTGGGGGATGATCCGTTCCCACTCCACAGTCCTCGCATCCGGATCCTTACCCCAGCGCCGCGCGTGTGACGCGGATCGGAAAGTGGAGCGTAGGAACTACACTTTCCAGTCATGACGACTCCGCTGGTTCCCGGGCGCATCTCGCCGCCACGTTCGGTCCCCTCACACATCGTGCGGCCGGAGTACGTGGGCAGGAAACGCCCGATCGAGGGCGTGCTGGGCGACGTCCAGACGCCCGAGACCATCGAGGCGATGCGGGTCGCCGGGCGCATCGCGGCCCAGGCCGTCCAGGAGGTCGGCAAGCACATCCGGCCCGGCGTGACCACCGACGAGCTCGACCGCATCGGCCACGAGTTCCTCATCGACCACGGGGCCTACCCCAGCACGCTGGGCTACAAGGGCTACCCCAAGTCGCTGTGCTCCTCGCTCAACGAGGTCATCTGCCACGGCATCCCCGACGACACGGTCATCTCCGACGGCGACATCGTCAACATCGACATCACCGCCTACATCGGCGGCGTGCACGGCGACACCAACGTCACCTTCCTCGCCGGGGACGTCGACGAGGAGTCGCGGCTGCTGGTCGAGCGCACGCGTGAGGCCCTGATGCGGGCCATCAAGGCCTGCCGCCCGGGCCGCCGGATCAACGTCATCGGCCGGGTCATCGAGTCCTACGCCAAGCGGTTCGGCTACGGCGTGGTGCGCGACTTCACCGGCCACGGCGTCGGCCCCGAGTTCCACTCCGGCCTGGTGATCCCGCACTACGACGACCCGCGCGCGACCACTGTCATGGAGCCCGGGATGACGTTCACCATCGAGCCGATGATCACCCTGGGTGCGATCGAGTACGACATGTGGGACGACGGCTGGACCGCGGTCACCGCCGACCGCGGGCGCACCGCCCAGTTCGAGCACACCCTCGTCATCACCGACGACGGCGCCGAGATCCTCACCCTTCCGTAGCGGTCCGGTCGCTGCGGGTGGCGGTCTCGATTTCGTTCCGCCCGATCGCGGGTGAACGGATGCGGCGGCGGCGCCCCGGGGGTTAGGGTCGGTGCTCGTGAGGATCCTCATCTCCGCCGATATGGAAGGCGCCACCGGGGTCACCTGGTCCGCGGACGTGGACCCGGGGACGGAGCAGTGGCAGCGCTGCCGGTCGATGTTCACCTCCGACGTCAATGCCGCCATCGCCGGATTCTTCGCCGGAGGGGCCACCGGGGTCCTGGTGAACGAGGCCCACGCCACCATGCGCAACCTGCTGCTGGAGCGGATCGACGAGCGGGCCGTGATGCTCACCGGGCGGCACAAGGACCTGTCCATGGTCGAGGGCGTGCAGCGCGGCGACATCGACGGCGTGGCCTTCCTCGGCTACCACTGCGGCGCCGGGGCGGAGGGCGTCCTCGCCCACACCTACCTGCCCAACTCCATCACCGGCGTGTGGCTCCAGGGCGAGCCCGCCAGCGAGGGGTATTTGAACTCCTACGTCGTGGCCGAGTACGGCGTCCCCGTCGTGCTGGTCACCGGTGACGACCGGGCCTGCGCGGACGCCGCGACCTACGCCCCGCGCGCCCGCACGGTCGCCGTCAAGGACTACGTCTCCCGCTACGCGGCCGTCTGCCGCCCGCCGGCCCGCACCGCCGCCGACATCGCCGCGGGGGCCGAAGAGGCCGTCGCACTCGCCGGGCGCCTCGATCCCGTCCGCCACGGACCGCTCACCCTGGAGGTCGAGGTCGACGCCGCGCACCTGGCCGGCGCCGCGGCCACCGTCCCCGGCGTCGATCAGGTCGCCGAGCGGCGGGTCCGCTGCACGTCACCGGACGCCTACGAGATGATCCGCGCCTTCAAAGTGATCTGCACCCTGATCTCCAACGCGGTGGAGTCGCCCTACGGGTGACGAGGGTGCGGCGCCGGTCCGGGGGGACCGGCGGGGCCCGCACGGGCCCGGGGCGAAGAGGTCCGGTCGACGAACGGGGGGCGCGATGCTGCGCGGGAACGACAGCGACGGCGGTGCGGACGGCGCGGAGGAGGGGGCGGCGGATGCCGCCGCTGACCGGGCGGTCGTGGACGACGAGGTCGTCCGCTTCACCTCCGACCTCATCCGCATCGACACCACCAACCGGGGCGACGGCGCCTGCCGGGAGCGGCCCGCCGCCGAGTACGTCGCCGAGCGGCTCGCCGAGGCCGGCCTCGACCCGCTCATCCTTGAGTCGGCCCCCGGACGCGCCAACGTCGTCGCCCGCGTCGGCGGCGCCGACCCGCTGGCCCCGGCGCTGCTCGTACACGGCCACCTCGACGTCGTGCCGGCCGACCCCGACCAGTGGACGGTGCACCCGTTCGCCGGCGAGGTCCGCGACGGCATGGTGTGGGGCCGCGGCGCCATCGACATGAAGAACGCCGACGCCACCATGGTCGCGCTCGCGCGTTCCTGGGCGCGCACCGGGCGGCGGCCGCACCGCGACATCGTGCTCGCCTTCACCGCCGACGAGGAGGGGACCGGCGCCTACGGTGCCGAGTGGCTGGCGCGCGAGCACGCCGGGCTGTTCGAGGGGTGCACCGAAGGCGTCAGCGAGTCCGGCGCCTACACCTTCCACACCCGCACCGAACGGGGCGGCCCGGCGCGGCTGTACCCGATCGGCGCCGGCGAGCGGGGCAGCGCCTGGCTGACACTGACCGCCGGCGGCACGGCCGGGCACGGCGCCAAGGTCAACCACGACAACGCGGTCGGCGCGCTCGCCGCGGCCGTCGCGCGCATCCAGGAGCACCGGTGGCCGGTCCGGCTCACCCCCGTCACACGGGCCGCGATCACCGAGATCGGCGCCGCCCTGGGCATCAAGGTCGACCTGGACGCGGCCGACTTCGACGCCGACCGCGACCTCGACGCCCTGCTGGACCGGTTCGGCCCGGCCGCCAAGCTGGTGCGCGCCACCGTCCGCAACAGCACCAACCCGACCATGCTGCAGGCCGGGTACAAGGTCAACGTCATTCCGGAGACGGCGACCGCGGGCGTGGACGGCCGCGTCCTGCCCGGCGCCGAGGAGGACTTCCGGGCCACCCTCGACGATCTCACCGGCCCGCGGGTGGAGTGGGACTACCACCACCGCTCCGTCCCGCTGGTCTCACCCGTGGAGTCGCCCACGTACGCGGCGATGCGCACCGCCCTGCTCGCCCACGACCCCGACGCACACGTGGTGCCCGTGTGCCTGTCGGGAGGTACCGACGCCAAGCAGTTCTCGGTGCTCGGTATCACCGGCTACGGCTTCACCCCCCTGCGGCTCCCGCCGGAGCTCGACTACGGCGCGCTCTTCCACGGAGTGGACGAACGCGTACCCGTGGACGCGCTCCGGTTCGGCGCCCGCGTCATGGACAGGTTTCTCACCACCGTCGAGTAGCAAGGAAAGCAGGCACCGGTGTCCAAGCGTTCCCTCCCCTTCGGCTGCTGGCCCTCACCGATCACCGCCACGGACGTCGCCCGGCACGAGGGCGCCCCCAACTGGCCGGTGGCGCTCGGAGAGGAGGTCTGGTGGGCCGAGCCGCGGCCGAGCGAGTCCGGCAGGGTGGCGCTGTGCCGGACCCGGCTCGACGACCCGGCCGGCGGCACCGAGACGGTCCTGCCCGCCCCCTGGAACGCGCGCAGCCGCGTGCACGAGTACGGCGGCCGCTCCTATGCGCTGCTGCCGGGCAGGGCGGGCGCGGCCGTGGTGTTCAGCGAGTTCGGAGACCAGCGGCTGTACCTGTTCGACCCGGCGGCCGGCGCCGCGCCCCACCCGCTCACCCCCGACCCCGCGATGCCGGGCGCGCTGCGCTACATCGAGCCGGTCGTGAGCCCCGACGGCGCCGGCGTCCTGTGCATCCGCGAGGAGCACACGGAAGGGGACGGGCCGGAGGCGGTACGGCGCGCGATCGTGTCGGTCCCGCTCGACGGGTCGGCCGCCACCGATCCGGCGGCCGTCCGCGTGGTCGCCGCCGACCACCACTTCCTGGCCTGCCCCCGCCTCTCCCCGGACGGTGGCCGCCTGTCCTGGATCGGCTGGGACCACCCCGACATGCCGTGGGACTCCACCGAGCTCAGAGTCGCCGATCTCAGAGACGGCCGCGCCACCGGGGCGCGCACCGTGGCCGGCGGCGCGGGTCAGTCCGTCGTCCAGGCCGAGTGGGGCGACGCCGCCACCCTGTACTGCGTCACCGACCCGGACGGCTGGTGGAACCCGCACCGGATCACCCTGGACGCCGACGGCGCGGTCGCCTCCGGTCCGGACAGCCTCGTGGGTGTGCGCCGCGAGGAGTTCGGCGGCCCGCTCTGGCAGCTCGGCGCGTGCTGGGCGGTCCCGCTGCCCGACGGCCGCCTCGCCGCGGTCCACGGCACCGCCGCCACCCGCCTGGGGCTGCTGAGCCCCGACACCGGCGAGGTCGCCGATGTGGACACGCCGCACACCGAGTGGTCGCCGAAACTGGCCCTGGCCGGCGCCGACGGCGGCACGGTCGTCGGCATCGCGGCCGCGCCCGACCGACCCGTCGCGCCGGTCGCGGTCGACCTCGCCGACGGCTCCTGGCGCACCCTCAGCGCGGGCGGAACCGAGAGCGCGCCCTTCGCCGCGTTCCTGCCCCGCCCCGAGGCGCGGGTGTTCACCGGCGTCGGCGGACGCGAGGTGCACGCCAACCTCTACCCGCCCCACCACCCCGAGGTCACCGGCCCCGCGGGGGAGCGCGCACCCTACGTCGTGTGGGTGCACGGCGGACCCACTAGCCGCACGCCGATGATCTACGACCAGGAGGTCGCCTACTTCACCAGCCGCGGCATCGGCGTCGTGGAGGTCAACTACGGCGGCTCCACCGGATTCGGCCGCGCCTACCGGGAGCGGCTGCGCGGCGGCTGGGGCGTCGTCGACGTCGAGGACAGCGTGTCCGTCGCCCAGGGGCTGGTCGCCGAAGGGCTGGCCGACCCGGCGCGGCTCGCCATCCGCGGCGGCAGCGCGGGCGGGTTCACCAGCGCCGCCGCCCTCGCCTTCAGCGACGTGTTCCGCTGCGCCGCGATCCAGTTCCCCATCGTCGACCTGGCCGGATGGCGCACCGGCGAGACCCACGACTTCGAGTCGCACTACCCGGAGAGCATCGTCGGCCCCTGGCCGTCGGCCCGAGACGTCTACGAGCGCAACTCGCCGGTGGACCACGCGGAGGACGTCACCGCGCCGTTCGTGCTGCTGCAGGGGCTGGAGGACGAGATCTGCCCGCCGGTGCAGTGCGAGCGCTTCCTGTCGCGCATCCGGGGCCGCGGAGTCCCCCACGCCTACCTCACATTCGAGGGAGAGCAGCACGGGTTCCGCCGGGAGGACACCATCCGCACGGCGCTGGAGGCCGAGCTGTCGCTCTACGCCCAGGTCTTCGGGTTCGAGACCGACGTGCCGCGGGTGGAGCTGCGCCCATGACCCCCGCCGTCCGCCCGCCGCGGCTGCGGCCCGGCGACCGGGTGTCGGTCGTCGCCCCCTGCGGCCCGGTCACCGCCGACCGGCTCGACGCCGCCCTGGACACGGTGCGGGGGTGGGGCCTGGACGTGGTCTGCGGGGCGCACGTGCGCGAACGCCACCCCACCCTGCCCTACCTGGCCGGAGACGACGCCGACCGCGCCGCCGACCTGCAGGAGGCCTGGACGGACCCCGGCACCGCCGCGGTGCTGTGCGCCCGCGGCGGCGACGGCGCGCACCGCATCCTGGACCTGCTGGACTTCGACGCGCTGCGGCGCGGCCCCGCCAAGGTCCTCGTCGGGTTCAGCGACATCACCGCCCTGCACGAGGCGTTCGCGCTGGAGCTGGGCGTGGCCACCCTGCACGGGCCGGTCATCGCGACCCAGTACTTCGTCGACGACGAGGTGGCCCAGTCCGAACTGCGGGCGACCCTGTTCGAGCCGGAGACGCGGCGCACCCTGGCCCCACCCGCGGCCGAAACGCTGGTGGGCGGCACCGCGCACGGCGTCCTCATCGGCGGGAACCTCAGCCTGCTCTGCGGCGGGCTGGGCACGCCCCGCAGCCGGTCGTCGGCCGCGGGCGGCATCCTGCTGCTGGAGGACGTCCAGGAGGACATCTCCCGGATCGACCGGATGCTCACGCAGCTGCTGCGCACCGGTTGGCTGCGCGGGGTCGCCGGAGTGGTCCTCGGGTCCTGGACCGACTGCGACCCCGGGCCCGAGCAGATCCGCGCGCTGATGCTGGACCGACTCGCCCCGCTGGGGGTCCCGGTGGTCGGCGGGTTCGGGTTCGGTCACCTGCCCGGTCAGCTCACCGTTCCCCTGGGGGTCACCGCGACCCTCGATGCCGACGCCCGCACGCTGCGCCTGGACGAGCCCGCGCTCGCCTGAACCGCAGGGGATCCGGGGCGCCGCGGCGTCCCGGACCCGGCCGATCGGCCGGGTCCGGGACGGCCGATCGCCTCACGCGAGGGAACGGCCACCTACTTTCGGCCTATCCGGACTCTAACCGTGCGGATGATGTGCGCTAACGGTCGGCTGCCCATACTCGGAAGGGAGAAGGACCGGACAGCGAGGTGAAGGGGAGTAGGTGGTCGACATGGTGACGATCTCTACGCACCGCAACGGTGCATGGCAGTGCGTCGACGTGCCGGGCACGTCGGACGACGGCCCCGTCGGCGCACGGCGCCTGTTCCACATCGCCCGCGGGGTCATCGGCTCGCTGTTCGCCGCAGAGCTGGTGCTGCCCGAGGCCGACCCGCAGGAGGTGCGGTCGCTGCTCATCGAAGCGGGGTACCTCGACGCGGCCGCGCTCCCCGACGAGCGGCGCCCGGCACTGGTCGCGTTCCAGCGCGCCTCCGGGCTGCGCGCCGACGGCCACGCGGACGGCCGCACCGTCTCGGCCCTGGCCCGGGTGGCCCGGGAGCGGCGCGAGATGCGCGACCTCGGCCTCGCCTGAACCGGCCCCTCCTTCTCGACCTCCACTCGCCTCGGCCTACCCCAGGAAGGCGCGCAGCAGCGCGGCCGTGCCGTCGAGGTGCTCCACGACGGCACGCCGCGCCCCGTCGGGGTCGCGGCGCCGGATCGCCTCGACGACGGCCCGGTGCTGGCGGCTGGCGTGCTCCAGGTTCTTCGACAGGATCGGCATGGCGTTGAGCAGGTCGTTGATCCGCATCCGGGTGTCGGCCAGCGCCGAGGACAGCGACGGGGACCCGGTCAGCTCGGCCAGCGTCAGGTGGAACACCGTGTCGCAGCGGCGGTAGTCGTCGGTCGAGGCGCGGTCCACCGCGGCGAGGCGGGCCAGCAGCAGCTCCTCCTGGCCGGCGGTGAGCCCGGCCGCGGCCAGCCGGACCGCGGCGCCCACCTCCAGCGCCTCGCGGAACACGAACAGGTCGTCCAGGGAGCCGTCCATCCGGGCGAGCAGCCGCTGCGCCTCGGCCCGGCTCGGCGGCGGCGGGACGTAGGTGACGAACGTGCCGCCGAACCGGCCCCGCCTCGACTCCGCGTACCCGGATTCCTGCAGCGCGCGGATGGCCTCGCGCAGCGTGATCCGGCTGATGCCCAGCCGACTCGCGAGCTCGCGCTCGGGCGGGAACCGCTCGCCCTGCGCCACGACCCCCAGCTTGATCGCGGACAGCAGGCGCTCCACGGTCTCCTCGAACGCGTTTCCGGAGCGCACCGGCCGGAATACGGCGTCGGCCGCCGGTTCCCCGAACCCACCGGCGGACCCGGCCTCCGGCTCGGACACGCTCACCTCGATCTCCGTACTCACCCTCGTCGATGCCGCGAACGACACCACTCTATTGGGCACTCCCCGCCCGTCCCCGCCGCCCGCGCGCGTGGAATGATCGACCCATGGCAGAACAGAAGAACCCACACGACCTCCCGGACGTCGGCGGCCTGTCGGTCGCGGTGCTGGGCGGCACCGGTGACCAGGGGCGCGGCCTGGCCCGGCGCTTCGCGCTGGCCGGCCACGACGTCGTCATCGGCTCGCGCAGCGCGGAGCGGGCGCAGACCGCGGCCGAGAGCCTGGGCGCCGGCCTCGGCGTGCGCGGGGCGGACAACGCCACGGCCGCGGAGCAGGGCGACGTCGTCATCGTCGCCGTGCCCTGGGACGGCCACAAGGAGCTGCTGGAGGCCCTCGCCGACCGGCTGGCCGACAAGATCGTCGTCGACTGCGTCAACCCGCTGGGTTTCGACAAGAAGGGCCCCTACGCCCTGGTCGTCGAGGAGGGCAGCGCCGCCCAGCAGGCCGAGGCCGTCCTCCCGCGCAGCCGCGTCGTCGGCGCGTTCCACCACGTCTCCGCCGTCACCCTGCTCGACCCGGAGGTCGACAAGGTCGACCTCGACGTGCTGGTGCTCGGCGACGACCGCGAGGCCACCGACATCGTCCGCGCCCTGGCGAGCCGCATCCCGGGCGTCCGCGGCATCTACGGTGGCCGCCTGCGCAACGCCCACCAGGTCGAGGCGTTCACCGCCAACCTGATCGCGGTCAACCGCCGCTACAAGGCCCACGCGGGCCTGCGCATCACGGACGTGTGAGCTCCCACGTGATCGACGACACCGGGGCGGCGGTCCCCGTCCCCGCCCCGGTGCGCCGCGTCGTGTCGCTGGTGCCGTCGCTGACCGAAGCGGTCGCGCGCACGGCCCCCGATCTCCTCGTCGGCGCGACCGACTGGTGCACCCACCCCGCCGACCTGGACGTGGTGCGCGTGCGGGGGACCAAGAACCCCCACGTCGACCGGGTCGTCGAACTCCGCCCCGACCTGGTGCTGGCCAATTTCGAGGAGAACCGCCCGGCCGACCTGGACGCGCTGCGCGCAGCCGGAACCCCGGTGTGGGTGACGGTCATCCGCACCCTGCCGGAGGCCCTGGAGAGCCTGGAGCGGATGCTGTCGGCCTGCGGCCAGGCCCGACCGGCCTGGCTGACCGAGGCCCGCGACGCCTGGTCCGACCGCCTCGGCGCGCCGCCCGCGCCCCTGCGGCGGGCGATCGTCCCGATCTGGCGCCGCCCCTGGATGGTCCTCGGTCCAGACACCTTCGCCGGGGACCTGCTGGCCCGGATCGGCATCGCCAACGCCTACGCCGATGCCGCCGAGCGCTACCCCAGGGTCCCCCTCGACGAGCTCAACGCGATCGCCGCCGACCTGGTCGTCCTCCCGGACGAGCCCTACCCGTTCGGCCCCGCCGACGGCCCCGAGTCCTTCCCCGACCTCCCCGCGGCCCTCGTCAGCGGCCGCCACCTGACCTGGTACGGCCCCTCACTCGCCGAAGCCCGCGAGGTCATCGGCCACGCGATCTCGAAGACCGAAAGTCCGGACTGAGCAGCTGCTCCTCCGCTAGCGTCGCTCGCATGAGCACGGAGCCCGCCGCGTTTCCCTTCGGAGCCGCCCACGACGAGCTCACCTACATCACGTGCGATCGGACGAGCGAGCCTGTCGCCGCCATCGTCCCGATCGACCTGCTCCACGCCCACGAGGAGCTCGTCGATCGGGAGGAGGGCCGCATCGCCGGACAGCGTCCGGCGTATGTCCGCGCCGGTGGAGACCGGTCGACCTCCGCAGAGGAGGCCGCGCGAGAGCCGGGACCGGACGGAGGCGAGGCCGCGGCACACGGCGCTCCGAACGCACAGGGGTCAGGAACGAACCCGTCCCTGACCCCTGCTTCGGCACTGCGGTCCCCTAGAGCCAGCTCTTCAGCTTCTCGATGAGCTTGACCGGGTCGCTGCCGACCGGGGTGACGTTGAGCTGGGTGACACCGGCGGCGCGGAAGGCCTCGACGCGTTCGCGGACGTGGGATTCGGGGCCGCAGAGGTTGGTGAGCTCGACCATCTCGTCCGGGACGGCGGCCGCGGCCTCGTCCTTCTTGCCGTCGAGGTAGAGGTCCTGGATCTTCTCGGCCGCCTCCTCATAGCCGTAGCGGCGGGCCAGCGAGTTGTAGAAGTTCTTGCCCTTGGCGCCCATGCCGCCGACGTAGAGGGCGATCATCGGGCGGGTGAAGTCGGCGAGCTTGCGGGTCTCCTCGTCCTCGCCGATGGCGAGCAGGCCGCCGGCGGAGATCTCCAGTTCGCCGAGCTCGGGAGCGCGCTTCGCCTTGCCCGCCGCGATCGCCTCGCCCCAGATCTCGTTCGCCTTCTCCGGGATGAACAGGTGCGGCAGCCACCCCTCGGCGATCTCGGCGGTCATCTGCACGTTCTTCTCGCCGAGCGCGGCCACGTAGATCGGCACGGAGCTGCGCACCGGGTGGTTGATCATCTTGAGCGGCTTGCCGAGCCCGGTGCCCTGGTCGGGCGGGAGCGGCAGGGTGAACACCTTGCCGTCGTGGGTGAGGCGCTCCTCGCGCGCCCACACCTTGCGGCAGATCTCCACGACCTCGCGGGTGCGGGCGAGCGGCTTGGTGTAGGGGACGCCGTGCCAGCCCTCGATGACCTGCGGGCCGCTGGCGCCCAGGCCGAGGATGGCGCGCCCGTCGGACAGGTAGTCGAGCCCGGCCGCCGTCTGCGCGATGAGGGAGGGCGTGCGGGAGTACAGCGGGAGGATGGCCGACCCGATGTCGACGCGCTCGGTGCGCGCCGCGATGTACCCCATCAGGGTGGGGCTGTCGTACCCGTAGACCTCGGCCACCCACACGGTGTCCAGCCCGGCCTTTTCGAGCTCGACGACCTGGTCGACGGCGGGTTTCGGTTCACCGGCGTACTGCAGTGGCATGGAGATGCGCATCGTGCCTCCGTTGGTCGGACCTCCTGGTGTGACGAACTCTACTACCGAGTAGCGTTCGGTTTCCTGTTCGGGGGTGAGAGTCACACGACCGGTGGCGTGCGGATACGTGACCGCCCGGGCCGGTCGGGCCGACCCGGGCGGATGTGTGACACCGCATTCCCCGGAGTGGTCAGGGGAAGTCAGGAGGAGTAGGAGTGCTCCTTGTCCGGAAACGTGCCGGCGACGACCTCCTCGGCGAAGCTCTTGGTCGCCTCGCTGAGGGTCGTGTTCAGGTCGGCGAAGGTCTTGACGAACTTGGCCACGTTCGGGCTGAGCCCGGCCATGTCCTGCCAGACCAGCACCTGGGCGTCGGTCACCGGGCCGGCGCCGATGCCGACCGTGGGGATCGACAGCTGCTCGGTGATGGTCGCGGCCAGGTCGGTCGGCACGCACTCCAGCACGACGGCGAAGGCGCCGGCGTGCTCCAGCTCCTTGGCGTCGGCCAGCAGGTCGGCCCCGGCCTCGCCGCGCCCCTGGACGCGGTAGCCGCCCAGGGTGTTGACCGACTGCGGGGTGAGCCCGATGTGGCCCATCACCGGGATGCCCGCCGCGACCAGCGTCTCGACCTGGCGGGCCACCCTGCGGCCGCCCTCCAGCTTGACGGCCTGGGCGCCGCCCTCCTTCATGAAGCGCGCGGCGGTGGCCAGCGCCTGCTCCGGCGAGCCCTGGTAGGAGCCGAAGGGGAGGTCGCCGACGATCATCGCCCGCTTGGTGGCCCGGGCGACCGACGCGGTGAGCGGCAGCAGCTCGTCGACGGTGACCGGGACGGTGGTGTCGTACCCGTAGACGACGTTGGCGGCTGAGTCGCCGACCAGGAGGACGGGGATGCCGGCCTCGTCGAAGATGCGCGCCGTGAGCGCGTCGTAGGCGGTGAGCATCGGCCAGCGTTCGCCGCGCTCCTTCGCCCGCGCGATGTCGCGTACGGTGACGCGGCGGTTGGTGGCGCCCCCGTACAGGGAGGCTGTGGACGTCGTTGTGCTCATGTCTGCGTTCCTCCGGTGTCTCGAAGCGCCTGACGGCGTCCCCGGACGTGTAGGTAACGGTTCCGGCGGCGTGGCGCCGCCGGTACGGCCATCATCGCACGGCGGATTTCCGGCGGTTCCGCTGAGTCATAACCATTGTGTATCCCCATGTCATCCCGGGCGAAGCGGGCATATTCCCGAAGCCGGGTGGGGGAGGGGCCACAACGAATCCAGTTGCGAAACGAGACCGTCTCGTATTGAAATGGAAGGGGTCGACTCCAGGTCGCCCATGGCCAGCCCCTCCCATCCACCCGTTCCTCGGAGGTCACGTGGATCCGACCGTGGCGCACCGGCGCCGCTGGGCCGTTCTCGGCGTACTCGTCATCAGTCTGATGGTGGTGGTGCTGGACAACACCGTCCTGAACGTCGCCCTGCGGGTGATCTCCGACCCGCACGAGGGTCTCGGCGCCAGCCAGAGTCAGTTGGCCTGGTCCATCAACTCCTACACGCTCGTCTTCGCCGGGCTGCTGTTCACCTGCGGCGTCATCGGCGACCGGCTCGGGCGCAAGCGCACCCTGCTCGTCGGCCTGGCCGTCTTCGGCCTGGGCTCCCTCGCCTCCGCCTACGCGCAGTCGCCCGACCAGCTCATCTGGGCGCGCGTGGTGATGGGGCTGGGCGGCGCGGCCGTGATGCCGCAGACGCTGTCCATCATCACCGACGTCTTCCCGCGCGAGGAGCGCTCCCGGGCCATCGGCATCTGGGCCGGCGCGGTCGGCCTCGGCCTCGGTATCGGCCCGCCACTGGGCGGGCTGCTGCTCCAGCACTTCTGGTGGGGCTCGGTCTTCCTGATCAACGTGCCGATCGTCATCCTCGGCATGGCGCTGCTGGTGGTCCTCGCCCCCGAGTCCCGCAACGAGCACCCCGGACGCCTCGACCCCGTCGGCGTGCTGCTGTCGATCGCCGGCCTGGTGCTGCTCGTCTACGGCATCATCGGTGCGGGCGAGCGCAGCTCCCTGGCCGACCCCGACGTCTACGGGTCCATCCTGGCCGGAACCGCCATCCTGGTCCTGTTCGTGCTGCACGAGGCGCGCACCGACCACCCCGCCCTCGACGTCCGCCTGTTCCGCAATCCGCAGCTGTCCGTCGCGGTCGTGGCCATCATGATGATGTTCTTCGCCATGGCCGGGGTGATGTTCTTCATCACCTTCTACTGGCAGAGCGTGCGCGAGTTCACCCCGCTGCAGGCCGGGCTGCTCGTCCTGCCCATCGCCGCCGCCCAGGTCATCTTCGCCCCGCTCAGCCCCTACCTCGTGGGCAAGTTCGGCCCCAAGGCGGTGGGCGGCGTCGGCGCCCTGCTGGTGGTGGGGGTGCTGGGCTTCTACTCGACGCTCGGCCTGCAGACCCCGGTCTGGCACATCGAGGTCGCCTTCTTCCTGCAGGGCTGCGGCATGGCGATGGTGATGACACCCGCGACCTCCGCCATCATGGCGGCCGTGCCTCCGCAGCAGGCCGGAGCGGCGTCGGCCGTGCAGAACACCGTCCGGCAGGTCGCCACGGCCATGGGCGTCGCCGTGCTCGGCGCCCTCATCTCCAGCGTCTACCGCGCCACGATGAATCCGCACCTGGCCGACCTGCCGCTGTCCGCCGAAGCGCGGCACACCGCGGGGGAGTCGATCGAGGGGACGATGGGCGTGGTGGGCCGCCTCGGCGAGGAGGGCGCTGCCCTGGTAGCCCCGGCCAAGGACGCGTTCCTGTCCGGAATGCACCTGGCCGCCCTGTGCTCCATGGCCATCGGAGCGGTCTGCCTGGTCATCATGCTCATCTGGCTGCCCCGCAGGGAAGGGCGCCCCGACGCCGCCCATCCAGGGGGCCGGGAGGGGGCGGCCCCCTCGGTCGGGCAGAGTAGGGACGAACCGGATCCCCGGCGCCCCGCCCGTTCCCCCGAACGGATCCGCACCGGATCGAGCGAGTGAGACAACCATGAACACGACAGCCACCCCGAGCCGCGGGCGCCCGCGCAGCGCCGAGGCCGACGACGCGATCCTCTCCGCCGCCCTGGACCTGCTGGCCGAGCGCAAGGATGTCGGCGGCATCTCGATGGAGGCGATCGCCGCTCGCGCCGGGGTCGGCAAGGCCACCATCTACCGCCGCTGGCCGGGCAAGGTAGAGCTGTTCACCGACGCCGTGACCACGCTGCGCTCACCCCTTCCGCGACTCGGCACCGGAAGCGCGCGCGACGACCTGGTGAAGATCGTGGCGCAGATCTGCGACGAGATGGACAGCCCGCTGCAGCGCGCCATCAGCACGCTGATGATGAGCGAGAGCCACCCCGAGATCGGGACGCGTATCAAGAGGCAGGTCGTGGCCCCCCGCCACGAAGCCGTGTTCCGGACCCTGGAGCGCGGCATCGAGCGCGGCGAGCTCGACCCCGGTCTGCACCCCGACACGGTGCTGTACCTGCTGGTCGGCGGCGCGCTGTCCTACGTGCGCAACGCCACCGACGTCTCCCCGCAGCGGTGCGCCGAACTCCTGGTGGACACCGTCTGCCTAGGCATCGACCGGCAGGACGGCGCCGACGACCGAGTCGGCTCCTGACCGGGCCGCATCCGGCTGCCTAGGGAACCGGTGACCCGGGCGGCGCCCAGGAGGGCTCGGGGCGGGAGCGCATCCCGTGCCCCCACGCCGCCATGGCCCCCTCGGCGTTCCCTAGGGATGCCACCCGCCCCGTCCCTACGCCGCTCACCAGGAAAGATCGGGTGTTCTCCCGATTCCGGTGCCAGGGGCCTTAGCCCGAATGTGGTGACCGCCGGAGGCCGCACGGCCTCGGCGGGATCGACATCGGGAGGACCCATGATGATGCACCCGGACCACGCGGCCGAACTGGCGCGCCAGTACCGGCAGGACAGGCGTGAAGCGGCCGAGCACCGCCGGCTCCTGCGCGAGGCGGAGCGGCGGTGCCGGGACGACTCGGAGGACGACTGCGACTCGCCCTGCGGCGACTCGCCGGGCGACGCGCGGCGCAGTGGTGCCTAGCAGGCGTGCCTCGGCCTGTAGCGCCGAACCCACCTCGCCGTTCACGTTGCGTGCGGCGCGGATCTGGGGCGGCCCACCTGTCGTCGTGCGAGGTGGAAGCAGGCCAGGAAGGGGTCCGCGGGGCGGCCTTGTCGGTGGTCTCGTGCGCGGTGTCCTGTGGAGACGAGCAGCAGCGACGAGGGAGAGTGGGGCCTGGGGTGGTCGGTCGGCCGGCGGGTGGGCGGGGTACCGGGGCAACGGCGGCAGCCAGCGCCGCACTCCGCCCCCGGCCCCGTACCGGTGAGGCAGCGACAAGGAGGAGGGGAGCGGGCGCCCCTCCCGTCCCACGCCCCGTACCGCCCCGGCCCGATCAGCGCCCTTGCCTCCGTTGATCTCGGGACTATCGACCGAATTCTCGCCGGTATTCGGTCGATAGTCCCGAGATCAACGGCGAGGAGCGAGGGATGTCGCTTTCGTCCTGCGGCCGGGGCCGGAGCCGCGCTGGTCTGCGCCCCCTCTCCGGTGGTCTTTCGGGCCGGGTGGGCGGTTGGGGCGGGTGGACCGGTGGCTTCGGCTCGTCCGGAATCCCGGGTTTCCGCTTCGCGTGCAGCGGTTTCCGCGATCCGGGAGCCCCGGGCCCTCCCCGGAGATGATCATGGGCTCGCATCTGGTGGTGTCCGTTTCGCCGGATTGCATCCCATGGTCATCGCGGGAGGGGATTGGGGTCGGGCGGAAACACCGAATTCAGCCGCCCCTCACCCGCACACACCCCGACCCACCCGGCCTACCCGGCCTACCCCCCCGGGAGAGCGCTTTCCCGCCCCCTTCCCCGTTGATCTCGGAGATATCGGGGTGAAAACCGCGCGCGAGACCCCGATATCTCCGAGATCAACGGAGGCCAGGGCATCGGACCGCGTGGGGCGGGGACGGCGGGGGGCGAGTGGGGCGCTGGCTCCCGCCGTCGGCCCGGCCAACCGCCCACCCGCAGGACGCACGACCCCCAGGCACCACCTCCCTCGTCGCTGCTGCTCGTCTCCACAGGACACCGCGCACGAACCCACCGACAAGGCGGTCAAGCGGACCTCAGACGCGGCGCCTCGCTCGAAGCTGCGGTTCCACCCTGCCCCGACCGCTCCCTTCCTTCCCCTGACCTCCACAAAGCCTGTGGCTGCGGGCTTCTGGGTATGGCCGGGGTCGGTGGTGGGTGGGCGGGAGGGACATACTGGGCGCCATGGAACGCCGTGACCCCAGCCCTGTGTTCGTCGGCCGCGACGCCGAGCTGAAGGAACTCCTCGACGACGCCGAACTCGCGCGGCGCGAGGCGTCGACGGCCGTGTTGATCACCGGCGAGGCAGGCGTGGGCAAGTCCCGCCTGCTGCGCGAGTATGTCGATCGGTCGGCCATGGGGCGGGTGGTCGCCGGTGGCTGCCTGGAGCTGGGTGTCGAGGGGCTGCCGTTCGCGCCGTTCGTCACCGTGCTGCGGCTGATAGCTCGGGAGTCCCGTTTGGCGGAGGAGACGCGGCCACGGGAGATGGCCCGGCTCCTCCCCGAACTCGGACCCGTACCCGACTCGGCGGACGAAGGGCGGGCGCGCCTGTTCGAGGAGGTGCTGACCTTCTTCGAAGACGCCGCCGACCCCGACGGGCTCACCGTCATACTGGAGGACCTGCACTGGGCCGACACCTCAACGCGCGACCTGCTGGTGTTCCTCCTGCGCAACCTGCTCACCGCCCGCATCCAGCTGCTCGTCAGCCTCCGGACCGACGACCTGCACCGCACGCACCCGCTGCGCCGACTGCTGCCCGAGCTGGAGCGCCTGCCGTCGGTGACCCGTCTCGACCTGTCCCCGCTGAGCCGCGACGAGGTCGCGCGGCAGGCCGCAGGCATTCGCGGCGAGGCGCTTTCGGCACACGACGCGGATCTCGTCTTCGAACGCAGCGGCGGAAACCCGCTGTTCGTCGAGTCCTTTCTGGAGTACCGCGACCTCGCCGCCGCTCCCGTGCCCGATGGCCCGCGCGAACTGCTGCTGGGTGCGCTGCGACCCCTCGACGACACCGCGCGCTCGGTGGTGAAGGCCGTCGCGGTGGGCGGGGAACGCGTCGGCCACGAGCTGCTGTCCGCCGTGACCGGCCTGACCGCCGCCGAACTCGACGCCGCGCTGCGCGCCGCCATCGACGCCAACGTGCTGCGGACCAGTGCAGACCACTACGTCTTCCGGCACGCCCTGCTGGCCGAGGCCGTCGGGGAGGATCTGATGCCGGGCGAGCGCGTCCGGCTGCACCGCCGCTACGCCGACGCCTTGGAGGCAGGCGTTCCCGGCTTCGGCCCACGAGCGTCCGACGGCAGGCTGGCTCACCACGCCTACGCGGCCCACGACCTGCCCCGGGCGCTGGAGGCGGCGTGGCGCGCCGCCACACACGCGCGCGGCGCTCTCGCCCACCCGGAGGCGCTGGCGATGGTGGAACGCGTGCTGGAGCTGTGGGAGCAGGTGCCCGACGCGGCCGAGCGCGTCGGGACCTCCCAGGGCCGGGTGCTGTGGCGCGCTTCGCTCATCGCCCGTGCCCTCGGGCTGCCGCTGCGCGCCGTGGAGTTCGCGACCGAGGGGGTGGATCAGCTAATGCCCGCGTTGCCCGCCTCGGCTTTCTCCGGCTGGGACCACCTTCCCGAGGACGACCGCGTCCTCCTGGCCGACCTGCTGCACGCGCGCGGGGAGGCCCGCCGGGAGATGGCCGGGGACGGCGCCCTGGAGGACCTGGCATGGGCCTTGGAGATGTTGCCCGACCGGCACCACGGGCGTGCGAAGGTCATGGCGACGGTTGCGTCCACACTCATGATCCGCGGGCATGACGAGGACGCGGCGCGCGGTGCGCGCCGTAGTCTCGACTTCGCCCGGGACGTCGGTGACCGGCGCAGCGAAGCGGACGCGCTCATCACGCTCGGAACGGTGGTCGGCCAGGACCGGTCCACCCTGGCCGAGGGGCGCGGGATGCTGGAGGACGCCGCCCGGATCGCCCGCGAGATCGAGAGGCCGGCCGTGGAGTTCCGCGCCCTGGTGAACCTCGGTGCGCTCCTCAAGTACAGCGGTCGCTTCGGAGAAGCGGTCGAGGTCTGGCGGGCCGGCTTGGAACGCGCCCGTAAGCTCGGGCTCCTGCGGGCGCAGGGCGCCCTGTTCGTCGCCGGGGTTGCCGACGGACTGATGCTGGTCGGGCGCCTGGAAGACGCCCGGGCGATCCTGGAGGGCGTTTCGGCCACGGGAAACCCGCTGGGGCGGTCCCGCATCCTCTCGGTGACGGCACACATCGATGTGCTTCAGGGAGAGTGGGATGCGGCACGGGATGCCGTCGAGGAGTTCTACCGGGTGCTGCCGGAGCACAGCTCGGCTCCGGTCCAGTTCATCGGGATGCGTGTTCTGCAGGTGGATCTGGCGCTCGCGACGGGGCACCTGGAGGAGGCCGCCGAACGCGCGCTGCACCTCCTCAGCGAGGAACGTCCCTGGATGCGGCGCTGGATCTGGCTGTCGCACCTGCTGGTCCCGCCGGCGACGGTCGTAGAGCGCCTGCGGCGGGCGTCGCGGACCGACCCGTCCTGTGCGGAGGCCGCCGAGGCGGTCGCGTCGGCACTGTGGGACCTCATCGGCCTCGTCGAACGAGACAGCGACCGTGTGCACCGGCCGATCGAGGAGGTGACGGTGCCGATGGCCCGCGCGTTGATCGCGGAGGATGCCGGTGAGGCCTTTGCGCAGTGGAGCGTGGCCGTGGTCGGCGCGCGCCGGTTCAGCGCTCGGATCGACCTGGTCCGCTCGCTGATCGGGCTCGGGGCGTCTGCTGCAGTGCTCGGGGACCGCGACACCGCCCGGCGGAGCCTGGTCGAGGCGCGGGAGCTCGCTGAGGAGTGTGCGGCGGGTGCTCTGGTGCGCGACGCCGTGGACGCTGCGGAGGCCGCGGGGATCGAGTTGCCGCACGTTGAGGAGGAGGTCGCGCTGCCCTCTGAGTCGGCCGCGATCGACCGCAGCGCTCTTGGCGGACTCACCCCCCGTGAGGCCGAGGTTCTGGGGCTCATCGCGGGTGGGCGGACCAATCGGGAGATCGCCGGAGAACTGATGATCTCCGTCAAGACGGTGAGCGTGCACGTGTCGAATGTGCTGGCCAAACTCGGTGTCTCCAATCGGAACGCCGCGGCGGTGCGTGCGCGGGAGGCGGGAATGGAGTGAATTCCGGTAGTGGAATAACGGGAAAGAAGCCAAATCGGTTGAATCGACCGAAAGTGTCTCCGGAGTGCGGGGTGATCGAAAACCGGTGTCTTGGGGTGACTCCCGCGCACTCGGGTATCGGGCGCGCAAATCCCCCGCGCGCGGTGGATCAGGGGCTGTGGCGCGAGCGGTGGATGGAATAAAGTGGAGGAAAGCAACGGCCAAACGATGTGCTTCCGCGGCATCCGGTGATTCCGCGGCGGCGCGCGTCACACGGGTTCCGCTGCGGCGGAACGCGTGTCACCCCATATCCGGCCACAACGCGCCAGGAAGGAAATCCGTTGTGAGTGGGCAGCCCCCCACCTCAGAACCGACGTTGACCATGGACACACGGGTCGCGGGAGACCCGATAAAGGTCCTTGTCGTCGATGATCACGCATTCTTTCGGCGCGGCCTCGTGTCGGTTCTGGAGGAAGAGCCCGACATCGACGTCATCGGGGAGTCCGGGGACGGGGAGAACGCCGTGCGCCAGGCCGCCGACCTGCTGCCCGACGTCGTCCTCATGGACGTGTGGATGCCCCACGGCAACGGCATCGAGGCCTGTACCGGCATCAAGAGCAGCGTTCCGGATGCCAAGATCGTCATGCTGACGATGAGCGATGAGGAGACCGACCTCTTCGAGGCGCTCAAGGCCGGGGCCACCGGCTACCTGCTCAAGGAGATCTCCATCGACGAGCTGCCCGACGCGGTCCGTGCGATCGCCGGCGGCCAGTCGTTCATCAACCCCTCGATGGCCACCAAGCTCATCGGCGAGTTCACCGCACTGGCGAAGAAGGACGGCGGGCGCTCCCGCGGACTGCCCAGCCCGCACCTCACCGACCGCGAGACCGAGGTGCTGCGCCTGGTCGCTCGCTGCCTGAACAACAAGGAGATCGCCGACGAGCTGTTCATCTCCGAGCACACCGTGAAGAACCACGTGCGCAACATCCTGGAGAAGCTCCGGCTCCACTCGCGTACGGAGGCCGCGGTCTACGCGGTGCGGGAGAAGATCCTCGACGGCGATGCGTGACGCCTGACCACCTGCGACTTGGCATGTGATACCCGGCACCTGATGCCGGACGGCCGGACACCCGTGCGGGCGGCGCCGCCCGCACGGGTGCGGTGTCACAGGGTCGGCAGGTACCGCTGCAGCTCGTAGGGGGTGACCTGGCGGCGGTAGGACTGCCACTCCGCCTTCTTGTTGCGCAGGAAGAAGTCGAAGACGTGCTCGCCGAGCGTCTCGGCGACCAGCTCGCTGTTCTCCATCGCGCGGATGGCCTCGTCCAGGCTCTGCGGCAGCGGGGAGATCCCCAGCGCCCGCCGCTCGGCGTCGGTCAGCGCCCACACGTCGTCCTCCGCGCCCGGAGGTAGCTCGTAGCCCTCCTCGATCCCCTTCAGCCCCGCGGCCAGGATCACCGCGTAGGCGAGGTAGGGGTTGCACGCGCTGTCCACCGACCGGAACTCGATCCGGCTGGAGTTGCTCTTGGTCGGCTTGTACATCGGCACCCGCACCAGCGCGGAGCGGTTGTTGTGCCCCCAGCAGACGTAGGCCGGGGCCTCGCCGCCGGCGCCCGCCGACGCCGCCGCGTTGTCCCACAGCCGCTTGTAGGAGTTGACCCACTGGTTGCACACGGCCGTGATCTCCGCGGCGTGCCGCAGCAGCCCGGCGGTGAATCCGCGGCCCACCTTCGACATCTGGTACTCGGCGCCCGGCTCGTGGAAGGCGTTGCGGTCGCCCTCGAACAGCGACATGTGGGTGTGCATGCCCGAACCGGGGTACTCGGTGAAGGGCTTGGGCATGAACGTGGCGTAGACGCCCTGCTCCATGGCCACCTCCTTCATCACCAGCCGGAAGGTCATGATGTTGTCGGCGGTGGTGAGCGCGTCCGCGTAGCGCAGGTCGATCTCCTGCTGCCCCGGGCCGCCCTCGTGGTGGCTGAACTCCACCGAGATGCCCATGGCCTCCAGCATGTTGATGGCGTTGCGCCGGAAGTCGTGCGCGCTGTTGTGCGGCGTGTGGTCGAAGTAGCCGCCCGCGTCGTTGGGCTCGGGGAACGCGCCGGGCTCCGGGTACTTCTTCAGCAGGTAGAACTCGATCTCGGGGTGTGTGTAGAAGGTGAACCCGAGGTCGGAGGCCTTGCCGAGCTGGCGTTTGAGGACGTGGCGCGGGTCGGCGTAGCTGGGGCTGCCGTCCGGCATGAGGATGTCGCAGTACATGCGCGCGGTGCCGTGCGGCTCGTTGCGCCACGGCAGCACCTGGAAGGTCGAGGGGTCGGGCTGGGCCAGCATGTCGGCCTCGTACACCCGCGCGAACCCCTCGATCGCAGAGCCGTCGAAGCCGATGCCCTCGCTGAACGCGGCCTCCAGCTCCGCGGGCGCGACCGCGACCGACTTGAGGTACCCGAGCACGTCGGTGAACCACAGCCGGACGAACCGGATATCGCGCTCCTCCAATGTCCGGAGCACGAACTCCTGCTGTCGATTCACGGCTCACCTTCCTCGTGTTCGCTACCTGGGTCGTCCCCGGGTCCGGGCCGGGAGACACCTCTGGTGATCCAGTCTGCCCTGTGCAGGTTTCCGGCGCATTAACGCCGTTCCCACCTGCGGCGTGTGCGGCGATGGTGCCCGTGTACGGATTATCACAACCGTGCGCGCTCCGGGGGTGCGCGCCCTGTTCGCAGACGCCGTAGGCTCAAGGTGTGGCACAGTTGAGGATTGCAATGGCGCAGGTCAACCCCACAGTTGGTGACCTGGAAGGTAACAGTCGGCTCGTGGCCGACTACGCGCGCAGGGCCGCGGAGGCGGGCGCGCATCTCGTGGTGTTCCCCGAGATGGTCATCACCGGATACCCGGTGGAGGACCTGGCGCTGCGGAACTCGTTCGTCTCCGCCTCGGTGAAGGCGACCCACGACCTGGCCGAGCGGCTCGCCGCCGAGGGGCTGGGCGACCTGCCGGTGATGGTCGGGTTCCTGAACCGGCGCGAGGGGCTGGGCGCCCGGTTCGGGCAGCCCGCGGGTGCGCCGCAGAACTCCACGGCGCTGCTGCACAACGGCCGGGTGCAGCTGACCTCGGCCAAGTACCACCTGCCCAACTACGGGGTGTTCGACGAGTTCCGCAACTTCGTCCAGGGCGACACGCTCCCGGTGGTGCGGCTGCACGGCGTCGACATCGCGTTCGCGATCTGCGAGGACCTGTGGCAGGAGGGCGGCCCTGTCAAGGCGGTGCGCGAGGCCCAGGCCGGGATGCTCATCACCCTCAACGGCTCGCCCTACGAGCGGGACAAGGACAACGTCCGACTCGAACTGTGCCAGCGGCGCGCCCGGGAGATCGGCGCGGCCGTCGGCTACGTCAACATGAGCGGCGCCGAGGACGAGCTGATCTTCGAGGGTGACTCGCTGATCGTGGACGCCGACGGCGAGCTGGTGGCGCGCGCCCCCCAGTTCGAGGACGCCCTGCTCATCACCGACCTGCGGCTGCCCGAGGCGGTCCAGGTCTCGCCGCCGGCGGCCCCCGTCGACGGCATCCGCATCGTGCGGCACACCATCTCCAGCCGCCCCGTCGCCCCCTACGAACCGGTGGAGCCGGTGCTCACGCCGCGCCCCGACCCCACCGACGACATCGGTGAGGTCTACCACGCGCTGGTCACCGGGCTGCGGGACTACGTGACCAAGAACGGCTTCACGTCGACCATGGTGGCGCTGTCGGGCGGTATCGACTCCGCGCTGACGGCGACCATCGCCACCGACGCGGTGGGGCCGGAGAACGTGCACTGCGTGCTGCTGCCCAGCAAGTACTCCAGCGAGCACTCGGTGGCCGACGCCGAGGAGCTGGTCAAGCGGCAGGGCGTGCACGGGCGCACGATCCCCATCGAGCCGATCGTCGAGGCGTTCTCGGGCGCGATCACGCTTGACGGCCTGGCCGCGGAGAACCTGCAGGCGCGGGTGCGCGGCACCACCGTGATGGCCCTGTCCAACCAGGAGGGGCACCTGGTGCTGGCCACCGGCAACAAGAGCGAACTGGCCACCGGCTACTCCACGCTGTACGGCGACTCGGTGGGCGGGTACGCGCCGATCAAGGACTGCTGGAAGACCGTGGTGTGGGACCTGGCGCGCTGGCGCAACGCCGAGGCCGAGCGCAGGGGCGAGGTCCCGCCGATCCCGGAGCACTCGATCACCAAGGCACCCAGCGCGGAGCTGCGCCCCGGCCAGTTCGACACCGACTCGCTGCCGGACTACCGGCTGCTCGACTCGCTGCTCGACGCCTACATCGGCACCGACAAGGGCTACCTGGAGCTCACCATCGCCGGATTCGACCCGGAGCTGGTCAAACGCGTGATACGGCTGGTCGACGGCGCCGAGTACAAGCGGCGCCAGTACCCGCCGGGCCCCAAGATCAGCTCGCGCAACCTCAGCCGCGACCGCCGGGTCCCGATCACCAACCGCTGGACCCCCTGACGCGCTGAGTCGTCATATGTGGCGGCCGCCCCGGCCCTTCCCCGCACGCTATGCGGACCGACCGGGGCGGCCGTCGGCGCCTTCGCGACCGCCCTCAGCCGGCGAGCCCGAGCTCCCGCGCCCGCGCGCCGGCGGCTCCCCGGTTCGCCACGTCGAGTTTGGCGAGGATGTTGGAGACGTGCACGCTGGCCGTCTTGACCGCGATGAACAGCTCGCCGGCGATCTCGGCGTTGGTGTAGCCGCGACCGAGAAGGCGCAGCACCTCGGTCTCGCGCGGGGTCAACCCGGCGGGGAGAGCGGGTGGCGCGGTTCCGGCCGTGGCATCCAGCGAGATGCCGAGGCGGCGGGCCAGGTCGGCGGCCCGGTTCTCCAGGACGGCCGCGCCGCATTCCTTGGCGGTCGCGGCGGCGGCCCGCACCCACGTGTCGGCGTCGGCGCGGTCTCCGGCGGCGACCCCGGCCTCCGCCGCGTGCAGCCGAGCGTCGGCCGACCGCAGCCGCAGCGGCGTGCACTCCCATGTGTCCACGGCGTTCCGCCACGTGGCGGCGACCTCCGTGGCGTCGCGGAGGTCGGCGGCGGCCAGCCGGGCGGAGGAGGAGACGCGGTAAGCCGACTGGACCGGACCGATCTCCGGCATGGCCGCGGCGACCTCGTCGACCAGCCTGCGCACCTCCGCCGTCTGTTGCGGGCGGCGCTGCGGAGCGTCGGCCGAGGCGCGGCGCAGCACCTCGGCGACCAGGTCGATCAGCAGCCAGCCGTAGCCGCTGGAGTAGCCGAGGTCGACGGTGCGTAGGGTCTCCCCGGCAAGGTCGATGGCGTGGTCGAGGTCGTTGTCGGCCAGGTCGAGTTCGAGGGTGGCGGCGATGCCGAGCTGTGCGGTGTGGATGCGCGCGGTGGTGAGGGTCCGGCGCACGTCGCCGTGTGCGGCGTGGGCCCGTGCGTCGGCCAGGTCCCCCATGGCGAGGGCCGCCCGCACGGTGGCATGGCCGAGATAGACGCGGTGTGTCGGGGAGGGTGACCAGCCCAGGCCGGTGCGCGTCATCTGCCGTGACGTCTCCAGGTTCCCGAGGTCGAAATGGGTCTCGGCGAGGTTCAGCGCGGTGAAGGGGCCGTGGCTGCTCATCAGCCCCAGGTCGCGCAGCCGTTCCAGGGAGCGGTCGAGGACGTCGATCGCCTCGCCGTGCCGCCCCTGTTCACGGAGGTGGTGGGAGAGGTTGATCATCCCGCGGGTCTCCAGCGACGGTTCGGACATGCGCTGTGCCATCCCGACGCCCTCGTCGAGTGCGGCCCGCCCCGCCTCGGTCTCCCCCCGGCCCAGCAGGGCGGTGCCCAGGGTGATGAGCGCGTCGGCCTTGGCGCAGTCGTCGCAGTCCTCAGCCCCCGCCGGGGGTGCCTCTGAGTAGCGGATCGCCTCTGTGGCCAGGGCGATGGCGTCGTGCCCGTCGTCGTCGGCCTGACCGGTGCGGCCGGGCATGCGCTGGCGCAGCAGGGCTTCGCGGGCCAGCAGGGACAGCAGGAAGCCGTAGCCGTAGGCGTGCCTGGGGTGGACGGCCTGTGCGGCGTGGAAATCGTCCAGCCCCTCACTGTCGGAGAGCTGGATGCGCGCTTGCCCGCGACGGCGCAGCAGGACACCGCGGCGGGCCAGGCTCCTCGCGTCCCGGGCGTCGGCGGGGATGTCGCCGAGCCCGAGGTCGCACAGTTCGCGGGCGCGCTGCACCTGACCGGCCTCCACGGCACACCCGGCGGCCAGACTGGTGACGTCGACTCGGTTGTCGCCACCGGTTCGGTCCTCGGCGTCCGGCACCCGGTCCCAGAGTTCCAGGACGCGTTCGAGCATGAGGAGCGCCTCGGCGTAGGCGAGGGACTCGCGGGCGTGGACTCCGGCGGACCAGGCGGCGCTCAGTGCCCGGGGGAGGTCCCCGGCGGCGTGGAAGTGGTGCGCCTGCTCGGCGGCGAGTCGGTCGGCGGGCGCGGCGCCGGGCAGCGTGTCCAGGGCCTCGGCGAAGCGGAGGTGGAGCCGGGCGTGCTGGCCGGGGAGCAGCTCGGAGTGGACGGCTTCGCGCAGCAGTGCGTGCCGGAACCGGTAGCCGGTTCCCTCCACTCGCAGCAGGTTGGTGTCGACGACGGCGTGCAGCGCCGCGTCCAACGTGTCCTCGGGGAGGTCGGCGACGTGTGCCAGGAGCCCGTGCTCGATCCGTCCGCCGCTGACCGCGCCGACCGAGGCCACCCGGACGACGAAGCGCGCCCGGTCGTCGAGGCGGTGGAGGGAGGCGAGTAGCAGCTCTCGGGTGCTCTCCGGTACGTCGCCGGTGAGGATGGCCGAGCAGTCGGTCAGCGACTCGACGAACAGCGGGTTGCCGCCGGTGCGCTCGAAGAGGGCGGTGACCTCCTCGGGCGGCAGCGGGGTTCCGCGGATGGCGGCGGCCTGCTCGGCGACCTCGTCGTGGTCGAGCGGCCGCAGGTCCATACGGGTCACGCTGGTCAGCCGCTCCAACTCCGGCAAGAGCCGTCGCAGCGGATGGGTGCGGTGCAGATCGTCGGAACGGAAGGTCGCCACGACCTGGATCCCGGCCGTATCGAGGTTGCGCAGCAAGAAGATCAGCAGGTCGCGGGTGGCGTTGTCGGCCCAGTGCAGGTCCTCGACGACAACGGTCAGCCCGTCAGGGCGTGCGGCGGCGGTGAGCAGGCGCAGGACCTGCTCGAAGAGGATGCCGCGGGCCTCGCGCCGCTCGGTGGGCGCGCGGCCGAGTTCGGGCAGGAGCCGGGCCAGCTCGTGCTCGCCGTCGAGGGCGAGCGCGTCGAAGGGGGCGCGGCCCAGGTCGCGCAGGAGGTGCCGGAGCACCGCGGCGAACGGGGCGAAGGGGAGGCCGCTCACGCCCAGTTCGAGACAGCCGCCGAACACCACGCGGCCCTGGCCGGCCCGGGTGGCGAACTCGGTGACCAGGCGGGACTTGCCGACACCGGCATCGCCTCCGATGAGCATCGTCGCCGGGGCCTCGGTCCGTGCGCGGTGGGCGTGGTCGAGTAGGGCGCGCAGTTCGGCGCGACGGCCGACGAAGACGGGGCTGGTGCCGATGGTGCTCATCTCACCGAGTATGCCGGGCCGTGGTAGCGGGTCGCCCGGCGTGGCCCGCTCCGCCTGCGGCAGCGGGGCGCGCCCGGACGGTCGCTCACGAGGAAGACCATCCGTCGGACACGCCCTGACGCCGGGTGTCCGCCGCGAGGTGGCGCTGCCACGACTCGGCGGCGCCGGTGCGGCCGAGCCAACGGGCCAGGCGGGTCGGCAGGGTGGGGCGCGGGGTGGCGGGGGAGGGGTGGGTCTCCGATGCGGCCCGGTCGGCGGCGGTGCGGCGGTGCAGATGGCGCTCCTGCTCGATCGCGCGTTGGCGGGCGATCTCGTGGACGATGTCGGGGTGGATCATCTGCGTGCTCCTCGGTGGGTGCGGTGGGTGCGGTGGGTGCGGTTGGCCGGGCGGGCGGGTCCGCCCCGTCGGCCGGGTGTGGTCCCCAGAGTCCGGCTAAGGCGCCCCGGGGCGCATCGGGTGAACGCCCTATTCGCGGCCGCGACGTGCGGCGGTGCGGCTAAGGGGGGCCGTCCGGAGCCGCGGGGGTCGCGGGTCGGGCCGCTGCGGTGTGTCGCGCTGGGTATTCGCGCGAATGCGGGTAGTTGTCGTGGTTGGGGGATTCTCCACGGGGGAGGGTCGCGAGGCCGAATGAGGGAGTCGATGGTCATGGATGAGGGGCGGGACTGCCGCAGAAGGGGGCGCACGGCGGCGTGGTCGTCGGCGGGGGCGGTCGGGCTCGTGGGGGCCGCGGCGCTGGCGGGTGCCTTCGTCCTTCCGGCGGAGGCGCGCGGTGACCGGGTGGACGAGGTGGATCAGCCGGATCAGCAGGATCAGGCGGACCGGGAAGGTGCGGGCGCAGAAGGGGAGAGCGGCCGGTTCTCCTCGCTGTCGGTGTCCGTGAGCGACGGTCGGCACTGGATGAAGGCGCAGGACGAATCGCAGTACGTCGTCAACGTGCGCAACGACGGCGAGGAACGGGTCGAGCGGATTCTGCTGTCGCAGAGCGTGCCCCCGGGGATGGAGATCGTGGAGGTCGGGCAGAACGGTGTCGCCTACGAGGGTGCGGTCGCGTGGGAGGCGGACCTGGGTGCGGGGGAGGAGCTCGTGCGGACGGTGACCATGCGGCTGGGGGAGGTGTCCGGTGACGAGGACGCGCCCTACGTCGCCACCACCGCCTGTGTGCAGCTGGAGGAGGGCGGGGAGGCGGTCGCGTGCGCGACCGACGCCAACCTGCTGCGGGCGGAGAAGGACGGCGAGGAGTCGAAGGGGTCCGAGGAGCAGGCCGAGGCGGCCGCGGGGGAGGGCGGGATGCCGCGGTCCACCCTGCTCGGGGCGGGGCTGGGCGCCGCCTTCGGGTTGGGGGCGGTGCTCCTGCTGTGGTGGCGGCGCGCGCGCCGGGCCGCGATGTAGCGCCGGTGCGCCGGAGGCTGCCGAAGCGTTATGTCAGCATGTCATGAAAGGCGCGCTTATGTACTACGCCGCGTAGTAGGCTTGTCGGCATGGACATCGTTTACTCCGCGCTCGTTTTCCTGCACCTGCTGGGCATGGCCGGCATCATCAGCGGCTTCCTGATGCAGCTGATCACCGGCAACGCCAAGTCGCCCAAGGTGATCCTGCACAGTGCCCTGCTGCAGCTGCTCACCGGTCTGCTCCTGGTCGGCCTCGCCGAGATGGGGGGCGGCGGAGTCGACCACATGAAGGTGGGTGTCAAGCTCGTCGTCGCGTTCGCCGTCGCCATCGTGGGTACGGTCAACCTCCGCAAGCCCGCCACCAACCTCGCGGTGGCCGCGGGCGTGCTCGCCATCCTCAACGTCGCCGTCGCCGTCTTCTGGTAACGGTCGCGCGCACGAGCGTGCCGGAGAACCCGGGCCGGGCCCCTGTGGGCCCGGCCCCTTTGCGTGGATCGAAAGAGATTGCGGTCTGCTTCGGGTGCTTGCGGGGGAGTCCGCGTGCGCGGCGAATTTCTTTCCGCAGGTCATAGTATGCCTACGCCGTGTGTCGAGTCGTTGCGCGAGGTGAGTTTTCGCAGGTGGTTGAGGGTTGAATGGCCGACCTCCGTCCGTGTGATGCTGCGGAAACGCGGTCTTCACAGTGGCCCGGGTCGCTTGTTATCTTCACCACACCGTGAAAACTCTTGCAGTTCCTTTCAGCGGGTTCCGCGGGTATCACGGTCTATCCCCCACTCGGCCCATCCGCCCGGGAGGCGCGATGAACCTCCGAAACCGCCGGCTCCCACCCCAGTGCCCACACCCGAACCGCCTCGCGGCCGCAGCCGCGTCGGCCGCACTCGTCGGCGGCCTGCTGGCCGTGCCCGGGGCACCGGCCACCGCCGACACGGCGCCCCCGCCCGCCCCCGCACCCCCCCTGTCGCCCGCATCCACAGCCGACGGTCCGACCGGTGCCGACGGCGCCGTCATCGTCCACCTCTTCCAGTGGCGCTGGGAGTCCGTCGCCCGCGAATGCGCCGACGTGCTCGGCCCCAACGGCTACGCGGCCGTCCAGGTGTCCCCGCCCCAGGAGCACGTGGTCATCCCCCGCGCCGAGAACGCCGACTTCCCCTGGTGGCAGGATTACCAGGCGGTCTCCTACAAGCTCGACAACACCCGGCGCGGAACCGCTGCGGACTTCGCCGCGATGGTGGACACCTGCCGCGACAACGGCGTCGAGATCTACGTCGATGCCATCGTCAACCACACCACCGGGCCGGGACACGGCACCGGAAGCGCCGGCAGCCAGTGGAACGGCGACACCTACAGCTACCCCGCCATCCCGTACGCCACCCGCGACTTCAACGACTGCCGCCGCGCCATCACCGACTGGGACGACCCCGGCGAGGTCTGGAACTGCGAGCTGCTCTCCCTGCGCGACCTGAGGACCTCCGAACCGCGTGTGCGGGCTCGACTCACCGGCTACCTCAACGACCTGGTCGACCTCGGCGTCGCGGGCTTCCGCGTCGACGCCGCCAAGCACATCCCCGCCGACGACCTCGCCGCCATCTACGCCGGGCTCCGCGACGTCCCCGGCCAGGGCACCAAGCCCTACATCTTCCAGGAGGTCAGGGAGGGCGGCGGGCCCGACGCCATCAAACCCTGGGGCTACACCCACCTGGGAGACGTCACCGACTTCCGGTTCCACGAGAAGGTGGGTGCCGACGTGCGCGAGGGCCGCCTCGGCGGGTTGCTCGACACGGTCGGCCGCGACATGGCCCTGGCCCCTGACCAGGCCGTGGTGTTCATCGACAACCACGACACCCAGCGCGAGGACATGTCCATCAGCTACCAGGGCATGGGCGCTCGGCACGACCTCGCCCAGGCGTTCATGCTGGCGCAGCCCTACGGCACACCCAAGGTGATGTCCAGCTACCCCTACGCGGAGAGGGCCCAGGGGCCGCCCAGTACCGGGACCGAGGACGGGAACCCGGCCGGGGACATCACCGCGGCCACCGACTGCGCCGACCCCGGCTGGTTCTGCGAGCACCGCAACCTGCACGCGATGCCGACTTTCACCGCGGCCGTCGGCTCCGCACCGGCCGTGGCGCGCGCCGCCGACGGCGGTGCCCGCCTCGCCTTCGACCGCGGCGACCGCGGCTTCGCCGCGTTCAACGCCACCGGCACCGCCTGGACCCTGACGAGTGAGACGGGTCTGCCCGACGGCGCCTACTGCGACGTCGCCACCGGCCCCGCCGAGTGCGCGTCCGGCACGGTCACCGTGGCCGACGGCAGGATCACCGCCACCGTGGGGCCCGACGGCTTCCTCGCCGTCCACGTCGACGCGACACCCCCGCGCGCCTGAGCGACACCCACCTTGACCCCGTCGATCTCGGGACAACGGTCGGAAATCTCGCTGAAACCCCGACCGTTCTCCTCTCCCGAGATCAACGGGGCGGGCGGCGCCGCCGAGGGGCGGGGGTCGGCCCGGTTCCTCCGGGCGTCCCCGTCACGGCTCGTCGTAGAAGACCCGCTCCATCACCGTGCGGGCGCGGCGGGTGAGCTGGCGGTAGTCCTGGAGCAGGCGGCCGGCCGGCCCCTCCTCCTCGTCCTCCTCGTCGCGGTAGCCCAGGGCGCCGGCCAGCGCCGACTGGTCGCGGACCGACGTGGGCACCGAGTCGCCGCCGCGGCCGCGCACCAGCATCACCGCCCCGCGCACGCGCGCGGCCATCCGCCAGGCGCACTCCAGGGTGGCGCCGTCATCGGCGGTGAGCAGGCCATGGGCCACGGCCGCATCCAGGGCCTCCAGCGTGCCCGTCGTGCGCAGTTCGGGCAGCTCGTGGGCGTGCCGCAGCTGGATGAGCTGGGCGACCCACTCCACGTCCGACAGGCCGCCCCGGCCCAGCTTCGTGTGCAGCGTGGGGTCGGCGCCGCGCGGCAGCCGCTCGGCCTCCATCCGGGCCTTGAGCCGCCGCACCTCCAGCACGCCTTTGTCGGACACTCCGCCCTGCGGGTAGCGGATGGGGTCGATCAGGGCGGTGAACCGCTCGCCCAGCTCTTCGTCCCCGGCGATCGGGGCGGCGCGCAGCAGCGCCTGACTCTCCCAGGTCGACGACCACCTCCCGTAGTAGGCGGCATAGGAGTCGAATGTCCGCACCAGCGGGCCGCTCCTGCCCTCGGGGCGCAGGTCGGCGTCGAGGACCAGCGGCGGGTCGTCGGACCGCATCTCCAGCAGACGGCGCAGCTCGTGGACGATCCGCTCGGCCTGCCGGGTCGCCTCGCCCGGGTCGGCGCCGGGGCGCGGGTCGTGCACGTACATCACGTCGGCGTCGCTGGCGTAGCTCAGCTCGTTGCCGCCGAACCGGCCCATCGCGACCACGCACAGCCGCGTGCACGGCTCCTCCCCGAGCTCCGCCGCCACCCGACTCCAGGCGGCACGCAGCGCGGCATCGATGGTCACCCGCGCGATCGCGGTGAGCGCAGCACCGACCTCGTCGATCCCGGCGACCTCCAGCAGGTCGGCGGCTGCGGTACGGAACAGCTCGCGGCGCCGCAGCGCGCGCACCGCCCCCACGGCCTTCTCCGCCGAGTCGTGGCGGCGCAGCGCCGAGTAGGCCTCGGCGGTGAGCGCCGTTGCGGGCCGCCGGGCCAGGTCGGCATCGTCGGCGAGGAGCGCCACCGCCTCGGGGGCGCGCAGCAGCAGGTCGGTGACGTACCTGCTGGTGCCCAGCAGCCACGCCATGCGTTCGGCCACCCGTACGTCGTCCCGGAGCAGCCGCAGGTACCAGGGCGTCGTCCCCAGAGCGTCGCTGACCTGGCGGAATCCCAGCAGCCCGGCGTCGGGGTCGGGGGAGTCGGCGAACCAGCCCAGCATCACCGGCAGCAGGGTGCGCTGGATGGCGGCGCGCCGTGACACGCCCGCCGTCAGCGCCTCCAGGTGGCGCAGCGCCCCCTGCGGGTCGGCGAAGCCCAGGGCCTCCAGGCGCTCCCCGGCCTGCCCCGGGGTGAGGCGCGCCTCGGGGCCGGGCAGGCGGGCGACCGCGTGCAGGAGCGGTCGGTAGAAGAGCTTCTCGTGCAGCCGCCGGACCTCACCGGCCACTTGACGCCACGCGGTGGTCAGGTCGGTGACCGGGTTGGCGGCATACCCCAGCGCGCGGCCCAGCCGACGCAGCTGCTCAGGGCCGTCCGGGGCGTCGGCGGAGGGGAGCAGGTGGGTGCGGCGCAGTCGGTGCAGCTGGAGCAGGTGCTCCACCCGGCGCAGGAAGCGGTAGGCGTCGGCCAACCCGGCCGCGTCCTCGCGGCCCACGTAGCCGCCGGCCGACAGTGCCTCCAGTGCACTGAGCGTGTTGCCCGACCGCACTGCGGGGTCGGTGCGCCCGTGGACCAGCTGCAGCAGCTGCACGGAGAACTCGATGTCGCGCAGCCCGCCGGGGCCGAGCTTGATCTGGCGGTCGGACTCGGCCGCCGGGATGTGGGCCAGGACGCGGCGGCGCATCGCCTGGACGTCGTCGACGAAGTGGGGGCGGCTCGCCGCCTGCCACACCATCGGCGCGATCGCCTCGGTGTACGCCCGGCCCAGCGCGGCGTCCCCGGCGATCGGTCGGGCCTTCAGCAGCGCCTGGAACTCCCAGGTCTTGGCCCAGCGCTCGTAGTAGGCGATGTGGCTCGCCAGCGGGCGGACCAGCGGCCCGTTCTTGCCGTCCGGGCGCAGCGCGGCATCGACCTCCCACAGGGTGCCCTCGGCGTCGGTGGCACCCGGGGTGCGCATCATCGCCGACGCAAGCCGGGTGGCGGCGCGCATCGCGGCCGGCTCGTCCTCGACGCCTTCGGCGGGCTCGGCGACGAACACGACGTCGACGTCGCTGACGTAGTTCAGCTCCCGCCCGCCGCACTTGCCCATGCCGATGACGGCGAGGCGGCACAGCTCGGCGTCCTGCGGGGCCCGCGCCCGCGCGATGGCCAGGGCGGCGTCCAGGGTGGCCGCGGCGAGGTCGGCGAGCTCGGCCGCGGCGGTTTCCAGGTCGATCGCGCCGGTGAGGTCCCGTCCGGCCAGGCGCAGCACACGGCGGCGGTAGGCGACGCGCAGCGCGTGTTCGGGGCCGTCGGGGTCGGCGGCCCCGGCCGCGGCCACCGGGGTGTCGGCGTTGGGGTCGGCGCCGACGGTGTGCAGCAGTCCGGCGCGCAGCTCCTCGGTGCCGGGGTTGCGCGCGGCGTCCGCGCCCCGCAACTCCCGCCAGTCGCCGGGGTGGCGCACCAGGTGGTCGGTGAGGGCGGTGCTCGCGCCGAGCACACCGGTCAGTCGCGACCGCAGGTCGGGGTCGTCCAGCAGTGCGGTGCGCAGCTCGTCGGGGTCGGGGGCGGTCTCCACCAGCCGGGTGAGGCCGAGCAGGGCCTGGTCGGAGTCGGCGGCCGCGCTGAGCGAGTCGATGACCGCGGCGTGGACCCCGGGGTCGAGTCCGGACTCCGCCATCAGCCGCGCCGCGCGCGTGCCGTCGCCGAACCCGCGCCGGGCCAGTGCCCCCGCGGTCATCGAGAATCCGTCGCGCGTCGCCACGCTGCCTACCGTAGCCGGGCGGACCTGGAGCGGCGTACCCGGGATGATGATCTAGGATGAAATTGTTGAACTGATGTACAACTACTGGCCTTCCCGTGCCGCCGCGACCGCAGGGCGGAAACCGACATCGCGCGGAAGCTCAGTGATCCCCCCAGGCACGCGCGTGCCCGTTGACGCAAGGAGGTTCCGCCATGCCATGGCTGCTACTGTTCGGCGCGATCGGCGCCGAGGTCGTCGCGACGATCTCGCTGCGCTTCTCCGACGGGTTCACCCGCCTGGTGCCCTCACTCATCACCCTGGCCGGCTACGGGACCGCGTTCTGGCTGCTCTCCCAGGTGCTCAAGCAGGGCATGAACATCGGCGTGGCCTACGGGGTGTGGGCCGCACTGGGGGTGGCCCTCGTCGCCGCGGTCGGCGCCCTCTTCCTCGGGGAGCCGCTGACCTGGCTGCAGGTGGGCGGCATCGGGCTCGTCATCATGGGGGTGCTGGCCCTGGAGATGGGCGGCGCGCACTGAGCGGAACGGAAGGCGGAGCGGTGACACGGGGACGGACTGCGGCGGGGCCGACCGACGGGAGGCGGGTGCGCGGACAGCGGCGCCGCTCGGAGATCATCGCCGCCACGCTGCGCGTGGTGGAGCGCGACGGCGTGGCCGGGGTCACCCACCGCGCCGTGGCGCGCGAGGCCGGGGTGCCCGCGAGTTCGGCCCTCTACTACTTCGCGACCCTGGACGACCTTCTCGTCGCCGCACTCACCGAGGCCGCCGACGGCTACGTGCACCGCATGCGCGAACTGGTCGGGGCGGGACAGGACGCACTCGACGGGCTGGCCGCCATGGTCACCGAGAGCGCGGAGCCGGCGGGGCGTATCCGCTCCCTCGCCGAGTACGAACTCACCCTGCTGGCGGTGCGCCGCCCCGCGCTCCGCCCCGTCGCCCGCAAGTGGATCGACCTCGTCGCCGAGGTCGCGGCGGGCTACACCGACGACCCCGTCGCCATCCGCGCGGCCGTCGCCGTCGCCGACGGCCTGTGCATCGAAGCCCTGCTGGAGGACCGGGCCCTGGAACCCGGCGAGGTGCGCGCCGTCCTGCGCCACGTGCTGCGGCTCACATGACGGGCCTCCCGGCGCCGCCCCCGCGCGGCCGCCCGGGCGCGATCTCCCACCGCATCGGCCATCTCGGCGCCGGCGGACCCCACCGCAGGTCGGCGCCACCGCACCCGCTTCGGGCGACCCCGATCGCGTCCGCTCCGAAGGCTTGAGAAGATGGCTCCCGCCATGACATACCCGCAGCTCTCGTTCCGTGCCCTCCGGGCGGCCCTCTTCGCGGCCGTCTGCGTCGGCATGGCCATGCTCGGGCATGCCGTGGCGGGCGGGGCACTGCCCGGCCCCCTGGTCCTCGGCGGCGCCGTCGCGGGGTGCGCCCTGCTGTTCGCGCCCTTCGCCGGGCGGCAGCGCTCGGCCGCCGCGATCATCGGGGGACTGCTCGGCGCCCAGGCCCTGCTCCACCTCACCTTCCACTTCGCGGCACCCGGATCCCCGGCGGCGATCACACTCACCTCATCCCTGCCGCCCGACGCGCTCGCGCGGTCGCTCGGGCACATGTGCGGCGGCGGACTCCTCAGCGGCGACGGCTTCGTCATGGCCGTCGCCCACGTGTGGGCCGCCCTCGTCACCGGGTGGTGGCTGGCCTCCGGCGAGGAGGCGCTCTGGGCCGTGCTGCGGTGGCTGCGCGCCACCCTGCTGTCGCCACTGCTGGGACGCGGCTCCTACCGCGCCGCCCGGCCTCCGCGCTGCTACGGCCACAGCCCCGTGCTGCTGCCGCGGTCCCGCGTGCTGCGCCATGTCGTCGCCGGGCGCGCGCCCCCTGCGCTCGCCGCCTGACCCAGCGACCATCCGAAGTGTCGTGCGACTCCGCCCCGCGCCAGACCCGCGGGGCGGAGTCCACCCCTGCCTGGAATTCTCACCATGCGCATCACCATTCCGCTCGCCGGCGGACTGGCCCTGGCGGCGGCGCTGACCGCCTGCTCCGGGCCGAGTGGCCGGCCGGGCGACGATTCGCCGTACAACGGCACCGAGATCGACGGCGCGTTCACCCTGCCGTCCCTCACCTTCACCGATAACAAGGGCGAGGAGTACGACCTCAGGGCCGACTCCGCGGGCGCCACCACGGCCGTCTTCTTCGGCTTCACCAACTGCCCGGACATCTGCCCCACGACCATGGCCGACATGGCCCAGGCCGTCGACATGCTCGATCCGGCCGAACAGGAGCGGTTCAAGGTGGTGTTCGTCACCGCCGACCCCGACCGCGACGACCCCGAGTTGATGGACATGTGGTTGAGCAGTTTCGACCCGGACTTCACCGGTCTGAGCGGGACGCTGGAGGACACCGATGCGGCAGCCGCCGACCTCGGAATCTCCGTGTCACGCCCCGACGACCGCGACGGCGACTACCAGGTCGGGCACGGCAGCCAGACCCTGGTGTTCTCGCCCGAGGGCGAATCCGAGCTCATGTGGAACTACGGGACCGAGCCCGACGACATCGCCGCCGACCTGAAACTGCTCCTGAAAGAAGACGACGCCCGATGACCGCCACCCTGAAGAACACCGTCCTGCTGTCCGCCGCCCTGGCCGCCCTCGGCGCGCTGAGCGCGTGCGGCGGCCCGGGCGCCGACGGCGCCACCAAGGAGGACGCCGCCGACGGCGCCTCCGCGGCGCCCGCCATCACCGTGGACGACGCCACGGTCCGCGTCCCGGCCAACCCGGACGTCACCGCCGGCTACCTCACCATCGAGAACACCGGTGATGCCGACGACGTCCTGACCGGGGTCGGCACCGACGCCGCCGAGGAGGTGCAGATGCACGACATGGTGGACGAGGACGGCGAGATGAAGATGGAGCAGCAGGACACCGTCCCCGTCGCGGCCGGCTCCACGGTCGAGTTCGCCAGCGGGGGCCTGCACCTGATGCTCATGCAACCGGGCACCCTCGAAGCGGGCGACCACATCACCCTCACCCTGACCTTCGAGAAGTCCGGCGACATCGAGACCGAGGCGGTCGTCGAGGACCCGATGGGGGACAAGGCCGGGGGCGACCACGAGGACATGGACCACGAGGGCCACTGATTCCGACCGACCGGTGGTGGAGGCGGGCCCGCCCCCACCACCGGCTCACCGTTCGGTGTCCTTGGGGTGCCGAGGAGAGGCGTAAACGAGCCAGATCGTGCGCGTCCGGTCGTCGATCAGATATCGCACGCGTCCACCGCTCGTGACTTCATACTCCCACTGCTCTAGGTCGCGGCCGTTCCACGGCGCCGTTCCGAGACTCCCGCGTAGGCGATGTTGGCGGTGAGGCTGTGCTTTAGATCGTGGTTCAGCTCGCACCGTCTCGAAGCAGCGGCGTGCGTTGGCCACGGCCAGACGGCATAGTTCTTCCCAACCTCGTATCGCGTCGGTCGTGCCGAATCGCATGTCCCATTCATCATTGGGGGGGTGGGACAGTCACCCTGTCCCCGCGTTTTGGGCTCATGCGATAACGTCCACCGGTCCGAAGTCCCCCGTCATCGGCTCCAAGGCACGCCGGTGCTGCTCAGGGTCGGCCTTGATCCGCGCGGTCGCACGCCATCCGGCGATGACTTCTTGGACACTTGTATCCGTGTCCAGTTCGGCTGCGTCGGACAATGCGGCGACGAGTTCTTCGGAGAACTCGTGGACCTCCTCCTCCGGCAGATGACGGACCCACGGGAAGACCTCGCGGATAGCAAGCTCCAGAGAGTGTGATCCGGGATCCTGCTTCGCTATGGCGAGAAAGATCCGGGATGCCGTGGTGAGTGTCTGGTCCCGCAGGTCCTCTCGGTCGGCGGCGATCAGATAGAAGTCAGGTGCGTCACGGTGGGTGACACGGACACGGCCGAGGCTTCTGGCGCGCTCGGCCACGCTCCGTGGGTTTCGGGACAGGTCAGAGAAGCTGACGGTGTCGGTGCAGCTTGCGCTCATGAAACAGAGTCTATTCAGAATACGTTCTGAAATCCAGGATATGACAGCGAGCAAGGGCCGCTGTCCCCACTCTCGGAGCGGGGACAGCGGCCCTTGGACGTTTCCTCACCGCGGTGGGGGACCGCGGGTCGGGTCGGGCTCTTAGATGTCGTAGTAGAGCTCGAACTCGCGCGGGTGGGGGCGCAGGCGGAGGGAGTCGATCTCCTCGGTGCGCTTGTAGTCCACGTAGGTCTCGATGAGGTCGGGGGTGAAGACGCCGCCCTCAAGCAGGAACTCGTGGTCGGTCTCCAGGGCGTCCAGGGCCGCCTCCAGGGAACCGGGGACCTTGCTGATGGCGTCGGCCTCGGCGGGCGGGAGCTCGTAGAGGTCCTTGTCGACCGGCTCCGGCGGCTCGATCTTGTTCTTGATGCCGTCGATGCCGGCCATCAGCATCGCGGAGAACGCGAGGTAGGGGTTGGCCGACGGGTCCGGCACGCGGAACTCCAGGCGCTTGGCCTTGGGGTTGGAGCCGGTGAGCGGGATGCGGATGCACGCGGAGCGGTTGCGCTGCGAGTACACCAGGTTGACCGGGGCCTCGAAGCCCGGCACCAGGCGGTGGTAGGAGTTCACCGTCGGGTTGGTCAGCGCGAGCAGCGCCGGGGCGTGCTTGAGCAGGCCGCCGATGTAGTAGCGCGCCATGTCGGACAGCTGCGCGTACCCGGTCTCGTCGAAGAACAGCGGCTCACCGTTCTTCCAGAGGCTCTGGTGGCAGTGCATACCCGAGCCGTTGTCGCCGAAGACCGGCTTGGGCATGAAGGTGACCGACTTGCCCTGCTGGTAGGCCGTGTTCTTCACGATGTACTTGTACAGCTGCACCGTGTCGGCGGACTTCAGCATGGTGTCGAAGCGGAAGTCGATCTCCGCCTGGCCGGCCGTGCCGACCTCGTGGTGCTGGATCTCCACCTTGATGCCGGCGTCGATCAGGTTGCGCACCATGGTGGAGCGCAGGTCGCTGTAGTGGTCGACCGGCTCGACGGGGAAGTAGCCGCCCTTGAAACGCGGGCGGTAGCCGAGGTTGGACTCGCCGTTCTCGGTGCCGCGGTTCCAGGCACCCTCGATCGAGTCGATGAAGTAGAAGCTCGCGTTCTCCCGGGTCTCGAAGCGCACATCGTCGAAGATGTAGAACTCGGCCTCGGGGCCGAAGAACACGGTGTCGGCGATGCCGGTGCCCTTGAGGTAGGCCTCCGCCTTGCGGGCGACGTTGCGCGGGTCGCGGCTGTAGGACTCACGGGTGAAGGGGTCGTGCACGAAGAACGTGAGGTTCAGCGTCTTGTGCTGACGGAAGGGGTCCACGACGGCCGTGCTGAAGTCCGGGAGGAGCAGCATGTCCGATTCGTGAATGGCCTGGAAGCCCCGAATGGAGGAGCCATCGAACATCAGGCCCTCTTCGAAGGTGCCCGCGTCGACGTTCTCGATCGGGAGCGTGAAGTGGTGCGTGGACCCGAACAGGTCCGTGAACCGGACGTCGAGGAACTTGATGTCCTCGGTCCGGGTGAAGGCCAGAAGCTCTTCGGCGCTGCTGAACAAAACGTACCTCCGTGCAGGTGTAAGAGGCCGCGCGGTGAGAACTTCCGCACCATCGCGGGCATGTCCGAACCTCGCCGCCTCCCGGCTACGTCCCCGACGCTAGGAGGAGGCCGTTTCCTGACCATGTCTCCCCTGTTTCCTGCATGTTACGGGCCCGGACGTTTTCCCTGACCAAGGCATGTAAACGCGTGTACAGGGCGGAAACGGCGATCCCGGAACGGCCGCCGCGGCCGCAACCGGACGCCCGAAACCCGGCGCCCGGCGGGGCGACACCCCGGCCCGGACCCCCGGCCGGACGCGAGCGGGGTGCGGGCGCCGATAACGTTGTCACCATGGGAAACATGGGCGGCGCGGACGAGGTGGAGTTCCGCTACCGGGGTAACCGGCTGGGCATGCCGGAGGAAGGGCCGGGCTCGGTGCCCGGCATCGGGCGGCGGCTGGTGGGGGTGTTCCTGGACTGGATGCTGTGCCTGGGCGTGGTGTCCATGGCCACCGGGGTGTCCCCGGCCGACCCCGAGGCCGCCAACAGCGTCGCCGGCCTCGCGCTCGCCGTCTTCGCCGTTTACAACATCGTCCTGCTCACCCTCATCGGCACCACCGTGGGCAAGCGCGTCGTGGGCGTGGGCATCGCGTCGACCGGCGAGCGCGACCTGCCCTGGCCCGTCGCGATGGTGGTGCGCACCGCGCTGCTGTGCCTGGTGGTCCCCGCCGTCGTCCATGACCGCGACATGCGCGGCCTGCACGACCGCGCCGCAGGAACCGTGAGCCGGCGCTACTGAACCGCTCGGCCCGCGTCGCCGCGTGGGAACACGACACGCGGCCGACACACCCGAGACACAGAGACGTGTGGGGCCCGCCGGTCGGTCACCGACCGGCGGGCCCCACACGTCCGCCGATATGCGGGAGCTCAGCCCTGGGCCTTGGGGCCCTTGGGCATCTTCAGACCCTTGGGCATCGGCCCCTTGGGCATCTGCACGGCGGCGGGAAGGGCCCGCAGCCGGTAGCGCAGCTCGGCGACCTCGGCCTTGTCGAGGTTGCGCGGCAGCTTCATGACGTGCCGCTGCAGCTTCGAGACGGGCACCTGGTCGTCGCCGTTGCCGACCGTGAGGTCGTAGATCGGGGTGTTGTAGGCGACGCGCGCGACCCGCTTCTTCTCGCCGGCGATCAGGCCGCGCAGCCGTGCCGGGTCGCCCTCACCCACGAGCACGATGCCCGGGCGGCCCACCGCGCGGTGCACGATGTCCATCTGCCGGTTGGCGGCGACACCCGGCTCGACCGTCCAGTCGCCGCGCATGTTGTCCAGCACGGCCATCCCGGCGCCCAGGCGGCCGTCGAGCAGCTGGTACTGGATCCGCTGGGCGGAGCGGGTGAAGAAGATGAACCCGGCGAGGAAGCCGACGGGCAGGCCCAGGGTGATCCAGTACAGCCATCCCCCGGTGAGGTAGCCCCCCAGGACGCAGAGCGCCAGTACACCGACGAAGATCCCGACGGCGATCGGGATGCTCTTCGGGCTCTGCCGGTGCACGACCTTGGCGACCATGCCGATCTGCTTGAACCTGCCGGGCGGCTTCTCCGCCCCGCCCTTGCCCTTGGCATCGGTGGCCGGGGATGTGTTGTTGTCCTTGGGCTTCTTCGCCATGGTGTCCAGGATATGTGTCGTGGGAGAGCGAACGTGAAACGGCGGCCGAGGGCCGCCGTTTCAGCTTGGTCACGTTGTGTCCGGATCGGATGGATCGGACGGCCGGTCCTAGGCGTGCACGGTGGCGCCCGAGACCGCTTCCTGCTCGCGCTTCTCGACGGCCTGCCGGTACAGCCGGCCGGCGCGGTAGGAGGAGCGCACCAGCGGGCCCGACATGACACCGGCGAAGCCGATCTCCTCGGCCTCCTTCCCCAGCTCCACGAACTCCTGCGGCTTGACCCACCGGTCGATCGGGTGGTGCAGCTTGGACGGGCGCAGGTACTGGGTGATCGTCAGCAGGTCGCACCCGGCCTCATGGAGGTCGCGCATCGCCTGGGAGATCTCCTCGCGCTCCTCGCCCATGCCCAGGATCAGGTTGGACTTGGTCACCAGCCCGTCGGCGCGGGCCCGGGTGATGACGTCCAGTGAGCGCTCATAGCGGAAGCCGGGGCGGATCCGCTTGAAGATCCGCGGCACCGTCTCGATGTTGTGCGCCAGCACCTCCGGGCGCGACCCGAACACCTCGGCCAGCTGGTCGGGGTCGGCGTTGAAGTCCGGGATCAGCAGCTCGACACCGGTGCCGGGGTTGAGCTCGTGGATCTTGCGGACCGTCTCGGCGTACAGCCACGCACCGCCGTCGTCGAGGTCGTCGCGGGCGACGCCGGTGACCGTGGCGTACTTCAGCTCCATGGTGCGGACCGACTCGGCGACCTTCAGCGGCTCACGGCGGTCCAGCGCGGTCGGCTTGCCCGTGGCGATCTGGCAGAAGTCGCAGCGCCGCGTGCACTGGTCGCCGCCGATGAGGAAGGTCGCCTCGCGGTCCTCCCAGCACTCATAGATGTTCGGGCAGCCCGCCTCCTGGCAGACCGTGTGCAGGCCTTCGCGCTTCACCAGCGAGTGCAGCTCGGAGTACTCCGGCCCCATCTTCGCCTTGATCTTGATCCACGGCGGCTTCTTCTCAATGGGGGTCTCGCTGTTGCGCGCCTCGATGCGCAGCAGCTTGCGGCCCTCAGGAGCGACGGTCAACGCGGGCCCTTCCTTTCCTCATCCACACTGGGGAGGTCGTTGTGATGCTCGTGCGGGGTCAGACGGCGGCCGCGGCGGGCTCTGCCGACTCCGGCTCGGCGAGTCCGGGGACGCCGTCGTGGTGGCTGTAGGTCGGAGCATCGAGAACCGCGGCCAGGTGCCGCTCGGTGATCGTCAGCACGTCGGCCACTCGTACGTCCCGCCCCAGCTCGCGGGAGATCGACGTGACTCCGGCATCGGAGATCCCGCACGGGACGATCCGGTCGAACCAGGACAAGTCATTATCGCAGTTGAGGGCGAACCCGTGCATCCCCACGCCGCGGGCGATCCGGCACCCGATGGCCGCGATCTTGCGCTCGGCCAGGCCCCGCTCGGGGTCGGCGTCGAGCCACACCCCCGTGCGTCCCTCGACGCGCTCGCCGACGAGCCCGAACTCCGCGATGGTGCGGATGATCGCCTCCTCCAGCATGCGCACGTAGGCGATCACGTCGATGGGGTCCGCGAGCTTCACGATCGGGTAGACGGTGAGCTGCCCGGGGCCGTGCCAGGTGATCTTTCCTCCGCGGTCGATGTCGACGACGGGGGCTCCGGGGTCGGCCGACGGCCGCTCCCACTTTCCGGTGCGCTTTCCGGCCGTGTACACGGGCTCGTGCTCCAGCATCAGGACGGTGTCGCCGATCCGGTCGGCCACCCGGCTCTCGTGGATCCGCTTCTGCAGGTCCCACCCCCGGTGGTAGGGGACCGGGGCGTCACCGAGCCGGGCGAAGACGAGCTCACTCATACATCCCACCTTATGTCCCGCAGGGCCGTGCGGGCGATGTCGGATAGGGCACGTCCCGGACACCGTTCCACCGCAGGATCAACGGAATAACACCGCTCCGCGGCGTGTTCGCCGCGGCCACACGATCCCTCGGCCGACTCCGGTCGGCATCCGCCGGTCGGCTCACAGGATGTCGGCCAGCGCAGTGTCGAGGTCGGCGTGCCGGAACGGGTACTCGGCCTCCAGCAGGCGCCGAGGGAGCACGCGCTGGTCGATCAGCGCGGCCTCATCGGCGAACTCGCCCATCGCCCACCTCATCGCGAACTCGGGGACCGGCAGGACCGCCGGGCGGTGCAGCGCACGGCCCAGGGCCGCGGTGAACTCGGCGTTGGTGACCGGCTCGGGCGCGCACAGGTTGACCGGGCCGGTGATCTCCGGGCGCTCCAGCAGGAACCGGATCGCCGCCACCTCGTCGGCGATGGACATCCAGCTCATGTACTGGTGGCCGTCGCCGAGGCGGCCGCCCAGCCCCATCCGGAAGAGCGGGAGGATCTTGCCCAGCAGCCCGCCCTCGACCGACAGCACCACGCCGCTGCGCAGGTAGGCGACGGAGATCCCGCTCTCCTCGGCCGGGGTGGCGGCGGCCTCCCAGGCCGTCGTGACCTCGGCGAGGAAACCCTCCCCGTGCGGGGCGTCCTCGTCGACGGCCGTATCCCCGGTGGCGCCGTAGTAGCCGATGGCCGAGGCCGACAGCAGCCGCGACGGTGGCTTGTCCATATCGGCCAGCGCCGCGCACAGGGTGCGGGTACCCAGTACCCGGCTGTCCTGGATCAGCTGCTTGTACTCCGGTGTCCAGCGGGCCGGGCCGATCGGCGCGCCGGCCAGGTGGACCACCGCGTCGACGCCGCGCAGCGGGCCGGTCTCGACCTCGCCCCGGGCGGGATCCCAGTGGGCCTCGACAAGGCCCGGCGGGGAAGCCGACGTGTGCCGGACCAGACGGACCACCGAATGCCCGTCGACCTCAAGTGAACGGCGTAAGGCCGTCCCGACCAGGCCAGACGCCCCTGTGATCGCGATTCGCATGCAACTGTACGTACCCGGAGCGGCGAAAAATCATTGCCGAGTTCTGCCGAACGCCTGCGCGCGACCGCACGGAGCCTTACTTTGGGTACAGGGCAAGGGACTCCCTGCGACGAACGGGGGGTCGGGCCGACCGGGGTGTCGCGAGCCGCGGCCGGGCCACTGCCCGAGAGACCTTTGGTGATGGGGATCACCAGGGGGATGGTGAATGGTGGGGTAAAAGGTGGGGCGGTACCCGATCGGGTACCGCCCCACTGCCCGTGGCGGGCGTCCGCGTGCCCGCCCCTGCCGCCGCCCCGCAGCGCGCGCTGCGGACGGGGCCGGGACGGTGCGGCCGCGGCTCAGGCCAGGCCCAGCTCCGCCTCGAAGGCGCCCTCTTCCAGGCGCTCCTTGACGGTCTGCAGGAACCGGCCGGCGTCGCCGGTGTCGATCAGGCGGTGGTCGTGCGTCAGCGCGAAGTAGACCGTCGACCGCACCGCGATGACCTCGCCCAGCTCCGGGTCCTCGACCACGACCGGCCGCTTGACGACCTCACCGGTAGCGAGGATGGCGACCTGCGGCTGGTTGATGATCGGGGTGTTGAACAGCACCCCGGAGCCGCTGGTGTCGGCCAGCGTGAACGTCCCGCCGCTGAGTTCGTCCGGGTTGAGCAGGCCGGTGTGCGCCCGCTCGCTGAGGTCGGCGATCTTGCGGGCGAGACCGCCCAGGTTGAGGTCCCCGGCGTCCTTGATCACCGGAGCGAGCAGGCCCCGCTCGGTGTCGACGGAGACGCCCAGGTTCTCGATCGCGTGGTAGGTGACCTCGTAGTTCGAGCTGTCGATGACCGCGTTGAGTTTCGGGTGCGACTTCAGCGCCTCGACGGCCGCCAGCGCGAAGAACGGGAAGAAGTCCAGCTCCACGCCCTCGCGCGCCTCGAACTGCTCGGCGGCCACGCCGCGCAGCCGGGCGATGTTGGTGACGTCGACCTCGACCACCTGGGTGGTCTCGGCGGAGACACGCAGCGAGTCGGCCATCTGCTCGGCGATGCCCTGGCGCAGGCGGGACATCTGCTCGGTGCGGCCGCGCAGCGTCGTGTCGACGGTGACCGTGCGCTTCGGTGCGGCGGCGGCCGGAGCCGGAGCGGCGGCCGGCGCGGATGCGGCCTCCTTCTGCCGACGGGCCGCCTCCTGGACGTCCTGCTTGCGGATGCGGCCGCCCACACCGGTGCCCTGCACCCGGCTGAGGTCCACACCCTGCTCGGCGGCGAGCTTGCGGACCAGCGGGGTCACGTAGGCCTCGGTGACCGCGTCGGTGCCCGACACCTGGCCGGTGCCGCTGATGGTCTCGACGTCGACCGGCGGGGTGGCGTCCTCACGGCTGGCACGCGGCGCGGCGGGCGCGGCCGGTGCCGCCGGAGCCTCGGCGGCGGGGGCCGCCGGGGCGGCGGGAACCGGGGCCGACTCGGGCTCCGGAGCGGGCTCGGGCGTCGGCTCGGGCTCCGCCTTCTCGGCCTCAGGCGCGCCCCCCTCGGCCGGGACGTCACCGGCCTCGCCGATGATCGCGATCTCGGCGCCGATGTCCACGGTCTCGTCCTCGGCGACGACGATCCTGGTCAGCACACCCGACACGGGCGACGGGATCTCGGTGTCGACCTTGTCGGTGGAGACCTCAAGGAGCGGCTCGTCGACCTCGACGGCTTCGCCCTCCTTCTTCAGCCACTGGGTGACGGTGGCCTCGGTGACGCTTTCGCCCAGCTCGGGCACTGTTACGGAAGTCGGCATGGGTTCCTCTTGGAAGTGACGTGCGTTGATACACGCGAGAAACGGGGTGGGTCGCGGCCGACCCACCCCGTCGCCGCGTCAGTCGTGGACGTGCAGCGGCTTGCCGGCGAGCGCGAGGTGCGCCTCGCCCAGCGCTTCCGACTGGCTCGGGTGCGGGTGGATGAGCTGCGCGACCTCCGAGGGCAGCGCCTCCCAGTTGTAGATGAGCTGCCCCTCGGCGATGAGCTCGCCGACGCGGCTGCCCACCATGTGCACGCCCAGGACCGGCCCGTCCTTCTCGGCGATGACCTTGATCGCACCCTGCGTCTGCAGGATCTGGCTCTTGCCGTTGCCGCCGAGGTTGTAGTTCATCTCGACGATGTCGTAGCCGCGCTCCTCGGCGGCCTTCGAGGTCAGGCCCACCGAGGCGACCTCCGGCTCGCAGTAGGTGACCCGCGGAACGCCGTCGTAGTCGATGGCCGGCGGGTTGAGCCCGGCGATGTGCTCGGCGACGAAGATGCCCTCGGCGAAGCCGACGTGGGCGAGCTGCAGGGTCGGGATGAGGTCGCCGACCGCGTAGATGTGCCCGACACCGGTGTGCAGGTTCTCGTCGACCTGGACGAAGCCGCGCTCCAGCCGGACACCGACCTCCTCGTAGCCCAGGCCCTCGGAGACCGGGCCGCGGCCGATGGCGACGAGCAGCACCTCGGCCTCGACCGTCTTGCCGCCCTTGAGGGTGACGACGACACCGGCGTCGGTGGTCTTCACGCTCTCGAAGGGGGTGTTCAGCTCATAGGAGATGCCCCGCTTGCGGAACGCGCGCTCCAGCAGCTTGGAGCTGGACTCCTCCTCGACCGGGACCAGGTGCGGCAGGGCCTCGACGATGGTCACCTCGGCGCCGAAGGAACGCCACACGCTGGCGAACTCCACACCGATGACGCCGCCGCCGAGCACGACCACGGACTTGGGAACGCGCTCGAACTTCAGTGCCTGGTCGCTGGTGATGACCTTCTCGCCGTCGATGTCCAGCCCCAGGGTCTTGGGCTGCGAACCGGTGGCGAGCAGGATGTTGCGGCCCTTGTAGACCGTGCCGTCGACGGTGACCTCGTCGGCGCCGGTGAGCTTGCCCTCACCCTCGACGACGGTGATCTTGCGGGCCTTGACCAGCCCGGACAGGCCCTTGTGCAGGCCGCCGACCACCTTGTCCTTGTACTTGTGGACGGCCGCCATGTCGACGCCGTCGAAGCTCGCCTTGACCCCGAACTTCTCGCTCTCCTTGGCGGAGTCCGCGACCTCGGCGGAGTGCAGCAGCGCCTTGGTGGGGATGCAGCCCTTGTGCAGGCAGGTACCGCCGAGCTTGTCTTTCTCGATCAGGACGACGCTCATGTCGAGTTCGGCCGCGCGCAGCGCCGCCGCGTATCCGCCGCTGCCGCCGCCCAGGACGACGAGGTCGAAGGTGCCGCCGCTCTCACTCACGGGAAGGACACTCCTTGTTACAGGTTTCGATGGACGCGGATTCGGCCCCGCGGTAGCGGGGAGCACGTCCTATCTGGGTTTTGCGAGTTTCTGACATCACAACGCGGCCGAACGCGTGTCCCATCCGGCCGCGCGCGCTTTTTCCGGGTCGTCCCCGCGTCCGCGGGGACCGCACTGTTCAACTATTCGGATCGGTTCGTGTCGGTTGCCAGCGATTCGGCGAGCCGCACCAGGGTGCGCGTGGCCGAACCGGTGCCGCCCTTGGGGGTGTACCCGAAGGGCGAGCCCTGGTTGAAGGACGGGCCGGCGATGTCGATGTGGGCCCACCGCTGGCCCTCGGCGATGAACTCCTTGAGGAACACGCCCGCGCTGAGCATGCCGCCCCAGCGTTCGCCCGCCACGTTGGCGATGTCGGCGACGGTGGAGTCCAGGCCCTTGCGCAGGTGGTCCGGGAGCGGCATCGGCCAGGAGGCCTCGCCGGCGGCCGCGGCCTGCGCGACGATGTCGTCGCGCACCGCGTCGTCGTTGGCCATCACGGCGAAGAGGCGGGTGCCCAGCGCGACGAGCTGCGCTCCGGTCAGGGTGGCGACGTCGACGATCAGGTCCGGCTCGTCCTCGTGCGCCCGGACCAGGGCGTCGGCCATCACCAGGCGCCCCTCGGCGTCGGTGTTGAGCACCTCGACCGTCTTGCCGCCGTAGATCGAGATCACATCGGAGGGGCGCTGCGCGTTCCCGCTCACCATGTTCTCGGCGATCGCCAGGTAGCCGATGACGTTCACGGCCGGCTTGAGCAGCGCGATGCCGCGCATGGCGGCGAGCACCGCCGCCGCCCCGCCCATGTCGGACTTCATCCAGTCCATGGACGCGGCCGGCTTCAGCGACAGGCCGCCGCTGTCGAACGTGATGCCCTTGCCGACGAAGGCGAGCGTCCGACTCGCCTCGGGGTGGCCGTAGGAGAGGCGCACCAGCCGCGGCGGGTTGCTCGACCCCTGGCCGACGCCGACCAGACCGCCGTAGCCGCCCTCGGCCAGGGCGCGCTCATCGAGCGTCTCGACCTTGAGGCCGGTTTCGCGGGCGACCTCCTCGGCCGCGCCGGCGAGGTCCTCGGGGACCAGGTCGGCGGGGGCGGCGTTGACGAGGTCGCGGGCGAGGTTCGTGGACGCGGCGAGGATCTCGGCGCGTACGACGGCCTCGGGCGCGCCTTCGGCGGCGCTGACGACGGACAGCTCCAGCGGGACCGGAGCGTCCTGTGCGCCCGTGCGGTACCGGGTGAAGGAGTAGGCGCCGAGCAGGGCGCCGATCGTGACGGCACCGGCCTGCTCGGCGGTGTCGGCGGGAAGCGCGAGTCCGACGCGGATCCGCTTCCCGCGCTCGCGCAGCGCGGCACCGGCGGCGCGCGCGAGGAGATCGGGGTCGATCGCCGTGCCGTCGGCGGGGGCGTCTCCCAGTCCGACCGCGATCACGACCGGGGCCTTGGCGGCTCCCTGGGAGGGGAAGGTGTGCACCTCCTCGGGCTTGCCGCCGGCGCCCAGCAGCGACAGTGTCTTGGCGAGGCCGCCGGGGAGGGCGGCGTCGAGGCCGTGAGCGCCCGACGCGGGCTCCGGCCCCTCGGGGCCGGAGTGGTATCCGACGACTACAGCGTCGGCGTCGAGCGAACTGGGGGACTCCGTTATGACTGACAGCGACGTGCTCACGGACTCGATGCTAGTCCTTGTGGCGCGCCGACGGGCACGCCGCACCCGGTATGCCGGGACGACGGGTCAATCGGCCGCGGACTTGCGCGGATCGGAAAGTTCGGCGGTTCTTTTCCGCGGATCCGGCTTGCGCTGCGGGCTTCTGGAGCCGCCCGGGCGGCTTCCCGGCGCTGTGCGTCCTCCCTGCCACCGGGGCTGCCGCGACCGTGCGTCGGACACGCGGTCCGGTGGTGCGGCGCGTGCCGCCCGCTGCCCGCCACCGCCCCGGCCCCGCCGCCGGCCCGTCCCGGTGCCACCGGCCACGGCCGGGCCGTGTGAAGAAATGTGATGATGGCGACAGGCCGCCACCCACGTCGACGGCGGTGTCCCCGAAGGGCGCGGGGCCCGGCGCGCCCCTCAGCGTGCGGCGACGGCGAGTGCGGCGGTGAGCAGCGCCGCCGTGGCCCCGGTCTCGACGAGCGCGCCCAGCACGTCGCCGGTGATGCCGCCCAGGCGGCGCAGCGCGTGGCGGCGCAGCCCGACGGCCGCGGCCAGCCCGACCGGGACCGCCAGCGCACAGCCGAGGGCGAACACGCCTCCCGCGGGGAGGCCGGCGAGCGCGACCGCCGGCACGACCACGGTGCCCAGTGCCGCCGCCCACCAGGGCACGCTTCCGGCCACGAGCGCGCCCAGCCCCTCCGACCGGGCTGCCGGGACACGGGGCGTGCAGGCCCAGGCCACGGCAAGCCGCCCGGTGGCCGATGCCGTGACCAGCCCGGCCGCGCCTGCCGCCGGGTCGGCCTCGGTGAGCTGCGCCAGCGCCAGTACCTGCAGGAGCAGCACCAGCACCAGCGTGATCACCCCGAACGGGCCGATGTCGGAGCGCTTCATGACGTCGAGCGCGCCGTCGGCGGGTCTGCCGCTGCCGAGGCCGTCGGCCAGGTCGGCGAGTCCGTCCAGGTGCAGCGCCCGGCTGAGCACCGCCGACAGCCCCACGGCCAGAGACGCGCACAGCAGAGGGGAGAGCCCCGCCGCGTCGGCGAGCAGCAGCGGCACCGCCGCGGCCGCCCCCAGCAGCACCCCGACGCCCGGGGCCAGCGCCATCGCCCACCCGGCGACGACGCGGTCGACCCGCTCCACCCGCACCGGGACGACGGTGAGCGTTCCCACCGCCATCCGCGCCCCGGCCGCGGCGTCGGCGGCCGCTCGCGGGCGTCCGGTCACCGTTCCCCCGCTCCGGCGGCGGCGCCCTGGGGCGCGGAGGACCACCGCGCACCCCGCCTCACGGCAGCTCCTGGACGCGGCCCGCGGTGACGAGGACCACCTGCTCCGACTCGGCGGCGAGGCGCTGGTTGAGGAGGCCCAGGCGGTCGCGGAAGAGCCCCCCGCTGACCGTGGCCGGGACGACACCCGAGCCCACCTCGTTGGTCACCGCCGCGATGCGGGCCGGACAGCGGCGCCATGCGCCGATGAGCTCATCGATGCGCGCCTCCAGGGCTGCGTCGGCATCGGGCGGCGGAATGTCCCGCCACATCCCGCAGTGCTCCATCATCCCGGCCAGCCAGGTGCCCACGCAGTCGAAGAGCACCGCGCCCGTCGCCCGCTCCAGGACGGCGGCGGCGTCGAGCGTCTCCTCCGTGGTCCACCACGGCGGGCGCCGCCGCCGGTGGTGCTCCACGCGCCGCGCCCAGGCGGTGTCGGCCTCGTCGCCCTCCGGGGCGGGGCCGCTGGCGAGGTAGGTGACCTCGGGCTCGCCGAGCAGGCGCAGCTCGGCCTCGGTGGACTTGCCGGAGCGGGCGCCACCGGTGATGAGGACCCGGTGCGGCCCCCGGACGCGCGTGGGCGGCCATGCGGCCGTGGGGCACAGCAGCTCCTGGCCGTCGGAGGGGGCGGCCGCCGCCCACAGCCGCGTGCGGCGTTCGAACTCGGCGGGGGAGTGGACGCGGTGATCGCCGCCGACCGCGAGCACCGTGGTCGTCGGGCCGACGATCCCGGCGCGGCGCAGCGCCCCGACCGTCCGCGGGGACTCCACGACGTCGACGATCGCCGTGTCGACCTGGTGGTCGGCGGGATCTCCGCCGCCGGGCGGGTCGGCCGGGGCGTCGGTGGACGCGTACAGCAGCCGACCGCCGTCGGGCCCTTCGACGCGGGTCCCGTAGGCCGTAGCCGCGACGGTGTACCCGTGCGGCGGCGGTGTCGCCGTGCCCGCGCCGGGGTCGCGGAGGGTGAACGCGTCGTCGACGGTGATGCGCACCGGCTGCCGCCGGTTCTCCACGGCACGGTTGCACGAGGCGCAACGGCAGTTGGGCGCCGGCCAGCCGGCAGAACCGGAGGTGCCGGAAAGTCGGATTCGCACGACCGATAGTTAACCGCATCGCGTCGGCCGGCTGCCGTTAGGCTCGGCACGACCGACGTCGGCGCGAGAGAGGCGGATTCCATGGCGTGGAGCTGGCGCTACGAGACGGGCAACGGCAAGCCGCTGGACGACGAGGAAATGCCCGGCGAGCTGTTCACCTCCCGCGGCGACGCGGAGACCTGGCTCGGCGAGAACTGGCAGGACCTGGCCGAGGCCGGAGCCGCACAGGTCACGCTCCTGGAGGATGACCGGACCGTCTACACCATGAGCCTGGAGGAGCCCGAGTAGGGCACCCCCGCGGGCCCCGGAACCACCGGACCCGAGCCGCGGGGCTCGGGTCCGGAGGCGGCGCTCGGCCGGACACGCCCTAAGGGCGCTGAGGCGGGCTGACCGTGTGGGACGGGTCGCGCTCGATGCGGTCGCCGAGGATGTCGTCGATGCGGCGCATCAGGTCGGCGTCGAGGCGGACGCCCGCGGCCGAGGTGTTCTCCTTGACCTGCTGCGGCCGGGAGGCGCCGATGATGGCCGAGGACACGTTGGGGTTCTGCAGCACCCACGCGACCGCGAGCTGGGCCAGGCTCAGGCCGGCCTCCTCGGCCAGTGGACGCAGCGACTGGATCCGGCCCAGGAGCTCCTGGTCCTCCAGCCCGCGGGAGGCCATGAAGTCCGCGCCGCCGCCCTTCTCATCGGTGGCCCGCGAGCCGGCCGGAGGGGCCTGGCCGGGCCGGTACTTGCCGGTGAGCAGGCCCTGGGCGATCGGCGACCAGACGATCTGGCCGACGCCCCCGCGCTCGCACGCCGGGACGACCTCGGCCTCGATCACCCGCCACAGCATGTTGTACTGCGGCTGGTTGGACACGATCCGGTCGAGCCCCATCTCGTCGGCGAGCTTCAGTGCCCGCTCGATCTCCTCGGCGCGCCACTCCGAGACGCCGATGTAGCAGACCTTGCCCTGGCGGACCAGGTCGTCGAAGGCGCGGAGGGTCTCCTCCAGCGGTGTCGCGTAGTCGAACCGGTGCGCCTGGTAGAGGTCGAGGTAGTCGGTGCCCAACCGGCGCAGGGAGTCCTCGGCCGCCCGCACGATGTGCTTGCGGGACAGGCCACGGTCGTTCCTGCCCGGTCCCATCGGCCAGAACACCTTGGAGAAGATCTCCAGGCCGTCGCGCCGTTCGCCCTTCAAGGCGCGGCCCAGGACCTCCTCGGCGCGGCCCTGTGCGTAGACGTCGGCGGTGTCGAAGGTCGTGATGCCCTCGTCGAGCGCGGCGCGCACACACCCGACGGCGGCGTCCTCCTCCACCTGGGAGCCGTGCGTGATCCAGTTGCCGTAGGAGATCTCGCTGACGACGAGGCCGCTGCTGCCAAGATGACGGAATTCCATGCCCGGCACCCTAGTCCCGGGGACCGGGCGCTGTCTCCTATCGGCGGCCGCACATCGTCGGGGGCGGGGTGGGCACGCACCCTCAGGCGCGGCCCGCCTTGATGGCCTCGCCCACCTTCACCCGAGGCTTGGGCAGGCGCAGGCGGCGGATCTGCAGCTGGCGCATGGCCGCGTACCAGCCGACGCCGCGCACGCCCTCCGTCTCGTTCGGGAAGAGATCGGCGACGTTCTTCTTGATCCGGTTGCTGACGTAGATGCCCTCGGCCACGAGGCTGACCATCATCACCGGCCAGATGATGTAGGTGACGGCGATCTGGATCTCGCGGAGCGGAAGGAACAGCAGCACGATGATCAGCAGCGAGAAATACAGGAAGAACTCGCTGACGCTGCGCCGGGAGTCGACGAAGTCGCGGGCGTAGGCCCGCACCTTGCCGTAGTCCTGGGGGCGGTAGTAGCGCTCCTCGCCCTGGGGAACGCCGGAGCGCACCGGGGCGGGTTGGGTCTGGCGGGCCCGCCGCTCCTTGTAGAGGCGGTAGGCCTCCTTGCGGCTCTGCGGAGCCTGCACCGGGCGGCGCAGGGTCTTGTCGGTCTCCCTGCGCTTAGGGGTGGGTGCGCCCTTTTTCGGGGTGTATCCCTTAGGTTGGGGGGCCTCAGTAGCCTCAGTACTGGCGGAGCCGGTCACGGACGGCTCTGTGGATGCGGAAGATGCGGAACGACGTCGGAACACATCCCTCAGGGTAGCCGGTCCGGGCTTCATGGCGACCGCACGCGATACCGCGTAGGGTTGGATGCAGCGCCCGCCGGGAACAGCCGATGTACGGACCGAGAAGGGGACGGCCACGCCGATGAGCGTGTTTCAGCGACTTTCCATGGTTTTCAAGTCCAAGGCCAACAAGGCCCTGGACGCCGTCGAGGACCCACGTGAAACCCTCGACTACTCGTATCAGAAGCAGCTGGAACTCCTGCAGAAGGTCCGGCGCGGAGTGGCCGATGTAGCTACCTCCCGCAAGCGGGTCGAACTGCAGATCCAGCAGCTTGAGCAGCAGTCCGGCAAACTGGAGAACCAGGGCCGCGCGGCCCTCCAGCAGGGGCGCGAGGACCTGGCGCGGGAGGCCCTCACCCGCCGCTCCGGTCTTGCCTCCCAGATCGACGGCCTCAAGCAGCAGCACGAGTCGCTGCAGCAGGAGGAGCAGAAGCTCACGCTCGCCGCGCAGCGCCTGCAGGCCAAAGTGGACGCCTTCCGGACCAAGAAGGAGACCATCAAGGCCACCTACACCGCGGCCCAGGCGCAGACCCAGATCAGCGAGGCGTTCTCCGGCATCTCCGAGGAGATGGGCGATGTCGGCATGGCGGTGCAGCGCGCCGAGGACAAGACGTCGGAGATGCAGGCCCGCGCCGGCGCCGTCGACGAACTCCTCGCCTCCGGTGCCCTCGACGACGTCACGGGCACGGCCAAGGACGACATCCAGGCCGAGCTCGACCGCATGGCCAGCACCACCGGTGTCGAGGCGGAGCTGGAGAAGATGAAGCGCGAGCTGGAGCCGGGCGGCGGCTCGTCCGCCCCGCAGCAGATCGAGGGCGGCAACTCCACCCGCCAGGGCCAGGGGGAGGGTGCATGATCGTCCGCATCATGGGTGAGGGGCAGCTCGACCTCACCGATGCCGACCTGGAGTTGCTGAACGACTTCGACGGCAAGATCGAGGACGCGATCGAGAAGAACGACGAGGCGACCTTCCGGCGGGCTCTGCACGACCTGCTCGACCGGGTGCGCAAGGACAGCAAGCCGCTGCCCCCCGACTCCCTGGAGCCCTCGCAGTTCATCCTGCCGCACGCCGACGCCACCATGGACGAGGTGCGTGCCATGCTCGGCGACGAGGGGCTCATCCCCGACGTGCGCTGAGCCCCCTTCGGTGGGCTTCGGGCCATCCCCGGCTCTCGTCGTGACGGCGGCCGCCGCTTCCCCGCGGGGAAGCGGCGGCCGCCGCGCTCGACCCACCTCCCGTGCCACCGGACTCACACGTTCCTCCCAAGGAATTCCAACCCGTCCGGATTAGACTGCGAGACATCCCCCGGTTGCACGTGTGCCCTGTGTGAGGACGACCCGGCGAAAGGCGCGACCCCGTGGCAGGCTCCAAATTCATCCCCGACCGCGGACTGACGACCCGCATGGTCCTGACGATGTCCCTGCTGGGCATCGTGTACGTGGCCTTCGTCATCCTGCTCATCCTCATCGGTGTCCCCTGGCTCCTGGTGGTCGTGATCATCGGCGGCTTCGCGGCGGTCCAGTACTTCACCTCGGACAAGATCGCCGTGTACTCCATGGGCGCGCGTGAGGTGACCCCGCAGCAGGCACCCGAGCTGCACGCCGTGGTCGACCGGCTCTGTGCCATGGCCGACATGCCCAAGCCCAAGGTCGCCATCGCCGACACCGACGTGCCCAACGCTTTCGCGACCGGGCACAACGAGAAGAACGCGGTCGTGTGCGTCACGACGGGGATCCTGCGCCGCCTGGAGCCGGTGGAGCTGGAGGCGGTGCTGGCCCACGAGCTCTCCCACGTCGCGCACCGCGACGTCATGGTCATGACCATCGCGGGGTTCCTCGGCATCGTCGCCGGGTTCCTCACCCAGATGGGGCTGCGCTTCGCCGCGTTCGGCGGCGGCGGACGCGGGAACAACAACGGCCCGGCCCCGGCGGTGATCGCCCTGGGCGTGGTGGTGATCAGCGCGGTGGTGTGGGCGCTGAGCTTCCTGCTGACGCGGGTGCTGTCGCGCTACCGGGAGCTGTCGGCGGACCGCGCGGCCGCCTACCTGACCGGCCGCCCCTCGGCGCTGGGCAGTGCGCTCACCAAGATCACCGGGGACATGGCCCGCATCCCCAGCCGGGACCTGCGCCAGGTCGAGCCGTTCAACGCCTTCTTCTTCACCCCCGCCTTCTCCAAGAGCGGGTTCAGCATGAGCCAGCTGGTCGCCACACACCCGCCGGTGGAGCGGCGCCTGGAGCAGCTCGCCGACATCTCGCGGCAGCTGGGGCGGGGCGCGTAGGCTGCTCGCACCGCCGCCCCGGTGGCGGGGACGACAGCGGGCCACCCGACCGCGACCGTGTGACACCGATGCGACACCGATGAGTGAGGGATCGCCGCCGTGAGCTTCCTAAGGGCCCTACTGGGCCGATCCAAGCCGGTCCAACCCGACCTCGACCAGCTCTTCGGTCTGCCGTCGGCGGCCGTCACCCTGCAGGCCGCAGCAGGGTTCCGACCCACCGGCAGCGGCTCGGTGGCGTTCCGAGCGGCCGAGGGCCAGGCGTTCGCCGACCTGGAGCGCGACGTCACCGACCTGCTCAACGCCGACGGCGGCCCGGCGGTGGAGCCGATCGCCGACGACTACGGCTACACCTGGCTGGTGGTGCGTGTCGACACGGGTGCGTCAGGCGACATCGGCGGGCTGGTCACCGACATCCACGCGGTCAACTCATCACTGGAGAACGCCGGGTTCGGGCCGTCGCTGCTGTGCTCACTGGTGACCTTCGCCGACGACCGCGGTCGCACGGTCGCACTGGTGTACCTGTACAAGCGCGGCACCTTCTATCCGTTCGCGCCGACCGGCGGGCAGAGCCGGGACAACGCGCTGGAGCTGCAGATCGAGGCCGCCGTCGGGAACGACATCGCGGTGGAGAAGGACAAGTCGCGCTGGTTCCCGGTCTATGGGGCGCCGGGTCTGTGACCCCGGCGGTGCCGGCGACACCACGGCGGGATTCCGGATTCCGGAATATGTTTATCGCAAAGTGGATAAAATCTGTTCTCGGGTCTGGTCCCGAACGGGTGGCGCCGGGCACACTGGTCCGGTGCGCATCGTCATAGCCCCAGACAAGTTCGCCGGTACCCTCACAGCGACCGAGGCCGCCCAGGCCGTCGCCGACGGCTGGCACGACGTCGACCCCGACGCCGCGACCGAGCTCCTCCCGCTCTCCGACGGCGGCCCCGGCTTCGTCGAGGTCCTGCACACCGCCCTGGGCGGCACGACCCTCCGGGTGGACGTCACCGGCCCGCTCGGTACACCGGTGACCGCCGAGTACCTACTCGACGGTGACGGTGGCACCGCCTACATCGAGAGCGCCCAGGCCTGCGGACTGCACCTGGTCGACCCCGACCGGCGCGACCCCGGGCGCACCACCAGCCGCGGCGTCGGCGAACTCATCGCCCACGCCATCGGCCGCGGCGCCCGCACCGTCGTCGTCGGCCTCGGCGGCAGCGCCACCAACGACGCCGGGGCCGGCATGCTCGCCGCCCTCGGCGCGACCCCCGATGAGGCCCTGGGCTCCGGCGGTCTGGCCCTCGCCGACCTGCCCGGCCCCCTCGACCTCGGCCCCGCCCGCCGCGGCACCGCCGGGGTCCGGCTCGTCGCCGCCACCGACGTCGACAACCCCCTGCTCGGCGCACAGGGCGCGAGCGCGGTCTTCGGCCCGCAGAAGGGCGCCGACGCCAGCCAGGTGCGGCGCCTGGACCGCGCACTGGCCCTGTTCGCCGACGCCGCCTCCGCCGCGCCCGGGGCGCAGTGCGACCCTCGCGCCCTCCCGGGCGCCGGTGCCGCGGGCGGGCTGGGCTACGGCCTGTTGCTGCTCGGCGGCACCGTCGAGTCGGGCGTGGCGCGGGTCCTGGCCGCCGTGGACCTCGCCGAACAGGTGGCAGCGGCCGACCTGGTGATCACAGGGGAGGGGTCCTTCGACTCGCAGTCGCTGCGCGGCAAGCTCCCGCACGGAGTGGCGCTGACCGCTGCGGCACACGCCGTGCCGTGCGTGGTGGCCGCCGGTGTGGTGGCGGTGGACCGGGCGGAGGCCGCTGCCGCGGGGATCACCGCGACCTACTCCCTGGTGGAGTCGGCGGGGTCGACCGAGGCCGCGCTGAGCAGGTCCGCCGAGGAGCTGCGGCGTCTGGCCGGCGACATCGCCCGGCACTGGCGGCCCTGAGGCGCCTGCCCGACGCGCCCGGCCGAGCCCCGCTCGCCGCCCGGAACGAAGCGGGGGAGCCGCCGATCACCTCCCCGCGGAATGGCGGAGGCCGCCCGGACGACCTAACCTGGGGGTGCAGCACCAGTACGCATCGCGTGTCCCCGCCACGGGCTGGAATGCACAGCGAAACCTCGGCGTTGACACCTCCGAGGAAAACTCAGGTCGCAGTGGCGGCCGCCACGCCTTTTGGAGGAGCTAGCAGATATGACGGTTCAGAGCGAGGCCACCGCGCAGGGGATCATCCTGACCGATGAGGCGTCGGGCAAGGTCAAGGCGCTCCTCGACCAGGAAGGCCGTGACGACCTGCGGCTGCGTGTCGCCGTTCAGCCGGGGGGCTGCTCGGGGCTGCGCTACCAGCTGTTCTTCGACGAGCGTGAGCTCGACGGCGACGTGGTGGCCGAGTTCGGCAGTGTCGAGGTCGTCACCGACCGCATGAGCGCCCCCTACCTCATGGGCGCCACCATCGACTTCGTCGACACCATCGAGAAGCAGGGCTTCACCATCGACAACCCGAACGCCACCGGCTCCTGCGCCTGCGGCGACTCCTTCAACTAGGCGCTTTCCCGGTCCTGCCGACGCGGCGATCACGCCGCGGGCACCGGCGGCGCCGGACCCGGCCCGTGCGGACTCCTCCGCACGGGCCGTTGCGCTTCGCGCGCCGTGTGCCGAGTGCCGCGTCCAGCCCCGCCGCGGCGACTCATCCACGGCGACGTAACGGATATCGGGGATATGAGGCCTTCTGTGTCACGGGTCGTGATGGGTACTCTTGCTAGGTCCCGATCTCCCGACCCAAGGAGCCCTCCGCCGTGCGCATCGCGGTTACCGGATCCATCGCCACCGATCACCTGATGACCTTCGAGGGACGCTTCGCCGAGCAGCTGATCGCCGACCAACTGGAACAGGTGTCGCTCTCGTTCCTGGTCGAAGAGCTGGAAGTACGCCGCGGCGGCGTCGCCCCCAACATCTGCTTCGGCCTGGGGCGCCTGGGGCTGCGCCCCGTGCTGGTCGGCGCGGCGGGCGCCGACTTCGAGGAGTACCGGTCATGGCTGGAACGCCACGGGGTGGACACCTCCGGCGTGCACATCTCCGAGGTGCGGCACACCGCGCGGTTCGTCTGCACCACGGACCGCGACCAGAACCAGATCGCGTCCTTCTACGCGGGCGCCATGGCCGACGCGCGCAACATCGAGCTGGGGCCGCTCGCCGCCCGTGACGGCGGTCTGGACCTGGTCCTGATCGGTGCCAACGACCCCCAGGCCATGCTCCGGCACAGCGACGAGTGCCGCGACCGCGGCCTGGCGTTCGCCGCCGACCCCTCCCAGCAGCTCGCCCGTATGGAGGGCCCCGAGGTGCGCCGACTCATCGAGGGCGCCGCCTACCTGTTCACCAACGAGTACGAGAAGGCGCTCGCCGAGCAGAAGACCGCGTGGAGCGACGAGGAGATCCTCGCCCTGGTCGGCACCCGGGTCACCACGCTCGGCGCCAAGGGCGTCCGGATCGAGCGCAAGGGAGAGCCCCCGCTGCACGTGCCCGCGGCGGTCGTCAGCGAGAAGGCCGACCCCACGGGTGTCGGCGACGCGTTCCGCGCCGGCTTCCTCGCCGGCGTCTCCTGGGGGCTGCCGCCGGAGCGCGCCGCCCAGGTCGGCAACGCCACCGCCGTGCACTCGCTGGAGGTGAGCGGGCCGCAGGAGTACCAGCTGACCCGCCGGACCCTGCTGGAGCGCCTGGCGGCCAGCTACGGCGACGACAGCGCGGCCGAGGTGGAGCCCTTCATCTAGGAGGGCCGTCCCAGGTCAGGGCTACGTCACCGGCACCGCCTCCGCGGCCCCGGCGGCCGCGGAGGCGGTGGCGTGTCAGGGCCGGGCCGCGTGGCCGTGCCGGGACATCAGGTCGAACAGGGCGCGCTCCAGCTGGCAGGGGCGGGTGACGCGATCGCTCCACGGCACCCGGATCAGCGCCGGATCGCCGCCGTGCAGCGGGTTGACCCACAGGGTCACACCGTGGGCGTCCAGCTCCCAGAGCCAGGCCGCCCCGTCGGGGGTGTCGGGCAGGTGGCGCAGGGCGGCGCTCAGCTCGTCGCGGTGGCAGTCGTTGACGTGTCGCAGGATGCGCTCGGCCGCGCCGGTGATCGGGTCGGGCGCGGCGGCCCGGAACGCGGGGCCGTCGATGACGCCCGAGGCGTCGTATGTGTGGTACATCACCGTCGCGGGCTCCACGCGCGCGAGCAACGGCGCGTCCGGCATGGGATCATGGTCGACTGCGGCGAGCAGCTCCTCGTCGGGGCACACGTCCCACACGGCGAGGGCGGCGTCGCGGCGTTCGCCTGCGGGGACGGCCGATACGCGGCCGTCGCACCACAGCCGAGCGCGTACAGTAGGTGTGCGACCCACGTGCCGCAGCGCGGAAAGGCCGACGCCGATCGGGAGATCGGCGTTCGTCCGTCCCGCCGCCCGCAGTGCCTCGTGCAGCGGGTGGCCGGACTCGGCCCACAGCACCGTGCGACCGGCATCGTCTACCGCCCCGCGCACGCTGAAACGCGTGCCGGGATCGTCTGCCAACACCGCCGTGGTGGGGGTCGCCGTGGCGGCGAGGGAACGGACCCGTTCGATCGCGGACGGGCAGGGCTGTCGCATGACACCTCCTAGACTTAGGCAAGCCTTACCTAGGATTCCCGTTTTTGCAAGTGACTCAAACAACGGAGGACCTCAATGCGCTACACCGGACCGAAGGTGCGGTTGTCCCGGCGCGCGGGCACCCCGCTGACCCGTAAGGCGGTCAGCTACTTCGAGAAGCGGCCGTACCCCCCGGGTGAGCACGGCCGCCGCGTTCGTCGCAACACCAGCGACTTCGCCGTCCGCCAGGCGGAGAAGCAGAAGATGCGCTGGTACTACGACCTGTCGGAGAAGCAGCTCCTGCGCGTCTACGAAGCCGCCAAGAAGCGCCCCGGCCGTACCGGTGAGGAGATGGTCTCCGAGCTGGAGCTCCGCCTCATGACGGTGCTGCTGCGGGCCGGCTTCGCGTCGTCGATCTACGCCGCGCGGCAGTACATCAACCACGGCCACATCACCGTGGACGGCAAGAAGGTCGACATCCCGTCGTACCAGGTCAAGCCCGGTCAGGTCATCGGCGTTCGGGAGAAGTCCCGCAACATGGTGCCCTTCATCGAGGCCGCCGAGGGGATCCACGCCGACGACAAGATCGCCGGCTTCCTCGCCGTCAGCCACAAGGACCTGCGCATCGCGGTCGTCGACCGCCCCAAGCGCGAGCAGGCCCCGGTGCCCTTCGACGAGCAGCTCGTCGTCGAGTACTACGCCCGCTAGGCCTCTGGTGTGAGCAGGGCCGCGCAGCCGACTCCCGGCCGCGCGGCCCTGCTGCGTGACGCGCCCGGCCCCCGGGCCGCCGCTCTTCTCACGCTCTTCGTGAGGGCGCGCGTCAGTACATCCGGCGGATGTGGAACGCGCTACCGCGCTCCAGTGGGACCTCTGCCACGAACTCGTGCATCTTCAGCCGGCACCACGCCGGGATGTCCGTCCTCGCGGCCGGGTCGTCGGCTGTGACGGCTATGACAGTACCGATCGGCACCTCGCGGATACGCCCCGCGAGCATGATGATCGGAATCGGGCATTTGCGGCCGGTCGCTTCGACGGTGACCAAGGGCTGGTCCGACACCGATGTACTCCTCGCGTAGCAGGTTCGTATCCCAATCTTGACCCATGTGGAGCGTTAAGCGGCACCCGGTTAAGGGCGTCGTAAATGCAGCGATACCCTCGCCTTAGCCCGCACTTCGGGGAGGTTTCGCGGACACCGTCACGGCGTCCCCGAGCAGCCCCGGAAGCCGGGTAGGGCGATGGACGCGAACCACCGGGACCCCGGGCTCGGCGCCGCGGATCCACGCGACGGCGGGTCGCGGACGCTAGAGAGCGTCCGTCACCGCCCCCGCCGCGAGGGTGTGCAGCAACACGCTGGCTCGGTTCGCCCACGAGCGGATCACCAGGCGGTTCGCGATAATGTTGCCCCTTGACAAGCTTCGGATATAACTACGCCCGTGCACGCCGTGCGGGCATTCACCGCTGGGAAGGCAATCCGTGAGTCCGACCCGCCATAGGAATCGGCGCTCCGCGTTGCGCCGATGGGCACCACGTGGCGCCGCGCTCGCCGCGCTGGGTATTGCCGCGACCGGCTGCGCGTCGAACGAGTTCACTCGTTTGGGTGTGCCGGAGCCGATCACCGAGCAGGCCGAGACCGTTCTCGCGCTCTGGCAGGGCTCGTGGGTGGCGGCGTTCGCGGTCGGCATTCTCGTGTGGGGACTGATCATCTGGTCGGTCATCTTCCACCGCAAGCGCTCCGAGCAGCTGCCGCCGCAGGTGCGCTACAACATGCCCATCGAGGCGCTCTACACCGTTCTGCCGATCGTCGTCATCGCGGTCCTCTTCTACTTCACCGCGCGCGACCAGGCCTACCTGCTGGAGACCGACGAACCCGCCGACGTCAACGTCGAGGTCGTCGCCTTCCAGTGGAGCTGGCAGTTCAACTACCTCGACGAGTCGAAGGCCGAGGTCCGCGAGGCGGCCGACGACCCCAAGGCCGAGCCGAACACCGAGTTCTCGGTCGTGGGTACCCCGCAGGACGTCCCCACGCTGGTCGTCCCCGAGGGTGCGGTCGTCCACTTCGACCTCTACTCGCCCGACGTCATCCACTCCTTCTGGGTCCCCGCGTTCGCCTTCAAGCTGGACGTCGTCCCGGGCCGGGACAACGCGTTCCAGGTCAAGGTCAAGGAGGGCACCGCGGGCACCTACGCCGGCCGCTGCGCCGAGCTGTGCGGTGTCGAGCACGCCGGGATGCTCTTCAACCTCGAAGTGATGGAGCCCGACGACTACGAGGCCTGGGCCGCCGAGCAGAAGCAGGCCCACGACCAGAGGAGCGAGCAGATCGCGGAGCGGGCCGCCGAGCGTGCGGCCGACACCGCCGATGCCCGCGACGAGAATGCCGACGCCGACGACGCCGAGCAGGCCGGCACGGCCGAGTCGGCCGACGGCGCCGACGAGCAGGACACGGCCGACGCCGCGGCCGAGGAGGCAGGCCAGTAATGACGACGGCAACCGAGACGAGTGTGGCGGCCGGCCCCCGGCCGACGCGCAAGGGGTCGATCATCGTCAACTGGATGACGTCGACCGACCACAAGACGATCGGGTACATGTACCTGATCACTTCGTTCGCGTTCTTCCTGTTCGGCGGAGTGCTGGCGCTGATCATCCGCGCCGAGCTGTTCCTGCCGGGCATGCAGGTCGTGACGAAGGAAGAGTTCAACCAGCTCTTCACCATGCACGGCACGATCATGCTGCTGATGTTCGCGACCCCGTTGTTCGTCGGGTTCGCCAACATCATCATGCCGCTGCAGATCGGCGCCCCCGACGTGGCGTTCCCGAGGATGAACATCTTCGGGTACTACCTGTTCCTCTTCGGCAGCCTCATCGCCATCGGCGGGTTCCTCACCCCCGGCGGTGCGGCGAGCTTCGGGTGGTTCGCCTACACGCCGCTCTCCGACGCGGTCCGCTCGCCGGGCCTCGGCGGTGACCTGTGGATCCTGGGCCTGATCGTCAGCGGTCTGGGCACCATCCTGGCGGCGGTCAACTTCATCACCACCGGCCTGTGCATGCGCGCTCCGGGCATGACGATGTTCCGGATGTCGATCTTCTCCTGGAACGCCATGCTGACCAGCGTTCTGGTGCTGATCGCGTTCCCGGTCCTCACCGCGGCCCTGATCGCGCTCGGCGCCGACCGCATGATCGGCACGAACGTGTACAACGCCGAGCACGGCGGCGCCATCCTGTGGCAGCACCTGTTCTGGTTCTTCGGCCACCCCGAGGTGTACATCATCGCGCTGCCGTTCTTCGGTATCGCGACCGAGATCCTGCCGGTGTTCAGCCGCAAGCCGATCTTCGGCTACAAGAGCCTCGTCGGCGCGACCATCGCGATCGCGGGCCTGTCCGTCACGGTCTGGGCGCACCACATGTTCCCGACCGGCGCGGTGCTGCTGCCGTTCTTCTCGTTCATGACCTTCCTGATCGCGGTCCCGACCGGTGTGAAGTTCTTCAACTGGATCGGCACCATGTGGCGCGGGCAGATCGTCATGGCCAGCCCGATGCTGTTCGTCATCGGGTTCCTGGTGACGTTCCTCTTCGGTGGCCTCACCGGTGTGCTCCTGGCCTCCCCGCCGATCGACTTCCACGTCACCGACAGCTACTTCGTGGTGGCCCACTTCCACTACGTGGTCTTCGGCACCGTGGTCTTCGCGATGTTCGCCGGCTTCTACTTCTGGTGGCCGAAGTTCACCGGGAAGATGCTGGACGAGAAGCTCGCCAAGGCGCACTTCTGGGTGCTGTTCTTCGGCTTCCACGGCACCTTCCTGGTGCAGCACTGGCTGGGCGCCGCGGGCTTCCCGCGCCGTTACGCCGACTACCTGCCGACCGACGGGTTCACCCTGCTGAACCAGATCTCGTCGGTCAGCTCGTTCATCCTCGGCGCCTCGACGCTCATCTTCTTCTGGAACATGTGGATCACCCACAAGAACCCGAAGAAGGTCGAGGTCGACGACCCGTGGGAGTACGGCTGCTCCCTGGAGTGGGCCACCTCCTGCCCGCCGCCGCGGCACAACTTCACGTCGCTGCCGCGCATCCGGTCCGAGCGCCCGGCGTTCGACCTCCACCACCCGCACGCTGCCGCTCCGGGCGCACACCCGGAACCGGCGAACACGAAGTAGGAGGGTGCGTTCATCATGAAGATGCAGGCATACCTGTTCATGGGCGTCTCCACCTTCTTCGGCCTGTGTGCGGCGCTGTACGCCTATTGGGCCTGGGTGGCCGAGGGCCAGATCGAGTGGACCGGCACGACCGCCCTGGTCGTCGCGATCGGGTTCGGCTGGATGGTCGGCTTCTGGTTGTGGCAGGCCGCCCGTCGTAGCGAGGCCTGGCACGGGCTGCCGCCGGAGGAGCGCCTCGACGGCGAGATCGTCGAAGGCGCCGGCGAGTACGGGTTCTTCAGCCCGCACAGCTGGTGGCCGCTGTTCGTGGCCATGGCGGTCGCGTTCACCGCGGTGGGTGTGGCGATCGGCTGGTGGATGGTCCTCATCGGCGGGTTCGCCGTGATCATGACCTCCATCGGCTGGGTCTTCGAGTACTACCGCGGAGAGTTCCAGCACTGAGTTCGCACGCCGCCGAGTGCGTCCCGGAGGCGAGACCGGGCCTGATATCCCCGGTCGGTCGGTGGGTTCCGATGAGTCCACAGACCGACCGGGGTATTCTTTTGGGGCGGCCCGTACCTGATCATCGGTATCTCCCCGCTTTGGCCGCGTTGTCAACGATCTGGAACTTTCCTGCTCGCCGCCGCGTCCAATGCCGATGACGGAGCTTCGCAGTAGGTAGAGCAGAACGCAGGAGGTCGCTCGCGTGAAGGGCAGCACAGTCCCGACGGCGTACCGCCGGCTCGGCGCCGGAATGGCCGGTCTGACCCTCGCCCTCACCGCGGCATGTACGGGTCCGGACGGTGCCGATACCAGCACCGCCGGGGCCGAGGCCGCCGGTGACGAGGTCAAGATCGCGATCAGTCCGGAGGACGGCACCACGAAGGTGCGCCCGAACCTGCCCGTGACCGTGACCGCGGACGGCGGCACCATCACCGATGTCACGATCGAGCAGTCGCAGAACACCGAGGCCGACGCGCAGAACCCCGCAGACGGTGAGGGCACCGAGGCGGGCGAGGCCGAGGACGGCGAGGACACGCCCGACGTCGACGAGGTCACCGGAACCCTCAACGAGGACAAGACCGAGTGGGTCAGTGACTGGAACCTCATCCCGGGCTCCGACATCACCGTGACCGCCCTCGCCGAGAACGAGGCCGGTGAGGAGACGGAGGTCATCAGCGAGTTCAGCACACTGGAGGCCGCCCCCGGCCAGCGGCTGGAGCTCCAGTCCAACTTCCCCACCAGTGGCCAGGAGGTCGGTGTGGGGATGCCGGTCATCGTCAACTTCGACATGCCGGTGGAGAACAAGGCGCAGGTCGAGAACTCCATGGAGGTGACCTCCGAGGAGACGGTCGAGGGCGCCTGGAACTGGTTCGGCGACAAGATGGCGGTGTTCCGCCCCAAGGAGTACTGGCAGCCGAACCAGGACGTCAGCGTCGACCTGCACCTGGCCGGCACCGAGGCCTCCGACGGTGTCTACGGGGTGAAGAACTACCGCATCGACTTCCGCGTCAGCCGCGAGCAGATCAGCACCATCGAGAACGACGAGTACACGATGGTCGTCGAGCGGGACGGGAAGCAGATCAAGTCCTTCCCGATCAGCAACGGCGACGGCAGCACCCGGGCCTACACCACCACCAGCGGCACCCACCTGCTGATGGAGAAGTACGAGCACCTGGTCATGGACTCCTCCACGGTGGGCGTCCCGGTGGACAGCCCCGACGGCTACAAGCTGGACGTCAACTACGCGGTCCGGTTCTCCAACAGCGGTGAGTTCACCCACGCGGCGCCGTGGAACAACCGGCTCGGCCAGGCCAACCTGAGCCACGGCTGCACCAACATGAGCGTGGCCGACGCCAAGTGGTACTTCGAGAACGCGCTCATGGGCGACGTGCTGGTGATCAACGGCACCGACCGCCAGCTGGAGGTGGACAACGGCTGGGGCTACTGGCAGCGCTCGTGGGACGAGTGGCTGGAGCACAGCGAGACGGGCGAGGCCGACACCACCGACGGCAACGGCACCCCGGGCGACGTCCACGGCGAGGCCGTCTGACCCCCGCACCTGGGCGAATCGCCGGAGGGCCGCTGGGAGCGCACCGCGCTCCCAGCGGCCCTCCGTGCTGTGCGGGGTGGGCGATGGCAGGACCGCTGTGCGGTCCTGCCGGTGGTCGCCTGCTCGGTGTCCTGGGGAGACGAGCGGCCGTGACGACGTGAGGGGGAGGGGCGGGGGCGGGCGCCCTTCCCCGTCCCGCCGTCCCCCGAGCCCCCTGCCTCCGCTGTTCTCGGGGGTGGGATGGCGCTATCACCGGGTCGGTCCGCGACGGAGGGGACTGCGGCCGACCCGGCCACGCCCCGCCGGCGGACGGCCGCCCCTGACACCGTCTCCCTCGTCTTCCCCGCCGCCGTCGTCGTCAGGCCGCACAGGACGCTCAGAGCTCGCACAGGACGACGAAGGCCCGGCCCCCGCTTTCGGGGGCCGGGCCTGGTGTTTCGGCCGTTGGGGTTCGCCTCAGGAGGACGAGCCGGCCTTGGTCTCCTCCTCGGCACCGTGCGCGCCGTGGTGGAGGTGGTGGCCGCTGTGCGGCTCGACGCCCTCGAAGGAGATGTTGTCCTTCGTGTACCAGTGGGCCAGGGCGGCGCGCATCCGCCCCATGACGCCACGGGCCTCCGGGGCCTCGACACCGTGCTCGTCGACGGCATCGACGTCGATCCGCTCGACCGGCTGCTTGGCCTGCAGCACGTGCACGGTGTCGTCCGAGGACTCCTTGTGGACCTCGACGAACTCACCGCTGGGCAGCTGCTGGATGGTGCCGCTCTCGTAGCCGTGCTCCAGCGTCTCCCGGTCCCGGCGCTGCAGGCCCAGGCAGATGCGCTTGGTGATGATGAACGCGATGATCGGTCCGGCGATCAGGAAGATCCGGAAGAAATACGTCGTCGCGTACAGGCTGATCGAGAAGGTCTCCGACAGGACGTCGTTCGACCCGGCCATCCAGAGCAGACCGTAGAAGGTCATGCCGGCGACACCCAGGCCGGTGCGGACCGGCGCGTTGCGCGGGCGGTCGGCCACGTTGTGGTGGCGCTTGTCGCCGGTGATCCACTGCTCCAGGAACGGCCAGGCCGCCAGACCACCGAAGATCAGTCCCGGAATCACCAGGCCCGGGACCAGCACGCCGGTCGGAACGGCGTAGCCGAAGATCTGGAAGTCGAACCAGTTCGGGAAGACCCGCAGCGACCCCTCCATGAAGCCCATGTACCAGTCGGGCTGCAGACCCGAGGTGATGGATGTCGGGCTGAACGGGCCGAACAGGTGGATCGGGTTGATCTGCACGAACGCGCTGAGCCCGGCCATGATCGCGAAGACGAAGAAGAAGAACCCGCCCGCCTTGACGGCGAACCCGGGGAACATCGGCGTACCGACGACCTTCTTCTCGGTCTTCCCCTTCCCGGGGTACTGCGTGTGCTTCTGGTGCCACAGGATCATGAAGTGCGCCACGATCAGCGCCAGCAGGATCCCGGGGATCAGCAGGATGTGCAGCATGTACAGCCGCGTGATGATCTCGTCGCCGGGGAACTCCCCGCCGAAGAGGAACATGCTGAGATACGTGCCGACCAGCGGCAGCGCGATGATCACACCCTGCAGGATGCGGACACCCATGCCCGAGGGCAGGTCGTCCGGCAGCGAGTAGCCGAAGAGGCCCTCGACCATCGCCAGGGCGAAGATCGCGACACCGATCAGCCAGTTGATCTCGCGCGGCTTGCGGAACGCTCCGGTGAAGAACACCCGAAGCATGTGCACCACCAGCGAGGCGACGAAGATCAGCGCCGCCCAGTGGTGGATCTGCCGGACCAGGAACCCGCCGCGCACATCGAAGTCGATGTACAGCGTGGACGCGTAGGCCTCGCTCATCTCGACACCGTTGAGGCGCTCATAGGAGCCGTCGTAGGTGACCTCGGCCATGCTCGGAATGAACCAGAACGTCAGGAAGATTCCGGTGATGATGAGGATGATGAACGAGTACAGGGCGATCTCGCCCAGCATGAAGGACCAGTGGTTCGGGAAGACCTTGCGCAGGTTCTTCTCACCGGTCTTCGACAGGTGGAAGCGGTCATCGATGTAGTTGCCGATGTTCCGCAGCGCCTTGGGCGCCTCTGGGGTCGTACTCATCGACTAGGCCTCCTTCTCCGCGTCCCAGAACGTCGGGCCGACCGCTTGGGAGAAGTCCCCGTCCGCCACCAGGTAGCCCTCGTCGTCCACCGAGAGCGGCAGCTGGGGCAGGGGCCGGTGCGCGGGGCCGAAGACGACCTTGGCGGCATCGGCGGCGTCGAACGTCGACTGGTGGCACGGGCACAGGATGCGGTGCGTCTCCCGCTCGTACAGCGCCGCCGGGCAGCCGACGTGCGTGCAGATCTTGGAGTACGCGATGATCCCGTCCTGCGTCCAGTTGAGCTTCTGCTCGGTCATTTCCGGGCCCCAGGCGTCCTCCGGCATCTTGATGAGCAGGATGACGGCCTTGGCCTGGTCGTTGAGGCTGACGGCCCCGTGGGGGTTCTCCTCGCTGGGCTCGACGTAGGGCAGTGCCGAGATCATGCCGCCGACCTCGTCGAGGTCCGAGACCTTGATCTTGCGGTGCGTGCCCTCGACGGCGATGTGCATGCCCTTTTCCCAAAGGGTGTTGTGCAGCTTGTCGCCGGGGAGCGGCCCGGTGTCGCGCAGCATGACGATGGGGGCGAGCCCCATCGGCGCCATCGCCAGCAGCAGGGTGCGGCGCATCAGCGGGCGCTTGAGGAACCCGCTCTCGTCCGCGCTCTTCATGAAGAACTCGCTGAACGACTTCTTCTCCTCCGGCGGGGAGGGGAGCTCGTCGTAGGGCGAGGACACCTCGTAGTGCGGCATCACGCGGCGCGCCCACACCGTCATGCCGGCGCCGATCGCGAACAGGGCGAGGGCGAGCGTGCCGCCCAGCGCCATGTTCGAGTACTGGCCGATCTGCGGGTCGGCGATCGCCGGCTCGTCCGCGGCGTTCGGCGGCCACGCGAAGTAGGCCACGAAGAAGCCGATGCCGGCGAGGAACGCGATGATGAACCACGCGGAGGCGATCTTCTCGCCCTTGCGCTGCTCCTCCTCGGAGCGCGTGTGCGTCTCCTCGGCCGGATACGGCCCGGCGTGCTCACGGTGCGGTTCCGCCGAACCGGCGACGATCGTGTCGCCGGAGGCGTCCGAAGGGGTGCCGATGACGCGGTCGTCGGCACCCGCCTCGTTATCGGGGTTGGTGTTGTTTTCAGTCATGGGCTCGCTGCTTCGCGGTGATCCAGATCGCGCAGGCCACGATCAGGGTGAGACCGACGGTCCAGCCGATGAAGCCTTCGGCGACCTGGCCGATGCGGTTCAGGTCGAAGATTCCGCCCGCGTTCGGCTCGTACTGCAGGGTCTTCACGTACGAGATCAGTTCCTGCTTCTCCGTCGGCGTGACGGTGGTGTCGTTGAACACGGGCATCTGCCCGGGCCCGGTGAGCATGGCCTCATAGATCTGACGCGGTGTGGCGTCGTGGATCTCGGGCGCGTACTTGCCGCCGGTGAGCGCGCCGCCGGCACCGGACCAGCTGTGGCAGTGCGCACAGTTGGTCAGGTACAGCTTCATGCCCGCCTCGGTGTCCTGGGCCCCTGCGAGGTACTTCTCGTAGGCGTCGTCGTACTCCGCCTTGGCGGACTCGAAGGACTCCTCGTCGTCGAAGTCGCCTCGCTGCGGAGCGTTGCCCGGGACGTCGTAGGGGATCTTCGGGCCGTCGCCGATCTCGGCGTTGTAGTACGCGATGAGGTCGTCGAGCTCCTCATCGGTGATGGCCTGCGGCTTCCGCGGCATCTGCGTGTCCGGGTCCATGGACGGCATACGCCCGGTGCTCACCTGGAAGTTGACCGCGGCCTCACCGGAACCGGTGATGTCCGGGCCGTTGGCGGAGCCTCCGCCGGTCAGACCGTGGCAGCTCGCACAGGTCTTGTTGAAGATGTCCTTGCCCCGCTGAGCGTCAGGCTGACGGTCGTCGACCTTTTCGGCGGCAAGTGTCTGCGCCTCGGCCCTGTCGGTCCCGGTGGGCGCCACGAAGGCGTAGCCCAGACCGAAGAGGCCAAGCGCGAGTATGACGACGACATACCCCGCAAGGGGATGCCGTCGCCGCGCGGTAATCCATTTCACGGTTTCCCCGATTCGGGTTACTGAATGAAGTAGATGGTTGCGAACAAAGCGACCCAGACCACATCGACGAAGTGCCAGTAGTAGGACACAACGATCGCGCTCGTGGCCTGCTGGTGGGTGAAGCGCTTCGCGGCGTACGTGCGTCCCAGCAGGAGCAGGAACGCGATCAGCCCACCGATCACGTGGAGACCGTGGAAACCCGTGGTGAGGTAGAACATCGAGCCGTAGGCGCTGGACTGCAGGGTCAGTCCCTCGTGGACGAGCTCTCGGTATTCGTTCGCCTGGCCGAGTACGAAGACCAGGCCCATGAGGAACGAGATGAAGAACCACATACGGAGCTTCCGCACGTCACCGCGCTCGGCGGCCCAGACGCCGGCCTGCGCGGTGAAGCTGGAGGCCACCAGAATGATGGTGAACACGAGGGCGTAGCCGACGTCGGGCTCGACCTCCGGCCAGGGCCCCAGGTCGGGGTTGCCCACGGTCACCGATCGGATGGTGAAGTACATCGCGAACAGCGCTGCGAAGAACATGAGCTCGTTGGCCAACCACACGATGGTGCCAACGCTCACCAGGTCAGGTCGCTTAGCCGCACCATGCACTGGTGTCGGTCCTGTTGTTTGGTTCGCGGTTGCTGTCGCCACGTCAGCATTATTACGGCATCTCGCGCGAGGTGGTGCACGACCCCCCGGAACCCGTGTGATCGGCGCCGACAACGCTACCGGCCTGTGACGGGGGACGTTGTCGCTTCGCGACCTTCCCGTTATCCGGCGCTCGCAGCCGAGGGAGTGCGCGTGGGCGGGCGTCCGGGGTGCCGCTTGCCCCGCAGCGGCCGGGATTCACGGGGGTGAGCTGGGCGTTCGCAGTCGGGCCGCGTGCGCGGGAAGGTATCGAATCGGTATCGGGCCGTCGTACCGGCGGGGGGCGGCCATGGCTGGCGGGGTGGCCTGGGTGGCATCCTGTCGTGTCGAAGGTCTCAAGGAACGTAGGCTCGGCAGTGGTGGCGTTCTCCCCCACATGGATTTGAGTAGGGACGGTTGAGCATGGCGAACAACGACCGCGACTCCGCGCAGCACGGCCCGAAGATGCGGATCCTCGTCTACAGCAGCGACGCCGCGGTACGCGAGCAGGTGCGGCTCGCGATCGGCCGCCGTCCGGCCGCCGACGTCCCCAAGGTCGAGATCATCGAGTGCGCCACGTCCCCGGTCGCGCTCAAGCACCTGGAGGACAGCGGCATCGACGTCGCCGTTCTCGACGGCGAGGCCGCCCCGGTCGGCGGGATGGGGCTGTGCCGCCAGATCAAGGACGAGATCTACCAGTCGCCGCCGGTGCTGGTGCTCATCGGCCGCCGCGACGACGGCTGGCTGGCGGCGTGGTCGCGCGCCGACAAGGCCGTCAGCCACCCGATCGACCCGGTGGCGCTGGCCGAGGCGCTGGCCGAACTGATGCGGACGCGCGCCGCGCGGCCGGCCGCGAGCTAGATAGGCTGGGTGGTCCACCCCGGGGGCCGCCACCGGCCTCCGGTCGGTCCCACGACCCGTCGGTCCACGCACGGAAAGCCGCTTCGATGGTGTACTCCGTCGCCGTCGTTCACGCCAACGGCGGCGCCTCACGCCGATCCGCCGGCGGTGCCCGGCACCGCCTCTCCTTCCTTGGTGCTGCGCATCACGGAGCCGACATCGCGCGATGGCGATGGCACAGCCGACCCATCCCATCCGCCCGCGTCGCCCTGGGACGCGGCCGATCGATGTCGCCGACCCCGTGACCGAGAACCTGGAGGACGTCTGTTGCGTACACGTGAGCGAACCTGGTCCGACCTGATCACCGCCCTGCTGGAGGGCGATTCCCTCTCCGCCGAGGAGACGGAGTGGGCGATGAACGAGATCATGTCGGGATCCGCGACCGACGCCCAGATCGCCGGATTCGCCATCGCGCTGCGGGCCAAGGGCGCCAGCGTGGAGGAGGTCACCGGTCTGGCCAGCGGAATGCTGGACAACGCCGTGCAGATCTCGGTTCCCGGCCGGACCGTCGACATCGTCGGCACCGGCGGTGACCTCGCACACACCGTCAACGTCTCGACGATGGCCGCCATCGTCGCGGCCGCGGCCGGAGCCAAGGTCGTCAAGCACGGCAACCGCGCGGCCTCGTCCTCCTGCGGCACCGCCGACGTGCTGGAGCGGCTCGGCGTGGTCATCGACCTTCCGCCGGAGGCGACCGCGCGAGTGGCCGACGAGGCGGGGATCACCTTCTGCTTCGCGCCGCTGTTCCACCCGTCGCTGCGCTACGCCGCCAAGCCCCGCCGCGAGCTCGCCGTGCCGACGGTGTTCAACTTCCTCGGACCGCTGACCAACCCGGCCCGCCCCGGGGCGGGCGCCATCGGCGTCTTCGACGAGAGCATGTGCGCCACCGTGGCCGGGGTGTTCGCCCGCCGCGGGGTCAGCGCACTGGTCTTCCGAGGGGACGACGGCCTGGACGAACTGACCACCACGACGACCTCGGGGGTGTGGACGGTCCGCGACGGCGAGGTGCACCGGGAGACCCTGGACCCGGTGGACCTCGGCATCGACCGGGCGGACCCCGAGGCTCTGCGCGGCGGTGACGTCGAGTTCAACGCCCGGGTGGTGCGCGAGACCATCGCCGGGCGCCACGGTCCGATCCGCGATGCCGTGCTGCTGAACGCGGCCGCGGCGATCACGGCCGTCGACGGCCTCACCGGTCCCCTGGTGGACGCTCTGCGGTCCGGCTACGAGCGGGCCGCCGAGGCCGTCGACAGCGGCGCCGCGGTTCGGGTGCTCGACCGCTGGGTCGAGGTCAGCCAGTCCCACGGCAAGCGCGTCTAGGCCCTTCTCCGGCTCCCCGTACGAGTGCCCCTGCAGCGGCGGCCCGCGACCACCGACGTGGTCGCGGGCCGCCGCCCGTCGGTGCCGGTCAGAGGCCGAGGGAGAACGCGGCCTGCAGGTCGTGCCGGGAATAGGCGTTGAAGGCGATGTGGGTGTCGGACGATCGGATACCGGGGATCCTGTTCACCCGGCCCGGGATGACGTCGGCGAGCTCCTCGTGCCGCCGCACGCGGACCAACGCGATCAGATCGATGCCACCGGTGACGGAGTACACCTCGCTGACGCCGTCGATTTCGGCGATCGCCTCGGCGACCTCCGGGATGCGGTCCACGTCGGCCTTGATCATGACGATCGCGGTGATCACTGGCTCTCCTCCTGGCAGAGTGGGTGGAAAAGACGGCCGCCGACGTCGGGGATCCGCGCTCCGGGCCCGATCAGTACACGTCCGACAGGCGCGTGCCCGCACGCCAGCGTATGCGGTGGATCAGCAGCCCACCGATCACCCCGCCGATGAAACCGTAGACGTGCGCGGCATAGGCGATGTTGCCGCTGTCCCCGTCGGCGCTGGGGAACAGCGACACGCTGACGTAGAGAAAATACTGAAGGACGAAGTAGGTGCCGACCATCACCCACCCCGGGAGCCGGATCGGCAGCACGAACAGCGCGAGGAAGATGATCCGGCTGCGGCGCTGCACCAGCAGGTAGGCGCCCAGCACGCCGGAGACCGCCCCTGAGGCGCCGACCAGCGGCATGTCGGCGTCGGGCGTCCCCAGTGCGTAGGCGTAGGTCGCGATGAGCCCGGTGGCCGTGTACAGGCCCAGGTAGCGCAGGCGGCCCAGCCGGTCCTCGACCACGGGGCCGAACACGAACAGGAACACCATGTTGCTCATCAGGTGGACGGCGTCGCCGTGCAGGAACATCGCGGTGAACGCCGAGACCCAGGGGACCTTGGTGAACTCCCCGCCGGAGCAGCCGCCGGAGTAGGGGAGCTGATCGCCGCTCAGGAGCTCGACCGGGATGGCGCCCCAGCGCCAGACGTACACGTCCACCGGGCACACGCGGGACACCAGGGAGTCGCCGTACCAGAACGCCAGCATCGACATGGGCGACAGCAGATAGACGCTGACACAGGCGGCGATCAGCAGGTAGGTGACGACGGGTACCCGGCGGCCCCGGTAGTCGTCGCTGAGCGGGATGCCTGCCATCGATCTCCGTCCACGATGTCGCTGGGCTGTGCCGCGTGATGCCGGCCTCCGCCCCCGGGCGCCGGGATCGACGGCGGACGTCGGCGCGGGCCTGCGGATGGTCAGTCGTAGGCGCTGTCGCGCTGCCAGTCTGTCAGCTCTCGGTGCTTCTCGGCACCATTGACCGGGCATGTCCACGGGGCCGCGGTGTCGATCAGCCGGATGCCGGGCGAGCCCAGCCAGCGCAGCACGCACTCCATCTCCCCGGGGGTCGCCCGCGGACTGGGGCCGGGGCCGGGGAACACGGTCTCGGCGGCCGCGACGAGCGCCTCGACGTAGGCGTGGGGATCGCTTCCGGGCCGCATCGTGCCGCTCCCGGCGAGCCGCCCGTACCGGATGACGTGCACCTCCCACCCCGGCCGGGTCGGCTGCGCGGCGACCAGCTGGGGCACCGCGGCCAGGGCGGCGAGGCGCTGGGCGCGCGCGGCGCCGGCCACGAACGCGGCCCGCCGGTCGCGGTGGAGCGCGGCCTCCTCATAGCGCAGTTCGACGGAGAGCCGGGTGATGTGACCGCTCAGCGCCTCGACGACGGGGGTGGCGTCGGTGGTCATGGCCGCCTCGGCGGCCGCCGCGTGCTCCGCGTAGCGCGCGGGGGACTCGCTGCCGTCGCAGGGCGCGCCGCACCGGCCCAGCTGGGCCAGAACACAGGCGCTGATGGGGCGGGCGGGGGAGAAGCGGTGGGTGCACTGGCGCAGCGGGATGGCCTGGTGCAGCGCCTCGCGGGCCAGTTCGGCCTCGCGGGAGGAGCGGAAGGGGCCGATGTAGGGCGCGTCGTCGTCGCGGACCGTGCGGACGACCGACAGCCGCGGGTAGGCCTCCCGGGTCAGCTTCAGCCAGGCGGCGCGTCCGGGGTTGCGGGAGCGGCGGTTGTAGGGCGGCTTGCGCTCGGCGATGAGCCGCAGCTCGCGGACCTCCGCCTCCAGCGCGGTACCGCAGACGATCGGGATGACCCCTTCGACGAGGGCGATCATGTCCCGGATACGCCCGCGCGTCTCGGCGGCGGTGAAGTAGGAGCGGACGCGCCGCCGCAGGTTCGAGCTCTTGCCGACATACAGGGTGTCGCCCTTGGCGTCGGTGAAGACGTAGACACCGGGGGCCTCGGGGACGTCGTCGGCGAGGTGGCGCTTGCGGCGCTGGGCGCCGGTGCGCGGGGTGCGGAAGCTCCTCAGCTCTTCCAGGGTGTCGACGCCGTGTGAGCCGAGGCGTTCCAGCAGCCCGTGCAGGACGCCGACGGTGGCGCGGGCGTCGTCGAGGGCGCGGTGGGTCGGCAGGTCGGGGACCCCGAAGAACCCGGCCAGCGTGCCGAGCTTGTGGTTGCGCACCTCGTCGCGGGTGACCAGGCGGCGGGCGATGGGCAGGGTGTCGACGACGGTGGGGGCGGGCCAGGTGTGGCCGTGCCGGGCACACGCGGCCTTCAGGAACCCGATGTCGAAGGGGGCGTTGTGGGCGACCAGCACGGGACCCTCGTCCTGCTCGGCCGGGCCCTCGGCGTGCAGCCCGGCGAACTCCAGGAAGGCGGGCAGGGCCGCATCCAGACCGGGGGCGGTGGCGACCATGGCCTGGGTGATGCCGGTCAGCAGGGTGATGTGCGGCGGGATGGGCATGCGGGGGTCGACGAGGGTGCCGAACTCGCCGAGGACCTCGCCGCCGCGCACCTTGACGGCGCCGATCTCGGTGATCCCGGCGCCGTCGGAGCGCGATCCGGTGGTCTCCAGGTCGACGACCACGAACGTCGTGTGCGTGAGGGGGGTACCCAGCTCGTCGAGGGTGCCTTGGACGAGTGCTCCGGGTGGGGAAAGCCGCTGGTCTGCCACCCGGCCAGCCTAAGCGGCCGCGGTGACGGACGGGCGGGCGCGGTACGCGGGTTCGTCCCGGTGTGACCGATCGTGTCCGCTCCGCACCGGGATCGATGCGGATCCGTCAAGATCAGGACCTCACCTACGTGGAAAGATGGTGCAGGCCAGGGGCGGGGGGAGCGATGGTGCGTCCGGTCGGCGCGGGCGCGGCGCGGCGTGCTGCGGTGTCACCGGGCCGTTTCCCGGCGCGCAGGGCCTAGGGTCGTGCGGTGAGGATGCAGAAGGAGGAAGTGGCCTTGAGTATTTCTGTCCCGTCCGAAAGCCAGCGCTGGCGGTGCGCCCAGTGCGGGAACCTGACCCGGTTCGACGTGACGCGGAGCGTGCGGTCGCGCGACTACCTGCACTTCGACCTGTCCGGCGCCTACGACGTCGAGGAGAGCGAGGTGCTCGCCGAGACCGTCGATCAGGTGCGCTGCCGCTGGTGCAACGCACTGGACTCGGTCGAGATCGTGGACCGCCCCGCGGGCGAGGAGGCGGGGACCACCGCCGAGAACGGTGCGCAGCGGAATGACCTCTGACGGTACGGCCCCGCGGAGTGGTGCCCATCCGGAGGGGAGCGCCCACGAGGAGGCCCTGCGCCGCCCGCTACCGGAGAGTGTCCGCTCCCGGGTCATCGAGTACGGCTCCGACGTCCTGGGCGGGATGAGGATGTCCCAGCTGCCGCCGCCCCTTCGCCGCGTGGCGAAGTTCGAGCCGCGCCGCCGCGCGCGCCTGGCCGGGCCGCAGATCGCCGCCCAGCTGGAGGGCGACGCCGAGTTCCGGTCGCAGGTCGCCGCTCGGGTGGAGCAGGTGTGGCCGGAGCTCGCCGAGGAGCTGCGCAAGGGCGTCGTTCCCCCTGCGGCCGACCCGGTCGCCGTCGCGGCCGCCGCCTACCTGGTCCGGCCGGAGGGCTGGTCGGAGATCGTCGAGCGCATCCACGGCGAGCTGGAGCGCCAGGAGACGGCCAAGGAGGCCGACGAGGCCGCGGAGACCATCGCCGACCTGCGCCGCCAGCTGGAGGACAGCAGATCCGAGCAGCGCGAAGAACTGGCCCGCCTGCGCGCGCGGCTGCGCGAGCAGCGCACCACCATCGCCGACCTGCGCCGCAAGATCCACACCGAGCGCCAGCGGGCGAAGGAGGCCGTCACGGGGGCCGAGCAGGCGATCGCGGAGGCGGCGGAACTCAGCTCCACGACGACCAACCAGGTCAACGTCGTGGAAGCGGAGAACCGCCGGTTGCGCAACCGCCTCGCCGCGGCCGAAGCGCAGGTGGAGAACGCCCGCCGGGCCGCCCGCGCCGGACGCAGCGCCGACGAGGCGCGGCTGCGCGTACTGCTCGACGTGCTGCTGGACGCCGCGCACGGGCTGCGCCGGGAACTGGCGCTGCCCACCTCCATCGAGAGCCCGGGCGATCTGGTCGCGGGGGAGCGGCAGGCCCGCGGGACCGTCGTCCCCGGCCAGGGGCTGCCCGATGACGACCCCGGTCTGGTCGACCAGCTGCTCACGCTGCCGCGCATCCACTTCCTCGTGGACGGCTATAACGTCACCAAGACGGGGTACGGCACGCTTCCGCTGGCCGATCAGCGCGGCAGGCTGCTGGCCTCCCTGGAGGGGCTGGCGACGCGGACCAAGGCCGAGATCACCTGCGTCTTCGACGGCGCCGATGTGGAGGCGCCGCCGGCCCTCTCCGCCACGCGCCGTGTCCGGCTGCTGTTCAGCGACCCGGGAGAGACCGCCGACGAGCTCATCATCCGGCTGGTCCGGGCCGAGCCCGAGGGGCGGCCGCTCGCCGTGGTGACGTCCGACAAGGAGATCATCACCGCGGTCCGGCGCGAGGGGGCGCGCACCGTGGCCTCCGCGCTGCTCCTGCGGCGCCTGGAGGCCTGAGGGGCACGTCCGACATCGCTGACATCGGGGTGCAGGCTGTTACTTGTCGTAGTTGTGGTTGAGGTGAGACCGGAGGTCCGCTAGTTTCTACCCGGAGCATGACCGGCTTCCCGCTATGAGGCCAGGGCTGTGCCCGGGTGCCCCGGGCACGTCCGGCGGCGGCTTCCCCCGGCCGCGACGCGGGAGGCTCCCGAGCCGTGGGGAGAGCGTCGGCCCCGTCCTACCCGCGCCCGCGACGCCCGGTGATCGTGGTCCCCGATCCCCCGGTCCCGGCGGCATCGCACGCGCACGCCGGCCCTCCGCCCCCGTCCCCTACCGCGGACTTGAACTAAAAGGAGCATGACCGCCATGGCGAACAAAGATGGTGGTCGGCAGACGGCCCGCCGGATCGCGACCGGTCTGGGCGTGGTCGTCGCCGGTGGCCTGATCGCGCCCACTGGTGTCGCGTATGCCGATCCCGAGCCGACCCGGGAGGACGTCGAGAAGACTCTCGACGACCTCAACAAAGAGGCCGGCAAGATCGTTCAGGACTACAACGAGGCCAACGACGACTACAAGGCCGCGAAGAAGAAGGCCGACGAGCTCGAAGAGCAGGTCGGTGACGAGGAGGACCGGTACAACGAGCTGCGCGACGAGGTCGCCAACTTCGCCAGTGCCGTCTACAAGTCCAACGACCTCGACGCCACCACCACCATCCTCGCCGCCGAGAACCCCGAGAAGCTCCTTGAGCAGAGCGACGACCTCGACTACCTCTCCGACGCCCAGCAGTCCAAGCTGGACGAGTTCGGCGACTCCTCCGAGCGTCTCTTCAAGCTGAAGGACGAGGCCGGCGACGCCCTCAAGGACGCGAAGAAGGCCCGCGAGGAGGCCAAGAAGAAGAAGGACGAGGTCGAGGCGAAGATCAAGGAGCAGAAGGACCTGCTCGCCGAGTTCCCCGACGCCGAGGAGGCCGGATCCCAGGGCGGCTCCGACGCCGCCGGCGGCTACACGGGCAGCGCCACCGGCAACGCCCGCGCCGCCCTGGACTTCGCCTACTCCCAGCTGGGCAAGCCCTACATCTTCGGCTCGGCCGGGCCCAACGGCTACGACTGCTCCGGCCTGGTCATGCGTTCCTGGGCCGCCGGCGGCGTGAACCTGCCGCGTACCACCTACAGCCAGGCCGAGGTGGGACAGCGCGTCTCCCGCGACCAGCTGCAGCCGGGCGACATCCTGTTCTTCAGCAGCCTCGGCCACAACGGCCTGTACGCCGGCAACGGCAAGATGGTCCACGCGCCGCGCACCGGCAAGAACCTCGAAGAGGTGCCGCTGGCCGGGTACTGGGACGGTCAGTTCATGTTCGGCGTCCGCCCGTAGTCCGTCCGACGCCCGTTCGCCCGGTTCGGTCCCCGGTGGAGATCATCACGCTCGACGGGAACCGAGAGGGCCGCAGCCCTGGTCACCGCTCCCGCGGTGACCAGGGCTTTTTCGTGCGTGCCGCGAGTGCTTCCATATCGGCAGTGGCTTATACGACATATGCGGATAACCGCAATCCGGGCTCTTGGGTAACGAAACGGTTGAGACGGGCGCGTCGATGCACTACTGTTGCGCGCCGAGCGAGGTCGTAGACCACGCCATCATCCGGATGGCGGCGACCGGCTTCCGCCCCACTCCGCGTGATTCACACCGCCTGACCCCCGGGACGCGGAGACCGGAGGGCCCCGGCCCGACGCGAGCCCCCGACGCGCCGCCGGCGGGAGCCCAGGGTTCACCCCGGTCCGGCCGTCCACTGCCGGCGCCGACGGGCACCTCCCTGCCCGAGGACCCGCCACGACACACCGGTGGGCGGTTTGCAGAAAGGTGTGCCACCAGCGTGGACGAACGCCAGGAACCCCAGGGGCGCCGCTCCTTCCGCCGTCACCTCGCGATCGTCGGCTTCGTCGCCGCGGGGGCTCTGCTCACCTCCACCGGAGTCGCCTTCGCCGACCCCACCGCCGATGAGGTCCGGGACAGGATCGAGAAGCTCGAAAAGGAGTACGCGGAGCTCGCCGACGCCTACAACCAGGCCAAGGAGGACCACGACGCCGCGCGTAAGAAGCTCGACGACCTGGAGTCCAAGCGCGACGACGCTCAGGAGAAGCTCGACGGCCTGGAGAACGGGGTACGCCGACTGGCGACGTCGGCCTACCTGGGGGTCGACTACTCCTCACCCGCCTACCTGATGACCGCGGACGGCCCCGACGACGCCCTGCAGCAGTCGGCCGACCTCGACTACCTCTCCGAGAGCCAGAAGGCGGGCCTGCGGAAGTACCTGGAGCAGAAGTCCGAGCTCGACGACCTGGAGTCCGAGGCCGAGTCCACGGAGAAGAAGGCCAAGGAGAAGCTCGACGACGCCGAGGACGCCAAGGACGAGGCGCAGGAGAAGATCGACAAGCAGCAGGAGATCCTCGACGGGCTGACCGAGGAGGAGCAGGCCCAGGCCACCGCCGGTGTCGACGGCGGGCGGTCCTCGGGATCCGGATCCTCCTCGTCCTCCTCCGGCGGGGGCGCGTCCTACAACGGCTCGGCCTCCGGCAACGCCCGGGTGGCCCTGGACTTCGTCTACGCTCAGATCGGCGACGCCTACCGGCTGGGCGCCAACGGCCCGGACGTGTGGGACTGCTCCAGCCTGGTCCAGGCCGCCTGGAGGCAGGCCGGAGTGAGCCTGCCGCGCACCACCTTCGACCAGGTCAACGCCGGCAAGCGGGTCTCCTGGGACAACATGCGGCCGGGCGACCTGATCTTCTTCTACGGCGGCCCCAGCCACGTCGGCATGTACGTCGGCGACGGCAAGATGGTGCACGCCTCCAACCCGTCCAAGCCGGTCGCCGAGGTCACCCTCAACAGCTACTACCGGAACAACTTCACCGCCGCCGTGCGGCCCTGAGCCGGCGGCGCACCCGCACAGCACACCGCCCGCCCGATGGACGTCCATCGGGCGGGCGGCGGCACGTTCGGGGCGCGGTCGCGGCGGGTGCGGCCGCCGGCGGACCACCGGAGCCGGGGGTCAGCCCGTGTAGATCCGCTCGATCTCGTGCTCGTACTGCTTGGTGACGACGTGCCGCTTCACCTTCAGCGACGCCGTCATCTGGCCGCCCTCCTCGGAGAAGTCCTCGGGCAGGATCCTGAACTTGCGCACCGACTCCGCCTTGGACACGGCCTTGTTGGCGTCGTCCACGGCCTCCTGCACCGCGGCGATGAGGCCCGGGTCGTCGACCAGGTCCGCGATCTCGCCGGTGCGGTCGTTCTGCTGCTTCCAGAACTCGAAGGCCTCCGGGTCGATGGTGACCAGCGCGGAGACGAAGTTGCGGTTGTCCCCGACCACCAGGCACTGGCTGATGATGGCGTGCCCTCGGATGCGGTCCTCGATCACCGCCGGGGCGACGTTCTTGCCGCCGGCCGTCACGATGATCTCCTTCTTCCGGCCGGTGATGCGCAGGTACCCCTCCTCGTCCAGGGCGCCCAGGTCACCGGTGCGGTAGAAGCCGTCCGCGTCGAACGCGTCGGCGGTGGCCCGCTCGTTGCGCCAGTAGCCGCGCATGATGTGGTCGCCCTTGCACAGCACCTCGCCGTCGTCGTCGATCTTGATGGTGGCGCCGGGGAGCGGCGGGCCGACGGTGCCGATCTTGTTCTTGGCGGGCGTGTTGACCGAGGTGGGGGCGGAGGTCTCGGTGAGCCCGTAGCCCTCGATGATGGTGAGCCCCACGCCGCGGAAGAAGTGGCCCAGCCGCTCGCCCAGCGCGGAGCCGCCGGACACCGCGTACCGGGCCTCGCCGCCCAGGCGGTCCAGAAGCTTGCCGTAGACGAGCTTGGCGAACACGGCGTGCTTGAGCTTCAGGCCCAGCGGGACGCGCCCGCTGTCCAGGGCCTTGCTGTAGTCGATGGCGGTGGCCGCCGCGGCGGCGAAGATCCTGCCCTTGCCCTCGGCGGTGGCCTTCTGCTCGGCCTTGTTGAACACCTTCTCGAAGACGCGCGGCACGGCCAGCAGGAAGGTCGGCTTGAAGACGCCGAACTGGTCGATGAGTTCCGGGCCGGTCGTCGGGAAGTGGCCGAGGATCGTCCTGGACTCGATGCAGCCGATCTGGATGACCCGGGCGAACGAGTGGGCCAGCGGGAGGAAGAGGAGGGTCGAGCGGCCCTGCAGGGTGAAGACCTCCTGCAGCGGGCCCTCGATCACGTTCATGATGGTGAAGAGCAGGTTGCGGTGGGTCAGCTCGCAGCCCTTGGGGCGCCCGGTGGTGCCGGAGGTGTAGATCAGCGTGGCGAGCTCGTCGACGTCGCCCGCGGTCCGCCGCTCCTCCACGACGGAGCCGTCGACGCCGGAGCCCGTCTCGACGAAGGCGGCCAGGCCGCCGTCCTCGATCTTCCACGTGTGGGCGAGCCCGGGGAGGCCGGGCAGCACCGACCTGACGCGTTCGGCGTGGGCCTCGCCCTCGACGAAGACCGCCTTGGCCTCCGAGTCTCCGAGGATCCACTCGACCTGTTCGGCGGAGGAGGTCTCATAGATCGGCACGGTCACGGCGCCGACCGACCAGACCGCGTAGTCGATGGTGGTCCACTCGTAGCGGGTCCGCGACATCAGGCCGACGCGGTCGCCGTGCTCGATGCCGGCGGCGATCAGCGCCTTGGCGATCGCCACGACGTCGTCGCGGAACTCCCGGCAGGTGACGTCCCGCCACTGGCCGGCTTCCTGAACCCGGAGCGCGACGGCGGTGGGCTCCTCGGCGGCGCGGGCGAAGACCGTATCGGGCAGGCGCGCCTGCGATGAGATCTCGACCTTCACAGGACGGCTGAATTCGCGCACGTTATCGCTCCTGGTCGTACAAGGCCTCTAGGGGACGTGACGACGGTAACAACTTAAGCTACTAGTCGGTAGAACGTGTTCTCGTTCGGTATCCGAACGAGACGTGATGTTGATGAAATCGGTCCCATGTCCTGCGGCGATGCGCACCGGGGGCGAACCGCCGCGCCGCGTCGGCGCCCGTAGTTCGACCCTAGCGTTGATCTTGCTCCGAGGGCAGTCCTGAACACCGAATCCGCAGCGGATTCGTGGGCACAGGCCAGGCGGCTCAGCGGAATCGTGACCATACGGCGTGTCGTGGGCACGCAGGGCGATGGGTCAGGCGGTGCGCCGGGCCGTCCCTGAACCGTGTCGGGGTTTCCCCCGATTCGACCGCGGCGGCAGGCCGCCACCCCGCGGGCGCGGATAACGTGGCGTTCACGACGGCAGAACAGGGGTTGGACGACCATGGCTGAGCCGAACCGCGACACGGGTTCACAGGACATCATCGACGACGCACTGCGGCTCGTCGACGCCCTGCAGCGCAAGCTCATCATCGCGGGCGTGCGCCGCGGCGTGTCGAGCGTGACCGCTCCGCCACCCGCGAAGGACGACGTGTGGGGGGAAGCCGTCCGGCTGGAGCAGCCGCAGCCGGAACAGGAGCCGCTCGACCGGCTGGCCGGCATCGTGCGCACCGCGGCGCCGGAGGTCGTCGGGCACCTCGGCAAGGCCGGGGCGGCGCTGTTCGGCGCCTTGGGCGAGACCTGGGACGTGGTCGAGCGGTCACTGGAGAAGCAGCGGATGGAGCGCGAGCACCGGGAGCGGGAGGGCGCCGGACCGCGGGGGGCGGACCTCGGGGACGGGGGAGCCGCCGCCCCCGAGGGCGAGGCGGGCGCGGCCGAGCCCGGCCGCACCCCCGACGTCCCACGCGAACTCCCCGACGGCGAGCCGGACGGCCCCTCCAGCGGGCGGAATTGATCGAGTGGTCCAGACCAGTGTGAGAATGTGGTCACAGCGCACGCGGAGCGACACCCCGCCCCCGCGGTGCGCCCGCCCGCGACGCAGATGTGAGTGAAACCGGAGAATGGAGCCGTCCATGCGGTTGACGATCGGTGTGGACATCGGCGGTACCAAGGTCGCAGCCGGAGTCGTCGCCCCTGACGGACGGATCCTCGGAGACGTCGTGCGCCACCCCACCCCCACGGGTGACGGCGAGGCGCTGGCCGACGTCATCGGTCGGGTCGTGGCGGAGCTGTGCGGCCGCCGCGCCGGGGACGAGCGCACGGAGGGCGAGGAGAACGGCGAGATCACCGCGGTCGGCGTGGGGATCGCCGGGTTCGTCGACGAGGACCGCGCCAGGATCGTCCTCGCCGCCAACATGGGCCTGTCCGACGATCCCATAACCGAGCGGATCCGGCGCCGGGTGGACCTGCCGGTCGTCGTCGAGAACGACGCCAACGCCGCGGCCTGGGCCGAGGCGCGGTTCGGCGCCGGACGTGGGAGCGACCACGTCGTCTGCGTCACCCTGGGCACCGGTGTGGGCGGCGGCATCGTGATGGGCGGTCGGCTGCAGCGGGGCCGCTACGGCGTCGCCGCCGAGGTCGGCCACTACCGCATGGTGCGACACGGCCGCCGCTGCGGCTGCGGCAACGACGGGTGCTGGGAGCAGTACGCCAGCGGTCGCGCCCTGGTGGCCGAGGCCCGCGACCTCGCCGTGACCGACCCCGTGCGCGCCGCCCACCTGCTGAAGCTGGCCGAAGGGGACATCTCCCGGATCCGGGGGCCGGAGATCACCCAGGCCGCCCTGGAGGGCGACGAAGGCGCGCTGGAGTGTTTCCGCGCCGTCGGCGAGTGGGTCGGCCTCGGTCTCGCCGACCTCGCCGCCATCCTCGACCCCGAGTGCTTCGTCCTCGGCGGCGGCGTCTCGGACGCCGGAGCCATCCTCCTCGAACCGGCCCGGTCGTCCTTCGCCCGCCACGTCACCGGCCGCGCCACCCGCCGCCTCGCCGACATCCGCGTCGCCGAACTCGGCTCCACCGCCGGCATCGTCGGAGCCGCCGACCTCGCCCGCTGACCTGGGGCGTGTGCGGCGGACCGTTCCCGGCTCGCGGCCACCGGAAAGCATCCTCCGGACATGCCCGAGGCCGGAACCGCTGCTCGGCGCCGTGGTCATCGTGGGGGGTCGATCTCGGCGAGAACGGGGCGGTGGTCGCTGGCCGCGGCCAGGTCGGCGGCCGGGACGAGGCCGACGGGGACCCCGGCGCCGGTGACGGTGAGCCCGCGGGTGGCGAAGACGCCGTCGATGCGGGCGCGCGGGTGCCGTGCCGGGAAGGTGAGCGGTTCGCCGCGCGGGCGGGCCGCGCCGGTGTCGCACAGTTCGGCCGCCAGCAGCCGCCAGGCCGGGCCCTGCGGGGTGCAGTTGATGTCTCCCGCCAGGACACCGGGGGCGGAGTGGCGGGCGGCCGCCGCGGTGAAGAGGGCCAGGACCTCCGCCGCGTGCTGCTGCCGGGCCCGGTCGTCCAGGTCCAGGTGGGTGCAGCCGACGAGCAGCGGCCGCCCGCCCACATCGAGCACGGCCAGGGACAGCGCGCGGCGGTGCAGCCGGGGGTGGCGGCGCAGCAGCCGGTGCTCGGCGTGGAGCACGCGGATGCCCGGGCGGTGCAGCACCGCCAGACCGCCCGGCCGCCGGTTCACCGCCGGCACCAGCCCGCACCCGCGGGCCAGGGCGCGGCGCCGCCGACGCCAGCCCAGGAACCGCGGCGCCTCCTGCAGGCAGACGACATCGGGTCGGCACGCCGCGATGACCCGCCGGACCGCCGCAGGGTCGTCGCGCAGCGCGCGCACGTTGTAGCTCAGCACCCGCAGCGTCATGGCCCCTACGTACCCGGGACCGGCGTGTGCCCCACGCGGGAGCCGGGTCAGGCGGCTGTACCGGGGGGCTGCGGGGTGGTGGCCTCGGCCTTCGCCGACTTCTTCGCCTTCTTCTCGGCCTTTCTGGCAGCCCGGCGCTCGGCGCGCTCGGCCTTGCGCTCGGCGCGTTCGGCTTTCCTGCGCTCGCGCTCGGAGGCGTGCTGCTCCTTGCGTTCCTCCTTGGCGGCCGCCTCCAGCTCGGCCTTGACCGATTGCGCGTAGCGGTCGACGTACTCCTGGCCGGAGAGCTCCATCAGCGCGTACATGATCTCGTCGGTGATGGCCCGCAGTACCCGCGGGTCCTTCTCCATCCCGTAGTAGCGGGAGAAGTCCAGCGGCTTGCCGAACCTCACCTTGGGGCGGATGCCCAGCTTCGGGACGGTGCGGCCGGGCGGCATGATCTTGTCGACGTTGATCATCGCCATGGGGATGACCGGTGCCTTGGACTCCAGTACCAGGCGGGCCACGCCGGTGCGCCCGCGGTAGAGCTTGCCGTCGGGGGAACGGGTGCCCTCGGGGTAGATGCCGAGCAGCCTGCCCTGCTTGAGTACCCGCAGGCCGGTGCGCAGTGCGGCCTCGCTGGCCTTGCCGCCGGAGCGGTCGATGGGGATCTGCCCGACGCCGGTGAAGAACAGGCGGCTGAGCAGGCCCTTGGGCCCGGTCCCGGTGAAGTACTCGGCCTTGGCCAGGAAGGTGATCTTGCGCGGCAGCGGCAGCGGGCCGAAGAAGTGGTCGGAGAAGGACAGGTGGTTACCGACCAGGATCGCCGGGCCGTACCTGGGTACGTTCTCCACCCCTTCGGCGCGCGGCTGCCACAGCACGGCCAGCACCGGACCCAGGATCGCCTTGACAATCCAGTAGAACAACGAGATTCACCCCCGCACCCGCGGGGAGCGTCCGACCTGCTTCGTCACGTTCGCCTTCCCGCATTCACGAACAATCGCCGTTATCTTCGCATCAGCTGGGACCGACTACCAATGTCGGAGTAAGTTACCTGGCAGTAGGAGAGAAACCTCCCGTTCTGCCCTGGTATGCAACCATCTCATCCGGGGGGACCGCTCCGACCGGGGCGGCGGGGTTCCGGCCACCGTGCCCCTGGGTTAGTTTCGTAGACCTGACACCACGTAGGCCGCGGCGGACGCGCTGTACCCGGCGCGCCCGAGGAGAGGAAAGTCGAGGAGACCCCCATGTCGCTGCTTCCCGGCGCCGAACCGTACCACCGTGGTGGCGGAGGTGTCGGTGTGCTGCTGTGCCACGGGTTCACCGGCACCCCGCAGTCGATGCGCCCGTGGGCGGAGTACCTGGCCGAGGCCGGACTGACCGTGGACCTCCCCCGGCTGCCCGGACACGGCACGACCTGGCAGGACATGGCGACCACCACCAGTGGCGACTGGCTCGGCGCGGTGGAGGAGTCCCTGGTCGAGCTCGATGCCGAGTGCGACCGGGTGTTCGTCATGGGGATGTCCATGGGCGGCTGCCTGGCGCTGCGCCTCGCCGGGATGCACCCGGACCGGGTGAGCGGCGTGGTCGTGGTCAACCCCTCCCTCGCCGTGGAGGACTGGAAGGTGCTCTTCGCCCCCTACGTCCAGCGGATCCTGCCCGTGACCCCGGGCATCGCCTCCGACATCAAGAAGCCCGGTGCCGTGGAGATCGGCTACGACGAGATCCCCACGGCCGCGGCCGGGACGCTGCCGAAGCTGTGGCGGGACACGCGCCGCGGCCTGCCCTCGATCACCGCGCCGATCCTCGCCTACCGGAGTCCCGAAGACCATGTCATCGGCCCGAGGAGTCTGCGTATCCTCACGAGTGAGGCGGTGAACGCGCGGCTGACGGTTCACTCGCTGGACGACAGCTACCACGTCGCGACCCTGGACAACGACGCCGACACCGTCTTCGCGGGCAGCCTCGCGTTCGTGCGCGAACACTGCGGAAGCGGGGAAGGAATGGACCGATGACGCAACGCCGGGGGAACGGCCTGCTCGCGGACTCCTATGTTCCGCTCCTCCTGCTCCCACCGGCCACGGCCGACCGCATGCTCGACGTGCTCGGCCGCTCCGGCATCGCCGCCTACGCCCTGCCCCTCGATGGCGAAGAGCCGGACACCGCCGCCCTGTCCGTGGCGGACCTGCCCACCGACCACCTCTTCGTCGACGCCGAGGCGCGCGACACCGCCGCCGCGATCCTCCGCCGCGAACTCCCCGACCTGGCCGAGCACGCGCTGGGCATCGGCGAACCGGGGACCTCGACCGGGGCGGCCGGGCCCCGGCCGCGTACGCCGGAGACACCCGGCCCCGACCGGAAGGACGACCCCGACACCGATCCCGTGCCGCCGGCCGACGCAGGGCGCCCCGATACGGGGGGGTCCGACTCCGCGTCTCCACGACAGGGCGACGAAGCCGTCTGGGCCGACCTCGTGGCGCGCTTCTACGACAGCGAGGGCCCCTCGCGGACCGATGTCCACTGGCCCGACGCGGAGAACCTCAGCGCCCGCGACCCGCGTGTCGACGGCGGTGCCCAGGGCGGTCCGCGGCGCGCGGCCGCCGATTCGGGCAGCGAGGGCGGCGATGGCCCCGACGCTTCCTCCGAGACGGACCCCGACACCGCCGAACCCGGCCGCGACGGCGGCGCCGGGGGGCGGGCGGCCGCCCGGGACGACGACTCCGACCACTACATACCCCCGCCCCCGCCGCCGTTCCCGCGCGGCGACCTGGTGAGCCGCCTGTCCTGGGGCGGGCTGTTCGGCGGACCGCTGCTCCTGCTCGGGTCGATGCTGATCGGGGTCCGGCTCCCGGGCTGGCTCGCCTTCTGTGCCGTCGCCGCCTTCATCGCGGGGTTCGTCGTGCTCGTCGTGCGGATGGGCGACCGCCCCTCCGGCGACAACGGGCCCGACGACGGCGCCGTGGTCTGAGCCTCCGCCACGCCGAGGTATCCCCCACCGTGCCGCCCTCGCCTCCCCGCTGTCCCTCCGGCCGCCCGATCCGGATCCGGCCGTGGGCTACGAGACGCCGATCTGGCGGGCGATCAGCGCCTTTCGGATCGCCTCCCTGGTGGACGCGCTCGCGCTCATCGTGCAGCACCACGGGCTGCCCGCCCGGCCGTGGCTGGCGTGGACGGTGTTCGCGACCATGGTGGTGTGGACGGCCCTGGCCCGCCACGTCTACCCCGGTCCGGGGATCGGCCGTTGGCGGCCGCTGACCGCCGATCTCGTGATCACCTTCGGGTGCCAGGCGGCCACCGCGTTCGCGGTCTCCCCGGGGTACCTGCGCATGGCGCCGCCGCTGACCGCGACCTGGTTCGGCGGGGTGGCGCCGGCCGCCGCCGTCATCGGCGGCCGGCGCTGGTCGGCGTGCAGGCGCAGGAGGTCCGGGCGGCCCCGGCGGGGGAGCCCGCACAGGTGCGGGAGGACGGCCGGGCCGACCTGCGCGCCCGCCTCGGCTGCCTGTCCTCGTCCCGGATCACCGTGTCGGACCCCGCCACGCCGGTGGTGCTGCCGCGGCGCGCGGTGGACGGGGTCGAGGCCGCCGTCCACGCCGCGCTGGCCAACGTCGACCGGCACCGCCCGCCGGAGACGCGCGTGTGGCTCCTGGTCGAGGACGAGGAGGACGCCGCCACCGTGACCGTCCGCGACGACGGCCCGGGAACGGCCGAGGGCCGGATCGCCGAGGCCGAGTCGGATGGGCGCCTGGGCATCGCCCGGTCCATCCGGGGCCGTGTCCGCGACCTCGGCGGGGACACGGTGATCGTCACCGCGCCGGGGGAGGGGACCGAAATCGAGATGCGCGTGCCGCGATGAGCCCGCCGTCGTGCAGCGCGACCAGTCCCACCGCCAGCGGTCCGGTCCACCAGACCTGGTAGAGGAAAACGGCGTCGTAGCTGCTCCACGGCAGCGAGCCGAGGGCGACACCGGTCAGCAGGCCCATATAGGCGACATACCATCGGCGGGAAATCGTCGGGACCGCGGGAATGGCCCACCGAAAGATGCCGAATGCCAGGAGTGCGACTCCGAAGCCCCACACCGTCAGAAATATTCTGTGCTGGAGCGGGTCGACGGCGGAAAAAGCGGAAATGGGCGCATCCCATCCGATGCGGAACAGGAATCCGCCGGCCACCAGCACGGCCCCCGCGAGCGCGGCGAGGGCGGGGTTGGGCGAAAGCGCGGGTCGTGGCGCTGTTCTCGGGCCGATGGGATGGCGGTCCATGCCTGCTCCGGGTGGTGGGATGAGCGGTTTTCCACACCGAGGCTAGAGTCTGGAATTTCCGGAGTCAACGACCGTCAACGACAGAGACTTCGCGTCGGGAATTGCGTCGGAGATTCCTTACGTGCGTCCGCTGTCCGTTGATCTCGGGACTATCGACCGAATGTCAGTGAGAATTCGGTCGATAGTCCCGAGATCAACGGAAACAGGAGGGTGAAGACCGCTCACCAGCGCCGTCGGAAGTCGTCCTCGAAGATCTTGTCGAAGACGTTGTCTCCGAGGCGTCGCAGGAGCAGGGTGAAGTCGTCGTGGGGCTCCGGCGTCGACGTGGTGCTCACCGGCGACGCCGGATCCGGGGGCGGAAGTTCCCGGGTCAGGCACTCGACGACTTCGGTGAACTGATCGCACAGTTGACGCAGCGCCCGGCGTGGCGGGGCGATGTCGTCCTGGTCGGCGGCCCGCAGGACCGTGTACACGCTCTCGGCGAAGGCCAGCAGCGTCTCCTCCAGCACGAGCAGCAGCCCGGTGCGCATCTGCCATGAGGCGCTGGTGACCTGGGTGATGGCCTCGTCCGTGTGCCACCGCGGCATCACCGTCCCCGTGGGGGCATAGACCTGGTGGCGGAACGCCTCGCGCAGCCGGACGCGCTGCGGCTTGGCCACCTCCCTGAGCTCCGCGTGCACCTGGTCGATGAGGTACCCGATCCGGCTGTAGCCCGTCGGGGCCTCCCGGACCGCGGGGAGCGTGATGTCGGCCTGACCGCGGGACTCGATGGCGGCGCGGGACCGCTGGGCGGTGCGCTGCTGCTCGGTCCGTACCTGGTCGAGCACGGTGGTCAACCCGTTCAGCAGCTCCTGGGCCCGGTGCTGCTGGGCGGAGAGCTCCGCCAGGCGCTCGACGACTCCGGCGGTGGGCGCCACGGCGGCCTTTCGGCCGAGCTCCTCGCGGAAGTGCCGGGTCGCCCGTGCCAGGTGGTCGGCGAAGCGCCGGTGCCGGTAGGGGAGGGCAAGGTCGACCCGGCCCTGCAGCGCCTTCTGCAGGGGACGGGCGACGTAGCCGTTGACGACGAGGAGGACGCGGACCGCCGCCCGGTCCTGGGCGCCGGTCCCGAGTGAGGGCAGGGCGCGGTCGATCCGCTCCTGGACGGAACACACATCGGCGTCGTCCAGGACCGGTCCCTGGAACATCACCAGGCAACCGGTCTCCTCGCGCTCGGGAAGCGGGAGCCAGATCGCCGCGCTGCCGTCCGGGTCGGCGGGGTCCCCCTCGCGGGCCTCCGCACGCCATCCCTGTTCGCCGAACAGCCTCCATGCCGTCGTGAACGTGTCCCTGACCTCGACGTAGCTGAACTGCTCGCGGGCCATGTCCCGGAGCACATCCAGGCTGACGCTCGCGTCCTCGTCCACCGCCTGGTAGGCGGACCGGCACAGCAGCAGGATGCGCCGGACCTGCCCGCCGGTGAACCGGACGATGTCGGCGAGGGTGGCCTCCTCGAACGGGGCGATGCCGTCGTCCCGCTCACCGGCCGGGTGCTCCAGGGACAGCAACGTCCGGATCAGGTCCCGGGTCCGCCGCTCGTCGAACGGGGCCATGGTCACCGTCGTGGAGATGCGCTCGGCGACATCGGCGGGGAACAGGTGGAGAAGGTCCGGCAGGCCGCTCATGATGACGAAGGTCTCGCCCCGTGCCGTTCCCGGACTGATCATGTCCTCCAGGAAGCGCTTGAAGAGCCGGGGGATCCCGTGGTCCATCGGGACGTATCCGGTGGAGGCCTCCCCGGTGGGGGCGTCGGCCGCGCGTGCCGGGCCCGCCTCCGGCGGGTCCGGGGGACCCTGTGCACGGTGATCGTCGAGCAGGAGATGCATCTCGTCGATCGCCAGGGTGAGCGACCATCCGCGGCTCCGGTAGAGCCGGACCAGCGCCGTCATCGCGGCCAGGGCGCGGCCCGGTGTGTCGATCGGGCCGCCGACCGACCTGTCGCGCAGCGCGGAGCACGGGTCGCCGCCGTCCAGCCACCGCCACACCTGGGCGCGCACCGTCGGCTCGATGAGCGCGGCCAACACCGTCCCCATCTCGTGGTCGCCGACGACGTCGGTCAGCTCGGCTCGGAGCCGCTCCAACAGCGCGGCCAGCGGGAGTCCCAGGTTCTCGATGACGGAGACGACGTCGATATCGCTGTCCTGGAGGTGCTCGGCCACCTGGCGGGTCAGCGTCCCGCCGCGCAGGTGGTCGACGACGACGTCCCGCAGATGCTCGGTGACCAGGTGGCGGAGCTGACCGCGATGCTCCGGTCCCGCGAGCAGCTTCAGGAACTGCCGGTACAGGTCGACGAAGTCGGCCCCGGCCGCCGACATCGCGATGATCCGGTGCGAGTCGAGGCGCTCGTGGTGCAGGTACCGGAGCGCCTCGACCACCAGTCGGGTCTTTCCCGTCCCGTAGTCGCCGACCACGGCCAGCGCGCGGCTCGCCCGAAGCGGGCTCGCGTCGGCGCCCCGCGCGACCCCCGATACCTGGGTCCGGAAGTCCCGGGCGCACGAGATCGCGCTCCTGAACGCGTCGGTCTCGATCACCGCCCAGTCGGGGCTCGAACGGACGTAGTCGCTCACCTTGGCGACAGGGGAGACCGGAAACGGGTTTCCTGCGGACACGACCATCCTTCCTGCCGGATTCCTGTCGGAGGGCGCCGGTGCGCTAGGGCGTGTTTGACGGATCATTCCCGGCTCGCGGCCACCGGAACGACGCTCGCTGCGCCGCTCCACTCGTGAAGCCGACCTGGATTGACTTCGTGAAGCGGCTTGCGAGCGCCGCCCCGGACGGCCGCTCGCTCACCGGAAAGCATCCGCCGAACACGCCCTAGCTTGACTCTGTCGGGAATCTTGGAGCTGTCGAGGTCAGCTGCCGACGGTCCGCCAGGACTTCGGTCGGTGGATCTCGTGTTGGTCCAGGTAGTCCTGGAAGGCAGTGGGGGGCCGGGCTGGGGGTGCTTCTCCGGTGGGCGGCATGCCGCTGAGGCGTTCGATATTGACGGCGATGGCCGTGAACACGTGCTGCAAGTGGGCTTTCGGCTGGCCTCGGTAGCGGCAGCGCCGCATGCCATAGCCGTGAGCGAACTCGTTGACGGTGCCCTCCACTCCGGATCGCACCGCGTAGCGGGTCTTCCACTCGGTTGTCTGCTGCTCGCTACGGGCGCGGAGTTGCAGGTCGCGGAGTTCTCGGGGTGGGAAGCCGACGTTACGGGCGCCTTCGCGGGAGCCGGTGCACTGGCTACGGACCGGACAGGGCCCGCACTGGGCCTTGGTGAACCGGGCCACGATCAGTGGAGCCGCGGTGGGTGAGGACGTCGGGTAGGGGCCGTGCCAGCCGCTGCTGACCTGGCCCTGGGGGCAGGTGACCTGCCGGCGGTCGAAGTCGATGCGGAAGTCGTCCCGGCCGAAGCCCTCGCCTCGGCGGTGCTGGCGGGTGGGGTTGGTCGGCAGTGGCCCGCAGACGGTGACCTGGTGTCGGCGGGCGGCCTGCTCCAGGTGGACCAGGGAGGTGTAGCCGCTGTCGACCAGGTGCTCGGCGGGCAGAAGGCCGCGCCGGTGCAGGCGGGTGTGGATGCCGGGCAGCGCCCGGGTGTCGTGTGCGGTGGCCGCGGTGGTGGCCACGTCTGTGATCACGTTGGGGCCGTCAGGGGCACAGGTCTCGGTCAGATGAGCGGAGAATCCCGTCCAGCTGATGATGTGTCCATGGCGCGCGTAGCGGGCGGAGGTGTCGTAGGGGGAGACGATCGCCCGGGACGAGGGCGGCAGCCCGCCGTCCTCTTCGGTGCGCCAGCGCAGACGGCCCGCTGCGTCCTGGTAGTAGTTCTGCACCATGATCTGCCGCAGGGACTGGACACGGGGGCCGAACACGCGGGGTGCCGCGTGCCGGTAGAGGTGTTCCAGGAGTCGGGCGGCGTCGTCACCGGTGGTGTTGATCCTGGTCTTGGGCCGGGTGGGATTCTTTCCCAGACGGACCGGACGACCGTAGCGGTGCCCCCAGTCCTCATCGACCAGGTCGGCCAGCAGGTGCCCGGCGGTGCTGGCGACTTCCTCCAACGCGGCCCGCACCGCCTCGGTGACCAGCTCCAGCCGGGTCAGGTCGCGCACTGCGGCCAGGACGTGGGTGGAATCGGTGCGCTGCGTGGTCCGTTCGCGCACCAGCCCGGCCTCCTGGAGACGCGCCAGCGCGAGGTCGAAGAGGTGGTCGGCGCGGTCGTCCTCGGCGAGACGCTCACGGAAGTCGGCCAGGACACTGTGGTGGAAGCCCGGGTCGTCGAGCTCCAGGGCCATGGCGTACTTGAAGTCGATGCGGCAGCGGACCGCCTCGGCGGCCTGCCGGTCCGACAGGCCGAGCAGGAACTGCAAAACGCAGACTGTGGCCAGCTGGGCGGGCGAGAGGCCGGGGCGCCCGTCGCGTGGGTACCAGCCGGCGAAGTCCTCGTCGCACCACAGTCCGTCCAGCCGGTCTCTGACCCACATCGCTGTCGTGCCGTTCGGGTTGCTCGCTCGCGCGACCTGCGCGGTCATGGTCGGGACTTGCTCACCGGAACGGGGACGGAGCGACAATGGACACCTCAACGACTGCATCGGGTTTCGGAACAGCTCCGAGCATGCCCTCTGATCACGCTGCCGCACCGGCAAACCCCAAGATTCCCGACAGAGTCAAGCTAGGGCCGTACCCGATTGCGCCCCGACCATCCGGCGCATCCGCCCAGGCGGAATGTTAGGGGTGCCCGAGCGCGAATGAGGGGTGATCGCGCCGACTGGGGGAGGAGTCCGCCGGGCAGGTGCCGTCCGGAACGTCCGCATGGGGCGGCTCCCTTGCGATCATCGAAAGGGCGGAAGAATGACAGGATCCACAGGGAAATCCGTCACCAGGCGCGAATTCGGCACGATGATGGGCGCGGCCGGAATCGGTTCTGGGCTGGCCGGAGGACTCGGGGCCGGACCGGTGCACGCGGCGGCCGGAGCGGAGCGTGAATGGCGTGTGGGCGGGATCGACGTCCCCTCCCTCCGGCCCTTCGACGCGGCCATGAAGGAGTTCATGCAGCGGCGCGGTATCTCCGCCGGACAGCTCGCCGTGACCGATGGGGGCCGCCTGGTCCTGGCCCGGTCCTATGCCTGGACCGACGACGGCGACCTGCGTTTCGGGCCGACGGCGCTGTTCCGCATCGCGAGCATGTCCAAGCCGATCCTGGGCGCCGCGGTGAACCTGCTCGCGCAGCGGGGCGGCATCGGCATGGGCGACCCGATCACCGACCACCTCGACCTGGTCCCGCTGGACGGGGAGCGGCTCGACCCCCGGCTTCCGCTGGTCACGGTGGAGCGCGCGCTCCAGCTCCTCGGCGGCTGGGACAACGCGCAAGGCGACCTCACCGTGCAGGACATCGAGGCGGCGCGGGCGCTCGGCGCCTCCCTGCCGGTCGACATCGGCCAGATGGTCCGGTACGGCGCCGGCAAGTCCCTGGCCCACGCCCCCGGTACCACCTACGCCTACTCCAACTTCGGCTACATGCTGCTCGGTGAGATCGTTGCCGACCTCACCGGCCGCCCCTACGACGCGTTCGTCCGGAACGACATCCTCGCACCGCTGGGCATCACCCGCATGCGGGTCGCCCGCACCCTCGCCGAACACCGCGCGCCCACCGAGGTCCACTACGTCTCCCAGCACACCGGAACCACCGTCATGGACGACTCCGGTGCCCAGGTCCCCGCCCCCTACGGGACGATCCGCATGGAGAACCGGGCCGCGTTCGGCGGCTGGCTCTCCTCCGCGGTCGACATGGTGCGCTTCGCGTCGCTGTACGACTCCCACGACATCCTCGGCCCCGACGCGGTCCGCCGGACCTTCGCCGAGCCGGAGACCGGCGTCAACGAGCACGGCTGGTATTACGGCCACGGCTGGTTCGTCAGCCCGGCCGGGACGAGCGGCGGATTCACCGCGTCCCACGGCGGCGGCCTCCCCGGCACCGCCACCTTCATGGCGCGCACCCACGACGGCCTGAGCTGGGCAGCCCTGTTCAACCAGAGCGACGACCCGTCGGGCCTGCCCTACCAGGAGGCGATCGCGACCGCGCTTCCGGACGCGGCCGCCCGGGTGGAGGCATGGCCCGACCACGACCTGTACGACGAGTACTTCTGAGGTCCGCGCCTCAGGAGCGGGGCCGGGCCGGGAAGTCAGGCCAGCGGTGGGCCCTGGCCGGGTTCCTCCTGGTAGGAGTAGCGCTGCTCGGACCAGGGGTCGGCCAGGTTGTGGTAGCCGCGCTCCTCCCAGAAGCCGCGGCGGTCGCGGGTCATGTACTCGATGGCGCGCACCCACTTCACGCTCTTCCAGCCGTACAGGTGGGGGACCACCAGCCGGACCGGGAAGCCGTGCTCGGGGGTGAGGCGGACGCCGTCGCGGTGGGTCGCCAGCAGGACGTCCCGGGCGAGGAAGTCGGCCATGCGCAGGTTGGCGCTGTAGCCGTACTCCGCCCACACCATGACGTGGGTGGCCTCGGGGTGCGGGGGCGCCAGGTCGACCAGCAGTGACGCGCGCACGCCGCGCCAGCGGACGCCGGGGATCGTGAACCTCGTCACACAGTGGAAGTCGGCGACGGTGTCGGTCCGCGGCAGGTCGTCGAACTCCGCCCACGACCACCGGTACTCGCCCAGCGACTCGGTGGCCCCGTACACCCGGAGATCCCAGCGCTGCGGGCGAAAGCGCGGCACCGGGCCGTAGTGCAGGGCCGCGCGGGGGCCGGGCACGTACTGGCCGGGCGGCAGCCGATTCTCCGACAATCGATCTCCTTCACGTCCCGTCCCCGCCATCCTGCCAAACCCGGGTGAGCGGTGTGGCGTGAACCCCTCGTGGGTTCGACCGCCGCGATCGTGCGCTATAGTCGCTCCCATGCAGCGGAAGTTTTGGCGCTTTTATGGCTACCGGCCCTTGGGTAGGACGGTCGCCCGTTTAGCGCTGCGCTGACACGGACGACGTATCGAAGCCCCGGGCCGCACGGCCCGGGGCTTCTTTGTATGCAGGGACCGCGGTCGCGGCCCGATCCGCACCCGCTCCACCCGCCCGAAGCACGACCCTCGAACCGTCGAAGGAACCCACGCTCATGGTCATCGTGATGGCACCGGACGCCACGCCCTCCCATATCGAACACCTCGTCGACCTGGTCGACTCGGCCGGCGGGGAGGCCTATGTGACCCGCGGCGTCAGCCGCACCATCATCGGCCTGGTCGGCGACGTCCGGCGGTTCGAGACCCTTGACCTTCGCGCGATGCCGGGAGTGAGCGACGTGCTGCGGATCTCCGCGCCCTACAAACTCGTCAGTCGGGAGAACCACCACCGCCGCTCCGTGGTGACTGTCCGCGGCGTGCCGATCGGCGGTGAGCACATGACCCTCATCGCCGGCCCGTGCGCCGTCGAGACCCCGGAGCAGACCCTGGGCGCGGCGCTCATGGCCAAGGCGGCCGGGGCGGCCCTGCTGCGCGGCGGCGCCTACAAGCCGCGCACCTCGCCCTACGCCTTCCAGGGGTTGGGCGAGGCCGGGCTGAAGATCCTCGCCGAGGTCCGTGACGAGACCGGCCTGCCGATCGTCACCGAGGTCGTCGACGCCGGGGACGTGGAGCTGGTCGCCTCCTACGCCGACATGCTGCAGATCGGCACCCGCAACATGCAGAACTTCGCGCTGCTGCAGGCCGCCGGCGAGGCGGGCAAGCCGGTACTGCTCAAGCGTGGGATGAGTGCCACCATCGAGGAGTGGCTGATGGCCGCCGAGTACATCGCCCAGCGCGGCAACCTCGACATCGTGCTGTGCGAGCGCGGTATCCGCACCTTCGAGAAGGCCACCCGCAACACCCTGGACATCGCCGCGGTGCCGGTGGCGCAGAAGCTCTCCCACCTGCCGGTGATCGTCGACCCCTCGCACTCCGGCGGCAAGCGGGACCTGGTGCTCCCGCTGTCCCGCGCGGCGATCGCGGCCGGCGCCGACGGCGTCATCGTCGATGTCCACCCCGCGCCGGAGACCGCGCTGTGCGACGGCCCGCAGGCGCTGGTCGGCGACGACATCCAGGAGTTGGCCGACGCCGTTTCGAGCATGTCGCGGCTGCTGGGCCGTACCCTGGCGACCGCCCCGGACATCCCGGCGGGGGCGGGGGTGCAGACGGTCGGTGTCTGAACCGAGCGTGTGAGGGCCCGCGGCGCCGCGGGCCCTCACACTGCTACAGCTCGGTCAGTTCGTCGCCGAGGAAGCTGGGGCGGTGCAGCTGGGCGGTGGTCACCAGGTGCTCGGCCAGTTCCTCGGCGTCCAGCCGCTTCTCGATCTGGCGCAGGTCGGCGATCTTCGCGGCGGTCTCGACCTGGCGCGGCGTCAGCAGGGTGCAGCAGTCCTCGTCCGGCAGCTCGGAGATGGCCAGTGTGCCGATGCGGCGGGCCTGGTCCATGATCTCGGTCTTGTCCATGCCGATCAGCGGGCGCAGGATCGGCAGGTCGACGGCGTCGTCGAGCGCGGTGAGGTTGGTCATCGTCTGACTGGAGACCTGGCCCAGGGCATCGCCGGTGATCAGCGCCTGAGCGCCCAGGTCGTCGGCGAGCGCCTCGGCCGTCTTGAGCATCAGCCGCCGCTGCGCCACGATCTGCAGCCGCTCGATGCCCGACGTCTTGAGCTGCTGCTGGGCCTTGCCGAAGGGCACGACGAACAGCCGTGAGCCGACCTGGTACCGGTCGAGCCGGCGCACCAGGCTGTAGGCCTTGTAGATGGACTCCGGGCCGGTGAACGGCATCCCGGAGAAGTGCAGGAAGTCGACCTTCAGGCCGCGGCGCATCATCCGGTGCGCCGCCACCGGGGAGTCGATGCCGCCGGACATCAGTACCAGGCCGCGCCCGCTCATGCCGACGGGCAGGCCGCCCTGGCCGGGGATGCCGTCGGTGTAGAGGAACACCTCGTCGCGGTCGACCTCGATGTGGACGGTGTTGTCGGGGCGCTTGAGGTCGACCGGGAGCCCGTGGGCGGCCTTGACCTTCCCGCCGACGTACCCGGCCAGCTCGGCCGACGTCATCGGAAAGCGCTTGTCGCGGCGCCGCGCCCGGACCGCGAAGGAGCCGGTGCGCCCCGCCATGGAGCGAACGGAGAGGTCGGCCACGGTGTCGAGGTCCTTGGCGACCCGGCGCACGAGGTGCACCCAGACGATCCCCATGACGCAGCTCATGCGCTCGGCCAGCGCGCCCACCTGCTCGTCGGTGGCGCCGGGCATGCGGATGACGATCACGCCCGCTCCGCGCTGGGTCACCTTGAGTTCGCCGAGCCCGCGCGCGGCCGCGCGGATGTTGTTGTGCAGCCGTCGCTCGAAGAGCCGGCGGTTGCTGCCCTTGAGCACGATCTCGCCGAGCTTCATCAGCACGCACAGCTCGCCGGCCCCCGCCTCGGAGCGGGCCGGGGTCTCGGCCTCCACGACCCCTCGCGCCTCGATCGCAGCGGAGTCGGACGTAACGGCCATGACGTGGTCTCCAAGGTGTGTGGAACGGCGGGTGGTCGAGTGGTGGAATCGGCGGCCTCCCGTGCGGGGGCCGCCCATTCCAGTATCGAACATTCCGACGACCGGTCCGTACGGCCGCTCCGGCCGCTCCGGCCGGACTACCCGAAGAAGACCTCGGCCTCCTCGTAGCGCTCCACGGGAACGGTCTTCAACTCCGCGGTGGCCTCGGCCAGGTCCACCCGGACGATGTCGGTGCCCTGCAGGGCGACCATCCGGCCGTAGTCGCGGTCGTGCACGGCCTCGATCGCGTGGACGCCCAGGCGGGTGGCGAGCACCCGGTCGAACGCGGAGGGCGTCCCGCCGCGCTGGACGTGGCCGAGCACGACCGAGCGGGACTCCTTGCCCGTGCGCTTCTCGATCTCGGCGGCCAGCCGCTGGCCGATGCCGCCCAGCCGCACGTGGCCGAAGGCGTCGAGCTCCTGGGTGCTGACCTCCATGTCGCCGTCCTGCGGGTGCGCGCCCTCGGCGACGACGATGATCGGCGCGTAGTCGGTCTTGAACCGGCTCTCGACGTAGGCGATGACGTCGTCGATGGCGAAGGGACGCTCGGGGATGAGGATCACGTTGGCGCCGGCCGCCATCCCCGAGTGCAGTGCGATCCATCCCGCGTGGCGGCCCATGACCTCGACCACCAGCGCGCGGTGGTGCGACTCGGCGGTGGTGTGCAGGCGGTCGATCGCCTCGGTGGCGATGTTCACGGCGGTGTCGAAGCCGAAGGTGTAGTCGGTGGCGTTGAGGTCGTTGTCGATCGTCTTGGGCACGCCGACGACCTTGACGTCCTGGTCGTGCAGCTGGCGTGCGACACCGAGGGTGTCCTCGCCGCCGATCGCGATCAGCGCGTCGACGCCGAGCCCGGCGAGGTTGTCCTTGACCCGCTCCACGCCGTTCTCGACCTTCATCAGGTTGGTGCGCGACGACCCGAGGATCGTCCCGCCGCGCGGTAGGATCCCGCGCACCGCAGCCCGGTCCAGGGGAATGACGTTGCCTTCGAGAGGCCCGCGCCAGCCGTCGCGGAAGCCGACGAACTCGTAGCCGTAGTGCTTGATGCCCTTGCGTACCACCGCGCGGATCACCGCGTTCAGCCCCGGGCAGTCGCCGCCGCCGGTCAGAACCCCGACTCGCATGGGTGTACTCCTCGCTCTCGGATTCGGTTGGGTCGTTCTACGGACGCTTTCCGACCGGCGTCGCCGGTCTCCTTGGACTCTTGACCGCGCGGACCGTGCCCGTCAGCCTGATCCGCCGGTTGTGACCGACGTCACCACGGTGTCGGGTCGAGGGTTGGATCTCTGTCACCTCCGGGTAAGTCCCACGAATGACGCTGTGGCGGGAGCGGTAGGGTCGGTCCGCGCCATTCATATGGTCTAGACCATAATTGTCCGAGCTGTTGGAGGCCACCCCATGTCCGTGCTCACCATCGACGCCGGAACCACCGGTGTCACCGCCCTGGTGGTCGGTGCAGACGGCACCGTCCAGGCCCGCGGATACCAGGAGTTCGCCCAGCACTTCCCGCAGACCGGGTGGGTCGAGCACGTGCCCGAGGAGATCTGGCAGGCCGTCCTCGCCGCCTGCCAGAGCGCGCTGGACGCGGCATCCGAGGCGCCGACCTGCATCGGCATCACCAACCAGCGCGAGACCGCCGTCCTGTGGAACCGCCGGCGCGGCAGCTCGCCGCGCAGGGCCATCGTGTGGCAGGACCGCCGGACCGCGGGGATCTGCACCGAGCTGCGCGACGCCGGGCACGAGGAACGCGTCACCGAGGTCACCGGGCTGCGACTGGACCCCTACTTCACCGCCACCAAGCTGACCTGGATGCGGCGCAACGACCCGCGCGCCTGGAGCGGTGTGGAGTCCGGTGAGACCGCCATCGGCACCGTCGACTCCTACATCATCGCCCGGCTGACCGGCGGCGCGCGGCACGTCACCGACGCCTCCAACGCCTCGCGGACCCTCCTCTTCGACATCCGGGCCGGCCGCTGGTCGGAGGAGATGTGCGACCTGTTCGGCGTGCCGGTCTCCGCCCTGCCCGAGGTCGTGCCCTCCTACGGGGTCGTGGGCGAGTCGGTGCCCGAGGATTTCCTCGGCCTGCGGCTGCCCATCGCCGGGATCGCCGGCGACCAGCAGGCGGCCATGTTCGGGCAGACCTGCTACGAGCCCGGCACCTCCAAGTGCACCTACGGGACCGGGTCGTTCATCCTCGTCAACACCGGGCAGCAGGCGATCGCCCCGGAGCACGGCCTGCTCAGCACGGTGCTGTGGCAGCACCCGGACGGCAGGCTCGACTACGCCCTGGAGGGGTCGATCTTCGTCACCGGCGCGGCCGTCCAGTGGCTGCGCGACGGTCTGGGCATGATCGACACCGCACCCCAGACCGAGGCCCTGGCCAAGACCGTCACCGACTCCGGCGGCGTCGTCTTCGTACCCGCGCTGACCGGCCTGGGCGCGCCCGACTGGGACCCGCACGCGCGCGGCTCGATCTTCGGGATCACCCGCGGCACCGGGCGCGCGCACATCGCGCGCGCGACCCTCGACGCCATCGCCTTCGAAGTCCGCGACGTCGTGGAGGCCATGGCCCGGGCATCCGGCACCCAGCTGCCCGAACTGCGCGTGGACGGCGGAGCGTCGGGCAACAACCTGCTCTGCCAGATCCAGGCCGACCAGCTGGGCGTCAGTGTGGCCCGCCCGCAGGTCCAGGAGACCACCGCCCTGGGCGCGGCCTTCCTGGCCGGCCTGGGCACCGGCGTGTGGCAGTCCACCGACGAGCTGAAGCACACCTGGAAACTCGACCGCCGCTACGAGCCCGGTGCCCGGGACGAGGCCGGCTACCGCCGCTGGCGCGTCGCGGTCGAGCGCTCCAAGGGTTGGGCCGACCTGGCCTGACCGCGCGTCCTGCCGTCGATCTCGGCGGAGCGCACCGGCTCCGGGGCCGGAGGCGCCGGGCGCGGCGCCCGGGCGATAGGGCGTGTTCCGGGGAACGCCCTAGTCGTCATCGTCGTCCCGGTCCCTGTCGCGGCCCCGGCCCCGGTCCCGATCCCGGTCACGGGGTGCGAACGGGCTGGTGATCAGCTCGATCTTGGCGCCCTTCTCCGCCTTCCCGGTGGGAGTGTAGGAGTCGACGCGGTCCGCACCCAGCACCCGGGTGACCTCGACTTCGAAGCCGAGCTTCTCCAGCTCCTTCTCGGCCTTCTTGTACTTCATCCCGCGCACGTCGGGGATCTCGATCTGCTCCTTGCCCGAGGAGACGGTGAGCTTGACGGTGTCCCCGGCCCCGGCGGTGGTGCCCGCCTCCGGTGACTGCTTCATCACCTCGCCCTTGGGCGTGTCGTCGCTGGACGCGGTGGTGACCTCCACCTCCAGGCCCTTGCCGTCCAGCTCCGTGCGGGCGGCCTCTTCGGTCAGACCCACGACGCCGGGCACGTCGAAGCCCTTGCTGACGGTCAGGGTGACGGTCTCCTCGCGGTCGGCACCGGACCCCTCCTCGGGGTCGACGTCCAGCACGGTGCCCGGCGGGTGGTCGTAGGAGTCCTCCTGCTTCACGTCGATGTCGGTGAACCCGGCGTCCTCCAGCGCCTTGCGCGCGTTGGCCTCGGGGTCGCCCACGACCTCGGGCATGTCGACGGTCTGCGGCCCCTTGGACAGCGACACGGTCACGGTGTCCTCGGGCAGGACGTTGTCGCCCACATCCGGGGTGGTCGCGGCGACCGTGCCCTCGGCGGCCTCGTCGCTGTAGACGGGGTCGTCGGCGACCTCGATCTTCAGGCCGAGGGACCGCAGCTCCGCCGTGGCCGCGTTCTGGTCCATGCCGACGACGTCCGGGACGCTCTCGTAGCGCCCGATCAGCATCCACCAGCCGAAACAGAGCATCACCACCGCGAGGACGCCGGCGGTGGCCATCAGGAGGTACTTGCGGCGGCCCGGCCCGGGGCCCCCGTCGCGGGGGTCGCCGTAACCGTCGCCGCCGTGGCCGCCCACGTTCACCTGGACGGTGGCGTTGTCGCCGCCGGGCACCGGAGCGGTGCCGCTCCGCAAGGCGGGTCCGCCCGCCGCCGGCGAGGCGGTGTCGATCACCGCGGTCTGCGCGAACGCGGGAGCGCCGCCGTCGAGGACCTGCGCCACGGCGGAGAGGTACTGCCCGGCGTCGCCCGGGCGGTAGCGCGGGTCGCGCTCGGTGGCCTTGGTGACCAGGGCGTCGATCTCCGGAGGCAGGCCGGGGACGACGGTCGAGGGGCGCGGTACGTCGGAGTTGACGTGCTGGTAGGCGACGGCGATGGGGGTCTCGCCGGTGTGCGGCTGGGCGCCGGTGAGCAGCTCGTAGAGCATGATCCCGGCCGCGTACACGTCGGTCCGGGTATCGGAGGTCCCGCGCTCGATCTGCTCGGGGGCGATGTAGGCGGCGGTGCCCATGAGGGTGCCGGTCTTGGTCATGCCCTGGTGCGCGGACTCGACCGCCCGCGCCAATCCGAAGTCGGCGACCTTGGCCTGGCCGTCGACGGTGAGCAGGACGTTCTCCGGCTTGATGTCGCGGTGCACGAGCCCGGCCCGGTGCGCGGCGCCCAGCGCGCCCAGCACCTGGGCCATCACCTGCAGGGCCTCGCGCGGGTGCAGCCGACCGCGCTCTTCGAGTAGGTCGCGCAGGGTGCGGCCGGGCACGTACTCCATGGCCAGGAACACGCAGCCCTGGTCGGTGCCCTGGTCGAAGACCTGGACGACGTTGGGGTGGGAGAGTTTGGCGACGGAGTGCGCCTCGTTGATGAAGCGGCGCACGAACTGGGGGTCCTGGGCGAGGGAGGGGTGCATGACCTTGAGAGCCACGCGCCGGTCCAGGCGCTGGTCATGTGCGATGTAGACGGTGGCCATGCCACCGCCCGCGATACGCGACTCGACGAAGTAGCGACGGTCGAGTGTCGCGCCTACAAGCGGGTCCGCAGTCGTCATGTCCACGAAGGTGAGTTTACGGGTGATCCGGGCGGGGCAGGCGACGCTTGTGAAGAGCGTCGTGACATCGTAATAGCCCATGGGGGCGGGAATCGGGGCCAATGCGACACCACGATCCGGCCCGCCCGGGGGCGGCCACGGGGCGGACCGGAACGGGAGATGCGGACGTAGGCGCCGGTGAGGCCCCGGTCAGTCCACGGCGGGCGAGGAGGCCTGGGCGTAGCGGCGCACCGGTATCCGCCCGGCCAGCCGGGCGCCGCGCCCGGCGGTGATCGCGTCGCGCATCGCCGCCGCCATCCGCACCGGGTCCTGGGCCCGGGTGACGGCGGTGGCGAGCATGACGGCGTCGCACCCCAGTTCCATGGCGAGCGCCGCCTCGCTGGCGGTGCCGATACCGGCGTCGATCACCACCGGAACCTCGGCCTGCTCCACGATGAGCTCGATGTTGTGCGGGTTGCGGATGCCCAGCCCCGACCCGATCGGCGCGCCCAGCGGCATCACGGCGGCGCACCCCAGCCCTTCGAGCCGCCGCGCGAGCACCGGATCGTCGTTGGTGTAGGGGAGGACCACGAACCCCTCGTCGACCAGCCGCTCGGCCGCGTCCAGCAGCTCCACCGGGTCGGGTAGCAGGGTGCGCTCGTCGGCCACGACCTCCAGCTTGATCCAGTCCGTCTCCAGCGCCTCGCGGGCCAGCCGGGCCGTGCGCACCGCGTCCATGGCGGTGAAACAGCCTGCGGTGTTGGGCAGCGGCCGGATGCCGTTGCGCCGCAGCACGTCCCACACCGAGCCCTCGGCGCCGGGGGAGACCCTGCGCATCGCGACCGTCGTCATCTCCGTCCCGGAGGCGATGAGCGCCTCCTCCAGGACCTTCAGCGACGGCGCCCCGCCGGTGCCGGTGATGAGGCGGGAGGCGAACTCCTCACCGGCGATGACCAGGGGGTCGCCGGCCGGGGAGCGCACGCCGCCGGGGGTGCCCGGGCCGGTGGTGCCGGTGGGGCTTGTGGCGCCGGTGGTTTCCGCGGTCATCGCTCAGCCTCCCTGCACAGCCGTGAGTACGTCCACGCGGTCGTTCTCGCTCACGACGGTCGTCGCCCAGGTCGCCTTGGGAACGACCTCGTCGTTGACCGCCACGGCGATTCCCTCGCGCGCCTCGGTCAGGGTGCGGACGGCGTCGGCGACCGTACTGCGCGGAGCCAGGTCGCGGGGCTCGCCGTTGATGATCACCTTCACGGTTGAACTCCCTATCGCAAAGATTTCGACGTCTGCGGGCGGATGCCCGGGACCACGCGCTCAGGACAGCCGCGTCGCGGCGAAGCGGCGGGCGTAGTCCGGCAGCTCACCGGTGGCCAGGGCCTCCGCCATGGCGTCGCCGGTGGCGGGGGCGAGCAGTACACCGTGCCGGTGGTGCCCGGCGGCCAGGTGCAGCCCGGGCAGGCGGGTCGGGCCGAGCAGCGGCTCGTTGTCGGGGGAGGCCGGGCGCAGCCCGACGCAGGTCTCGGCGATCTCCAGCTCGCTGATGCCCGGCACCAGCTCGTGGCCGTCGCGCAGCAGCTCCCACACCCCGCCCGCGGTGAGCCGGGTGTCGTCGCCCATCTCCTCCTGTGTGGCACCCAGCACGATCTCCCCGCCCGCGCGCGGCACCAGGTAAACGGGCGACCCCTTGACCAGGCCCCGCACGGTGCGGGTGACGATGGGCGGCTCGCCCCGGGGCATCCGCAGCCGCAGCAGCTGGCCCTTGACCGGGCGCACGGGCGGGACCACGCCCTCGGGCAGGCCGCCGATTCCGGGTGTGCGTGTCCCGGCGGCCAGCACCACCTGGTCGGCGGCGAGCTCGCCGCCCGAGCGCAGCCGGACGCCGCGGGCGCGGTCGGCGGACACCACAACGTCGGTGACCCGGTCGTCGACCATGCGGACGCCGCGCCGCTCGGAGGCCGTGCGCAGCGCCGCCAGCAGCGCGCGGGGGTCGACGGAGCGGTCGTCGGGCGCGTGGATACCGCCGCGCACCGCGGGCGCGAGCATCGGTTCCAGCCGGCGGCACTCGCGAGCGGTCAGCCGCTCGGCCTTCAGCCCCAGCCGGGTCTGCAGTTCGCCGAGTTCGGTCAGCTTGGACAGGTCGTCGGTGTCGAACGCGATCTGCAGGGTGCCCGCCGACCGGTAGCCCGTCGGCACCCCGCTCTCGTCCTCCAGCTCGGCGACGAAGCCCGGGTAGCGGTCGCGGGACAGGGCGCCGAACCGCATCAGCGGCTCCTCGCCGAACATGGCCTCGGTGGCCGGGGTCAGCATGCCCGCGGCGACACCGGAGGCGGCGCACGGGCAGTGCCGCCCCACCACGGTCGTCAGCAGGCCGCGCCGGGCCGCGCGCCACGCGGTGACCAGTCCGATCAGGCCGTCACCCACGACGAGGACGTCGGAGGCGGGCAGGGGGTCGTCGGGCACGGTCATGCCATCCACTCCCTTCGCCGGTATGACCCGGATCAGGTTCATGCGGTCGGAGGCTCACAGCCTCCCTCTCAGCCGGGTCCCACCCGGCTCCCGCGGGGATCTTCACGTCTTTCCCGCCCATCTTAGGGCGTCGTGCGCGGACCGGCCGAGGGGTGGGCGTCCGCTGCGGGTACGCCAGGAGCGATCAGCGCCGACGGCCGGGTTTGCGTGCGGCGAAACTGTGGGAGATTGGCTGCGTGACACAGAACGACCACGACATCGAAGCCCTCGTCGGCGAATGGATGACCCTGAAGGAAGCCGCGCAGGCGCTGGGCGTCAGCCCGAACCGCGTCAAGCAGTTCATCGGCGACCACAAGCTGCTGGGCATCCGCAAGGGCGGGGAGGTCTCGATCCCCGCCGCGTTCATCGCAGGCGGTGACATCGTCAAGGGCCTGCCCGGGACACTCACCCTGCTCGCCGACGCCGGTTTCACCGACGACGAGGCGCTGCACTGGATGTTCACCCCGGATGACACGCTCCCCGGGGCGCCCATCGAGGCCCTGGCCGCCAACCGCGGCACCGAGGTGCGCCGCCGCGCCCAGGCGATGGCCCTCTAGCCGGGCGGCCCCCGGGGCGGTGATCCCCGGCCCGACCTTCCGGTGCGACAACCGCAGTCCCGCGCGATCGACCCCGGGCGCGGCCGGAACGCCCGGCCGCGCCCATCGGCACGGCCGCGCGGTTCCCCCGCCCCGCCGCCCGGCCGCCCCGTGGGGCGCACTACCCTGACCGGGTGAGTGAGAGCCTGCGCGAACGACTGTCCACGGCCCGCCTGTACCTGTGCACCGACGCCCGCACCGAGCAGGGCGACCTCGCCGCGTTCCTCGACGCGGCGCTGTCCGGAGGCGTCGACATCGTCCAGCTGCGCGACAAGGAGCTGGCGGTCCGCGACGAACTGGCCGCACTGGAGGTGATGCGCGAGGCCTGCGAGCGCCACGGCGCGCTGCTGGCCGTCAACGACCGCGCCGACATCGCCCACGCCGCCCGCGCCGACGTCCTGCACCTGGGCCAAAGCGACCTGCCGGTGCCCCATGCCCGCGCGATCCTCGGCGACGGCCCGCTGATCGGCCGATCCAACAACGACGCCCGGACGGCCGCCGCCTCTGCCGCCGAGGAGGGCGTCGACTACTTCTGCGTCGGCCCCACCTGGGCGACCCCCACCAAGCCCGGCCGCCCGGCCGCCGGACTGCCCCTGGTCACCGAAGCCGCCGCTCTGCGCACCGAGCGCCCCTGGTTCGCCATCGGCGGCATCGACCTCGACAACCTCGACCAGGTCCTCGCGGCGGGCGCCACCCGCGTCGTCGTCGTCCGCGCCATCACAGGGGCCCCCGACCCGCACGCCGCGGCAGCGGAGCTCAAGCGGAGGCTGGCCGTAACGGCGTGAGCTGGCGGTACGTCCGGGATCACCCGCTGAGGACCTCGACGTCGTACTTCTGGATTTCGGTATGACGGCTACGAGTGGGAGTGCTTCTGCCTGAGCTCGGGCGATCAGTGCGCGATCGCACGGGTCCGAGTGATATCGAGGCGACGCGCCGACACGCATGGCGTGGTCGATACTCATCGGAAGTTCGATGAATCCGCGGTACCGCAGGGCGGCGTCGAGATCTTCGGGGACCACGAGCTTCCCCAGCGCCGACTTGATGGAGATTTCCCATGCTGTCACGGCGCTGACGTACACCTCCTCGGTGCTGAGAACCCGTTCGCATGCCACAGCTGGGAGCTTTGGGCTGTCCTCCGGCCACCAGGCAGGATGTGCGTGTCGAGCAGAAGCCTGACGGCCGCTCCCCGCGAAAAGCGGCGAGGGTTTCCTCGTCCGGTTCATCGAAGTCTCCGGCGATGGTGATCTTGCCTGCCCGGAGTCCGGGTGCGGGGCGCCGTACCGATCGTGTCAAGGGGACGACTTCGGCGACCGGAGCTCCGTGACTGCGAAGGAACGAATTCTCGATCTCCCTCCATGGCGCGCAGCGGATCTGAGAGACGCACATCGTCATCGGTGTCCGTGTCGTATTCGCGTGCGGGTTCCATCGTGCCTTCCTGGAAGGCTCGGCTTCTTCCCGACGTCGTCGTAGGGTGGTCGAAAGGCGACCGGTTCCGTCGAAGCGGCAACGCGATCGAGCGCCGTCCAGGGGCTGCACTCAGGTGTAGACGTGGCTGAGCGCGCTCGGGTGGGTGCGGAGGAAGCGTTCGAGGGTCTGGGCGGGGTGGCCGGTCAGGCGGACCACGGCCGGGGAGACGACGTCCATCTCGCCGCTGGCGATCGCGGCATACGAGCTGGCCCACCCCTCGATCTGCCACTCCGGGGCGCCGGTGGGGCGGCGCGAGGCCAGGGCCTCCTCCCAGGTCTCGGGGACGTAGCGGATGGTCTTGCCGGTCAGCGCCGACAGCCGCTCCACGGTCTCGCCCATCGTCATCGCCTCGGGGCCGGTGACGTCGTAGGTCGCGCCGTCGTGCTCCGCCCCCTCGGTGAGGACGGCGACGGCCGCGTCGGCGACGTCGTCGCGGGAGACCCAGGCGACCCGGCCCTGCCCGGCCGGCCCGCGGATCACCCCTGCGTCATCGGCCCAGTACGGCAGCAGGTCCAGGTAGAAGCCGGGCCGCAGGAAGGTGTGCGCCACGCCCGTGGAGCGGATATGCGCCTCGGTGTAGAAGTGGTCGCGGGCGTAGCTGAACGTCGCGGCCGGAGCCGCCGACAGGAACGACAGGTAGACGATGCGCTTCACCCCCGCCGCGACGGCGGCGTCCACCGCGCTGATGTGCCGGTCCACCCGGTCGGCGGACTCCGTGGCCGAGACCAGGAACAGCGTGTCGGCCCCCTTGGCCGCGCGCTCGAAGGCGGTCGTGTCCTCGTAGGACGCCATCGCGGCGCTGGCACCGGGGAACTCCGGTGCCCGGTTGAGGTCGCGGACGATGAGCCGCTGGGCGATGCCGCGCCGGGCCAGTCGCGCGGCGACGCGGCCGCCGATTCCCCCGGTCGCACCGGTGATGCCGATGGTGTGCGTTATTGCCTGATCGTCACCCATGGCTCCCTATTCTCACCTGATGCCCCTTCCGGCGCGGGTAACGGCGCGCCGGACTCGACCGTGCGAGGGGCGGCGTCCGCGGATGAGGTGCCGTCCTCACCTCACCCGCGGACACCGCCCGCCGGGCCCTCCCGGGCCGCGGTCCGGGTCCGTCTCCGACTCAAACAGGCCGAGCGTCCCGCGTCGATCCGCCAGGGGGAGGAACCGGTCTCCTCCTCTGGTGGGGAGGCACGCCCCGCACGGTGCGTACGTGTAGCCGTCCGGTGACGGCCCGCGCACGGGCGCGGCGCCCCCGGCGGGCGGGGCGGGGCCCGTGGGTCAGTGCTTGCGCGCCGTGGCGGCCACGATCAGGTCGGCCAGGGCGGAGCGGGCCTCGTCGGCGATCAGCGGGCTCTCCAGCGCGCGGGTGGCCTGCGCGACGTAGCCGTCGATGCGCCGCTCGCACGCTTCCAGCGCGCCGCAGCCGGTGGCCAGGGCGCGCATCCGATCCACGGTCTCCGGCGTGAGGTCCGGGTCGCCCAGGTGGCGGCGGAACTCGGCGGCGTCGTCCGCCGCGGCGCGCTCCAGCGTCTCGGCGACCAGCAGGGTGCGCTTGCCCTCTCTGAGGTCGTCGCCCGCGGGCTTGCCGGTCTCCTCCGGGTCGCCGAAGACGCCCAGGAGGTCGTCGCGGAGCTGGAAGGCGACGCCCAGCGCGGTCCCGTAGGCGCTGTAGACGCCGGCGAGCTCCGGGTAGCGGCCGGCCAGGGCGGCACCGATGTGCAACGGGCGCTCGATGGTGTACTTGGCCGCTTTGTAGTGCATGACGCGCAGCGACGCCTCGACACTCTCCGAACCGCGCACCTGCTCCAGCATGTCGAGGTACTGCCCGGCCATCACCTCGGTGCGCATCGCGTCGAACGGCTCCCGGCCCGCCCGCAGCGCCTCCAGGGGAAGCCCGCTGCCCTGGTACATCTCGTCGCTCCAGGCCAGGCACAGGTCGCCGATGAGGATCGCGGAGCCCTGCCCGAACCCGGCGGCCGAGCCGCTCCAGCCCGAGCGGCCGTGCAGCTCCTCCAGGCGCTTGTGCGTGGCCGGCAGACCGCGGCGGGTGTCGCTGTTGTCGATGACGTCGTCGTGGATGAGGGCACACGCCTGGAGGAACTCCAGTGAGGCCGCGGCCGGGTAGATCTCCGGGATGTCGCCGCCCCCGGCGCCGCGCCACCCCCAGTAGCAGAAGGCCGGACGCAGCCGCTTGCCGCCCGCCAGCATGGCCTCCAGCGCCTCCATCACGGGCTTGAGCTCCGGGCCGATCTCCAGCAGCTGGGCGCGGCGGCGCTCGGTGAATTCGGCGATCTCGGAATCCACGGCCGCACGCACGAAATCGACGGGAGATGATGGTGTGGAGGTCATGAGGGCAGGTTATCCGCTGTTCGCGGCGGTCCCTCCACCGGCCGGGGCGCGGGTGCCGCCCGTCCCGGCCCATTCCCGACCGGGCGAGTGGCCTATGGTGGATCACATGCTTGGCACAGTGACACGCTCCGGTGCGGCGCCGCGCCCTGCCCCGCGGCCGCGCCACATCCGCGACCTGCTCAACGCCGGCGAACCGACCTTCTCGTTCGAGTTCTTTCCCCCCAAGACCCCCGAGGGCCAGCGGAAACTCTGGCGGGTCATCCGCGAGATCGAGGCACTGGCCCCCTCGTTCGTATCCGTGACCTACGGCGCCGGCGGCGGCACCCGGGACCGCACGGTCGAGATCACCGAACGCATGGCGACCGACACCACACTCCTCCCGGTCGCGCACATGACCGCCGTCGACCACTCGGTGCGCGAACTGCGCCACCTCATCGGCCGGTTCGCCGACGCCGGCGTGAGCAACATGCTCGCACTGCGCGGGGACCCGCCCGGCGACCCGCTGGGAGAGTGGGTCAGGCACCCCGAGGGGCTGAACTACGCCGACGAGCTGGTCCGGCTGCTCAAGGAGACCGGCGACTTCTGCGTGGGCGTGGCGGCGTTCCCCTACAAGCACCCGCGCTCGCCCGACATCGAGTCCGACGTGAAGTACTTCGTCCGCAAGTGCCGGGCGGGCGCCGACTACGCGATCACCCAGATGTTCTTCGAGGCGGACGACTACCTGCGGCTGCGCGACCGGGTCGCGGCCAAGGGCTGCGAGGTGCCGATCATCCCGGAGATCATGCCGGTGGTGAAGCTCGCCACGATCGAGCGCTCCGAGCAGCTGTCGGGCGCGCCGTTCCCGCGAGCCCTGGCCGCGGAGTTCGAGAAGGTGGGCGGCGACAAGGAGGCCGTGCGCCGCCTCGGCATCGAGCAGGCCCAGCGGCTGTGCGAGCGCCTGCTGGACGAGGGCGCCCCGGGCATCCACTTCATCACCTTCAACCAGTCCACCGCCACACGCGAGATCTACCGCGAAATCGCGCCGAACCGGGTACCCGCAGGGGGAGCCGCGCGGCCATGATGGCGAAGGGCTGCTGCGGGCTTCCGGGGAAGCGGAAGTCCGACAGCACGTCGACGAAGCCGCAGGACGTGTAGAGGCCGCGGGCCACGGTGGCGCCGGCATGGGTCGACAGGACGGCGGTGCGCTCGGTGCGCGCCGCCGTCAGCCGGTAGAGCAGCCGCCGACCGATGCCCCGGCCCTGGCGCTCCGGGCGCACGTGGACCTCGGCGATTTCGAAGGAGTCGCGGAACCAGCGCCGTTCGGCGGCCGGGTCGCGGACGCGCAGCGCCTGGGTGACCACATCGTGCCACCACTGGCCGCGTCGGCCATGGAACCCGTAGGCGAAGCCGACGGCGTCCCCTCCGGCCTCGACGGCGGTGACCGACCGGAATCCGGGGTGGCGGGAGTGCTGCTCCATGATGACCTGCCGCCCGGCGAGCTGGTCCCGCGGCGGGTCCATGGCGGCCGCGTAGATGTCCATCAGCGCGGGCAGCGCGTGGACGAAGGCGGGAGCGGCCAGGTCCCACAGCTCGGTGTCGGTCTGCACAGCGCCACCCTACGCCCTGGTGCCTCGGCGGGGCCTGCCGTGCGGCGGCCGCCGCGGAGGTGGCCGCAACCGGCCGCGGGCGCCGCGGATCGGGGCGGCGCTCCCCGTTGCGACCTGGGCCTCGGCGCGACCGCCACGCCTTGACGCCGGACGCCCGGTGGGGTTAACGTACGTGTGTTCGAACTTTTGTTCGAATGCGTGCTCCGGGTACCTCCTGGGACCCGTGCCCGGCCGCCCTCCCCCCGGGCGCTCGGGCGCGGGGAGAGCGGCCGGGCGGGGGAGGGGAAGCCCCTGTGCCCGGCCGCTCCTCTCGTGCGCGCGGGTGCCCGCCGACCGACCCCCCGCATACGCACGGCGGCCGTGCACCTCCGGTGAGGTGCACGGCCGCCGTGCGTATGCAGGGAGCCCCTGGGGCAGGGGGGCGTTGACGAAGGAACCGCTCCGGTCCTGGGGCCGGCTAGAAGGCGTCGACCGCGCGGCGCGCTTCCGGGTCCAGGACGCCCCAGTTGATGAGTTCCTCGGTGAGGTCGCTGGGCGAGCGGTCGTAGATGACGGCCAGCGACCGCAGGTCCTCCTGGCGGATCGAGAGCACGCGGCCGTTGTAGTCGCCGCGCTGGCTCTGGATGGTGGCGACGTAGCGGGCGAGCGGTCCGGCCTTCTCCTGGGGCAGCTGCTGCATGCGCTCCAGGTCGATGACGAGCTTGGGCGTGGGGCCGAGCGGCGTGGGCGCGGCACCGCCGGGCAGCAGCTCCGACATCGGCACGCCGTAGAAGTCGGCGAGCTCGGCGAGCTTCTGCACCGTGACGGCGCGGTCGCCGCGCTCGTAGGAGCCCACCACGACGGCCTTCCAGCGCCCGTGGGACTTCTCTTCCACCCCGTGCAGGGAGAGCCCCTGCTGGGTGCGGATGGCGCGCAGTCGCGCGCCGAGGGACTTCGCGTATTCGGATGGCATCTTCTTCGTCGCTCCCCGGCCGTGAAGGTGGCTGGCGTGGGTGGTGGATCCGGGTTCACCGGCCACGGCCCGTCCGGCGGAACCCGGCATCATGGCCATGCGCCATGCGCCGTTCCCCGGGGGCCACCACTCCGTGCTACGGGCCACACCGTCTCGTGCGTCGGGTGGCACGGAGCGTCCCCCACCCAGATTGGTTACGGACAGTGACGGTAGGGCGGTCTGCGCGCCAGGTCAAGCCGTTGGGTGGAAACGCGACTAATCAGTGGCCAAACCGTGTGTAAGTGAGGGCTCTCTCATTCCGGGATCAACGGGGGCGCCCGGCGGCCACCGCGGACACCGTAAAGCCCGCAGGTGTAGGGGATTCCGTGTTTTCACGGCGTGAACGCACCGGGTTCGGTGGTGCCCGGAATTCGGCGCGTGACGGGATAGTCAAGAGATCGTTATGTGACCAGTGTCATATTTTTGCCATGTTTGCTGACCCCCGGGATTCGGGGGGTGGTGATCGCGCTGGTAGCGTGGGGCCGATCGACATCCTTTAACGTCCTGTTCAGTGAGGCAGGGAAGGGGGTCACTACTTTGTGTGCCCAAAAGCGCACGGAAAGTGACGCGCATGCTGCGCAGGCGGCAGAGCCGCCGAAACCCGCCGACCGCGGCGCGACCAAGACCGTCCTCGAAGGACCCGAGATCACGCGGGCCCTCACCCGCATCGCGCACGAGGTCCTCGAACGTACCAAGGGTGGAGAAGACGTCACCCTACTGGGAATTCCCACCCGGGGCGTCCCGCTCGCCCGCCGTCTCGCCGAGCGCATCGAGCGCGTGGAGGACCGCACCGTCCCGTGGGGGTCGCTGGACATCACCATGTACCGCGACGACCTCCGCCTCGCGCCCGCACGCGCACTCGGCCGCACCGAGATCCCCGCCGGCGGCATCGACGGCCGCGTCGTCGTCCTCGTCGACGACGTCCTCTTCTCCGGGCGCACCGTCCGCGCCGCCCTCGACGCCCTCAACGACCTGGGCCGCCCCCGCGCCGTCCAGCTCGCCACCCTCGTCGACCGGGGCCACCGCGAGCTGCCGATCCGCGCCGACTACGTCGGCAAGAACCTGCCGACCTCGCTCCGCGAGAACGTCACCGTCCTGCTGGAGGAGCTCGACGGCCGCGACGCCGTCGTCCTCGGCCCCGCCAAGCCCCGACCCGGGGCGGAAGGGGAACTCTGATGCGCCACCTGCTCTCCGCCGGCGACCTCAGCCGCGACGAGGCCACCCTCATCCTCGACACCGCCCGCGAACTCGCCCAAGCCGGCGCCCGGTCGGTGAAGAAGTTCCCGACCCTGCGCGGGCGCACCGTGGTCAACCTCTTCTTCGAGGACTCCACCCGCACCCGCACCTCCTTCGAGCTCGCGGCCAAGCGGCTCTCCGCCGACGTCATCAATTTCTCCGCCAAGGGCTCCAGCGTCTCCAAGGGCGAGAGCCTCAAGGACACCGCGCTCACCCTGCAGGCCATGGGCGCCGACGGCGTCGTCATCCGGCACTCCGCATCCGGCGCCGCCCACCGGCTGTCCGGCTGGGTCGACGGCTCGGTCGTCAACGCCGGGGACGGCACCCACGAGCACCCCACCCAGGCGCTGCTGGACGTCTACACCATGCGCGAGCGCATGGGCCGCCTCGACGGCCTGCGCGTCGCCATCGTCGGCGACATCAGGCACAGCAGGGTCGCCCGCTCCAACGTGCTGCTCCTGCACACGCTCGGCGCCGAGGCCACTCTGGTGGCCCCGCCCACGCTGATGCCGGTCTCCGTGCACACCTGGCCGTGCGCAGTCTCCTACGACCTCGACGAGGCCCTGTCCAAGAGCGACGTGGTGATGATGCTGCGCGTGCAGGCCGAGCGCATGCAGGGCGCCTACTTCCCCACCCCGCGCGAGTACAGCCGCCGCTACGGCCTGGACTCCGAGCGCTTCGCCCGGATGCACGACGAGGCCATCGTCATGCACCCCGGCCCGATGGTCCGCGGCATGGAGATCTCCGCCGAGGTCGCCGACTCCCCGCGCTGCACCGTGACCGAGCAGGTCGCCAACGGGCTCAGCATCCGCATGGCCGTGCTCTACCTGCTGCTCGGCGGCTCGGAATCCGCGATCGGCGCCTGACGCGACACCGACGGAGAAGACACCGACGGAGAATACGGATAGAGATGAACGTGAACCACCTGATCCGCGGGGCCCGCGTCCTGGGCGGCGAGCCGACCGACATCCTGCTGCGCGACGGCGCCATCGCCGCGATCGGCGCGGGGCTGGACGCCGAGGGCGCCGCGGTCGTCGTGGCCGACGGCCTCATCGCCCTGCCGGGGCTGGTCGACCTCCACACCCACCTGCGTGAGCCCGGCCGCGAGGACGCCGAGACCGTGGCCAGCGGCTCCCGCTCCGCCGCCCGCGGCGGCTACACCGCCGTGCACGCCATGGCCAACACCGAGCCGGTCGCCGACACCGCCGGCGTCGTCGAGCAGGTCTGGCGGCTGGGCCGCGAGGCCGGCTACTGCGACGTGCAGCCCGTCGGCGCCGTCACCCACGGCCTGCGCGGCGAACGCCTGGCCGAGCTCGGCGCCATGGCCGACTCCCCGGCCCAGGTGCGGGTCTTCTCCGACGACGGCCTGTGCGTCGCCGACCCGCTGCTGATGCGCCGCGCCCTGGAGTACGTCAAGGCCTTCGACGGCGTCGTCGCCCAGCACGCGCAGGAGCCGCGGCTGACCGAGGGCGCCCAGATGAACGAGGGTGTCGTCTCCGACCGGCTCGGCCTGGCCGGGTGGCCGGCGGTGGCCGAGGAGGCCGTCATCGCCCGCGACTGCCTGCTCGCCGAGCACGTCGGGTCGCGGCTGCACGTCTGCCACGTCTCCACCAAGGGGTCGGTGCAGATCATCCGCGAGGCCAAAGCGCGCGGCTGCGACGTCACCGCCGAGGTCACCCCGCACCACCTGCTGCTCACCGACGGGCTCGCCGAGAGCTACGACCCCATCTACAAGGTCAACCCGCCGCTGCGCACCGCCGAGGACGTGCACGCCCTTCGCGCGGCCCTGGCCGACGGCACGATCGACTGCGTGGCCACCGACCACGCCCCGCACCCGGTCGAGGCCAAGGAGACCGAGTGGGCCAACGCCGCGATGGGCATGGTGGGCCTGGAGACCGCCCTGTCGGTGGTCCAGCACGCCATGGTCGACACCGGCCTGCTCGACTGGGCCGCCGTCGCCGACCGCATGTCGGCCACCCCGGCGCGGATCAGCCGCATCGGTGGCCAGGGCCGCCCCCTCGCGGTCGGCGAGCCCGCCAACATCACGCTCTACGACCCCGCGGCCTCCCGCGAGGTCGACGGGGCCGCCATGGTCTCCAAGAGCGGCAACACCCCCTACCGGGGGATGACCCTGCCCGGGAACGTGACCGCGACGTTCCTGCGCGGCGTTCCGACGGTCCTCGATGGGAAGATTCAGTGACTGCAGAGACCACCACCACCGACGTGCCCGCGATCCTGGTGCTCGAAGACGGCCGGGTCTTCCGCGGCCGCTCGTTCGGCGCGCAGGGCGAGACGTTCGGCGAGATCGTCTTCAACACCGGTATGACCGGCTACCAGGAGACGCTCACCGACCCCTCCTACCACCGCCAGATCGTGGCCATGACCGCGCCGCACATCGGCAACACCGGCGTCAACGACGACGACCCCGAGTCGGGCCGGATCTGGGTCGCCGGGTACGTGGTGCGCGACCCCGCCCGCATCCCCTCCAACTGGCGCGCCCGGCGCACCCTGGACGAGGAGCTGCGCCGCCAGGGCGTCGTCGGCATCGCCATGCCCGGCACCCGCGCGCTGACCAAGCACATCCGCGACCGCGGCGCCATGCGCGCGGCCATCAGCACCACCGAGAGCGACCCGCAGGCGCTGCTGCAGCGCGTGCTCGCCGAGCCGACGATGGCCGGTGCCGACCTCGTGGGCGAGGTCACCACCGCCGAGCCCTACACCGTGGCCCCGCCCGAGGGCGTCCCCGCCCGGTTCCGGGTGGCCGCCGTCGACCTGGGCATCAAGGCCATGACCCCGCAGCGGATGGCCGAGCGCGGCTGCGAGGTCACCGTGCTGCCCGCCACCGCCACCGCCGAGGACATCCTCGCCCTGGACCCCGACGGCGTCTTCTTCTCCAACGGCCCCGGCGACCCCGCGACCGCCGACGCCCCGGTGGCCGCCATGCGCGGCGTACTGGACGCCGGCAAGCCCCTGTTCGGCATCTGCTTCGGCAACCAGATCCTCGGCCGCGCGCTGGGACTGGGCACCTACAAGCTGACATTCGGCCACCGCGGGGTGAACCAGCCCGTGCGCGACGTGCACACCGGCCGGGTCTACATCACCAGCCAGAACCACGGTTTCGCGGTCGACGCGCCCACCGACGGCCCGTTCGACACCCCCTACGGCCGCGCCGAGGTCAGCTTCTTCGGCCTCAACGACCACGTGGTGGAGGGGCTCCGGCTGCTGGACCGGCCCGCGTTCAGCGTCCAGTACCACCCCGAAGCCGCCGCGGGTCCGCACGACGCCGCCCAGCTGTTCGACGCGTTCTGCGACCTCATGGCAGCCACGTCCCACTCCGCCACGCCCGCCCAGCCCTAGAGGAAACCCATGCCGCGCCGTAGTGATCTGTCATCCGTCCTCGTGATCGGCTCCGGGCCGATCGTGATCGGCCAGGCCGCGGAGTTCGACTACTCCGGCACCCAGGCCTGCCGCGTGCTCAGGGCCGAGGGCCTGCGCGTGATCCTGGTCAACTCCAACCCGGCCACGATCATGACCGACCCGGAGATCGCCGACGCCACCTACGTCGAGCCGATCACCCCGGAGATGATCGAGAAGATCATCGCCAAGGAGCGCCCCGACGCGCTGCTGCCCACGCTGGGTGGGCAGACCGCCCTCAACGCCGCCGTCGCCCTGCACGAGTCGGGTGTTCTCGCCGAGTACAAGGTGGAGCTCATCGGCGCCAACATCGACGCCATCCACTCGGGTGAGGACCGCGAGACCTTCAAGGGGATCGTGGAGCGCATCGGCGGCGAGTCCGCCCGCTCGCTCATCTGCCACACCCTGCAGGAGTGCCTCGACGCCGCCGAGGAGCTGAACTACCCGGTCGTGGTCCGGCCGTCCTTCACCATGGGCGGCGCCGGCTCCGGTTTCGCCCACGACGAGACCGAGCTGCGCCGCATCGCCGGGCAGGGGCTCAACCTGTCGCCGACCAGCGAGGTGCTCCTGGAGGAGTCCATCCTCGGCTGGAAGGAGTACGAGCTGGAGCTGATGCGCGACGCCAACGACAACGTGGTCGTCGTCTGCTCCATCGAGAACCTCGACCCGATGGGTGTGCACACCGGCGACTCCATCACCGTCGCCCCCGCCATGACCCTGACCGACCGCGAGTACCAGCGCATGCGTGATCTGGGCATCGCGGTCATCCGCGAGGTCGGCGTGGACACCGGCGGCTGCAACATCCAGTTCGCGGTCCACCCGGAGAACGGGCGGCTCATCGTCATCGAGATGAACCCGCGCGTCTCCCGGTCCTCGGCCCTGGCCTCCAAGGCCACCGGCTTCCCGATCGCCAAGATCGCCGCGAAGCTGGCCGTCGGCTACACCCTCGACGAGATTCCCAACGACATCACCCGCGAGACCCCGGCCAGCTTCGAGCCGGCCCTCGACTACGTCGTCGTCAAGGTGCCGCGGTTCGCCTTCGAGAAGTTCCCCGGCGCCGACCCGTCGCTGACCACCACCATGAAGTCGGTCGGCGAGGCCATGGCCATCGGCCGGTCCTTCCCCGAGGCGCTGCAGAAGGCCATGCGCTCGGTGGAGAAGAAGGGCGTGGGCCTGACCTGGGCCGGGGAGCCCGGCGTGGGCGGGCTGCGCGACAAGGGGTCCCTGCTCGCGGCCGCCGCCACCCCCGGGGAGCAGCGGCTGCGCCTGGTGCAGCAGGCACTGCGCGCCGGTGCGACCGTCGCCGAGGTGCACGCCGCCACCCGTATCGACCCGTGGTTCGTCGACCAGCTCATGCTGCTGGAGGAGACCGCCCGCAAGGTCGCGGCCGCGCCCAAGCTGGACGAGGAGCTGCTGCGCGCCGCCAAGCGGCTCGGCTTCTCCGACTCCCAGCTCGGCGAGATCACCGGCAAGTCCGAGGAGGTCGTCCGGGAGCTGCGCCACGCCATGGGCGTCCACCCCGTCTACCTGACGGTCGACACCTGCGCGGCGGAGTTCGCCGCCCGGACGCCCTACCTGTACTCCAGCTACGACGAGGAGACCGAGGTCCCCGAGGGCACCACGCCCAAGGTGATCATCCTGGGCTCCGGCCCCAACCGCATCGGCCAGGGCGTCGAGTTCGACTACAGCTGCGTGCACGCCTCCTTCGCGCTGTCGGCGGCCGGCTACGAGACCGTCATGGTCAACTGCAACCCGGAGACCGTCTCCACCGACTACGACACCAGCGACCGGCTCTACTTCGAGCCGCTCACCCTGGAGGACGTGCTGGAGGTGGTCCGCGCCGAGCAGGCCACCGGGCCGGTGGCCGGGGTGATCGTGCAGCTGGGCGGGCAGACCCCGCTCGGCCTGGCCCGCGACCTGAAGGCGGCGGGGGTGCCCATCGTCGGCACCAGCCCCGAGGCCATCGACCTGGCCGAGGACCGCGGCGAGTTCGGCAAGGTGCTGGCCGGCGCCGGGCTGCCCGCGCCCAAGCACGGCACCGCCACGTCGTTCGAGGAGGCGCGCGAGGCCGCCGGCGAGATCGGCTACCCGGTCATGGTCCGCCCCTCCTACGTGCTGGGCGGGCGCGGCATGGAGATCGTCTACGGCGAGGACATGCTGCGCGACTACATCCAGCGCAACGCCGAGGTCAGCCCGGAGTACCCGGTGCTCATCGACCGCTTCCTCGACGACGCCATCGAGATCGACGTCGACGCCCTCTACGACGGCCGCGACCTCTACCTCGGCGGTGTCATGGAGCACATCGAGGAGGCCGGGATCCACTCCGGCGACTCGGCGTGCGCCCTGCCGGCCGTGACGCTGGGCAACGAGGACTTCGAGCGGATCCGCTACTCCACCGAGGGGATCGCGCGGGGCACCGGGGTGCGCGGCCTGATCAACATCCAGTTCGCGCTGACCTCGGGCGTGCTCTACGTGCTGGAGGCCAACCCGCGCGCCTCGCGCACGGTGCCCTTCGTCTCCAAGGCGACCGCGGTGCCGCTGGCCAAGGCCGCGGCCCGGGTGATGCTCGGTGCCACCATCGCCGAGCTGCGCGCCGAGGGACTGCTCCCGGCCGAGGGCGACGGCGGCACCCTGCCCATGGACGCGCCGGTCGCGGTCAAGGAGGCGGTGCTGCCCTTCAACCGGTTCATCGACAAGGCCGGCCAGGGTGTCGACACCGTGCTGGGGCCGGAGATGCGCTCCACCGGTGAGGTCATGGGCCTGGACGCCGCCTTCGGCGCGGCCTACGCCAAGTCCTCGCAGGCGGCTTTCGGGTCGCTTCCCACCACGGGTTCGGTGTTCGTTTCGGTCGCCAACCGGGACAAGCGCTCGATGATCTTCCCGGTCAAGCGGCTGGCCGATCTGGGCTTCGAGATCCTGGCCACGGAGGGCACCGCATGGGTTCTGCGGCGCAACGGGGTCGAGGCCCGGGTGGTCCGGAAACACAGCGAAGGCCCCGGGCCCGACAACGAACCCACTATCGTGCAACTCATCCACGATGGAGACGTGGACCTCATCGTCAACACGCCGTTCGGCGGGGCGGGCCAGTCCGGGCCGCGCCTCGACGGCTACGAGATCCGGACCGCCGCGGTCCTGCGCGGTGTGCCGAGCGTGACGACGGTGCAGGGGCTGGCCGCGGCCGTCCAGGGCATCGAGGCCCTGGTGCGCGGTGACATCGGTGTGCGCTCCCTCCAGGAGCACGCCGCCTCCCTGCGCGGGTCCACCGACTAGAAGCACGTAGGGAGCGAGGGGCGCGCCGGTGGCCGGACGTGAGGAGATCGCTGCGAGCGGGGATACGGCCCCGCCCGGTGGACGACGGGCCGGGGTACCGGCGCCCCCGGCCCCCGCCGCGGCGAGGAAGCCGGGGCGGCCGGATGCGGTCGGAGGTCCCGATGAGTGAGCAGGGACCGATCCAGATCCGCTGCCCGGTGCTGACCGTGCGCCGGGTCGACGCCTACTACGCCATCACCGTGGTGGCGCCGGGCATCGCCGAGCGATTCCGCTCGGGGCAGTTCGTCTCGGTGGCGGTCGGCGGCGAGCAGTCCAGCACCCTGCTGCGCCGCCCGTTCGCCATCCACGACGTCAAGCCCGACTACGGCGGCACCGTGGAGTTCCTCTTCGCGGTGCGCGGCCAGGGCACCGCCTGGCTGGCCGAGCGGCGCTCACGCGACCTGCTCGACATCGTCGGGCCGCTGGGCCGCCCCTTCCCGCTGCCGCGCGACCCGGTCAACTGCGTGCTGGCCGGGGGCGGCTCGGGGGCGGCGCCGCTGTTCCCGCTGGCGCTTTCGCTGCGCCGCCGCGGGTGCCGGGTGGACTTCGTGCTCGGCGCCGCCTCGGCCGACCGGGTGTTCAGCGCCATCACCGCCCGCCGGGTCGCCGAAACCGCGACCTTCACCACCGATGACGGGTCGTTCGGCGTGCACGGGAGGGTCACCGACGCGCTGGGCACGGTCATCGAGGACGCGCGCTCCGACGTCGTCTACGCCTGCGGGCCGATGCCGATGCTGCGCGAGGCCACCGCGGTGGCCTCGGCGCACGGGATCCCGGTGCAGGTCTCGGTGGAGGAGACCATGGCCTGCGGGACCGGGCTCTGCATGACCTGCGTGATCCCGGTCGTGGGGGAGGACGGCATCACCCGGATGGTGCGCAGCTGCATGGACGGGCCGGTGTTCCGCGGCGAGCGCGTGCGCTTCGACGACGTGGGCACGATCCCGTTCGACGCGCTCGGCGCCCCGGGCTGGAAGGCGCTCCACGACGGCGGCGCCCACTCCGACGCCATCGACCGGGAGGCCGGGTGAGCGGCCCCGGACCGGAGGCGCATCCCGTGACGCCCGCGGACCTCACGCCCGCCGACCTTCCGCCCCTCGCCCTGACCGAGCCGCCGCCCCACCTCACCGACACCTGCCCCCGACCCCCCTCCCGCACCCGACCGGACACGAAAGGCGCCCAGGGGATGAGCCCTGATCTGCGGACCCGGCTGAGCAACGTGGAGCTGGAGAACCCCGTCGTGACGGCGGCCGGCTGCGCGGGCAGCGGACGCGAGCTGGCGCAGTACTTCGACATCTCCCGGATCGGGGCGGTGACGACCAAGTCGGTGATGTTGGAGCCGCGCGCCGGGCGGCCGGCTCCGCGCGTCGCCGAGACGCCCAGCGGCATGCTGAGCGCCACCGGCCTGCAGGGGCCGGGGGTCGACGTGCTGCTCCAGCGCGACCTGCCGTGGCTGATCTCCCGGGGCGGACGGGCCGTGGTCTCGGTCGCGGGGGGCGGCGCGGGGGAGTACGCGGAGCTGGCCCGGCGGATCTCGGATGCGCCGGGCGTCGACCTGATCGAGGTCAACCTGTCCTGCCCGAACCCGGCGGGTCAGGGGCGGCACTTCGCCGACGACCCCGAGGAGGCGGCTCGGGTGGTGCGTGCGGTGCGCTCGCACACGCGATCCGAGGTCCCGGTCTTCGCCAAGCTGGCGCCGGACGTGCCCGACCTGGTCGGGCTGGCG